>CAVRHN010000002.1:0-662500 GCA_963721025.1 uncultured Alphaproteobacteria bacterium | reverse complement strand
CCCTTATTTAGACCAGTGAGCTGTTACGCTTTCTTTAAAGGATGGCTGCTTCTAAGCCAACCTCCTGGTTGTTTTGGGATTCCCACATCCTTCCACACTTAGCCACGAATTAGGGGCCTTAGCTGTTGGTCAGGGTTTTTTCCCTCTCCACGACGGACGTTAGCACCCGCCGTGTGTCTCCCGCGCAGTGCTTCCAGGTATTCGGAGTTTGGTTGGGTTTGGTAAGACGGTAAGTCCCCCTAGCCCATCCAGTGCTCTACCCCCTGGAGCATTCACGCGAGGCGCTACCTAAATAGCTTTCGCGGAGAACCAGCTATTTCCCAGTTTGATTAGCCTTTCACCCCTAGCCACAGCTCATCCGAGGCTTTTTCAACAGACACCGGTTCGGCCCTCCAGTAGGTGTTACCCTGCCTTCAGCCTGGCCATGGCTAGATCACTAGGTTTCGGGTCTAATCCGACGAACTGAACGCCCTATTCAGACTCGCTTTCGCTGCGCCTACGCCTATCGGCTTAAGCTTGCTCGTCAGATTAAGTCGCTGGCCCATTATACAAAAGGTACGTGGTCACCCAGGACGAACCTTGGGCTTCCACTGTTTGTAGGCATTCGGTTTCAGGTCTATTTCACTCCCCTCGTCGGGGTGCTTTTCACCTTTCCCTCACGGTACTTGTTCGCTATCGGTCGCTGAGGAGTACTTAGGCTTGGAGGGTGGTCCCCCCACGTTCAGACAGGATTGCACGTGTCCCGCCTTACTCAAGGACGATCCTTCGCATTACCCGTACGGGGCTCTCACCCTCTGCGGCACGCTTTTCCAAGCGCTTCCGGTTGTCTCTGGATCGTCACTGGCCTGGTCCGCTTTCGCTCGCCACTACTAGCGGAGTCTCGGTTGATGTCCTTTCCTCCGGGTACTGAGATGTTTCAGTTCCCCGGGTTAGCTTGAAACCTCCTATTTTATTCGGAAGCTCCATACCTTCCCTTGATGCCAGAGATCAGACGACAGAAGACGGATAAGAATCCGATCGCCGTCATCTGACTACTGTCATCGAAGGTGGGTTTCCCCATTCGGAAATCCGCGGATCAAAGCTCCTTCGCAGCTCCCCACGGCTTATCGCAGCGTAGTACGTCCTTCATCGCCTCTCAGCGCCAAGGCATCCACCAAATGCCCTTAAGACACTTGATCGCTCTCATTATCAATGCCCACCCATCTCGGCGATGGCCCGCAACGATTTGCATCGCTGCGGCGGACACTGATTAGAAAGACCAGCTTGCTTCACAAGATCGATCCAACGGCATTGCGGTCAAGCTTTGCCGACATGAGCATTCCGCCAGTTCAGCCATGACAGACTTGCGTCGATGGAAATGCCTGGAGTAGCGCGCCGCCCGCGACCTTTCAGTCACGCGCAACGCTCGGATCGATCTCCTCTTCACGATGTCAGATAACAGGCGCGCCCCTCGACAAAGCCGAGAGCGCGCTGATTGAGTTTCTCACGAACGAGCTGTTTGCAGTCGGCGGAGCCGCCTGGTGGAGCCAGACGGGATCGAACCGACGACCTCCTGCTTGCAAAGCAGGCGCTCTCCCAACTGAGCTATGGCCCCGCCAGTCAGGAATCGGCTGGCTTGCCAAGCCGCAGCTCAGCGTCAGCCAGCCCGCCTTCGCCGTTCGGCGTGGCAACCTTCGCTGCGCTGCGCGACCGAAGGTTGGTGGGCCTGGGAAGATTTGAACTTCCGACCTCACGCTTATCAAGCGCGCGCTCTAACCAGCTGAGCTACAAGCCCGGTTCCAGGAGTCAGTAATCGGCAATCAGCGATCAGAAACGTTCGCATAATCTGATGACTGAATACTGATTACTGACCCCTGGACCTGGCTCGTTCGCGAAGAAAGAGAAATGAAGACGGCGGCGTCCTGCAAGTAGGCAAACCGATCCGAAAACCGATCTGCCCTGATGTTTCCAAGAGATCCGATAGAGACGCGTGAGGCGCCCCTGAAGGATCATCCTTAGAAAGGAGGTGATCCAGCCGCAGGTTCCCCTACGGCTACCTTGTTACGACTTCACCCCAGTCGCTGACCCTACCGTGGCCGGCTGCTTCCTTGCGGTTAGCGCACCGTCTTCAGGTAAAGCCAACTCCCATGGTGTGACGGGCGGTGTGTACAAGGCCCGGGAACGTATTCACCGCAGCGTGCTGATCTGCGATTACTAGCGATTCCAACTTCATGTGCTCGAGTTGCAGAGCACAATCCGAACTGAGACGGCTTTTTGAGATTTGCGCAGGGTTTCCCCATTGCGTCCCATTGTCACCGCCATTGTAGCACGTGTGTAGCCCAGCCCGTAAGGGCCATGAGGACTTGACGTCATCCCCACCTTCCTCGCGGCTTATCACCGGCAGTCCCCTTAGAGTGCCCAACTGAATGATGGCAACTAAGGGCGAGGGTTGCGCTCGTTGCGGGACTTAACCCAACATCTCACGACACGAGCTGACGACAGCCATGCAGCACCTGTGTTCCCGCCAGCCGAACTGAAGAGTTCCATCTCTGGTACTCATACGGGACATGTCAAGGGCTGGTAAGGTTCTTCGCGTTGCTTCGAATTGAACCACATGCTCCACCGCTTGTGCGGGCCCCCGTCAATTCCTTTGAGTTTTAATCTTGCGACCGTACTCCCCAGGCGGGATGCTTAATGCGTTAGCTGCGCCACTGACGAGTAAACCCGACAACGGCTAGCATCCATCGTTTACGGCGTGGACTACCAGGGTATCTAATCCTGTTTGCTCCCCACGCTTTCGCACCTCAGCGTCAGTACCGGGCCAGTGAGCCGCCTTCGCCACTGGTGTTCTTGCGAATATCTACGAATTTCACCTCTACACTCGCAGTTCCACTCACCTCTCCCGGACTCGAGCTTCTCAGTATCAAAGGCAGTTCTGGAGTTGAGCTCCAGGATTTCACCCCTGACTTAAAAAGCCGCCTACGTGCGCTTTACGCCCAGTGATTCCGAGCAACGCTAGCCCCCTTCGTATTACCGCGGCTGCTGGCACGAAGTTAGCCGGGGCTTCTTCTGCGGGTACCGTCATTATCTTCCCCGCCGAAAGGGCTTTACAACCCTAGGGCCTTCATCACCCACGCGGCATGGCTGGATCAGGCTTGCGCCCATTGTCCAATATTCCCCACTGCTGCCTCCCGTAGGAGTCTGGGCCGTGTCTCAGTCCCAGTGAGGCTGATCATCCTCTCAGACCAGCTACTGATCGTCGCCTTGGTGAGCCGTTACCTCACCAACAAGCTAATCAGACGCGGGCCGATCCTTTGGCGATAAATCTTTCTCCTTACGGACGTATCCGGTATTAGCCCAAGTTTCCCTGGGTTGTTCCGAACCAAAGGGCACGTTCCCACGTGTTACTCTCCCGTCTGCCGCTCCCCTTGCGGGGCGCTCGACTTGCATGTGTTAGGCCTGCCGCCAGCGTTCGCTCTGAGCCAGGATCAAACTCTCAAGTTGAAGAGATTTGATCTCGGCTGATCACAACGTTTGACGAGGTCCCACTTTAGTCTCTTGCGAAGCGTGAGCTTCGCAAGTGGCCAAAGTGTTGACCTGAAACGTCGACCGCCGAAGTCTCTTCCATGGCCGCTCTCTTGCGGAAAAAGCCAAGCCTTTCGACCAAACCTTCTCCGTTCGAGGAAGCGGCCCGCAAGGACTCCGCCGTCCACGTTTCTCTTTCTTCCGATTCACCTGTCAAACACCCCGGAACCTTGCGGCTCCGTCTCCGGCAAACGCCGGAGCCGCCGAAACCCCGCGCATCCGTCATGGCCACAAGATCATGGCCGGATGCTCGTTCACCGTAAACAGTGAGGGGCTTCGCAGACGCGCCATCGCGCCGAAGCGGGCGGCGCGTCGTGAGGACCTATATAGGCTTTGGGTGCCGGCATTGTCAACGGCCGCACCGCCAAAATGCGCGCTGTGAATTCGTCGATGAAGCGGCAATTTTTACCGGTTCGGCGGCAGCCAGACAATCGCCGGGCGCAGTGCAGCGGCTGGCCGCGATGAGGTTTTGGCGCAGCTTGCGCCGCACTGCGGCCACATTCCTCCGCCGTTCTTTGCACAATCGTGTCGGGGACGCCGCAATGCGGGGGAACGCCAGCGTCAGCTAACTTTTCGGCCTCGACGGTCGGGTCGGTTGACCGGGCCGCCGCGGGGATCGTTCTGCGCCTTTAGTCAAGGCGTCAATCGAGACTTGTCCGGGTGCCGGACTTGGTTACGAACTCGGAAAGCCGCGGGATGCGGCGGACCGAGTGCGATTGCGACTGCGGGGGACGGTGGTCTTGGACCAAGCTAGGCTACGCGGCGCAAAACGGCGATTGGAAGCCGAGCCCATTCATCTCGGCAACGAGCCGCCGCTTTCGGCAGAGGGGGGCTCCGGCGCTCTCGTCGACCGGCGCCGGCTTTCGCTGCAATGGTTCAGCGGCACCATCCTGACCGGACTGTGCGGCGCGGCGCTCATGGGCGGCGCCGTTTTTGCTTCGCTGGACGGTGAAACCAATTTCGCTTCGGCGCCGGAACGCGTCGAGACCGCCTTGCGCGGGGCGGTCGCCGGCATCGGCGGCCGCCTGAGCGGCATCCGCAAGACCGATCGCCTGCCCGCCATCACCGAACCGAGCATTGCCCGCCAGATCCTGCGCCTGCCCATCACCACGCGGCTGCGCGATCGCGAACTGGTGCGCATGCGCCCCTTTGTGCGCGTCTCCGGCAATCTTGCGCTGTCGGTTTCGGAACTCTCCGCCAACATTCCCCCATTCAATCCGCAAAAGCTCCTCACCGAAGGCGTGGCGAGCGCCGACGATACGCCGGCGGCGGAACCGGACGCCGAGGTATCCTTTGTCACCTGCGATTTCGCGCCGGTCGCCGCCAAAGGCCGGGTGACGCCTGCGGTCTGCGACATCAACTCGCTGTTGCCGAAGGTGAAGCCGTCGACGCTGCTACCGCTCGACGAGGTCGTCGCCCGCGTCCGCGATGTCGCGACTGCCGCGGCGAATTCAACCTTGCTCGCCAGCGCCGACGCGCCGCCGACAAGCCTCAAGCTCAGTTATGCCGCCGAGGGCGACACCGATCCCTATATCGGCTTCGAGGCGCGCGTGGTGCCGGAGAACATTACGCTTTTGCCGAAAACGACGCTCGGCACCAACGATTGGAACGAACGCGTCATCGTCGCGAAAAAAGGTGAGACAGTCGGATCGATTCTGCGCGAACTCGGCGCCGTACCCGACGAGATCAAGCGGATCATCGCGGTGCTCGGACCGTCGGCTCGCGAGGGCGGATTGAAGGAGGGGCAGAAGCTGCGCGTGCTCACCGACCCCCGCCGGGCTCGGACACATGCGGCCGCTGCGCGTCATCATCGCCGGCGACAGCAAGATCGAAGCCGCGGCGGCCCTCTCCGACCAGGGCACCTATGTCCCGGTCGATATCCGCAATGTCGACGTCGCCGGGGCGGGAGATGACGACAGCAGCGACGATGACGGCAGCGGCGTGCGGCTCTATCAGAGCCTCTACGAGACGGCGCTACGCGATAACGTTCCCAACTCCGTGATCGAGGAGATCGTCCGCATCTATTCGTACGATGTCGACTTCCAGCGCAAGGTGCAGCCGGGCGATTCGCTCGACATGCTCTATGCGGACGACGAAAACGGCGATGGCAGGAACGAGGTGCGCTACGTTTCGCTGACGGTCGGCGGCGAGACCAAGAAGTACTACCGCTATCAGACAACCGACGACGGCGCCTATGACTACTATGACGAGACCGGAAAGAGCGCGAAAAAGTTCCTGGTGCGCAAACCGGTCCCCATCGGCATCATGCGTTCCGGGTTCGGCGAGCGCAATCATCCGCTGCTGCACTACATGAAGATGCATACCGGCGTCGACTGGGCGGCGCCCTTCGGCACGCCGATCTTCGCCGCCGGCAACGGCACCATCGACGAGATCGGATTGAAGGGCGGCTACGGCAAATACGTACGCATCCGCCATGCCAACGGCTACCAGACCGCCTACGGCCACATGACCGCTTTCGCGCGCGGCCTCAACGTCGGCAGCCGGGTGCGGCAGGGTCAGGTCATCGGCTTCGTCGGCTCGACCGGCCTTTCGACCGGCGCCCACGTGCATTTCGAGATTTTGATCAACGACCGCTTCGTCAATCCGATGACGGTCAAGCTGCCGCGCGGGCGCGTCCTTGACGGCGTTTCGCTGGCCCTGTTCGAGAAGAACCGCGAGCAGCTCGAGACGATGATGGCGCACGTGCCCGGACGCGTCGCCCAAATTCGCTAGAGCGAGAGGAATTCCGTGGCCGACGCTGCGGCTGCCGACGGTCGCATTGAAGTGCGCTCGAGCCGGCTGTGGGCGCTTTTGACCTTCAAGTTCACCCGGCTCCTGTTTCCCGCCCGCCTGATCGCCGACCACGTCGGCATTTCGACCAGCATCGTCGAATTCTGGCTGACGCCGTGGCGGCGTACCGACGAACACCTGCCGCTGTCGCATATCGCCGAAGTTACGCACGCGCGCGGCTTTTTCTGGGACAGCATCAGCGTCGAGAGCTCGGGCGGCCTCAATCCGCTCGTCGTCACCGGGCTGCCCAAATCGCCGGCCCGCTATTTCGTCGAGCACGTCCGCGAGCGCATCAACGCCGCCGCCGCTACGCCGCCGCCGCCACCTCGCCGTTGAACTTGAGCCCCTGCTTGCCGGCGGTGATCACGACCGTCTCGCCGTCCTTGATGCGGCCGGAGAGGATCATTTCCGCCAACGGGTCCTGCACCGACTTCTGGATCACGCGCTTGAGCGGACGCGCGCCGTAGGCCGGGTCCCAGCCTTTTTCGGCGAGCCAATCCCGCGCGCTCGGCTCGAGCTTGATGGTGATCTTGCGCTCCTCGAGCAGCCGGGCCAGCCGCACCATCTGGATATCGACGATGCGCGCCATGTCCGACTTCTGCAGCCGGTGGAACAGGATGATCTCATCCACCCGGTTGAGGAATTCGGGCCGGAAACTCGCGCGCACGATCGCCATCACCTGATCGCGCACCGCCTCGGTGTCCTCGCCTTCCGGCTGGTTGACCAGAAGCTCGGCGCCGAGGTTCGAGGTCATGACAATCAAGGTGTTGCGGAAATCGACGGTGTGGCCCTGACCGTCGGTCAGGCGGCCGTCGTCGAGCACCTGCAACAGCACATTGAACACGTCCGGGTGCGCTTTCTCGATCTCGTCGAACAGCACCACTTGATAAGGCCGCCGCCGCACCGCTTCGGTGAGCGCGCCGCCTTCCTCGTAACCGACATAGCCGGGCGGCGCGCCGATCAGCCGCGCCACCGAGTGCTTCTCCATGTATTCCGACATGTCGATGCGGATGAGCGCGTTTTCGTCGTCGAACAGGAATTCGGCGAGCGCCTTGGTCAGCTCGGTCTTGCCGACGCCGGTCGGGCCTAAGAACATGAACGAGCCGATCGGGCGGTTCGGATCCTGCAGGCCGGCGCGCGCGCGCCGCACCGCCGTCGACACCGCCTTGACCGCTTCGGCCTGGCCGACCACGCGCTTGCCGATCTGCTCCTCCATGCGCAGGAGCTTTTCCTTTTCGCCTTCCAGCATGCGGTCGACCGGAATGCCGGTCCAGCGCGACACCACCTGGGCGATGTGGTTGGCGGTGACCGCCTCCTCGACCATCGCGCCCCTGCCCTCGCCGGCTTCCATCGCCTTGAGCTTTTTCTCGATCTCCGGAATGCGGCCGTAGGAAATCTCGCCGGCGCGCTGGTACTCGCCGCGGCGCTGGGCGTTGGCGAGCTCGACGCGCAATTGGTCGAGCTCGTTCTTGAGCTTCTGCGCGCCGGAAAGCTTTTCCTTCTCGGACTTCCAGCGCGCCGTCAGGTCGGCCGACTTTTTCTCCAGCGCCTTCAACTCGACTTCGAGCCGCTTGAGGCGCTCCTTCGAGCCCGGATCGCTCTCCTTCTTCAACGCCTCCTGCTCGATCTTGAGCCTGATGATCTCGCGATCGATCGAGTCGAGCTCCTCGGGCTTGGAATCGACCTGCATCTTCAGCCGCGCCGCCGCCTCGTCGACCAGGTCGATCGCCTTGTCGGGCAGGAAGCGGTCGGTGATGTAGCGGTGCGACAGCGTCGCGGCCGCGACCAGCGCGCCGTCGGTGATGCGCACGCCGTGATGCGCCTCGTACTTGTCCTTGAGCCCGCGCAGGATCGAGATGGTGTCCTCGACGCTCGGCTCCTCGACAAAGATCGGCTGGAAGCGGCGCGCCAGCGCGGCGTCCTTCTCGACGTGCTTCTTGTATTCGTCGAGCGTGGTGGCGCCGATGCAGTGCAGTTCGCCGCGCGCCAGCGCCGGCTTGAGCAGGTTCGAGGCGTCCATGGCGCCGTCGGCCTTGCCGGCGCCGATCAGCGTATGCATCTCGTCGATGAACAGGATGTAGGCGCCGGCCGCCGACGTCACTTCCTGCAGCACGGCCTTGAGCCGTTCCTCGAATTCGCCGCGATATTTGGCGCCGGCGATCAGCGCGCCCAGGTCGAGCGCAAGCAGCTTCTTGTCATGCAGGCTTTCCGGCACGTCGCCGTTGACGATGCGCAAGGCCAGGCCCTCGACGATCGCGGTCTTGCCGACGCCGGGCTCGCCGATCAGCACCGGATTGTTCTTGGTTCGGCGCGACAGCACCTGGATGGTGCGGCGGATTTCCTCGTCGCGCCCGATCACCGGGTCGAGCTTGCCGTCGCGGGCCGCCTGGGTGAGGTCGCGCGCGTATTTCTTCAGCGCCTCGTAGGCGTTTTCGGCCGAAGCGGAGTTGGCGGTGCGGCCCTTGCGCAGCGCCTCGATGGCGGCGTTGAGATTTTGCGGCGTCACGCCGGCATGGGCGAGAATTTTGCCGGCCTCGTTGCCCTTCTCGAGCGCGAGCGCAAGCAAGCAGCCGCTCGACGGTGACGAAACTGTCGCCGGCCTTTTCGCCCGCCTTCTCGGCGGTATCGAAGACCCGCGCCAAGGCCGGGATCGAGATAGACTTGGCCGGCGCCGCCGCCGGAGACTTTCGGGCGTTTGGCGAGCACCGCCTCGACGGCGGACAAAGCCTGGCGCGAATTGCCGCCCGAGCGGTCGATCAGCCCGGCGGCGAGCCCTTCGGGATCGTCGAGCAGCACCTTGAGCAGGTGCTCCGGAGCAAATTGCTGGTGTCCCTCGCGCAACGCGAGCGACTGGGCGGATTGGATGAAACCGCGGCTGCGGTCGGTGTATTTGTCGAAATTCATGTTCTTCCCTCGGCCTATTCCGAACGCCCTTTGCGGCGCGGACGGAACATCGTCACTGGATACCTATGGACGCCCGGAGCTCTTGCTGAACGAATCAAGCTGCATCCGAATCGACAGCCCCGAAACCAGCGGACCCCAAGCGGCGATCCACCGCATTAAATATGGGGGCTGCACCGGCCGGTGGAAGAGCCGCTTGCCAAGCCATCGTGCAAAATCCCCCCACTGCTACCCAAAAATCCGCTCGCCCTGCAGGTCGATGATCTGCCGCGCTTTGCTCAGCGCGAAGTTCGCCGCGTCGTCGTAAGACGCGAAAGCGTCGGCGCGCACGAAGCGGTGCTCCTTGCGAACGCCGCCGATCTCCTTCTCGATGGTTCCCGCGGTCTGATATTGGCCTTCGCTCTTGTACGGCGCGGCACGGATGATGAAGCCTTTGTATTCAATCGCCTCTGGGACTTTTTCGGCGCTGGCGGGAGCAAGCCGGCCGAACAGCGCGCTGAGAAACGACATCACCGGCCTCCGGGCTTTTCTTTGGGTTAACGCCGAACTTACTCCTGCAGTATGATCCCGAAAAGTGTCGAGGCAGCCGCGGCCACTTACCTCGCAACCCGTTCGCACTCTCTCAACAATGCGTTAAGCTTGTTTCTGTCGCCGCGCGGACGCGTGTGCCATTGACCGGAGCTTGTCATGCCGAAAGCCTACTGGGTAGTCTCGTATCGCTCGATTTCCGATCCGCAAAAACTTGCAGCCTATGCCAAGCTCGCGCCGGCCGCGACCGCTCCATTCGGCGCCCGCTATCTGGCCCGCGGCACCGCCGCCGCGGCGTTCGAGGCCGGGGTCATGCAGCGCATCGTGATTACCGAATTTCCCAGCCTGCAACAGGCCATCGGCGCCTATGAGAGCCCCGCCTACCAGGCCGCCCTGCAAGCGCTCGGCGACGGTGCCGAGCGCGACGTGCGCATTATCGAGGGATTGGAATAAGGGCGGCGAGGCGGCATGCCGGCGGGCGAGCCCAACCGGGCCGGCGCGCGGGCTGATTGCAAAATACGCCAAACATTGCTATATGTGCGCCATTCGCGATTTAGCCGCCTTGACGTCTCGCCCTCACGGGCCTTTCCCAAGCAACGCAAAATCCGGATTGAAGACCGTGCGAATGGTTCGCGCGGCCACAAAACGCATGATGCGTTTCAAATGGAGGCCATGATGGCTCAAGGTACCGTAAAGTTTTTCAACGCCCAGAAGGGTTTCGGCTTCATCGTTCAGGACGCCGGCGGCCCGGACGTGTTCGTTCACATCTCCGCCGTCGAGCGCGCCGGCATGTCGAACCTCAATGAGGGACAGAAGCTCTCGTTCGACATCGAACCGGACCGCCGCAGCGGCAAGTCGGCGGCGACCAATCTGCAGGCGATCTAACTCGCCACTCAAGCGCCGGCGCCGACATTGGCGCCGGCGTTCTCGGTTTCTATCCGGCGCCATAGCATGATCCCGACAGGTGGGCGCCGGGTTCGGAAGAAATCATGCTCAAGCAAAAACGAGAGCCCGGCTCTGATCTTTTCGACCCGGCAAGCTCTCAGGAGAACAACCATGCCGAGAAAACCGGGACTGAATTCCGAATTCGTGATGTTCGACGTGCTCTATGAAGACGGCACCCAGCGCTCGAACCGCAAGGTGCCGCGCGCGCTGATCGGCGGCATCGACGGCGACAAGCCCGCCCACGAGTTTCTGATCGAGCAGGACCGCGGCATCGCCGAAAAGTCCGGCCGGCCGCCGCTCGCGATCAAGAGCATCACCCGCTCGGATGCCAAGAAGAAAGCGTGGGCAGTGTCCTGACCGGCGCAGCGCCAACCCACTGACGAGTAGGTACGACAGCGCTCGCGAGCATAAGCTGCGGCGCGGACCGAAAAACCAAGCTCACCGCTCCGCGGCATCGGCAGGCCACTGCCTCGTCGCGGCCTCGGCGCCCGCCTCGAGCGCGACGGTTTCCAAGAGATGGCCGAGTGTGCTGAGACCGGCATCGCGCGCCCGCTTCGCCAACTTGAGCGCGGCGATGCCGATGTCTTCCGCTGTCTTGCCGCTGTCGTACGACAAGGGCTTGCGGGACTCGTCCGCAACGCCTTCGGCTTTAGGTCGGCTGAAGTCGGCCCGACTCATCGTATCCTTCGCGGGTGGCGGCGCCGATGATCAATTTCGGACGGCGCAACTCGTCTCATACTGGTTGATTATCAAAGATTGTCAATGAAACTCTGTTACAACTTATATAATATAAAGAAAATCAATGACTTGCATTTAGCTGCCATTTCACTTAGCCACTAGCGCTCCTTTTTGATGACGCGACGGCGCATGGCCAAACGCCCGAGAGCCCGCCTGTTGAAGGCGCGATTTCCCCGCCTGCGGCAGCTCAGGCAAGAACAGCTGGGATGGGAAATCGTCGATATCCTCAGCCGCCTGCCCGGTAGCAAGCCGAGCATTTCATCGATCTATCGGCTTGAGCAGGGCGAGGCCATCCGCATGTCGAGCGCGCGCCGCGTTTTCGATGTCGTCAATGACGCCCTCGAGAAGAAACTCGACGCCAGCAAGGAACTCGAAGCGAGCTGGTAGGCGCGCGTCGGCGCCGAGCCCAGAGCGCGTCCAGGAAAAGTGGAAACCGGTTTTCCGTCCGGACGCGCGATAAAACAAGAACTTAGAGGCGATGACGCGCGCCGCGATGGAGAAACTCATGCCCAGCATTAAGATGCTCAACCCCGACAGCCTCGGCAAACCGCTCGCCGCTTATTCGAACATCGCGCGCGTCAAGGCGTCGGAATTTTTGTTCATCGCCGGACAGGTCGGCATGGACATCGGCGGCAAGATCCCTGCCGATTTCGAAGGCCAATGCGCGCAGGTATTCGCCAACATCGGCGCGGCGCTCGCCTCGCAGGGCGCGGGCTTCGGCAACGTCGTCGAGTTCACGAGCTATCTCGTGCATTCCCAGGATATCGCAAAGTTCGCGCAATACCGCGCGCGCGAATTCCCGCGCCTGTTCGCCGGTGGCGCCTATCCGCCCAACACGCTGCTCGTGATCGATCGCCTGGTGCGGGAGGAGTTTCTGATCGAGGTGAGCGCGGTCGCGGCGGTGTGAGCGCTGTGGGTTCTATTCCGCCGCCACGCGAGTCAATTCGCCGGCGGCTTCCATCTCGCGCCGCAACCACTCCGGCGCGATATCGAATCCGTTCGGCCAGGCCGGCGCGCCGAATTCGAGAAACACGCGCGCGAAATAAGTCTCATCGCGGAGCGGTCCCAGCATCGGACCGGGCTCGTTCATCAGCGCCGTAAAGTCGTGCTCACCCACGCTGCCGTCATCGAAATGCACCGCAGCTGGAAGCCGCTGAGCTTTTCAATGCGCCGGACCTTAATCAGCATCGAGACCCGCTATCCTTTCCAGCGGCACTTTAGCACGCGCGTGGTACTCGAATTTGTCGACCGCTTCAGCAGGTCGATATGGCCTGCACCCGGTTCGGTTGACACCCGCCTAAGCTAAACCCGACTGCATCTCGAACTCCATGGGGCTTCTGTAGCCGATTGTCGAGTGCCGGCGTTTAGCATTGTAGAAGCACTCGATGTAATCGAACACGTCAGCCTTGGCTTCATCACGCGTCCGATAGGTCTTGCGTGCCGTACGCTCGGTCTTCAGCGACGAGAAGAAGCTCTCCATTGCCGCGTTGTCCCAGACATTGCCCGAGCGGCTCATCGAGCAGACGATGCCATGATCGGCCATCAGCTTCTGGAACTGCTCGCTGGTGTATTGGCTGCCGCGATCGGAGTGATGCAGCAGCGCATCGGGCTTGCCCCGGCGCCAGATCGCCATCACCAGGGCGTCGGTGACGAGCTGTGCCGTCATCTGTGCGCTCATCGACCAGCCGACCACGCGGCGTGAGAACAGATCGATGACGACCGCCACATAGAGCCAACCTTCCGCGGTCCACACATAGGTGAAGTCAGCGATCCATTTGCGGTTGGCAGCAGCTGCCGCGAAGCTGCGGTCGAGTACGTTGGGAGCGACGGCGGCGACCTGCCGCTCACCCAGATCGGGCGGCAGCCGACGCCGTCGCGGACGGGCTTTGAGAGCCTGTAAGCGCATCAATCGCTCGATCCGATGCAGACCACACGAGAAGCCTTCCGCCAGCAGGTCGTGCCACACCCGCCTGGCGCCATAGGTTCGATCGCTGGCAAGGAAGCTTGTCCGGACCTTGGCGCCCAGCTCTTCATCGCTACGGCTGCGCCGACTGCGCGGTCGTGTCAGCCAGGCATAGAACCCACCCCGCGAGACACCGAGCGCCCCGCACAACCAATCCGCCGGCCAGATCCCCCGGTGCTTCGCAATGAAACCGAACTTCACGTCGATTCCTTCGCGAAGTAGGCCGCGGCTTTTTTTAGGATGTCGCGTTCGGCCTTCAGCTTGATCACCTCGCGCGTGAGCCGCGCGATCTCCAGCTGCTCGGGCTTCATCTGACCCTGGCCGGGGAAGGCATGCTGCGGATCGTCCGCAAATGCCTTCACCCAGTTGCGCAGCTGCGTCGGATGCACCTTCAGGTCTTCGGATGCCTGCGCATACGACACCCCGCGATCCCTGATCAGCCGCACCGCCTCAAGCTTGAACTCCCGCGTAAACCTTCGTCTCTCCATGACTCACCTCCGGTTCCATAAAAACACCTAACTCGGTGTCTTCGGAACCAGGTGCAGGCCACCCAGATGAATTCCATCCATCCCTTCCAAATAGCCTTCTTCCCAACAATTCTTGGGGGTTGATATGGTCAGTGGCTGGCATAGCCCAAACTTAAGGAAGAATAAGATGCTTTAACTCGCCTTCATAGATATCAAGCAATTGGGAAAGGCTTTTAGGATTTAAATTGCAAGTTATCTGAACGGCAAAGTCGTCGCTAGCGCGAACCAGAATGGCCTGCCCTTCCTCAATTATAAGGTTCACGGTCCCCTTGTTGGTTGACGTTTGCAGCGCGATGCCATTGCCTGGAGATCTATAAATGCGAGGCAAAAGCGACGTCGCTTGACTCCCTCGTGCTAGCGCCAACTTTGCGTAGCCTCCCTCACGCCCCGATGTAAGGCGGTCAATTTCGGCGTTAAATACCGCGAGCGACGGCAAGTCACGATCGAGCCTAGTCGAATGGTCCGGATACCGCCAATGGATGAGAAAGTTTCGTGGTGGTTCTTTAAGATTGTGTACCAAGTCTGTTGTGCGCAGAGGGAACCTCACCCCAGGGACATATTTTTTTATTGACTCTTTTGAGTGCGCTCTTTGATGAGAGTATGCCTTTGCGCGACGCTTGGCACTATCAGTGCTGTGTAGCTGCGACAGTACGGCGCTCCGATATTGGGCCAAAGCCCGAACCTCCGGGTGGAAATGGCTAAGCCCGCGAGACCGCATCTTCGATGACACAACGTCTTTCATGGCTTAGATTTTTCCTTCTGTATTTTCAACTCCACGACGCGTTTCTTGCCCTCAATGTGAGCCACGCCGTCTTGAACTAGCTTTAATGTTTCGGAATGAAATAAGCCATCATCTATCATGGACTTTAGGTTGTTATAAAAATTCAGTGTCATAATGGCGAATGTGCTTAGCCCCATGCCGAGCTCAGCGATTACTTCGGAACGCGTATCATCAAGATTCTCTTTTATGCTGGCACGACTCCTATAGAGATACACCTTAACCGTATCCCCGTTGCTCGTGACAGCACTGGTATCGTCAAAAAAATAAGGGGGACATCCTCCCGCGGATAGGAGGACTCGCGGTCGAATTTAGAAGCTCTGACCTTTCTCACGGAACTACTCCTCAAACCAGCTTGAGATCGAATTGCCCAAGCTCACATCTTGCAGTGCGAAAGCCTAGCTCGTCCATATGATATTACCGCTATCAGGTGATATTACCGCTATCAGGCGTCCAACGGCTTCCTAATTATCCAAAAAGCTCCGCAGCTTCCGCGACCTTGAGGGATGCTTCAATTTCCGCAGCGCCTTGGCCTCGATCTGGCGGATGCGCTCTCTCGTCACCGAGAACTGCTGGCCGACTTCTTCCAGCGTGTGGTCGGTGTTCATGCCGATGCCGAAGCGCATGCGCAGCACGCGCTCCTCGCGCGGGGTGAGCGAAGCGAGCACCCGCGTCGTCGTTTCGCGCAGGTTCGACTGGATGGCGGCGTCGATCGGCAGAATGGCGTTCTTGTCCTCGATGAAGTCGCCGAGGTGAGAATCCTCCTCGTCGCCGATCGGGGTTTCCAGCGACAGCGGCTCCTTGGCGATCTTCAAGACCTTGCGCACCTTCTCCAGCGGCATGCCGAGCTTTTCCGCCAATTCCTCCGGCGTCGGCTCGCGGCCGATCTCGTTGAGCATCTGCCGGCTGGTGCGCACGATCTTGTTGATGGTCTCGATCATGTGCACGGGAATGCGGATGGTGCGCGCCTGATCGGCGATGCTCCGGGTGATCGCCTGGCGAATCCACCACGTGGCGTAGGTCGAGAACTTGTAGCCGCGGCGGTATTCGAATTTATCGACCGCCTTCATCAGGCCGATATTGCCTTCCTGGATCAGATCGAGGAATTGCAGGCCGCGGTTGGTGTATTTCTTGGCGATGGAAATGACGAGGCGCAGGTTCGCCTCCACCATTTCCTTCTTGGCCTGGCGCGCCTCGCGCTCGCCCTTCTGCACCATGTGCACGATCCTGCGGAACTCGCCGATTTCGAGGCCGGTCTCCGACGCCAGCGTGTGGATCTGGGTGCGCAGCTCCTTGATGCGGTCCTTGTCGCGGGCGACGAAATTCTTCCAGCCCTTGGCGGAGAGTTTGGAGACCCGGTTGAGCCAGCGCGGGTCGAGCTCGGAGCCCTGGTAGTTCTTGACAAAATCCTCGCGGCTGACGCCGTGGCTCTCCGACAGCCGCATCAGCCGGCCCTCGTGGCCGACCAGCCGCTTGTTGATGTCGTAGAGCTGCTCGACCAGGGCGTCGATGCGCGCCTGATTGAGCCGCAGCGACTTCACCTCCTGGATGATCTCTTCCTTGAGCTTTTTGTATTTGCGCTCCTGATGCGGCGAAAGTGGTCCACTCGAGTGCAGCTTGCTGTGGATGTCCTGCTCCTGCAGGCGGCGCAGCCGCTTGAACGAGCTGGCGATGGTGTCGAAGGTCTCCAGCACCTTGGGCTTGAGCTCGGCCTCGATGGCGGCAAGCGACATCGAGTTCTCGAGATCGTCCTCGTCGAGATCGGGCTCGCCGAGCGCGCCTTCCGGCAGCGCTTCGTCGCCGTCGGGCGCGCCATTGTGTGGCTTGAACGGCGTGGCCGCGGGCGGCGCCGAAGGCGGCGCCACCGTCTGCGGCGGCTGCGGCGCGAAGCCTCCGGGGACCGGCGCCCCGGCCGCGACCGGATCGCCGGGCGGCGCCGCCGCCGCCACCGCCTTGGCGTCGGGGCCGGCATAGGTCGCTTCCAGATCGATGATGTCGCGCAGGAAAACTTTGCCTTCGTTCAACTCGTCGCGCCAGATGATGACAGCCTGGAAGGTCAGCGGGCTCTCGCACAGGCCGGCGATCATGGCCTCGCGGCCGGCTTCGATTCGTTTGGCGATGGCGATCTCACCCTCGCGCGAGAGAAGCTCGACGGAGCCCATTTCGCGCAGATACATCCGCACCGGATCGTCGGTGCGCTCGGTGGGTTCCTTGGCTTCGGATTTGGCCGGCGTTTTCTGCGCGACCTCGACCAGCTCGCCAGACTCGGCCTCTTCCTCTTCCGGCTCCTCGCGCGCCTCTTCCTCGCCGTCGGCTTCCGCTTCTTCGGTCTCGACCACGTTGATGCCCATCTCGCTCATCATGGCCAGCACGTCTTCGATCTGCTCGGAGGTGACTTCCTCCGACGGCATCACGGAATTGAGCTGCTCATAGGTTACATAGCCGCGCTTCTTGGCCTGCTTGATCATCTTCTTGACGGCGGCGTCAGAGAGATCGAGCAGCGGCAGGGGCGCGTCCGGGGTTTCGGGCGCCTCTTTCTCCGGCGCCTCACCCTCCTTTTGCGGGGCGGCCTTGACCTTGCTCGCGATCGTCTTGGTGCCCGCGCTCTTGCTTGCCATGTGTCCCGTCTCCACGAACGCCTGTCCCTACCAACGCCGCATCAGCTTCTTCGTCCCTACCCTATGGCGATTGCCCACGCCGGGCGGACTGACTGCAGTTCGGGCCGGAGCTCCGCGTCTTAAACCCCCGCCAACGGCCAAAAAGGGGCAGCGCGCTCCTGGCGCCGCCCGAATCCAGACCCTTACTTGTCGCGGAACTCCGTTAAGCTCCGACTAACCCTGTTCAACCGCGCGAGCGCCCTCATATTCGCTCGGTACCGAGGCGTCCAGCGCCAACAGCCGGCGCTCAGGTCGATCGCGAGGGGCGGCCGGATTGGTCGCCAAAACCCTCGATCAGGGCCTCGGTTCCGTCGATTGTGGATAGCCGGGCCTTGACGTCGCGCAGCCGCGTGTAGTTCGTCTCGGTGTTATCCTGGCCGAGAGCCAATTCTGCGTCCTTAAGTTCCCTAGTTAGGGAATGCCACTGCCGATGCAAGGCAAGAAGCTGCTTCCAAGTCAGTAAAACGTCGGCGGCGGCGGCCTGCGGCTGCGCCCCCCAGACCGAGGGTGTGGTGATGGTGCGCTCGATACGGATCAGGAGGTCGGCGAAGCCGCGGCGGTTGAGTTCGGCGACGAGTTCCGCCCGGGCGATATCCGCGGTTTTGCCGGCCTCTTGACCGGACCCACGCCCCGATTCTTGGCCTGATTCCTCACTGAAACGATGGGCGAGAACATCGATCAGGGCCACTTTGAGCTTGCGCGCGTCGGCGTGGCGGAATTCGGCTTCGGCCAGTTCCTCCAACCGGTCGTGCAGAAGCCAGGGGTGATTGAGCGCGGCTTGCAGGATCAAGGCCTCCCGGCGCGGGATCGCCGCGCGATGGCCGCGATGCAGCGGGCTCGCCATGAGCTGGGGGCTCGCCGCCACATAGGACTCGTCGCGGCGGAACGTGGCGCGGGGCAGGCCGGTTCGGGCTCCCGGACCGGGGCGGCGGCCCCTCTCCTCCCAATTGCGACGGCGCGAGGCCATGTCGGCCGGCGCAAACATTTGGCGCAACCGCGCGGCGAAATCCTGCCGGTAGTAGCGGCGCACCGTCTCGTCTGCGACGGTCGCCGTGACTTCGGCGAGGCGTGCTTCCAAGGCGGCGCGCCGCTCGGGCGTGTTGAACGGGCCGGCCTCGCTCTCGCGCGTCCACAGCACGTCGACCAGCGGGCGCGCCGCGGCGAGCACATCCTCGACCGCCTCACGGCCCCCGGAGCGCACCAGATCGTCCGGATCCTGCCCGTCCGGCAGCGCGGCGAGCTTGAGGCTCTTGCCCGGCAAGAGCTGCGGCAGCGCCAGATCGAGCGCGCGATAGGCGGCCCGGCGGCCGGCATCGTCGCCGTCGAAGCATAGGATCGGCTCGTCGGCCATTCGCCACATCAGCGCCAGCTGGTCGGTCGTCAGCGCCGTGCCGAGCGGCGCCACGGTCGCTTCGTATCCCGCGATCACCATGGCGATGACGTCGATATAGCCTTCCACCGCGATGACGCGCGCGCCTTCATGCGCGGCCTTGCGCGCGGCGGCGATGTTGTAAAGCGTGGCGCCCTTGTGAAACAGCGGCGTCTCCGGCGAATTGAGGTACTTCGCCGAAACGTCCTTATCGAGTGCGCGGCCGCCGAAGGCGATGACGCGGCCGCGCCAATCGGAGATTGGAAACATCAGGCGGTCGCGAAAGCGGTCGTAGGGCACCGGGATGTCTTCGCCGGCGACCAAAAGCCCGGCTTCGACCATATCCTCGACTGGAATCTTTGCCGCGCCGAGATGTTCCTTGAGCGCGTACTGCTCGGCGGGCGCATAGCCGAGCCGAAACCTCAATTGGGTCGCGGACGAAATACCACGATCGGCGAGATAGCCGCGGCCACGGGCGCCGGCACGCGACGCCAAATTCGCCTCGAAGAATTTGGCCGCAAGCTCGACAACGTCGTGCAGCGTCTTTCTTCGTTCCTCATGCGCCTGCGCCTCGCGCGTCATCACCGGCATCGTGATGCCGGCCTGCCCGGCCAGCCGCTCGACCGCCTCGGGAAAGCTCACCCCTTCGGTCTGCATGACGAAATCGAAAATGTTGCCATTCTTGCCTGAGGAGAAATCAAACCACATGGCCTTCTGGTCGTTGACGAAGAAGGATGGCGTCTTCTCCTTGTTGAAGGGCGATAGCCCTTTCCACTCGCGCCCGGCTTTGCGCAATTTCACGCGCTTGCCCACGACTTCCGAAACCGGAAGCCGCGCGCGCAGCTCGTCGAGGAATTGCGGCGAGAATCGCATGGTGATTCGCCAGGGTAGCGCGAAAGCGGGCTAAATAGGGGGCGGCTCAGTAGCGTGGCAGTTCCAGCGCCGCTTGTCCCGGTTATCCACAGCCTAAGTGGCCGCCCGTGGGGCAAAGTCACGAAGCGGAATGCCCCGCCAGCAGCTTCTTCACCAGCGCGCTCGCCTTGCCGAAATCCATCCGCCCGGCAAAGCGATCCTTGAGCGCCGCCATGGTGCGGCCCATATCCTTGAGCGTGGCGGCTTCGAGCTCCTTGATCAGCCCTGAGATCGCCTCGGCGGCTTCGAGGTTCGACAATTGCTTGGGCAGGTACGCCGAGATGATCTCGATCTCCTCGCGCTCCTGCGCGGCCAGGTCGGTGCGGCCGGCCTTCTCATAGATGTCGAGCGATTCCCGGCGCTGCTTGATCATCTTGCCCATGACGTCGAGGATCTCGGCGTCGGTCAGCGTGACCCGCTCGGCGCCACTGGTCTCACGCTGCAGAATTGCGGCATTGACCAGGCGCAGCGTCGAGACACGACGCTTGTCGCCAGCCTTCATGGCGTCCTTGAGCGCATTGTTGATCTCGTCGCGCAACACGGCTATGGCCTCTCGCAAGTTCGCCGGTATCTCGGCGGGTGCGCAGAAGATTTAGGCGCTTGTCGATGCTGACACAACCGCAGCCGCAACAGGTGTGGGACGAGCCCAAGCCCACGGCGCTGCTCGTCCTGGCCGACGGCACCGTGCTCGAAGGCCAGGGTTTTGGCGCCACCGGCCACGCCGTCGGCGAGGTCTGCTTCAATACCGCGATGACCGGCTACGAGGAAATCCTCACCGATCCGTCCTATGCCGGCCAGATCATCACCTTCACCTTCCCGCATATCGGCAATGTCGGCACCAACGAGGACGACATCGAGACCGTCAACCTCGCGGCGACGCCCGGCGCACGCGGCGTCGTGCTGCGCAGCGCGATTACGGCGCCGTCGAACTACCGCGCCACGCGGCATCTCGATCAATGGCTGAAAAGCCGCGGCGTCATCGGGCTATCCGGCATCGACACCCGCGCGCTGACCGCTTTCATCCGCGCGAAGGGCATGCCCAATGCGGTGATTGCCCATGAGCCGTCCGGCCGCTTCGATCTCGCCGCGCTCAAGCGCGAGGCGAGCGAATGGCCCGGGCTGCTCGGCATGGATCTGGTGCCGATGGTGACGACGGGGCAGCGCTTCACCTGGCAGGAGACGCCGTGGTCATGGGGCGAGGGCTACGGCGAGCTGCGCGAGCCGGAATTCCACGTCGTCGCCATCGACTACGGCATCAAGCGCAACATCCTGCGGCAACTCGCCGGCAATCGCTGCAAGGTCACAGTGGTGCCGGCGCAGACCTCGGCCGCCGACATTCTGGCGCTCAAGCCGGACGGCATATTCCTTTCCAACGGCCCGGGCGATCCAGCCGCCACCGGCGAATATGCCGTGCCGGTGATCAAGACGCTGATCGAGAACAAGCCCGTCTTCGGCATCTGCCTCGGCCACCAGATGCTGGCGCTCGCGGTCGGCGGCAAAACGATGAAAATGCACCAGGGCCATCATGGCGCCAATCACCCGGTCAAAGACCTCACGACCGGCAAGGTCGAAATCACGTCCATGAACCACGGCTTCGCCGTCGATAGCAAAAGCCTGCCGAACAATGCGGTGGAAACCCACGTCTCCTTGTTCGACGGCTCCAATTGCGGGCTCAAGCTCAAGGGCAGGCCGGTATTCTCGGTCCAGTACCATCCCGAAGCGTCGCCCGGTCCGCGCGACAGCCATTATTTGTTCGCGCAGTTCGTCGGAACGATGCGGGACTTCGGCCGAGGCTGAGCACAACAGCAGCCGGTCTCCGGGTTCGACGATTTCACCCCCTATCGGTCCGTGGCGCGCATGATCTCCGATTGGCTCGCGTTCTGGGACAGCCGGCATTTCCTCTACGTCAATGCCCGCCACAAGGACGTGCATTATCGGCTGATCGCGCAAGCGATCGCCGCGCTGGTACCGTCCAGCGAGGCGCGCGTGCTCGATTACGGGTGCGGCGAGGCGCTGCATGCCGACCTCGTGGCCGCGGGCGCCGGCGAGCTCCTGCTGTGCGAAGCGGCGCCCGGCCTGCGCGCCGAACTGCAAAAGCGCTTCGCCGGCAATCCGAAGATTCGTGTCGTTGCCCCGCACGAGATCGCGCGGTTGCCGGAGCACTCGCTCGATCTGATCGTCATGCATTCGGTCGCGCAATACCTCACGGCGGCCGGGACGGGCGCCCTGTTCGCGCTGTTTCATCGGCTGCTGAAACCTGGCGGACTGCTCGTCGTCGGCGATGTCATCCCGCCCGGGATCGTGGCGGCGAAAGACGCCTGGGCGCTGTTGCGATTTGGCCGCGCCAACGGCTTTTCCTTTGCCGCGCTGTGGGGGCTTCTTCGCTCGCGGTTGTCGGATTACTGGCGCCTGCGTTCGCGCCTCGGCCTGACGCGTTACGCCAACGCCACCATGATCGAGAAACTCGGCGCCGCCGGCTTCGCGGCGGAGCGCGCGCCGGCCAATATCGGCCATAACCAGGCGCGCACGACGTTTTACGCGCGGCCGCGCTGAGGCGACGGCCCGTCGCTACCTTACATTTGGCAACGAATCCACACGCAAACGGATGCGATGGTGGCCGGTTAGCGGTGCTTGAATTGGCGCGCGTGAGCACCCATTGTTCGGTAGCGGGTCGAACCCCTTCCCCGGCCGTCGTTTCTGGTCTAAAGAGCCCGCGCGCGGGGCCGAGCCCCGCTGGCCCGAGGACGCGCAAGAAGCGCGCCCTTTTTTTGTGCCTAACACGCGGAAGCAATGCCCAAACGGACCGACATCTCCTCGATCCTAATCATCGGCGCGGGCCCGATCGTCATCGGCCAGGCCTGCGAGTTCGACTATTCCGGCACCCAGGCCTGCAAGGCGCTCAAGGCCGAGGGCTATCGGGTCATTCTGGTCAACTCCAATCCGGCGACCATCATGACCGATCCGGATTTGGCGGACGCGACCTATATCGAGCCGATCACGCCGGAGATCGTCGCCAAGATCGTCGAGAAGGAACGCCCGGACGCGCTCTTGCCAACCATGGGCGGGCAGACCGCGCTCAATACGGCGCTGTCGCTGCGGCGCATGGGCGTCCTCGACAAATTCGGCGTCACCATGATCGGCGCCACCGCCGCCGCCATCGACAAGGCCGAGGATCGCAAGCTGTTTCGCGAGGCGATGACCAAGATCGGTCTCGACACGCCGCGCTCGCACCAGGTCAAGACGCTGATCGGGGCGCTCGAAGCGCTCGAGGATATCGGGCTTCCCGCCATCATCCGGCCCTCGTTCACGCTCGGCGGCAGCGGCGGCGGCATCGCCTACAACAAGGCGGAGTTCATCGAGATCGTCGAGCGCGGCATCGACGCCTCGCCGACCTCTGAAGTGCTGATCGAGGAATTGGTCCTCGGCTGGAAAGAGTTCGAGATGGAGGTGGTGCGCGACAAGAACGACAATTGCATCATCGTCTGCTCGATCGAGAACCTCGATCCGATGGGCGTGCATACCGGCGACTCGATCACCGTGGCGCCGGCGCTGACGCTGACCGACAAGGAATACCAGCGCATGCGCGACGCCTCGATCGCCGTACTGCGCGAGATCGGCGTCGAGACCGGCGGCTCCAACGTGCAATTCGCCGTCAATCCCGAAGACGGCCGCATCGTCGTCATCGAAATGAATCCGCGCGTGTCGCGCTCGTCGGCGCTGGCCTCGAAGGCGACCGGTTTTCCCATCGCCAAGGTCGCCGCCAAGCTCGCGGTCGGCTACACGCTCGACGAAATCGCCAACGACATCACCGGCGGCGCCACGCCCGCCTCGTTCGAGCCGACGATCGACTACGTCGTCACCAAGGTGCCGCGTTTCGCCTTCGAGAAATTTCCCGGCGCCGAGCCGGTGCTGACCACCTCGATGAAATCGGTCGGCGAGGCGATGGCGATCGGCCGCACTTTCCAGGAGAGCCTGCAAAAAGCGCTGCGCTCGCTGGAAACCGGGCTCACTGGGCTCGACGAGATCGCGATCGAAGGCCTCGGCCAGGGCGACGACAAGAACGCGATCCGCGCCGCACTCGGCACCCCTTCGCCCGACGGCATCCTCAAAGTGGCGCAGGCCATGCGGCTTGGTATGAGCGACGCAGAGATCCATACTGCCTGCCGGATCGATCCGTGGTTCTTGGCGCAAATCCGCAGCATCACCGAAACCGAAGCCGAGATTCGCGCCAAGGGACTGCCGGCGATAGCGGGCACGCTGCGCCGGCTCAAAGCCATGGGTTTCTCCGACGCCCGGCTCGGCCGGCTCACCGGCCTCGCGGTCGACGATGTCTCCGCGCGCCGCCGCGCGCTCGGCGTGCGGCCGGTGTTCAAAAGGATCGACACCTGCGCCGCCGAATTCGCCTCGCCGACTGCCTACATGTATTCGACCTACGAGGCGCCTTTTGCCGGTCGCGCCGCGGACGAGGCGGCGCCGTCGGACAAGAAGAAGGTCATCATTCTCGGCGGCGGCCCCAACCGCATCGGCCAGGGCATCGAGTTCGATTATTGCTGCTGCCATGCCGCCTTCGCTTTGAAGGACGTCGGCTACGAAACCATCATGGTCAACTGCAATCCGGAAACGGTGTCGACCGATTACGACACCTCCGACCGGCTGTACTTCGAGCCGCTCACCGCCGAGGACGTGATCGAGATCATCGATACCGAGCGCGCCAATGGGGTCCTGCACGGCGTCATCGTGCAATTCGGCGGCCAGACGCCGCTCAAGCTCGCCGAGCCGCTGGCCAAGGCGAAGGTGCCGATCCTCGGTACCTCACCCGACGCCATCGATCTCGCCGAAGATCGCGACCGCTTCAGAGAGCTGCTCGATCGGCTCAAGCTGCGGCAGCCGAAAAGCGGCATCGCCACCAGCCCGGAAAAAGCCCGCGCCATCGCCGACTCGATCGGCTATCCGATCGTGATCCGGCCGTCCTATGTGCTCGGCGGCCGCGCCATGGAGATCGTGCACGAGGCGGCGCAGCTCGACCGCTATGTCGCGCGGCTCGCTGCGGACCTCGACCGGCCGTCCGAGTTCGCCGTCTCGGAGAAGCGGCCGCTGCTGATTGACCGCTACCTCACCGACGCCGTCGAAGTCGACGTCGACTGTCTCGCCGACGGCAAGGACGCCTATATCGCCGGCATCATGGAACACATCGAGGAGGCCGGAATCCATTCCGGCGACTCCGCCTGTTCGCTGCCGCCGCACAATCTTTCCGCCGCCACCATCCGCGAGCTTGACCGGCAGACGCGCGCGCTCGCGCTGGCGCTGAAGGTCGGCGGCCTGATGAACGTGCAGTATGCCATCAAGGACGGCGACATCTACGTGCTCGAGGTCAATCCGCGCGCCTCGCGTACCGTTCCGTTCGTCGCCAAGGTGACCGGGATCCCGGCCGCCAAGATCGCGGCACGCGTCATGGCGGGCGAATCGCTGGCGAGCTTTGCGCTGAAGCCGCAGAGCTTCGAATTCGGCACCGCGCGTCATATCGGCGTCAAAGAGGCGGTTTTTCCTTTCGCGCGCTTTGGAGCGGCGGTCGACACCGTGCTCGGGCCGGAGATGAAATCGACCGGTGAAGTCATGGGCATCGACCGCGACTACAATGTCGCCTTCGTCAAAAGCCAGCTCGGCGGCGGTTCCCGGCTGCCGAAGAGCGGCACCGTCTTCGTCTCGGTCAAGGATGCCGACAAGGCGCGCATTCTCGAACCGGTCCGCCTGCTCGCCGTGTTGGGCTTTCGGGTGCTGGCGACCTCGGGAACCCAGCGCTATCTCGCCGCGGCGGGTGTTGCGGCGGTCAAGGTCAACAAAGTGGCGGAAGGCCGCCCGCACATCGTCGACGCCATCAAAAACGGCGAAGTCCAGCTGGTTTTCAACACCACGGAAGGGGCCACGGCGCTCGCCGACAGCCGCTCGTTACGGCGGGCGGCCCTCTTGCATAAAGTGCCGTACTACACCACTCTCTCTGGGGCCGTCGCCGCAGCGCAGGGTATCAAGGCCTACCTCGGGGGCGACCTCGAAGTGTGTGCGCTGCAAAATTATTTTGCGGCCGCCTCTGATCCAAAATTGGAAGAGCCAGAGCGACGGCACGTATAGAGACAGACTGAGAGTCGCGTGGCCGGGCAATGCTTCGGCCCGCGATTGGAATTTTGTCTCCAGTGCGGGTGGATTTGAAGTTCCTCGGGTTGGGCGGCAAAGGAACTTCAAATCCAAAAAACCGCACGAAAGGACGAAGTTGCTGGCGTCCTTTGGTTCCGAAGTTCGCACGAGAGCTTGCCGCAAGCGCTTGGCAACTTCGGAAGTGAGGACGCCGGCGGGTATGGAGGTCTGAGACCGATGGATAAGATTCCGATGACGGCGGAGGGCCATGCGGCGCTTGAGGCTGAACTCAAGCATTGCCAGCAGGTCGAACGGCCCCGCATCATCCAGCAAATCACCGACGCGCGGACGCATGGCGATCTCTCGGAGAACGCCGAGTACCACGCGGCGAAGGAATCGCAATCGCTCAACGAGGGCCGCATCGCCGAGCTCGAGGACAAGCTTGCGCGCGCCGAAATCATTGACGTATCGAAGCTTTCCGGCGACACCATCACGTTCGGCGCGACCGTCACCTTGATCGACGAGGATACCGACAAGAAAACGGTGTGGCAGATCGTGGGGGAACCCGAAGCGGACGCCAAAAAGGGCAAGATTTCCATCACTTCCCCGCTTGCCCGCGCGCTGGTCGGCAAGAAGAAGGGCGTCCAGGTGGAGGTCGTCACGCCGGGCGGCGCCAAGGCCTATGAGATCGTCAAAGTCGAGTGGAAGTGAGCTCCGCCGCCTGTGGCGGGGTGCGCTCCTACTTCGGAATGATGATTCAGGTTTTCCATCCCCTATTGATTGGGGCTTTGCGTATCTTGCATAGCTCCTGAAAATCCCTAGATTCCCCGTGGATGGCCGCAGGCCTGCTGGATTCGGTGCCTTTCCGGATTTGCCGTGCCCGGTCGAGTGAAGCCATGCATGTGATCAAGGGCTTCCAGGCGGGCACTCGTTCCTTCAGCGCCAGTCTCAACGGACGGACCACCCGGTGACAAAAACCACCCACGTCAAAGTCCTCATTATCGGGTCGGGACCGGCGGGCTACACGGCGGCGATCTATGCCGCCCGCGCCATGCTCGAGCCGGTGCTGATCCAGGGCGCCGAGGCCGGCGGTCAACTGACGACCACCACCGACGTCGAGAACTATCCGGGTTTCGCCGATGTGATCCAGGGCCCCTGGCTGATGGAGCAAATGGCCAAACAGGCAGCCCACGTCGGCGCCAAGCTTGTTCCCGATCACGTCAACAAGGCCGATCTTGCCAGGCGCCCGTTCCGCATCGAATGCGATTCCGGCGATATCTATTTCGCCGAGGCGCTGGTTCTGGCGACCGGCGCCCAGGCGCGCTGGCTCGAACTGCCGTCGGAGCAGAAATTCCGCGGCTATGGCGTGTCGGCCTGCGCCACCTGCGACGGCTTCTTCTATCGCGGCAAGGATGTCCTGGTGATCGGCGGCGGCAACACCGCCGTCGAAGAGGCGCTGTTTCTCACCAACTTTGCCGCCAAGGTCACGCTGGTGCACCGGCGTGACTCCCTGCGTGCCGAAAAGATTCTGCAGGATCGGCTGTTCAAGAATCCGAAGATCTCGGTGATCTGGGACACCGAGCTTCACGATATCAGCGGCAGCCACAATCCGCTCAAAGTCACCCACGCGCACTTGAGAAACGTCAAGACCGGCGCGCTCGTCAGGCGTCCCGTCGACGGCATTTTCATCGCCATCGGCCATACCCCGGCGACGGCGCTGGTGGCGGGACAGGTGGAGATGAAACCGTCGGGCTATATCAAGACGGCGCCGCATTCGACCGCGACCTCGGTGCCCGGCCTGTTCGCCGCCGGCGATGTCGCCGACGACGTTTATCGACAGGCCGTCACCGCCGCCGGCTTGGGCTGCATGGCGGCGCTCGAGGCGGAGCGCTTCCTCGCCGCGCACGCGGAGCACCGGGCCGCGGCTGAGTGAATGCGCAACGCCCCTCCTCCATCGAAGGCAGGCGTAGAGTGACGTAATGGATTGGGATAAGCTCAAGGTCTTTCATGCCGCTGCCGAAGCCGGCAGCTTCACCCATGCCGGCGAGCAGCTCGGGCTCTCGCAATCGGCGGTGTCGCGCCAAGTCAGCGCGCTCGAACAGGAGCTGTCGGTCTCGCTGTTCCACCGCCACGCCCGCGGCCTGATCCTCACCGAGCAGGGCGATCTTTTGTTTCGCACCGCGCACGACGTGTTCATGAAGCTCGAGGCGGCGCGCGCCAAGCTGACCGACAGCCGCGAGCGGCCGAACGGCGACCTGCGGGTGACGACGACGCCGGGTATCGGGCTGCACTGGCTGACGCCGCGGCTCGGCGAGTTCCTCGATCTTTATCCGGATATCCGCATCTCGCTGGTGACCACGGAGGAGGAACTCGACCTTGCCATGCGCGAGGCCGACGTCGCCATCCGTTTGCGCCAGCCGACGCAGCCCGACCTGATCCAGCGCAAGCTGTTTTCCGTGCATTTCCACGTCTACGCCTCGCCCGAATATCTCAAGCGCTTCGGCACGCCGCGGACCTTCGAGGATCTCGACAATCACCGCTTGGTGGTGCTCGGCGGCCACGTGCCGCAATACCTGCAACGTTCGCGCTGGCTGATCGAGGTGGCGCGCGACGGCAAAGGGCCGCGCACCGCCCAGCTCGTCATCAACAACATTCTCGGCATCCTGCGCGCCTGCCAGCGCGGACTGGGTATCGCCATGCTGCCGGACTATCTGGTCGAGGGCAACGGCGGCCTCGTGCAGCTGTTCTCCGATGCCGATCCGATCGCGCTCGACGCCTACTTCGTCTATCCGGAAGAACTCAAGTCGGTCGCGCGCGTGCAGGCCTTTCGCGACTTTCTGGTTGCCAACGCGCAGCGCTGGAATTTCTAGAGCGCGGCTGCAAGGCCATGCGCCGGCACATCCGCTAAATTCAACGCCGTTGCGAGCCGGGCGACGTCACCTGCCGGCCGCGGCAACGCCAGGCGCTGCTGCACCGGGCCTACGACAGCCGCAAGATTTGACGATCTCTCCGCTTCGTCATTGCGGCCGTCCAACACTTCACCAAATGTTGCCATGCGCGTTACCGCCTGCGGCGTGACGCCGATCCCGGACCTCGGCTATATGATTCTTGGCTTAAAGCTGGCGCATGATCTTTTTCGGAAAACCGGTTCCCACCCTCGGATCAAGTCCAAGGGCAAGCTTTTCCGGGTCATGCTCGTGGAGGACGACAGATGCTGACGCGCAGACATGCCTTCTACGCCGGGGCTGCCGGACTAGCGGCGCTGGCCATCGGCCGCCTGACGCGGCCCCACGCCGCCAAGGCGGCGACCAGCTACGAAGTCACCCACACCGACGCCGAATGGCGCAAGCTCCTGAGCCACGAGGCGTATGAAGTGCTGCGCCACGAGGGAACCGAGCGGCCGTTCACCAGTCCGCTGCTGAACGAGCATCGCGCCGGCACATTCGCCTGCGCCGGCTGCGACCTGCCGCTCTACTCGTCGAAGACCAAATACGACAGCGGCACCGGCTGGCCGAGTTTTTGGGCGCCGCTCGACCATGCGGTCGAAGAAACCACAGACCGCTCGTTCGGCATGACGCGAACCGCCGTCTCCTGCCAGCGCTGCGGCGGCCACCTCGGCCATGTCTTCAACGACGGGCCGAAGCCGACCGGCCTGCGCTACTGCATGAACGGCGTGGCGATGAAATTCGTGCCGACGGCCGCCGGGTCGAGCTGATAAGTGTAGCCAGGATTGAGCGATGCGAAATCCGGGATCAATATCTGAGCCCGGTCGATAGTTCTCGCATTTCGCGGAGCCAGTCATTGGGCCGGCCCAAGACCGGACCCGTTGGCTGGGCGCGACGTGCTTTCTAGTTAGTTCAACACTGTGACCTTGATAAACGGTCCGCTCGCGCTCTGATAAATATCAACGCGGATCAGAACCGTTCCATTGACGATGCGCGAAATGACGCCGGGCGCGGCTTGCCCATTTTCCAGCATACGCTCCAGGGTGTCCCGATTGCCTGCGTCGGCAAAAAAGCTGTCATTTTCGTCTTGCGGGTCCCTGATGCCAAAGCGATGAAAGTTGGCACGATCTTGTCTGATGATTGCAGCAGCCGACGTGAGGCGCTGTCCGTTCGAATTAAAGTGATCCGTCTCGCTCAGGAATGCCACGTAGCTTTCAACCAACTCCTGCGCTCGGCTTGGCGTCGTTATGAGTGCTGCTGTTAGGCTGATTGAGACAACGAGAATGAGCATCTTGAACATGACTATCCCCCTTTGTTTGGCGATCGAAAGTCTATTTCGGCAGGGCTGACAAAGCTCCGGGAAACAGTTCGGGTCGGTATTCGAAATGCATCGTATCGAAGTGATACCAATAGCCTCCCCAGATAAATCCATGCTTTTCGAAAACGCGGACGATTTCGATCGGGATTTGGTTCTTCCATACCGGCCCCATCCCGGTCTTGGGAGCCCAACGCCAGTAGTCGGAATAGTGCACATTCAAATCTATCGCCGCCCCATACCCGTGCATAGACCTGGCGCGAGAGCTCGCGACCGTACGGCAATTGTAGGTGCCGGCCGAGGGTTTCGCATACTTGATGATATCGAGAGGTAACTGGTCGAGGTCCCGCGAGACGGCCACCAGCGCCCTGTCAACACCGTTGACCGTCGTGATTGCTACGCGTCCGCCGTGATGTTGCGGCAGCCATTCGATTGGCCGCAGTTTCCTGCTGACTTCATTCTTTGTGCAATCACCATACATGGCGATGAAGAGCGGTCCGAACCGTACCCTGCCGGGGTCCGAATTCCTCGGAGGCTGCTGCGGCTTCGTTTCCGCCGGATATGGGACGAAAAACATATCGTCAATGTCCGGCGTTTCCAGAAGCTCCTCGAAAGTCTTGTCCGTTCGGTGGTCGGAGATCGGATACTTCGTGCCGTCCTTCAAAAAAAGAAACTCGTCGTCATGACGGGAAATCCAGTCAGGATAGGCCTTAACAAGGCGGTCCAAGTGGGTTTTGACGTCGCGTGGCGCAACTCCATACGATTCTTGCGCATTGCCGGAACCAACGGACAGAAGGGCCAAAATCGCACTGGCAATTCCTCGGAGCTTGGACCGGTTTCTGAAAACCACGCCCTGCTCTCCCTCCTCGACGTTTCACCAAAATGCCCTGCGTATTGTGACAAACATATGGCCCGAGGTCGCCATCGATCGCAATGGTTCTTATGATTCAACGCGTATAAAGACGATAATTGAACAGGTATTCCAGCCCGGATCGAGTACACTCCCGGCCGCGGAGGCGCGATGAGAATCCGCATGACCAACATCAATCCCGACCCGTTCACCACACGGCCCGTCATCGAAGGCACATTCGGCGTCGTCGCCACGACGCATTGGATCGCGACCGCGGTCGGCATGGCGACACTGGAGAAGGGCGGCAATGCCTTCGACGCCGCGGTGGCGACGGCGTTCACGCTGCAGGTGGTCGAGCCGCATCTCAACGGTCCGGGCGGCGACGTGCCGGTCATCGTCTACGACGTGCGGCGCGGCAAGCCGGAAGTGATTTGCGGCCAGGGACCGGCGCCGGCCGACGCCACCATCCCGCATTATCGCCGCGAAGGCCTCGATCTCGTGCCCGGCACTGGGCTCCTTGCCGCCTGCGTGCCCGGCACGTTCGAGACCTGGATGCTGCTGCTGCGCGACTACGGCACGCTATCGCTCGCCGAGGTGCTCGCGCCCGCGATCGCCTACGCACAGAACGGCCATCCCTTGGTCGAGCGCGCCAACGCCACCATCGCCACGGTCGCCGAGCTGTTCCGCCGGCACTGGCCGACCTCGGCCGCGGTCTATCTACCCAACAACACGGTGCCGTTGACCGGAGCGCTGTTCACCAACAAGACGCTGGCGGCGACCTACATCCGCATCATCAAGGAAGCCGAAAGCGCCGGCGGCGATCGCATCGCGCAAATCGAACGGGCGCGGAAAATCTGGTCGCATGGTTTCGTCGCCGAGGCGATCGACCGGTTTTGCCGCACCCAGGAGATCATGGATACCAGCGGCAAGCCGCACCGCGGCGTGCTGACCGGAGCCGACATGGCGCGCTGGACGCCGGGCGTCGAAGCGCCGGAGACCTACGATTACGGCCGCTACACGGTGTGCAAGACCGGCCCCTGGGGACAAGGACCGGTGATGCTGCAGCAGCTCGCGCTGCTGAAAGGCTTCGATCTTGACAGGCTCGACCCGGCCGGCGCGGACTTCATCCACTTGCAGGTCGAGTGCGCGAAGCTCGCCTATGCCGACCGCGAATCGTTCTACGGCGATCCCGATTTCGTCGACGTGCCGATGACGACGCTTCTGTCCGACGCCTACAATTCGGCGCGGCGGCCGCTCGTCGGCGAGACGGCGTCGCTGGAATTCCTACCGGGTTCGATCGAAGGCTACGGCGCGGTCATAAAACTGCGGCGGCCAAGCGCCCCGGTTGACGGCGCGGACGGCGCCGGCGAACCGACGGTCGGCCGGCTCGGCGGCACCCACGGCGATACCGTGCATTTCGACATCGTCGATCAAGCCGGCAACATGGTCTCGGCGACGCCCTCGGGCGGCTGGCTGCAATCCTCGCCGGTCATTCCGGAGCTCGGCTTTTGCCTCGGCACCCGCGCGCAAATGTTCTGGCTCGAGGAAGGCCACCCGGCGGCGCTGGCGCCCGGCAAGCGGCCGCGTACCACGCTGTCGCCGACGCTCGCTCTGCGCGACGGCGAGCCCTATCTCGCCTGGGGCACGCCGGGCGGCGATCAGCAGGATCAGTGGATCACGCAAGCTTTCCTGCGCCACGTTCATGCTGGTCTCAACCTGCAGGAAGCGATCGACGCGCCGGCTTGGCATTCGGAGCATTTTCCGAGCTCGTTCTGGCCGCGCACAGCGCTGCCCGGCGTGCTGGTGGTCGAGGGCCGCGTGCCACCGGCGACCGTCGCCGAACTGAAACGGCGCGGCCATATCGTCGAGGTCGGTCCCGATTGGTCGGAAGGCCGGCTGACCGCCGCCGCGCGCGACGGCCGCTACCGCCGCGCCGCCGCCAATCCGCGCGGCATGCAGGGTTATGCCGCGGGACGGTGAGACGCCGACTAACCGCGGAAATAATCGCGCGCGCTTTTGGCCGCGGCGATGACGGCCGAGCGCAGCGCTTCCAGCCGCTGGACGGTAGCAAACGGCGCCTGCGGGCGCAGCGCCACCAAGCGGTCGCACAGCGGCAGCCGCTCGCGCCAGAGGCGATCGATCATCGGGTGATTGGCGGTCGCGCAGGAATCCGTGCGCTCGATCGCCTGCTCTTCGAGGAGTTCGCCGGTGAGCGCCACGGTGAGCATGACGCCCGGCGAAAAGCGCGCGAAGCTCTCGTCATAGGCGATCTTCCAGAACCAGGCGCCGCGGCCGCTGCGCAGGACGATGGTGGCGGCAACCGCGCGGCCGTCGACCAGGATGCGGCCGATTGAAACCTTGCCTTCGGTCGCGAGCCGGCAGACCGCGGTGCGCATGAAGCGGTGGAGATCGTCGTGATCGGCGGCGGCCGTGCCGGCCCGGCCTTTCCAGCCACCGGCCTCAAGTGCCAGGAAATCGTCGATCGCCGCAGCAACCGCGAGAGGCTCCGTCGCTTCAGTGAACAGCACAGCACCGGTCTCACTCAAGCGCCGCCATTGCCGGCGCAGTTCCTTTTGCCGGCGATGGCCGAGGGCCCGCTCGAGGTATAGCGACCGGTCGCCGTTCGGCGCAAGCAGCGCTCGGCACCGGCGATTGAAATCGACCGTCGGCATCTGCGCCCGCCCGACAATCGTGTCGAGCACGGTTGTGAACGCACCGTCCGCGGGCAAGTGCGGCAACAGTAAAAATCCCGGCAGCGCCGCATCGCCGGCGACATGCTTAAGCCACGCGGCGATCACCGGCTCGGCCGCTGCGCGCTCGACGAGCGGCACGCCTAGCGGGCCGTAAGGATGCGTCAAGCCGACGAGGACCGGCAGGTGCAAGCCGTAACGCCGGCGCTCGATCCGCGCCGGGAAGAAGCCGAGCAGCCGGCGCGGTTGCGTTTGCGACCAGACCAGCACCGCGCCGGCGTCACGCCCGAACACCCGCGCCGCCGGCAACGCGAAGGCCGGCTCGTAGAACACGTTCGGCTCGAGCGCGCGCTCGGCCAGCTCGCGCCATTCGCCGGCGATCGGTTCGAGTTGCTCGAGCCCGCGCCATTCGGTCGCGAACGCATTCGCCGCTTGGCGATCGGCAAGCGCGGCGCGGCGCGCACCGGCAGTCGCTGCGACACCTTCAGAGGCAAAAGCCAGATCGGTCGATGCGTTGACCGTCACGATCGGACCTCAGGCTTCCTTGGGGCCGCCGAAAATGAAGCAGTGCAGGCCCAGGCGGTATTTCGCGACCAAAAACAGGCAGGCGGATTCAACGACCAGCGCGACCGCGTTCGCAATCGCGGCGCCGGCGATGCCGAGCGGCGGCAACAGCGCGATGCAAAGGATGAGATCGATGGCGAAGGCGCCGGCATAGACCAGCGCACAGGAGCGCCGTTCGCCGAGCATGTTGAGGAGCCGTTCGGCCGGCCCGACCGAAGCGCGCGCCAACAGCCCGACCGCGAGAATGAACATCAGATAATAACCGGAGACGAAGTCGCGGCCGAACAGCCGCAGCAGCGGCTCCCCCAGCGCCAGAAAGGCGACGATCAGAACGAGCGAAGGCCAAAACGTCAGACGGATGGAAAGCCTGAGAAATTCGGCCAACCGCTTGCGATCCCCGCTGACGTGATGTTCGGCGAACTTGTGAGCGATGGTCTGCCCCACCGAGAAATAAATGAAAGCGACCAGCGCCAGCGTCTTGGCGGCGGCGTAATAGATCGCGACCTCGCCCGGCGGGCGGAACTGCTTGACGACAATCACGTCGGAATAGGTGAGCAGCAGGTAGAACGCCTCGACGACGAAGATCGGCGCCGCGGTTGCGAGCCAGGTGCGCACTGCATAGGCTTTCAGCCCGGCATCGACTTTGCTCGAGAGGCGGCGACTGAGCACCACCGCCTGGCCAATGGTCACGCTCCAAAGCGCGATAATGCCGATGAGCGTCGCCGTGATCGCGTCGGTCGGCAGGCCGAGCGCGTAGGCGACGCCGATCAGCGCCAACAGGACCAGCTGGCGCAGGACATAGGCCGGCATCAGTCCGAGATTGACCCAATCATAAGAGCGCGCGACGCCGCTCAGCACCTGGCCAAGGCCGAACACCGGAAGCGCGGCGCACGAGATGTAGAGCGGAACGATGGTCTCGGCGTCGAGATGCGGCGCCAGTGCGGTGATGGCGAGCGCGCCGACGATCGCAATCGCGGTCGCGATGATCGCGGCGAGCCAGCGGCTGCCGCGCAAAAATCCGCGCAGCAGCGCGAATTGCTTATGTTCGGTGTATTCGGGGATGAAGCGCTGCGTGGCCGAGCCGAGGCCGAGATCGACCATACCGCCGAGCAGCAGCACCCAGGTCCAGGCATAGATGTAAATTCCGAATTCGAAACGGCCCATCCAGCGCGCCAGCAGGATTTGCGAGATAAATGCGATCAGCGCGCTGACGACGCGAATGAGATAGGCGGCGCCGGCAAGCCGCCGCGCCAGCGAGTTGTCGCTGCCGTCGGCAAATAGTGCCCGCAGCCGTCCGATCGCGCCGCCGATGTCGGCACGCCAGGAGGCACGCCAAAGCGAACGCGGCGCGTGTTCGGAACCGATCGATGCCAAAACGACCTCCGCGCCGCCGCAAGCGGCGCCATGGGCGAGCCTTCATGGCTAGCAAGCAAGCGTTAAGAATCGGTTGGAAGACGTTAACAATTTGCCAGCGGGAAGTTCCACGCGGCGAGGCACGACAAAAATAGACTATGGTAGTACAGATATCGGGGGCGCCTTTGCGCCCCACGGCCACGCTCTTTCGAGCTGAGCAGCCAACGAAAAAAGCAACTCCTCACACCCAGCTCGACTGGTCGCAAGTACGCCGATTGGTAGACCATCTTCGTTCCAGTGCAGCGGCAGGGATGCGGAGGGAAGACCGGCGCCATTCGCAATAAAACAGAAAAACGTATAGCTCTTCATCCGCTGAGCCGCTTGAGCAATCGTCTCTTTATCGGCATTGAGATAGCCAAGCGGTGGCGGAGGTGTCATCAAAGTGGGTGTAAGCATCACGTCGAATTGTTCAAAGAAGCGGGTTATGTCACGCGTGTGCCGCTGCATGTCTTGAACGATAAGAAGATAGTCACCGGAAGATATCTTTTGACCTCGTTCGTAGAGAAACCAGGTAAACGGCTCAAAATCCGATTCTGATATCCGTTTGTCGGTCCGCCTTGCCCAGTCCTTTATTGCCCAATTGGCTATTCCTGCGAAGATATGAACACACCGCCTGTGATATGCGATAGCGTCGTGAGTGAACTTCGCGTCCTCAACGAAATGGCCTAAATCCGTCAGATATTTTGCGGCCTTCCGGCATGCTTCGATGCAATCCTTGTGGACCGCAGTCTCGCCGTCGCCGGCTTCAGTTACCAACCCGACGCGTAGCCGACCCGGGTCTCGTTCTGTTGCCGACAGAAATGTCGATACCGGCTTCGGCGCGTAATATGGTTCTCCCGCGCCAAGATGTGACGTCAGGTCCAGGAGTAGCGCGCTGTCCCGCACGCTGCGTGTAACCGCATGCTCGGATACGATGCCGCTTCCGGCATCCCCGTAATAGGGTCCCAAGGGATTACGGGCGCGCGTGGGCTTTAGTCCGAATAGACCGCAACACGACGCCGGAATGCGGATTGAACCACCAGCGTCGTTGGCATGTGCCATCGGCACCATACGGCCCGCTACCGCAGCGGCGGAACCGCCTGAAGATCCCCCTGTCGTGTATTCGGGTGCCCAGGGATTTATCGTGCAACCGTAAATCCTAGGCTCGCAGTCCGGTTTCATCCCGAATTCTGGTGTGTTAGTTTTACCGACAAGAACAAGGCCTGCCTCGCGCCAGCGCGTCACGAGTTCGCTGTCTCGTATGGAACGGTAGCAGCCCCTTAAAAATTCGGATCCCTCATGGAGCGGGGTGCCCGCAATCTCAGCGAACAAGTCCTTCGCAAGAAAAGGAACGCCATACAGGGGCGACTCGGGATTTAGCACCGACAACTGATCGCGCGCTTGTGCATAGAGTTTGCAGATTACCGCATTGAGACGAGGATTCAGGTCGTCAATAGAGGCGATTGAGGCTTCCAAGACCTCGGATGCGGAAACTCTATTGCGACGAATTTGGTCCGCGAGCCCGATAGCGTCGAACTGAGCAAATTCATTTCCAGATGCCGTCATGCGAACAGGTTATCCGATAGCTACGCAGTTCGCTATCCGGTGACGACCTGCAAATTTCTGGATCGTTCTTGCTGTCCAAGTATGTAGTTGCGACACCTCTTCTAATAATCTTTCAACAGCCGCTCGATGTAATCGAGCTCCTCTTGCGGGCGCAGCACGTCGCCGAAGCGGCGGCGCAGTTCCTCGATGATGCGGCGAGCGCGTTGCACGTCGATTTCGCCCGGCACCTTCACGGTATAATCGTCGCTATAATCGCGCCCGCGCAGCGGACGGCCGAGCGGGTCGGTGTCGCGCTGTCCACGCGGCAGCCCGAGCCGGCCGTTCTGACCGCGCCCGGGACCTTGACCCATTTGCTGCTGCATCGATTGCGCCAGACCCTGCGCACCCTTGCGCAGCGCGTTGAGCGCACGCCCTTGCGAGTTGACGGCGCTGTCGGCATTGCCTTCGCCGAGGCTGCCCTCGGCCTCGCCCATGGCTTCTCCGGCCTGGCCGAGTTGGTCCATCCCGTCCTGGCCCTGCCCGCTCTGCCCTTGCCCCTTTTGCCCCGGCTGGCGTTGGCTCTGGCCGAGGCCGCGATTTTTCAGGTCATCGAGCAGCTTATTGAGACGATCGCGCAGCGCCTGCTGGTTCTGCCGCAGCCCGCCCATGGCGTCGTTTTGCTGTTGGCCCTGCTGACCCTGCCGTCCCTGCTGTCCTTGCTGACCTCGCTGTGCGTTCTGCCGGCGTTGATCCTGGCCTTGGCGGAAGGTGCGATCGCGCAAGTCCTGCTGCTGGCGGATCATGTCGCCGAGCTCATCGAGCTGTGACATCATCTCGTCCATGTCCAGGTCGTCGCCGTTCATGTCCGGCGTCGCCATCTGCAGGTTCTCCGTCATCTGCTGGAGCTGTTGCAGAAGCTGACGCGCGGCATCCTTGGCGCCGTTGCGCGCCAGGTTCTCCAGCCGGTCGAGCATGTTCTTGAGGTCCTGCGAGCGCAGCGTGCGCGCATTGCGGTCGAGCGGACGGGCTAGCTGCTGGCTGTTCTTCAGTTGCTCCTGCATCGCTTGCATGAAGCGGTCCATCGCCGCGCGCAACTGATCCATGAGTTGCTTGATTTCCTGGTCGCCGGCGCCGCGTTCGAGCGCCTGACGCAGCGCCTCCTCGGCGTTGCGCAACGCGGCCTGGGCGTCGGAAACATCGCCGTCCTCGATGCCGACCGCCATCGACCACAACCGCGCCGCCACGTCGCGCAAATCGTCGTCGCTCTTGGCGTGAACGAGCGACCAGAAGATCGAACGCAGGCCGAGATAGATGCCGGCGTCGGGCGTGAACTTTTCCGGCGCCAGCGCCAGCGCGTCGAGCGCGGTGATGACCAGCGGGCGGGTCCCGGCATCGAGCGCGAGATTGCGCCGTTGTTCGACCAGCGCCCGCGCCAACGGCTTGGTGAACACCCGCTCGGGCAGGCGGAACGCGAACGGCTCGCTCTTGCCCTCATTGCCGGCTTGGTCGCGGGCGGTCAGCGTCATCACCACGTCGGCCCCTGCCCAGGGATGGTCGGTCAAATCCTTGATGGTCTGGCCGACGCCGCTCTTGGTGCGCGCCTGCGGCAAGATCAGCGCGAAATCGGGTGGCCCATAGAGGGGATGCGGGCTGGCGCCTTTTGCCGCCGGCGGGTCCTCGCGGGCAAACGTCGCTTGCGCCTGGGTCACCCCGTAATCGTCCTCGAGGCGATACGATAACAGAAGCGAGCCGCGCGCCTGCTGCTCGGGATCCTTGGCGAGCGCGATGATCGGCGGCCGGTCGGGAATGGCGTTGAACGCCCAGGTCAGATCGTCGCCGGCGCCGCGCAGCGTCGCGGTGCCGGTCGCCGTGATCTTGAACCGGTACTCTTGCGTGCCGGCCGGCGCATGCCCGGCTTCCTTGGCAGGGATCACGCCGTCTTTGCCGGAAACATCGAGATCGAGCTTGCCGGTGGCCCGCACCACCAGCGTGCTGCCGACCGGAACGGAAACCGGCTCGCCGGCCACGCCGGTTTGCCGCCCGGGCTCGCCGGGATGGATGCCGGCAAGAATGACCGGCGGCTTGCCGGTATAGGGGGGCGGGGCAACCCAGGCGTCGACGCGGAAATTCGCCGGCAGCACCACGCCATGCCAATCGAACGCCGCCGCGATGCGCTTCCAGTGTTCGCCGCCGGCGGCGAAGGTGGCGATGCAGGCGATCAGCACCAGGCCGCGCAGCGCGTAAGGATCGCGCGCGGCGATCCGCGGCGACGGCCAGTCCACCTTGAAGGCGCGCGCCGCGGCGAGCGTGCGCTCGACATGGGCTTTCCACAGCGCCAGCGAATATGGGTCCTGCGGCGTGACCGCGAGCTCGTCGACGATCGTCGTCGCCGGGCGATGGCGAAGACCGCTGCCGCGATCGAGCCGGCGCAGGCCGTCGGCCGCAGCGGGCATGCGCAAGAAGGCAAACCGGGAGGCTGCCGCTATACCCGCAATCGCAAACACGAACATGACCGCGGCGCGGCCGAGCGGCGGCAGCCAGAGAAACAGCCCCAGCCATGACACCGTCAGGAACAGGCCGATGACGGTCGCGAGCGTCGCCAGAACAGGCCACAGCCGCTCCCAGAAGATCGTCCAGCGCACGCGGCGCAACGCCGTGCCGAGCTGAGATCGTGCGGCCGTGTCTGTGCCCCGATGCGGCGGGGCAGGATGGCTCGAAGAGGTTTCCGTCACCTCGGTCTCCGCAGAGCAATACTCCGCCTACAAACACTTTAGCATGAGGGCGGGTTCAAGGCATCGGCCCGCCCCGTCTTCGCCTTGCAAGATCAAAGCCAAGGCGGCAGGCGGTCGAGCGCGATCAGCTCCTCGACGCCGACCCGCGGCCGCACCAGCGCCCATTCGCCAGCCCTGACAAGGACTTCCGGGACCAGCGCGCGGGTGTTGTAGGTATTGGCTTGAACCGCGCCATAGGCGCCGGCGGTCATGACGGCGAGGAGATCGCCGGGCTGCGGCTCGTTGAGCGAGCGGTTGAGCGCGAGAAAATCGCCTGATTCGCAGACCGGACCGACCACGTCGGCGATGATTCGCGGTGCGCCTCCCGCGGGCTCCCGGATCGGGCGGATGTCATGGTAGGCCTCATAGAGCGTCGGGCGTACCAGATCGTTCATGCCGGCATCGACGATAATGAAGGTTTTGGCCGCGCCTCGTTTCACGTAAAGCACGCGCGTGACCAGGATGCCGGCATTGCCGACGATGAGGCGGCCCGGCTCGAAAATCAGCTTGCAGCCGAGGCCTTGCGTAGCGCGCTTGACTATTGTCGCATAGGCGGCGGGATCGGGCGGCGGCTCATTGTCGTCGCGGTAGGGAATGCCCAAGCCCCCGCCGAGATCGACGTGGCTGATGGTGTGACCGTCGGCGCGCAGCACGTGCACGAAGTCCGCCAGCAGCGCGAAAGCGTCGCTGAACGGATCGAGTTCGGTGATCTGGCTGCCGATATGCATGTCGACGCCAACCACGCGCACGCCTTTGAGCTTGGCGGCGCGGGCATAAACCTCGCGCGCGCGGCTGATGGGAATGCCGAATTTGTTCTCGGCCTTGCCGGTGGCGATCTTGGCGTGGGTCTTGGGATCGATGTCGGGATTGACGCGGATCGAAATAGCTGCCGTGCCGCCGTTGCCGGCTGCGATCGCGGCGAGCAGTTCAAGTTCCACCTCGGATTCGACGTTGACGCAGAGAATGCCTTGTTCGACCGCGAGCTTAAGCTCATCGGCGGTCTTGCCGACGCCGGAGAACATGATCTTCTGCGGCGGAACGCCGGCGGCGCGCGCGCGCAAAAGCTCGCCGCCGGAGACGACGTCCGCTCCGGCGCCGAGCCGGGCGAGCGTCGCGATCACGGCCTGGTTGGAGTTCGCCTTCATGGCGTAGCAGACCAGCGCGTCGACGTCCGCAAAGGCGTCGGCGAACACCCGATAGTGCCGTTGCAGCGTCGCGCTCGAATAACAATAAAAGGGCGTGCCGACGGCTTGCGCCAGCGCGACGAGATCGACGGCTTCAGCGTGCAGGACGCCGTTGCGATAGGCGAAGTGATGCATGCAGCGTGTTTAGAGCATGATCCGGAAAACGCCAGCCCCGGGACTTGATCCGGGGGTGGAAACCGGCTTTCCGTCACTGCAGCGTCGGCGCAACGCTATTGGAGCAGCAGATCGAGGATAAATGACTTCTTCTGGGTGGGAGCCGGCGGAGCCGCTGGATTGGCAGTGGCCGGAGCGCCGGCAGCCGAAGGCGGCGGCGGCATGGCTGCGCTGGGCGGCGGATCGAGCGGCCCTTTGCGTCCGCAAGCGGCTAGGCCAAGCGCGGCACCGACGAGCACGGCCAGCGCAAACCTGACGCTCAATCGATCAAAGGCCAAACGATGCTCCCCACCCGCTGCGGCGACAGCATAGCAGATCGAACCGCAGCGGCGAGATTTTGGCGATCATACCTTGCCAGCGGGTTTACCGGCTCCCACCGGAATCGGACGCTGAAGCCGCTTGAGCCAGCGTTTGGCCTGCGCACGCACGTTTTTCGGCGCGGTGCCGCCATAGACTTCGCGGCTTTTCACCGACTTTTCGACCGACAGCACGCCGTGGACCGCGCCGGTAATGCGCGGCTCGATCGCCTGCATGGCGGCAAGCGGCAACTTGTCGAGCGCAACTCCGGCGGCGGCCGCCGCGGCCACGATCCGGCCGGTTATATGGTGGGCCTCGCGAAACGGCAGTTTGAGCGTTCGCACCAGCCAGTCGGCGAGATCCGTGGCGGTGGCAAAGCCCTCGCCCGCGGCTTGCCGCATCCGCGGCGGGTCGGGCTCCATGTCGCGCACCATGCCGGTCATGGCCGCGATCGAAACGACAAGCGTGCCGAGCGCGTCGATCGCCCCTTCCTTGTCCTCCTGCATGTCCTTCTGATAGGCGAGCGGCAGCCCTTTCATCACCATGAGCAGCGCGGTGAGCGCGCCGACGATGCGCCCGGTCCGCGCGCGGACGAGCTCGGCGGCGTCAGGGTTGCGCTTCTGCGGCATGATCGACGAGCCGGTGGTGAACTTGTCGGAGAGCCTGACCAGCCCGACCAGCGGCGACGACCAGATCACGATCTCCTCGGCGAACCGCGACAGATGCACGGCGGTAATGGCGCAGGCCGACAGCGTTTCCAGCACGAAATCGCGGTCGGCGACGGCGTCGAGCGAATTCGCCATCGGCCGCGTAAAGCCAAGCGCCTTCGCGGTCATGGTGCGATCGATCGGAAACGAGGTGCCGGCAAGCGCTGCAGCGCCGAGCGGGCTTTCGTTGAGCCGGGTCCGCGCATCGGCGAAGCGGCCGCGGTCGCGCGCCGCCATCTCGACATAGGCGAGCAGGTGGTGGCCGAAGGTCACCGGCTGCGCCGTTTGCAGATGGGTAAAGCCCGGCATCACGGTCGCGGCGTGCTCGAGCGCCTTTTCGGCCAGCGCGCGCTGATAGCCGGACAGCGCCGCGTCGATTCCATCGATCCGATCGCGCACCCACAGCCGGAAGTCGGTCGCCACCTGATCGTTGCGCGAGCGCGCAGTATGCAACCGCCCCGCGGCCGGCCCGATCAGCTCGGCGAGCCGGCTCTCGACGTTCATATGGATGTCCTCGAGCGCGCGCTTGAAGGTAAATTTGCCGGCCTCGATCTCTGACAGGATCGTGTCTAGACCGTGAGCGATGCGCTTTGCATCCTGTGCCGTAATGATGCCGGTTTTGGCGAGCATCGCCGCATGCGCCTTGCTCGCGGCAATGTCCTGCCGATAGAGGTGGCGGTCGAAATCGATCGAGGGATTGATGTCCGCCATGATGGGATCGGGATCCGCCCCGAAGCGTCCGCCCCACATTTTGTTGCCGCTCATGTTGCGTCCGCCGAGGTTCTACTGCCGATGACCGAGTTACCCGCCGAGCCGTATTACAAAGTCCGCCGCCGTAAAGTGACCGCCCTGGCGCTGTGCGGCGCCGTCGCCGTGCTGGCGGGGGTATACGGGATTGGGCGTCTGCGAAGCAATCCGGCCGCGGCGGCCTGTAGGTCCGCCGTCGAGACCGCGGTCCGGATCGCCCCGCTGGCGCATGGCGAAGTGGCGGCGCTGACGGTGGCGCAGACGCCATTCCGCGTCCCCAACCTCGCCTTCAAGGATGCCGAAGGCCATGAGCGGACGCTGGCCGACTGGCGCGGCCGCACCATCCTGCTCAACCTCTGGGCCACCTGGTGCGTGCCGTGCCGGAAAGAGATGCCGGCACTCGACGCGCTCGAAGCCGACCTCGGCGGACCGCAATTCCAGGTCGTCGCCATCAACATCGATACCCGCGATCCGGCAAAGCCACTGGCTTTTCTCAAGGACATCGGCGTGACGCACCTGACCTACTATTCCGATCCAAGCGCAAAAGTGTTCCAGGAGCTGAAACTTGCCGGCAAGGCCTTCGGCATGCCGACGACGCTGATCGTCGACCGCTCCGGCTGCGAGCTCGGCGAAATGGCCGGGCCCGCCGAATGGGCCAGCCCCGACGGCGTCAAGCTCGTCAGCGCCGCAATCGGCGGCCCGCATTGAGCGCAGCGCTATCCGGGCTGCCACTGCAGTTTATGTTACCATTGCCGGAATTCTTTAACGATTGTTGCTGTTCAATTGCCCGCTGCGGCGCACCGTTGCCGCGCCGATAATGAATCGGACCGAGGAGAACCCCGTGCAAAGCGCCGCTGAACGCGCCATCGCGACGGCGGCAGGCGAATGCGAGAATATGCTGCGCGCCCGCCGGCTCGGCATCGAGACGCATCACGAAGCCATCGCCTTCGCGCGCAAGGATTGCCCGGTGTGCCGGGCCGAAGGCTTCGCCTCGCACGCACGTATCCGATTGACGCGCGGCCGGCGTTCGATCATCGCCACGCTTTATCAGATAACCTCCGACCTGCTGAATGCGGGCGAGATCGGCCTCTCCGAATCGGCATGGAGCCGACTTGGCCCCGCGGACGGCGAAGCAATTGCGGTGAGCCATCCGCCCGTCGTCGAATCGTTCGGCGCCGTCCGCGGCAAGGTTTATGGCCACCGGCTGCAGGCACATGCAACAGACGCCATCGTCCATGACATTCTTGCCGGCCGGTACTGCGATATTCAGCTGTCGTCGTTTCTCACCGCCTGCGCGGCGCGCCCGCTCGATTTTGCCGAAACCGTCGCGCTGACTGCCGCGATGGCGAATGCCGGCAACCGGCTCAGCTGGCCGGTAAGTCCGGTCATGGACAAGCATTGCATCGGCGGCTTGCCGGGCAACCGGACCACGCCCATCGTTGTCGCCATCGTGGCAGCGTGCGGCTTCACTATTCCCAAAACCTCGTCCCGCGCCATCACCTCGCCGGCGGGCACCGCCGATGCGATGGAGACGATGGCCCCGGTCGCGCTTGATTTGACATCGATGCGGCGCGTCGTCGAACGCGAGGGCGGTTGCGTCGTTTGGGGCGGGACGGTGCGGTTGAGCCCGGTCGATGACCTTCTGATACGCGTCGAGCGCGCGCTTGATCTCGACAACGGCGGTCAGCTCGTCGCCTCGGTTCTGTCGAAGAAAATCGCGGCCGGCGCGACCCACCTTCTGATCGACATGCCGGTTGGCGACACGGTAAAGGTGCGCAGCCACGAAGACGCCGCAATGCTGCAAAGGCGATTGCTCGACGTCGCCGCCGCCTTTGGGATCGACGCGAAGGTCGTTACGACCGACGGCAATCAGCCGATCGGACGCCGGATCGGGCCGGCACTCGAGGCCCTTGACGTGCTGGCGGTCCTGCGCGGCGATGCCGACGCACCGGCCGACTTGCGCGAGCGCGCGCTGGCTTTGGCCGCCGCGCTGCTCGAACTCGGCGGCATGCAGGCGGGCCGCGGCGCGGCGATGGCGCGTACCGCACTCGCCGGCGGCGGCGCCTGGAAGAAATTCCAGAATATCTGCGAGGCGCAGGGCGGCATGCGCGAACCTCCGGTCGCCAAACAGAAGCGGCCGGTCGCGGCAAAAACGGAAGGGCAAGTTTGTCGCATCGACAATCGGCGGCTCGCCAAGCTCGCCAAGCTCGCCGGCGCGCCGGACGCGAAAGCCGCCGGCGTGGAACTGCTTGTACGCCTCGACGAGCACGTCGCGGCGAAGCAACCATTGTTTACCGTTCATGCCGAGACACGCGGCGAGCTTGCTTATGCGATGGACTACCTCGCGGCGAACGCAAATATCGTCAGCTTCAATCGCTGATCCGCCGGCCGCGAATCGGCGAAATGGCTGGACCGACCGATTGGCGCGACGGCGGGAACTCGTCGGCGCCGCCGTCAGCGGCGCGGACTGGGCATCTTGGCGACGATGCATTAAGACGATGCATTAACACGTGGCGCGGCGCGTCGTCAGCGTTACACTGACCCGATGACGCGTTCCCCGCTCCGAACTGTCGCCACTGCTCTCGCCTTCGCCGCCCTTGCCGCACTTTCGCCGGCGCGCGGGCAAGATCTGCAGCCGCGGCCCGAGCGGGACTGCGGCGACATCGAGCGCGACTACGAGCTTGTCAAAGCCGATGCGGTGTCGGTGCAGATCAACATGGCACTGTTCGCGGCCGCCGACAAAGGCTGCGAGGCCTTGGCGCGCAAGCTCCTTGACGCCGGCGCTTCGCTCTTGGCGCGCGACCGCCGCGGCGCCAGCCCGCTCGCCCACGCCGCGCGCGGCGGCCAGATCAAGCTGGTCGAGCTCTTCCTCGCCAAGGGCGCGCCGATCGACGCCCGCAACGTCGACGGCAGCACGGCGCTATTCGCCGCCGCCGAAGCCGAAAAGCACGCGACGGTTGCCCTGTTGCTGGCCAAGGGTGCCGATCCGAACCTTCCCGGGCGCAAGGGCGTCACACCGCTGATGGCCGCGGCTTTCAAGGGCAACGGCCGCATCTTCGACGCGCTGCTGGCGCGTGGCGCCGACCCGAACGTGCGCGACGAGACCGGCAAATCGGCGATGATCTATGCCGCGTCGCGCGGCTTCGACGATATCGTGGGCCGGCTCATTGATGCCGGCGTCGACCCGCGGGCGCGCTACGGCAACGACCTTACCGCGCTGATGTGGGCGGCCGGCCATGACGAAGGCGTCGGCGCCGCGGCGGTCGGGCGCGTTGTCGATCTCTTGGTCGCGCACGGCGCTTCGCTCGACGACGCCGACAACCGCGGCCGTACCGCGCTGATGATCGCCGCCGGGCTCGGCGATGCCGCCGTCGTCGATCTGCTGCTTACTCGCGGCGCCGACCGGACATTGAAGGATAAACAGGGCAAGACCGCGCTCGATCTGGCGGCGAACGCCGACGTGCGCGCGAGGCTGGAGGCGAAGTGATTTTTCTCCCCGCTTCGCGGGGGAGGATAACTTTCACAGCTCGGCGAGATAGGCCGCCATCGCGGCGATCTCCTGGTCCGTCAGTCCCTTCATGAATCCGGTCATGCCTGGATTGTTGGCGCGCGCGCCGGTGCGAAAATCCGTCATCGTCTTTTGCAGATAGGCGCGTACTTGGCCGGCGAGGCGCGGCTGGGTGCTGTCGCCTTTAAATCCTTCCTGATGGCAGCTGGTGCAGACGACGGACGCATTGACGCGCTGCGCCTCGGCGGCGGCGGCGGCCGGCGCCGCCGGCTGGCGCAGGTCGGGCCAGGCCTTCTTGGAGAAATATTGCGCCAACGCCATCAGGTCCGCTTGCTCGAGTCCTTGCGCGATCGGCGTCATCTGCTCGTTCTTGCGGGCGCCGGACTTGAAATCGCGCAGTTCGAAGAACAGGTAGCCGAGCTGTTGGCCCCAGATCACCGGCACCGGAAACGATTGCTCCACCGGCACGCCGTTCTCGCCGTGGCAAGCGGCACAGATTTGCGCCTTTTCCTCAATGCTTTCGGCGCGCGCCGCGGACCGCAGCAAAACCGCCAGAGCAAGCCACACCGTTAGCGACAGCCACGGACCGCGGCGGTAACCCGGAGCCTCATTCATCGCAACGCCATCCCACCAAAAAATCGGACGGGGCCGTTTCCGGTCCCGTCCTGGCAATCGCCCGAGGTGATCGGGTTCCGTTATTCCAGCGTGAAAGCGACGATGCTGTCGCCGCGCTTGGAATCGACCTGCACGTTACCGCCGGCCGCCACCGCAATATATTGCTTGCCGCCGACCATGTAGGACGAGGGCGGCGCGTTGACGCCGGCGCCGGCCTGGAACTTCCAGAGCACTTTGCCGTCCTTCGCGTCATAGGCCTTGAACCAGCCGTTGCTCTCGCCGGCGAACACCAGACCGCCGGCGGTGGCGAGAATGCCACCGATCATCGGTTGCGGCGTCTTCACCTGCCACTTGATCTTGCCGGTGTCATAGTCGACCGCGGTCACGTTGCCGGCCTGGATACCGCCGGGGATGTTGGTGAAGGCCCCGCCGAGCCACAGCTTGCCATTGGGATACGGCGCGCTATCCACGGTGTAGGTCATCTCCTGCTCGAGGTTGATGGCGTAGGCCAGGTGCAGGCCGGGATCGGTCGCCATCGGCGACCACTCGACGCCGCCATTGGCGCCGGGGAACATGCGTGCCGACTTGGGATCGAGCGGCTTCGTGGGCGTCGGCAGCACCCAGCGGTCCTTCTGCGACACCATCGGCTCGGAGAAGCGGATCAGCTTGCAATCCTTGCGATCGTGCACGTAGACGTACCCGGTCTTGCCGGCGTGCAGCACGCCGGGGACGGTCTTGCCGCTGGCGTCTTTCACACTGACCAGGACCGTGGGGCTCGTGGCGTCGAGATCCCAGAGGTCGTGGGCGATGTATTGGAAGTGGCAGGCCAGCTTGCCGGAATCGAGATCGACCGAAACCAGCGAATCCGTATAGAGGTTGTCGCCGGGACGCAGCGATCCGTCGAGATCGGGCGACGGGTTGCCGACCACGAAATAGATGCGCTTGGTGGCGAGGTCGACCGAGGGATTCTGCCACACGCCGCCGCCCAGCGTTTTGTAGGGATCGCCGTTCTTGGCGAGATCGGCCTTTTCGGCGGCGATGTCACGGTGCATGTCGCGGCCGGTCGCGTCCTTGGTCGCCCACACGCCGACCGAGTTCTCGGGAATGGTGTGGAAGGTCCACAACAGATGCCCGTCATTGGCGTCGAAGGCCTTGACGAAGCCGCGGATGCCGTACTCACCGCCGTTGGTGCCGATCAGGATTTTTCCGTCGACCGCCGTCGGCGCCATCGTCTCGCTGTAGCCGAGCGACGGGTCGGGGACGATTGGCTGCGACCAGACCAGCTTGCCGGTCTTGGCGTCGATCGCATCGAGCTTGGCGTCGAGCGTGGCGAGGTAAACCTTGTTGCCATAGACCGCGGCGCCGCGGTTGTTGGGCCCGCAGCAATAGACCGTGATCGGCCCCATGTCGTGCTTGTAGTGCCAAATCTGCTCGCCGGTCTGCGCATTGAGCGCATAGACGTGGTCGAACGAGGTAGTGATGTACATCACGCCGTCGACGACGATCGGCGACGTCTCCATCGACTCTCTGACATCGGTCTGGAAAATCCAGGCGACGTGCAGCCCTTTGACGTTCTTGGTGGTGATCTTATCGGCTGGATGGAAGCGAGTTTGATCGTAGTTGCCGTTGGTCGCCAGGAAGTTCTTGCTGTCCTTGGCCGCGTTGTTGAGCATCGCCTGCGTAACATTCGGCGCCGCCGGGGCTTTGGCGTTGCCGCCGCCGCCGCCCCCGCCGGTCTCTTGCGCCACGGCAACAAGTCCCAGCGGGAGCGCCATTGCCCCGGCAAGCAAAATCGTCGTGCCTATTCGCTTCATTGTTTTCCTCCCGTGCGCGATATGCGCGATGAGCAGCCGTTGTTCCAGCCGCGCGTTCTTTGTAATTCTCGGTGCTAGCGTGGCAATGGAACCGTGAACTGTCAAGGCAACGGCGCCGTATCGGCGCCACACGACGGATTTATGCAAATTCCGTCCAACCCGCGTGGGCAGCCTCCCATGGCCGCACCAAGCGGGAGGCTTGAGGCGGCGCTGGAGTGCGCCTCACCTTAGGGCCGATAGTCTGATGCACGCGGCTTGACAGCTTCGACGCTCGTCCTATACTTAACTACATGGTTAAGTTTAACGCTGCGCCCCTTGATCGCACTTTCGCGGCGCTTGCCGATCCAACGCGGCGGGCGATGCTGGCGCGGCTCGCCGAGCAACCGGAGCTATCGGTCAGCGCGCTGGCGCAACCGTTCGGGGTGTCGCTGCCGGCGATCATGAAACATCTCGACGTCCTCGCCGACGCCGGACTGGTGGCACGCACCAAGTCGGGCCGCACCGTCAGCTGCCAGCTCAATGCCGCGCCGATGCGCGACGCGGTCGCCTGGCTCAATCGCTACGAACGCTTCTGGTCCGAGGCCCTTCGCCGCCTCGCCCTATTCCTGGAGGAGGAAGAGTCATGTCCGTCCAGTCGGCCGTCAAGCCAAGCCTCACCCTCAAGCGGCGTCTCAAAGCGCCGCCCGCTAAAGTCTTCGCCGCGTGGACCGATCCGGAAAAAATAAAGCGCTGGATGGGCCCGGCGGAATTCAAGACGGCGCAGGCGGAAACTTCGCTGCGCGTCGGCGGCCGCTATCGTTTCGTGATGCTGTCGCCCCAGGGCGACACCCATGCCGTCAGCGGCGTCTATCGCGAGGTGGTTGCCAGCGAGAAGCTGGTCTTCACCTGGGCGTGGGATGCCGCGCCGGGCGACGAACCCTACGAATCGCTGGTGACCGTGCTGTTCAAGCCGGATGACGGCGGCACACTGCTGACGCTGATCCACGAACAGCTGTTCGACGAAGAGTCGCGCGACGGTCACGAGAAGGGCTGGAGCGGATCCTTGGACAAGCTGGAGAAGCTCGTCGCCTGAAGGACACAAGGTTGGAATAAGCTATAAAGGACCGCAATCTGGTCTCACATCACCGCACAGGAGCAGTTCATGAGCTGGTCACACGGTCATTTTCACTGGAACGAGTTGATGACACGCGACGTCGAGGGCGCGAAGAAGTTTTACGCCGACACGCTGGGCTGGAACTACGATTCGATGCCAATGCCCGACGGCGGCACCTACACGCTCGCCATGGTCGACGGCGAGCCGGTCGGCGGCATCTTCGACATCAACGGTCCAGACTACAAGGACGTTCCCGAAGCTTGGATGGCCTATATCGCGGTCGACGATGTCGACGCGCGCGTGAAAAAGGCGACCAAGGCGGGCGCCAAGGTCATGAAGCCCGCCTTTGACGTGCCCGATGTCGGCCGCATCGTCATCCTGCTCGAGCCCGGCGGCGCCGGCGTCGGCTGGATGACGCCGGCGGAACGACTGACCACCGCAGTAAGGAGCTGCGACATGCAACAGCATAAAATCGTTTCCCGTGACGAGTGGCTCGTCGCCCGCAAGGCGTATCTGGCAGAGGAAAAGGCATTTACGCGCGCGCGCGACGCGCTTGGCCGCAAGCGCCGCGAGCTTCCCTGGGAGAAAGTCGAGAAGAGTTACCTGTTCGACGGCCCGAACGGCAAGGAAACGCTGGCCGGGCTTTTCGGCAAAAATAGCCAGTTGATCGTCTATCACTTCATGTTCGGTCCCGACTGGCAGGAGGGCTGCCCGAGTTGCTCGCTGCTCGCCGATCATTTCGACGGCATGATCACTCACCTCGCGCAACGCGACGTCGCATTCGTGGTGGTGTCGCGCGCGCCGCTGCCGCAAATCGAGGCGTTCAAGCGGCGCATGGGGTGGCATTTCAAATGGGTGTCCTCGTTCGGCAGCGACTTCAACCACGACTATCAGGTATCGTTCACGCCGGAGGAAAGGGCGAACAGCCGGGTGACCTACAATTATGAGCAAGGCGAATTCCCGAGCGAGGAGGCACCCGGCGCCAGCGTGTTCTACAAGAGCGCCGCCGGCGAGCTGTTCCACACCTATTCGTGTTACGGGCGCGGCCTCGATATTCTGATCGGCGCCTACAATTTTCTCGATCTCGCCCCCAAGGGCCGCGACGAGGAGGGGTTAGCCTACGGCATGGCCTGGGTACGCCACCACGACCGCTACGACGGCGCCGTCGTCGATCCTAAGGCCACGTATCAGGAGCCGAAAACCTCGGATTCGTGCTGCGATTAGGGGGCGCCGTCGCCCAAAAGGGGAGCGAACTCCCGGGACCTGGTTTTCGCTCGAAAAGGTGATCCCGGATGCCGTTTCATCCGGACTACAACCGATCCGCTGAATAGGTCGAAACCACTGCTGGGGAGGAAAAATCAGATGTCGCCCGAACTCAAATATCTGGCTCTCACGGCCATGCTTTCGGCGTCGCTGTGGATTCCGTATATCGCTGCGCAAGTTATCACCAACGGATTTCTGGCCGCACAAAACTACGTCGATCCGACGCCGCGCCCGGTGCCGCTTTGGGGGAAACGTGCGGATCGTCTCTATCTCAACGCCGTCGAGACCTTCGCACCTTTTGCGGCGCTGGTGGTCCTCATCCAGCTGGCCGGCAAGAACGATTCGATGACGGCCTTCTGGGCGATGAGCTATTTCTGGCTGCGGGCGGTTCACGCCGTTGTCTATCTAGCCGCCATTCCATTCATCCGAACGATCGTTTTCGTGCTCGGCTACGTATGCGTCATCGGGCTCTTCGTCGAACTGATGAAGTAGTTCATGTCGTCATTGCGAGAAGCAAAGCGACGAAGCCATCCAGCGAAGAGCTGGATTGCTTCCGCACTGCGCGCCTCGCAACGGACTATTCGGGCGCGGAGAAACGCGCGCGTTCAAGCCGACAGAAAATACGCAAAATCAGCGCGTCAGCACCGGCTTGTCACCGCGATAATCATAGAAGCCGCGCCGCGACAGACGCGCAACCGAACAGTTCGCCGTCGTTGCCGTGATTAGAGCAAGAACTAGCGCCGCCGCCTGAACTATTGCAGCTCCAGCGGCGGCGTCACGATCGATCCTGTCGCCACCGACATGGCTTGGTTATTTTCCAGCTCATTCCACAGCGGATCGTCACGATTCATTCGGCTCAGTTGACTGGCCGTCAGCGGCGCGATGAGCTTTATCATCTGATCGAGAACGCCGATCTGCGCGACCGTGAACGCCGAAACATCGGGCTGTTCCAAGCTGACCATCTCTCTGCGCTTATAACCGGTGACCGTTACGGTCCGCTCCTCAACCTTGCCTTCCCTGGCGAGCCAGCCGACGGCCCGGACAATGTCCTGGGACATCGGCCCGTGCAGCGTTCGCGCATAATGCCGCAGCCCGGTAATGGGCATGCCATGCCAGCGGTAATGTTCCAGATCCGCGCACCACAGGATTTTGTTGAGCTTGACGTATCCGAGCTTGCCGGGGTCGGCTTTGGCAATGACATAATGCGCCGCGGCTGCCGCGCGCTCGATGCCGTTTGCATCACGTCCCCACACCTGTCTCAGGATGACCGAGCTCAGCTGATGGAGATCTGCACTTGTCATAAATCGATCATATCCAGCCGCGCGCTCAGCGACAGCGCGCCGGCCGGTAATCCACCGGATAATTTACGAGGCGTCCCCGGAACGCTTTACCGCGTCGGCACCGGCTTCTCGCCGCGGTAATCGTAGAAGCCGCGCCGCGTCTTGCGGCCGAGCCAGCCGGCCTCGACGTATTTCACCAAGAGCGGGCACGGCCGGTATTTCGAGTCGGCCAGCCCCTCGTGCAGCACCTGCATGACCGACAGACAGGTGTCCAGCCCGATGAAATCGGCGAGTTCCAGCGGCCCCATCGGATGATGAGCGCCCAGCCGCATCGCGGTATCGATCGCCTCGACATTGCCGACGCCTTCATAGAGCGTGTAGATCGCCTCATTGATCATCGGCAGAAGGATGCGGTTGACGATGAAGGCGGGGAAATCCTCCGAGACCGCGATCTGCTTGCCGAGCTTAGCGATGAATTGCTTGGTAGTGTCGAAGGTCGCGTCGTCCGTGGCGATGCCGCGGATCACCTCGACCAGCTCCATCAGCGGCACCGGGTTCATGAAATGAATGCCGATGAAACGCTCGGGGCGGTCGGTGGCGGAGGCCAGCCGGGTGATGGAAATCGACGACGTGCTGGTGCCGACAATGGTCGCGGGCTTGAGCGACGGGCAGAGCGCGCCGTAGATCTTGCGCTTGACTTCCTCCTTCTCCGTCGCGGCTTCGATCACGAGATCGCAGTCGGCGAGCTCGTTCAGCGTCTTCGCCGCGGTGATGCGATTGATGGCGGCCTGCCGCTGATCGTCGGTGATGCGCTGGCGGCTGACTTGGCGCGCCAGATTGCCGCTGATGGTATTGAGCCCCTCGGTGATACGCTCGGCGACCACGTCGTTGAGCAACACGTCGAAGCCCGAGAGCGCGCAGACGTGGGCGATCCCGCTGCCCATCTGGCCGGCCCCGACCACGCCGACCTTGCGGATGGAAAACGCCGTCGCCTCGGCGCGTCCGCCGCGCGTCACCGGCCGCTCCTGCACTTCGACCATCTTCGCTTACCCTCTTCGACGATGCACCGCACTAGTGCCGCATGCTGCCTCGCTCAACGGCTGCGTTTGTCGAGCTCCTGGGCCAGTTCCGGCAAGGCCTGATAGAGGTCCGCCACCAGTCCGTAGTCGGCCACCTGGAAGATCGGTGCTTCTTCGTCCTTGTTGATCGCGACAATGACTTTCGAATCCTTCATGCCGGCGAGGTGCTGAATGGCACCCGAGATGCCTACGGCGATATAGAGGTCGGGTGCCACCACTTTACCGGTTTGGCCGACCTGCCAGTCGTTCGGCGCATAGCCCGCATCGACCGCCGCGCGCGAGGCACCGACCGCCGCGCCGAGTTTGTCGGCGACCGGCTCTATATATTTGGTGAAGTTCTCCCGGCTTTGCATCGCCCGGCCGCCGGAAATGATGATCTTGGCCGAGGTCAGTTCCGGCCGTTCAGATTTCGAGAGTTCCTCGCCGACAAAGCCGGAAATGCCGGGGTCGGCCGCCGCCGCCACCGGCTCGATCGGCGCCGCGGTGGCGCCCTCCCCGGTTGGCTGGAACGTGGCGGTGCGCACCGTGACGACCTTCTTAGCATCGGTCGAGCGCACGGTCTGGACGGCGTTTCCGGCATAGATCGGCCGCTCGAACGTATCGGGCGCCACGACCTTGATGACCTCGGAAATCTGCATGACGTCCAGCAATGCCGCGACCCGCGGCATGATGTTCTTTCCCGTCGTCGTCGCCGCAGCCATGATCGTCTCGTAGGGGCCGGCCAAGGAGACGATCAGCGCGGCGACGGGCTCGGCCAGCATGTGCTCGTAGGCGGGGGCGTCCGCCAGCAGCACCTTTTTGACGCCGTCGAGCTTCGCCGCGGCCTCGGCGACGGGCCGGCAGTTATGACCGGCGACGAGGACGTGCACGTCGGCGCCGAGCGCCTTGGCGGCGGTCAGCGCCTTCTGGGTCGCGTCTTTGAGCGACTTACTGTCGCGCTCGGCGAGAAGAAGTGTCGGCATCAGATCGCTCCCGCCTCGTTCTTGAGCTTGTCGATGAGTTCGGCGACGGTCTTGACCTTGACACCGGCTTTGCGCACCGGCGGCTCGCTGGTCTTGACGACGTCAAGCCGCGGCTTGGTGTCGACGCCGTAATCGGCAGCGCTCTTGTCGTCGATCGGCTTCTTCTTCGCCTTCATGATATTGGGCAGCGAGGCGTAGCGCGGCTCATTCAAGCGCAGATCGACGGTTACGACCGCCGGCAGCTTGAGCTTGACCGTCTGGAAGCCGCCGTCAACCTCGCGCGTCACCATCAGCGCATCGCCGTCGATCGCCACCTTGGAGGCGAAAGTGCCCTGCGGCCAGCCGAGCAGCGCCGCCAGCATCTGGCCGGTCTGGTTGCAATCGTCGTCGATCGCCTGCTTGCCCATGATGATGAGGACAGGCTGTTCCGCCGCCGCGATCGCCTTGAGGATTTTCGCCACCGCGAGCGGCTCGACGGCACCCTCGGCCTTGACCAGGATGCCGCGGTCGGCACCCATCGCCAAAGCGGTGCGGATCGTTTCCGCCGCCTGCGGCGGCCCGATCGAGACCGCGATGATCTCGGTCGCCTTGCCGGCTTCCTTGAGCCGGAGCGCCTCTTCGACGGCGATCTCGTCGAAGGGATTCATCGACATTTTGACGTTGCTCAGCTCGACGCCTGAGCCGTCCGACTTGACCCGGATTTTGACATCCTTGTCGACCGCCCGTTTCACGGGCACGAGAATTTTCATGGCTTGTTTCGGCTTTTATCGGCTTCCGCTGCGAAGGTCCCGGGGATGCTGCGGTGCGGCAACGTACCGGCGGTCGCGCCCGCGGTCAACGGATCGGCCGGGTGAAGGGCAAGGTGCTGGATAGCCCGCCGTCGACCGGGAAGGCTTGGCCGTTGACATAGGAGGCCTCGTCGCTGGCGAGAAACAGCGCCATGGCGGCGATTTCCGTCGGTACGCCGGCGCGCTGCAGCGGATTGAGCTGGCCGATCTTGCCGTGCGTGCCGCGTTCGCGCGCCGCCTCGAAGATCGGCTTGGTCATCCCGGTTTCGATCAGTCCCGGGCAGATCGCATTGACCCGCACGCCGGTTCCAAGGAGCGCGTTCGCCGCGGTCTGGGCGAGGCTGATGACGCCGGCTTTGCTCGCGCTATAGGGAGCACCGCCCGCATTGGCGCGCAATCCCGCGACCGACGCCGTGAGAATGATCGAGCCGCGGCGCTGCCCGACCATGTGCCGGGCGGCGTGTTTGATCGCCAGGAACGTTCCGATCAGATTGATGCGCAGGACATGCTGCCAATGCTCCACGGTCTGCTCGAACAGCGGAATGAGACCGCCGCTCACCCCGGCATTGGCATAAACGATGTCGAGCCCGCCAAGGCCCGCGCGCGCCTGGTCGACGAATGCTTCGACGTCTTCCTCGCGGCTCGTGTCGGCGACGACGGCCTGCGCCTTGCCGCCGTGCTGCGCGATGGCGTGCGTCGTCTCGTTCAAGCCTTCGGCATTCTGATCGACGACGACCAAACGCGCGCCCTCGCGCGCGAACAAAATCGCGCTGGCGCGGCCGATGCCGCTGGCCGCACCGGTGACAATAGCAACCTTGTTATCGAGCCGGCCCATGAGCGCCCCCTTTGTTGCTTCGTTCTCTCTCTCTTAGCGATTCTGCCCCGGCTGCCACAGCACGTCGAACTCGCCTTTGTCGTTGGCGTAGCGGGCGGCCACGAACAGGAAGTCTGACAGCCGGTTAACGTATTTCAGCACTTCGGGCGTGATGCTCTCGTCCGGCTTGTCCATAAGCTCGGCGATAAGCCGCTCGGCGCGCCGGCACACGGTGCGGGCAAGATGCAGATAGGCCGCCGCCGCGAAGCCGCCCGGCAGGATGAAGGAGCGCAGCGGCGCCAGCGCGGCATTGAGCCGGTCGATCTCGCTTTCGAGCCAGGCCACCTGCGCCGCGGTGACCGTCAGCCGGGCGCCGCCCGGCCCCTTGCCTTTGCCGGGGGTGCACAGATCGGCGCCGAGGTCGAACAGATCGTTCTGGATGCGGGCGAGCGAGACATCGAGCGCCGCCTCGCCGGCGGTATGCAACCTCGCGATGCCGATCGCGGCGTTGGCCTCGTCGAGGGTGCCGTAGGCGGCGATGCGCAAGTCGTATTTCTTGCGACGTTCGCCCGTACCCAGGGCGGTCGTACCGTCGTCGCCGGTGCGGGTGTAGATCTTGTTGAGGACGACCATGGTTATTTCGCCATCACCCAGATCGTGAACATGATGATGACGATGGCGACGAATTGTAAGAGCACCCTCAGCCGCATCAGCTTCTGCGAGGTGTTGCCCGAACCGCCGCGCATCATGTTGACGAGGCCGAAGAGCAACACCACCGCGACCGCGCCGATGGCGACCGGGACGACACCGTGGGACAGGAAGGACGACATGGCGGACCTTGTAGCCCGGATTGAGCGGAAGCGAAATCCGGGAGCGGTATTTCAACCGGTAGATTGCCCACGATTTCGCGGAGCCCGTCGTCGGGCCAGCGACTTCGGGCCGGACCCGGTGGCTGAACCCGGCCTACATAATGCCGTGCAAAGTGGGCCACGCCAATCAGGACATATTGGAAGCGATTGCCTCCGGCACGTCGTGCCCGATGCAGTCACTTCCTCCTCAGCACCGCATAAAAGAAGGCTCCAGCGGCCATGACGACGCCAAGCGCGCCAAGAGCCAAAGAGGCGATGGCCGCCGGCGATATCGACTGGTGCGTTTGATACATATCGATCGATCGCATGACCAACGAGGCGACAAAGAGAATCGTTGCGACAATCAGGCCTATCTTCACCGCCCTTCGACGAGCGACTGAGGATCCATTGATGGGCATGTCAGCCTCCTTGAAGCGCTTCCGGCAATCCGACGTTGCCGATCGGACCAATCTTTAAGGTTGAATCCTCGATCTTGGCCCTGCATAGGTTAGTCGCATCGATGGGCCAGCGCGTTCAATCTGCTGCTCCCATCACCGGCGTTTTTTTTAATCAGGTGCGCGTTCAGGTCCGATATTGCTGGTCGCTGACCTGCTCCATCCAGTCGACGACTTTGCCGTTCAGCGCTTCCTGGATGGCGATATGCGTCATCGCCGTGGTCGCCGCGGCGCCGTGCCAGTGCTTCTCGCCGGGCGCAAACCAGACCACGTCGCCCGGCCGGATTTCCTCCTTGGGGCCGCCCCATCGCTGCGCCCAGCCGAGACCGGACGTGACGATCAACGTCTGACCGAGCGGATGGGTATGCCAGGCGGTGCGGGCACCCGGCTCGAACGTGACGCTGGCGCCGCGAACGCGCGCCGGTTCGGGCGCCTCGAACAGCGGGTCGATGCGGACCGCGCCGGTGAAATAGTCCGCCGATCCCTTGGCGGACGGCTGCAAACCGTTTCGTTGCATCTCCATAATTCCGCTCCGTCCTTCCACCTTAGCCGAAGTAGAGCGGTTGGCCGCTCACGTGCCGGCGCTTGTGACTCCGCGCAATCGGGATAATGTGCCGGTCGATGCGACGCTTAGCGTCCGGGCAAACGTTGCTCGGCAACAGCGCAAAGCCGCGCGTGATTTTGAGGAAACGTGCCATGGGAATCAAGCTCCACTATCATCCGTTCTCGACCTATTCGCGCCGGGTCCTCATCGCGTTTGCCGAGAAGCAGATTGCGCATGAGCTCGTTCTCGTGGACATGACAGCGCGCCGGCATCGAGAAGAGCCGTATCTGTCGCTCAACCCCTATGGCCGCGTGCCGACGCTCGAGGAGGATGGGTTCGTCCTTTACGAGTTGACCGCCATCCTCAATTATCTCGAGGCAACGCGGCCAACCCCGCCGCTGGTGCCGGCCGATGCGCGCGGCCGCGCCTTGGTCGACATGCACATGAAGCTCTGCGACATCCAGTTTACGCGCCACGCCGGAACGATCATTTTCCCCAAGCGCTTCCTACCCAAGGAACGATGGAACACCGCGGCGATTGCCGACGCCAAGGCGCAAATCGAGAAGCATTTTGCGATCCTCGACAAGCAACTAGCCGGCAAGACCTACCTGGTGGCCGAGCAGTTCTCGCTTGCCGAGGCGTGCTACATACCGTTCCTGGAGTTCCTGCCGCTGATGGAGATCACCCCTCCCGGTGCTGTCGCGGCGTGGAGCGAACGCCTGCTGGCGCGCCCGAGCGCGGTTTCGACACGGCCGCAAAAGTAGCGTCGTTGACGCTTTCACGCACTCAAGGGTGCCGCCGCCGACCGCCCCGCCGCTCCGTCGGGTCGGGCAAAAGTTTGCCGCAGCTGATATTTCAAAATCTTGCCGGTCGCATTGCGCGGCAGGGCGGCGACCGTCTCCAGGCGGCTCGGCAGCTTGTAACGGGCGAGGAACTCGCCGGTGAAGCCGCGCAATTCCTCGAGCGTGACGGTCTGCCCGGCTTTCGGGACGACAATCGCCACGATCGCCTCGCCCCATTTCTCGTCGGGCGTCCCGATCACCGCGACCTCGGCGATCGCCGGATGGCGCATCAGCCCGCTTTCGACTTCCGCCGGATAGACGTTCTCGCCGCCGCTGATGATCATGTCCTTGACGCGGTCGCAGATGAACAGAAACCCCTCGTCGTCGAGATAGGCGGCATCGCCGGTGCGGAACCAGCCGTCGTCGTCGATCGCCGCCCGCGTCGCCTCCGGCAAATGCCAATAACCGGGGGTGACATTGGGCCCGCGCACCAGCACCTCGCCTTGCACACCCGGCGTGACGACGGGACGCCCGTGGCTGTCGACGATCTTGATCTCGGCGAACAGCGGCGGCTTGCCCGACGAGCCGGCCTTGGCCAGCGCGAATTCGGGGCCGAGGAAGCTCACCATCGGCGCGGTCTCGGTTAGGCCGTAGCCCTGCTGCATTGGCACGCCGCGCGAGATACATCTTCAACACCGGCAGCGGACAGGGCGCTCCGCCGACGACGAGGACGCGAACGGACGACAGGTCGGTCTCTGCGAAGCTCGGATGCTGGGCCATGAACTGGAACATCGCCGGCACGCCGAACATAGTGGTCACGCGATGCGCGGCAATGTCCGCCAGCGCCTTGCCCGGATCGAAGCTGCGGTGGAGCACGACCAGCCCGCCTTTCTGCAAGGTCACCAGCGTCGTCACATTCAGCCCGCCGATGTGAAAGATCGGCGCCGCGGTCAAGGTTACGTCGTTTTCCATGATGTCGAGCGCATGCATGGTGTTGGTGTTGTTCCACCAGAAATTACCATGCGTCAGCATCGCGCCTTTCGGCCGGCCGGTGGTGCCGGAGGTGTACATGATCATCGCGACGTCGTCGGCGCGCGCCGGGACGTGAGCGGCCGCGGGCGCATCGCCGTCGCGCCAAAGCGTCTCATCCTCGGCGGCAAAGAGCGCCGTGACGCTGATCAACTCGTTCTCGACCGGGGCAATCGCCGGCCGCAATTGCGCGTCGACGATCAGCACCGCGGCAGCGCTGTCATTGATCATGAAAGCAAGTTCCGGCCCGGTCAGCCGGAAGTTCAGCGGCACGAAGATGGCGCCCAGGCGCAGGGTGGCAAACATGGAAAACAGAAACATCGGCTGGTTGAAGCCGACAAATGCCACGCGGTCGCCTTTGCCGACCCCGAGCGCGCGCAGCCGCGCGGCGCAGTTCTCGATGCAGCGCTGCATTTGGCCGTAGGTCCAGCTTTCTCCCTCGAAACGCAGCGCCAGCCGTTCGGGCGTGCGCAACGACCGCTGCAGAAACCAATTGGCCAGTCCGACATCCGGCGTCATGTCTTCCTCCCGATTTATTGTCAGCAAGCGCCTCTTGCAGATTGGCGCTGTTCGCAGTTTCAAACCCGCGGCGCGGCCAGCCTCCCTTATGTGCCCGTTGCCGCCCGCGGCGGCAATAGCCCGGGTTGACGAGGGCTTGGACTCATAAGCGCGCAGGGAATGTCTGCCTTGAGGAGAGCAGCAGAACTCCCCAACCGAAGCCTTCATCGCGGCGCTTTAGCGCCAGCGCATTCACAATCTCACTTCGCAAGCTGCTTGCGGATCAATAACAATTCCTTCCGGCGCTTTGCGCTCGTTTGGGGGTAAGTCATTTTAAGCGCTTCGAACGTATCGAGGACAATTTGGGATACAATCAGCCGAGCATTCTCTTTGTCATCTGCGGGAACGACATACCAGGGCGCGTGACCGGTGCTTGTCGCAGTGAGGCATTCCTCATAGGCCGTCATGTACTGCTTCCAGAATTTTCTCTCCGCGATATCCGCAAGGCTGAATTTCCAGTTCTTTTCCGGTTCGTCGATGCGCGCCAGGAAGCGCTTTCGCTGCTCTTCCTTGGAGAGGTGGAGGTAGAACTTGATGATGCGGGTTCCGTTAGCGTGGAGGTGTTTCTCCAAATCCACGATCGAACGATACCGGTCGTGCCAGATTTTCCTGTCGTGATGCGGGGTGTCCGGGATCGCTTCGCTGCGGAGAATCTCGGGATGCACGCGGACGATCAGCACTTCCTCGTAATAGGATCGGTTGAAAATGCCGATCCGCCCGCGTTCCGGCAGATCGCGGCTGGTGCGCCATAGAAAATCGTGTTCCAATTCGGCGGCGCTGGGGTGTTTGAAGCTGAACACCTGGCATCCCTGGGGGTTGACCCCGGACATAACGTGCCTGATGGCGCCGTCTTTTCCCGCCGCATCCATCGCCTGAAAGATCAGCAAGAGGGCATGGCGGTTGGATGCGTAGAGAAGATGCTGTAGCGAACTTAGTTGCGCAACGTGCTCTTCCAGGAGTTTTTGATATTGCTCCTTCGACTTGTACACGGGATCGACCTTCGTCGGCCACTTTTTGAGATCGACCTCGTCTCCTTCGCGCACGCGAAAGTCCTTTGAATGTATTTTCATCGTCTTCCTTCCAGTAGTCTTGCCGCTCGTCTCGTATATTGGCTCACTTGACGGTCTTCGGCGTCGAGTTGGGCGGTGTCTTGGCTTCGGCATCTGGCTTGGGCTCGGCTTTGGCGTCAGGCTGGGCCTCGACCCCAGGCTTAGGTTCGGCTTTGGCTTCGGGCTGAGGCGCAGCTTTGGCTTTAAGCTGAGGCGCGGCTTTGACGGGATCGAAAATCCGATACGCGAGCAGTTTCACGGGGTCAGTCACGAGGAACCACGCCAGGGCATAACCCCAAACGAACATTGCCCAAACCCAGCCGAGGGGTGTCATGAACAGCCCATAAACCGCGATCAGCGTTGCCACCGTTTGGGTGCCGAGCACGGCCATCCATAAAATCCGCGCGGGACGTATCGACCAGAACGGGCCGCGCGTCCGGGTCTGGAAGATCGTCAGATGTCCGGCCACCGACAGCATCAGATACATCATCGTCTGGAGATGCGGATGGTCGAGGTGAAAAACGCGGTCGCCAAGGAAAAACAGGCCAAACGCAGCGATCGGGCCGACCAAGCCCAGCACCGTGGCGATGCCCAGCACCAGGCGCATGTTCCAGGCCTCTGGCGCGTCCTTGTAATGAACGTTGTCATAGGCGATGGACAGGATGGCGCCGTCGTTGAGTAACGCGAGCATTACGATCATCACCGCTGTCAATGGATAGAAGTTGAAGACCAGGATCGCCAATGTCATGAACAACAGCACGCGCAGCGTTTCGGCGATACGGTACATCGCGTAGCTGTTCATCCGCTGGAAGATCTTCCGGCTCTCCTTGATCGCGTCGATGATCACCGACAGTCCGGGTGTCATCAGCACGATGGCCGCCGCCGCGCGCGCCGCGTCAGTCGCGCTCGAAACGGCGATGCCGCAGTCGGCCTTCTTCAGCGCCGGGGCGTCATTCACCCCGTCGCCGGTCATGCCGACGATGTGGCCGCGCTTTTGCAGAGCCTCGACAATGTGGAACTTGTGTTCGGGGAAGACCTGGGCGAAACCGTCGGCGTTCTCGATGGCCTTCGCCACCGCCGTCGTCTTTTGTTGCTTTTCGTCGCCCAGGGTAGCGGCATCAAGGATATTGGTGCCCATCCCCAGTTTCTTGGCGGTTTCCTCGGCGATGGCCAGCGCATCGCCGGTCACCATCTTGACCTTCACGCCCATCTGTTCCGCGGTCGCGATCGTGGACTTGGCATCGTCGCGGGGCGGATCGAACAAGGGCAACACACCCAGAAACTGCCATTTGCCATCTCCCTCGGCTCGCGCCACGCCCAAGGAGCGAAAGCCGCGCGCGGCGAATTCGTTGACCGCCTTGTCGACGGCGGGCTTCACCTCTGCGGCATTAGCCGACAACGCCAAGATCACCTGCGGCGCGCCCTTCGTCACCTTGAACGCCTTTCCGTCCGGGCCCGTGACCGCGGCCTCGGTGCGTTTATGCACCGGGTCGAACGGCTGGAAATGACCCACCTTGTAGCCTTTCAAGGCCTGATCGTTTTTCAGGCCGCCCAGAACAGCCAGATCGATGGTGTCGTTATTGTCCGCGCGCGACGCCAGCGCAGCATTGAGGATCACCTGCTCGGCGGTAATTTTGTTCACGCTGAATGGATCGCCCAGCGTCAGCTTGTTCTGGGTCAGGGTGCCGGTCTTGTCGGCGCACAGCACGTCCACGCCCGCCAATTCCTCGATCGCCACCAACCGGGTGACAATCGCCTTTTTCCTCGCGAGCAAGCGCGCACCGACCGCCATCGTCACCGACAGCACCGTGGGCATCGCCACGGGAATCGCAGCTACAGTCAGCACCAAGGCGAACTGCAACGTGGTGAGGATCGGGTCGCCGCGGAAGATTGCGACGGCAACAATCGCCGACACCATGACCACCGCGAGGATGATCAGGTAATTGCCGATCTTGAGCACCGCGCGTTGAAAGTGGCTGACGGTCTTCGCCCCCTGCACCAGCTCGGCGGTCTTGCCGAAGTAGGTGTTCGCACCCGTGGCATAGACCAGTGCACCGACCTCGCCCTGACGAATGATCGAGCCGGAAAATATTGCCTCGCCGGATTTGCGCGTGGCCGGCAGCGACTCTCCCGTCAGCGCGGACTGATCCACCTCGACCGGGTCGCCTTCCAGTAGGCGCGCATCCGCCGGTACGATGTCGCCCAGACGGACGCGGATGATGTCGCCCGGCACCAGTTCACGCGCCGGCGGGGTGACCCACTTCCCGTCGCGTTTCACCCGGGCTTTGATCGCCAGCGTGGCCTTTAGGGCAGCGATGGCGTTGCCCGCCTCGTGTTCTTCCCAGAACCCGACGACCGCGTTGGCCAGAAGCAAAACAAGAATGATGCCAAAGTCCGGCCAATGCCGGTCCACCGCCGACAGGATCACCGCGACCTCGATCATCCACGGGATCGGACCCCAAAAATAGCTGAGGAATTTCAGGAGCTCATTGGTCTTCTTTTCTTCAATCTCGTTCGGCCCATATTGGGTCAGCCGCTTCTGCGCCTCGGTTTGAGTAAGGCCGTCGGGCGACGACCCCAATTTTTTCTCCACCTCCGCCAGGGGAAGCGATTTCAAATCGTCCTTCGCGTTGGGTTTCGATCCCGGCTTCGATTCGGGAGTCTTGGGCTGGGCGGCATTGGGTTTCATGGCGGGTGTTCCTTCTGTCACTGCAGCGAAGGGCGAACGAGCGCCAGCGTGTGCTGCGCGATCATCAGTTCCTCGTTGGTGGGGATGACCCAGACCGACACGTCGCTGTCCGGGGCGGAAATGCGCGGTCCGCCGGACGTGTTCGCCTGCTTGTCCAGCTTCACGCCGAGCCACGCCAGCTTGGCGCACAGCGCCGCGCGGACCGGGGCGGAGTGCTCGCCGATGCCGGCGGTGAACACGAAAGCGTCCAGCCCGCCGAGCACGGCCGCGTAGGCGCCGGCATACTTCGTCATCGCGTATACGAAATACTCCACCGCCGCGACCGCGCGCGGATCCGTGCTCTCCTGCAACACCCGCATGTCGTCGCTGATGCCGGATAGGCCGAGCAGGCCCGCGCGCTCGTAGAGCATCTTCTCCAGCGACGCGTCGTCGAACAACTTGCGACGCAGCAGATAGAACAGCGCGTCCGAGCGGCACGTCGCCCGAGCGCGTCGCCATGGGCAGGCCGGACACGGCGCCGAAGACCCATCGTGGTTTCGACGCTGCGCCCGTCCAGCATGGCGCACATGCTGGTGCCGCCGCCGAGATGCGCGGCGATTACCCGCCGCGCCTGCGGTGCGAACTTCGGCACCTGCCGGCTGATGTAGTCGTAGGAGATGCCGTGGTAGCCCCAGTGACGCACTCCGGCATCGCGCACGTCCTGGGGCAGCGCGTAGATCTGCGCCACCTCCGGCATCGTCCGATGGAACGAGCTGTCGAAACAAGCCACCTGCGGCAGGCCGGGGAACGCCTCGGCCAGCGCGCGGGCTCCTAGCACGTTGTAGGGCTGGTGCGACGGTTCCATAACCACAAGCGAGTCGAGATAATCCAGCACGTCGCCCTCGATCCGCACCGGCGCCTCGAAGCGGGTGCCGCCGAGTACGATACGGTGGCCGGCGGCTATAATCTTCCTGTCACCCAGATTGGCTTCCAGCCAAGTGATGACGAAGTGCAGCGCTGTTTTGTGGTCGATCGCGCGGTCTTTGCCCCATTCATGCACGCCCAATTGCTTGCCGGCCGCGTTTTTGACGACAAAATGCGGATCACTTTCCATACTGTCGATCTGGCCGCGGCAGAGCAGCGGCAGCGACCGGGACGCGTCCACCGCATAGGCGGCGAACTTCAGGCTGGTGGAGCCCGCATTGACCACGACGATGGCCTCGCTGACGATGGCCTCACTCATGGCCGATCACTCCGCGATTTCAGGCAGCAGGATGGCGGGATCGCGCGTTAGCGCATCGGCGTACAGCACGGCGGCAGCAGCCGAGAAGCGGCGCGCGGCGGCGGTGTCGGCGCGGCTGGTCAGGATCACCGGCACCCGCGCACCGACGACGAGGCCTGCGATCTGCGCATCGGCCATGAATGCGAGATTCTTGTAGACCATGTTGCCGGCCTCGATGTTCGGCACGATCAGTACATCGGCGAGGCCCGCAACGGGCGATGAGATATGCTTGATCCGCGCGGCTTCGGCGTCCACTGCGGCATCGAGATCGAGCGGTCCGTCGACGATGCCGCCGACGATCTGCCTCGATCGGCCATCTTGGCCAGAATCGCGCCGTCGAGCGTGGCCGGCATTTTGGTCTGCACCATTTCGACCGCGGCCAGCACGGCCACCTTCGGCAGCTCGATGCCGAGCGCGCGTGCGAAACCGATTGCGTTCTGGCAGATGTCGCGCTTCTGGTCGGTGTCGGGCGCGATATTCAACGCGACATCGCTGATGATGAAGCGGCGCGCGTAGGTCGGCACCGATACCATTACGCAATGACTGATCAATCGCCCGGTGCGCAGTTTTGCTTCCTTCTGCATGACCGCGTGCAAGAGCACGTCGGTGTGCAGGCTACCTTTCATCAGCGCCGCAACCTCACCGCTGCCGGCGGCGGTAGCGGCCTTCAGCGCCGAGTCCTCGGCACTGTCCGTGGCCACGATCCGGCACTTGGCGATGTCGAGGCGCGCATGATCGGCGATCTGCCGGATCTCGGCCTCGGGGCCGAACAGCACGGGCAGGATCAGCCCGGCCTCGGCGGCCTCCACCGCGCCAGCCAACGCGTCGGCGCTGCATGGGTGTACCACGCCGGTCAGCATCGGCTTGAGACCTTTACAGCGTTCGACGAGCCCTTCGAGCCGATGCTCCGCCATTTGGTATTGTTGCCGCGTCGTCGGCGCCAGAACTTCCAGGATCGCGGTGGCGACGACCTGACCCGCCGGGTCGGTACACTGCCCGTCCAGCACGACGATCCCCTGATCCGACCGATTCTCCCGCACGACGAGTCGCGCCGTCATCGCCGCGCCGATTGGCAGCGCACCCTTGATCTGCACCGAGGTTGTGCGCATCGAAGTCCCTGGTCCCGGAAGGGCCGAACCAACCAGCGCGGTCAGGATACGGTGATGGGGTTCATTGTCGCGGCTCCCTGTTCGATTGGGGTGACCCTCACGCATGCTTATTGATCTTCGGCACCATGCCTTTCTGAGCAATATTGCTCACACGGATGCACCTGAATTCGTTTATTGTCTGGTTCTCCCGAGCGGGAACCGCCAATTGATCATGGGTGCCCGGCCAGGAAGCATAAGGAGCGTCTCAAAGTGCCCCCGAGGTTGAGCCGGCGATTCGCTTCCCCCCCAAAAGAGCCTATGATTGGGGTGGAAGGTCATGTCATGGCGACTAAACGTCGACGCTCATTCGATACAAAATCGTTTCTCGCCCGCGTCGGGGTCGGCCGCAGTATCGGCAAGTACCGCGAAGGCCAGGTTGTCTTTTCACAGGGCGACCCTGGCGATGCGGTCTTCTACATCCAGAAAGGCAAGGCGAAGCTCACCGTCGTCTCCGAACAAGGCAAGGAAGCAGTTATCGCAATACTTGGGACGGACGACTTCTTCGGCGAGGGTTGCCTTGCCGGGCAGGCGCAGCGCATCGCGACGGTCACGACCATGATGGATTCTGTCATCATCCGATTGGAAAAATCAGCTATTATCCAGGTGATCCATGAGGAGCCGGCGTTCTCCGAATTGTTTATCGCGCATCTTCTCGGTCGGAGCATCCGCGTCGAAGCGGACCTTGTCGATCAGTTGTTCAATTCGAGCGAAAAGCGGCTTGCCCGCCTGCTCCTGCTGTTGGCCAACTTCGGCAAGGAAGGGGCACCTCAACCGGTGATCGCAAAAATCAGCCAGGAGACGCTCGCGGAGATGATCGGAACGACGCGGTCGCGCGTGAGCTACTTTATGAACAAATTTCGCAAGCTGGGCTTCATCGAGTACAACGGCGGCATCGAAGTCCACAGTTCGCTGCTGAACGTTGTCCTGCACGATCAGCCGCCAATCACAAATTGAATTCCTATGTCTTGGTTATTTGTCTATCCTCGGGACAGCTCCGCTGCGCGCCGCGATGCATAGTCTTTCGATGTGAGCAATTCTGCACAACCTCTGCTTCGGTATCGGTCTTTAATTGATGTAACGCAAAAGGACACACGATCATGTCGCCCCTTGGACTCATTCTCGTTATCCTCCTCTTGATTTTCCTGTTTGGCGGCTTCAGTGGCCGTTTCGGAGGTTACGGTTATGGCTTCGGCCATGGCGGCGTCGGCATCATCGGCATCGTCTTGATCGTCGTTGTCGTTCTTATGCTGCTTGGGCGGATCTGAAATGGATATGAATTGCTATTCCGACCGGAATTCCGGATCGGTTGCAAAATCCACGCCCGACCACTGGATTCTCTTTGTTGGCGAGGGGGCCATCCTCATCATGTTGGGGCTGCTCGCCATCGCCATTCCATCGATCGCAACAGCGAATGTGACCGGCATGTTAGGGTGGCTCTTTCTCGCCAGCGGCGCGACCGGGCTGGTGACAACATACTGGGCGCGACAGGCACCAGGATTCTGGTGGTCCCTGGTATCGGCCTTGCTCGCGATTATCGTCGGCATATTCCTGATCGCGAACAAATCGCAGGATCTATATGGCGGTCTGATAGGATGGCCATTCGAGAAAGCCGGCCCGCTGCGGCTGATATTGGTTCTGTTCTTCCTGGTCGAAGGGGGCGCGTCCATCATGTTCGCAATCGAACACCGGCGCCAGTTCTCTACGCGCTGGGCATTCATGTTCGCAAGCGGCGTGGTGGACATTTTCTTGGCGAGCATCATTATTTTCGATCTTCCAGGGACCTCTGCCTGGACCATGGGGCTCTTGGTCGGGATCAACATGATTCTCGGTGGCGTCGCACTGACCGCGATGGGATTGCATGCTCGCGCAGAACGCGCCGGTTCGAATGCAATTCCACTGGGCACGAATGATCCACGAAATGTCGGTTGATCTAAATCAATGACGAATACTGGTGCGCGCCCGTACAGTTAAGTTTGCCGATATTTCCCGTTGTCATTTCCGGTTGTCGACTTCGCTAGGACATTGGAGGAAGAAATCATGGACAAGGACCGGATCGTCGGATCGGGCAAGCAAATCAAAGGTGCAGTCAAGCAAGTGGTCGGCAAGGCCGTCGGTGACGCCAAGTTGGAGTCAGAGGGCAAGGCGGACAGGATAGAAGGCAAAGTTCAGAACACCATCGGCGGCCTCAAAGACACGCTCAAGGGTAAATAGCCGCACAGCCACGGCAGCCAGATAATGACATCATGGCGGTGCTGGTGCGTACCGACCCGCATTGTTGCTGTGCATGCACTGGTGAGACAGGCAGCATAAGATAAGACGTGGCGGCAGAAGCTCATCACCATACCAGCTAAAGGGGGTAGCCATGCTTTCAGTCTTAATCGGTGTTCTGATTATTTGCGTCGTCGGCGCAATTTGTTTTTGGGCCATCGAAAAATTCGTTAATGACAGTCGATTAGCAAATCTTCTCAAAATACTGGTGGTGCTGATTTGCGTGGGGGCGATCCTTCAGCGGGTGCTGCCGCTGGCGGGAATTAACTGGTTTTAACCGCCGCTCGCGACGATGCCAGCGATCTCGATCAACGGCGTCGCCCGCAATTTCTGCAATTGACGCTGCCATCCTCATCCTGAACGCCGGTTCGTCGAGCATCATATTCCGGGTACCATTTGGTTTTATCGCCACGGCGGCGGATATGTTCGTTCTCCCGCCTCACTTCGCCGTAGCGGAAATCACCCCCACCATGACGTGGCCGTCCGTCTTGGCGGCTGCTGCACGGACAAAAACGTCAAGCTGCCGGCGTGTGTGAATCGCGCAGATTACCGGATTTCTCGTCACGCATGTCCGTTTGCGCGTCGCTTCATCGACGTCATTCTGGTCGATCGGCACGATGCCATAGGTCCCTTTGGCGAGCTTGCGGCCCAGCAGATACACATGATCATTTCTGTTAGCCTCGATGAGCAAATTGCCGCCGTCGATGGCTTGAACCACGAAGTACTGCACACCAGAGGAATCGCCGCTGACAAGCGCGTAGTGGTTGTCGTTCCAGCGGAAGACCGACGTTTCCACGGAAAACGCTTTTCCTTTGGTGAAATCTTGATAGAGATTCAGCTGAAATTGCGTTCCGAGCAGCGGCTTCGATCCAGCCAATAACGGCGTCTCGGATTGCACGCAGGCGGAGAGCACGAATGCGGCGAACAAAATCAGCATAACAGGCACCGGAGGTGCCTTCGCTGTTCGCGATCGATTGTCGGGCATGTCGTCCTCCTTGGCGTGGCATTTGCCGGCGGACGGTTTTGGCCACCACCGCGCGTGGCTCCATAATTTAGATAGCATACAAACCGTCGCGTTTTAAGAAATACCTTGAGGATCCTTGTCGCGACTGCCCCACGCTGTCGGTCTCCGATGATCTCCCGACTGCCTTGACGGCACCACCGTAAGGCAGCAACCTGGAGTTCGGTAATCAAGCCGTCTGGGGAATGCGGGTAAATACGTTGGGGACGCCTGCCGTACTCGCAGTAATAGCTCTGATGCTGCTCGCTTCACCCTCGCGTGCCGAGGATCGCGTGCCCGTCCCGGCAGCGTGCAGGGCACTGGCCGAGCGGGCCGGGATTCCCCTGACGCTGACCCATGCCGAAGCCGCCCGCGCCGTCGCCTACATCCGCGTCATGATCAGCCAGGACCCGGCGGTGGCGCGTTGCCGCGTGGCGCTCCGCGGTTATTGAGCGGAGGCTGCCCGCTTGGCGGCAATTTCAAATGACGTTTCGATTGTGCGTACCCTTGGTTGATGTTATTGATTGTAGAAAGGAATTCATTTCAGCGGGCACGGCGGGATCAAATGCACAGTTGGAGGGCCATCCTCGCTTTTCTAATCGGTGCCGTAATAGCCAGTGTCATAACGGCTGGCGTGTTCCTTTACACTGGCACGAAAGCTCTGCAAGCAAGTACTGCGCGGGAACTGCTTGCTGAAATGGTCGCCATAGATTCGTTGCAGGAGGGCTGGCTGCTGCAGGGCGAAGGCAGCCAAACTGCAAAATTGTCAGACCACCCGGGCCTTCCGCTCACGCAAAGCGGCTCCGCTCTTTGGCTCATGCCGGTTGAGATCAGGGTAATTCTAGACGAAGCCCAATGGAACTCTCCGTCAAATCCGAGCTACGGCTTCATACAAGGGCGCCGGGTCTGGATTATCAGAAATCAAATAGTGCCGGACGCTCCGCTTTCATACTCGGGGGTCAAGGAAGAGCATTTCCCCGCGCTCATTAGCTCCGATGGAAGGCAGGAGCTATGCGCCTGGGTCGAACGCGTGCAGATTGCTTACAATGGCGGGACGCTGACCGATCGGGGACTTGCGCCACTTAGGCCCTATTTGGTGCCGTTGGCGCAGGAAGATCGCGTGAATGCACTTGGTATTCTATTGTCCCGGGATGCCCGAACCTTTCTGGCTGGAATTCGCGCGCGGTGGGGCAAGGCGTCGTTTGCGGATTAGCGCGCGAGACTCCGATAGCGACCGTCAGCCATCAAAAATGATGCCGCGCTAAGGGCTAGCAGGCGACACCACGCATTCACTCCATTACCTTGCGATGAAGAGCATGCCTGACGGCTTCGAAATTCCCAGGTCAGCCGTGCCGCGCCCATCGAGTAACGGATTTGGCCTTCTTCAGATGGAGCGCGTCGAAATCTTCGGCGAACTAGCCAAAGACCGGAACGAGAAGGAAAAGCCACGAGCTTTTAAATCGTCTCCGCGGCGCGCTCCTCACGAAGTGCGCGCCGCAGCACCTTTCCGATCGGCGATTTCGGAAGTTCGCTGCGAAACTCGACGTGACGCGGAATCTTATAACCGGTCAAATGCTTGCGGCAGTGCGTGATCAACTCACTGGCTGTGAGAGTGGACTCTCTCCTTACGACCACCAGCTTGACGGCTTCGCCCGAATTGACATCCGGCACTCCCACGACCCCCAACTCGAGCACTTGCGGGCACATGGCGACGACGTCTTCGATTTCATTCGGGTACACATTAAATCCGGACACATTGATCATGTCCTTCTTGCGATCGACAATGCGGACGAACCCGTCGCGGTCAACTCTTGCCAGATCGCCGGTTCGGAGGAAGCCGTCAGCTGTCATCACCTCGGCGGTTTCCTCCGGACGTTTCCAGTATCCCTTCATGACCTGAGGACCACGCACGCAAAGTTCTCCGACTTGTCCGACCGGGAGGTCCTGTCCGCGGTCGTCACGGATCGCGATTTCGGTATTGGGGATCGGCAGGCCGATCGAGCCGTTGTAGTCCTCAAGGTCGAGCGGGTTTAGCGTGACACCAGGCGATGCCTCCGTGAGGCCGTAGGCTTCGATCAGGGCCTTACCGGTGACCTTCTTCCACCGTTCGGCAACCGCCTGCTGCACCGCCATGCCGCCGCCGACCGCGACCCGCAGTTGGGAGAAATCGAGGCGGGCGAAGTCGGGATTGTTGAGCAGGGCGTTGAATAGCGTATTCACGCCGGTAATGACCGTGAACTGATGTTTGGACAGTTCCTTGACGAACGCGGGAATGTCACGCGGATCGGTAATCAGAATATTGGTGGCGCCGATCTTCAGGAACACCAGACAATTCGCCGTCAGCGCAAAGATATGATACAGCGGCAATGCTGTGATGATAACCTCGCGGCCCTCTTCGAGCACTGGCTTGAGCCACGCGTGCGACTGCTGCAGGTTGGCGATGATATTGCCATGGCTGAGCATGGCGCCTTTGGGAACCCCAGTGGTACCGCCGGTGTATTGCAGAAACGCGATGTCATCCGGGCCGACGTCCACGGGTTCGAAGGCGTGCGCCGCACCGCGGCGCAGGACGGATTTGAACGACACCGCCCCCGGAATGTTCCACGCCGGAACCATCTTCCTGAGCGACTTGACGACAAAATTGACTAGCAAGTTTTTCGGGAATCCGAGCATGTCGCCGAGCTGTGTCGTGACCACATGCTGAACCGCGGTCCGCTCAATAACCTTGGCCAGAACGGAGGCGAAATTCTCCGCGATGACGACTACCTCGGCGCCCGAATCCGCAAGCTGGTGTTCCAGTTCGCGGGGGCTATACAACGGGTTGCAGTTGACCACCGTGTAACCGGCCCGCAGCGTCCCGAACAACGCCACCGGATACTGCAATATGTTCGGCATCATGAACGCGACCCGCGCGCCCTTTTTCAGCTTCAGGCCCCACTGCAGATAGGCCGCGAAGGCTCGAGTTAAGCGATCGAGTTCGGAATAGCTGATCGCCGTCCCCATATTCACATAGGCGGCGCGAGGTCCGAACTTCGCTACGCTTTTCTCGAACATCTCGCCGACGGAGCGATACTCGGCGACGTTCACATCAGCAGGGATGCCCTTCGGATATCTTGCGAGCCAAATCCTCTCCATGGCCTGCTCCCGCGATAATGCTTCTTTGACTAGCTAAAATTGTAGTAGCCTTTTGGATTGCACTTTTGATAAATGTCATAAATCTGACAAATCGTTGTCCCGATGATATCCCGATGGCTTCGAACCCTTCTAGCCGTCGAGGCGGCCGCGCTTGCCGCGGCAGCGGCATTTCTGATGAACGGCGCGAGCCCCGGTACAATTGCCGGCGCGGTGATCGGTGCTTTTCTGGTTCTCAACTTCGCGGTGACAGTCGCGATCTATGGAATCTTACGCCTCTACGCACCTCCATCGGCGGTCGGCACGGATTTCGATAGTCCATACCGCTGGTGGAGCGCCGTCGGTGAATGCCTCGCCCTGTTGGCGCAGTTCATGGTGATCGCGCCGTTCGAACTGTGGTGGATGGGTGCAGACATCGTGCGACCGCTTCCCGCCGGCCGGCTCCCGGTATTGCTGGTTCACGGCTATTTGTGCAATCGCGGACTGTGGTGGTGGTTGAGGCGGGGCCTGTGCGCAGACCACCACGAGGTCGCCACTCTCAACCTAGAACCGCCCTTCGCGGGTATCGATCATTTCGTCGGGCAATTGCACCGGCGCATCGAGTTGCTGGTGGCGGAAACCGGAGCCCGCCGGGTTGCGCTTGTTACTCACAGCATGGGCGGTCTCGTGGCCCGCGCCTATCTGCAACATCATGGCACCGCCCGCGTCGGCAAACTCGTGACCATCGCCACACCCCATCGTGGCACTGAGGTCGCGCGGCTTGGCTTGGGCCAGAACGCCCGCGAAATGCAGCCGGATAGCATCTGGCTGCGCCGCCTGAATGCGTCGGGGGCGCCGCAGATCGCGGTCACCACGCTTTGGAGCCGCGCCGACGAGTTCGTCGTGCCGCACGACAGCGGCCGCCTGCCCGGTGCGCCTGAGCATATTCTTCCCGCTCTCGGGCATATCGGCCTGACCTGGTCGAGCGCAGTTCTGCGCCTCCTCAAGGAAGAGCTGACGTAGACGCCGCAGGCGCACTAGTGTGGCGGTTCAGAAGTCCGCATCATTTTTGCCGCGAACTCGTCATGCGGACTTCTGAACCAAAGCCACACTAGATCAATACGTTGCTAGTGCCCTTCGATTCCGAAGTTCGCAAACGAGGGTGCCGCATAATGATGCGAACTTCGGAATCGGGACACTAGCCTCAGCGCGTCTTACCAAGCGCCGAGCCGTGGCAAATTGCCGGTTAAAGATGGATGCCGCGTAGCAACTGCGCGAACATGATCTGGTCGGCGGTCGTGCGCTCGCCCGCCGATTGCTGACCCTGCGAGGCGGCGGATTCCGGAAACATTCGGAAGCTGGTGTTCATGATGATCTGGCCAACGCGCGGGGCGACCGCGTGCACAACCTCGCCAAAAGCGCCAAGACGCGTGGCGATCCGCGTCGGCCTGCGGATGATCGCCTCCACGATCAGATCCGCAGCCTCCTCGGTGGTGATTGCCGGCACTCGTTCGTAAAACTTCGTCGGGGCGATCATCGCAGTACGAACCAGCGGCATGTTGATCGTAGTGAACTCAACGCCTCGATCGAGGAACTCCGACGCGGCGCATCGCGTCCACGCTTCGAGCGCGGCCTTCGAGGCCACATAAGCGGAAAACCGCGGCGCATTAGTCAGTACACCGATCGACGAGATGTTGATGACATGGCCAGTTTTCTTCCTCACCATTCCCGGCAGCGCACCCAAGGTGACGCGCAGCGCTCCGAAATAGTTGAGCTGCATGGTGCGCTCGAAATCATGCAGCCGGTCGTAGGAGTTCTCGATTGCGCGGCGGATCGAGCGGCCTGCATTGTTGATCAGGATATCGACCCCGCCGTGTTCCTCATTGAGTTTCTTGATTACGGCGTCGCACTGACATGCATCGGTGATGTCGGCCTGGCAGATGACCAGCGACAGTCCGCGCAGCGCCGCCTCCTGCCGCGTAGCCTCGAGCTTTTCGGGGTCTCGCGCGGCAATAATCGTCACCGCTCCGGCACCGGCGAGCTTCAGCGCAGCAGCCTTGCCGATGCCCGACGAACCGCCTGTGATAAGAACGACCCGTCCTGCGACGCGACCGCGAAGCGAGCGATCGACGAACAAGTCGGGATCGAGATGGCGCTCCCAATAATCCCAGAGCCGCCACGCATAATCCTCGAACCGCGGCACCATGATTCCGGCGGGCCGCAGCAGCTGTTCCGCGTCGCGGCTATCGAAGCGCGTCGGATAGTTGATGAAGCTCAGAATACCGTCCGGCAACCCGAGATCCTTCATGATCGCCTTGCGGATGCGACGAGCCGGGGTGAGGGCCATGAGGCCGTCGAGCACGGCCCGCGGAATCAGCCCGAGGAGCGCGGCGTTAATCCGCATGGTCATCTCAGGCGCATGGGCCGCGCGAGCGAAGGTGTTGAGAATATCGCCCACGCGCCGCGGATTTGGGTCGGTCAGGTGGAAGCAGCGACCGTCCTCGCCCTCGACATGCGCCAGGTGGTCGAGAGCGGCGACGACAAAGTCCACCGGCACAAGGTTGATCCGGCCGCCCTCGAGGCCGATGCTCGGCATCCAGGAGGGCAGCGCTTTTCGCAGCTTCTGAATGAGCTTGAAGAAATAATACGGGCCATCGATCTTATCCATCTCGCCGGTGTTGGAGTCCCCGACGACGATGCCCGGCCGATAGATGCGCCAGGGCACCCGGCACTCGTCGCGCACGGCTTTTTCCGACAGATGTTTGCTGGCGAAATAGGGGTGGTCGAAGTTCTCGGCCTCCGCGAACATGTCTTCCCGGAACACGCCATCATAGAGGCCGGCTGCGGCGATCGAACTGACGTGGTGGAACCGCCTGGCTCGGATCGCCTCGGCGAAGCGTATCGTGTTGCGCGTGCCCTCGACGTTCGTGGTCATTTCCGTCTCGGGATCGGCTTCCAGCGAATAGACCGCCGCGAGATGAAAGAGATGATCGACCCTGTCGGTCAGGGCCGCGACAGTATCGTCGCTCAGCCCTAGTCCCGCGCTTGTGAGATCGCCCTTGACGGCAATCGCGCGACTTTCATCGGCTCCCCAGAATTCCCGCAGCGTGGCGATGCGCTCGGCCGAGGGGTCCCGGATCAGAAAATAGACCCTTGCGTCGGTCCTTTGCAGCAGCGCACGCACCAGGCGTTTGCCGATAAAACCCGACGCCCCGGTGACAAAATATATCATGTTCGGCGTCCCGCATCGCGACCACGCCCGCACGACAGGCTATATTTAACGGCGTGGGACGAAGTCCCTGACATCATACAACTTCATGCTAATGACTACCGCACCTGCTGCTTTGATCTTGATCAACGCGAGCGAGCAAACGCCGGGCGATAGTCTTGGCCACCGGGGGCACCCGGACACGGCATCAAACACGGGAGACGTATTATGCCAAAGAAATTAAAGGCGCTCGCTCAGGGGGGCGACAACAGCGGCCAACAGTTAGTGACTGCAATCCGCGACTCTGCCACGCAGATTTGGCTGGCCGGTCTCGGCGCCTTCGCAAAAGCTCAACGGGAGGGCGGCAAGTTCTTCGAGACGCTGGTGAAGGAAGGCGAGGCGGTTCAGAAGCAGGCCAAAAAGTCCGCCGACGATGCGCTGGCGGAAGTGAAGGCCTCGGCCTCTAAGTCATGGGATCAGTTGGAGCACGTATTCGAGGACCGCGTCGCTCGGGCGCTCCACATGCTGAACGTACCGACCAAGAAGGACATCGACACGCTCTCGCATCGGGTGGCCGAACTGACGGCGGTGACTAAAAAGCTTTCGGCGACGAAAGAGCCGTCACGGCATTCCGAATCCCGCGGCGTAGCTGCGCATTCTTGATCGGAAGGGTCCGGCCGCAGCTATGCGAATGGCGGCCGCACGCTCATACTGGCGTCGCATCGACTAACGGTGCGAACGCGGCTGTGCTGTGGGCCGTGCCGATCTCTCGAGAGGAGGGAACGTGACGCATCCGTGCCGAGCGGTGGCGCTTGCGGGCGGCGGGCCGCTGGGTGCCATCTACGAGATCGGCGCCCTCATCGCTCTGGGTGAGGCGCTTGACGGGCTCAATCTGACGGACTGCGACCTCTATGTAGGCGTTAGCTCCGGCAGCTTCATCGCGGCCGGCCTGGTGAACGGGATCACGGCGCCCGAGATGCACGCGATGTTCATCGAGAGTGACGCGGCCGACGATCCGTTCGAGCCCGGCCTGCTTTTGCGTCCGGCGTTCGGCGAATATGCCCGCCGGCTCGCGGCGGTGCCGCAACTCTTGGTCTCGGCCGCGCGGCAATATCTGGAAGACCCGGGATCGCATGGGTTTTTCGAATCTTTTGGGCGCCTTGCGCGAGCGCTGCCGACCGGACTATTCGATAACGCGGGTATCACCGACTACCTCACCAGGCTGTTCCTGACGCCGCCGCGGACCAACGATTTCCGCATGTTGCCGCATAAGCTGTTTCTCGTGGCGACCGATCTGGACACCGGCGCGCCGGTGGCGTTCGGCGCTCCCGGCTGGGACCACGTGCCCATAGCGCGCGCCGTTGCGGCGAGCGCCGCGCTCCCCGGTCTGTTTCCCCCAGTTGAGTTCGCCCGGCGGTTCTACGTCGATGGGGTGCTGACCAAGACGCTGCACGCCTCGCTCGCTCTCGGTGCCGGCGCCAAGCTTGTGCTGTGCGTCAATCCGCTGGTGCCGTTCGATGCCCGCGAGGCGGCCCGCCACGGCCACGTAAAGCATCCCTCGGTCGCCGGAAGCGGGCTTCCGGCGATCATGTCGCAGACTTTGCGAACGCTGATCCATTCGCGGATGCAGGTTGGGATGGCCCGTTATCGCACGGAATACCCCGACGCCGACGTCGTGCTGTTCGAGCCCGATCGCGGCGATGTTGAAATGTTCTTCACCAATGCGTTCAGCTATGCAGCCCGCCGGCGGTTGTGCGAGCACGCTTACCAGAAGACGCGCGCCGATCTGCGGCGTCGGCTTGACGAGCTGCGTCCGGTGCTGGCCCATCACGGCATCACCGTCAACGAGGACGTCCTCGCCGACACGCGCCGCACGCTCTTGCCGCACGGCAAGGCCCGCCGCCGCAGCGCGAGAACTCTCGGCCGGACCACAGGCGACCTTGCGGCGACGCTCGACCGTCTCGAGGCGTTGGTGGGCCATGCGCGACGGGCCACGGTTAGCCGAACTAAGGCGCGCGCCGAGACGAGCGCGGTAGCACAATCGAGCAGAGCAGCTGAGACTTAGGCCCGGCCGGCTCGAAGGACAAGCCAGATGGCCAAAGCACGATGGAAGGTCTTTCCCCATGCGGATGCCGGTTACGCATATGCCGGTGCCGCGCTCAAGGCGCACTGGTCGCGTCTGCATCGGGGCGATTGCGAACCTTATCTCGACGCGGCAGGCCTCAAGCAGCTGGTCGCGCGCCATCCGCGGCTCGAAACGTCTAACCAGTCGATCGATGCGGCTGCGGTGACGCTCCAGGATGCCTGGCGCGCCTATCATCGCGGCGATTTTGCCGAAGCCGTGGAGCTCGGTCTCGCCATCGGCCTGATCGGTTACAATGTCGCCAACAAGGCCACAAACATCTACGCCACCTACCTGGAGAAGGGCGAAAAAGCCAAGCTCGACCTGTTTCTTCAATCGGCGGGCCGCGCGGAACGATTGACCGAATGCGCCGGGACGCTGGCCAATGCCTGGTACTTTCATGCCCAGGCGCTGGGCCGCTACAGCCAGGGTATTTCGGTCGTCAAGGCGTTGGCGGAGGGTCTCGGGGGCAAGGTCAAGCATGCCCTTGAGCAAACAATTGCGCTCGAGCCGCGCCACGCCGATGCCCATATCGCAATGGGCACCTATCACGCCGAGGTGATCAACAAGGTCGGCGCCATGCTTGGCGGCCTTACCTATGGGGCGAGCCGTGAGGCAGGCATGAAACATTTCGAGACTGCGCTCAAGCTCAATCCGCATTCGGCCATCGCGCACATCGAATATGCTAACGGTCTTGTCATGATGTTCGGTGAGGCGAAGCTTCCGCAGGCGACGCGCCTCTATCAGGAAGCAGCCGCCTGTGCGCCCGCCGACGCGATGGAGCGGCTGGACGCCGAGCTGGCTAAATCCGAGCTTGAGGATTGACCGGGCCTATCCCTGCATCAGCACGAAATAGAGCAGGCGCTCGAATTCCGGCTGAACGCGCGTAATGATGGACTGCGGATCGGGCACTAGAGCCGCGTCGGTTATAAGCCCGAAATGGACCCTGCCGTTGAAGGACAGGATCGACAAGCCCATGCCGATATTGCCCGATTGAGGCACCCAGAAGATCAACTGCTTCAGCTCGGAGCCCGCTAGATAGAGCGGGTTTTGCGGGCCTGGGACGTTGGTCATCACCGCGGTGGCACGGCTAAGCAGCAGATCGAACAATTTGTCCTGAACCAGCTTGGGCGCGTAGCCGAGCGCCGCAAAAAGCCCGAGCGTCGTTACCGGTTCGTAGGATTTTTTAAGCACCTCCATGCGTCGCCGCACCTCGAACAACCGTTCCAGCGGGTTTTCGAATCCGACCGGCAACTCGATGGCGACCACGCCGAAACGATTCCCGAGCGTAGGTTTGGCCGTCATCGGGCGAAGATTGATCGGCACCAAGGCGCGCACCTCGACGCCCTTGGTCGGATCGCCTTTCTCCTCCAGATAACCCTTGAGCGCGCCGGCGACGGCGGAGAGCAGCATGTCGTTGACCGAGCAACCGAGCGCCCGGCTCACCGCCTTCACTTCGGGAAGCGGAATCGGCTCGGACCAGGCCACGCGCTTGTCTCCCAGAGGCGTGCCCTTGAAACGGGTCGGCGTGTCCATCGGCATGAACAGCAGGTAGGCGAGCTCGGCCGCGATCCCGGTGCCGTCGCGCAGATAGTCAGCCGTACGGGTGGGATGGGTGGCGAGATCGATCGTGCTATGCCAAGCCTCATTGGTGAGCCGCAGGCCCGCTCCGATGATCTCGCCTGCGGGCCCCAACAGCTCCTGCAAATTCAAGCCGAGACCGCCTTCACCGCCCGCTCTCCGCGGCCGCCGCATCAGCGGCGCGTTGGGCCGATCGTCGGTGAGCGAGAGCACGACGTCGACGAGGGCAACGCCATCCGCGATCGCATGATGGATACGCGCGACGATCGCGGCCCCCTGCTCGTAGTCCTCGACGATCTGGAATTCCCAGAGCGGATGCGAATGGTCGAGCGGCCGCGAGGCGAGTTCTGCAACATAGCGCTCGAGCTCGGCCTTGCCGCCGGGGCTCGGAAGCCGAATGCGCTTGATGTGATGCGCGATGTCGAAATGCGGATCGTCGCACCACCATATCCCGGTCGAACGCGACTCGACCCGCTGCCGGAAGCGGCGGAACGCGAGAATCCGTTTAGCAAGGGTGGTGGCAATGCGCCCAATGTCCGCTGGGGGCGCAAGCATCAAGACGCCGACGATGGTCATCAGATTGGCTGGCCGATCCATGCGCAGCCAAGTAGTATCGACCGGGTCCATGCGTTCGCTACGCGCCATCGTCACCGTCCTGTTCCGCGTGTCGCCCGATTGTGCCGCTGTTTGCCGCCCAGCAATTGCGGTAGATCAACATAGCACCGGACGAAGTGATGCTTGGTATTGCCATGAATAATCATCAGGACGTGGTCGAGCGATTGACGAATCAACTCGACCTCGCCGCGCGTCTGCGGGAAAGCGCCAAAGCCGACCCTGAACTTGAGGCGGCCCGCCAGCGGCTGCGCGCCTGGCAGGCGGTGAGGCTAGCCCGCACCCATGCCGACCTTCTGGCGAGCCCAAGCATGGGCCCTGCCGCCACGTTCTTTCTGACCGATCTCTACGGCTCGAAGGATCTGACCAGACTCGATGCCGACGTCAGACGGATCGTGCCCACAATGAAGCGGCTGCTGCCGGCAGCGGGTCTTGAGACCGTCGCGGACGCCATCGAACTTGAGGCCCTGTCCGAAGAACTCGACGTAGCCATGGCCACGGCACTCGGGCCGAAGTCGACAGCACTCGACGTCGCCGCCTATGGCCGCGCCTACCGCAAGGTCGACCGCCGCAAGGAGCGTGAGCGTCAGATCGATCTTATCGAACATCTCGGCCATTCGCTTGACCGGCTGGTGCGCCAGCCACTGATCGGCACCGCGCTGTCGATGATGCGCCGGCCGGCGCGGCTTGCCGGGCTGGGCGAACTGCACGACTTTTTGCAGCGGGGTTACGATGCGTTTCACACGATGGGCGGCGCCGAGGAATTTTTGAACCTGATCGTCGGCCGGGAACGAAAGCTGCTGGAAGCCTTGTTCGCCGGCGACGACAGCCTCCTCAGCGAAGGAACGGTGCCTCGCGCCGACTCTCAAGCTCGCGCCTGAACCTTATCCAGCTGTCCGCGCTCGCCCGTTGCGACCGGACGCTTGGTGCGGTGGGGCACGTTGACGGCGGGCATATCTTTTGCACCCGCCGGTTCAGGCGGCAGCGGTCGGATGCAAACCGCATCTTTCGTCAGGAGTGCGCCGACCTGCGGCGTTTGTGCGACGACGTTGCCGTTGCGGCAGAGCGCCTTTTGGTCGCCGAGCCCAGTTCGGCGACGCGGCGGGAGAGTGTGTCGAATTCCTTCTTGGTCGGTACATTGAGGGTGTGCATCGCGTTCGCCACCCCAGCTTCGAAGACCTTTTCCAATTTATCCCACGATTTCGACGCGGTGACCTTGACGTCAGCGATTGTCTGCCCCGCTGTCTTGGTGGCGCGCTTCTGAATCGCCTCGCCTTGCTTCACCAGGGCATCGAAAAGCATGCCGCCTTCCTTCTGCGCGTAACCGAAAGCGCCGAGACCCGCGAGCCAGATCTCATTTGCCGACCCCCGGATCTGCGCCACGAGTGCGTAATCGCCGCCGTTCTTCGCTAACTGTTTCGACTTCTTGGCCATGAGTTTCTCCTTCACGATATCGTTATTTTCCGACCGCTCGTGCGCCTGCCTCAGGGAATTAACGCCGGCCCAGACAAGCCGCGTCACGCTCGGGATCGATTTATTGTTCCTCTGTGTCGGAACCGACGCCAGGGCCGGGCGTAATGGGATTGATCGTCCGAATTGTTTCGTACTCGGTAACAACAACCACGCCGGGGACCGGCTCCTCGATCACGTCGATGATCGTGTCCTCGACCGGCACCTCCACCATTCGTCGTGCCGGTTTTCTTGGTGCTTTCTTTGCCGCGATCTTCGCTGGCCGCTGTTTCTTCGCCTTGGGTTTCGCGGCACCCCTCAGCGCTCGCCGAACCTTGGACTTTGCCTGTTTCGGCGTCGTACGCTTTGCAGCTTTCTTGCGCGCAGGCTTGGCGCTGGCCTTGCTCCGTTTCGAGCTTTTCTTGCGCGCCACAATACGCTTCTTTGCTTTGGCCATGACTGTCTCCTGTGAAGTATGCCGCCGGCAAGCTAAGTCTTGATCTCGCGCAATTCGCGACACAGAATTGCATACATATTGCGCGCAGTGCCCCAGGGGGCGAAATGATTTAGATCAATCCCTGCCGATGTACCTTGATCGTTCGCTTTGGTTCAACAGGGGGTCACAGCGAACCCGGCTCAATTCGATCCGTCGAGCAACCGCCGAGCGATGACCTGCGCCTGGATTTCCGCGGCGCCCTCGAAAATATTGAGGATGCGGGCGTCGCAGAGAATCCGCGACACCGGAAATTCCAGCGCAAAGCCGTTGCCGCCGTGCACCTGCACGGCATTGTCGGCCGCCGCCCAGGCGACCCGCGCCGCCAACAGCTTCGCCATGCCGGCCTCGAGGTCGCAACGCCGTCCGGAATCCTTCTGCCGTGCCGCATAATAGGTGAGCTGGCGCGCCATCATGATCTCGACCGCCATCATGGCGATCTTGTCGGCGACGCGCGGGAAATTGGCGATCGGCTCGCCGAACTGCACGCGCGCCAGCGCATAACTGAGCGCCTGCTCGAGCGCGGATTGCGCGACCCCGATGGCGCGCGCTGCGGTCTGGATGCGCGCGGATTCGAAGGTCGCCATCAGCTGCTTGAAGCCGAGCCCTTCGACGCCGCCCAACAGATTCTCCGCCTTCACCGCGAAGCCGTCGAAGGCGATCTCGTATTCCTTCATGCCGCGATAGCCGAGCACCTCGATCTCGGTGCCGGTCATGCCGGAGGCGGGAAACGGGCTCTGGTCGGTGCCGCGCGGCTTTTCCGCCAGCAGCATGGAAAGCCCGCGGTAGCCTTTCTCGGCCGGATTGGTGCGCACCAGAAGCGTCATCAGGTCGGCGCGCACCGGATGGGTGATCCAGGTCTTGTTGCCGTAGACCTTGTAGACATCGCCCTCGCGTACCGCGCGGGTCTTCAGCGAAGCGAGATCGGAGCCGGTATTCGGCTCGGTGAACACCGCGGTCGGCAGCACCTCACCCGAGGCGATCTGCGGCAGCCACTTGCGCTTCTGCTCTTCGGTGCCGCTGCCGAGAATGAGCTCGGCGGCGATCTCGGAACGGGTGCCGAGACTGCCGACGCCGATATAGCCGCGCGACAGCTCCTCGGAGACCACGCACATCGATTCCTTGCCGAGCCCCATGCCGCCGTAGTCCTCGGGAATGGTCAACGAGAACACGCCGAGCTCGGACATCTGCCCGATGATATCGAGCGGGATGTACTCGTTGCGCAGATGCCATTGGTGCGCGTGCGGCACGACCTCGTCGTCGGCGAACTTGCGCATTTCCTCGCGGATCGAATCGAGGGTTTCGTCGAGGCAGCAGGCGCCGATGGTCGCCTCGTGCTGCAGCCTGATCAGCTCGACCAGCCGGGCGCGGCGCGGCGCGGCGTTGCCGAACGCGATCAGCTGCTCGACCGCGGGCGTCAGGCGCGCCGCCGCGGCCGCCGGGCCGAGCCCGAGGTCGGCGAGACGCACGATCTCGCCCTGGCTCATGGCAATGCCGCCGAATATCTGCGCCAGATATTCGCCGGCGCCGATGCGTATGAGAAGTTCCTCGATCTCGCCGAAACTGCCGGTGGCCGCGAGCCGCTCGGCATAGGCCGCAAGCTGGCGGAGCGCCTCGACATAGGTGGCGAGCCAGGCAAGACCATGGGTGGCGCGCTGTTCGCGGTCGAACAGGCGGGAGACCGCGCGCCCCTCCTGCATCACCCGGTCGCCGACCGCGCGGCGCGCATCCGCGAACAAGGCGTCGACGGCCGCTACCGCTTGGCCGAGCGTCGCGATCAGTTCGCTGTCGGCGGGCAAAGGGGAAGCGGCAAGCGGCATAAGTTAACTCCAATGAGCTTGGTGGACGACCCCGGACGAACTGGCAACATTACGCGTGCACTGCACAAAAGCCAAGATTCACTCGCAGATTGCGCCCCATGGTCGCCGTCCGCCTGCCGCTACGGATGCCAACTCCTGGCGGTCAGGCTACCGTGACCGGCGGGAAATGAGCGTCCCATGAGAAACTTATTCGCCGCGGCAAAGCTCCTGCTCCTCGACCTGGCGTCGACGGTGTTTTTTCTCGCGGTCTTTCTCCTCACCAAAAATATCCCCTTGGCGGTCGTGCTTGGCGTCGCACTGGGCGTCGCCCAGATCGGCTGGGAGTTCATCCGCAAGCGGCCGATCGACACCATGCAGTGGATGAGCCTGTTCCTGGTGGTGGGCGCCGGCACGGCCACGCTCCTTACCAACGATCCGCGCTTTGTGATGGTCAAGCCGAGCCTGATCTACCTCGTCGTCGGCGTGGTGATGCTCAAGCCGGGGTGGATGAACCGCTATCTGCCGCCGGTCGCCAAGGAGCTGGTGCCGGACATCGCCTTCATCTTCGGATTTGTCTGGTCGGGACTGATGTTCTTTTCCGCCGCTTTGAACTTGATCGTTGCGCTCAATTTCAGCGTCGTGACCTGGGCGTCGTTCATGTCGGTCTACGGCATCGTCAGCAAGCTCGGCCTGTTTCTCATCCAGTATTCCACGATGCGGTACATCGGCGTCCGCCGGCGGCGGGCCATGCCAGGTCCGGCCGTGGCCTGACGGCGTCCCTGCCGCAGCGCTCGAACGCGGTCCGGACTTCGCAGGCGCCGCGGAATGACGTATCTCCATGGCGCATGATCCCGAAAAGCATGCCCCGGACGTGATCCGGGGTGGTTGCCGGCTTTCGGAAAAGATCATGCGCAACTTATAACTTGCTAATTTGCCCGCCGCAGAGGCCGCCCGCGTTGAACATCCTCCGCCTCGCCTACCGCGTTGTCATGGAAGCCTTCTACCGCTTCAACCGCGATGACGGCTGGGCGATCGCCAGCCACATCGCGCTGTCGGTCTTGATGGCGATGTTCCCGTTTCTCATCGTGGTGACGTCGCTGGCGGGCTTCGTCAGCTCCGGCAATCTCGCCGACGAAGTCGCGCGCCTGATCGTCGGGACGTGGCCGCAGCAGGTCGCCGGCCCGATCGCCGGCGAGATTCACCACGTGCTGACCACGGCGCGCGGCGGCATTCTGACCATCGGCGCCGTGCTCGCGGTCTATTTCGCCTCGAGCGGAATCGAGAGTTTGCGCATCGGGCTCAATCGCGCTTACGGGCTCGTCGAGGAGCGGAGCTGGTGGCTGTTGCGGCTGGAATTGATCGGCTACGTGCTGATCAGCGCGATCGCGCTGTTGGCGCTTTCCTTTCTCGTGGTGCTGGGACCGCTGGTATTCAAGGCTGCCGCCGCCTATGCGCCGTGGATCGCGCCGCTCGAGGCCCATTACGATGTCGCGCGCTTTGGCGTCGGCGGCGCGGTGCTCGCGGTGGCGCTTTTCATTTTGCATATGTGGTTGCCGGCCGGCCGGCGGCGGCTCCTGACCGTCTGCCCCGGCATCGCCGCCACGCTGGCACTATGGCTCGCCTGCGGCTTCGCCTTCGGCCGCTACCTCGCCGACTTCGCCTATACCTACGTGACCTATTACGGCGGCCTGGCCTCGGCGATGGTGGCGCTGGTGTTTCTCTATTATAGCGCCTGGATTTTCATCTATGGCGGCGAGCTCAACGCCGCGATCGCGCGCGTGCGGGAGAGCAAGGCGTAGCCCGGCGGGCAATTGACGGCTCAAGCCGTCATAGCCGATTGCCGGCTTAACTCCGGCATCGACGCCGCCTCGACGACGTCCTCGAAATTGTGCAGACCGGTGCGCGGCGCGTTGACCAGCACCGCCATGTTGCCCGGCTTGTGGCGGTTGGTGCGCATCAGTTCGTGCGCGTACGGGATTTTCTCCCAGGGAAACACGTCGCTCATGCACGGATCGATGCGGCGGTCGATGACGAACTCATTGGCGGCACTGGCTTGCTTGAGGTGGGCGAAATGCGAGCCCTGGATGCGCTTCTGCCGCATCCAGACGTAGCGCGCGTCGAAGGTGATGTTGTAGCCCGAGGTGCCGGCGCAGAACACCACGATGCCGCCGCGCTTGACCACCAGGCACGACACCGGGAACGTCGCCTCGCCGGGATGCTCGAACACGATGTCGACGTCGCGCTTGCCGGTGATGTCCCAGATCGCCTTGCCGAAGCGGCGCGCCTCCTTCACCCAGGCGTCGTATTGCGGCGTGCCGACCAGCGGCATGGCGCCCCAGCACTTGAATTCCTTGCGGTTGATGACGCCCTTGGCGCCGAGATTGAATACGTATTCGGATTTCGATTCGTCCGAGACGATGCCAATGGCGTTGGCGCCCGAGGCGGCGACCAGTTGAATACCGAACACGCCGAGCCCGCCGGAGGCGCCCCAGACCAGCACGTTGTCGCCGGGCTTGAGGATGTGCGGCGGATGGCCGAACAGCATGCGATAGGCGGTCGCCAGCGTCAGCGTGTAGCAGGCCGATTCTTCCCAGGTCAGGTGCGGCGGCTTGCGCATCAGCTGGCGCGACTGCACCCGGCAGAATTGCGCGAACGAGCCGTCCGGCGTCTCGTAGCCCCAGATACGCTGCGACGGCGACAACAGCGGATCGCCGCCGTTGCAATCCTCGTCGTCGCCGTCGTCCTGATTGCAGTGGACGACGACCTCGTCGCCGACTTTCCAGCGCCGCACTTTCGAGCCGACCGCCCAGACGATGCCGGCGGCGTCGGAGCCGGCGACATGGAACGGATTCTTGTGCACGTCGAGCGGCGAGATCGGCGTGCCGAGCCCGGCCCAGACGCCGTTATAATTGACGCCGCCGGCCATGACGTAGACCAGGGCCTCGTCGTCGCCGATCGGCCAGGTCGGCACCACCTCCTGCTGCATCGACTGTTCCGGCGGCCCGTGGCGCTCCTTGCGGATGGCCCAGGCATGCATGTTCGCCGGCACGTGACCGAGCGGCGGCACCTCGCCGATGTCATAGAGATCCTTCAGCGGCGCCGCTGACGGTTTCTTTTGCGCGACGGCCATGGGGGCTCCCGTCTCAAAACTGCTAATCGGGACATGGTAGATGGGTCGTCCATCGATCGGCAGTGTGCCGTACTTGATGTTGCAGCGCAATAAGTTACTTGAGGTGCATAACTGCCGGCAAGTCGGCCGCCGTTGCTGACAGCACGAAGCCAAGCTCTTATGGTTGGCGGCACGCGCCTTTGACGGCGCACCGGCGCAGGCCCTTGCCGGCAAGGGATGAGGGGGACACATGGGACCGCAGAGCATTATTGTTTGGCTGATCGTCGGCGCGATTGCCGGCTGGCTGGCCGGCATGGTCGTCAAAGGCGGCGGCTTCGGCCTGATCGGCGATATCGTGGTCGGCATTGTCGGCGCCGTCATCGCCGGATGGCTGCTGCCGCAACTCGGAATCCACCTCGGCGTCGGCATCGTCGCCGCCATCATTGACGCCTTCATCGGCGCGGTGATCCTGCTGGTCATCCTGCGGCTGGTCTGGCGGTAGCGAGAGACGCCTCCAGATAAGGGGTCCCGGCGCGGCAAACCCTGCTTTTAAGGGTTTTGCAATGCCGCGCCGTTAGCTTGGCGCCGTCCAAGCTGCGCGGGACTTTGCCCGGCGCTGCCTATGCTCGGACTGAACTCCGCTCCGAGGCACGCATGTCCGAGCAAACAATTCGTGTCGGCCGCAGCCTCGACGTCTCGGCGGCGATGCCCTGGCTCGTCGCGCTGGCGGTCTATTTGCTGCTCATGGTGCTGGGCAGCCGGCTCCTCGGCGATGCCGACACCTATTGGCACATCACGCTCGGCCGCCTCATTCTCGAACACCGCGCGCTGCCGACCGGCGAGGCGTTGTCGCAGACCGTGCACGGCACCCACTGGGTCGCCTACGAGTGGCTGTCGCAAATCGCCTATGCGGCGGCGTATGAGCGCGGCGGCTGGGTCGCGGTCGCGGCGCTGACGGCGGCGGCGGCCGCGGCGGCCTTCGGCCTGTTGACGCGCTATCTGCTCAAATATTGGCAGCCGACACCCACGCTCGCCGCGGTGCTGGCGGCGCTGGTGCTGACCTCGCCGCACATCATGGCGCGGCCGCACGTTCTGGCGCTGCCGCTGATGGTGACCTGGATCGCCGCGCTGATCCGCGCCGCGGACACCGCGCGGCCGCCGTCGTGGTGGCTGTTGCCGCTGATGACAGTGTGGGCGAACCTGCACGGCAGCTTCATCTTCGGCCTGGCGATGACCGGCGTCATCGCCGGCGAGGCGATCTGGCTGGCGCCCGCGCCGCAGCGCCGCCGCGCGGCCAAGGACTGGATCGCGTTCGGCGCACTCGCGCTCGGCGCCGCATGCGTCAATCCGTACGGCCCGGAGCTGATCATGGCGACGATCCGCATCCTGTCGCTCGGCCAGGCGCTGTCGCTCATCGTCGAATGGCGGCCGCAGGATTTCAGCAAGCTCGGCCCCTACGAGATCGTCGTGCTGGCGGCAATCGGCCTCGCGCTGTGGCGCGGCGTGCGCTTGCCGCCGTTCCGCATCCTCATGCTGCTCGGCCTGCTGCACTTCAGTCTATCGCAGTCGCGGCACGCCGATCTCCTCGGCATGCTGGCGCCGCTGTTTCTGGCGCGACCGCTGGCGGCGCAATTCGGCGCGCTCGCGGCAACCGAAAGCGCGGCCGAGCTGCGCCGGCCATTGCACCGGGCGTTGCACGGGCCCTGGCTGCCCGCCGCGGCCGCTCTGCTGATCGTTGCCGCCGCCGCGGCCGTCACCGGCGCGATCGCCGCCCGCGACAGCATCGCGCCCGCCGCCGCCATCACACCGGCGAACGCGGTCAAGGCGCTCACCGGCGCCACGCGCGGACCGATCCTCAACGATTACGCCTTGGGCGGCTATCTCGATTTTGTCGGCATCGCGCCCTTCATCGACGGCCGCACCGAGCTTTATGGCGAAGCCTTCGTCGTGCGCTACCACCGCGCCGTGAACCTGGAAAACCTTCCCGATTTCCTGCGGCTGCTCGACGCGTACCGCATCGACGCGACGCTGTTACTGCCGACAACGCCGGCGGTGGCCCTGCTCGACCGGCTGCCGGACTGGCGCCGCGTCTATGCCGACGATATCGCCGTCGTCCACGTCCGCCGCCCGCCGCGCAAGGATTGAGCGCCGAAGTGCTTGCGTTGTCCCGCTCCTTAGCTGCCTTACGAGACGCCCATTGGCTCACACGGGACCGTGCCGTTGCCTTTACCCGGGTGCTCCTGGTCGTGCTGGTCGGCTTCGCGGCAGTGATTCCATGGGCCGAGCCGACGATGAAGGTCGGTCAGGATTTTGCCGCGTTCTGGACCTCGGCCAGATTGGCACTCGATGGCCGCAGCGGCGATGCCTACGGCGAACCGGAACGTGCCGCCGTGGCGGCTCTGCTCGGCCCGGGGCGGTATCCGGCGTTCTTTTATCCCCCGCCCGCTCTATTGCTCTGGCTCCCCTTTGCGCTGCTGCCTTTTGCGGCGGCTCTGGCGCTTTGGGTCGCCGCGACCGGAGCAGCGTATGCGGCTGCCATGCGGGCTATTCTTAAGGGCGGATCGTTTGTTCCGGCCGTCGCTTTCCCCGCCGTGGCGGTGTGCGCACTTTTCGGACAAAACTCGCTCTTCTCGGCAGCGCTGTTGGGGGGCTCTGCCGTTACGTTGGATCGCTATCCCTTGCTGGCGGGCCTGTTCATCGGCGTTCTTGCGTACAAGCCGCAACTCGCTTTTCTCGCGCCGCTGGTCTTGCTATCGGCCAGACGTTGGCAAGCCTTTGTCGCGGCGGCGGCTACGACTCTGGTGCTGATCGCGGCGGCCACTGTTGCTTTCGGGATCGGCGCGTGGGTGGAATTCTTCCGCACGCTGTCCGACGCAGGCGCTTGGAACGCCGGCGGCGCTCCCGGTTTCGATAAGTTTGCCAGTCCCTATGCCGCCATACGGCTGCTTGGCGGACCGGCTCATGCGGCCTGGCTGGTGCAATTGTTGACCGCCGCCGCCGCCGTAACTGCGCTCGTCCTCACCGCATGGAAGCGGCCGGGCGGGTCGGCGGAGGTCGCCGTCTTGGTGGCCGCGACCGGTCTGTGCGTGCCTTTTCTCGGCAACTACGACATGGTGATTTTTGCGGTCCCCGGCGCGTGGTTGATTTCCGCGGCGGTTGCGAACGGGTGGTTGCCGTACGAGCGTGTCGCACTCGCTTTGCTGTACGCTTCGCCTTTGGTAATAATTCCCGCGAGTGCGAATGGCGTGCCGCTGGCGCCATTGGCGGACGTGGCATTGACTATTTTAGTGATCCGCCGAATTCGGCGTGCGCCAATCGCGACGGTTAATTTTTGGTAGCCTGGAACGTGTAGCCCGGATTGAGTGAAACGAAATCCGGGGTGCTTGTTTCTTCCTCATCCTGAGGAGCGAGCCATAAGCGCGTTTACGCGCGTCTTCGACGCGCTATGGCGAGCCTCGAAGGATGAAGGCCGCGGCATTTCGGGGTGCATCCTTCGAGGCCCGCGCTGACGCGCGGGCGCCTCGGGATGAGGAAGGTGGAAGCAAGCCTCGCCATCAATCCCGGATTTCGCTGGCGCTCAATCCGGCCTACCGCCGGCAATCGGGCGTATCGGGCCTCGCCTCGCGTTTGAGTTGCGGGACGCCGGGAAAACGCTACTGTTTTCCTTCCGTCCGGAAGCACGCATTCAGCCGATCAGGAGCGAGACCATGAAAGCACTCTGTATCGCGGCCTTCTGCATCCTCTGTCTTGCGCCATGTCTTGCAACATCTCTTGCCACACCGGGCCTCGCCGCCTCGGTCACCGTGACCGACAGCTCGACGGCGCTGCCCAATGCCGCCAACGACACCACGGCGCTGCTGCTCGATGCCGGCCTGACCGTGAGAAATGCCGGCGGCGGCAAATACGTCGTCGTCGCCAATAATTTCCACTGCGACGAGCGCAACAACGGCGCGCTCGACGCCGCCGACGTGCATGCCGGGCTTGAGACCATCAAATGCCGGATCAACTCCAAGAACCAGAAGGGCACCACGGCCGGCGCGCCGTTCGGCGATCAGCGCGCGTTGCGCCACCTCTTGCAGACCATCCAGGATTCCAGCGCCGCCGGCGGCACCGTGTTCACCGACTGCGCCATGGGCTATTGCGGCACCTTCGCCAAATCCATCACCTGCATCATCGACACTACCGTCCAGAATTTCAGCAACGGCGGGCGCTGGTCGTGCACTTTTGTGGATGGGTATTAGGACGATGGCGAAGTTTTGTAGCCCGGATTGAGTGAAACGAAATCCGGGGTGCTTGTTTCTTCCTCATCCTGAGGAGCGAGCCATCAGCGCGTTTACGCGCGTCTTCGACGCGCTATGGCGAGCCTCGAAGGATGAAGGCCGCGGCATTTCGGGGTGCATCCTTCGAGGCCCGCGCTGACGCGCGGGCGCCTCGGGATGAGGAAGGTGGAAGCAAGCCTCCCGGTCAATCCCGGATTTCGCTGGCGCTCAATCCGGGTTACTTGCTCACGCTGCATCCGCCGGGCGGACGCGGCGGGTAATCTCTACCCCGCGCTCGCGCTCGACGACGGCGATGTCGTATTGGCTCTGCAGATCGAGCCAGAATTGCCCGCTGTTCCCGAAGTAGCGGCCGAGTCGAACGGCGGTGTCGGCGGTGATCGAGCGTCGGCCATTCAAAATATCCGTGATGCGGCCGGACGGCACGCCGATATCGAGCGCGAGCCGATTGGCGCTTAATCCGCGCATGCTCAACTCGCGCTTCAACAGACGGCCCGGATGGACGGCAGGGGGCATTGTTCTCATCCCTTGTGATAGTCGACGATCTCGACGTCATAGGCATCGCCCTTACGAAATTCGAAGCAAATCCGCCAACGCTCATTCACGGTCATCGCCCACTGATTTTTGCGTTCGCCTTTCAGCTTGTGCAGGCCGACGCTCTTGAGCGGGCTGAGGTCGGTGAGCGCCTTGGCGACATTCAAAGCCAAGAGCAGGTCGATCGCCGTTTCCAAATCGAGCCCGCGCAACTGGTTCGGCCGTTCGCCCTCCCAGACCTTTCTGGTCACGGAATTGCGCCACGACCGGATCATGGCATTAATATACTACGCCGAACGGTGAACCTCAATCCGCCCTGTGGTCACCGCCGCAGCGACATCGCCGCAATTATCGGCTTGACACCACAAGCCACAAGGTATAGTATTCTCGGCATAAGTCGAGGATTTTGGTGTCATGACCGACGCATTCTCCGCCCCACGTTTCCGTGACGATAACGAGGCTAGGAAGGCCCTAGAGGCGATCTTGTGGCCGGATGGCCCGATCTGCCCCCACTGCGGCGTAATCAACCACGCATACGCTACTAGGCGCCCGGGCGTGTACCGCTGTGCCGAAAAAGAGTGCCGGAAGGATTTCACGGTCACGATGAAAACTGTCATGGAGCGCAGCAAGATCGCCCTCCACAAATGGCTCCAGGCGTTCCACCTGATGTGCTCTAGCAAGAAGGGCGTTTCCTCTCACCAGCTCCACCGCACGCTGGACATCACCTATGAGGCCGCATGGTTCATGGCACACCGTATCCGCGAGGCCATGCGCGCTGGGGGCTTGGCGCCGCTCGGCGGCGGTGGTGGCATCGTTGAAGCGGACGAAACCTATTACGGCAATATCGACAAGCCGCACCTGCGGGCGAATAAAACTGGCCGTATCCGCAAGATCGCGAACAAGCGCCCTATCGTCGCGTTGGTCGAGCGCGGCGGCAACGTCCGCACGTTCCATGTTCCGGTTGCGAACAAAGACCACGTTGCCAGGGTCGTGCGCGAGAACATCGCCCGCGAGTCACGGCTGCATACGGACGAAAGCAACCTCTATCCAGCAATCGGCGAGACGTTCGACGCCCACAAGACTGTGAAGCACAGCATCGAGGAATATGTGCGTTACGAGGATGGCGAGGCGATCCACACCAATTCAGCCGAAGGCTATTTCTCGATCTTCAAGCGCGGTATGCGGGGCGTTTATCAGCACAGCAAAGAGAAGCATTTGCACCGCTATCTGGCGGAATACGATTTCCGCTACAATCACCGCATCGCGCTTGGCTATAACGATGGCGACCGTGCGACGCTTGCTGTAAAGAACGCCGCTGGCAAGCGTCTCACGTATCGGGGAACTGGCGAGGCCAGATTTTAAGGCACCAGCGCAGCGTTTCATTCGCTGGCGGAAAAAGCATCCGCGCCGGGGCGATTGGCGGCAGCTTGAATTGCCGTTTTGGGACTAGCACTACTTTGGCAGATTTACTCACGCTGCTTTTCCTCGCTGATCCAGGATCGGCAGTACGGACATCGCTGAGGACTTGATCGCATGATGAGGTCGACGATGGCGTGGCGGACCGCCGGCAAGGTCGGTTGAGGGGGCGGGCCGTTGATTCTTTTTTCCCCGCCTCACTTTTTTGAGCCGGCGATGTTGGAGGAACGCGTAAGCAATCATCGCCATCAGCGCATGACGGTGAAGGCCGTGCCAAGACCTTCCCTCGAAGTGGTCGAGACCGAGTTCCTCCTTCAACTGTTGATGGGCCTGCTCGCAAATCCATCGTGCCTTGATCGTCGCGGCTAAGCTGCGGAGGTCCATTCCGGCGGCCAAGTTGGCGAGATAGTATTTCTTCTCTCCCGACGCGCGGTGCTCGCCGATCAGCCAGGCCTCGTCCCCTGGAAGATGCTGCTGGCCCTTGTCCCATATCCGCTGGGGAGGACCGTCGGCAGTACGCACACGGACGGCAGCAAACCGGGCTTTGAGCCGACCCTTCGTACCGCTGCGCCAACTCACAGTTCTCCACCGCGCACTGGCCATCATGTCTTCAGCTGCTGTCGATAGACTATCTGGCACCTGTCGTTTACGTGGCCGGCCTCGAACTTTGGTAACTGGCCAAATGAGCTGCACCCCAACGGGGTACACCTTGAGGTGACGAGGGATGCCAACCGCCCATGCAAGCTTGCGGGCCGTCAGCCCTTGACGGAAAGGCGCACTGAGACCGTAACCGGCATCCGCCAGCACACAGCGGAAGCGCACGCCGATCGATATCAAGCGATCAATCTCCGCCAGTGCGATCTCGGGCTTTGTCCGTGCAGTTCGATATTCGGCCGGAACACCAGCTCGCTTCAGCCGCCACCGATCGTTGACCCAACGGTCTGGAAGAAAAAGCCGCAATGCCACCATCACCGGAACTTCGCCGCGGGCGAGCGTCAGTGACACCAGAGTCTGGCAGTTGGCGGTCTTGCCTAGCGCTGAAGCGTATTGCGCAGCGACGCCGACCGAGTGCGTGCCCTTCTTTGGCACCGCCGTATCGTCGATTACCAACACAGCGTCGCTGCCACCAACGAGCCGATCCGCTTGAATGAGCAGCTCCGTCTCCAATGGCGCCGCGTCCCAGACGCCAGCCGCAACAAAATGATGCAGCTGGTCGTAATCGCCAGGCGCAAGCCGCTCCGCCATTGGCTGAACGCTCTTGCGATCGCCGGGTCCGATCAGCCCTGCCACATAAAGCGGACACATTCGCCGCCGCGATTTATGGCCTAGGCGATCCAAGAACGGCTTGAGCCATCCTCGAAGCTCGTCTTCCCAATTCGACGTTGTGCCTACCATGGTCGGCCCTCCAAAAGCCGACCACCCATGAATCATTGAAAAACTGATTTGGGAATCCCGTGCCGCTAAAAATCTGCCAAAGTAGTGCTAGCCCTTGCAAATTTAATTATTGCTCGCGGAACGCGACTCAGCGAGATTTGGCACTGACTGCGAGAATCGAGAAGCCGCCGGATGTGGCGTCCGACGGCTCCATTCTCTCGATTTTCGCCCCGCGTGGTTACGAGCCGCGCGCGGGACGGGCTGAGTAGCGAGAGACAGTGAATCCAACTCGATAGCCCTAGTCAAGCTGGCTCGCAACATCTCGCCAAGGAGGCGAGCCGTCATGACAGCCAAAGCAACCATCATCTCCGAAATCAATTCCAAGACTTTCCACGACCCTACCATTTACCGGATCGGGATCACCGAGGACCCCACGGGACGCAAGGAAGAGTGGTCGGCCACAGAAACCACGAAATACTGGAAACAGTGGGAGGCAGACTCCTCAACCGACGCCAAAGACATCGAAAACTACTTCATCAACGAGAAAAAGATGAAGGGTGGCACTGGTGGGAATATTTCGGCGAAAACCACATGGGTCTACGTGTTCTAGGCTGGTCGGGAGGCGACTTCTTCGGAGGTTTTTAACTCTGCAAGGTATGCCTCCCACTCGCCGCGATGCTCCTCAGATTTGAGCAAGCCGCCTTTGTAGAAAAGATCATGCAGGCGGTTATGAGCCATGAGCCATCGCGTCCGATAGAGCGACGCGGAGTCTGGGCTTTGATCTGATTGTTGATCGGTGGTTCGGGATAGCTCTGCTGGTGCCATGATGACAAGCGCCTCCATTGCGCGTATATTGATACGTGCGACGTGGCACTCGCATTTGAACGCACGGCCCCTGATGGCAGTCAGCGGGCCGTTTCTATTTTTTGCGCCGCTTTTTCCGTTGCGGCTTGGCGCGCTTCGGAGTCACACTTTCGACGTGCTGGGGGCCAGCGATACGAGCGCCGCGTAACGCAGCTTCAAAGCGCCGCTGCGATTCTTCTGGATCATATTTTTCCTCGGTGCGCTTCCGCATTTTCTGTAATTAACCTGCTTTAGCGGCTTTCGACATCGCCGAAAATCTGTCGGAAATGCCTTCTAATAGCCGGCTCGTCAAGTCGGGGCCTTTCGCTACTTTGTCGGTAGCGCCGAGTTGCTTGTATTTTTTAAGAACATCATCAATGGCTTCGTCAATTTCATCATTGATGTTTTGTTCGGAACATCGCTTAAGTAACGTCACGAGTTCTTTCACTGTTGGTTTTGCCGTTTTCAGCGCGTAGCAACACGCTGTCATATCCACATAATACCTGATGTCGCGGCGTTCTTCTTTGGTCAGATTTGCCCGGTTTTCTAGGACTTTCTCGACCAATTTGTCCAACAGCATACAAACCACATACAGATCACGATCTGTAGTTTCGCCAAAGATCGCGGCATATTGATTGTCGTCATTTAATACTTTTGTTGGCCCCCCGCGTGCATCATTTGGTCGCTGAAGAACGATCGCGATTAGCGCCTGCGCCATTCCCCGGATGCTAATAATTTTTGAGATTGGCTTCAGCAAGTGCCGATACTTACCTTTCCTTCGATCATAGTAGAGATCATAGAGCTTCAGTCTATCCTCTATGTCAAAGTGGACCTTTTCCGTAGCTCGAAGGATAGAGGTTCCACTTGCGTCTGAAAATTAGTTGCCTTGATGACTCTATTTTTGGTTGGCTCATCTGCTAAAACAAGAACCTTGATTAGGATGTGTCGAGAATCCGAAGCATCCTTACTATTGAAGTGAGCAAAAATCTCTTGGGAGGTCTGGAGGCCGTTGACGATTTCAGGGGCCTTTATAGTTAGCTTATCGCCAGCAATGCTGCATTTCTCTGCAAGAATAGTGACGCCATTATTCAACCACCAAAATTCCTTATCTCCGCTTTTTGCAAGCGTTGTTCTGATGTCGGCATTTACCGGATTGCGCTTGCCCCGATAATCTCGAACATTTGGTTCAAGCAAATCTTTTCGTATTTCTCCGCTCTCATTTGTCAGAAACTTCGCGTACTCGGTCAGCTTGACCAAACACACTACGGACTGATCTGGCGCTGCAAAGTGCTTGAAAATGTCTAATACAAATTCCTTTCTTGGAACGCTACGAGCATAATTCAATAATTGTTGGCATCCAAAGAAAAGAAAGGTGACGTTGGCGGCGGAAAATGATTCAATTACCGTAGCCCGAATTGCCTCCGCGCGCTGACTCACTTTTTGATTTGGAGGCTTGTCACTCTTTGTGGCATAACAAAAAACCATCCGTAAGGCATGTGGCTTACCTAAAATGGCCGTATATTTCTCTCGAAAATTTGACATCGCCTCCTGCACAGCTTTGCTGTAGTAAGAGAATGATGTTGGTTCTTTTGAATAATCAAAAAGGTCGCGCACAAATGTATGAACTTTCTCAACAGGTGTTTCTTCAAAAGACGTTTTATTTTTAGCTTGGAAAAGAACTAAATCGACGACCGTTGGTGACTCTGGTACATCGGTGTCATCTTGAACCAGGGCGCCATTAACGAGAAAGTAGAAACCGTCAATTCCGCCGTCGTCTGAACCACCGAGCCAGCCAAATTCGATCTCTTCGTCCGTGAGATCGAGATTTTGTAGCACCAATTCGATTACATAACGCTCAAACGCCTTGTCGGCTGGTAGCTGAGGCGCCCGCTCTTTTGCCAATTATCGAAATTGGCTTGAAGGGCCTGAATCTCCCACTGGCTCATGCAAAACGATCCCGGGTTGTGAAGGTTCATTATACCCTCACAGCCGGATTTAACGTAGTGGGCGCGCCAGCGTCTTGAGCTTGCTTAGCTTTTTCGGTCGCCATAACCGATTTGGTTACTACCGCCGATTCGGCGACGCAAGTAAATCCTTGAAGATCAAGCATTTATTTCTCTAAATGCCTGATATTACTAGCATTTGTGGCTGTGGTGTCAAGCCCGATAATCGGGGACATCGCTCTTGACATCTGTCCCCGTTTCGGCTACATAAAGCGAATCTCGCTCATTTCGAGGGACGCCTTTCCGGAAGGCAAGCCTGAAGGGTGGAGCGGGAGCGGTCCCCGCGGGCGGAATTGCCAATCCGCACCCGGGCGGCTCTGGGGCACCACTTGGCCGGCAAAAGGACCGGTCTGCGGGGAGCCCGCTGGACTGGACAAGCGTGAGGCAGGCAAAACACCTGCTTCTGCCCCGTTCCAGGAAACGTGGTTCTGGAGCTGAGTCAGCCGGCTACGGCCGGATTGGCGAGTGCCGCGGCGAAGCGCCGGAAGGCGAGCGCGCTGCGATCAGCGCGCTTCCGCGCCCGTGCACGTTCAAGCGGCGACGTTTGGACGTGTGGCGCGGACAGTGGACGGCATGCGCCTTTCGGCGCTCCGCCTCCCTCTTCTCTGCGCATGATCTTGTCCGAAAACCGGACACCACCCTCGGATCAAGTCCAAGGGCAAGCTTTTCGGGATCATGCGATGAGGGAAGCGAATCAAGAAGAGCTTTGTTGTTGTGGTGGTAGGCAAACCTCGGGCGCGCATGCGCCGCGAGAACGAGATTTTTTTTACCCTCCCCTGGAGGGGGAGGGTCGCGCCCGAAGGGCGCGGGGTGGGGTGATCGTTCATTATTTGAATAGCGAGTCCGCTCATCCCCTCCCGCCGCACTTCGTGCGGCGACCTCCCCCCTCCAGGGGGAGGTGAAGAGGGAGCGAACGTTGAAGAAGGAGACAACCCACGCGACGAAAAGTGAGTGCCGCGAATTGGCGCTATCCGCGCCGCATGACCTATACGCAATGGCGGCGCCTGCCGTACCGGAATAAGCACGCGTTCATGGCGCAGGCGCTGTGCACGCTGCTCGGCCATTGGCGCCATTGCGACAAAGCGCGCTGTCAGCGGGTGCGGCGCTGCCTGTTCCCGCATCCCTGCTATTGGAATCGCAAGCAGCAAATGTCGGAGGCGGAGCAGGTGCAGGCGAGGAAATTGTGCGAGCCGCTCCTGGCGCTGATGGCCATCGGTTCGAGCCAGGGTTCGGATGGGCTGTGGCTGTTTTGAGGGGGCGGGATAGATGGCGGAATGATCCTTCACCCCTCCCCGGTAGGGAGAGGGGAATGAAGAGAGGGGCGCGGAAGGCGTCGCGCAGGCCTTGGGAACGCGGTGCGCCGTTGGCTATAAGAGAGGACGCGCCGACGGCGCGGCACAGGGAGACCAAAAACATGACCATCAAGCTCGCTCGAATCCTGGCGATCGCGGCGCTGGCAATGCTCGGCGCGCCGACCGACGCCTCGGCCCAAGCCCGCGCCAAAGTCGGCGCGCTCGCCTGCAATCTGGCGCCGACGGTCGGCTTCATCGTCGGATCGCGGCAGCGGCTGTCCTGCCGCTACACCCCGGACGGGCCGTGGCCGCCGGAGGTCTATGTCGGCAGCTTGTCGACGGTCGGCCTCGACATCGGCGTCACTGGCGGCGGGCGCATGGTCTGGGCCGTGTTCGCGCCGATCAGCGGACATTATCGCGGGGCGCTGGCCGGCACTTACGTCGGCGCCAGCGCCGACGTCGCCGTCGGTCTGGGGCTTGGCGCCAACGCGCTCATTGGCGGCTCGCGACGCTCGATCGCGCTGCAGCCGCTTTCGGTCGAAGCCAATAGCGGGCTCAATCTGGCGGCCGGCGTTTCCCGGCTCCGCCTGCACTGGGTGCGTTAGCTCAATCCAGGACGTGGCCGACCATGCCGTCGGCGAGCTTCGGTTCGAACCAGGTCGATTTCGGCGGCATGATCGCGCCAGCATCCGCCACCGCCATCAGATCGCGCATCTGCGTCGGGTAGAGGGCGAAGGCCACCGCCATGGTGCCGGAGGAGACCAGCCGCTCGAGTTCTTCAAGCCCGCGGCCGCCGCCGACGAAATCGATGCGCTTGTCGCGGCGCTGATCGGTGATGCCGAAGATGGGCTCGATGATCTGGCGCGTGAGCAGCGTCACCGGCAACCGCGCGACCGGATCGGCGGCTCCGGCCGGCTGCGCCGTACCGCCGGCGGGCGCGGGCGGCACCGTCACGCGGTACCAGCGGCCGGCGAGGAACATGCCGATCTCGTTGGCGGCCGCCGGCCGCACCGGCCGGTCGCTCGGCGCGACCGTGGCGCGGCGGCGCAGTTCCGCCAGCAGCTCTTCGGCGTTGCGCCCGTTCAAGTCGCGCAGCACGCGGTTGTAGTCGAGGATGGTCATCTCGGCCTGCGGAAACAGCACGGCGAGAAAATAGCCGTGCGCGCCTTCGCCGCCGCGCGTTTTTGCCACGCGTTCGGCGGCGGCGGAGCGATGATGGCCGTCGGCGATATAGAGCGCCGGCAACGCCTCGACCGCGCGCGTCAGCGCCGCGATGGTCGGCTCGTCGCCGATCACCCAGAGCTGATGGCGCACGCCGTCGTCGGCGGTGACGTCGATAGTCGGCGCGCCGGCGGCTGCGCGTTCGAGCATGGCGTCGATCGCGGGCGCCGCCGGATAGGCCAGCATAACCGGGCCGGTCTGCGCGTTGACCGCCTCGATCTGGCGCACGCGGTCGTCTTCCTTGGCCGGCGCCGTGTGCTCGTGCTTGCGGATGCGATTGTCGGCATAAGCGGCGATCGAAGCGACAGCCGCGAAGCCGGTCTCGACGTGACCGCGCCAAGTCAGCCGGTAGACGTAATAGCAGGGCTTGTCGTCGCGAATGAGAACGCCGGCGGCGATCATGCGGCGCAAATTTTCCGCCGCCTTGGCATAGACCGCGCCGTCATAAGGATCGGTCGCCGGATCGAGATCGATCTCCGCCTTGGAGACGTGGAGAAAGCTCCACGGCTTGCCGGCGGCGCGCGCCCGCGCCTCGGCGCTGGAGAGCACGTCATAGGGCGGCGCCAAAACCTCGGCGGCGCGTCCCGGCGCCGGCCGCAACGCGCGAAAGGGTTTTATCAGGGACAAGGGGCTACTCCGATGTGAAATTCAACTGCACGACCTCACCGGGACGTAGCTTCGTGACTGCGGCCGCGATCAGAGCCTGATGGGCGCGTATCTTTGCCCAATTCGTGGTGGGCAGTATCAGAATTGCCAGCCGATTGCCTACTATATTTTGTTGATAGGGGAGATTTTTGTCGGTGGTAACGAGGACGTCGAACTGCGCCTCCGCGGCGCGGAGCAGTGCGCCATTACTCAGTTGCGTCCAGGCCAATTCATAGGCTGTCGATACCGAGTGGTCAGTCAATGCGCGGCGTAGCGGCGCAGGCGTTCCTTGATCAAACAGTATTCTCATGCCCACGCAGCGGGGAATCTCCGACGCTCACGCAACTTTCAAGCTTTGTTCGGCGTGTTGTAGTACAAGCTCTACTTGTTCACGCGTCACGCCCGGAAACCATTCGAGAAAGTCGTCGACCCGGGCACCACCTTCCAGATTTTCGAACAGCGCTCTGACGGGCACGCGGGTTGTCTTGAATAGCCATTCCCCGCTGACCTTTTCAGGCGAGCGTTCGACCGCCGGGCATTGGCTCCAATCGAACATTCGGCAATCCTATGGGTGCCGGGCTTGGCCTGCAAGCTGTCGCTACGGGATTTTAATTCGCGCAAAAGCGCATTACGTCAACCCCGTGAGCGCACCCGACATCATCCTCATTGCCGGCCCGACCGCGAGCGGCAAATCGGCGCTGGCGCTGGCGCTGGCCGAAAAGCATGGCGGCGTGATCATCAATGCCAATTCCATGCAGGTCTACCGCGATCTCTGCATCATCACCGCGCGGCCGACGCCGGAGCAAGAGCGGCGCGCGCCGCATCGCCTCTACGGCCATGTCGACGCGGCGGAGAACTATTCCGTGGGCCGCTGGTGCAGGGACGCCGCCGCGGCGCTGATGGCGGCGCAGCGCGAAGCCGGCGCGGCCGTCATCGTCGGCGGCACCGGGCTTTATTTCAATGCGCTGACGCGCGGGCTTGCCGCCGTGCCGCCGATCCCGCAAGAGATTCGCGATAAGGTGCGGGCACGGCTCGCAAGCGACGGCGTCGCCGCGCTGCATGCGGAGTTGCAAAGCCGCGATCCGGCCGCGGCGGCGCGGCTGATGCCCGGCGACCGGGCCCGCGTCACCCGCGCGCTGGAAGTGGTATTGGCCACCGGCCGTTCGCTGTTGGCATGGCACGAGGCCGGCATGCCGGCGAGCCTCGACCCGGCGCGGGCGGCAAAAATCTTCCTCATGCCCGACCGCGACGCGCTCATGCGCCGGATCGATGCGCGCTTCGACGCCATGATCGCGGCCGGCGCCATCGCGGAAGTGCGCGCGCTGGCGGCGCGCCGCCTCAATCCCGATCTGCCGGCGATGAAGGCGCACGGCGTGCCGTGGCTGATCCGCCATCTCAACGGCGAGATCGCGCTGGCGGAGGCGGTGGAAGGCGCGAAACGCGACACCCGCCAATACACCAAGCGGCAGGCGACGTGGTTCCGCAATCAGCTGCCCGATTTCGCCTGGATCGAGCCGGCAGGCGCGCTCGCCGCCGTCGAGGCGCAGTTGCGGTCACTAGCCGGATGATACGATTGTTGCAGATGAGGCCGAGCGGCGGGCGCGATGGTGTGGTGTTGCTCGCGTTGCCGGCGCGGCACGGGAACGGATGAATGCGGAATGGGAACGGACGAATTATGACACTGCCTTCTCGCGATCTCGGCGTCGTGTCGCATATCGATGCGCTCCTGACGACGGTCGGGCCGGTCGCCGGGCTGCGCATCATCGATGTCGGCTGCGGCGAGGGACGCCTGACACGCGCGCTCGCGGCGCTCGGCGCGCGGGTCACCGGCTGCGATCCGTTCATCGCGGAGACGGCGTGGACAGAGCACGGCGCCGGCAGCTATCGTCTGGTCAAGGCGACGGCTGACGCCATTCCCGAGCCCGATCACCAAGCCGATCTCGTGCTGTTCGTGTTCTCGCTGCACCATGTGCCCGGCGAAAAGCTCGAAGCCGCGCTCGCCGAGGCGCGCCGCCTGTTGCGGCCGTCGGGCCGGCTCTACGTGGCGGAGCCGCTCGCGCAAGGCCCGCATCAGTACATCATGGAGCTGTTCCATGATGAGACGCCGGTGCGAAAGGCGGCGGCTGCGGCGCTTGCCCGTTTTGCCCGACCGCATTTCGCGACCGACGAGGTCCTGAGCTACACCGATAAGCGAAGCTTTGCCGATTTCGACGCTTTTGCCGACCGCATGATCGCCAACATGCGGTTCAACGGCTACACCGAGGACGCCGTGCTAGCGCCGGACGTGCGGCGCCGCTTCGCCGAGACGCACGCCGCGCATGGCGGCCGTTTCGATCAGCCGGTTCGCGTCGATTGCTTCACGTCGCCGAGCTAGCGCTGCGGCTATTTTAGTGGAGCATGATCTTTTCGGAAAACCGGCTTCCACTTTTCCGGATCATGCTCAGTGCGAGATATACTGCATCCCGGCCGAGTATGCCGCGCCGCCGACCACGCAGGGGATGCCGAGCTCGATCTGCCCGGTGGCGGCGGCGACGACGCAGCCCATCGCCATGGCGCCCTGCCCCACCTGACCCCAGCCGGTCAGCTCGCGCTTGGAGTCCGGGCCCTTCTGCTTGAGCTCGCTCGATCGCGGCGAGCGATTCCTTGCGCATGCGCGCGGTGTCGACGGTCTCCGCGGTCTCGATCACGTCGTTGAGCACCGCGGCGACCGCTTCGGGCTGGTTCTTGACCTCGCGCTTGAGGATGGCGAGCAGGCGCAGGTCGCGCACGGCGTTGCTGGCGAGCGTGAACTTAGCGGCGCTGCCGGTGGTGAGATTGTCGACGCTGTCCTTATCCTTGGCCAGCGGCAGGAGCTTGATGATGCGGCCGATCGGCTGATCGGAGCCGGTGGCGAGATAATAGCCCCACAGCACGTCGATCAGCTCCGGGCTTGGCTCGATCGTCACCGCTTTCTTGCGGTCGTTGTCGATCTTCAGCACTCGTTTGATCTTGTCGAGCATGCCGGGCTTGGCGGGCTGGTAGTCGATCTGATCGAGCGTCGGCAGCTTGCCGTCGAGATATTTGTCGATCATGGCGCGCCGCGTCGGCATGCGGTCGACAAAGGTGGCGAGCAGTTCCTTCCAGTTGGGCAGGCCGGAATAAGCGATGGCGCGCACCAGCACCCAATGATCGGCCGGCGCGATCGGCAGCATCTTGGCGACCAGCATGGCGGCGCGGTCCGGATTGGCGCCGAGCACGCCGGCGATGAAGCCGATATAGGCGCCGGATGTTTCCGCATCCTTGAAGGCTTGCCGCTCGCTCAGCGCGCGCACCAGGACGGGAAGAGCCTCCGGCTCCGGCTTGGCGCGATAGGCGTTGATCCATTTGAGGATCGCATCGGTCGAATTGAGCGCTGCGCTCGGCCGCGGCACCGCGACAGCCGGCGCAACGAGAGACGATCGCGACAGCTCAACAAGGCGACAAAAGCGGCGGTGGCGCGGCGCAAAGCTCCAGCCCAATCCGCTGCGATCCAGTCGCCCGGTACCGCCGTCTTCCGTCATCAATTCTGCCGCAGACATGTTCGCCTCCAGCGGAGAATGCCGGCAGCGCGGGCAGTTGACCCGCGCCAGTCGCAGCCGCAGCCGAACAGAGCAGGCGGCGGGGGCGATTTGCTGACCGCTCCCGCGCGAAATCGCGGCTGCGCTGTGGCAGCGGAGCGATAGTTAAGCGCCAGCAGTTTTGCGCGCCGCGCCGATTTCAAACGCACGTTTGAAGCGCGCTGCGGGATGCGGCGTCAAATTCCGGCCGCATTTGACTTGACCGGCATTGCCACAATGCTTATAAAAGCGATCTGAGAAGCAAGGGCCTTAAAGGCACGTCCGTGCGCACTTTCGTTGTCATTTCACTGGTTCTCGTAGCGAGGCGCACCGCCGCGGGTGGATGATCCACCCGCGAGACGCGGCGGTGCGCAGTCCAGGGGCTCTTGAGCCCCTTTTTTATTTTCTAAACCTGAACATGCGAAGGTGGGTTGAGAGAGTGGAGCAAGCCATGACGGAGATGACCGGCGCGGAAATGGTGATGGCAGCGCTCGCCGATCAGGGCGTCGAGCATATTTTCGGCTATCCCGGCGGCGCGGTGCTGCCGATCTACGACGCGCTGTTTCAGCAGGACAAAGTGCAGCACATCCTGGTGCGGCACGAACAGGGCGCCGTGCATGCGGCCGAGGGCTATGCGCGCTCGACCGGCAAGGTCGGCACCGTGCTGGTCACCTCCGGACCCGGCGCCACCAATGCGGTCACCGGCTTGACCGACGCCTTGTGCGATTCGATCCCGCTGGTCGTCATCACCGGGCAGGTGCCGACGCACCTCATCGGCAACGACGCGTTTCAGGAATGCGACACCGTCGGCATTACCCGGCCGTGCACCAAATACAATTATCTGGTCAAGACCATCGCCGATCTGCCGCGCGCGCTGCACGAGGCGTTCCACATCGCCGCCAGCGGGCGGCCGGGCCCGGTCGTGGTCGATATCCCCAAGGACATCCAGTTCGCCAAGGGCGCCTATTCCAGGCCCAAGGAATTCCAGCATCGCGGCTATCGGCCGAAGCTCAAGGGCGACCTCGACAAGATCAAGGAGGCCGTCGACATGATGGCGGCCGCCAAGCGCCCGCTGTTCTATACCGGCGGCGGCGTGGTCAATTCCGGCCGCGCCGCGAGCGATCTGTTGCGCGAACTGGTCAAGCTCACCGGCTTTCCCATCACCTCGACGCTGATGGGGCTCGGCGCTTTTCCGGCCGCCGACCGGCAATGGCTGGGCATGCTGGGGATGCACGGCACCTGGGAGGCCAATTGGGCGATGCACGATTGCGATCTGATGATCGCCGTCGGCGCCCGCTTCGACGACCGCATCACCGGCCGGCTCGACGCCTTCTCGCCGGGCTCGAAGAAGATCCACATCGACATCGACCCGTCCTCGATCAACAAGAACGTCAAGGTCGATCTGGCGATCGTCGGCGATTGCGCGCATGTGCTCGAGGACATGGTGCGGCTGTGGCGCCAGAGCGCGGTGGTCCCGGATAAGAAGGCGCTGCAGGCGTGGTGGGAGCAGATCGGACAATGGCGGGCGAAAAAATCGCTCGCCTTCACCAATTCCAACGAGATCATCAAGCCGCAATACGCCATCCAGCGGCTCTACCAGCAGACCAAGGACCGCGACACCTACATCACCACCGAAGTCGGCCAGCACCAGATGTGGGCGGCGCAGTTCTATCCGTTCCAGGAGCCGAACCGCTTGATGACCTCGGGCGGCCTCGGCACCATGGGCTACGGCCTGCCGGCCGCGGTCGGCGTGCAGCTCGCACATCCGAACTCGCTCGTCGTCGATATCGCCGGCGAGGCCTCGGTGCTGATGACCATGCAGGAACTGTCGACGGCGGTGCAGTACGACCTGCCGATCAAGATCTTCATCATCAACAACCGCTATATGGGCATGGTGCGGCAGTGGCAGGAACTGCTGCACGGCAAGCGCTATTCCCACTCCTACACCGAGGCGCTGCCCGATTTCGTCAAGCTCGCCGAGGCCTATCACGCGCACGGCATCCGCTGCGAACATCCGGGCGAGCTCGACGAGAAGATCCGCGAAATGATCGAGGTGAGGAAGCCCGTGCTGTTCGACTGCGTGGTCGATCCGGCGGAAAACTGCTTCCCGATGATTCCTTCCGGCCGCGCCCATAACGAGATGCTGCTCGGCGACGCGGCGGTGCGCGTCGAGGACGCCGTCACCGAGGAAGGCAAGGTGATGGTGTAGACGCCGGCGCAGCCAATACAGCAAAGAGGATCGCGCAATGAAACTCGCCATCATCGGTGCCGGCAGTGTCGGCGGCACGCTCGGCACTGCCTGGGCGCAGAAGGCCGGGCACGACATCTTCTTCGGCGTCAACAACCCGAAATCCGAGAAGACGCAGGCGTTGCTGCGGACGCTCGGCGGCAAAGCCCGCGCCGGCACCGCGGCGGAAGCGGCCGGCCTTCGGCGAGATCATCGTCTTGGCGACGCCGTGGAATGCCGCGGAAGCGGCGATCCGCGCCATGGGCGACTTGAGCGGCCGGATCGTGCTTGACGCCACCAATCCGCTGGCAATGGGACCGGACGGTCTCGGCCTCGAGATCGGGCACAGCATGTCCGCCGGCGAGAAGGTGCAGGGCTGGGCCAAAGGCGCCTCGGTGTTCAAGACGCTCAACACCACCGGCTACGCCAATATGGCCGATCCGATTTTCCGCGGCGTCAAATCGGTGATGTTCGTCGCCGGCGACGACGCGGCGGCGAAGCCGAAGGTCATCGAACTCGTCGCCGCGCTCGGCTTCGAGGTGGTCGATGCCGGGCCGTTGCGCAACGCCCGCCTGCTCGAAGCGCACGCCATGCTGTGGATAGAACTTGCGCTCAAGCGCGGCCTCGGCCGCGACTGGGCCTTTGCGATTGTCAGGCGCTGAGGATGGATGCCGTGAACACCAATGCTGCAACGAGTCACTATCCGGCCGCGCCGGTCGCCCAGGGCGTCGAGACGCGCACGCTCTGTGTGCTCGTCGACAACGAGCCGGGCGTGCTGGCGCGCGTGATCGGGCTGTTCTCCGGCCGCGGCTACAACATCGACTCGCTGACGGTCTCGGAGACCGAGCACGAGAGGCACCTGTCGCGCATCACCGTCGTCACCCGCGGCACGCCGATGGTGATCGAGCAGATCAAGAATCAGCTCGACCGGCTGGTGCCGGTGCACCGCGTCGTCGATCTGACCACGGGCGGTCCGTCGCTGCAGCGCGAGCTCGCCATGGTCAAGGTGCGCGGCAAAGGCGAGCACCGCATGGAGATGTTGCGCTTGGCCGACGCCTTCCGCGCCCGCGTCATCGACGCCACCACCGAAAGCTTCGTGTTCGAGATCACCGGCGCCTCCGACAAGATCGAAAGCTTCGTCAGCCTGATGCTGCCGCTCGGCCTGGTCGAGGTCTCGCGCACCGGCATCGTCGCCATCTCCCGCGGGGCGGAGGGGATGTAATCCAAATCGTCATGCCCGGCCATAGCCGTTCGAAGAACGGCGTCGCTTCGCTTGCCTATGCCGGGCATCCACGACCTGATCTTCGGCGCAGCTAAAATTAAGACATGGATGGCCGTCAAGCCCGGCCATGACGTGCTGCTTGGTGTCCTACGCCGCCGCAGAGCGCTTTGCCGCCGGCGCCAAGCGCTCGATCAGCGTGGCGAAACGGTCGACGAAGCCTTGCAGGAATTTCTGCGTGCTCTCGTCGGCGATATTGCCATGCTCGTCGATCAAGTTCGGCTTGAATGTGACGTAGGCCTCGCCGCCTTGGAGAATGGTGCCCATGCTGACCATCACCGAGCGCAGGTGCTGTTGCGCGATTGCGCTGCCCATTGCGCCCGGCGAGGTGCCGGTGATGAAAGTCGGTTTTCCGGCCCAGGAATTCTGTCCATAAGGCCGGGCGCCCCAATCGATGGCGTTCTTCAGCACCGCCGGAATGGATCGATCGTGTTCGGGCGTGACGATCAAGATACCGTCGGCTTGCGCCAGCTCATTTTTGTAGCGCACGACTTCAGGCGGCAAACTGCCCTCGAGGTCTTGATTGAACATCGGCAAATGGTCGATGCGGACGAAGTTCGCGTCGAACTTGTCAGCCCCGAGCTTGGCGAGCGCCAGCCCGAGTTTGCGGTTGATCAACTCGCGGCGGTTGCTGCCGACGACGACGGCAAGGTGCGGCTTTACCATGGATAGGGCCCTCTAGTTAAAATGCATAACTGACGCTAAATAGGTGCCTGGGCTGCCGGGGAGCAAGAAGGCACATTCATGAAACCAAGCCACATGCATTTGCCTGCCGATTGCCGTGCCGTCAGCGACGTGCTGGCCCGGATCGGCGACAAGTGGTCGGTCCTGGTGGTCAGCCGGCTGGGCGCGGGGCCGTTACGGTTCAACGAGTTGCGGCGGCAGATCGGCGGCATTTCGCAGCGCATGCTGACGCTGACGCTGCGCGGCCTCGAACGCGACGGCTTGATCACGCGCACGGTGTTCCCGACCATTCCGCCGCGGGTCGATTATGCACTGACGGCGCTCGGCCGCGATTTGTTGAACCCGGTCTCGGCGCTCGGCGCCTGGGCGATCCGCAACCAGCAAAAAATCGTCCGCGCGCGCGAACAGTTCGACGGCGCGGCGACGCCGCCAGCCGCAGCGCGCGGAGCGAACGGCAGGGTCCAGATGACGAGCCGCTAGTCGGCCCGGCAGCCGCACCGCTCGGCGGTCGGCACACGGCCGAAAGGTGGCAAAGTGGCTTGACCTCGGCGGCGCTTTTGGCCACGAAACGTCCGGTTTCTTCGCCGCCGCCCGCCGCGGCGGTGCCGCAAAAAAGGATAAAGATTATGCGCGTTTATTATGACCGCGACGCCGACCTGAACCTGATCAAGGGCAAGAAGGTCGTCGTCATCGGCTACGGCAGCCAAGGCCACGCTCATGCGCTCAATCTGCGCGATTCCGGCGTCAAGGACGTCGCTGTGGCGCTGCGCAAGGGCTCGCAGGGCGTCAAGAAAGCGGAGGCCGAGAAGCTGAAGGTCATGGACGCGACCGAGGCCGCCAGGTGGGCCGACGTGATGATGATGCTGACGCCGGACGAGCTGCAGGGCGACATCTATAACGGTCATCTGCAGGCCAATATGAAACAGGGCGCTGCGCTCATGTTCGCGCACGGGCTCAACATCCATTTCAATCTGATCGAGCCGCGGCCCGACCTCGACGTGATGATGATCGCGCCCAAGGGGCCGGGCCACACCGTGCGCTCCGAGTACCAGCGCGGCGCCGGCGTGCCGGTGCTGATGGCGGTGCATCGCGACGCCTCCGGCAACGCGCATGACCTTTGTCTGTCGTACGGCGCCGCCATCGGCGGCGGCCGCGCCGGCATTATCGAGACCACGTTCCGCGAGGAATGCGAAACCGACCTGTTCGGCGAGCAATCGGTGCTGTGCGGCGGTCTCGTCGAGCTGATGAAGGCCGGCTACGAGACCCTCGTGGAAGCCGGCTACGCGCCGGAGATGGCGTATTTCGAGTGCGTGCACGAGGTGAAGCTGATCGTCGACCTGATCTACGAGGGCGGCATCGCCAATATGAACTATTCGGTCTCCAACACGGCCGAGTACGGCGAATATGTCTCCGGCCCGCGCGTGATCAGCGCCGCGACCCGCGCCGAAATGAAGAGCATTCTCGCCGACATTCAGTCGGGCAAATTTGTCAAGGACTGGATGCTGGAGAACAAGGTCAATCAGACCTCGTTCAAGGCGATGCGCAATAAGCTCGCAGCGCATCCGGCGGAGGCCATCGGCGCCAAGCTGCGCGAGATGATGCCGTGGATCAAGGAGCGGGCGCTGGTTGATCGGTCGCGAAATTGATCCACTGCATTTTGCGTTAAGACGGGCTCGCGACCATGATTGCCCCGCCGCGAATAGACCCATTCCTATGTCACAGACCGAGATAGGATTCCGCCACCGCTTTATCTTGAGCCAGAGATTTGGCGCTGCCTTCGCCGACGATGCGGCTGAGCGCCAATAAATAGCCCCGGTCCGCCATTTTCAGCGCGCGCCGGGCATTCTGCTCGACCATCAGGATGCTGGTGTCACCTTTGCGCGCGATGCGCTCCAGCGCGACGAACAGCTCTGTGGCAATGAGCGGCGCCAACCCGAGCGAGGGTTCGTCGAGCAACAAAAGCGACGGTCGCGCCATGAGCGCGCGGCCGACCGCCACCATCTGCTGCTCGCCGCCGCTCATCGTGCGTACCGGTTGGCGTCGGCGCTCGGCGAGGCGCGGGAACAGCTCGAACACCTGCGCCATTTGTGCCGGCGCCGCCTCGCGCGTAGCGTGGGTAAAGGCGCCTAGCGATAAATTCTCAATCACCGACATCGGCCCGAACAGGTGGCGGGTTTCGGTCACGGTCGCAATCCCCTGTTCGACGATACGATGGGCGGCGAGACCGATCAGCTCGTTGCCGCGGAAGCGGATCGAGCCGCCGGACGGCCGCAACAGGCCGGCGACGGCGTTGAGCAGCGTGGTCTTGCCGGCGCCATTCGCACCAAGGATGGCCACGACCTCGCCGCTACGGACGCGGATCGAGACGTCGTGCAGCGCGCGATGCCGGCCATAGGAATGGTCGAGGCCGTCGATCTCAAGCATCTTCGTCGCCCAGATAAGCGCGGATGACCTCGGCATTGCGCAGGACCTCCTCGGGGCGCCCCTCCGCGATCTTGGATCCGGCATTCATGACAATGACGCGATGACAAAGCGCGCGCACGGCCGTCATTACATGCTCGACCAGAATCACGGCGATGCCCTGCGCGGCCAAGCTCCATACTACGGACATGCCGCCTTCCAGCTCGCTTGGGCTCAAGCCCGACAGCCATTCGTCGAGCAGGAGCACGCGCGGCCTCGTAGCGAGAGCCCGCGCCAGCTCCACACGCTTTTGCTCGATATAAGTGAGTTGATCGAACCGCCGATCCGCCTTGGTCAGCACGTTCATCTCGCCGAGCCAACCAGCCGCTTCGTAGCCCGCGTCTTTGAAACGCACCCGTTTGCCGGCGCCATAGAGCACGCCCGCCATGACGGTGCCGATGGCCGGCATGTTGGGCGGCGCACGCACTAGCTGAAAAGTGCGGTTGATGCGCTTGCGCACCCGCAAATGATTGGACAGCCGGGTCACGTCCACGCCGGCCATGCGGATCTTACCCGCATTGGGCCGGATGGTGCCGGCGATGAGATTGAGCAGCGTGGTCTTGCCCGAACCGTTGGGGCCGATCAGTCCCAAAACCTCGCCCGGCGACACCGAGAGCGACATGGCGTTGACGGCGACCAATCCGCCGAACGCCTTGGTCAAGCTCTCGACCTCCAGGAGCGCGGTCATGGCGTCAGCGTTTCTCCGGCATGCGGGGCATGATCTTGGTCCATCGGTCCCCGATCGCGCCGGCGATGCCGCGCGGTAGGACGATCGGCCGCGACAGCCAAGCCCAAGCGTCGAGCAGCGGCCCGGTTAGTCCGCGCGGCAATTCGAGCGGCCGGCCGAGGGCCGCCCAGCCGTCCTCGATGAGTCCGGTGAAGCCGCGCGGCAGAAAATAAACGATCCCCATGAAGACGAGGCCAAGCAGAACGCTGTACCAGAACGGAAACTCGGTCTGCAGGAGCTCCGACAAGAGGATCAGCGGGATGACCCCCAGAACAGGGCCCCACAACCGCTGCAGGCCGCCCAGCAGCGCCATGATGACGACGACAAACGAGACCAGCGGGTTGAAGGCGAAATTCGGATTGATGAAGCCGAAGCGCGGCGCCATCAGCGCGCCGGTCAACGACATGAATATGGCCGACACGATGAAGATCGTGACCTTGGCAAACGGCACGTTGATGCCGACCTGACGCGCCACCGTTTCGTCCTCGCCAATCACCAGAAGGGCAAGGCCGAGGCGGCTGCGACGCAGCTGCCAGCCGACCAGGAACACGACGACGGCAAGGCCGAGCAGATGTTCGTAGATCATGGTGGTGTCGAACGGCACGTAGACATAGCGGCCCATCGTGTGGGTCTGGTTGATCTCCCACCACACCATCAGCTCGCGGATCATTTCGGAAAGGCCGAAGCCGAAGATGACGAAGAAAATCCCGGAAATACGCAGCGTGAGCACGCCGACGATCAACGCGAGTACGGCGCCGACACCAATGGCGACCGCGAACGTGGCATAGAGCGGCAGCACCTTGACCAACATCGCCACCGTGTACATGCCGGCGCCGAAAAAGGCCGCGGTGGCGAGCGATACCAGTCGCGTCGTGCCGGAAAACAGTGCCCAGGCGATGGTCAGCACGAGGTAGCCCATGACGTTGACCATCAGCGACAATTGGTAGTCCGACAAAAGCCAAGGCGCAGTCGCAAGCACTGCGACAAGCAACACGATCGCTCCGATGGCGACGGTTGCGCGGCGGTAGCGGATCCGTGCATCCTCGCTCATGCTAGGGTGTTCCGAACAGGCCGCGCGGCCTGACCACAAGCACGATCAGGAACAAGGCGTAGGCCACCGCCAGCGTCAATCCTGAATCGACGAAATACGAACAGAGTGCTTCGGCGACACCGAGTAGCAAGCCCGCCACCAAGCTGCCGCCCATGTTGCCGATTCCGCCCATGATCACCACCACCAGCGCCTTCATGGTGAATTCGATGCCGATGGCGGGATTGAAGGTGAGGAAGGTGCTCACCAGCGTGCCAGCGGCTGCGACCAAGCCGCCGCCACCGGCGAAAGCCAAGCCGGACAGGCTGCGAACATCGATGCCGACAAGCTCGGCTCCAATCGGATCGATGGCCAGCGCCCGAAGTGCGGCGCCGAACCGTGTGCGGTTGAGACCGAGCCAGATCGCGCCGGCCAGCGCACACGCCATGGCGAAAGCAAGCACGCGATTGGCGGCGAAGGTAAAGCCGAAGATATGCACCGGAACGCCGAGATAGTCGTAGTATCGGTTGTTGGCGCTGAAGGCGAGAGTCGCGGCGCCACGCAGCACGAACAACAAGCCAAAGGTCGCGAGAATAGTCTCGCCTTCCAGCTGCTGGCGTGTGCGCGCGCGGCGCACCAGCGGCGTCATCAATACGCGATAAACCAGCCAATTGGCGCCGAAGGTCACTGGCACCGAGAAGAGCATCCCGACAATAGGATTGATGCTGAACAGCGTGAACAGCCAAAACGCCGCGAACGCCGCGCCCATCAGGAACTCGCCATAGGCGAGGTTCACGATGCGCGCCATGCCATATTGAAGGTTGAAGCCGATGGCGACGAGCGCATAGAGCCCGCCCAGGATGATGCCGCCCAGGATGACTTCGATCGCCGACATATCAAATGAGGTCGTTAGCTGAATCGAGCCGGTCCGGGCAAGCCGGACCGGCCCTTCGCGCCTGTATCAGGCTGATGTCATGCGGTGACGGTTCGACGAGGCTTACCACGCCGGTTTCGGGAATATGACCGGCTTCGCACCGGGCATATCGCTCGGCGACACGCCGACGAATTGGCCGTTCTGCCATTGGCCGGCGCCCCATTGATGTTCGCGGATGTGGGTCTTGAGATCGACCGGGCCAACGATGGTATTCCACGGTCCGCCGTTGACGATGGTATCGAGCACCTTCTTGCGGTCGAGCGTCCCGGCCTTCTCGATCGCCTGCTGGAGAATTTGCAGGCTGGCATAGGTGACCGGGCTTGCCCAGCCGTCCGGTGCGTGGCCGGTGACGGCGAGCTGTCGCTTATAATAGTCCTGCGCACCCGGCAGGTTCGGATCCCAGCCGCCGATGCCGAGGACGCCCTGGACCTTTTCCTTGAAATTGCCGCCATACTCGGCGAAGGCGGTGCCGACGGCGGTGTAGAAGATCTTCGGATTGTAGCCCTGGGTGATCGCGGTGCCCGTCAGCATGAAGGTATCGGGCGGGTAGCTGCCGGCGATGAAGGTGTCGGCGCCCGACGCCTTGGCTTCCTTGATTTCGTTGGTGAGATCGGCAGCGCCGAGCGGATAGCTCTTCTGCAGCACGATGTCATAGCCGGTGGCCTTCAGTCCGGCGCCGAAGCCGGCGGCGAATTCCGCCCCGAATTGATCGCCAACGCTAAGCAACACCACCTTGTTGTTGAGCTTGCCTTCTTTCTTGAACTTGTTGAGCACCTCGATCAGTGCCCCGCCGAAATGCGGCGGTTGATTGAGGAAGAAGAAGAGCGTCGGAAATTGTTTGACCAACTGCTCTTCGTCATTGGAGTTGGCGGTGACGGCGAGCTCGGGATAGCCGTATTTGGCGAAGATCGGCGCGACAGCAAGATTGAACCCGGTGCTCCAAGGCGCCAGCACGAAATCGACCTTGTCCTGGCTCATCAGCTTTTCTTCGAGCCGCAACAGGGTCTCGGCGCTGCTGGTGTCGTCGTATTTCGCCACCACCTCGAGCGGAATACGCTTGCCGTATTCCTTCACGAAGATGCCGCCCTTGTCGTTCACGTCCTTCACCCACAGATCGTACCCGGGAAGCGTGGTAGTGGCGGCTCCTTGGGCGTTCACGCCAGACAGTGAAATAGCGTAGCCGATGCGGATGCTCTTGGGCGCGTCGGCCGCAGCGGCCGGCCACGCGACAAAAATCCCAAACGCGGCGAGTGCCGCGGCCGAGACGGTCCGGCGCAATTGTGTATGCATGTTCCCTCTCCTGCGGCGATGGCCTTCGGTGCCATCGCGTTTCCTCGTGGTGTTTCTAGTTCTCTCCGGCCGAATGTTGCCCCTCGGAGCGCACGCCATTTGTTTGCGTCCGGCGGTGGCGGGCTTGCCGCTGGACGCGTTCACCGTTCGTCGTCGACGGCTTAGAACGGATACGGGTTGGGCTTCTCCTTGATCGTCATCCACTGCCACTGCGTGAATTCCTCCCAGTTGGCCGGACCGCCGATGCGCGTGCCGTTGCCGGAGGCTCCGGTGCCGCCGAATGGCACATGCGGCTCGTCGGCGACGGTCTGGTCGTTGATATGAAGGAGGCCGGTGTTGAGGCGATTGCCGACCGCAATCGCGCGGCCGACGTCGGCCGAGAACACGCCGGCCGACAGCCCGTATTCGCTGCGGTTGGCGAGTTCGATCGCCTCTGTGTCGCTGCCGACAGACGTAATCGCCGCCACCGGCCCGAAAACTTCCTCGTCGAAAGCGCGCATGCCCGGCTTGACGCCGGTCAGCACCGTTGGCCGGTAGAACGGTCCATCGAATGTTCCGCCAGCCTCAAGTTTCGCGCCCGCCGCCACCGAGTCCTTGACGATGCCGTGGATGCGCTCGACTTGGGCGCGGTTAATCACCGGTCCGAGCGCGACCTGCCCCAGCGGGTCGCCGACCGGCAGGTGCTTCGCTTTCGCCACCAGTTTTTCGGTCAACGGCGCAACGATCTGTTCCTGAGCCAGCACGCGGCCCGTGGTCATGCAAATCTGACCTTGATGGAACCAGGCGCCGAAAGCGATCGCGGAAGCCGCCGCATCGAGGTCGGCGTCCTCCAGTACGATCACGGCGTTCTTGCCGCCGAGCTCGAGTTGCACTTTCTTGAGATGTTTGCCTGCCAGCTCGCCGATCCGTCGCCCGACGTGGCTCGATCCGGTGAACGATACCATGGCGATGTCCGGGTCGGTGCAAATCGCTTCACCCGCCTCGGCACCGCCAGGCAGCACCTGCAGGACTCCTTTGGGTAGTTCGGCTTCTTCAAAAATCCTCGCAATGATGAATCCGCCGGTCAGTGCGGTGCGCGGATCGGGCTTGAGCACTACCGCGTTGCCGGTGGCGAGCGCGGGCGCGACCGCGCGGCTCGACAGGATGAGCGGGAAATTGAAGGGCGAAATCACGCCGATGACGCCCCGCGGCAGCCGCCGCGCGATGCTGATGCGGCCAGGATCCGACGGCAGCACCAGGCCTTGCGGCTCCGTGCACATCGCGGCGGAACGATAGAGGATTTCCGTCACCATATGGATTTCAAATCCGGCTTTGGCCGGAATGCCGCCGGTCTCGCGCGCGATCCAGGGGATCAGTTCTTCTTGATTTTCTTCCAAAATCCGGGCCGCCTTGCGCAGGATGGCGCCGCGTTTCTCATAGGGTGTCGCGGCCCAGCCGGGCTGCGCGGCGCGCGCCTCGGCGGTGGCTCGGTGCACGTCGGCCGCGGTGGCATTGCCGACGCGGGTCAACGTGGCGCCGGTCGCAGGCTCCAGGACGTCCAACGATCCACCGGTTGCGGTGCGCCATTCCGCGCCGAATACGCGTCCCCGCCAGGTCTCCTCGATAAGAAATTTTGCTACCGGTGCGTTCATCCCCGTTTCCTTTTGTTATTTTCCATCGATCTGAAATGATCGTCGCAATCGATCTAATTTATACAGTGCCGAATGCGTAATATCCAGGGCTACACGCCGATGCGGAAAAGCCGGATACCGGAGCTCCACATCAGCATCGTCGACAATAGCGCCCACGGTGGGCCGCGCCGAGCCCACGGTGGGCAACGGCGAGCCGGCGGTGGGCTGCGGCGAGCCGGCGGTGACGGTTATCGCACCGGCGATCGGCAACGCCATCTTCAACGTTGGCGCCCGCGTCCGCTCGCTGCCGATCACGGCTGAGGAAGTCAAGGCGGCAATGAAGACCTGATCGGACGCGGCTGATCGTCTAGTCAAGAAAGCGTGGGAGCGGCACTTTCGGGTGCCGCTCTTTTTTTGTGCCGCCGCGAACGGTGGCTCGGAACGTCTTTGCGACCGTGATGATGACAGCGAAACGAGTTCATGCTGAATGACGGCCCATGTCGTTCAGGCCGCCAAATCCCGAAATCGTCGCGCTCGATCGCGTCGAGATCGCAGTCGAGCCGTGGTCGTGGCAGTTTGCACACCTGCGCCGGGCGGAGATCGACCGGCATTTCGCCTTTCGTCAGCGCGAGCGGCCTGCGCTGTGGAACGGCCGCGTGCTGCTCGTTCATCGCTACACGATCGATGACGGCGTGCTGCGCGGCGCCTGCTTCGAAACGGATTACGCGAGCTTTCTCGCTTGGCGCGATTGGGGCCCGCCCGACGCCGGCGTCTTCAATATCTTTGCCGCCGCGGCGCTGCGGACCACCGACGGCGCCTATCTCCTCGGCGAGATGGCGTCGTCCACCGCGGCGGCGGGGCAGCTCTATTTTCCCTGCGGCACACCGGGCCCCGAGGACATCGGCGCCGCCGGCGCGCTCGATCTCGCCGGCAGCCTCACTCGTGAACTCCTGGAAGAGACCGGCCTCGATATCGCCACGCTCGACGCCGCGCCGGGTTGGTGTCTGGTGCGCGACCGCGGCATCATCGCCTTGATGAAACGGCTCACGGCGCGTCAGAGCGCCGAGGAGCTTCGCTCGGCGATCATGCGCCATCTGGCGAGCGAGCCGCAGCCGGAATTGTCCGACATCCGCATCGTGCGCGGGCGCGCCGATCTCGATCCCCGCATGCCGACGTTCATCGTCGCGTTTCTCGAACAGTCGTGGCGGCAATGACTTACGCGCCTGATCGAGCCCGTTCGGGGGGAAGCCTGAACCGGGCGTAGGAGCTTGCGCAGGCGAACCTTCTTCCGCTACAAGGGGGCCGGTCCCATATTCGTTAACGCGGCCTTTACCGCGCTCAGCAACGCTGGGATCCGAGGGCAAGTGATGGCGACCCGCCACCATATCCGCGCGATGAACCGGACGGCCGATGCGGCCGGACCCGGCGCCGCCCTCATTCTCGGCGGGCTCCTGCTCCTTATCGCCCCCTGAGGGCCGACCGGGCGTTTGCGCCTGGGCACTCAGGGGTCGAACCGAGCCATGGAACCCACGAGCGCCCAACAGCCCAAAACACGACCGGGCGGGTGCAGACGAAAAGGACTTCAATCATGACCGCTCCAGCCCAGTCGGAGAAGGACCGCGTCGTTATTTTCGACACCACCTTGCGCGACGGCGAGCAATGTCCCGGCGCCACCATGACACACGAAGAAAAGCTCGAAGTCGCCGAGCTACTCGACCAGATGGGCGTCGACATCATCGAGGCCGGCTTTCCGATCGCCTCGGAAGGCGACTTTGCCGCCGTCCATGAGATCGCCAAGCGCACCAAGAATGCCGCCGTCTGCGGCCTTGCCCGCGCCGGATTAAACGACATCGACCGCGCCGGCGAAGCGATCAAGCCGGCCAAGCGCTCGCGCATCCATACCTTCCTCTCCACTTCGCCGGTGCACATGAAGTGGAAGCTGCAATTGGAGCCGGAACAGGTCTACGAGATGGTGATCGCTTCGGTGAACCGCGCACGCCGCTATACCGACGATGTCGAATGGTCGAGCGAGGACGGCACCCGCACCGAGCACGACTTCCTCTGTCGCTGCGTCGAGGCTGCGATCAAGGCCGGCGCCACGACCATCAATATTCCCGATACCGTCGGCTATTCGGTGCCAGAGGAATATTTCGCGCTCATCAAGATGCTGCGCGAGCGCGTGCCGAACTCCGACCAGGCGCGCTTTTCCGTGCATTGCCATGACGATCTCGGCATGGCAGTGGCGAACTCGCTGGCCGGCGTGCGCGCCGGCGCCCGCCAAATCGAGTGCACCATCAATGGCATCGGCGAACGCGCCGGCAACGCCGCGCTCGAAGAAGTGGTGATGGCGATGCGGGTGCGCAACGACGTGATGCCGTTCTGGACCGGCATCGACGCCAAGATGCTGACGCGGGCGTCGAAGCTCGTCGCGGCCGTCACCTCGTTTCCGGTGCAGTACAACAAGGCGATCGTCGGCCGTAATGCCTTCGCCCACGAGAGCGGCATCCACCAGGACGGCATGCTCAAGCACACGCAGACCTACGAGATCATGGTGCCCGAGGACGTCGGCGTGAAGCAGAGCTCGCTGGTCATGGGCAAACACTCCGGGCGGCACGCCTTCGTCCACAAGCTGGAGGAATTAGGCTATCGGCTCGCCGGCAACCAGCTCGAAGACGCCTTCGTGCGCTTCAAGGCGCTGGCCGATCGCAAGAAGCACGTCTACGACGAGGACATCGAGGCATTGGTCGATGAGGAGATCGCGACCGCCCAGGATCACATCAAGCTCGTTTCGCTCTCGGTCATTGCCGGCACCCACGGGCCGCAGCGCGCCACCATGAAGCTCGACGTCGACGGCAAGTCGCTGATCGAGGAGCGCGACGGCAACGGCCCGGTCGACGCCACCTTCAATTGCATCAAGGCGATGGTGCCGCACGAGGCGGTGCTGGAGCTTTATCAGGTGCACGCGGTGACCGAGGGTACCGACGCGCAGGCGGAAGTTTCGGTGCGGCTGTCGGAGAACGGCCGCACGGTGACCGCCAAGGGCGCCGATCCCGACACCCTGGTCGCCTCGGCCAAGGCCTATCTCGCCGCGCTCAACAAGCTGATGGTTCGGCGGCAACGCGGCAAGCTTGAACCGATCGCCATCGTTGAGCGCCGCATCCATTCGACTGATGTGGGCTGAGGCGTCCCTGCCATCATCGGGCCGGCACCATTCGCCGGACCCGGTGATCTCTCCTTCAAGGCGGTAAGGCCGCTATTCCGCCTTGCCGACGGTGAAGCTGCGCTCGGCCAGTATGCGATCCTGATACCAAATCTGCTCGGTCCACACGCCGGGCGCGATCTCCCACTCGTTGTCGAAGCCGTAACCGACAAGGCAGAGCGCGCCGATTTTCATGTTCGGAAAGACAATTTTGGCGGCGTGCATCATGTCGCCGGTATTCGGATTGCGAATTCCCTGCGGCGGAAACGTGAATGCGGCATGCAGCGTCACGCCGTCACCCGCGGGCGTACCCTCGAGCCGGAATTCGATGCCGAACTGCGTTCCGGTCTTCGCGGCCACGTCAGGCGAGTCCGACAGAAAATGCCAATTGACGTCGGCGCCGACAGTGCCGGTCGGCGTTTCCTGACCGGGCCGGGCCGGCGCGCTCGTGGTCTGCGCCGTGTAGGTTCCGACATGGGTGATGGTGATGCCGGTGACGGTCGCGGTCTGTTCGGCGGCCGTCTGCGCCCCGGCGCCGCTTGCCGCCGCCGCCAGCAAATAGAAGACGAGAAACGGCAGGCGCATGAGTTCGTTCCCGCTGCAGGCCAAGCGGGCATTTTGTCCGGGTTTGCCGATTCCAGCAAGCCTGCAGCGCCTCGATGCGCGATCGATCCGGTGCCGGGTGTCTTCGCCCCCGGACCTCCCCGCCGATCGGCGCCAAGCCGGCAGATCGGGCCTAAGCAAGCTTCATCTCGCGTCGCAGTCCCCGCTTGGAATTCCGCCGGCAATGTCCTAGATGTGCTCGCGCAAGGCGTCGTGGCCTCACCTGTGCGATCTGTACGCGGCACGGAAGGGAACGCGAGCGCCACGTCCATGGTGGTACGGCCTAGGCCGCGGTCTTCCTCGGTTAGGGCGCATAGCTCAGTTGGTAGAGCAGCTGACTCTTAATCAGCGGGTCCAAGGTTCGAGTCCTTGTGCGCCCACCAAGCAATTCAAAGACCTAGTGGAGAACATGCGGGGAACGCTCGCTACGTCGCACGGCGCGGACAGCTCGAGCCTTTGGCTGCGCGTCGATGGATACTTGCGCCGCCGTCACTTAGGTCGCGTATTCTGATCGAATTGCCGGCGCGAACGCCGAACGCCGGCGTGCAATCATTGACACGACACCTATCTAGCAAAGCAGGAACCGAGGACACGGCATGAAGTTCGGCATCGGTCAGCCCATGCGGCGTCATGAGGACCTGCGTCTTATCACCGGGCGGGGCCGCTACACCGACGACATCACCCTGCCGCGGATGACGCATGCCTTCGTGCTGCGCGCGCCTGTGGCGCATGCGCAGATCAAGCGCATCGACGCGACCGCGGCGCGGCGCATGCCCGATGTGCTGTTGGTGGCCGCCGGCGAGGACATTCGGGCGGACGGCCTCGGCGACGTGCCCTGCCTGGTGCCACTAACCAATCGCGACGGCACGCCGCGGCACGATACCCCTCGGCCCGTGCTTGCGCGCGGCAAGGTTCGCCACGTCGGTCAGCCCGTAGCGTTGGTCGTCGCCGAGACTTTCAGCGCCGCTCGCGATGCCGCTGAAGCCATCGAGGTCGAATACGATGAGCTGCCGGCGGTCACCGAGGCCAAGGATGCGATCGCCGCGGGCGCGCCGCAGCTGTTCGACCACATTCCGGGCAACATGGTCTTCGATTGGGACAATGACATGGGCGACGCCGAGGCGACCGAGGCCGCCTTCGCCAAGGCCTCGCGCGTCGTCACGCTCGACCTTGTCAACAACCGTCTCGTGGTCAACTCGATGGAACCACGCAATGCTATTGCCGATTACGACCGGGAAAGCGGCCGCTCAACGCTCTACACGGCAACCCAAGGTCCGCATTTCGTGCGCGACCCGCTCGCCGAAGCGGTGCTCAAGATGCCGAAGGACAGGCTCCGCGTGATCACACCCAATGTCGGCGGCGCGTTTGGCATGAAGGCCTTCGTCTATCCCGAGCAAGCGCTCGTCGTCTGGGCAAGCCGCAAGCTTGGGCGGCCGGTAAAGTGGCAGGAGGACCGCTCCGAGGCATTCGTCTCCGATAATCAGGGCCGCGATCACAGCACACGCGCAGAGCTCGCGCTCGATGCGAGCGGCCACTTCCTCGGCTTGCGCGTTTCGATCCTTGCCAACCTTGGCGCCTATCTGTCGCCGTTCGGCTGCTTCGTGCCGACCCGCTCGACGGATCTGGTCTCCGGACTTTATTCGATCGGGGCGATTCATGTGAACGTCAAGGGCGTCTGTACCAACACCGTGCCGGTCTGCGCCTATCGCGGCGCCGGACGACCCGAGGCCGCATACCTGCTCGAGCGCCTCGTCGATGCCGCCGCGCGCGAGCTCGGCATGGGCCCCGACGCCATCCGCCGCGTCAATTTCGTGCCGCCGTCAGCGATGCCCTACACATCGGCGACCAAGCTCTTGCTCGATTCCGGTGATTTCGAGGAGGTGATGAACCGCTGCATGGCGGCGGCGGAATGGTCGTCGTTCCCGCAACGGCGTGCGCGAAGCGAGCGTAACGACAGGCTGCGCGGCATCGGCATGGCGACCTATACCGAGCGCTGCGGCGGCGGCTTTCCCGAGACCGCGTCGATCGAATTCAAAGACGAGCGCGTTGAGCTGGTGATGGGCAACCAAGAATACGGCACCGGTCTCGTTACCTCATACAAGCAGCTTGTCTCCGACCAGCTGGGTATCGATGCTGATCGCATCGACGTCATCATGGGCGACACCGACCGCACGCCGGCCGGGCTGACCGGAGGGTCGCGTGCGATCGCCGTCGCGGGTACCGCGCTCTACGAGGCGGGCCGCGCAATCATCAACAAGGGCTCCCAGCTGGCGGCGCACCTTCTGGAAGTCTCGGCGCAGGACATCGCTTTCGCTGACGGAGTATTTTCCGTGCCGGGCACCGATCTCCGCATCGATCTTATGGAGGTCGCGAAGGCGGCGCGCGATCCCGCCAAACTGCCGGCGGGCATGGCGCCCGGGCTCGATGCGACCCATCTCCGGGTGCCGCCGGCACAGACGTTTCCCAACGGCTGCCACATCGTCGAGGTCGAAATCGATCCCGATACCGGCGTCGTCACCATCGAACGCTACACCGTCGTCGACGATTTCGGCCGCACCATCAACCCACTTCTGCTCGAGGGGCAGGTCCACGGCGGGATCGTGCAGGGTATCGGCCAGGCGCTGCTTGAGCATGCCGTCTATGATCAAGAGAGCGGGCAACTGCTTTCGGGCTCCTTCATGGACTACGCCATGCCGCGCGCCGGCGATATCCCGAGCTTCGCTTTCTCGACGCACAACGTGCCGTCGACATCCAACCCATTCGGCGTCAAGGGTGCCGGCGAGGCCGGCGCCGTCGGCGCGCCGCCGGCGGTCATCAACGCGATCGTCGACGCCCTCCATGGTCGCGTTGGATTACGCCATATCGACATGCCGGCGACGCCGCGTCGTGTATGGGAGGCGCTCAACGGACTACACTAATCAGCGGCGCGCGGGACGCATGCAATTGGTCGCGTACCGGGCAACCATCTGACGCTTGATTTGTTTTTGCGCACTGGTCAAGGCGACGCCTGCATATTGATGGGCGAGTTCTTCCAGCCGTTGGCAATTTCCGCCGCTGAAGGCTGCGCTCGAATTAACAACGGCGTAGAATGATGGGCAAGGGGGATTAGCCAGATGGCCTATGATGCCGACACGATCATCGTCGGAGCCGGACTTGCTGGCCTCGTCGCCGCCGCGGAGCTTGCCGAAGCCGGCAAAAAGATCATCGTGCTCGATCAGGAGCCCGAGCAATCGCTGGGCGGTCAGGCATTCTGGTCGTTCGGCGGGATTTTTCTCGTCGACTCGCCCGAGCAGCGGCGCATGGGCATCCATGACTTGCACGCGCTGGCGCTGGAAGATTGGATGGGCACCGCCGCGTTCGATCGTGACGAGGATTTCTGGCCGCGAAAATGGGCCGAGGCCTATGTCGCCTTCGCCGCCGGCGAAAAGCGATCGTGGCTGCACGAGCGCGGCATCCGCTTTTTCCCGGTGGTCGGCTGGGCCGAGCGCGGTGGCGGCAACGCGACCGGCCACGGCAATTCTGTGCCGCGTTTCCATATCACCTGGGGAACCGGGCCGGGAATCATCGCGCCTTTTGTTCAGCGCACGCGCGAGGCCGCAAACCGGGGACTGCTGACCTTCAGGTTTCGGCATCGCGTCAACGAACTGACCAAGTCGGGCGCGGCGGTTGACGGGGTGGCTGGCGATATCCTCGAACCCTCAAGCGTTGCCCGCGGCGAAAAAAGTGCGCGCCAAGTCGTCGGCGCCTTTGCACTGAAGGCGCAGGCGGTCATCATCACCTCCGGCGGCATCGGCGCCAATCATGCCCTGGTGCGCCAGTATTGGCCCCAGTGGCTGGGACCGCCGCCCAAACGGATGATCACCGGCGTCCCCGACCATGTCGACGGCCGCATGCTGGCGATCACGGAGGCTGCAGGCGGCACCATCATCAATCGCGATCGCATGTGGCATTACCCGGAGGGGGTCAAGAACTGGAAGCCGATCTGGACCGAACACGCCATTCGCGTCATTCCCGGTCCATCGGCGCTGTGGTTCGACGCGCGCGGCAGACGGCTTCCGGTGCCGCTCTACCCCGGCTTCGATACGCTGGGAACGCTCAAGCACGTCATGGCGACCGGGTACGATTATTCCTGGCTCATTCTGACCCGGAAGATCATCGAGAAGGAGTTCTCGCTGTCCGGTTCGGAGCAGAACCCGGATTTTACCGGCAAAAGCTGGCGTCAAGTCTTAGGCCGCGCGACCAAGGGCATTCCCGCGCCGGTCAAGGCGTTCATGGACGAGGGCGAGGATTTCATCGTCGAGCGCGATCTGGCGCAGCTCGTTGCGCGCATGAATGCGTTGGTTGGCGGCGAGCCTTTGCTGAGCCTCGACGGCATCGCGCATGACCGCCCGCGATCGCCAGCTCGACAATCGGTTTTGCAAGGACATGCAGATCACCGCCGTTCGGGCTGCGCGCCGCTATATAGGCGACAGGCTAGTGCGAACCGCGCGGCTGCATAAACTGCTCGATCCGGCCGCCGGTCCGTTGATCGCGGTTCGTCTCAACATTCTCACCCGCAAGACTCTGGGCGGCCTGCAAACCGACCTCGACAGCCGCGTACTTGGCGCCGACGGCCAACCCGTTCCGGGGCTTTACGCCGCCGGCGAGGCGGCCGGATTCGGCGGCGGCGGCGTTCACGGCTACGCGGCGCTTGAGGGCACGTTCCTCGGCGGTTGCATCTTTTCCGGACGCGCGGCCGGGCGGGCCGCGGCGCGCGGTGTCGTGTAAGCCGTGCTCAACGTGCGGTGCTGCGCGCGCAGGGATTTCAGCGAACGGTCTTCAGCGCCCGCCGGGCGGCTTCCGCGATGCCGATCTCGCCCGACGCGGCGGTTTTGACGAGCTCTTCCAGCTCGCCGCCGGCGGCATCGCGAATGCGATCGTGAACGATGCGGCCGGCGGATTTGGCGATCAGCCGGCGCATACGACGCTCGCGGGTTCTTTGCTTGTCGCCGGCCGCTGTCGTCAGTAGGCCGGCGATCGTCTCGTGAAGCGATTCGATACCAGTTTCCTTAGTCGCCACCGTCTCGATGACCGGGACATTGAGCCTCTCTCGTCGCAGTTTCAGCATGTTCTTGAGCTGCTCGGTGGTGCGCCGCGCCAGCGGCAGGTCGGCCTTGTTGACCACCAGCACGTCGGCGATTTCGAGAACGCCGGCCTTTATCGCCTGAACGTCGTCGCCCATGTTGGGTGCGTTGACCACCACGCAAAGATCGGCGATCTCGGCCACCTCGACTTCCGATTGGCCGGTGCCGACAGTCTCGATGATGATGAAATCGCGGCCGGCCGCGTCCATGACATCGACGATGCGGTGGATGCTCTCCGACAGACCGCCGAGGTGGCCACGCGATGCCACGGAGCGAATGAAGACGCCCAAATCTTCGGCGTGGCGCCGCATCCGCACGCGGTCGCCGAGAATAGCGCCGCCGGAAATCGGGCTCGACGGATCGACGGCGGCGACGGCCACCTTCAGCCCGCGAGCGCGCAACATGCCGATATAGGCGTCGATCAATGTCGATTTGCCGGCGCCGGGCGCCCCGGTGAAGCCGATGACCGCGGCGTGTCCGACATGGCGGCAAATACGCTGATGGATAAGATCGGCGGTCGGCCCGCCGGTTTCCATCAGCGTGACGCACCGCGCCAGCGTCGGGGCATCCCCGGTGACGAGCTTGTCGACGACATCGTCATGCATCGGCGGCGGTTCGCGCGCGTGCGTGGGCTCAGACCATGACAAGCGGATGGCCAAAGCCGAGCTCCTTGCGAAGCAGGCTGACGATCTCGCCGTGGGTGACGCCCGCTTCGGCCGCTTCGACGATCCGCTCATAAACGTTCTCGCGCGGGCTATTGGCGGCGCGCGTCAGCGCATCGAGAGCACGGCGCACGTCGGCTTGGCTGCGCTCCGCCTTGTAGGCCTTGAAGCGCGCCACGTGCTCCTTCATGCGTTCGGGGTCGGGCCGCTCGGTCGGCCTGCCGCGGCGGTCGGTTTCGTCGACATGATAGCAATTGACGCCGATCACCTTCTCGTCGCCGGCTTCCACCCGCTCCTGGAAAGCCAGCGCGGATTCGCCGATCATCGATTGGATGACACCGGCTTCGGCGGCCTTGTACATGCCGCCGGCAGCGTCGATCTTGCCGATCAGCGCCACCATCTCCTGCTCCATCTGGTCGGTCAGCGTTTCGACATAATACGAGCCGCCGAGCGGGTCGATGACGTCGCACAGATGCGCTTCTTCGCGCAGGATATTCTGGGTGGCGACGGCAATGCGCGCGGTTTCCTCGGTCGGCGTAGTGATCGCTTCGTCGTAGGCGTCGGTGTGCAGCGACTGCAGCCCGCTCATGATGCCGGCCATCGCCTGCACCGCGACGCGCGCGATATTGTTGAGCGGCTGCTGCTCGGTGAGATCGACGCCGGACGTCTGGCCGTGGAATTTGAAGCGCCACGAGCCCGGATCCTTGGCGCCGAGCCGCTCTCGCGCCAGCCGCGCCCAGATCCGCCGGCCGGCGCGAAACTTGGCGACTTCCTCGAAGAAGCTGATCGAGATGTCGAAGAAAAAAGTGAAGCGTCGCAGCACGAAGTCGATGTCCATGCCGCGATCGATGCAGTCCTGCGCATATTGCAGCGCCGTCGAGATGGTGAAAGCCATGGTCTCGACCGGCGTGGCGCCGGCCTGCTGCATGTGCTGACCGACGACCGACACCGGATTCCAGTGCGGCACGTGCTTGCGGCAAAACTCGATGTGGTCGAGCAGAACGCGGCGCGAGCCGGGTAACGACAGCCGATAGAACATGTGATTGGCGATGAAATGCGAAAGATAATCGCTCTGGTTCGAGGTACCGCTGATCGAGGTCCATGGGATGCCGCGCTTCTTGGCGACGCCCAGCGTGAACGCCAGCAACGTGAACGGCGAGGGATCGTTCATCGCCGTGGAGATTTTGCCGAGCGGCACGCCGTCGAGCGCGCGGTCCATATGGTCGGTGGTGTTGATGACCGTGCCGCAGGTGCCGAGCAGGACCGGGTCGACTTCATCGCAGTCGACGCCGCGGAAGCCGGAATTGCACGGCAACAGGCTGATCGCGGTGGCGCCGGCATCGAGAATGACGCGCACGCGCTTGTTGTAATCCTCGGGCGTGCCGAGCCCGATCAATTGCCGCTGCGTCCAGGTGCGGCCGCGATGCATGGTCGGATAGATGCCGCGGGCATAGGGATATTGGCCGGGAAAGCCGAGATTTTCGAGGAAGGCGTCGCCGTTCCAGTCGCGCAGCGTGTAGAGCGGTTTGATCTCGATACGCGAGCGGTTCTTGATGACGTGATCGGCGCCGATCTGCTGGCCATATTCGGCGCGCCAGCGGCCGTGCGCCTGCTCGAAGCCGGGCAGCGAAAGTTGAACGGCCTCTCGGGTCATTGGGCGATCTCCCTCAGCTCGGCGTTTCGTCTCTCGCGCGCTTTGACGGCCAGCGCGCCGACATGCGCGATGATGTCGTCGCGCGGGGAGCCCGGTCCGAAAATCGCGCTGACGCCCGCCCGCAGCAAGGCGGGGCGCTCGTCTTCCGGAATGATGCCGCCAACCACCAGGCCGATATGGCCGAGGCTGGCTTCGCGCAACGCATCCATGAGCTTCGGCACGATAAGATGGTCGGTTGCCAGCGAACTGACGCCGATAACATCAACGTCCTCTTCCATCGCCAGCTTGACCACGCCGGCAACCGATTGCCACGGCGGCGTGTAGATGACCTCCATGCCGGCGTCGCGCAGATACGCCGCGACAATGCGGCTGCCGCGATCGTGCCCGTCAAGTCCGATCTTGGTGACCAGGACGCGAGCCGGCGGGGATAATGTGCTCGCCGTCATTTGCGCGCCCGCACGGATTTGACGCCGGCCAGCGCGCGCAGCGGCGCTAAAAATTCCCGGGCAATGGTCTGGGCGGAGTTGCCGCCTTCCTGGTACCAGACCGGGGTCCAGTTCATGGCGCCGAGCAGCGACAGCCGGGCGATCGCGGCGTCGCGGTCCCGCGGCAAGCTGATCGCGGAAAAGTACCGCCGGAACCGCGACTTGTATCGGTCACGCAACTCCTTGAGCTGTGCACCGATCTCCGGGGCATCGGTCGGCAAGATGCGAATGACAACGCGGGCGAAGGCGCTGGCATCGAGAATCGACTCCAGATGCGCGGCGACCGCCTTCTCCAGCCGCGCCCAGGGCTCCCGTTCGGCGGCAACCGCTGTTTCGACCCGGTCGAGAATGCGCTGCACGCCTTCCTCGTACACGGCGAGCAGCAGTGCCTGTTTGCTGGCAACGTGAAAATAGATCGCGCCCGGCGTCATGGCGATCGCGGCGCCAAGGTCGCGCATGCTGGTGGCGTGGTAGCCACGCTCGGCGAACTGCGATGCGGCCGCATCCAAGAGCGCCGGCCACCGGTTGGACTGACGTTTGGCGACGGTCGCTGCCACGGCCGGGTTCCTTGAGATTCACCAATCGGTCGTTTAGCACGAATAAAGCTCCGGGAAAAGTGCGGCGGCCGGATAGAAGGCGATTTACTGAGGTATTCGCTTTGGACCGCCGCAGCCAACAAAACGAACGTTTTGTGGTATTCGTATAACGGCGACCCCGGACGGCGTCCGCATTATTCGTATCGGTCGATCACCGCTCGCTACTGTCCATGTTACGTCACCGGTTTCACGCGGCCTGGTGTCGCGCAAGCTCGGCCTTGTATAGTGCAAATTCTTCCTGAAACGCCTTGGCGATGCTTGGCCGTTTCTGCAGGCGCTCGTGGTAGGCCTTGATGGCCGGCCAAGGCGTGAGATCGACCCGCGTTGGCACGGTCCAGTTCAAAATGGTGTACAGATAAGCGTCGGCGACTGTGAAGCGATCAAGCAGGTAATCGCGGCCGTTGAGATGGTCGTTGAGATACTTGAGGCGCGTTTCATATTTCTTTAACGTGTGCCCGCGCGTTCCATTGGGCGCTTTTTGATCGAACAGGGGGATGAACAGACCCTTGTGCAGTTCGGTGCCGATAAAGCAGAGCCATTGCTGCAGGCGCGCTCGTTCGATGTCGCCGTCGCGCGGCGCAAGCTTCGCCTGAGGATATCGAGCGGCAATGTATTGCAGGATCGCGGCATTTTCACTCAGCAGCGAACCGTCATCGAGACGGATTAAAGGGACGAGCCCGAGTGGGTAAATTTCCAGATAGTCCTCGTCACTCAGCGTGCGCTTGCTCTTGGGATCAACTTCGATGAAGCGAATATCGTCGGCGCCAGCTTCGTAAAGCGCAATCCGGCTTGCCAGTGAACAGGCCATCGGTGAAAAGTACAGCTCCATAGCGGTGCCCTCCTTGATTGTGCCATCTTGAAGTCATTGCTCGCGCGACAGTCTGACCGCTGCCCAGAACGGTTCCTTGCACTCGGCCGCGATCTGCGCGGGCGTCAGGCCAACATCCTTGGCGAACCGGTAGTCGAGCATCTGGCAGCTCAGCAGTCGCCGCCGCGTCACGTCGTTCTCGATCCAAGTGCGCGGGGTGATGGACCAAGCGGCAAGCGGCCACCATGCGCGTGAGCGGGGCTTTGCCGGTAACGCGTCAATAGACGGGACAGCAGTCAACCGGGTCGGCAACGCGGGGAGCAGTGTGTGCATGCCGTTACTCTTTAGACACAAGGCATCTGATTCATGCCGGTTTGATTTCTGTACCGTCCCGCATATAATAGACGACGTCAAGGATTTTTTGCGAAATGGTACATAAAACTTCAAAGCAGCCGGAAGCGCGCCGGCGCGGCCGACCGCGGCAGTATGACCCCGATCAAGCCCTTGAAAAAGCAGCGGAATCTTTTTGGAAGCGCGGCTACGCGGCTACGTCGCTGGACGATTTGGTAGCCGCGACCGGGATGAACCGGCCGAGCCTTTATGCCGCGTTCGGCGACAAGAGCGATCTCTATCTCAAGACGCTTCAGCGCTATCTGCGGCAATCGCGGGCTAAGTCCCTTGAAATCCTCGCCGACAGCCCGAACTTGCGGGTCTTCCTCAAGCGTTTCTATGAAGCTGCACTGGATATTTATCGGGCCGGCGGCGGCGAGGCGCGCGGGTGCTATTCGATTTCCACCGCTCCAGCGCAGGCCGTCAGTGATCCCGCCGTCCGTGAATTTTTGGCGGCGAGCATTAGCGGCACCGACGCTTTCTTGTCCGCTGTCATTAGTAAAGCGCGCGAGCGGGGCGAGGTCCCATCGAACGCCGACCCGGCCGCGTTGGCCCAACTCGCGACCGCAACTTTGCACACAATCGCCGTCCGTTCTCGCGTCGGCGTGTCGCGCAAGCAACTCATGGCGCTCGCGACAGCCGCCATTGATTTGATCTGTGGGCCGGAAAAGTAGTGGGCCGTGAATTCAGGCGGCTAGCTAAAGAGGTTCGTCTGGGTTAACAGCGTCGCCGTCATGATCGAAACAAAGCGGATCGACGGCAAGGCGCGCGCGGACCGTTTGATCGCTGCTGTCGCGGCGGCTACGGCGAAGCTGAGAGCTGCATCAGGCCTCACGCCCGGACTTTGCGCGATCCTCGTGGGCGACGATCCGGCAAGCCATATCTATGTCCGCATCAAGGGCAAAGCCGCGACCACCGCAGGCATTGCCAGCTTTCAGCACAACCTCCCGGAGACCACGAGCGAAGCCGAGCTTCTGGCCCTGATTGCCGAGCTCAATGCCGACGATCGAGTCGATGGCATTTTGGTGCAATTGCCCTTGCCGAAGCACATCGATCCGCAACGCGTTGTCGACGCGATCGACCCCACCAAGGATGTCGACGGATTGCACCCGCAGAACGTCGGGCATCTGTGGAGCGGCGGTCAGGCCAGGGCGCTCGTTCCCTGCACGCCTTACGGTTGCCTGCTGCTGCTGCAAGACGTCGTGCCCAATCTGAGCGGCGCCGCGGCGGTCGTGCTCGGGCGCTCCAACATCGTCGGCAAGCCGATGGCGGCGTTGCTCTTATCCGAGAATTGTACGGTGACGCTGGGTCATTCCAAGAGCCGCGACATTCCGGCCATCCTGCGTCGGGCGGATATTGTGGTCGCGGCGGTGGGGCGGCCGGAGTTCGTACGCGGCGACTGGATCAAACCTGGCGCCGTCGTCATCGATGTCGGCATCAACAGGATCGTCGTGCCGGGCGGAAAATCGAGTCTGGTCGGCGATGTCGCTTTTGCAGAGGCGCAGGGCATCGCCGGCGCAATCACGCCGGTCCCGGGCGGGGTCGGTCCGATGACCATCGCTTGCCTCTTGCGCAACACGCTGGTCGCTGCATGCCGGCGCCGCGGCCAAGCGGAAGCGGACGTCTGAACTGAGTGAAGTTTGCCCACTTAAGGCAGCACTGGCTTCGCCGCTCGCCTGATCGTAGAATCATGCGTGTCCGCGAGGAGCCCGCATGAACGCTATCGCTGCCGAAAAGGTCGAGACTTTGAGCGTCTGTTTCGGGACTTACCCGCACACCCAGGCGCTGAAAAAAGGCGACATCAAATCCGAGCGGGTCGTGCTGAAGTTCACCGAGATCGATCCGATCAACAAGGCGTTCCGCATGATGGTACGCGAGCAGAAGTTCGACGTCAGCGAGATGGCGATCGTCAGCTATCTGCAGGCCAAGGCCTACGGCAAACCGCTGGTGCTGATGCCGGTCACGATGCTGGGGCGCTTTCAGCACGGCGCCATGCTTTACAATTCCGAACGCGGCACGCTGCGCCTCGAAGACCTGCCCGGCCGCAGGGTCGGCGTGCGCGCCTTTACGCAGACCACGGGCGTATGGTTGCGCGGTATTCTGTCGAAGGACTACCGCCTCGATCTCGGCAAGGTGCAATGGGTAACGTTCGAAGACGCGCATTTGGCCGAGTACAGCGATCCGCCGGGCGTCGAGCGCGCGGCCGCAGGCAAGGACATGACCAAGATGCTGATCGAGGGCGAGCTCGATGCCGCGATCTACGGCGGCGTCATGCCGACCGACCCACGGCTCAAGAGCGTGATTGCCGACCCCGAAGCGGCCGGGAAAGCCTGGTACCGGAAGCACGGTGTCGTGCCGGTCAATCACATGGTCGTACTCAAAGAAAACATATCAAAGTCGAATCCGGGCGCGATACGCGAGCTGTTCCGTATGCTGCTCGACAGCAAGAAGGCCGCCGGCCTGCCTAAGGCGGGCGCCATCGACACCATCCCGTTCGGCGTCGACGCAGTCAAACCGGCTCTTGATCTCATGAGCACCTATGCGCTCGAAATGAAGATCATTCCGCGCCGCCTTTCGGTAGAGGAATTGTTCGACGACACGACGCGGGCGCTGCGAGCGTGAGAAATGCGGGCCGGCTTCGCCGCCAGCGTCTCGCCATCGGCGAGCGCGCCAACTTCGCCGCCAGCAACAGCTAATTCGGTTAATACCCGGCGTTCGGCCGCCGCACGGCGGTCCATTGTCCGGCGCATTGGCCGGTCGACGTATGCCACTCGCCGCGGCCACTATTGTCCCGCAGCCGACCGACTCCGCTTGCCGACCGGCCGCCTTCTTCAACTATCACGCGGATCACGCCGTTGGGGGCCACCAGCCCGGCGACCTGGTAGTTTTGATTGTCTGCTAGCACCTGGCCGTCTTCGATGCGCAAGGAATAACGCAGCGCCCGGTCGCAATCGCCGTAGAGCGTGTAGATCACCACGCTCCATACCCCATCAAAGGCGCGGGTGCGCGCCGCCCGACGTGCGGCTTCAGACGGAATACTGGCGCTCGCTACCAGCAAGCCGGCGATCGTCACGACGAAGATCGAGCGCAAGATATTTTTCATCAGTTCGCTCCGGTTTTCTCGATGTGACTCGATGACGGGACAGGCCAGCGCGGATAGGACGGCGGTTCGCTGCTGAAGGGATTTGCGCTTTGGCCTTGCGCATAGCCGGTCTGAAACAACGCCGCCATGTACTTGGGATCGAAAGAACCCTGGCTCGGCGCATTGAAGCTTGCAGGAATGGTGGCGACATTGAATTCGACGCCGCTGCGCTTCGCCACGATGTAGGCTCGATCAAGCATCAGGCGGGTGTCGACCTTCACCGCCATGCCTACCGATTGGGTGAGGATGGACGGCGCGAAACGTTCGACGACCTTGAAGTCGGGTTGCAGCCCGGTGTTGCCGACGATGTAGAGCTGCGTCGCCGGCAGCCGATAATCGCTGGTGCTTGCCATCAATGCCGCCGGTGCGACAAAAAATTGCCCGCAGACGCCGCCGTCGACGTGCATTTCCTGAAAATGTTTTCCGTTCGCCTCGACATCGATCATCACCGGCGGAAAACCGCCGGGGACGCTCGCCGAGGCGAGCAGCACGCTGCGGAACAGCTTGAGTGCAGCATCGCCGCCATGAGCGGCGATCTCGCCGAGGTTCCAGACCGCGCAGCGTTCGGCGTCGAGATCGGTGGAGACGACGAACAGACGCCGGCCCTTGCGGTGCTCGGTGGCGACATCCGCCAGCAGGTGCGGCGTAATCTCTTTGGCGATCAGGTCTCGCAGCGGCCAGGAATCGACAAAGCTCTCGCCGGTCTTGCCTGCTTCGAAAATGTCCGCCGCGGTGACGTTGGTATATTCCTTGCGCAGCGCCTCATCATAATGCGGTCCGGCAAAGATAAAGGGCGCCATGAGCGCGCCGGTGCTCACGCCGATGATCACCGCGTAGTCCGGCCGTTTCCCGGCAGCGGCCAGGCCGCTGAGCAGCCCGGCGCCAAAGGCGCCATCCTCGCCGCCGCTGGACAGAGCGAGCCACGGGCCCGGCTGCGGCGGTAACGCTTCGTTAAAGTCCGTCGTGGAATCCGCCCAAAAGCGCGCCGCCGGAATTCCGGGGATGCTGGAGGCCGCGTCCTCGGCGGCAGTGAACGGCACGCGCGGCGGCAACTGCGGCTGGGTGGGTGGCGGCGGCGGCGGCGGCGTCCGACCGACCTTTCCGGGGGCCGCCGGCTTGACCCGGACTTGGACGACCCATTGCGGATGAGACTGGTTTATCGCTGCAGCGCCCAGACCCTGCGCCAGCACCCGGGAGGGGGTGAAAAGTGCGGCCGAAACCAGGGCGGCTGCCGCGCAGATGGTCCATCGCGTATGCATGGTCATGGCGGATGAAAGTCCCGAAAAAAGCCCGGGCCGTGTTTCGTTGCCGTCACTCACGCACGATGCGCGGCAAGGGGCAGATAAGGCCCGTCCGCGCGAACTTCAATCGGGCCGAATCGGGAAACTCTGTTGAGTCTACAAATGCGAGAATCACAGAGCAATCGCTCCGCAGCGCGTATCAACCGTCATAATCGCGTTCTATGCATGCCGGTCAGCGACGAATCTCGCGCCTTCGATAAGCACCGCGGCACTGGGCCCGAACGGCGCCAGCGCCTGTTCGGCTTCGCCGACGAGCTGCTTCAGCCGCGCCTTTGCCCCGACCCCGCCGAGCACGCCGACCATGGTCGCCTTGCCCGCCACGGCGTCCTTGCCGGTGGATTTACCGACCAGCGCCGGATCGCCTTCGAGATCGAGGAGATCGTCGGCGATCTGGAAGGCCTGACCAACCGCCGAACCGTAACGCTCGAGGGCTCGACGCTGCACGCGCGTGGCCGATCCGAGCATGCCGCCGGCCTGGCAAGCGAAGCGCAGCAGCGCCCCGGTCTTCATCGCCTGCAGCCTGCGCACATCGTCTTCGCCGAGGCGCTGCGGACCGTTGCCGGTGAAGCGGCCCTCGGCGGCGAGATCCAGCATCTGGCCGCCCACCATGCCGCCCAATCCGGCGGCCCGGGCGAGCGCGTTGACGAGTTCGATGCGGATAGCGGGGTCGGGATGCGTCTGGGGCCGCGACAGGATATCGAAAGCGAAAGTGAGCAGCGCATCGCCGGCCAGGATCGCGGTCGCCTCGTCGAAGGCCTTGTGCGCGGTCGGCTGTCCACGGCGCAAGTCGTCGTTGTCCATGGCAGGTAGGTCATCATGCACCAACGAATAGCAATGCACGCATTCCAGCGCCGCGCTCGCCATTAATGCGTGCTGCCGGGGGACCTCGAACAGGGCCGCGCACTCGACCACGAGAAAGGGCCGGAACCGCTTGCCGCCGCCAAGGCTGGCATAGCGCATGGCTTCGACCAGGCGCGACGGCCGGGCCAGTTCGCCTTCCGCCGGAGCCGCCGACACAAGCCGGCCGAGCAGCTCGTCAATGTCTTTGGCCGTGGCGTCGAGGCGTGAGAGGAAAGGATGATCCTTGGCGTTCATCGTTTCATTGCCCGGCCTTCCGGTGTCCCCAATGGGTGCTATCTGACCCTATAATTACGGGAAGGAGCCGCCCCCGGCTGGGGCGATTCCGCTTAGAATCGGGGAATGGCAGCCCCCAATCAGCCATTACAGGACTATCTGTGACCAACGACCTCATAGCGTCAATGGTGCTTGCGATCTGGCTCTATCTCCTGGCCGGGCGCGGAGGGTTCTGGCGCGCAAGGGAGCGCGACGACGCGATCCCGGCAGGCCGGTCGTGGCCTGCGATGGCCGCAATTATTCCGGCGCGCGATGAGGCCGAATGCGTAGGCGAGACCGTCTCCTCGCTGCTGCGGCAAGATTATCCCGGCGAATTCGCGGTAGTCCTGGTCGATGACCAGAGCCGCGACGCCACCGGGCAGGTCGCGCGTGACGCCGCGGCGGCGCTCGGTGCCGCCGACCGCCTGACCGTGTTGCCCGGCCAGACGCTGCCGGCGGGATGGACGGGCAAGCTCTGGGCGCAGCACCAGGGGGTCGAGGCGGCCACGGCCATGTCGCATCCGCCGACTTACCTCCTCCTCACCGACGCCGATATCGTCTACGCGCCCGGTACGCTTAAGGGGCTCGCGGCGCGGGCGCAATCGGGCGATTACGTCCTGACCTCGCTAATGGCGAAGCTGCGGTGTGAAAGTCTGGCCGAGCGCATGTTCATCCCGGCGTTCATTTTCTTCTTCCAGATGCTCTATCCGTTCTCCTGGGCCAACGACCCGCGCCGCGGCACTGCCGCCGCGGCCGGCGGCTGCATGCTGGTGCGCCGCGATGCGCTCAGCCAAGCCGGCGGCATGGCCGCGATCCGCAGCGCCTTGATCGACGACTGCGCGCTGGCGAAGGTCCTCAAAGCCCAAGGCCCGATTTGGATCGGATTGACCGATCACGTGCGCAGCACCCGCGCCTATCCGGCAATCGAGGATATCCGGCGCATGGTCGCGCGCACCGCGTATGCGCAATTGCACTATTCGCCGTTGCTGCTGGCAGGAACCGTTTTCGGTCTGGCGATCACGTATCTTGCCCCTGTGGCGCTCGCCGTTTTCGCCGGCGGCTTGGCGCGCCTCCTCGGGGTTCTGGCATGGCTCGCCATGGCATTGGCCTTCCAGCCCACGCTGCGCTTCTATCGCCTGTCGTCGCTGTGGGGGCTGGCGTTGCCGGCGATTGCCGCGATCTATATGGCGTTCACGATTGATTCCGCCTATCAGCATGCGCGCGGGCGCGGCGGCATGTGGAAGGGCCGTGCCCAGGGCAATATTCAAGACGTCTCGGAATTGCGATGAACGATGCGAGCACAGGCGACGCCAAAAATTGGCGGTCGGGAAAGGGCCACCGGGATGAGAACTTCCCGGTTGCCTCCTGGCTCATTCATCCGCGCCACCGCAAGGTGATCTTGGCGTTCTACAATTTCGTGCGCACCGCCGATGACATCGCCGACCATGCCGCGCTTCCGGCGCAGGACAAGCTCGGTTTGCTCGATCGCCTCGAAGCGGGCCTCAGCGGCCAAAGCAACGACGATGCGGCGGCCGTCGAGTTGCACGCCGCTCTCGCCGAGCGGGCGCTGTCGCCGCGCCACGCGCAGGATTTGCTCGCCGCGTTCAAGCTCGACGTGACCAAGCTCCGCTATCGCGACTGGGACGATCTGCTGCACTACTGCGCCTACTCGGCGATGCCGGTCGGTCGCTTCGTGCTCGACGTGCATGGCGAGAGCCGCGGCACCTGGCCGGCCAACGATGCGCTGTGCGCGGCCTTGCAGATCATCAATCATTTGCAGGACTGCAAGGACGATTACCGCAATCTCGACCGGGTCTACATTCCGCTCGACACGCTGGCTGCGCACAACGTCGGCGTAGAAGCGCTCGGCGAGCCGCGTGCTTCGCCGCCGCTGCGTGCCGCGCTGCATAGCCTGGCCGAACGCACGGAGCGATTGCTCGGCGACAGCGATGTCTTCCCGCTCTTGATCAACGACCGGCGGCTATCGCTGGAAGTCTCGGTCATCAATACGCTGGCGCATCGCCTGACGCGCATCCTCATGATGCGCGATCCGCTCAGTGAGCGCGTGCATCTTTCCGTGCCCGCCATTGCCGGCCTGACGATGATCGGCATTTTGAGCGGCGCGTCCCGGCGGCTCGGTCGGCGTTTCTCCGCCACGTCGCAAAAGCCGCGGGGTGCGTGAGTGCAGAAGCCCACTCCGGCGGCCGAGCGCGCCTCCCGCAGCTCGTTTTACTTGGGCATGCGCATTCTGCCGCGGGCGCAGCGCGAGGCGATGTTCGAAATCTATTCGTTCTGTCGCGCCGTCGACGACATCGCCGACGACCCCGGTCCCCGGGAGTTGCGTCGCGGGCAATTAGCCCGTTGGCGGACCGATATCGACGCGGTCTATCGCTGCGCGCCGCCGCCGCAGCTCGCCGGGTTGGCACAGGCGGTGCGCGGGTTTGATCTGCAACGCCAAGACTTCATCGCTATCATCGACGGCATGGAAATGGACGTGGTCGCCGACATCCGCGCTCCCGATCGCGCGACGCTCGATCTTTATTGCGATCGCGTCGCCTGCGCGGTCGGGCGTCTCTCGGTGCGCGTTTTTGGCATGCAGCCCGATGCCGGCATCGCGCTTGCCGATCATCTGGGCCGCGCGCTCCAGCTCACCAATATTTTGCGCGACCTCGACGAGGATGCGGCGCTCGGCCGCCTCTACTTGCCGCGGGAGGCGCTGCAAGCGGCGGGGATCGCTGCGACCGAACCGCGCGAGGTCCTGGCGCATCCGGCGATCGGCAGGGTGTGCGCCGGCATCGTCGAGCTCGCACAAGAGCACTTTCGCAAGGCAAAGGCGATCATGGCGCAAAGCCCGCGTCGCGTCGTGCGCGCGCCGCGGATCATGGGCGAGGCGTATCGCGTCATTCTCGAGGCGCTGGTGGCGCGCGGCTTTGCGCCGCCGCGGGCGCCCATTCGCCTGCCGCGCGCCAAACTCCTGTTCATCGTGCTGCGCAATCTCGTGTGATGCCATTCTGCCAATGACTACAACGGTACACATCATCGGTGCCGGCCTCGCCGGATTGTCAGCCGCGCTGAAGCTTTCCGCGCGCGGTCGGCGCGTCATCGTGCACGAGGCGACGGCGTTTGCCGGCGGCCGCTGCCGCTCCTATCACGACGCGTCGGTCGGCATGATGATCGATAACGGCAATCACCTTTTGCTGTCCGGCAACCGCGCCGCGCTCGACTATCTGCGCAGCATCGGCGCCGCGCATCGGTTGATCGGTCCGCCGACCGCGGAATTCCCTTTCATCGATCTCGCCAGCGGCGAACGCTGGACGCTGCGCTTCAACGACGGCCGGCTGCCGTTCTGGGTGTTCGATCCGAACCGGCGCGTCCCGGGCACGCGCGCGCTCGACTATCTGCCGCTGGTGCGGCTTTTATGTGCGCCGCCGGGCAAAGCGGTCGGCGAGGTCATTGCCTGCGACGGAGTGCTGTATCGCCGCCTGGTCGAGCCGCTCTTGCTCGCGGCGCTGAATATCGATCCGCCGCAAGGATCGGCGCGGCTTGCGGCCGCGATCATCCGCGAGACGCTCGCCGCCGGAGGGCGCGCCTGCCGGCCGCTGATTGCGCGTGAGGGGCTGGGGTCGACGCTGATCGAGCCGGCGCTGGTCCATTTGCAGCAGCGCGGCGCTACGGTGCGCATGGAGCATCAACTGCGTGGGTTGCGCTTTGGCGCCGAGCGAGTCGAGACGCTCGATTTCGGCAGCGAGACCATCGCGCTCGGCGCTGACGATGCCATCATCCTCACGGTGCCGCCTTACGTGGCGGCCTCGCTGGTGCCCGGCCTCGACGTGCCGACCGAGTTCCGCGCCATCGTCAACGCGCACTTCCGCATCGAACCACCCGCGGGGCAACCGCCGATCCTCGGCGTGCTAAACGGCGTGGTGCAATGGCTCTTCGCCTTTCCCGGGAGGCTGTCCGTCACCATCAGCGCCGGCGATCGACTCATCGACGGGCCGCGGGAGGAACTCGCCAAGGCGATCTGGGACGAGGTCGCGCGCGTCATCGGATTGCCGGCCGCGCTGCCGGGCGGACTACCCCCTTGGCAGATCGTGCGCGAACGGCGCGCGACCTTTTCGGCCACGCCGGCGCAAGATGCCAAACGTCCAGGACCCCCTACCGGGTGGCGCAATCTCATCCTTGCCGGCGATTGGACAGATACTAGCCTGCCAGCTACCATTGAAGGCGCGATCCGATCCGGCAACCGCGCCGCCGAAATCATCGCGAAATTACAGTGATGGAAGACACCCTCGAACAGCCCTTGCAAACGGCGACGCAACAAACGGTCGCTCGTCCGCTCGGTGATAGTCTCGAACGGCACATCCAAAAGGCAAGGCAGGCGCTGCTCGCACAGCAGCGGCCGGACGGCCATTGGGTGTTCGAGCTCGAGGCCGACGCGACTATTCCCGCCGAATACGTGTTGCTGCGGCATTACCTCGGCGAACCGCTTGACGGCGCGCTCGAAGCCAAGATCGCCGTCTACCTGCGCCGCATCCAGGGCGCTCACGGCGGCTGGCCGCTGTTTCGCGACGGCGACCTCGACGTCAGCGCGACCGTGAAGGCCTATTTCGCGCTCAAAATGATCGGCGATTCCGTCGACGCGGATCATATGCGCCGCGCGCGCGACGCGGTGCGCGCCCGTGGGGGCGCCGCCCGCGCCAATGTGTTCACGCGACTCATGCTGGCGCTGTTCGGATTTATTCCCTGGCGCGCGGTGCCGGCGATGCCGGTCGAGATCATGCTGTTGCCGAAATGGTTTCCGTTCCATCTCGACAAGATCTCGTACTGGAGCCGGACCGTCATCGTTCCCTTGTTGGTGCTGATGGCGAAGAAACCGCGGGCGCGCAACGCCAAGGGCGTGCGCATCGACGAGCTGTTCCTCGAACCGCCGGAAACGCTCGGACCGGTGCCGAAGGCGCCGCAGCAGAAAGCGTCGTGGTTCTGGTTCTTCCGCGGTGTCGACAACGTGTTGCGCGCGGCGGAGCCCTACTTTCCCAAAAAAATCCGGCAGCGGGCCATCGATCGCGCGGTTGCCTGGGTGGGCGAGCGATTGAACGGCGAGGATGGCCTCGGCGCGATTTTCCCGGCGATGGCGAACAGCGTGATGATGTTTGACGCGCTCGGGTTTCCCGAAAATCATCCGCAGCGCGCCATTGCGCGCAAGTCGGTCGAGAAGCTGTTGGTGGCGAACGAGGACGAGGCCTATTGCCAGCCTTGCGTGTCGCCGATCTGGGACACTGCGCTCGCCTGCCATGCTTTGTTGGAAACCGGCGATGCCAGCGCGGCCAAACGCGGCCTCGATTGGCTCTTGCCGAAACAGATTCTCGACGTGCGTGGCGACTGGATCGCGCGGCGGTCCGATCTTCGCCCCGGCGGCTGGGCCTTTCAGTACGCCAATCCGCACTATCCCGATGTCGACGACACTGCAGTCGTCGCCATGGCGATGGATCGGCTGCAAAATCTGTCCGGGCGGCGCGACTTTGACGCCTCGCTTGCGCGCGCCCGCGAATGGGTTTTGGGGATGCAGAGCGAGAACGGCGCCTGGGGCGCCTTCGACGCCGACAACGAATATTATTACCTCAACAACATTCCGTTCGCCGACCACGGCGCGCTGCTCGATCCGCCGACCGAAGACGTCACCGCGCGCTGCCTGTCGATGCTCGCGCAATTTAGCGAAACGACAGCCAGCAGCACGGCGGTGGCGAAAGGCGTCGACTATCTGCGCCGCACCCAGCTTGCGGAAGGCAGCTGGTTCGGCCGCTGGGGCATGAACTACATTTACGGCACCTGGTCGGTGCTCTGCGCGCTCAACGCCGTCGGCGTCGATCACCGATCGCCCGAAATGCGCAAGGCGGTGGACTGGCTCCTCGCCATTCAAAATGACGACGGCGGCTGGGGCGAGGACGGCGCAAGCTATAAGCTCGACTATCGCGGCTACGAGCGCGCGCCGTCGACGGCGTCACAGACGGCCTGGGCCTTGCTTGGACTTATGGCAGCCGGCGAGGCCGATCATCCCGCGGTCGCGCGCGGCATGGCCCACCTCGCCTCCACGCAGGGCGCCGACGGTTTCTGGAACGAGCCGCGCTATACCGCGACCGGTTTCCCGCGAGTATTCTATCTGCGCTACCACGGCTATTCGAAGTTCTTCCCGCTGTGGGCGATGGCGCGCTACCGCAATCTCCAGCGCGGCAATACCCGTGCGGTGGCTTACGGGATGTAGCGCAGACACGCCCGGTATGGGTTGTCGGCAAGGCCGACAAATCTACGGATTTCAGTGAATAGTGGCAAAAGGGCAACACCGGAAGGTAAAGCCGCGTGCTACAACTATTCCGATAATTAAAAGAGCATTTTCAGGGGCTGTCATGAAGAAAGCCGCGCTTGGAATTATCGCCATCGCAGCGCTGATCGGGACGCCTGCTCTGGCGGCCGACATGGCGCTCAAGGCGCCGCCGCCGCCGCCGCCGACTTGGGCCGGGTGGTATGTGGGCATAAACGGCGGCGGTGGCTGGGAACAAAACAACTGGTCGTTTCCTGTCGATCAGTTCTTCACAAGCGCTGCCGGTCAAGGCTTTTCGACCAACCCAAGCGGCGGTTTGGTTGGGGGCCACTTCGGCTACAATGCCCAATGGGGCCAGTGGGTGGTCGGAGCGGAATTTGACGGGGATTGGATGGGTTTGAGTCAGGCTCTTGTCGGCCCGGTTACTCCGGTGTATCCGCTCGATACCTTCACGACCAAGCTGTACGACCTTGAGACATTGACCCTGCGCGTCGGTTACGCGCCAGGGAATTGGCTTTGGTACGGCAAGGGCGGCATTGCCACTGGCACTGTCAACTTGAACGCCATCTCGGGACCGCCGGTCGCGGGAGTCGTTTTTTCGAACACCCAGAGACAGTGGGGCCCAACAGCGGGCGCCGGTGTCGAATATATGTTCGCACCGCACTTTATCATCGGCGTGGAATACGACTTCGCGGCTCTCTCCAGCGAGTCGATCAGCACAAATGCCACGTGTAACGGTGCAACCACGTGCACTGGCACTGTGGCTCCCGTGACCATGAACAGCGGCATCTTCTATATTTCAACGGTGGCCGGACGCGTCAGCTATAAGTTCTGATGCGCAGCCAGGCCGCGCGCTAGCGGGCCGCTCCGCGGTTGTGGAAACGCACTCTGCCCCGGATTCGGTTCCGGGGTAGATTGCTTTTGCAATGACGCGTGAGCACGAGATGGAGTGCAGACACGCCCGGTATGGGTCGGTCGGCAAGGCCGGCAGATCCATGAATTTTCAGTGAATAGTGGCGAAAGGGCAACAACTAGCGCAGAGGCCGCGTGCTACAATGGCTCGAATAAACAAGTGGATTTTGGGGGCTGTCATGAAGAAAGCCGCGCTTGGAATTATCGCCATCGCAGCGCTGATCGGGACGCCTGCGCTGGCGGCCGACATGGCGCTCAAGGCGCCGCCGCCGCCGCCGTGCCTTTGGTGCGGTTGGTATGTTGGCGCGAACGTTGGTTTCAGTTGGGGCACCGCCAGCGATTCCGTGGACTTTGTGCCAACCGGCTTTACACCAAGTCCGATTGCCACCGACACCACTCATCCCGCTGGCGTGCTCGGCGGCGCCCAAGCCGGATTCAATTGGCAGCATGGCCCCGCAGTGTTTGGCATTGAAACTGACATTCAAGGATCGGGCGAGCGAGACGGGCCTGTCACGGTACCCGGCGTTACTTCGACCTGCGGTGTGCCATGCTCAGTCTCCGAGACCGACAAGCTGACTTGGTTCGGCACAACGCGCGGCCGCGTCGGTTACGCATGGGGTAATTGGATGGTGTATGCCACCGGCGGCGCTGCCTACGGTGGCGTTGGCACCAGTGGCACCGAAAGCTTTACTGGTGGTATTGTTCCGCTGTTAAATCTAGCGAATACGACCACCACGCGTCTCGGATGGACGGCGGGCGCGGGTATAGAAGGTCAGTTGGTTGGGAAGTGGACCTGGAAGGTCGAATACCTTTACATGGATCTCGGCACAACGAATTTGGCTTTTGCCGAACCTCCGCCCCTGTCTCCCGGAAACGTAACGCAAGCGTTGCGTTTTACCGACAACATCGTGAGGGTCGGCGTCAACCTCCATTTCTAAGCGCGCGTGCTCTTGCAGAACGGTTAAAGAGCAACGCGAGGGGCCGTTTGTTGCCGCGTTTGTGCGACAGAGCAGAGCTACGCCCAATAATTGCTAGGCCGCAGTCGCTGCTCGTGCCGCGCTTGGCGGCCTTCTCCCGCGCCTCGTTGGCGCGCATTTGCCGACAGCGTCAGCTGCACCTGCCGTCGAAGACGTATTGCGCCGGCCGCTGGTTTTCGAGCGAGATTTCCGGCGCCATCGGGCCTTCGGTCTTGACGCCGCGCAAGCCGATCATCAGCGCCTCAAGCGGATGCTTCATCATGGCGTCCGCCGCCGTCGCCTCGTAGCCGCAATGCGCCATGCAGTTGGCGCACTTCTCGTAGCGGCCGGTGCCGTAGGAATCCCAGTCCGTCGTCTCCATCAATTCCTTGAACGTCTTGGCATAACCTTCGCCGAGCAGATAGCACGGCTTCTGCCAGCCGAAGATGTTGCGCGTCGGCATGCCCCACGGCGTGCAGTGGAATTCCTGGTTGCCGGCGAGGAAGTCGAGGAACATGGAGGAGTGCGTCAGGTTCCACTTCTTGCCCTTGCCGAGCGCAAAGACCCTGCGGAACAGCTCCTTGGTCTTGCGCCGGTTGAGGAAGTGCTGCTGATCCGGCGCCCGCTCGTAGGCGTAGCCGGGCGAGATCGAGACGCCGACGCCGAGCTCTTCGGTGAGATCGAGGAATGCCGCGATATCCTCGGCCGGATGGCCGTCGAAGATCGTGCAATTGACGTTGACGGCGAAGCCCTTGGCCTTGGCGGCCTTGATGGCGGAGATCGCCCGCTCGAAGCCGCCCTCCATGCACACCGATTTGTCGTGGTGCTGCTTGAGACCGTCGAGATGCACGGAGAAGAACAGATACGGCGACGGCTCGAACAAATGCAGCTTCTTCTCCAGCAGCAGCGCGTTGGTGCACAGCGACACGAATTTCTTGCGCGCGACGATGCCCTTGACGATCTCGCCGATCTCCTTGTGGATCAGCGGCTCGCCGCCGGGAATGGCGACCATCGGCGCGCCGCATTCGTCGACCGCGTCGAGGCATTCCTGCACCGAAAGGCGCTTGTTCAAAATCGCGTCGGGATAATCGATCTTGCCGCAGCCGAAGCACGTCAGATTGCATCGGAACAGCGGCTCCAGCATGAGCACGAGCGGGTAGCGCTTGCGCCCGGCAAGTCGCTGCCGGAGTATGTAGGAGCCAACGGCCGCCGTCTGTCGCAGTGATACAGCCACAATCGTTTCCTTCTTCGTTTGCGTTTTGCGTCCGCCGCAGACCGGCGTGCCAAACTAAACCTTCTCCGCCGCCCGGCCGGCGTTCTGCCGTCCGTCAATTCCGGCGGCAAGCGAAACTCGATGGTTTCCTGCCGGCCGGTCAACTCGCTGACCTCGACCGGCCCCAGCCGGCGCAACGCGTCGATGACATCCTCGACCAGCACTTCCGGCGCCGAAGCGCCCGCCGTGATGCCGACGGTATGAGCGCCGTTGAACCACTCCGGCTGCAGCTCGCTGCCGTCGGCGATCAGATAGCACGGCGTGCCGGCCTCGTTGCCGATCTCGCGGAGCCGGTTGGAATTGGAACTATTCTTGGCGCCGACCACCAGGATAACGTCGACGAGCTTGCTGAGTTCACGCACCGCGGTCTGCCGGTTCTGGGTGGCGTAGCAGATATCGCGCGTCTCCGGCCCGACGATATCGGTGAACCGGCGATGCAGCGCCGCGATGATGTCGCGCGTGTCGTCGACACTGAGCGTTGTTTGGGTGACATAGGCGACCGGAGTGTCGGGCGGAATGTCGAGGGAGTCGACGTCGTTCTCGGTTTGCACCAGGGTCACCGGCTCGGAGATCTGGCCCATCGTGCCCTCGACCTCGGGATGGCCGGCGTGGCCGATGAGAACCAGCCGGCGCCCCTGCGCCACATAGCGTTTGCCCTGATTGTGCACCTTGGTGACCAGCGGACAGGTGGCGTTGAGAACCGGGAGCTCGCGTGCCGCCGCCTCTTCCTCGACGCTTTTGGCCACGCCGTGGGCGCTGAAGATGGTGACCGCGTTCGGGGGAACCTCGGACAGGTCCTCGACGAAATGCGCCCCCTTGGCCTTCAGGCTCTCCACGACGTGCTTATTGTGGACGATCTCATGGCGCACGTAGACCGGCGGACCGTACTTCTGCAGCGCGCGCTCGACGATCTCGATGGCACGCACGACGCCGGCGCAAAAACCGCGAGGCTGGGCGAGTATGACCTTCATCAACGACCTCCAGGCGGGTGCCGGACTGCGGCGTTGGGCCGCAAGAGCCGCGGGCGGCCGCCCCATGCTCCCTGTCCAATACTTTGGCCACAACGCCGTGACAACCAAATTGGCCACGATTCTGTGACAATCAAGCCCGTTCTCGGCGGCCCCAGGCAGTCGATCGATCCTGGTTTCTAAGCGGAACCATTGAGCTGAAAAGGGGCTCCTTGTCCAGCGCACGAGCCCCTCGCCCACCCCGCCGCGGCTGTGGCCTGCGGTCCCCTCGGGATTTCTAGGAAAATATCCATGATTTCACTTTTGTGGCATTTCAGGGCATCTAGTGCCGCGCGAACGCCGGGGGAGATTCCGTGAACGCACTGCACGCGCGCCCGGGGTTCCGTCCGAACGGAGGGGCCTGCAGCTCCGCGGCAGGGGATGTCCTTGTGCCATGCCGTAGGCGGTCAAAACGTGTGCCTCCATTTCGCCTTTCTCTTAACGCCTCAAACATCGGTTTGCCGTTACCCGCCTCACGTCCCACGCCTCAAACGTCGGTTTGACCTCCTCATCCCATGAAGACACTTACCGCTTTCGTCGTCCGCGCGATTGCTTTTTGCATCCACTACCCTCGGTGGGTGATCGCCGGCGCGATAGTGCTCGCGGCCGTGTCGACCTGGTATGCCGCCACTCATTTCTCGATGACGACGGATATCAATCAGCTCATTTCCAGCAATAGTCCCGGGCGGCAACGGGAACTGGCATTCGAAAAGGCTTTCCCGCAATTCGATACGATCATTGCGGTGATCGACGCGCCGACGCCGGAGCTGGTGGAGCAGGCCACCGGCGCGCTGGTTGCGCGGCTGTCGCAGCAGAAGAATTTCTTCCGTTCCGTCCAGGATCTGCAGGGCAGTTCCGCTGTTTGCCCAGAACGGTCTGTTGTTCGAGCCGACCGACGAGCTCGCGCCGCAGATGAGCATGCTGTCGCAGGCACAGCGGCTCATGGAGGTCCTGGCCGGCGACCCGAGTTTGCGCGGCGTGGTCCGCGCGCTGCAGTTCGGGCTGCTCGGCGTCCAGGGCGGCAACATCAAGCTCGACGACATGACCTGGCCGATGACGCTCGCCGCCAACACGCTCGACCAGGTCAAGGCAAATCAGCCCGCAAGCTTCTCCTGGCGCGTGCTGGTTCAGGGCCACGAGGCCAAACCCGCCGATCTGCGGCGGTTCGTGAAACTTACCGCCGTGCTCGATTATTCAGAGCTCGAGCCGGGTCTGAAGGCGAGCAATGCCGTCCGCCAGGCTGCCGCGGACCTCAATCTTGCATCCGCTTTTCAAGCACAACTGCGGTTGACTGGCCCCGTGCCCATGAACGACGACCAGTTCGCCACGATCAAAGAGAACGCGGCGCTCAACGCCGTCGTGACCATTGCCGTCGTGCTCTTCATCCTGTGGATGGCGTTGCGTTGGATGCGGATCATTTTCGCCGTGTTCGTCAGCCTTGTGGTCGGACTTTCCGTCACGGCGGCACTGGGCATGCTGCTGGTCGGCACTCTCAACCTGATATCGGTGTATTTCGCCGTGCTGTTCGTCGGCCTCGGTGTCGATTTCGGCATCCAATTCAGCGTCCGCTACCGGGCCGAGCGGCATGAAGTCGATGGTCTATACGAAGCCCTGCTGCATGCCGGACGCCGCGCCGGCGCGCCGCTGACGCTTGCCGGGCTCGCCACTGCCGCGGGCTTTCTTTCATTCCTGCCGACGGCCTACCGGGGATTGTCCGAGCTCGGATTGATCGCCGGCCTCGGCATGCTGATCGCCTTTATTACCAGCATTACTTTGTTGCCGGCCCTGCTCAGCCGCCTCAAGCCGCGGAGCGAGCCGCATCCACTCGGCTACGCATTCCTGGCGCCGGTCGACGATTTCCTCGAGCGCTATCGCGTACCGATCCTCATCGGCACCGCGCTTGTCATTCTGGGCGCGTCGCCGCTGCTGTTTTGGCTGCGGTTCGATTTCAATCCGATGAACCTGCGCAATCCCAATGTCGAGTCCGTCGCCACCTACCTTCAACTCGAGAAGGAGCAGGAAAGCGGCGTCAACAATATCCAGGCGCTGGAGCCGACATTGGCGGCAGCCGACCAGCTTGCCGTCAAGCTCAGGGCCTTGCCTCAGGTTGCGCGCGTGGTGACGCTTTCGACGTTCATTCCGGATCACCAGCAGCAAAAGCTGCCGTTGATCCAGAGCGCGGCAAAGACGCTCGATCCCGCGCTGAACCCGCCGAGCGTCAACCCGCCGCCGACGGACGCGGAAAATGTCGCCATCATCAATTCCACGGTCAATGCGCTCAATCGCCTGGCCGGTAGCGCTCCTGGTCCCGGTGCCGCCGCGGCCAAGCGGCTGGCCGCGGACATGACCGCGCTCGCCAAGGCCGATCAAGCGACACGCCAGCGGGCCGAAACGGCGTTCGTGCAGCCGTTGCGAACGGCGCTCGACGATCTGCGCAATCTGCTCAAGGCGCACGAAGTCACCCGCGACAACCTGCCGCCCGAGCTTGTCAGCCAATGGATGACGCCGGACGAGCAGGCCCGGCTCGAGATCGCCCCGAGCGGCAATACCGACAACAATGCGACGTTGCGGACGTTCGCGCATGCCGTGCAGAGCGTGGCGCCCAATGCGACGGAGGGTCCGATCTCGATTCTCGAAGCGCGCCGCACGATCATCACCGCCTTTCTCGAGGCTGGTGCCTACGCGCTGCTGTCGATCGCCGTCCTGTTGTGGATCACCTTGCGGCGGGTGGGTGACGTGTTGTTGACGCTCATCCCGCTCCTGGTGGCCGGCGTCGTCACGCTGGAAATCTGCGTGGCAATCGACTTGCCGCTCAATTTCGCCAACATCATCGCGCTGCCGCTCCTGCTCGGCGTCGGCGTGGCGTTCAAGATTTACTACATCATGGCGTGGCGCGAGGGACAGACCAAATTATTGCAGTCGGTGCTGACCCGAGCCGTGACGTTCAGCGCCTGCACGACGGCGACCGCATTCGGCAGCCTGTATTTTTCCAGCGATCCGGGTACGTCCAGCATGGGCAAGCTGCTCGCCATCTCGCTGTTGACGACGATGACGGCGGCGGCACTGTTCCAGCCGGTGCTGATGGGCAAGCCGCGCGACGAGGAAGCACGCGAGCACGCCCAGCGCAAAAGCGTCGGCGCTTCGTCAAATTGAAGCGACCGGGCAGACCAGCCTGTGAGCTACTCTAGCGACGCGCGGAATTCTCAGGTTTCGGCAAGGCCCGAGGTTTGTGCGCCGCTGCGGCTGCGGAGTGGTTGGGATTAAAGCGCGGATCGATCTCGTTGTAGGCCGAATCCGGCAATCGCGTCCAATATTGATTTTGCCCCAACAGTGAAATGCCGAGATAGCCGCGCACGATGAGCGATTGACCGTCCGGCGAGAGATTCATCAAGGCGCTGTAAACTTGGCCGTACCGCGGATCGAGGATAGTCCCATCATCGTAATGCAAACCGTCGCGCTTCATGCCGCGGATGATCTCGAGGCCCAGCCACGGCTTGTCATGGCGATCGTCCTTGCACTGATCGCAAACGACGCTCATGCTCTCGCCCGGCTTCAGGAACATCTTGACGATGGTCCCATCATAGATACCGTCGTGATCGCGAATGAGAAACCAGCCGGTCGGTTGCCCGGTTTCTTGATCGACTGCTTGCCAAAGCCCGGCTGCTGTCGGCTCCGCGCCCAGCGCATGACCGGCGACGAGCGACAGCAACGCTGCGGCAGCGATTATGTATCTTGCTCGCATCTCGGCTCTCCGAATTTCGATCATCTTAATCCGTGGCGGTGCGCCGGTTCCGCGGAACGGCGTTCACGGCGCGGGAACATGATCGTCGGTTGCGTTAATTCATAAGCATTCATCGCCGGCCGCGATTATCCAATATGCAACGCGCAGCCCCAGCGCAAGCGGTCAGGCGAAGCGAACACAACCGCCAGACGCAGAGACAAATCAGCTCGAGACGGCAAAATTTTGAATTTAGTGTGAAGCCGTGTGTCGCCGTGCGGGCAGAATTTGACCGCTTTCGCCGCCGGCTGGCGGTGGAACCGGCGGATTTTCCACTTGAACGCCGCCGCAACGTCGAGGATCGTAGCGGCTGGCGAGGAATGAACGGGCCGGCCGGCCGGCGGCCACCAGGGGGAACGACCATGGCGAACAAGACCATCATCAGCTGCGCGATCACCGGCTCGATCCACACTCCGACCATGTCGGACGCGCTGCCGATCACGCCCGATCAGATCGCAACGCAAGCGATCGATGCCGCCAAGGCCGGTGCCGCGATCCTGCATTTGCACGCGCGCGATCCGCAGGATGGGCGGCCATCGCCAGACCCGAATGTCTTCATGCAGTTCCTGCCGCGCATCAAGCAAAGCTGCGACGCGGTGGTCAACATCACCACCGGCGGCGCCGTGACCATGACGGTGGAGCAGCGCATCGCGGCGGCGCTGCAGCTGTCGCCGGAAATGTGCTCGCTCAACATGGGATCGATGAACTTCGCGCTCTACCCGATGGCGCGGCGCTACAAGAGCTGGAAATACGATTGGGAGGAGAGCTATCTCACCAACTCCGACGCCTATATCTTTCCCAACACCTTTCGCGACATTGAAAAAATCTCCAAGCTTCTCGGCGAAGGCCATGGCGTCAAATTCGAGCATGAGTGCTACGACACCGGTCATCTGTACAACCTCGCCCATTGCATCGACCGCGGCATGTTCAAGCCGCCGGTTTTCGTGCAGCTGATCTTCGGCATCCTCGGCGGCATCGGCGCCGAGCTCGACAATCTGCTGTTCATGAAACGCACTGCCGACCGGCTGTTCGGCGATCAATATTTCTGGTCGGTGCTCGCCGGCGGCCGCCACCAGATGAATTTCTGCACCAACGCCGCCATGATGGGCGGCAACGTGCGCGTCGGCCTCGAAGACTCGCTCTATATCGGGCCGGGGAAGCTCGCCAAGAGCAATGCCGAGCAGGTGGCGAAAATCCGCCGCATCGTCGAGGAGCTGGGCTTCGAGATTGCGACGCCGGCAGAGGCGCGCGCGATGTTGGGGCTGAAGGGCGGCGACCGGGTAAAATTTTAGCAGCGCGGACGGTCTTGACCCTTGGGCCGGCCGAACGCTACATCCGGGGCTCGGATTGGGCGGTTAGCTCAGCGGGAGAGCACATCCTTGACATGGATGGGGTCACAGGTTCAATCCCTGTACCGCCCACCATCGACCATCATCCCGGGGCGCGCGAAGCGCGAGCCTGAGAATCCATAGCTAAATCCCGCCCCAGGAAAGCTGGGTTGAGGCGGCAGCGTCTTTAGGCCGTTACATCCCCTGGGCCTTCTTGCGCTGGTCGCACTCGTGCCAGTACTGCGGCCATTTCATTCCGGCGGGGATTTTCCCGGCCGCCTTGTCGGCCTTCCATTCCTTGCCGCAGGCGCGTTCGCGAGCGTACATCGCCTGACGCCCGCCTGATGCCGGCTTCGCTTCTGTCGCCGCCGGCTTCACTTCTGTCGCCGCCGGCTTGGTTGCAGCCGCGGGCGGCGTTGCGGCCGCCGGCGCCGCCGTCGCCTCAGCGCCGCACTGCGACTTGCGGAAGTCATTCCATTTCATGCCGTTTAGCGTGCCAGCTGCCTTGGCCTCTTTGTATTTGGCGCTGCACTCTTTCATCGTCAGCGCCTGCGCCGATGTGACTTGCAACGCGGTGGCACCAAGAAGCAAGGCTACGCAAATGGTCACGTGACGTACAAGCATTGCTCGGCTCCATTCTTGGGTGACTTAGCTCTTAACTTCCGGTGGCGTCGGACATGCACTTCTTGGTGAAGCTCGTCTGCGCCGCGCCGTGCAGATTCTGGGCGGTGGCCTGATCGCTGCAGCATTTCTTGGCGAAGCTCGTCAAAGCGGCACCGTGCAAATTCTTGCCGGCCGCCTGGACCTTGCAACTGTCGTCAGCCATTGCAGCGGTGGCGACGAAACAAAGTGAGATGAGAACAAATGCGACTGTCTTCATTTTCCTCTCCCAAGGCTGAACAGTTGAAATCGTTGCGCGTCAGGCGGTCGGCTTCAGCGTGCCATTCGGCGACGCCTTATCGACGATTTCCGGCAGATACTGCGCCAGCAGCTTGAGCGTCTCGTCGACGGGCAGTCCGAGATGGCGCGCGAATTCCTGCACCTGGGCGTTACCGAGAACGGCTTTCAACTGGTCTTCGGTGATCGGAAGATTGGTACCGTTGCCGAGCCACGATTGCACCTGAGGGCCGAGGCCGCCCTGCTGCATTGCTGTAACGAGGCCATTGAGATCGTGGTATTGCGTCTTCGCCAGCACGGCGCTGATCAGAGCCGGGAGGGCCGCCGCCTCGACTTGACCCAGGGCGCCTTTAAGTGCGTCGCCGAGGCCTAGATTGTCCAACAAACCCATGTTTCTTTCTCCAATGAGAATAGCAACGCTAGGCAGGGGTCGTGTCAAATCCACGACGAGGAGCCTACTCGAACATTGCGACGGGCACCAGGGGTTCGAAAGCGAATCCGCCCGTGATCGGCCCGGCGGAAAATTTGGAAGAAAATCATAAAATCGGGCGTTGGGGCGCCCGCTTGCGCGCAAACAGTCCGAACGCCGCGATGGCCGCCAGCGCCAGCGAAATAAGCACGTTGTAGCCGGCCAGCGACAGGCCCAGAAAACGCCACGCCGCTTCGTCACACCGCACTACATGGACCGACTGCAACTGATTGAGCAACGGCCCCTTCGCCAAGAAATCGGTCATGGGGCCCGTGCAGTCGGTCGGGCCGAGCCACCAACGCCACTCGACGCCGGCGTGATAGGCGGCAAGTGCGGCGCCACAGAGCGCCGTGGCCATGATCGCCGCGAAACCGACGATAATCAGGGCCCGCGGCGCTCGCACGAACGCCGCGATCGCCATCAGCAGCGAGAGCGGGATCACGATGTGGTAGGGCAGGCGTTCTTCGAGACAGAGCGGACAGGGCTGCAGCTTCAGCACGTATTGGAAATACCAGGCGCCGAGAATCGTCGCCGCGCCGAGCGCGAAGATCGCCAGCGCCGCGGCGGCAGCCGGTTCGCGACGAAGTCGTTCGCTCCAGGTCGCTTTCATCGGCAAGCCGCCTGCATCGGGGTTTCTATTCGACGCGATCCCGCTGCCGCCTTCGCGGCCCTGCAATTTGCCGATCCTGGGGGCGGATGCAAGCCCCGAAAAGCTCACCGCCGGTGCGGGCGCCGCGGCCGCCGCGGTTAGATTTTCTTTTGCCGAGTGTGAGGGTGAAAGATATAGATAGCGCCTAGAGCGTGATCCGGAAAATCGGTAATCGGATTTCCAAAGATCACGCTCCGCGAAAGAAGCTAGAGCGCCAATCGTTTCACTCTGCCGATTGGTGGTCTGGGCCCGTGTGGCGGAACTGGTAGACGCGCACGACTCAAAATCGTGTTCCGCAAGGAGTGGGGGTTCGATTCCCTCCACGGGCACCACTTAGATACTCCATAGTTGTTCGCTGTTCTCCATAGCGCTGCGATTTCAATAGCTTACAGGATTTTCAATAACCGCTGTTCTCCATGGCGCCCTGTGACGTACCCGCATTTTGCGGGTACGATTCTGGGTACGTTTCTGCCACAACAGGGATACCCACATGCATCTCCGATCGCTTGGCGTGCAAAACGCTGCGCCGAAGGAGAAGCCGTACAAGCTCTCAGACGGCGGTGGACTGCATCTTCTCGTGCAGCCTAGCGGCAACAAGCTTTGGCGCTTTCGCTATCGCTTCGCGGGAAAGGAAAACATGCTGGCGCTCGGGTCCTTCCCCGCGGTGTCGCTTGCAACTGCCCGCGCAAGGCGGGATCAAGCGCGCGAGCTGATCGCCGACGGCAAAGACCCGTCACACCAAAAGAAACTTGACAAAATCGTAGCGGCCACCGCCGCAAACAACACGTTTGGTGCGATCGCTGAAGAGCATCTTGCGGCTTTGAAGGAGGACGGTGCGGCGGAGGCGACGCTCAACAAAATCCGCTGGCTTCTCCTTGATCTGGCGTCGCCCCTTATCAGGCGGCCCATTGCCGAGATCACGCCCGCAGAGATTCTTCTTATCCTCAAGCGGCACGAAAAGGCGGGAAGGAGGGAGACAGCAAGACGACAGCGTGTCAGTCCGAACGACACATCGGCGTGAAGGACAAGACCATCGAAGCCTTGTTGGAGCGCGATAGGGAAACCAACCACCTCTTTGCCGGATTGCAGAAGATGCTTACGCCGCTACTCGATCGTCCCGACGAGATACGCGACGGCCAAGGTTGAGCGATGTCTGCTTTTGCCCCAAAACCGGTCATATCGTCGGGGCAAGGTGCTATGTCGCGATGGGCCCCCAACGGAAGTCTGGGAAGGGGCGTCCAGCGACGCGCGAGATTGACGCAAAGTGTCTAAAATCCGCGCCCGACTGCGGCACAAGTCTCACCAGCGCCGACTGATAAGGTTTCGTTTAGGAGTTTACCAATTACCTCGACCACCTTTAATGCCCGCGAAGGGCAATGTTTTAATTTTCGTGGATTAGGAACATCGATTTGAGAGCACCAATATTCCCTGTGAACCAGGGCTGCGCGGAATGTGGTTACCTGAACGTCCACGGTGGTTGGTCAAGCCAAAGCCGGTTGGCCCGGTTCCAATCGAAATTATCGCCGCGCTGGTCGATGATCTCTATTCGGCACTGACGTCGTTCGCGGTAGGCGCAGTCGGGGCAGTGCTGGTCGGTGCAATCGCGGCTTCGCACACCGGCAGCCCCTGGTTGCGTTTTCTGACTGTCGTGACCGCTATCGTCGCTGCCGCGCGCGCACTCCTTACGATCCTGTACTATAGGAACAAGTGGTCCATTCTCGGAGATCGGGCCGCGCTGCTTCGCTGGGAAAGATGGTATGCAGTCGGTGTTTTGGCCCACGGGGCATGCTTCGGAGGCATGTGCTTCGTCGGCTTTGTATTCACCGACGACCCACTCTGCCATTTGCTGCTTGGTGCAAGCGCGGCCGGATTTACGGCCGGGGCTACGGCGCGCAACTCCAGCAGGCCCTGGATCGCAATCGGGATGGTGTCTCTCACTTTATTGCCCGCGGCCGCCGGCCTTGCGCTTCGCAGCGGATCGATCTACATGGCGTTGTTGGGATTCACTTTCCTGTATTATCTCGCCACCATCGAACTGGCGCGATACTTGGGCGCAAATCGGCTAAGCCTGCTGCTTGCCACCAGGGAAAAGGCCGAGCTTGCCCGTTCGTTTGGGGAGCAGAATTTCCGATTCGACACCGCGCTTGCCAACATGTCCCACGGGCTGTGCATGTTTGATTCCACGCACCGGCTGGTGGTCTGGAACAAGCGATTCTGCGAAATCTACAAGCTCCCGCCGGAAGTGCTGTCGCCCGGCATCACGATTAGGAAGCTGATCGAGCTAATCGCCGCCCGCGGCAATTATCCTGATGAGACTGCGAACAACATTGTTGCCGAGATTGAGGCGCGAATGGAGAGCGGCGCCTTGGCCCATTCCAGGCGCCTGTTGCCCGATGGCCGGATCATTGCGCTCTCCTATCAGCCGGTGATCGGCGGCGGCACCGTCGTCATCTTTGAGGATGTGACGGAACGCGAGAAAGCCGAGGAGCGCGCCCGGTTCCTGGCGACCCACGACGATCTTACCGGACTGCCAAACCGCTCGGTGTTCGGCGAGGCGGTCAACGACGCGGTCAGGGCGGGACATCGATACGGTCATATGTTCGCCGTCATGTTCATGGACCTCGACCGCTTCAAAAACATAAACGATACGCTCGGCCACGCGGCGGGAGATGTCTTGCTTATTGAAACCGCCAAGCGGTTGAAGGAATGCGTGCGCAAGAGCGACGTAATAGCCCGCATTGGCGGTGACGAGTTCGTCATTATGTTGCGCGAGGTATTGGATCAATCGCAAGTCGCTACGGTGGCGCGAAAAATCCTTGCCGCCGTGGTCAAGCCGGTGACCGTTCACGGCCACGAGTGCCGGATCACTGCGAGCATCGGCATCTCGATGTTCCCTGCTGATGCGCCGGACGAAGAAACGCTGATCAAGAATGCCGATGCGGCGATGTACGTTGCCAAGGAAGAGGGCCGCAATGGTTTCCGCTTCCATTTCCAGGAGATCACAACCCAATCAATTGAACGGTTGACGCTTGAGGCCAGTCTGCGGGGCGCGCTTGAGCGGAACGAGTTGTTGCTTCATTACCAGCCCAAGCAGGACCTCTGCCATGGCGGCATCTCGGGCGTCGAGGCATTGCTGCGTTGGCAACATCCCGATCTCGGCCTGTTGCCGCCCGGTCGCTTCATTCCGCTTGCCGAGGAGACTGGCCTGATCGTGCCGATCGGCAAATGGGTCATCGAAACTGCCTGCGCGCAAAATGTGGCTTGGCAGCGCCAGGGTCTGCCGGCGTTGCCTATCGCGGTAAACCTGTCGCCTCGACAGTTCGCCGACCCCGGTCTGCTCGTTGATATAGAGGCCGCTTTGGCGAAGTCTGGCATGGCGCCCGAACTCCTTGAGCTGGAGATTACCGAGAGTATGGTGATGCAAAACGTCGAGCGAACCATGCGCGTCCTCAAGGCCATCAAGGGCCTGGGTGTGATGCTCGCCATCGACGATTTCGGTACGGGTTATTCGTCGATGTCGCTATTGAAGAAATTTCCGATCGACGTTCTCAAGATCGACCGCTCTTTCGTGCGCGAGATTAGCAACAATAGCGAGGACAAGGCGATCGCCGACGCCATTATCGCGCTCGGCCGGGCGCTGGACCTTACCATCGTGGCCGAGGGCGTTGAGACCGCCGAGCAAGAAGCCTTCTTGCGCGCCCATGGCTGTGACCAGATTCAGGGCTATCTAATCAGCAAGCCGTTGCCGCCCGACGAATTCGCCGCGTTCATGGCCGACCATACCTTGGCCGAGTTGAAGACGCAGGCCGTTAAGGCTGCACAAGGCTCTAAGCTTCTCCAGATCGGCACACGACTACGCCGGTGACCGAGGTAGTCGCGCTATCTTTCCGACTTGCGTCAATTGCGCCAGACCTACTTTTCATTGTGCAGCCTTTCATGGCAGCTCCGGCTCAAAAGCGGACTTGAATTGCCCTTGCGCCCTGTCGCGACCTGTCGCGACCAGCCCCGACCTGTCGCGCGCACTTTCCAACTCGACCGCAACATCGTCGAACACGCGCAACATCGACCGAAAACGTGGATAAGCAGGGGATAGCGAGTTGCGCGCCGCATATAATGACAGCGTATGGAGTATCAGTCCGAGCGGCACATCGGCGACATCCTCAGAGAGCGCAACATCGAAATCATCGGTGCCGATCTAGCGACGCGTCACGGCTTCACCCAAGTTCCGAATTTCATCCTCACCAAAGAGGATATTTCCGTCGGCGCAAAGCTCGCCTACGCGATGCTGCTCAAATACGCCTGGGACAACGACGCGTGCTTCCCCGGCCAGCTCACCCTCGCCAAGGACATGGGAGCCGCGGAGCGGAGCGTCCGCACCTACCTCAAGGAACTCGAAAAAGTGGAGCTACTTGAAATCAAACAACGCGGTCTGGGCAAGACCAACCTGTACCGCCTCCACCTCACTATTAAGCCCCGCCAAGGTCGCCGTCCCTGACCGGCAAATTTTGCCGTTCAGGAGCGGCAACCATCGCCGTTCAGGAGCGGCAACATCTTCCGGTCTCTCTATAGAAGAATACGCATCTAAGAATACTCATATAAATAATACGCAGTAAAAAAAATGCATTTTTCAAATCGGAAACCAGCACCCAAATGCACCTAATAAGGACGATCCCAATAGGGGATCGACAATCAATTGGCCGCACCACGAGGTACAACAGGGGTACGCCTGATTTGTACCCTTCACCAAACACCACCGACGAAAATTCGGCATGATTTCTCGCTAGTCGCCCCCGCTTTGTCGGGCTCACCCGCCCGACCCCGCGCCGCCACTTTGCCTATCAATAGCTGTCCTCAATTATGCATCTGGCAAAGCTGGCGGCCGCTGCGCTCCTCGTCGGGTGACTGCGGTGCTCGGGCTGGCGGCACGGGGTCGGCCGGCTACGCCGTACGGTCGCGCCCAGCGCTCCCTCCGACAAAGCGGGGGCGGAGAACCACCAGACGCAAACCACACGCTACGACGGAGTGTTGAGCTTCGGTCCTCGCCGCAACTCACCAAGGGATGTTCGCCAAGCCCGCTCGGCGCGATTGTCAATTACATTTCTTAGCGGGACGTGGGCCGACCGTGATCGCGTTCTCAATCTCGCATTGAACTTGTTTGTCGGTTGGCCCGCGCCCTTTCGTGAATTCCCCAAACGTGTGCGCTTTGGCGCCCGAGAGAATCTCTTGCTCGTTTTTCGGAATACAAAACATCCGCGTTGTGACGGTCGCTGTGGTGGCCATGGTCCCGTCAATGGTATTGGCAAGGTAATTGCACCACTCCCCGGAAGATACCTCCATCGTGGTCGCCGATTGCAGCGCCCAGACCCGGTGATCGTTCTTTGTACCCTTGTCCGTATCCTTAATAGCGCTGGGTGCCGTGACGAATAGCATGATCAACAAGATATAGTTCATCGGGCGCGCGTCCTTGGCACTGATTACCGTCGCGGCGTGACTTGCAGGTTCTGGATGGACTGCTGCAGTTGCAGGAGATCCAGCCTTGTTGCCGTTGCCGGCGAAATCGCCGAAGCGGGGGCAACCCCAAAAGTTGAGGTCTGCACTTCGAACCGACCGGACTTTGGAAGCGTTACGGCAGTAACAACTTTTGGCGGCGCTTCGTGAGTAATTGTTATTGAAAGCGACTCATCGATCTTGTATCGATCCGACAGTGTCGCAAAGTCGGTTCCCAAGGGGAAGCTATACGTAAACGCTCCGGCGAGGTCCCATTGGATCGTAATTTCAGCAAGAAATGAGTGCTTGTCGACACCGAATTGATCTATCGAGGCTGTCGTCGGCTCAGATGATCGGATTAGCCAATCCTTAATCTGCAAATTCGTTTCGAGCGCATGGTGAGCATCGGACCAATTGCCGCAATTCAGTGGATGTTTCTTATCACCCTTTATCAGGGTAGACGACTTCACGGTGTAATAGACGGCGCCATCTTGATGTCCTGTGGTGTCATAGCCGCCGCCAGGAGCACCGGCTCCTTGCGAGGCGCCTAGTGCCCACGAATTAAAGTAGGGCTTCGTTAAACTGCTTTTCCCGGTTAAGCCTGCCCTCGTGGTAAATTCTGTGTCGGCCTTAGGTTGCAGCTCGACTGAGATCGCGTACTCATTTGCTTTGAAGTTCGGATATTTCTTTGTGTGCAATTCGAGGTACGCGTCACGAAGTTGACACGCCGCATAACGAGCGATCTCGTTCACCGGAAATTGCCAATCATTGGGTATTGATGGAATGCTTGCGCAGCCGGCAATTCCCGCCGCCATGCATAACGCGAATGCCGACGATGACAGGCGCACGGTATCCCCCGAGCCGTAAGCCCTTAAACGCGACGCGGTCATTGAAGCGCAGTTTGAAATTGTCGGCAAGAAAATTTTCAGCCCGCGATTGTAATAATCATAGGGTTCGACTTTGCAAGCCGCGCCAAGAACAGCCGGTGCGCACGCGCGAACCACGTCCCCCTTACGGGCAATGGAGTGCTGAGGGCGGTGCGCACATCAATATCCACATGTAATTCCACGCGCGCGACGTCTTCACGCACGAGCCGCAAGGTAAACTGAAGCGACCACGTCTCACGGCGTGGCGCCGGTCTCTTGTAGGTCGCCGACTACACGTCACCAAGGGTCGCTCGGCGTGCCGCGTTCTCCCGACCTCCACAAAGTAGGGAAGTGCGCACGACGGCAGGCGCGAGCTGCACTGGCAGAGCGCGTCATCACCGGGGGCTGGCGCGACGGTATGGAGGCAAAGCCTTTTCCAATTGCGACAACCTCGCACGGCGGCGGGATTGTCTTTACGCGCGAGGAGCGCGAGCGCCACGTCTGGATCGTCGGCAAATCCGGCTCGGGCAAAAGCACGCTCCTCTTCAACCTCGCCATGACCGACATCTATGCCGGAGAGGGTGTCGCCGTTATTGATCCGCACGGCGACCTCGCCGAGGACATTCTCGACGCCATCCCGCGCTCGCGCATCTAACGAGGTCTGCTACCTCGACGCCGGCGAGACCGAGTACCCGGTCGGTTTCAATCCCGCGACCAAGATAGCGCCGGCACGGCGCGCCCTCGCCGCTTCCGGCATCGTCGCCGCGTTCAAGCACCTCTGGTCCGACAGCTGGGGACCGCGCCTTGAGCACTTCCTTTTTCATGGCGTCGCCGCGCTCATCTCGCGCGAGCACGCCACCTTGATCGACCTTGCGCGCCTCTACACCGACGACCGCTTCCGCGATCGCGTCGTCGCACGCGTGACCGACCCGGAAACGCTGCGCTTCTGGCAGGAGGAGTTTCCGAGCTACACGAAATCGCTGCGCTCCGACGCCATCGCGCCCGTTCTGAACAAGGTCGGGCAGATCGCCGCATCGCCCCACCTGCGGCTCATCCTCGGCCAAGTTGCTCCGCGCTTCGATCTCTCGTTCACGATGCAGAACCGCCGCATCTTGATCGCAAACCTGGCGAAGGGGGCGATAGGGGAGCAGGCGGCGAATCTTCTCGGCTCGCTTCTGGTCTCTCACCTGCAACTGATCGCGATGGAGCGCGGCGCGCTTCCGCCGCAAGACCGCGTCCCGTTTTTCGTCCACGTCGATGAATTCCAAACGTTCAGTTCGGACGCCTTCGCGTCCTTGCTTTCCGAGGCGAGAAAATTTGCCGTGCACTTCGCGCTGGCAAATCAATACACCGACCAGCTCTCACATCCGGTGCGAACGGCGGTGATAGGAAACGCTGGAACGCTGATCGCATTTCGCGTCGGGAGTCGCGACGCCGAATTGCTCGCCCCCGAATTTCGCCCCATGGATGCCGGCGCGCTCGCCGACCAGGAGCCGTTCACCGCCTGGCTTCGCCGCGGTCTCGGCCGCGACCGCATTTTCGTCGAGCCGCAGGTCTATGAACCGCTCGGCACCGGCGAGGCCATCCGCGAGCAGAGCCGGCAGCGGTTCGGTCGGTCACGCTCCACCATCGAGCGCCAACGTCACATCAAATTCTAGATGCTGCAACCTCGCACAAGATTCCAAATCAGCAACGTCGTTCGGATGCTACTATTGAGCAACATCCCGCAACCCAAAACACTCCGGCAACATCCAACAAAAGCACAATCTCACCACGCCACACATTCCCTAAAAGTCAAGCGCCCCGCAACCTCCTCCCCCGCGGCAATCGCCGCGTTGACCCCGACAGCCGCTCGCAGTCTCGAAAGTGCTTTTAGCGCCTCATCCGCAATTCCACATCAGCCCGATAGGCGTATAGGTCCAGCATGGACCGAAACTGCCGCCGTTGTAGCGTCCATGCAAATACCCAGGATCGCCGAAATAGTACCACCCGCCGCCGTACCAGTAGCTTGGCGCAAAGTCTGGCGTGCCGTGGACTGATCGCTTCGAGGCATAAACTGGAACGCTGTTGTTGGGCGGCTGATGATAGCCGGGCAGGAAACCGTAGCCATGCCAGTGGTGCATAACGTGCCGCTTTCCGTGCGCGGAGGCGGCGAATGCAATGGCGGGCAGCGACAGGGAAGCTGCAACCGCGATCGCGAACGAGAATTTCCGCAGCATCAAATGGCACCTCCACTGTTGGCGACTCCACCGGTCGCCAAGCTGACCACAAATTCGCGCTCGACCACCTGACCTTCGTCGATTGCAGACGCGGCATTATTTCCGCTTTTTTGCAGCCGCCCGCCTCACGTCCGCTTCGCTCACCTTGCCAGTCTTCTTCCTCATGTAGCCGAGCGTTGCATTGGGCGAAAACTGGGGAATCGGCTTTGAAAGATTCTTGTTGAGCGTATCGCTCCGCTTTTGCTGAATCTCTCCGCTCTTGTCCCGATGACGTTCATCTAATCCAGGCTCTTTCATAGCTGCAACTCCTTTTCCGTCTCTCCAAATAGTCGCCCGATTATACAGCGATTTCTCACACTATTGTTGTTCCCGAGGGTAATATTGCTTTAGCTTGTCATGCTTTGAGAGATTCTCCGGCCGATACGGCTCCATTGCATAGAAATGCTGCACCTTACCTGCCGCGAACCGCTCGTACACCGACGGATGCAATATCGCGTCATGATCGATCGGTCGCAACCCCTTCGCCCACTTGATCAGCCCCCAGAGATATCCAGGCTCGCGGGCATCATGCTGTGGCCCGCAGGCGTCCGGACTTAGCTTTAAAAACAGCCTATCCACATTAATGCCATTGCCATCAGGGGTCGTTTCGTCGGGAAGATTTTGCGCAGCATGAACCATCCACTCAAGGGCGATGTCGGATAGTCTTGATTCATTTTCCGCGTAGCTTCCTCCAACGTCGGAGTGCACACCGGCAAACCAGATTTGATCCAGCCAGTCCGGGTAGCTGTCGGGCCGCGACGGCCCTTTATTCTTCGTGCTACCCCACTGCACCCGAGCGAAGGCAGCCCGGTTCTCATCGATAGACATCACGTGCCGCGCGTACCACACTGAGTTGTCCAAATGCTTGTCGTAGAATTGCATCTTGGGCGCCGTAAAATGCAACGTTTGCCAGAACGAGTACCCAGGAAGTCCAATCGCGAATTGCACATGCGTGATCGCGTACGAGATAGCGATAATGAAAAGCACTGCGCCAAGAGCCCACAAGAATACCGGCTGGAACGATAAAAGGAAAAACGACTGTATGAAGCTAAGGAGCGCGACTATGCCGACCGCGGCAACCACAAGTGCTCCGAATAACCAATAACTGCCCAACGCCGCGACCGTGTCAAACACTCCGATGAAGAATGGATTGACATTTGCCGCGCCATTTACATCCGACCCGTATTTCGTCCGAAATTGAAGCGCGAGAGCTCTCCGCTGTTCCAAGTACGCCGTGTCTTTCGGCGAACTGACATGCTGGTAAACTTTCTTGACGGCTTCTTTTGCAATCTTTTGAGTTGACCCGGCATCGCGGAAAAGGGAAGTTTTGCCGTTCGCCATGGTCGTCGGCACGCCGCACAGGGACAAGACCGCCGCGACACAGCGAACGGTATATGCGCCGCGGCTGAAGCCGAAAAAAAACACACGATCGCCTGGCTGCCACATCCGCAGGATTGCAGCGTAGCAATCGACAATGTTCGTCGTAATCCCCAGCCCGGTCGCCTGGCTGACGAAATCGTGGAGCCAACGATAGGCGCGCTGCGCAAAAAAGAGACCGCTGTCGGGCTGTGAGCCCAAACCGGGATCGTAGAACGTTAGCTGCTGGCTCGGGTCAATATCCGACTCCGGGCCGCAGCGCGTTGCCCGGTAGAGCTTGTAGATATTGCTGATGTTCTCATCGGGCGTAAGTCCTCCGGCCTGGCCAGTTCCATCCGAAAAGATCAAAATGTTCCTGGGCATGACATCCTCACGGGGTGAGAGGCGCTATCCCCAGCAGCATGCCCCGATTCGGCCAGCGGGTGCCATAATTCCCATGTGAAGTCGTCAATTCTGTCAGCAATACTGGCAGCCATTTTCTCCTTATTCGGCCTGCACCAATCCGTCGCGTACCACGCGCCTGCAACGCCCCCCTCCGCACTCACCGCCGCCGCGGCCGACGCTGAACCCGCGCAAGCGGCCGCTCAACACGTCATAACCTACACCGCGCAGGTAGGGGACACGCTGAGCGGCATCGCGCAAACGTTCGGCATCCCCATCAGCAACATCCTTGCGGCGAACGATCTATTGCCCAACTCGATCCTGCACCCCGGCGATCAACTCATCATCCCAAACCCGCAAACGGCACCCGCAACATCATCAGAAACCCCATCACATGCAACATCGTACCAGACAACGACTTCCCAGAATGTCAACTCCGCAGAATTAACCTCCGCGCAACAAACACCCTCCCTACGCGCCGCATCAATCCCCTCCGACCCGACGCCAGCATTCAACGCGGCCAATTATGTCACGCAGAACCAACTCACGGCGCAACTAAATGCACTCGCCGACTCGCTCACTGCAAAATTCGAACCGCCAGCGGCGACTACGCCGCCGCAGTATGTCGCCGCAGATGGCAATGGGGAAAATCCATTCGCGGCAACGAATGCGATCAATAACCTGAATGATGTTACGATAACGAATGCCAACCTGACGGCAAGCGAGATTCCCGACCTTTCCGGGAGTTACCTTTCGCTCGACGGCGGAACGGTCACTGGCGCCTTCTTCAATTCGAGCACCGCCACATCATCATTTACCGGAGCTCTCGGAATAGGCACCACGTCGCCCGAGTCTGCGCTTTCCGTCCTTGGCACAATTTCCGCGACGGACGACGGCGCATCCTCGATCGCACAGCTTGGCAGCGAACTTACCACAGACGGCACCTTCACCAGCAATCCCAGCGGCGCCTGGACGTTAGGTTCGGGCTGGACATGGGACAGCACAAATTCCCGCGCGCAGTATTTCGGGTCTGGTGGCCCCATCGCGTCTATCTCAATCGACAACGGCGGCACCGGTTACACCAACGGCGACACCATCACGATCTCCGGAGGAACGGGAGACGCAACCTACACCGCAACCGTTTCCAGCGGCAAGGTAACGGTACTTAAGCAGGTCTCGCCCGGCACGGCGTACAGCGCTTCCGGCAGTTCCGTAATATCAACCACCGGGGGCACTGGCTCTGGTCTTACTGTTTCTATCGTTCAGATCGGCAACGGCAGCGCTCTCTCGCAGGGCATAAGTTCTTCCTCTAGCGGAAATTCGCAAGTTTCTTTCACAATTTCAAATTATTCCGGAAACGGATTAGTCAATGTAAGCCTCAGCGGCTCGAACACCGATTTCAATGCTACGTCCACGAATTATCAAGCCAACGGAACCTACACATACATTTTGTCGAATGGTGGTACAATACTCTTTACGCCGACGGAGGATTTTTCCGGCGAAATTACGAACGTGTCGGTAAAGCCGGTCACGAATTCAGACAAGGTTTTGCAGATCAACAACACCGACACTTCCGACGGGGTTGAGTTTCGTCCCGGCGGCATCAATCTCTACAACACATTCGCCGGCCTAGCGGCGGGCCAGTCAAACACCACCGGCACTTGGAACACGGCCGACGGATGGGGCGCGCTGTTCTCCAATACGACCGGCTCTAATAATACGGCAGTCGGATATCGGGCGCTTATGGAAAACACCACCGGGCCTGACAACACGGCAATTGGCATTGATTCCCTATTCTTGAATACAACGGGTTTTAAAAACACTTCGATCGGTGTCGGTACGATGTACAACAACACCACCGGTTCCTACAACGACGCCGTCGGCGTCAGCTCCCTCGCCGCCAACACCACAGGCTCCTACAACTCCGCTTTCGGTCTCTCACTCTCAACACCACCGGCTCCGACAATGACGCCTATGGTGGTCTCTCCCTTTATTACAATACCACCGGTGGCGCGAACAACGCCATGGGTTATGAGGCCCTTCGGTTCAACACGACCGGCTCCTCCAACGTCGCCGTCGGTCAAAGCGCGCTCGAAAATAACACCACTGGCTCCTTCAACACGGCACTCGGTTCCTATAACGCGCTCTACGGTAACACCACCGGATCCGACAACTTCGCGGTGGGCTATTACGCGCTCGGTGACAACACCACCGGCTCCTACAACATTGGCCTTGGATATCAGAGCGCCGAAACTCTAACTACGGGCTCCTACAACATCGCCCTCGGCTCCAACGTCGGATTTGCCTCGACCACAGGCAGCCAGCAACTTAACGTCGGCGACGTTCTATACGGCACCGGAATGTATAATGGCGGCTCTGTCTCCGCCACACCGGTATCAGGCGCAAAAATTGGAATTGGAACATCAAGTCCAAATTCAATACTTGAAGTTTCCGCTTCGAACAACGGCACGACCCTGGCGACCTTTGGCGACCCAACCATTTCCATCACGAACCGCAGTACGGCCAATAATTCATTTTCTACGCTCGCTTTCAGGTCTCAAGACCTCACAAATGGTTCCGCTTCTTCTACCGCACAGATTTTGGGCATTGCGACCTCTCACACGGCGAACCAAATCTCGGGCGCCCTCGCATTCCTGACGCAAAACGCGGGTCAACTTGCTGAAGTTGGCCGCTTCACCACCGCAGGCAATCTCGGCATCGGCACCACCACCCCCTGGGCCCGATTGTCGGTCGGCACGTCCAGCCTCGGCGCGGCCGTTCCCGAGTTCGATGTCGGTTCTTCCACGCGCAGTGATCTCGTCGTCACCCAGTCGGGTAACGTCGGCATCGGCACGATCTCACCAGCAACCAAGTTCTCAATCTCCGGCAACGACTATATCACTGGCGGTGAAGGCGTCGGTCTTCTCAACACCACGGCGGGTACGTTGCAGACAAGCGGCAACGCGACGATCGGCGGCTGCGTCAACTACAACGGCGGCACCTCCGGAACCTGCCTGTCGGACGAGCGCGTCAAAACTGACATCAATTCATTCACCGACGGACTGAGCGAAATCGTCGGTCTCAATCCCGTAACGTATGAATACAACGGCCTTGCGGGAACACCCAACGACGGAGACTTGCGCACCGGCCTCATCGCTCAGCAAGTCCAACAAGTCGCGCCCGATCTCGTTTCAACCACGTCCGCCCTCCTCAACCCATCGGATACGGCCCCCACGCAGCTTCTCGAAGTCAACTACGGCGCGCTCACTTTTGCGCTGATCAACGCGGTTAAGGAAATCGCATCAATCCCGATAGGTTTGAAACGAATCTCATCGCCTGGCTCGGCAATGCATCAAACGGAATTACCGATCTGTATGCGACGATCTTCCACGGACAACAACTGTGCCTCACCGACAGCGCCGGCACGCAGACCTGCATCGATCAGCAGCAACTTGCCGTAATTATCGCGGCCTCCGGTCAAGGCTCATCCGCTTCGGATAGCTCCAACACTTCATCTTCCGACAGTCCGGAGGCGACTGATACCCCGCCCGTCATCCAAATCAACGGAGACAACCCCGCCATCGTCCAAGTAGGGGACACCTACAACGACCTCGGCGCAACGATTACCGGCCCCGAGGAAGACCTCAACCTCGGCATCAAGACCTATTTGAACGGCACCCTCATGAGCAACATCGTCATAGACACGACCCAAGCCGCAACCGACACCATCGACTACGTCGGCACCGACCAGAGCGGCCTCACGTCCACCAGCACCCGCACCGTCATCATCCTGCCTGCGCAGGCAGGCGAGCAAGCCGCCGCCCCCCCAATCACCCCCACGGACGACGCAGCAACCTCAACCTCATCCCAATCACAGCAGGGAACCGCCACCTCCACCGCGCAGTAGTGGACAACAACTAACCGCGCCTACTGCACGACCGTGTTGAGGAGCAGAAACGGGGAAAGCTTTGGCGAAAAACGTCAAATCGGAAATCAATGGGAATAGAACCGGACGTCTCACTTCTCGGAGGGTTGACGTGGGACGGGGAACAGTAGATCAATCTGATCCCCAAATGCGCGAGCCTCATTATTGTCGCGATTGAACCTTGCAGGGTCTTGGACCACTTTCAAGGCTTTGCTGCGAGCGGGTTCCGGCAGTAACACCGCCGCGAGGATGGCCTCGGCCCTCGCGCGTCTCGCGTCCACCATCGCTATAAGCGCGTTATATGCGGCCACGCAAGCGCCCTGAACTTTCGTCGGCTGCTGAGGACAACGAACGTCTCTGAATTTTGTTTGCAGGTTCAGAACATCAGCTTGCATCACCTGAATTATTCCTCGCAATGCTTCAGGGCTCGATGCCGAAACCGTTTCAGCTCTTGCGTCATTCAGGCCGATGATAACAAGTGCGGCCGCCAGCGCGATCTTGAAAAGGCTCATCGTAGTTGCTCCGTTTTAGTCCGCCGACGCCCGCAGGGAAAATCGCCAAGTCTCTGAAGCGCACCGAGGGCGCGACGCGGCAAAAAGTGTTCAGTCTTGGATTGTCACTCGACTCGCGCGTTTAGAGGGCTAGGTGCCTCCAAAAAGCCCCGCCACTCAGGTGCGCGGGGCTTTTTTGTTCCCCTCTATCGGCCTTATGCAATGTCCAGTTTGATCCGCCTGAGAGCGTGTCTAACGCCGATTTGCCTTTGCTCGAATCGTTGAAGCTTGCGAGCGAACCACTTGAGGACCGCTTGCGCGCCGCCCGGAAGAGCAAGGAGCCGTTGGAAGTCCTTACGCGTCCCGTTATCCAAGAGGCGATCAATGGCGCGAGCAGCAAGTGATGCTCGCGCCCGCTTTCCGCGAGACTTGCGCGAGTCAGACTTGCGCAACGGTCGCTGATGTCGGCGCACACCCAGCGGCTTCGCCTTTCCCTGCATTTCCCTCTCCTGTTTTTCAATTCAACCGCCCCCCAGCCCAGGAGTCTAGCCGCTTCGTCGCGCCCGCGACAGCCACCATGTCCGCAACAGCGTCCGCAAAACCCCGCGCCTCCAGCCCGCCAACAGCCGCCGCGTCAACCTCGCCGTAACCATTGTGCTCGCCGCTTAAACAGCACGCCGCTTTCATTCTTAAGCAACAATCGTTCGCCACCCTGCACAGGTCGGCTTATGTCTGAGCGCCGACATGACAGGGGGGCTCCGGCGCAACTTGCGCCGGGGCTTCTTTTCCTATGACGCCGCGCCTCGGATTTTATCGCGGCTTCCAACCCGTTCAGAAAGCGCGTATCATTCATTTCAGTTGGGGGCTCATCGGGGGGAGCCCCGGGGAGCTGCGGCTTGGCACGAACGGCTAAGACATGACGTGCATTGTGTGCTCGGTTATTCCGGTTGAACACGGTTGGACCGTGGAGCGGGAAAGCGCTCGGTTCGGCCTCTATCAGTCCGATCACCTAGCCCTGCGAGCGGCTATAACAGAGGGTCTTCCAGCTTCGCGAGCAAGAACGACCGGCAAGGGTGTCGGTACGGGATCGCGGCGGCAACATCTGTGCCGAGTATTGCCTGTGCAAGGATTTCAAGATCGCAATACTTTAAGGCTGCCTCATCAGTTAGGTGCTTTCTTGTCTATCAACTGACCCGGCCCGCACTCGCTTAATTCCCCTTGGTCCGAAATCTCGAATTGACCGCGACTTCAACACGCACCGTCCTCATCGAAGCAGCAACCAGCGCCTTGCCCACTTCTTCAACTGCAAATTAAATTCACGACTCAACCTTGCGCTTTGGTCGCGGCACCACAAATACATAAGTACTGCCGGACGCTGGCCCGACCAAACCTCACACCCGTTGTATTTTTGGAGGTTTACGCGTCAAGCGCCAAGTGGCCGGCACTAACGGGGAGACCCCGACTTTGGTTGGGGTCTCTTTTTGTCGGCCTCGGCCCCCAACAACCAATCCACCCCCCACGCCTCAACCTCCACACCTCAATCAGAGCAGGGGGCACCGTCGACACCGCGACCTCGACCACCAACACCTCGACAACCGCTGCAACCACAACGACCCAATAGCGGGTACTTTTTGACGCAGCTACTCGGGTTTGCGAGCGAGAAGCATGACGATGCAGTCGATGCTCTTGTACTTGATTTTAAACCTAATCAGTGATGGGATTGAGGAGAAGGGACTCCAACACGTTGCGACTTGTTGAGCGGTTCACCTGGATCAAGAGAACGCAAGTGGACTTGTCACCGGCCGCCGTACTTGCCGCATGCGTGATTCTTTTTATCGCGCTTTGCGCCGCCATGGGTGTACGATCCCTACTCTCAAAAACCCCGCCATATCCCCGAGTACAAAGTCCTGGAACGGCGCCAGTAGACGTACCGACCTCGATACTTACAACACCGGTCGCCAATGACTCCGAGCGCGCGGCTTACGTTCCCAGCGCGCGACAAGTCATACAGCAGCGCGCATACCCGCTTTTGAGGTTTATAGCGGCATGCCTCAAAGTGCTCGGCTGGATATTTATAGCGGTTGCCGCAATCGCTCTTGTCGTTATTCTTGTCGTAGTGGCCGTTGCTTACTCCGAGCACAATCCTTTTATCAACGCTTTTTCAGTTCCTGTTCTCGTTTCATTTGCGGTCGCCACGGTGGTCCTCGGATTGCTATGCGTCGCGTTAAGTGAGTTGGTTCGCGTCTTCGTCGATATCGCTTTGAACACCGGCCAGCTTTTGCAAGTTGCACTAACTATCGCGGCGAACAAAAACCCCCAACAAGCAAACCGCAGCCAATATCCCCACGTCAACACAGACCCCACAACCAAGCCCTCTTCCGCCGCGTAATAAAGCCAAAGGCGGCCACCGCGCCTTCCAAAATCCGTGACGCGTCCCGCGTCCAATATCCGTGCTCTATCTTTCCAAAATCCGTCGCCTAAAATTCCAAAATCCGTGACGTGAAAACCGGCCCCGTCGAAAAGTGCGGCGGGGCCAAGCCTGTTTGCCCTACGCTACCTTCTCCAACACCTTCGCCATCTCGCCAGCCGTAAAGGCGCGCAGGGTTTCCATGCGAAGATTGCCCGCCTTCAACGTGTTCAAAATAAATGCGGTCATCGCAATTTCGTCAGACCCCTCGCTGATCACGATGAGATCGTATTGCCCTTGGAGCCAAAGGACCTCTTTTATCGTCATGCCGATTTGCTTGGCTGCCGCCTTTGCAGCCTCAGTTCTCTTTAACGTCTCCTTGATCGCCCCGACGCCCTTTTCGGTGAAATTGCAGAGCGAGATATAGGTCGCCATGACGTTTCCTTCCGTATAATGAATGAGCGGAGGTTTGGGTGTGCGCGTGAGCGCCCGGCAACCCCCCGTTCCGCACAGGCGCCAGCGGCTAGAATATCACTCCTTCTGCGCGTGAGTTACGAAAAAACAGCCGGCCGTCACCGACCGCTACCGGCACCTCCACCCCGACAACACAGGCAACCTCCACCGCTCAATAAAGCCCCCCACGCCCGCCAACCCTCCAAAATCCGTGACGCGTCCCGCGTCCACTTTCCGTGACCTAACCTTCCAAAATCCGGCGCCTACAATTCCAAAATCCGTGAGCGCCCTACCGCACGACCGTGTTTCGGAGCAGAAGCTGCATTACCTCTAGTTCTGTGCCAACCCGCCTCGTAATTTGCAGATTATAGGGTGCGGATTTTTGCCAGCCTGAGTAGCTTGCCAGACTTCCATTAGCTTCGGCCCGTGGGCCCTAATCCATTCGCGCACGGCGCGGTCGTGTTCACTCTTGAGCATGCCCGCTAGTCGTTCACCGGTATCGATCGCGTACGATGCTGCATGATGATCCGTTCCTTGTTCTATATGAACGTGCGGACGTTTGTGATTTTTATTACCGTCCATTCGTATGCCTATGTCCTCAAGCATCAACACTAGAAGCCTCTGGACACCTGGCTCGCCACCAAGCCAAAGGTCTCTCATAGCCAAGTTGTGTTGAAGCGTCGCCAGTTCCTTTTCTAGCGAGACCGTCGGCTTCGATTTTACGTTTCTACCCATAATTCTTCTCGCGCCATTTCCAATTTCCGTGCGCTCGCTTCAGTCATCATCCCGCTTCGTTCGATCGATCCCAACGAACTGATGTCCCCGAGCCTCATCGAGCGACCGCTCAATGAGAAATGCGACTATTTCTTCGCCGAGGTCGCTCGCGAGCCCGAGCGCAGCCTCCAGATGCTCAATCATTGCCGCCCTTTGCTGCGTACTATCTAGCATTCGCGCCTCTCGCTCGCGCCCGCGTTTCAGTACTAAGGGCACATCTTAGTACACATCCATCGCGCAGGGGAGCGGCCGACATCCCATCGGCTCAACGCGGCTTCCGATACAGCAAGCGACCGAGAACCCTATTTACAGGCGGCCGTTGATCGCTCAGCGGCGCATATCTCGCGCACCGACAACCAGGATACCGACACTGCCCGCGCTTGCGCCGCTGCTTATACTTTTCAGCGCACCACGGACAACTCGGATTCCGCCCTCCGCAACGCGAACACGGCGCCGATACCCAATTGTGATCCTTCCCGCTGTGCTCGCAATTCTTGCAGCTCGGCATACTCGCATTTCAGTCAGTGTGCCATGTTGGCCGCGCTTCTGCCACTTCCCGACGGCCGCGGGGTAGGGAAGCGCTAGTGACGCCCGGTCCCGCCCAGTTTCGGACAATCGTTGTCTATTTGATGATGATAATACAAGAAACTCACTCTCCAATCATGCTTCAAAGGGCAACCCTACATATTGCTCCGCCAACGACGCCTGGGCATGCTCGGAGGTGCGCAGATAGTCGAACTGGTTGAGCCGCATCTGTTCTTCGAACGGCGTCTCGGCGGGAAAGCGGTGCAGGAGCATCGTCAGCCACCAGGACACACGTGCGGAGGCCCACACGCGACGCAGCGCCATGTCGGAATAGCAATCAAGGTAATGCGTTTTTCCGGTGCGGTAGGTCTCGGTCAGCGCGCGGGACAGATAAAAAACGTCCGAGACTGCCAGGTTCAGACCCTTCGCCCCGGTCGGAGGGACGATGTGGGCGGCGTCGCCGGCCAGGAACAGCGCTCCATAACGCATCGGCTCGGCGACGAAGCTGCGCAACGGCGCAATGGATTTTTCGATCGACGGGCCGGTGACAATACTCTCGGCCATATCTTGCGGACACCGTGCCTTGAATTCCTGCCAGAAGCGGTCGTCCGGCCAGTCCTCCAATTGTGCGTCTAGGTCACACTGGATGTAGAAACGGCTGAGCATCGGATTGCGCATGGACGCAAGCGCGAAGCCGCGGCGATGGTAGCAATAACAAAGGTCAGGGTACGGTGGGGTCTCCGACATGATGCCGAGCCAGCCGAACGGATAGCTCTTCTCGTAGGTCCTCAGTACGGAGGCCGGGATCGATGGCCGGCTCACGCCGTGATAGCCGTCGCAGCCGGCGACGTAATCGCAGTCGATCCGTCGGTTAAATCCTTCTTTCTCGTAGGTCACATAGGGTCGGCTTGACGTGAGCTCGTGCAGTCTGACGTTGTCGGCTTCATCGATGACCTGTCCGTCGGCCGCATCGCGGGCCGCATAGAGGTCTTCGGTAATTGCGGTCTGGCCATAGGCCATCATGGCGTTGCCGGTGAATTTCTTGGTATCGATGAAGAACCGTGGCCGTCCCTCCCAGGCAATCGCCGTACCGTCATGGGGATGCCCCTCGCGATCCATGCGCGTGCCGAGTCCGACCTCGCGCAAAAGTGCGACGGTGCCGGCCTCCAGCACGCCGGCGCGAATGCGCGCCAGCACATGGGCACGACTCTGACGTTCGAGGACGATGCTATCGATGCTGTTTCGATGGAGAATATGCGACAGAAGCAAGCCGGCCGGACCACCGCCGATGATCGCCACTTGGGTTCGCGTCGCCGTTTCCACTGTCGCTTGAGCTAAAAGAAATGTCAGCCCTAGGAAAGGCCCGATCGCTGAAATTGGCAAGCCAATTTTGTCGCGGCCGAGTGTCGCCAGATTGGACTCCTGCGTGGTCTACGTCGGCTCCGGGTCAATCGCGTCATATCGAGCAAACGCGCGGCATGTCCGCCATACCTCCAGTAGCTACCGAATTACAGCACGATGGCCACTATGTTTGGAGGCTCAAATCTGCCGATTAGAATTTGCTCTTTGGGCGTCGGGTTCAACGATGGTTCGATTCCCGTTTTGGGAATAGAATCGTACAAAATAGTGTGGGTAGGAATGCGGGTAGGCGACAAAAGCGCACATCCAAATTATCTTGGTTGAATAGGTGCTTAGAGAGCCGGTTAGTTTCCCTCCACGGCACCACGTGTCCCGCGGACCGTGGGCGCTGCATCCCGCGCGCCGTGCGGCATCCGGAACTTCCGCCGCGCTGGCGGGTTTCCGAATGGCGCAGGAAAGCGACTGCAAACGCAGCCAAACAGCGAGTTGGAACATGACGAAACACCTGGGAGTAATCGCACTTGGGTTAGCCCTCGCGCTCGGCCCCGCGACAGCGTCATGGGCGCAAGGTAACGGAGGTGGCGCTGCAAAAAAGGAAGCCGGCGCAGTCGGCGGTGGGGCAGCGGCCCCCGGCACCTATTCGCCCCCTGGCAGCGGCGAGCCCGATCATTGCTTCGCGGCGTCGCCCTGGGGCTACCAGTGGGTCTGTGGTTGAGAAAGACTCGAAACGGTAGCTGATAAATCGCAGCTGTCGCGGTGACGGCTTCAATTTGCAACCCAGATGCGCGGCCATCGGGGGAGTGGTGGTCTGATGTGCCGGCGGCAAAGCGATCCATCGACCCCGCCATGCTGTCTTCCGCCACCCCGTTATCCGTGTGGTTTGGCGCCAGCATCCGGGGCGTCGGTCTGATCGTGCGCAGTCTCGACCGGCGCCCACCGCGCTTGCGGGCTTATTCCCCGCAGATCCTTCACCACCCCGATAGGCACGCCGACCCGCTCGATCACACGGACAATCTTGCCCCGCAGCACGCGGTCGCAGTTCATGTGCGTGGGCGCGATGAAGAAGTCGGCATGGCTCCAGTCGGGGGTGAATTGCAAGCGTCGATCGGCCTCATTCTCAAACGAGACCCGCTCGCCACAAACCGCAACGGTGTAGCGCGACGGGCGAATCGGATTGGCGCGAACGTCAGCCCGGTCCAGATAGGTCTCGAGGTCCTTGACTGCCGCCGGCATGATATTCACCCAATAGTCCATGACGTAACGCCGCGAAGCGCCTTTGAGGCCGCCGACCAGCGAATTGTAGAAGAGATATTCGTAGGGATGCAGCTGCACGAGAGTCGCGGCATCCCGGACGAGCACGGCCGCCACTGCGGCAACCGCAATAAATCCGACGGTGCGGGCTTTTGTTTCGGCACCCGAAAGGAAAGCTTGCAAGCCGATCCCGGCCAGCGCCGCAAGCGGCGGCACCACGAAAAGAAAATGCCGCATTCCGGTATCCGCCGGGCCACGGCCGATGATCTCGCAAGCCAACGGGAAAGCAACGACGAAAAGCAAGACCCCGACATCCTGCAGACCCGCGTTTGCGGCCAGATTGCTGCTCCGCATCGCCGCCGCGCGCGCCGCCGATATCAAGGCCACTCCAACTCCAACCAGTACGAAAAGCGGCAGCTTGATCGCCAGATAGTCAGGCTCGTACCAGCGCGGCACGTTGCTCATGTAATAAACTTGGCCGGCGATGATGGTCTGGATCGGGTAGTGAAAGTGGGCGAAGGCAAAAATCGCGCGCGCCGGATTTGAGAATGCCAGCGACGCCCATGGCCAGGATGCGATCATGATGACATAGCCGATGGCGAAGGCGGGAATGAAATGTAGCAACGAGCGAACGCTCACCCCTGCGAACCGGCGCCGGTCTTGTTGCCGGATATTCCATGACCGCAGCGCGATCAGCGCCCCGGCGTAGCACACCATCAACAGACCGGTGGCGCGCAAGCCGAGCGCGACGCCCAATAGTATCCCGAACGATAAAATGTCGCGCCGCCGCGGAACGGGAAGATCGCGCCCGGCACGCAACAGAAAAAACGTCGCGCCCATCATGGCGGAGGCAAACGGCACGTCCTTGGTATGATTGAACATGCTGCCGTACCAGACGCCGCAAAGCGCAAGCGCCAGACCGGCCAGCAGACCAGCCCGGGGTCCTGCGATCATCCGGGCAGTGGCCCAGGCTGCGGCCACGCCGCCGATACCGGCGACGGCGCACATCACGTGGCGAATGTCGTAGGGGTCGAACGGCAGGACGTGCGCTAGCAGGACCGCGATGATGTCGAACAGCCCGCCGTAGAGATAGAGATTGCCGTAATCGAAAACCGATTTGTCGGCGAAGCCACTCTTGTAATAGGCGACGATCAATTCACCGTAATGGTGTTGCAGGCCTTCGTCGTTGGAAACCGCGTATTCCCTGAACGTGGCGCCAACCAGCACGAACAAAACCAAAATGAACAACGCGAATGCCAAATCATACGGGTCAATTGCATGAATCGAAAAACGATATCGGCGGGGAGCTCCACTCATGCTGACGCTATGGCCCGGCGATCCATGGTGATGAGCATCGGGAGGGGGATCAACCCTCGTCGAAATGTATCCGCAGGATTCTGAACATTGGGCAACGGCTGCTGGGGCAACTTGACGCGCGCTGTGGTGTGCAGTGCAATAAACAACCTTCGCTGACCAGCAGCTGGGGCCTTTGGTGCGAAGCGCCGGATGAGTTCTGGCAGGCCTTCAGCTTGTGCTTCCCGCTCACGAAAGTCCGTGTCACAATCAGATTATTTTCTACCTTATGTAGCAATGGACGGGAACTCGAAATTGCAGCATTGCGCTGCCGGTGTTATCGCGGCCGGCGCCGCCGCGATATTTCTGCTGACCGCCCGGCCGTCCATGGCCGTCGATCAGGTCCACGACGAGATTCAAGTCTACAATGCCGAGATCGCGGAAGTTGGGCAGTGGACCTACGAGCAGCACCTCAACTTTGCGGCGGTGGGACAGACACAGCCGGAATTTCCCGGCGGATTCACCTCCAACCGCAGCCTGCAGGGTACTCCGGAGTTTGCTTACGGTCTGACCAACTGGTGGGAGGCCGGCTTCTATGTGCCGTTCGCGGTCAACGGCGCAGGCGAGTTCCTATCCGATGGGGCCAAGATCCGCAGCTTATTCGTGATCCCCGACGCCGCCAAACGCAGCTTCTTCTACGGCGTCAATTTCGAGCTTGGTTACGAGATGCCGCAATTCTCGTTGACGCCGTGGAATCTGGAGATACGGCCGATTATCGGAATGCGCAACGCCGTGTGGGAGTTCATCGCCAATCCCATCGTGGATGTCGGCTTCGGCCCAGGCGGCGAGGCGGATTTCGCTCCGGCGCTGCGCCTCGCCCGCAATCTCGGGCAGGACCGGTTCATCGGCCTCGAATATTACGCCGACTTCGGCAGGATCGGTTATTTTCTGCCGCTGCAAGAGCAGTATCAAGCATTGTACGCCGTCACCGATTTCAAGGTGAAAACCGTCGACGTCGAGCTTGGCATCGGCCATGGCTTCACACCGGGATCGGACGGCTTGGTGATCAAGGCCATTATCGGCTACGCGTTCCCGGTTCCCGGAAAGAGCGGCGATGACGGCAGCTCGCAGGGCACGCCATTGGCCATGGGGACATCGACGCGATCGTCACCAAACGCCTGGAGCATGAAATAAAACATGAAAATGGCGGTGCCGATGGATCGCCCGGCGACGCCGATCAGATGGCTGCTCGCTCGGAATACTCGCCGATCGGCGATCATTGATTTAAATCTAGACGCGCCCGGTATGCTCTTGTATCTTTTGTCGTGTATAGTTGCGGCAGCAACTCCGAAAGAAGTGCGGCTGTCGGGCTCCAAGCACAAATCCCGGCTGGACCCTTGTTTTGCTGGCGTATCTGATCGGCATCGCTTTCTAATCATCGATCGGTGCGTGATGCAGTTATCCGAGCGGCAGACAATGGGATCCGTCGGCCGCCCGGGTGCCGGCAGCTTGCGGCCTTCACCGCAGGCTCATCGACACAAGCAAATAGACGCCGGCCGGACGCTGGAAAGGGGAGCGGAATGAGAGTGGGATTGTTCATTCCTTGCTATGTCGATGCCTTTTTCCCCGAAGTCGGCATCGCGACCTTGCAGCTATTGGAAAGGCTGGGAATCGAAGTGGTCTATCCGCTCGACCAAACATGCTGCGGTCAGCCAATGGCGAACAGCGGTTGTCAAAAGGATGCGGCTGGCGCCGAGGCACTGTTCGTCGCGAATTTTCAGAAATTTGAAACCATCGTGACGCCATCGGGCAGCTGCGCTCATCACGTCCGCGAGCATCTCGACGCCATCCCCCAGACACCGGCGGTCGAGAAGGTTCGCCGCAGCACCTACGAGCTTGTCGAGTTTCTGCACGATGTCGCGAAAGCCGAGGAATTCCCCTGGGCGGAATTTCCGCACAGGGTCGGGCTGCACAACACCTGCACCACGCTGCGCAAGCTGCGCACCGCCAGCGCTTCGGAGATCGACGAGCCGTTCTTCTCCAAGCCGCTCGATCTGTTGCGCAAGGTGCGAGGCATCGAGTTCGTGACGCCGAGCCGGCCGGATGAATGCTGCGGCTTCGGCGGCACGTTTTCAGTGTTCGAGGAGCCGGTGTCGGCCAAAATGGGTTACGACAAGGTCGAGGATCATCACCGCGCCGGCGCCGAATATATCGTCTCCGCCGACATGTCCTGCCTCATGCACCAGAAAGGCTGCGCCGAACGCCTCGGCCTCGACATCGGCTTCATCCATATCGCCCAGATCTTGAACGGGAGTCGCGGATGAAGCCGATCGACCACGCCGAAGCATCGTCGCACTTTATCGAAGCCAAGGCGCATCTGGAATTCCACGACCGGCGGCTCTGGGACCTCAGAGTCAAGCGCGATCGGCAGGCGCACGGCATCCGCGAATGGGAGGAGTTGCGCAACCTCGCCTCGGCGATCAAGGAGCACACGCTGTCGCACCTTGCCGACTACCTTGAGGAGTTCGAAGCCCAGGCAAAGAACAACGGCGCACAGGTGCATTGGGCGCGCGATGCCAGCGAGCACAACCAGATCGTCTACGACATCCTCTCGGCGCATGGCGCCAAGATACTGGTCAAGAGCAAATCGATGCTGACGGAGGAATGCGACATGCGTCCGTTCCTCGAAACCCGCGACATCAAGGTAGTCGAGACCGACCTCGGCGAACGCATCCAGCAGCTCGACGACGAGCCGCCAAGTCACATCGTCGTCCCTGCGGTCCACAAGCTGCGCGGCGATGTTTCGGAAGTATTTGCCAGGACCATCGGCTCCGAGCCGGGCAATAACGACCCGCGCTACCTCGCCGAGGCGATGCGCCGCGACACGCGGCCGTATTTTTTGGACGCCGAGGCCGGCATGACCGGCGCCAATTTCGCAATCGCGGAGAGCGGCAGCTTCGTTGTCTGCACCAACGAAGGCAACGCCGATCTCAGCGCCAACGTACCCAAACTGCACATTGCCTGCATCGGCATCGAGAAGATCATTCCGAAATTCGAGCACCTCGCCGTCTTCATCCGCATGCTGTCGCGTAGCGCGCTGGGCTCGCCGATCACGCAATACACCTCGCATTTCCGCGCGCCGCGGCCGGGCACCGAGCTGCACATCGTGCTGGTCGATAACGGACGGTCGCAACGCCTGGGCATGCGGGACTTCTGGTATTCGCTCAAGTGCATACGCTGCGGCGCCTGCATGAACACCTGCCCGGTCTATCGCCGCAGCGGCGGCCTGAGCTATGGCGCGACCTATTCCGGGCCGATCGGGATCATCATCGATCCGGCTTTCGATATCCGCAAATACAGCAACCTGCCCTACGCCTCGACGCTCAACGGCAGCTGCAGCAATGTCTGCCCGGTGAAGATCAACATCCACGATCAGATCTATAAATGGCGGCAGGTCATGGCCGAGCGCAATCAGCTGCCGCTGGTCAAGAGGGAAGCCATCCGTATCATCGGCAAAGTGCTGAGCGAGCCCCGGCTGTACCGCGCGGCGATATCGGCGACGGGACTGGCCATCGAGCATCTGCCACGCTTCGCCATCTACAACTGGCTCAATCCATGGGGACGGCAGCGCGAGGTGCCGGAGCCGCCCAGACAGAGCTTCCGCAGCTGGTATCTCGAGAACAGGAAGCGCCGATGACCAGCCGGGACGCCATCCTCGCCGCCGTGCGCGCGAACCAGCCTGCGCCGGCGCCGCTCATTCCGGCGATCCCGCTGTTCGAACGGGCTTCGCGATCATTGCTCGATGAGTTCCGGGAAAATCTGACAAGCATGGGCGGGAAATTCGCGCCGGCAATCGAAGCGGGTGGCCTCGATGTAATGGTGCGATCGCTGTTCCCCGATGCCGCGGTGATCTGCTCCGCCACGCCCGAGGTGCGCGGGACGCGGCCGCTTGAGCACAACATGCAGCCGGCCGGGCTGGCCGACGTCGATGTCGGCGTGGTTCGCGCAGCCTTCGGCGTCGCCGAGACCGGCTCGGTCTGGCTCAGCGAGGAAGAGTTGCAGGTCAATGCGCTGGCCTATCTCGCCCAGCACCTTGTCGTCCTGCTCGATTCGACGCGCATCGTCGGCAACCTGCATCAGGCCTACGGCGACGCCCGATTCAAGACCGCGCGCTACGCGGTCCTGGTAACCGGTCCATCCGCCACCGCGGACATCGAAGGCGTGCTTATCCATGGCGCACAAGGCGTCCGCAGCCTTACCGTGGCGGTGGTCCCGCTTGGATATGGGCGTGCACCCGAAGCGAATTCACCTCGTCCTTGACCTACGTCAAATGCTCCGCCGACCACGCATGCAACTCTGAAATGCGCCGTGTTATAACCATTGCAAACGATGGTCCCGAGGGACAATTCATGCGACCGAAATGGCTGCTGGAACGTAATGTGGTGCCTATCGGGCTCGGATGCCCGGGCCAGGCCGAAGAGACCGTCGTGCCCTATCGGAGCGCAGGAGTACCCGACTATCTCAGCACTCATTATTGGTGGGCCTACATTCATCCCAAAGGGGTGAAGCTGTTCGAACGCCAATGGCTGGTCAATCTCATCCTCTGCGGTAACTACGTCCGGCTGCGCGATGCTGCGCTGGCGGCGATGGGCGAATTGTTGCCGGGGACGACCTTGCAAGTGGCCTGCGTTTACGGCGATCTGACGAAACGCCTGAGCCAACGCGCCGCGGCGGGCGGCGGATCCATCGACATTGTCGATGTGCTACCGGTTCAACTGAAAAATCTGCGCAACAAATTGCCGATGGGAGCGCCGGCAAGATTGCTGGTAATGGACGCCGTGGATCTCAAGCTGCCCGATGCCAGCTATGATCGGGTCTTGGTATTTTTTTTGCTCCACGAGCAGCCGCGCCAATGGCGCGAGCGAACGCTGAGCGAGGTGTATCGCGTCGTCAAACCGGGAGGCAAGGTAGTGATCGTCGACTATGCGCGGCCGCGCTGGTGGCATCCGCTGCGCTATCTGTTTCCGATGCTGCTGGCAATGCTGGAGCCCTTTGCCCTGGATTTGTGGCGAGAAGAACTCGCCGACTGGCTCTCTGATTTCCGTGCAACCGTCCTGCATCAGCGGCGGTTTTTCGGCGGGCTTTATCAGCTGGTGGTAACTCGGCGCTGACTCGGCGGTGCGGCGGCTGTGGCGGCCCTGTGGCGAAAGAGGCGATCCGCCCGCCTCTCAAAGGCATCGAGAATCTTACCGAACATCGCAGCAAACACACGCGAGGCGACCGCCGCCAATACTGGATTGCTGAATTCATAGCTCACCGAGAAATGCACCAGCGCGTGAGTCTCGTCCTGCGGCTCGAACCTCCAGAGGGCGCTGAGATACCGCAGGGATCCATCGACAGAGTTGACGATGATCTTACGGCCGATCGCGTCTCCTGTCGTCCGGTTGGAATAACCTATCTCAAATGCCGAAAACCCGACGGTCATTTGCGACACAATGACGGTCATGCCCGGCTCCGGTGTCTTGCGCGACATCAGCCTCACGTCGTGGCAATGCGGCACGAACTGGGGGTAGCTCTTCACATCCAGAACGAGATTGAAGAGGTCTGACCACGGATGGGCGACAAGCTTGGTTGTCTGAATACTTGGCATGGCAGGCTCGAAGCTACACGAGAGTCAACCGGCAGCAGCGAACTCGTGCTGGTCTTGGCGATCATAGACCGTCATGATGTGCCGGGGTTGCGCTAGATCAAGGCCGCACCGCCCCAGCGCAGCAATCGTGCCGTCCGCACAGCGGTGCGCCGGACGCTGGAGGAACCGCCTCGACCGTTTCGCCATGACGCCATTCTTCTCACCCAATGTCCGGGCCATTATGTCTTCGGCCGGCACGCCGCAGCGCGATCGGGCGCCGGATGCTCTAGCGGCAGGAACGCCGGCCGGTCTGCGCGATGATCTCGTCGCCTTGCTTGGCGGCGACCGCGTGCTCACCCGGCCCATCGATCTTATTCGCTACGCCACCGATGCCAGTCCATATCGCCTTTTCCCCAAGGTGGTCGTGATCGCCTGCAGCGTGGATGACGTGCGCAAGGTGCTCGACTATGCGCGGCTAAAGCATGAGAGCGTGACGTTCCGGGCCGCCGGTACGAGCCTCTCGGGCCAGGCGCAGGGCGATGGCATTCTGGTCGATGTCAGACGGCATTGGGCCGGCGTCAGCGTCGAGGCAGCCGGGCGGCGGTTGCGCGCACGGCCCGGCACGATCCTGTCGCGTGCCAACCTCGCGCTGCTCGCGCACGGCTACCGCCTCGGCCCCGATCCGGCAAGCGCATCGGCCTGCACGATCGGCGGGGTCATCGCCAACAACTCCAGCGGCATGTGTTGCGGCACCACGCAGAACTCCTACAAGACGCTGGCTTCGCTCGCGTTCATGCTGCCGTCCGGCACGTTCATTGATAGCGCAGCAGAAGATGCCGAGCAGCGTTTCGCCGCCGCCGAGCCTGCGCTCGCCGCCGGCCTGATGGAGATCAAGCGCGACATCGAATCGGACCCGGAACTCGTGGCGCGGCTTCGCAAGAAGTTCAGCATCAAGAACACGACCGGATACCATATGGAGGCCTTTCTCGATGGCGCGACGCCGCTCGAGATCTTCCGCCGGCTGATCGTCGGCTCGGAGGGCACGCTTGCGTTTATTGCGGAGGCGGTCTTCGAGACCATCGCGGACGATCAATGCCGGCTCACGTCGTTCATGATCTTTCCCGACATGTATGCGGCATGCGCGGCGGTGAAGCCATTTGTCGATCATGGCGCGGCCGCGGTCGAGCTGGTCGATCGCGCGTCGCTGCGCGCCGTCGAGGGCAAGCCCGGCGTGCCGGACCGCTGGAAAATATTGCCCGAGCAAGCAACCGCGCTGCTTGTCGAGTTCCGCTCGCCAAACGATACCGCCCGCGCCGAGGCGGAGCGCATTGCAAATGCGACATTGGCCGGGCTTACGCTGCTCGAGCCTGCGGAGTTCACACGGAACCCGGTGCTTGCGGCGCAGTTTTGGAACGTGCGCAGCGGGCTACTTGCCTCGGTCGGCGGCGCCCGGCCGTCAGGCTCTTCATTTATTCTGGAGGACGTGTGTTTCCCGCAGGAGCAACTCGCCGACGGCGCGCTCGATCTGCAGGCCCTGTTCGCCAAGCACGGCTACACCGGCATCGTCTTCGGACACGCCTCGGCCGGCAATTTGCACTTTCTCATCACCCCTTTCCTCAATGACCCGAAGGAGATCGCTCACTACGGTGCGTTCCTGCATGATGTCGTTGAGCTGGTGGTCGGCAAATACGACGGCTCGCTCAAGGCCGAGCATGGCACCGGACGCAACATCGCGCCCTACGTCGAGCGGGAATGGGGCAGGAAACTCACGGCGTTGATGTGGAAGCTGAAGCGGCTCGCCGACCCACAAAACATTCTCTCTCCTGGCGTTATGCTGACGGCCGATGCGCAAAGCCACCTCAAGGACCTGCAGACCGCACCGACCATCGACGCCACCGTCGACCGCTGCATCCAGTGCGGTTTTTGCGAACCGGCGTGTCCGAGTCGCAACCTGACCACGACCCCGCGCCAGCGGATTGCGTTGCGGCGGGAGATGGCGCGACAGACCGCGGGCTCAAGAGTTTCAGCGGGGATTCTCGCGGACTACGATTACGATGCCATCCAGACCTGCGCCGGCGACGGGTCTTGCGGAACAGCCTGCCCGGTTGACATCAACACCGGGGCGTTGATGAAACATTTCCGCCATCTCGAACACGGCCCGCGCGCCGAACGCCTCGCTGCTGCGGCCGCGAAACGGTTCGGCGCAGTGGAGCGCGCCGCGCGTATTGTGGTCGGCGCAGCCGATGCAACAGCAAAAGTGCTCGGCCCGCGCCCAGTCACCGCGGTAACCGATATGGCCCGGGCGTTTTTCAGCAAGGAACTGATGCCCGGCTGGCTGCCGAACATGCCGGCCGCCGCCAAGCCGAAACTGCCCGAAACGCCCCGCGACGGCGCCGCCGGCGTCTACTTCACGGCATGCGTCAACCGCATCTTCGGGCGGATCGCCGGTCAGGATCGTAAGCCGTCATTGCAGGAGGCCATGATCGCCGTCTCGGCACGCGCGGGAATGCCGCTGTGGATTCCGGAGGATGTCGGCGGCCATTGTTGCGCGACGATCTGGCACTCCAAGGGCTACGTCGAAGGCAATGCGGTCATGGCGAACCGCACAGCGGAAAGTTTGTGGCGCTGGAGCGACGGCGGCAGGTTGCCGATCGTCTGCGACGCCAGCTCGTGCTCATTGGGAATCACCAGCGAAATCGTCGAATATCTGACGCCGGCGAACCGCGAGCGCCACGCGCAGTTGATGATTCTCTACTCGATCGCCTGGGCACACGATCGATTGCTGCCCAAGCTCGAAATTCGACGCAAGGTTGCAGCCGCCGTGCTGCACCCGAGCTGCTCGGTCAATCACCTCAAACTTGCGCCAAAGCTGCAGGCGCTCGCGGCCGCGATGGCCGAGGATGCGGTGACGCCGGCGGCTCACGGCTGCTGCGGCTTCGCCGGCGATCGTGGCTTCCTCCACACCGAGCTCACCCGGTCGGCGACGGCCGAGGAAGCAGAGGAAGTTCGCGCACGGACTTTCGACGCCTATCTGTGCAGCAACCGCACATGTGAAATCGGCCTGAATCTCGCGACCGGCAGAGACTATGTGTCTTTTCTCTACCTATTGGAGGAGTTGACGCGCCCTACGTGAGCTGGTCGGACATTGATCTTCACGCCAGCCTAAGCTTGCCGGAAACCGGGAGGGCCTGACATGGCGCAACATCCTGCATTGCCGTATCTGCGGAGCTCCGAGAAGGGAAAGGTCGTTACGGCGGCCGAAGCCGTGCGCTTGATCCGCGACGGCGACACGGTCGCGACCGGCGGCTTCGTCGGCATCGGATTTGCCGAGGAGATCGCGCTGGCGCTCGAGGAACTCTACCTGTCGGCGGAGGCCGAGCCACCGCATGGCACCGGCAAGCCCCGCAATCTGACGCTCGTCTACGCGGCCGGTCAGGGCGACGGCAAGGATCGCGGGCTCAACCACTTCGCGCACGAGGGCCTGATCAAACGCGTGATCGGCGGTCACTGGGGCTTGGTGCCGAAGCTGCAGCAACTCGCTATTGCCAACCGGATTGAAGCCTACAATTTGCCGCAGGGCGTCATCACCCACCTATTCCGCGACATTGCGGCCCACCGTCCCGGCCATATCACCAAAGTTGGCATCGGCACGTTCGTCGACCCGCGCAATGGCGGCGGCAAGCTCAACCCGCGAACCACTGAGGATCTTGTCGAGTTGGTGCCGCTCGCCGGCAGCGAGTGTTTGTTGTACAAAACGTTCCCGATCGACATCGGGATCATTCGCGCGACCAGCGGCGACGCGGACGGCAACCTCACCATGGAGCGCGAGGCGCTGACGCTCGAGGCGCTGGCCATCGCCATGGCCGTGCGCAATTCAGGTGGCATCGTCATCGCGCAAGTCGAACGCGTGGTCGAAAGCGGCAGCCTCAATCCGCGTCAGGTCAAGGTCCCGGGCATCATGGTCGACTGCGTGGTCGTCGCCAAACCCGAGAACCATTGGCAGACATTCGCGACCAACTACAATCCGGCGTTTTCCGGCGAGGTCAGGGTGCGGGTCAGTTCGCTTCCGCCCATGGAGATGAGCGAACGCAAGATCATCGCCCGGCGCGCCGCCTTCGAGCTGAAGCCGAACAGTGTCGTCAATCTCGGCATTGGCATGCCGGAAGGCATTGCCGCGGTCGCCAACGAAGAGAAGATCATCGACCTCATCACGCTGACGGCGGAGCCGGGAGTCATCGGCGGCATACCGGCAAGCGGCCTCAACTTCGGCGCCGGAACCAACACGCAGGCCGTGATCGATCAGCCCTATCAGTTCGACTTCTACGACGGCGGCGAACTCGACATGGCTTTCCTCGGCCTCGCCCAGGTCGACGCACATGGCAATCTCAACGTCAGCAAGTTCGGGCCGAAGCTCGCCGGCGCCGGCGGTTTCATCAACATCAGCCAGAACGCCAAGAAGGTGATATTCGTCGGCACCTTCAACGCCGGCCGACTGCGCGTGGCGATCGAAGACGACAAGCTGGTCATCCTCAACGAGGGCGCGGCGAAAAAATTCGTGCAACAGGTCGAGCACGTGACCTTCAGCGGCCCGTACGCCGCCTCGCGCGCGCAACAGGTGCTGTACGTTACCGAGCGCTGCGTATTCGCTCTGTCAGCGGACGGGCTCGCGCTGATCGAGGTCGCGCCCGGCGTTGACGTCGAACGCGACATTATCGCGCAAATGGATTTCAAGCCGATTGTTCACGGCGCGCCCGAGCTGATGGATGCGCGCATCTTTCGCCCCGAACCCATGGGCCTGCGCGACGACATGCTGAGCATACCGCTCGACCAGCGCTTGATATACGATCCGCAGCAGAATCTGTTCTTCGTCAATTTCGAGCGCTTCTCGGTACGCAGCCACGGCGAAATACGTGCCATCGTCAAGGCGGTGGAGAACAAGCTCGCGCCGCTGGGGCACCGGGTCTACGCGATCGTCAACTATGACAATTTCTCCATTGTGCCCGAACTGCTTGACGAATACTCGGCCGCGGTACGCGGCCTAGTGGACCGGTTCTATTCCGGCGTTTCGCGCTACACGACCAGCGGTTTCCTGCGTATAAAGCTTGGCGAGGCGCTGGAAAAGCGCGGCGTAGCCCCGCATATTTTCGAAAGCGCCGCCGAGGCGCAATCCGATTTCCGCACTTTGGAGAAGGGGGTGGCGGAGTAATTTCCGCCGCTATCAGACCATGGTCTGTCATTGGTTGCCGCTCGGCGGCAGCGCCGGGGAACCGATAACCGATTACACTAGCCTCGACGCGGGAGATAACTTTGATCCAAATCAACTTCAGGGACGGCTTGGGTGACGGGAGTTTGATGTGCATCAACACTTTCCGCCGCCGTCGCGGATATTGCGTGCGTCATTAACCTGCCTCGAGCATGAGAAGGCAATGGAACCGTCGCACAGCGTGGACACCCCACAACGCAGTTGATTGGAGTTTACCTGATCGCGGCCACGCAACGCGACGGGCCGTGGCTTGATGCCCCGCCATCTGCTATCGTTTACGTCGTTACAGAGTTCACTGGGGAACCGCCAGATATCATGACCCGGAAGCGACGACGGCTTATTTTGATTGGCGGCGGGCTTTGCGTACTGGCGATTGCGGTGGCGCTGATGCTCGACGCGCTGCGCGACTCGATTGTATTTTTTCATTCGCCGAGCGACGTTGTGGAGAAGCATGTGGCGCCGGGCACGCGGATGCGGCTGGGCGGTCTGGTGAAGGCCGACAGCCTGGTGCGCGGCGACAATCTGCGGGTTCGCTTCGAGGTCACCGACGGCGAGCGCGAGATCGCGGTGCGCTATCGGGGGGTGCTGCCTGACCTGTTCCGCGAGGGCCAGGGCGTGGTGGCGGAAGGGGTGCTGGACGGCAGCGGCGTGTTCGAGGCCGACACGGTGCTGGCCAAGCACGACGAGACCTACATGCCGAAGGAGGTGGCTGCCGCCTTGAAGAAGACCGGGCATTGGAAGGACGATTACGCCAAGAAGGCGGCGTTACCGGTTGCGGGAGGGGGCAAGTGATCGCTGAACTCGGCCACTACGCGCTGATGCTGGCGCTGGGTCTGGCGCTGATCCAGGGCTCGATGCCGCTGATTGGCGCGCGCAGCAACGACGCGGTGCTGATGAGCATGGCGACGCCGGCGGCGCTGGCGCAATTCGCCTTCGTGGCGCTGGCGTTCGGCGCGCTGGCGATCTGCTACGTCACCTCCGACTTTTCGGTGCTCAACGTCTACGAGAACTCGAACTCGGCGATGCCGCTGCTCTACCGGCTGACCAGCATCTGGGGCAACCACGAAGGCTCGATGATGCTGTGGGTGTTCATCCTGACGTTCTTCGGCGCGCTGGTGGCGGTGTTCGGCAACAATCTGCCGGTCAAGCTGAAGGCCAATTCGCTGGCGGTGCAGGCCTGGATTGCGGCGGCCTTCGATCTGTTCATTCTGATCACCTCGAACCCGTTTTTGCGCATCGCGAACGCGCCGTTCGAGGGCCGCGACCTCAATCCGATCCTGCAGGATCCCGGCTTGGCGTTTCATCCGCCGATGCTTTATCTCGGCTATGTCGGCTTCTCGATCGCGTTTTCGTTTGCCATTGCGGCACTGCTGGAAGGCCGCATCGACGCCGCCTGGGCGCGCTGGGTGCGGCCGTGGGTGCTCGGCGCCTGGATGTGCTTGACGCTCGGCATCGCCGGCGGCTCGTACTGGGCCTATTACGAGCTGGGCTGGGGCGGCTACTGGTTCTGGGATCCGGTGGAGAATGCCTCGCTGATGCCGTGGCTGGCCGGCACGGCGCTGCTGCACTCCGCGGTGGTGATGGAGAAGCGCGGCGCGCTCAAGGTCTGGACCATCCTGTTGGCGATCCTGGCGTTCTCGCTGTCGCTGATAGGCACCTTCCTGGTGCGCTCCGGCGTGCTGACCTCGGTGCACTCCTTTGCCACCGATCCGCGGCGCGGCATCTTCATCCTGGCGATCCTGGTGATCTTCATCGGCGGCGCGCTGGCGCTTTATGCCGCCCGGGCGCCGCTGCTCAAGCAGGGCGGGCTGTTCGCGCCGATCTCGCGCGAAGGGGCGCTGGTGTTCAACAATCTGTTCCTGACCTCGGCCTGCGCCACGGTGTTGGTCGGCACGCTCTATCCGCTGGCGCTGGAAACCTTGACCGGGGCCAAGATTTCGGTCGGGCCGCCGTTCTTCAACGCCACTTTCGGCCCGCTGTTCGTGCCGCTTTTGCTGGCGATGCCGTTCGGGCCGCTGCTCGGCTGGAAGCGCGGCGACCTCCTCGCCGCGGCGCAACGGCTGCTGGCGGCGGCGCTGCTCGCCGCCGTCGCCATCGCGGCTTCGTTTGCGCTGCAACGCGGCGGCCCGGTGCTGGCGCCGTTCGGCATCGGGCTGGCGATCTTCGTCATGGCCGGCGCGCTCACCGATCTGGCCGAGCGCACCATGATCCTGCGGGTGCCGTTCGGCGCGGCGCTGCGGCGCGCGGCGGGACTGCCGCGCTCGGCCTGGGGCACGGCACTGGCGCATTTCGGCATCGGCGTCACGCTCATGGGCATCGTCGCGGTGACCGCCTGGGGCTCGGAGCGCATCGCCGCGATCAAGCCGGGGCAGACCCTCGAGGTGGCGCACTACCGGCTCACCTTCGACGGCCTGTTCGAGCGCGCCGGCGCCAACTATCACGAACTGGTCGGCCATTTCACCGTGCGCCGCCCGGGCGGCGAGTTGCTCGGCGCCATGGAGCCGAGCCGGCGCACCTTCCCGGCCCGCAACATGGCCACCACCGAGGCGGCGCTGATGAACCGGCGGTTCAGCCAGCTCTATCTGTCGCTCGGCGATCCCAACCCCGACGGCTCGGTGGCGGTGCGGCTCTACTTCAAGCCGCAGGTGCTGATGATCTGGCTCGGCGCCCTGATCATGTTCGCCGGCGGCGCGCTGTCGCTGTCCGACCGGCGGCTGCGGGTCGGCGCGCCGCGGCCGGCGAAAGCCCCGGCGGCGCTGCAGGCGGCGGAGTGAGCGCCATGGCGACCGCGCGCCTGCCGCTGCTGCTGCCGACGGCGCTCGCTGCGGCGCTCTTGCTCGCGGCCGTGGCGCCGCTGCGGGCGGTCGAGCCCAAGGAGATGCTGGCCAACCCGACGCTGGAAGCCCGCGCCCGAGTGCTGTCCAAGGAATTGCGCTGCATGGTCTGCCAGAACCAGTCGATCGACGATTCGGAGGCGCCGCTGGCGCACGACCTGCGGGTGCTGGTGCGCGAGCGGCTCAAGGCCGGCGACAGCAACGCCCAGGTGCTCAACTTCCTGGTCGCCCGCTACGGCGAATTCGTGCTGCTCAAGCCGCCGTTGTCCTGGCACACCGCCGCGCTGTGGGGCCTGCCGCCCGCCGTCCTGCTCATCGGCATCGGCATGATCGTCGTCGTGCTGCGCCGCCGCCGCGCCGCCCCGCTCACCGAAACCGCCAACCTCACCCACGCCGAGGAAACACGCCTCGCCAATCTCATCCACGGCGAAGGTGTTCGCTGATCGTCCCGGCCTTAACTCGCCGATCTTGCCGAAATAGCCTCGGCCGGCAAACTCCATGCCAGCGACAGCCCCAACATCACATCCCGCTTGCGCCCGCCGATTGCGAAACGGGCGCAAACGGGCGTGGTCGCTCGGCTACTTGCCCGGCAACTTATGACCGTTCGCCTGGAATTTCGATCCCAGCGACGTAAGCTTGCCGCCGCCAGCCGGGTTCACATGACATTGCCCGCAAGCCAGACCGGTCTGTTGTGCGTATGCCGGGGTTGCCGCAGCCTCGCGGGGAGCGACGACGACCATCGTGGCAGCGAGAAGTAATCCGCACATTGCGCAACCGGTTATCGTAGCGAGAACCGCGGTCGGCTTTAAGCTATTTATGACATGGCGCATTAGCTACTCCTCATCGGTCTGCTCGTGACTAAGCCATTGCTCGGCTCACTTGCCCGGCAGCTTGCGACCCTTCGCCTGCCAATTCATTCCAAACGTTGTGAGCTTGCCACCTCCAGCCGGGTTCACGTGACATTGCCCGCAAGCCATACCGGTTTGCTGTCCGTACGCTGGCGTTGCAGCGGCCTCTCGGGGCGCGAGAACGACCATCGTGGCAGCGACAAGCAATGTGGCGACCGCGCCGCCGGCTATCCAAGCGAGAACCGCCGTCGGCTTCAACCTACTCGCGACATGGAGCATTAGCCTCTCCTCTTAGTGCTCGAGTGCTCGCAAAGTGACGGCGCATCCCATCATCAAAAACATCTTCGCGCAATGCGGAATCGGGCATGATCCTGACTATCGGCGATACCGGATGGGAAGTATCCGTTGGCGGACCTGCCCGCTTGACGTCTTCAAGCAGTATCGACGTCGCCGCCGGTCCGCTCGATCACGGGTTTCGGCAGCTTGGAGAACCACATCTGATACAGCGACACCAGCCACATGAAAGCGAAGCACGCGGCCAGCAGCGCGCCCGCCAATATCTCGACCCAGGCAAAGGGATGGTAGACCTTGATCATGTACCAGGAACTCACGTCCACCATGATACCCAGGAACGGTAGCGCAATGACGGTGCACTTGAACCATACCGGCCTGACATAGGCGTGGGTGAATATCAGCCCGACGATGAAAAAGATGAAGGGTATGCCAAACATATGAATGTGCGACACGCGAACCAGTGTCGAAATTTTCGCGCCAGTATCGCTTTCGGTGACCTTCTTGATGTTTTCAAAACCAAAAAGATTGGGAATGTGGGGGTTGCTGCCGTCGTGGCAGGTCAGACATCGCTTCTCGACGATCGGCCTCACGTCTCGCTCGTACCCGGCGCGATCAGCGCCGGCATGAACCCAATCAATGACGATGGTTCTCTCCTCGGGCGGCAACATGGTCGACATCGGCCCGCGCAGCGCACCTTCGAGGCGCGAAACCGTGCCGCTGCCGGAATAGGCGACAACAAGATCCTGTTCGGTCAACATCCACGGATTGCCCCCGGCCTTTCCGGCGTAAGTAAAGTAGACGTTGAGCAAGGCGAACAGATAGCCAAACCCCAGCGTAACGAGCATAGCCGTATACAAGACGCGCTGGCTGTACGGCAGTTCCGAATAGTGATGATAGAGACGGTGCAGCGGCGGCTGATCAATCATGCTTGGATTCCTCGATCGATTTTCCGAGCCTTATCATTCGATCGCGCGCACTTGGCGGCGGGCCGAATGGTCAAGCCCACCTCATCACTTATTCGGCGCGGGCATGAACACCACTGCCCGCGCCTTCTGGTGCGCATAGTAAGTCGCGAGATTCTTGATGTCGTCGGCGCTGAGGACATCGGACATGGCGTGCATCTCGGCGCTGGTGCGCGCCCCGGTTTGAAATTCGTGCAGAGCCGTCTGCAAATACTCGACGCGCTGTGAGGCCAAGGCGGGAATTCGCGGGTCGATGCTGTTGCCGTTGAGCCCGTGGCAGCGGTCGCACTTCTGCGTCCATTCCTGCGTCGTCGAGGGGGCGCGGATGTTCAGCGCCTGCGGCTGCTGGGCGGCGTAATACGCCGCTATGTTCTTCATTGTGTTGTCGTCGAGCGGGGTTGCGAGAGTTTTCATCGTCGCGTCGGCGCGGGCTCCACTCTTGTACGCCCGAAGCGCGGCCACGAGATATTCGGCATCCTGGCCGGCGAGACTCGGCGTGGTGGGATTGCTGCTGACACCCTGATCGCCGTGGCATCCGGCGCAGCCGACAGTGCTGGCCTTGCCCGCCTGCTGGTCGCCCGGAGCCGGAGTTTGCGCCCGGGTCGGCTTCTGCAGCGCATAGAACAGCGCGATATGATTGATGTCTGCGTCGCCAATGGCCGCGAGCATCGACTTCATGGTGTCGTTCTGGCGTTGACCGCTGCGATAGGCCTTCATCGCCGTTGTCAGGTATTGCGGAGTCAAAGCGACCAGGCTTGGGAAGCCGGGCGTGGCAGTGACGCCCGCCGCGCCATGACATCCGGCACAGGCGGCGGCCGCGGCGGTCTTGCCGGCCAGGACAGGATCGAGAAAGGTCGGCGTGGCGCCCGGCGCCGTCTGCGGCGGATCGAGGCTCGCGTAATACGCCGCCACCTTGACCAGCGCTGCGTCGCTGATGAACTTCACCGAGGTATTCATGGCGGCGTTGATGCGGGCGCCGGATTGATACGCTCGCAGCTCCCCGTAGAGGTACACAGACCGCTGGCCTGCCAGGTCGGGAATCCCCGCCGTGGTGCTGATGCCGTTGGCGCCGTGGCAGCCCGCGCAAGCGGAATCCGCGAACTGCTTGCCGTCGGCGACATCCGCGGGCGTCACGTAGATGGGCCGCAGCTCGTCGCCCGTCTTGATCGACGCCGTTTGCGCCGCCGCACCGCGCTGATGAATCGAAGCCGACATCGCTGCAGCCAAAAAAAGCATCATGATAGTGCGCGTCATAGGCTTCATCGGCGTTTGCCTGTGTGGGTTCCTAGGATCGATGTCTCTCATTCAGCCCGGTTCGTCCTCGGCTGATCTATTTCACCGGCTGGCTCGCGTAGTATGACGCCAGGGTTTCTATGACAGCTTCACCGTACGGCAGGACCATATTGTGCATCACCGAGGTTTGGCGCCTGTTGTCGCGATATGCCCTCAGCGCCATCACCAGATAGTCCACGTCCTGCCCATTCAATCTCGGGATGGCGATATCAGAACTGCGAACTCCCGCGCCGTGACACCGATTGCATCTTTGCGTCAGTTCCTGGATCAGCGCCTGGCCGTTCTCGGCGGGCCTGCCTTTCTGGATCGTGTAGAACGCGGAGATATTGTCGACGTCCGCGTCGGTCAGGCCGGCAACGACCCGTATCATCGGCTCGAATATGCGCGTGTTGCGATAGGCCTTGATTGCATTGGCGAGGTATTGGGGATCCTGGCCTGCCAGACTTGGCGTCGCGGGGTCGGTGCTGACCCCGAGCAGGCCGTGACAGCCCGCGCACAGCACCGTATGCGGCTCGCCTTTCGCCGCATCACCGAAATCCGCCGGCGGGCGCTGCGCGGGAGTCTGTGAGGCGAAGTACAGCGCTACGCTGTCCAGATCGACTGGGCGCATGTCGCGCACCAGCATGTGCATCGGGGAGGGCGTGCCGCGCGACCCCACCAGGTATTCGTGGACGGCCCTGGCGAAATAACGGGGTTGCTGGCCCGCGAGGCTTGGCGTCCCGGGCGTCTTGCTGTTGCCGTCAGGGCCGTGGCATTGGCCGCAGGCGACCGCGAGCTTCTTGCCGGTCTCATACGGGGAAAAGGGCTGCACATTCTGTGCCGAGGACGCAGCGATCGGCGGCAGGCTGGCGAAATAAGCGGCGACGTTGCGGGTCTCCGCATCACTCAAACCTTCGATGATCGCGCGAAGTGCCGCGTGATGCCGTCGTCCGTCCTTGTACTCGGCCATCGCGGCGAGCAGGTAACCTTCGGGCTGGCCAGCCAGGGTCGGGATCGCCGGACCCTTGCCCCTGCCGTCGATACCGTGACAAGACCCGCATTGGCGCTCGGCGACCGTCTTGCCTGCGGCAATGTCCACGGCGGGCTGCTTCTGCGATTGGCTCGATCCGGCGTCATTCTTCGAACAGCCGATCAGAGTCATCGCCAGCACCATTATCGCCGGTACGATGTATCGAAGCGTCGATGGTTGATAAGTCATCCCGTTATGCTCCGAACGAATCCGGACAAGATCAAGATCAACAGGATCAAGCCGGCGCCCATCAGGGTGAAGCCGAGAATCTGCGAACCCCGTTTCATCGGCCGTGACGGTGCTTCCACCAGGTATTTGTCGAGTTGGCCGGTTTGGACGAGCCGATCATACTCGATCTTGTGCTCGCGCCTGAATTTCTCCAGCGGCATCGAGCCGGTGAACATTAAGATGTCCAGCGGGAAGTTCTCCGGCCGCCAATGGTTGTTGAAGAAGTGTACCGTGAATAAGAAGCCGGCGGCCAGCACCGCCTCTTCGCCGTGGAAGATGGTAGCGACGTTGAAAACCCAGCCGGGCAGGACCGATGCCGTCAAGGTCTTGAACCAAAGCATGGCGCCGCTGACGCCGATGATGGTGACGCCCCAGAACGGCGCCCAGTAGTCGAACTTCTCCCAATAGGCCCACTTGTCAAACTGGGGTTTCAAGCCGAGGCCGAAGAACCACCTGAACATCAGGTAGATGTCGAGGACGTCCTCCAGGTTGGGGACCATGGAAGTCGGTCCGAACCAGTTGAACGTTCGCCAGTTCCTGGCGATCCGCTGTCCCACATAGACGAGGTGGGCGAAGAAGATCGACACGAAGGCGACGGCAAAGATGCGATGTACCGTGCCGGTGATTCGCGGCCCGCCGAACGCCCCCTGAACCGTGGGCGCCCAGAAGCTGTTGGCATAGAACAACGTCATCCCGGTGAACACCAGCATGATGACGCACAGCGCAAAGGCCAAATGAGCGATCCGCCACATCAGGGGCCAGCGCTGGTAATATTGGACGTGATCCTCGGAAATCAGTCCCTCGGTGCGGACGTGTGTCGTCGTCCCGGTCGCCCTATGGTCCCGGTATTCGCGCAGCCACCACAGCGCCGAATGCAGCCAGAAAAACGATAGAGTGCCGCCGAGCAGCAGGATCATGAATTTCGACGCAACCCAAGTATACGGATAGCGCGCGAAGTCGTGGGTCGTGGCGTGAGGCTCGAATGTCGCGAATCCCACCGTCGCGCCGATATGACACTGCCGGCAGGTCTGCAGGCGATTGGCCGGGCTGACCTTCGAACCGGGATCGTTGACCCGCTGGATGCCGTGGTTGCCGTGACAGTCGAAGCATTTGGCGGTGTAGGCGTAACCCAGCCTGTTGACCTGCCCGTGATAGGTTTCCAGGTAGCTTTTTAAATTCTCTTCGTGACAGCTGCCGCAGTTCTGCGTGATGGTGAGCAGCGTCGACGGCAGCGCTGTGGAAGCGATATCATGACTGGTGTGGCAGTCCGCGCAGGTCGCCGCGTTCGGATTGTAATCGAGCAGGACCTGCCTGCCGTGAATCGACGTGGCATATTCGGCGAGCTCCTGGGTGTGGCATTTGCCGCACTTGTAAGGAAGTCCGAGGCGCCACTCCTGCCAGGCCGAGGTGCCCGGCGGATAGGTGTAATGAGGCTCGTGGCAGTTGTAGCAGGTGGCATTCGTTTCCGATTGGTCCTCTCGCCTCGGCCTTGCGTGTACCGATTTCAGGAAGCTGTCGATGCGCTGAACCACCATGGCCAGCTCGGCCTTCTCGGGCGTGTTCTGGAACAGCGCGTCCTCATACAGATCCTGGTGGCAAGTGATGCAGCCGACCTTGATGCGTTCTAATTTCTGGTGCGGAACCTTGGTGATCTGCTGGTGACAGTCGACGCAGAGCCGCTTGCCGTGCACGCTGTTGAGAAATTTGCGCCCGTCGACGAATAACGAGCGCATCTTGCCGTCGGGCCCCGGCACCGCGAAGCCATCGACGCCGTGACAGCCCAGGCAGACCTCGGGTGGTATCTTGGCGGCCTGCTGTTCCGGCGGTGGCTCCGCCGGTTGCGCCGTCGGTGGTGCTGTCGGTTGCGCCGTCGGCGAAGCTGCCGGTTGCTCAGATGCTGGCGCCACCGGTTGCTGTGCGTTCGCAGCTCCCATGCCGAACGTTGCTGCACAAATGGCAATCGCCAAGGCTCGAGCAACGGTGCTGGGAAGGGCCAAAGCGCTGACTCGCGAGAGTATTTCGGTCCAGGATCGCAAGGTGCGATGCATCCCATGGGATGTCAACGCTGCACCATTACCATGCCGTTGCGACTTTGAGTTTAGCGTGATGGAGACCGGGAGACGTGTGGATTCCGACGCGCATGACGCTTGCCGCCGCGGCCGAACCTTCTCATCTCCCTGGTCTTGCCGGCCGAAGTTCCCCAACACTTCCCACTCCATTTGCCAACGTTCCGGTATTACCGCTGGCTGTCTTTGATGTGGGCGGAAGACGCCAGACATTGGGTAAATCATTGGCGAGGTATCGGCGGGATCATTCGGTCGAACGGCGCGCTTGACCCCTCACCGTCGTATGACTTCGGCTGTGGGCAAAGTTTTAGGACTGCGGTAGCCTTCCTCCGCGGACGCTCATTAGCAATAGGCGCCCGAGCCATTCTTGATCTTGATCAAATATCCTAGTGTCCCGATTCCGAAGTTCGTATCATTATGCGGCACCCTCGTTTGCGAACTTCGGAATCGAAGGACACTAGCAACGTATTGATCTAGTGTGGCTTTGGTTCAGAAGTCCGCATGACGAGTTCGCGGCAAAAATGATGCGGACTTCTGAACCGCCACACTAGCACTACTTTGGCAGATTTTTAGCGGCACGGGATTCCCAAATCAGTTTTTCAATGATTCATGGGTGGTCGGCTTTTGGAGGGCCGACCATGGTAGGCACAACGTCGAATTGGGAAGACGAGCTTCGAGGATGGCTCAAGCCGTTCTTGGATCGCCTAGGCCATAAATCGCGGCGGCGAATGTGTCCGCTTTATGTGGCAGGGCTGATCGGACCCGGCGATCGCAAGAGCGTTCAGCCAATGGCGGAGCGGCTTGCGCCTGGCGATTACGACCAGCTGCATCATTTTGTTGCGGCTGGCGTCTGGGACGCGGCGCCATTGGAGACGGAGCTGCTCATTCAAGCGGATCGGCTCGTTGGTGGCAGCGACGCTGTGTTGGTAATCGACGATACGGCGGTGCCAAAGAAGGGCACGCACTCGGTCGGCGTCGCTGCGCAATACGCTTCAGCGCTAGGCAAGACCGCCAACTGCCAGACTCTGGTGTCACTGACGCTCGCCCGCGGCGAAGTTCCGGTGATGGTGGCATTGCGGCTTTTTCTTCCAGACCGTTGGGTCAACGATCGGTGGCGGCTGAAGCGAGCTGGTGTTCCGGCCGAATATCGAACTGCACGGACAAAGCCCGAGATCGCACTGGCGGAGATTGATCGCTTGATATCGATCGGCGTGCGCTTCCGCTGTGTGCTGGCGGATGCCGGTTACGGTCTCAGTGCGCCTTTCCGTCAAGGGCTGACGGCCCGCAAGCTTGCATGGGCGGTTGGCATCCCTCGTCACCTCAAGGTGTACCCCGTTGGGGTGCAGCTCATTTGGCCAGTTACCAAAGTTCGAGGCCGGCCACGTAAACGACAGGTGCCAGATAGTCTATCGACAGCAGCTGAAGACATGATGGCCAGTGCGCGGTGGAGAACTGTGAGTTGGCGCAGCGGTACGAAGGGTCGGCTCAAAGCCCGGTTTGCTGCCGTCCGTGTGCGTACTGCCGACGGTCCTCCCCAGCGGATATGGGACAAGGGCCAGCAGCATCTTCCAGGGGACGAGGCCTGGCTGATCGGCGAGCACCGCGCGTCGGGAGAGAAGAAATACTATCTCGCCAACTTGGCCGCCGGAATGGACCTCCGCAGCTTAGCCGCGACGATCAAGGCACGATGGATTTGCGAGCAGGCCCATCAACAGTTGAAGGAGGAACTCGGTCTCGACCACTTCGAGGGAAGGTCTTGGCACGGCCTTCACCGTCATGCGCTGATGGCGATGATTGCTTACGCGTTCCTCCAACATCGCCGGCTCAAAAAAGTGAGGCGGGGAAAAAAGAATCAACGGCCCGCCCCCTCAACCGACCTTGCCGGCGGTCCGCCACGCCATCGTCGACCTCATCATGCGATCAAGTCCTCAGCGATGTCCGTACTGCCGATCCTGGATCAGCGAGGAAAAGCAGCGTGAGTAAATCTGCCAAAGTAGTGCTAGGCGCCCCACCCATTTTGAGTGAGGCATCAAGGCGATGAGGCAGGGTGCAAGCCCCGTAGTGGCCCTGGAAACGCTGCGACGCCGGGCAAAGCCCGGCGTCGCAGTCTTCCGAACCTCGTGATGGTTCTATCTTTCCGCTACCATCTGGCTACGAGCGACGCGGAGAGCATTTGCACGTTGTAGTTCGGGTTGTCGTACGCCAGCCAAAGCGCGTTTGCCGTGAAGGCCGGAATGTCGGTGTACGGCGCCAGCGGATCATTCTGCCAGTTGCTGACGGCATTGCTCTCCCAGGTATAACGCAGCCTGAACAACAGGTCGCCCTTGAAGCCCATCTGCTGCACCCAGGTGGGGTCGAACCTATAGGTCGCCGTTGCGTCAACGCGCTGGAGCAAGGTGGTGTCATTGGGGAACGGAGTCCCCACAGGCTGGGCGACGCCTGCAAGGTTGCTCCAGGTACATTTATTGCATGTCTGCTGGTCGACGCCGTCCGAAACCGAGTAGCGCAAATCAAAGGCGAGCGTATTCGGTATCGCCGCCCACTTCGCCGCCACCGTGGCGGTATTCACGAACTCGTTGTCGATGGTCGTGACCAGAGTCGCAGCGGTCGCAGCAGCGGCACTCGAGTTGCTATACAGATTTTGATGGTAGTATTCGTAGTAGTAGGAAGCGACGATCGACAGGCTCGGCGTGACGACCCAGGCAACGTCGACGCCGCCGCTGATCATCTTTTGATCGCTTAAGCCTTCCGCAGGGGCCCCGGCAGCCGCGCCAGTGGCGGTATTGAGTGGATAATAGTCGTCCTTGTATTTGAAGGTGGGCGTGACGGTCACGCCGGGAAACACCACGACATCGAGCAGGAAGTCCGCCTTCGTCCGCTGCCGATTGTCGAACATGAATTGCTGATAGGCCGACTGATAAACCCAACCACCACAGCTTGGGGTAAGGACCGCACACTGCGGCGTGGCGTTCGGGAAGATCGGGTATTGAAACATCGCCACGTTATTGAGATAGTTGTAATTGCCCGCGGTTCGATCGGAATAGTAGCCGGTCGCGCGCGCGGTCAGCCAGCTGAACGGCTTCCAATCAACCGACCCCTTTGCCGAATATTCGTTGGTGTAGCCGGCGTCTGCCTCCGTATAACTATAGCCCTCCCAGCCGCCGGCGGCAGTGAAGTTCCATTCCTTGGTCGGCCGCCAATTCAGCTCTTCCCCGGCATTCTGCTTGATATAGCTGATCGACAGGCTTGAGATCGAGCTTTCAAAGCCGGCAGGACCGCATAAATGCCCGGCTGTGGGCGCTGTGCCGGTTCCATCATAGGCGATCCAGCACGGCTCGATCACGCGCGGTGTATTGTTGTCGAAGTTGTAATAACGGTAGTTCAGTTTTGACGTCAAAGTCGGCGTAATTTGCGTCGTGATGACGCTGTTGCTCAGCAGCGTGTTGATATCGCCACCGAGGCTCTGCACCGGCAGGGCGCCGACCGAACTCCAGGGAAGCCCGTTCGGGCTTGTTGCGGCGAACGGGTTGTTGGTCATCGGCAGGAAACCCGCGTTTTGCGTCATCATGATGCCGCTGGTGGTGCCGATGTAGCGGCTGTTGAACGGCAGGTCGGCCGACGTCGTGGTGCTGATGCCGTTCATTTGATTGCTGGGCCAAGTCGACATCTGCGCGCTGCCGCAATTCGCGGTCCCCGCCGCAGCTGCAGTGGGAGCTTTACACGGCGCCGGCACGCCTGCGGTGGCGGCCGTTGGGAACCAAGGATTCTGCACGGTGTAAGATGAAATGTTGTCGGTATAGATCGAGCCGTTATACGCGGCCTTGAACGTAAACTTTTGGCCCCACAGCGAGGTGCCGATATATTCGCCCTTGGCGCCGAAATTCTGCGTGCTGTCGTCGACCGGCGCCGGCACGTTGGTGGGCTGGAAGCCGTTGAACTCAACGATGCCCGCCGGCTGCGTGCCGGTCCGCGTCATGTACGAATAATTCACCCCGGCATCCCAAGCCATCCAAGGGTCTGTCGCGCGATAGATGACCGCCGCGGTGTTGCGCTGGATGCCGAGATCGATCCCGTACAGGTAGGGCAGAATGCCGCCTTTTTGAACGCCGGCATTCAGGTTGACGTTGCCCTTCAGCGGATCGGCTACCAAACCGGCCGGCAGGGTCAGGTTATTGCTTCCGACCCCGTTCCAGATCGTCTGCGCGCTGGTGCTGTAGACGTGCGGCGTCTGATCCCAGATCAACGTGAGGTATTGCTCACCGGCCTTCGATGCGGTCAGCATGTAGGACTGATCGCTGAAGCCCTGAAAGTAGGAGCCGATATTGTTGGCCCACAAATCGATTTGGTAGAGACCGTCGCTGGTGCCGGTGGCGACATGGCCGCCGCCAAAGAAACCCGGCGCCACGATGCTGTACTCGTAGTACTTCGCCAGACTTTGCTGGCCGACGAAGCCATAGCCCCCGGTAGTGAAGTTACTGTGGTTGGTGTCGTTATAGATCGAGCCGTTTACCGTCGGATCGTTGAGAAAGTCGCGTCCGCCGAGCTCGATTTCGCCGTGGGTCCACCAGAACGGCACCGCCGGTGCCGCCTTGAGCGGCATCGTCGAATCCGCCGGCCATTCCCACGGGTCGGCCGGCCATGCAGCAGATGTGGCCAGGCCGTCGGTAAAGGCATTGGCGCCGGTCGGCCCCCCACCTTGGCAGCATTGTGCAAACGCGTCGGTCGAGCTCAGCGCTATTCCGCCCAACATTACCGCGCCGACGACACAGGCTTGAACGAACCTAAATCGATTTAACATTGCCCCGAGCCCCCCAGCTCCGATGCGAACCCTGTCGCTACTGTCTCAACTCGTCATTGGAGCGACTATCTCAACTCACCGTTGGAGCGCCGCACCGGCCGGACTGTTGCTGCCATGGATCATGGTGTGACAGTTCTGGCAGGACCGGCCCATCGTGAAGTTACTATTCGGTCCGGTTGCTTCGCCATGACCGATCGAATGGCACTCGAAGCACAGCCGCGGGCGCGACATTTTCAGCGAGAACTCGTTGATCGAGCCATGCGGATCGTGGCAGTTCAGACAATTCTCGCGCACCGGCGCATGCTCGAACAGGAACGGTCCGCGCTTTTCGGCGTGGCAGGTGTAACAATTGTCGTTGATCGAATCCTGCCGAATGAGCGCCTCGGTGGTGCTGCCGTGCGGGTTATGGCAGTCCGTGCACACCACCTTGCCTTCGCGGAACGGCATATGCGACGAGCGGAACATCTGCGCGCGCCGGTCTTTATGGCACTGGAAGCAGGTGTCGGGCAGGAATGCGGTCTTCAACTGGTACTGGGCCGACACCGACCTCATGATCGTGTGGCAGTTGGTACAGGCCAAGCCGCGCACCTGGTGCACGCTGCCTTGCCAGTAGGTTCTTTCGCCGCGCTCGTGGCAGCCCAGGCAGATGGCGTTATTGTCTTCCGCAGTCCGACTGAGGTCATTGGTGCGGAACGAAATGATGCCGCCAACGCCGCGGCCGCCGCCGGCCTTGACGTGGGCCGAGCCTGGACCATGGCAGGTTTCGCATTCCAGCGATTTGCCCGTCCGCTGCAGCCGTCCCATCAGCGTGTTGCCATACGTGGCAGCAACGGCGGAGTGGCAGCCGAGGCAGACTTTTGAGCCGACATACGTCGCTTCGATGGCTGGCCGTGCCTTTACGGCTCCTGCTGGCGGCGGGACCGCCACAGGAGGCGGCGCGGCGGTCGGCGCCGGCGCACCTTGCTTCAACCAGTCGAACAGATTATCGGCGTCCGCTAATTTCGGCTGATCCTTGATCGAGGGCAGCGATTTGGAGCCGATTCGCTGGCTGAAGGCGCGCAGCGTTGCGTAGCTATCGATTTCGCCGCTGGCGGCGCCGATGGCCGCCGGCGCCTGAGACTGCGCGGCGGCAACGAGTTGAACGTAGCTGCGCAGCGCCGCGATGGAATTATCGCTGCCTGCCAAGTCATCAGCTCTGCCTGTGGTGCTAAAGCCTGACAACACCCCGCCAACAATGCCGATCACCGCAAGCAGCACTAGCGGCTGGTGCCGCCAGCGTCGCGCCGGCGGACATTCGGCCGCCGGCCTCGGAAAACGATGCATAACTGCCCCCCAACCACGTCAATTTTCGGCATCGCCATGAGAAGAAGTGCGACTTTGCGCTCCTGATCGATCTATGAAGCCTGCCTCATGGTGGTGCCGCCCCGAAACTATTAACAAACGGTAGGACCAATGGACGCAGGCGCCAATGCAAATTCAGACATCTGTGAATGCGACGATTGGGAATTTTCTAAAGTGTTGCCAAAATATTACGGTCGGCGCCGATATCGGGCGCGGCAGGCATGCACCTGCCCATGAATAAGTCCTGTGACAGAGCGCTTAAAGCACTGGCCGGATAAGTCCGCGGACGGTTTCTTTTGTCGATTTCGCGGCTATAATCCCCGTTGATCCACGTCAATGCCCGGAAGTCGGGTTCTTCCTAATGCAGTTACCGCCCCAATTGGGAGGTCCTGTGGTTCGGGAATGCAGTACTTTTGACGAGTATTCGGACAAGATTCGCGAGGCGGACGCGCTGTCTTTCATGACGGCGCCGGTGATGGGCCCGTGGGATTTCGCTCGGCATCTGCTGCCGCGAGCAATTTTGCAATTCGGCTCTGGGGGAAGCGGAACGATCTTTCACGGCACAACGTGTTCCAATCCGTGTTTTCTGTTTATGCCGAGTGCGCAATTTGCCGATCGAATCGTGTTCGACGGCCGGCTTCTGCAATGGCCTGAGATCGTGATGATTCCGCCGGTCACTCACTTTACGTTCGCCTGCACGGGAATGGCGCGGTGGATTTCGTTGTCGGTACCGACCGAGTTGACCAAAGGCGTCACCAACGGCGGTTTCAAGAAGTATCTCGTCTCGATCGAAAACACCAAAACGCTCATAACGCCTCCGGCCGTGGAGCTAGTAAAGCTCATCGATGCGGCGACGGCGGCGCGCAATGACCTGCAGTCCGCGCGACCGACGCAGCTGCGGGCCATCGAGGCCTCATTGCTCGGAATACTGGACAGGATTTTATTGTATTCGGTGAGCCAAAGACGTTGTTTCGATCAACGGACCGAAAAAGTGATGTCGAAGGTCCTGGAGTGTCTTCGGCGAGATAGTCAAATCCATGTCGCGGCGCTGGCACGGGCGGCGGGTGTCAGCGAGCGGACCCTCCACCGAGCCTTCCGGAAGTATTTCCAAATGGGGCCAAAGCGCTATGCGAAGATTCGGCAGCTTAATTTGGTGCGCCGCGCGATTCGGAAAAACCATCCAGCTCCGGTGAACATCACGGGCATTTTGACGGAACAAGGCGTGACCGAATTCGGTCGATTTGCGATCGAATACAAAGCGCTGTTCAACGAATCGCCTGCCGAAACCCTCCACAAGCATCTCGTTGCACAACCTAACGAATATCACGCGAGTTAAGAGCGTTTGAGCTAGCAGGCCCGATATCTCACAGTTGGAAGGGCGTGGGTCACCGGCAACGCAGAGAAAACTTAGGCAAAATACGGATGCGTGTCCGATTTTGCATAGACGTGTAATAGTCTTTCATCTCATTACTAAATCTACTGTTCACTTGGAGAGGACCAGTCACATGGCTATCGCAGGAATGCAAAAGGCTTTTGGAACCGCCGCGCTCTGCTTGGCGGTCGGCGTTGGCGCCGCAATACTAGCCGGCGGCACGATCACACTGGTTGCTCCGAGCACGGCTCAGGCGACCCCAGCCTATGCGTCGCAAACGGGCCTGCCTTGCGGAAAATGCCACGTGAATCCGGCGGGTGGCGGACCGAGAACCGCATTCGGCAAGGCCTTCGCCGCCAACGGACACAAAGTGCCCAAGTAAGAGCCAAAGTAAGATCAACAAGTAATACAGTGGCGCCAGCAAGCGGCATGATAGAGCGGGTCACACACGGCTCGCGACAAGAATTGCCGCTTGCTTGCGTTTGGTTGTAGAAGGCGTTCGATGACCCTTTGGCTGATCTTGGCGGCGATAACGGCGGCGGCGGTAGCTGCCGTCATCTGGCCGCTCGCCCGCCAAGCCGGCGCGGCGCGTTCGGGCAGTGATATTGCGGTGTATCGCGATCAGCTTGGCGAAATCGAGCGCGATCTTGCGGCGGGTCTCGTCGGCAAGACCGAGGCGGAGGCGGCGCGCGCGGAAATTTCCCGGCGCTTGCTTGCCGCCTCCGACGCCGCCCGGGCCATGGCGCCGGCTGTCAATGCCATGTCGGCGGCGTGGCGGCGACGTGCCGTTGCCGTTGCATCGCTGCTGGCGCTTCCCGTTGTAGCGGGAGGCCTCTACCTCTTTCTTGGTTCGCCGGAACTCGCATCCGGCCGGCCGGCAGTGGCCCAGAACAAGGTCGGGCCCGCTCCGCAAACGATCGAAAGCCTGGTTGCCGAAGCTGAGGCTCGTCTCGCGCGCAACGCCAATGACGGCCGCGGCTGGGAGACTCTGGCTCCGGTCTATATGCGTCTCGGCCGTTACTCGGATTCGGTGGCCGCTTGGCGCCATGCCTTGCAGCTGCTCGGTGACAGCGCCGAACGTGAAGCCAATCTCGGCGAGGCGCTGACGGCGGAGGCGAACGATGTCGTCACCGCCGAGGCCAAGACTGCACTCGTTCGGGCCATAACGCTCGACAAGACGAGTGTTACAGCCCGCTACTACCTAGGCTTGGCGGCCGAGCAGGACGGCCAGCGTGACAAGGCCGCCAACATTTGGCGCGATCTGATCGCGGAGGCACCGGCCGGCACGCCCTGGGTCGTCGATGTGCGCAATGCGCTGGCCCGCGTGGAGGGCACGTCGACTGCGGCGCCCGCCCCTGCCCCAGCCGCCATAAAGGTGGCGGATGACGGCAGCCGGCCGTCCGAGCAACAAGCGGCGATTCGCGGCATGGTCGACCGTCTCGCCGCGCGGCTCAAGCAGGACGGGTCCGATCTCAACGGCTGGGTGCAGTTGGTCCGCTCCTATAAAGTCCTCGGCGAACCCGAGAAGGCGCGCGCCGCGGCCGCCGACGCCCGGCAGGCGCTCGCCGGCGACCCGGAAAAGCTGCAGCGGCTTAATGTGGCGTTGCAGGAACTCGAGAACAATGCCGGAGCTTCGACACCCGTGCCGCCGCACCCGCCCGCGGCGGCTAGCGCGACGCCGAACCATCCGCAGGGCGCGAGCATGGAAGACATGGTCGCACGGCTTGCGGAGCGCCTAAAGGCATCCGGATCGAATCCGGAAGGCTGGCTCATGCTGGTGCGCTCCTATCAGACCCTTGGCGAAAAGGGCAAGGCAACGGCGGCCATCGGCGACGCTCGTCATGCTCTGGCCGACGATCCCGGCAAGTTGGAACAGTTCAACAGCGCGCTCAAGCACTTCAATATCAGCGAATAACCCGAGACGGCAGCAGCGCCGGAATCAACCGCGGCAGTGGTCGGATTTGACGCCCATGCGCGGATGGCGCTGCCGGGCGCGACTCGTTGATGACGGGAACAGTTGCCGTATGGTCAATTGTTCTTGGCGCCCTGGAAAATCCAGCTCCAAATATTGTTACGAAGACAGTTCGGCAACGCCTTATGTCCAAACGGCATCCTGATTTTTGCCCTGCCCTCGATCAGGACCATGAGATTGCTGTTGTCGGGTTGGCCCGGAATCACCATCGGCCCGAATTTGGTACCCTTCATCAATCCCTCATAGCTTGTTAAATCCAGCCCGCTGGCCTCGTAGCCTTCGCCGCCGGATTGATGACACGACGCGCACCATCCCTTGAAAATGGGGGCGATGTCCTCGGCGTAGCTCATCTGGCCTTGTTGCGCGCATGCATTGTGAATTGGCGCTAAAACCGTTGCCCCAGCCAACGCCAGACCGCCGACCGCCACGCTGAGGAGCATGAATCTTAGCTTCTTCATGAGTTTTCCCTTTGAGATTGACGCTAACGATGAACGGTTTTGCCATGACAAGATTCGCCTTCTTCTCCTTACTAGCAAGCAAAATTTGCGGTTTAGCGGTCGATGAATCCCGCGCACCGTTCGATCCGCGACCGGCGCGCCCCGCGGGCGAATGACCCGTTGACCGCGTGGCATTCCGATCAGGCCATTTGGCCGTTATTGTGCGTTCAGGCGAGTGCACGCCTTCGCAATCTCTCGCATGAGAAGGGGAGTATGGTAATCTTGCGGTAATGCCTGGTCCGCGCCCCATCCGTCTCTTCATTTGCTTGATCGCGCTGGCTGTTGCCGGCTGTGCCGGCAACAGCGTGCAGCAAACGGCAAGTCCGGGCGGCAGTGGGCCGGCGCGACCGCATACGGTGCTCGTCAACGATCTCGTTTTCTCGCCCGATGTAGCGATCGTCGACCGGGAGTTCGCTGTACGGCTGGAAAATAAGTTGGGCACCATGACCGGCGACGTCATCAAGGCGATCACCGCCAAGCGAGTGAATGACGAGATCGTGGCGACCGTCGTCGTCCTGGTCGGCGCGGCCGGGTTCAACTCGCGGCCAAACAGACCGGACGATACCCCGCCCAAGGATGCCCTCATTGTCAACGGTCAAGCGCACGCCCTCGATCAGAACAGACGGCAGCCGCGCAATCCGGTCGTCTTCGGCGCCGGCAGCAGCATTGTCGCCGACATGACGGTGTCGCAAATCTCCGAGGGGGCGCAGAAGCAATTGTTCACCTTCACGGCGCAAGCGGGCAGCGGACACGAGCCCGTGGGCCCGGCGCTCCACGCGGCGATCGCCACGGTGCTTGCCTCCAAAAGTGCGCCCGACGTTAACTTATCTCCCGGCGTAGCGGCGGAGGCCCACGGCCTTGGCCGTGCGATCGCTGACAAGATTATCGCCTATGCCGAGCAACAGGGTTGGGCGACCAAGTCGTATTCGCTGCCGCCGTCCGAGGAGACCAAGCCGGTGCCGAATAGACCGGAGAAACGGCCGGTCGCGGCGGCGAGGCCGAGCGGGTCGCCGCCCTCGACAAAAGCCGTCCCTTGCCAAGCATTCACGAAAAACGAGCGCGGACATTGGTATGTGAAGGGGCCGGTCACCTTTGATATTGGCACTGCCGAAAATCAAACTCTGGAGGATGTGGAAATTCCGCCCAAGTTTTTCATCATCGGCGGGGTCGACCTTTATGAACTCCTTGAGAAGAAGTGCAGCGGCTGGCACCCGGCCGTGAAATTGCGCTGAGTGGCCTGCTTGTTCACTCGCGAACCGGAAGGGCCGGCGTGATCTTCCGCACGGGCGAGAACACCGTCACCATGGCGTCGTTGATCCAGATGTCGATCGATCCCGCGCGCGTCGCAATCATGTCGGGCTCGCACGGTGCCGGCAAAGCGCCGGTCGTCGTGCTGGCAGCGTGACCACCAGCGAACGTCGATCACGGATCGAGTTCGGTGTCCCAGTAAAGATAATCGAGCCAGCTCTCGTGCAGGTAATTGGGCGGGAACAGGCGGCCGTTGCGGTGCAGGTGCTGCACCGTCGGCTGGAACGGTCTCTGCGACGGCCACATTTTGGATTCGTCCGGCGTCAGGTTGCCCTTCCTGAGATTGCACGGCGAGCAGGCGGCGACGACGTTGATCCAAGTGGTGTGGCCGCCGCGCGAACGCGGCACGAGGTGATCGAACGTCAGATCGTCCCGCGCGCCGCAATACTGGCAGGAGAAGCGGTCGCGCAGGAACACGTTGAACCGCGTGAATGCCGGATTGGTCGAGGGCTTAACGTAGGTCTTGAGCGACACCACGCTCGGCAGCTTCATCTCCAGGCTCGGGCTGTGCACGGCGCGGTCGTAATTGGCGACGATGTTCACCCGCTCGAGAAACACGGCCTTGATGGCGTCTTGCCACGACCACAGCGACAGCGGGTAATAGCTGAGCGGACGAAAATCCGCGTTAAGGACCAGCGCCGGCCAGCCAGATGGCGATACTTGAGCGTTCAAGACGACGCTCCTACCTCGACTCAAATGCCGCAGTGCGGCGGCGATGGCGCTAGTTTATAGGCAGGCGTGACAGGATTGTGAAGCCCGCCCCGCTGGTTAGCCGATCAGCGTTGTGCCCGGTAGCAGCGCGCCAAAAATTCGCCGCCATGACGGAGACCTTCGCCGTCGATGCCGTGGCCGACACCGGCGGACAAATGCCACTCGACCGGCACGCCGAGCGCGGCGAGGCCTTGCGTCGCCTCAAACAGCGCCTGCGGCGGAATGAGGTCGTCTTGATCGCCGTGAACCAGCAGCACTGGCGGACGCGATCTGATCTCCGCGGCGATGGTTTCCGAGTTGCCATCCGGCGGCAGCACCAAGAGGCCCGAATAGCCGACGATCGCCGCCGGGGCCGCGGCACGGCGCAGGCCGACATGCAGCGCCATCATGGTGCCCTGGCTGAAGCCGACCAGCGCCAGCGCCGAGGGGGGCAAGCGGTGGCGGGCGAGCTCGGCTTCGAAAAATCGCTCCAGCATCGGCGCCGCCCTGTTGACGCCGCTCCAGCGTTCGTTGGGGTCGCGAAAGGTCAGCGCGAACCATTGCCGCCCGACCGGCGCCTGCCCGCACGGCTCCGGCGCGTGCGGCGAGACAAACGCCGCCTGCGGCAAGTATTGCTGCCAGGCGCGGCCGAGCTCGATGAGATCGTTGCCGTCGGCGCCGTAGCCGTGGAGAAACACGACCAGCTGTTGCGCGGTACCGGAGCGCGGCGGAAGCCGCGGTCCATCGAGCTCAACGGCCATTGCCATGCCTTTTCAATTTGCGCCGCATCGCCAGGAGCGGATGCGGCGCAATCGGAAGCTGCGACCCTTCGCTGCTTTAGCCGGGGTCGTCATGAGGTGTCCATGTCGGAAAGCGCACCGCCATTGGCCCTCGAAAACTGTCACCGCCGCGCCACAGCCGGCGCCAATCGACCGGTGCGGGACTGGATTGCATTGTGCGCAACCGGCTCTCGCGCAAGACTGACGCGGTATGGCCGCCACCGGCGGCGACGGACCATTTCGCCCGATGCGTTGGGTTCACAATAGGCGGTTTGGAAGCTGGCTGGCGCTGGCCGCGCTGGTGCTGCAATTCGTCGTCTCGTTCGGGCACGTCCATCTCGACGGCGTCCATCGCACCTACCCGGCTCTGGCTGCGAGCGGCTCGACAGCCCAGGCGTCGCAGCTTGGCGCGGCACACTCCGGTAATGACGCGGACGACGATTATTGCCCGATCTGCGCCACGATCTATCTCGCCGCCAACTCTTTCCTGCCGCCGGTGCCGCAACTGCCGGTACCGTTCGTCTCTCGACTAATTGAGCATTTCGATCGCGTCGCGGTCGGTTTCATCGTGCCGCGGCGGGCGCCATTTCAATCCCGCGCCCCTCCGCTCGCCTGACCTCAGGTTGGTGCCGATCTTCGGCATTGCTGCGCTGTTTTCTTTTTGCGTCGGCGATGTTCGCAGGATCGAACGCGGCCGTCTCCTTGAGATCTCGACGTGTCGCGGCAGCACGGCCCGGACGGGCCGGCCGATTGGCCATTCTTTGCAGAATTCAGGGGTGAAGCGCTATGTCTGTTCGTGCTTACCGCGCAAGTCGCGGATATTTACTGGGCGGCTCCGCTGTGCTCGCGCTGATGGCGCTCTGCGGTGCGGCAAGCGCGCAAACCGCGCCAACCAGGCTTCCCGAGGTCGTCATCTCCGGAGCAAAACCGAAACCGAAACCGCGGCGGGTGCATGTTGCGGCGCCGGCGCCGGCGGCACCGGTTACGCCGGCCGCGCAGCTTAATGCCAAGTCCGATGCCTTCGACCAGTCGCGGAGCAATCTCTACACGACGATCGGCACAAGCTCAGACGTCATCAGCCATGCCACCATCGACGCGCTTCCCGGCGGCGACAACCAGCCGGTGGAGAAGATCCTGTTGCAGGCTCCGGGGGTGTCGCAGGATTCCGCCGCAAGCGGCCTCCTTCACGTGCGCAACGACCACGCCAACGTGCAGTTTCGCATCAATGGTGTGATGCTGCCCGACGGCCTGACCGGCTTCGGCAGCATTCTCGACGCCAGCTGGATCGGCAGCATTGGCCTGGTCGTGGGCGCGCTGCCGGCTGAATACGGGCTGCGAACGGTAGGACTGGTCGATATCACGACCCGCCCCGACATTTTCAACAACAGCGGTCAAGTCAGCGTTTATGGCGGCAGTCAAGGCACGTTCACGCCGACGATCCAATACGGCGGCACGTTCGGCAGCACCTGTCCGACGGTAACTCCGGCTCCCGGAACCCGCGCGTTGCCCGGTGCGAATTGCTTTCCCGGCGTCCAGTACTTTTTTACCGGGCGTTACCTGCAAACCCAGGAAGGCCTCGAAAATCCGCTCCCGTCCTACAGCCCGATCCACGACTTCTCGCAGCAGGAAAAAGGCTTCGCCTATATGTCGACGTTCGTCGACCCCTATACGCGGCTCAGCTTGATCGCGGGAACCTCGACCAGCGCGTTCCAGATTCCCAATAGTCCCGGGCAGCCGGTCGGGTTGAACGGCGGTGTCACGAGCGCGTTTGGCATCACCACTTTCAATTCGGCGCTGCTCAACGAGAACCAGTACGAGGACACGCAATACGGCGTGCTGGCGCTGCAACGCTCGATCAACGGCTTCGACGGGCAGGTTTCTTATTTCACGCGCTATGATCGTTTGCACTATTCGCCGGACCCGCTCGGCGATCTGCTGATCAACGGCGTCGCTTCGGACGTCGTGCGCCAATCCTACACCAACGGCATCCAGGCCGACGGCTCGTATCGAATCAATCCCTCGAACACCATCCGCACCGGTTTTTTCTTCAGCGGCGAACAGGCCTTTGTCGGCAATACCTCGCTGCTCGAGCCCGTGGTCGGCGGAGCGGCGGTCGATGCACCCTTCAATATAACCGACAATGTCTCGACGACCGGCTATCTCGCTGGCCTCTATGCGCAGGACGAATGGAAGGTCACCGACAAGTTCATTATCAATGGCGGCCTGCGCTTCGACCAGATGTGGCAATTCGTCAGCGCCAACCAGCTCAGCCCGCGCATCAGCTTCACATACAAACCTTTGGAGTATACGAAGTTCCACGCCGGGTACGCGCGCTACTTCACGCCGCCGGTGCTGGTCGAGGCAGCTCCGGCCAATATCGGTCTGTTCAACAACACCACCGCGGCGGTGCCTACCGGCCAGGGAAACGGTCCGGTTCTGCCGGAGCGGTCGCATTATTTCGACGCCGGTGTCGATCAAAATATTCCGTTTGGGTGCAGCAAACCGGCGGCGAAAGATTGCACCGATCTCGATCTCGCTGTCGATGCCTATTACAAGATCGCGACCGATCTCATCGACAACGGTCTTTTCGGCCAGGCTTACGTGCTGAGCGCGTTCAACTACGCCCGGGGCGTCAACGAGGGTGTCGAGCTCAGCGGAAAGTTCCACAGCGGCAATTTTCAGGCTTACGCCAACATCGCCATCGCCCAGCAGAACGCGACCGATCCGGTCTCGAATCAATATCTATTCGGCAACACGCCGCTCGCCGATCTCGGCGGCTTGACCCAGTTCCAGTATCTGCAGACGCACTGGATCTATACCGACCACAACCAGTTCGTCACCGCCTCGGCCGGCGCCGTCTATCAGTTCTGCGGCCGGCCGGCCTATGCAGGCGAGATGTTCAGCGGTCTGCCGGGAACCGGCGGGACGTCATGGTGCGGCGTAAGACTAAGCGGCGACATGATCTACGGCAGCGGACTGCGCGACGGCGACGCCAATATCTCGACGGTGCCGTCATACACGCAATTCAATGTCGGAATCGCGCGCGAATTTCTGCTGCCGAACGATCCAATGCCGATGACAGTCCGCTTCGACATCGTCAATCTGTTCGACACCGTCTACCTCATCCGCGACGGCAGCGGCATCGGCGTGTTCGCGCCGCAATACGGCCCGCGCCGAGGCTTCTTTGCCGGCGTATCGAAGAAGTTCGGCGATACATCGGCAGCATCGGCTGCCTATCTTCCGGGACAAGCCCTAGCGCCGATCTACAAGGCGCCTCCAGCCGTCTATAATTGGACCGGCTTCTACATCGGCGGCAACGTCGGCGCAGCCTGGCAAGGGCTAAGCGGAACAAGTTTCTCGGACACGCTCGGTAGCACCTTTACGGCGCCAACCGACGTCCAGTTCATGGGTGGCGGCCAGGTCGGCGTCAATTATCAGTTCGGGAGCGGCGTCGTCATCGGCGCCGAAGTCATGTTCGACTGGCTCCCTAACACCCAAAACGCCCAGATTACGGCAACTGCTCCGGATAACACTGCCGCCTTCATGGACACGATCAACAATCGATGGCTAACCACCGCCACTGGCCGGCTCGGCTATGCGTGGGACCGCGTGCTTTTCTATGGCAAGGGCGGCGGCGCCTGGGTTGGTGGGGCGGGCAGTCCTGGAATGACAGCGGGTGGTGCCCCCGTTGCCCTCACCAGCAGCAGCAACTCCGATTTCGGCTGGACCGCCGGTTTCGGCCTTGAGTGGGCTTTCTGGAACAACTGGTCGCTGCGCGCCGAATACGACTATATCGGGCTGAGCAATCAGACCTTTACGGTAGCGCCGGGGCCGACGACTTTCGGCGGCGATGTCATCACGCTCGACAATCGCAGCATCTCAACCATGACCGTGGCCCTCAACTACAAATTCGGCGGCTGGTGATGTTTGACGCCGTCTCCTTGATCCGCGGCACCGGCATCGGCGCGTTGGCGCCGCAACACGGCCCGCGCCGCGGCTTTTTCCTCGGCGCATCGAAGAAGTCTTGAGAGCTAGCGGAGACAAAACGATGTCTGATAAAGACCGTGTCGGCGGGCCAGTCGGCGCCATACGCCCCTTTGTTCCGACGCAAGGGCGCGATAACGCGCAAGTCGATATTGCCGAGACGCTCGACCATATCGCCAGAGCCATCGCGGCAATCGACCATAACATTCAAGTCTTGATCGCGAAGCTTGATAGCGAATCTGTTGCCGTTGCACGCGTCGCGGCCTCGCTGGAAGCCAAGCCGCGCTAGCAGCCGCGTTGCCAGCGTTCGGCAGTCAATTCGCGGCTTCAGAATGCGGTGTGGAAGCGGCCGGCAAAGACATTCACCGGCCCGCGTTCGGTGGCGTAGCCGGGATTGGCGATGAACTGATAGTCGAAGGTGAGCCGGCTCGAGGCGGAAAGAGCGTAGCTGTAATACATCTCGACGATCTGCTCGAGCCCCGGCTTCGGCAATTGTCCGTCGCCGACCAGAATGCCGAGACCGCCGTCATTCAAAAACGCCTCGTGCACGCCGGAAATGCCGTTGACGACGCCGGCCACCCCAATGGTGTCGTCGGGCCGGCTCCATTGCTTGCCGTTAATGGAGGCACCTGCCGATACGGTGCGGTCGATGTCGGTGAAATCCCATGGCTCGATGTTACCGTCGGCCCAGCCGGCGCGGGCGAACACACCCCAATTCTGCGAAACTTGCTGCTCCAGATTGAGGCTCACGCCAGGCCGACTGGTATACATGCGCACGGCATTGATATCGGCGGGCTGACCGGTCGCCAGGGCAAGGTCAATGGCATCCTGGAAGTCGCCGGCTCGCCCGCGGCTGAGAAAACCGGTGATCTTCAGCTTGCCCGGTTGCCCCCACAGCTCGTGCCGTTCCTCGATTTCGCCGACCAGCTGGAACTGATCGAAGGTCGGATCGAGATCAGCGCCAAAGCGGCTCACCCCGCCGGCGGGCGTTGCCGACAGGTCGAAGATCCCGCCGCGCAGTGTCCAGCGGCCCTGGTACCATTCGGCGGCCGCGCCGTAAGTGTAGCCCCAGCCGTCGCCGGCATAGTCGAACGAGCCGGCATTGACGACCGACCAGTTCAGGAAATCGCTTTTCGCATTGTTCGCATATTTGTTGGTGTCGAAGATGTCGACGACGGCGAACTTGCCGACCGTCAGTACCAGGCGGTTGGCCGTCTGCGAACCGGCGAACTGATTGATGTCGGCATCCACCTTCTGGGTTTCGCCGCCGAGGTCGATGGTCTGCCGGACGAAATATCGTTGTACGCGCGCGTAGGGGTAAACGCTGCCGAGCTTGTAGGCCTCGGCGCTCGGAAATCCGGCCGCGCCGTGCGAGTCCATAAGACCGAAGCCTTGATCGATCTCTGGGTCGATCCACAGCTCGGCGCCCTGCCACAACCGCACGCCGGCATAGAGCGTCGCGTCGAAGGTGTCGCGGCCCTCGCCGCTGCCGGGCAGACTATTGGGGCCCGCAAAGGGCGATCGGATCGCAGGATAACCTTGCCAGACGAACGTGGTTTGGCCGTGGATGTTGATGCGGTCGGTTTCCGGCGCGGCCGGCGCCGCGACCGCTGCTAGCGGATCGTTGCCGAACTGATAGTTCAAGCCGGCGCGCAGCTCTTGCAGCGAAAAATCGGAATTGAACCGCTGCCCGGCGTTCGCGAACAAGACGCTGCTGGTGCCGTAGTCGGTGAATAGGTATTCAAGCCGCGCGGTCCAGTGCGGCGCTATCGGGACCTCGACGCCCGCCCCGGCCGCCCAGCCTAATCGCCACAAGAAGGGCATGTCGGTCGTACCGCTGGCGAGTTGCGTCAGCGTCAGTTGATCGTAGCTCCAAGCGAATCCACCGGTCGCATAAAACAGCCAGTTGCCGGGAGCATACCCGATGCGACCGCGCACGGTGCCGGAAGAAAGCACCGTCTCGCTGTAGCTCACCGGGGCGAGCGTCGGCGACGTAAAGCTCGAGATGCCACCAATGGAGATGCCGGCGAGATTTGGAAAGGACGGGAACGACGCGTCGATCTCGGCGCCGATGAGCACCCGGTTCGGCAGCATGTAATTATAACCGGCTTGCAGACCCGCAAAAAAGCTTCCCGCTTCATCGAAGGTATCGACCGGTTGCGCCAGGTCGAGCGAGCCGGAGACACCGGGCCCTGTCCAATTCGAGCTGCCCCAGGCATAGCCCAGATGGCCGCCGGCATAGAAACCCGTCCAGTTGAAATCGGTGGGAGTTGACGACGGTGGTGGAGCCTTTGTTACCATGACGTCATCGGCCGCGGCGCTGCCCGCGGTCGCCAACACAACAACGATGGCGGCCCATACGACAAACGTCTTCACTGCAACCCCGCCCCGTTCGTCGCCCATATTCAGGTGTTATTGTGACATTCAGATTTTCGCGGCAAGATCTTCGCAACTCCCTTAGCCGAACCATGGTCTGCGCGCGACGATGCGGTCCCCATCACTGACGCTAAGGCAACCAGGAGAGCGTTTAAAAGCCAGGCCTTTGGGTGCGATCAGGGATTGTGCCCTGTGAGTTGCGGTAGCGTCTGTGCTTGGCCGTGAAGCTCGGCCAATGAATGACGGATGACTTGCCAGCCGCCCGACACGGCAAGCGCCGCCATGATGGAGGCGACGATCACGTCCGGCCATCCCCGACCTGTGCCAAAAACGCCCGCGGCGGCAAGAAGGACCGCGAGATTACCGATTGCATCATTCCTAGAGCATATCCACGCCGAACGCATATTCGCATCCCCACCGCTGAACCGATAGAGCATGAAGGCGACGGCTCCGTTGGTGAGGAGGGCGATTAGCCCGACCATGCCCATGACTTCCGCTTTCGGCAGGGTGCCGTTGTAGGCGTGAAGGGCCGTGGTTCCCGCCACCCATAGTCCGAGTGCGAACAGGCTACAGCCTTTGAGGAGAGCGGCGCGGGCGCGCCAGCTGAGCGCCATACCCGTGACGCTGAGGCTGATGGCGAAGTTTGCCGCGTCGCCGAGAAAATCGAGCGAATCGGCCTGCAGAGAGGTGGAACCAGCGGCAAGACCGGCGCCGATCTCGGCCATGAACATCCCGGCGTTCAGGACAAGCGCGATCCACAGTGTGCGCCGCCAAGCCACGCTGTCCAGCACATGCCCAGTCGGGGAGCAACGATCGTGATCGCGGCAATTTGCCATCAGAACCAGCCCCATTGTTTTGGTGCGGCAAATCCTCATATGCACCCTGTAGTCACTACAGGGTCAAGAGCAATGGCAGGGGACGCACTGACGATCGGCGATCTCGCCAAAGCAACGAACACCAAGGTCGAAACCGTTCGCTATTACGAGCGGATCGGCCTGATGCCTGCGCCCAAACGCTCGGCAAGCAATTACCGCACGTACGGCGCCGGGCATGTTGAACGCCTCGGCTTTATAAGGCGCAGTCGAGTGTTGGGGTTCAATCTCGACCAAGTGCGAGATCTCTTGAGCCTTGCGGACGACCGCGGCCGTTCATGTGAAGCCATAGATGAGATTGCTCGCGCGCACCTGGCTGAAATTGATCGCAAGCTAACCGATCTACAGGCTCTGCGCCATGAACTCGACGCGTTGCTGCGTCAGTGCCGTCATGGCGTGATTGCTGAATGCCGGATCATCAAGGCACTCGTCAGCAAGTTTTGAGGAAGCCCGCGAACCGCGAACAGCGCTTGTGCGCGGTTCAAAACTCGGCGTGGTACCGGCCGGCAAAAATATGGACCGGCCCCCGGTCGGCGTTGTAGGCTGGGTCAGCGACGAACTGATAATCGAAGGTAAGAGCCGACCACGTGTTGAGGCTATAGGAGTAATAAGTCTCCAGGATCTTCTCCGGTCGGTAATTGAGCGCGCCGTCGCCAATCAATATTCCGAGCCCGCCGGCGGCGAAGTAGGCGCGCGCCTCGGGCGAGAGGCCATCGATGACACCGGCCGCGCCGATTCTGTCGTTGGGGCGCCCCCAGGACGTCCCCTTCAACACGGCGCCGGCGGAAACGCTTTCGTCGCAATCGGTCCAGCCGATGATTTCGTCGAGACCGGGGCTCCAACTGGCGCGCGAGAACACGCCGAGATCGGCGGTGATCGCCTGCTCGAGATTGGCGGCGAAGCCGTAATTCGTCCGTACCTGGCGAACCAGCGTGATGTCGGGATAATTTGGCGTTGTGATCGGCTCAGCGAGGGCATCGGCATAGCTGCCCATATTGGCGCGGTTGGCCCATGCCATCAATCGCAACTTGCCGGGCTGTGAAACGAGCGAATAGCGTAATTCGAGTTCGCTGATGTACTCACCATCCGGGAAATGCATGTCGAAATCGTCGGTGTTGGAGACGACGGGAACCAGGAAGTAGCCGGTTCGAAAAGCCCAGAACTTCTGGTTCAGCTCGACCATGGCGCCCCACGTATAGCTGATCTGGTCCATGGTCCAGTCGTAGGCGCCGCAGCAATAGAGTTGCCAGTTGAAGAATTGCGTTCGCCCGTCGTGGGCATAAGCGTTGTTGTCGAAGAAGTCCGTGACTGAGAGCTTGCCGGCGATAATTGTGATCCGCGAGATGTCCTGCTTCCCCGCGATTTGGTTGGGACCGTCCGCGATGGTCTCCTGTTCGCCGCCGAAGCCGAACGTTTGCTGCACGTATACGCGCGCCAGGTTGAATCGCGGCATCGGGAAGCTTGCCTTTTGCGCTTCGGTGTTGGGGAAGCCCGCGACACCCAGGGTGTCGCTCAGCCCGAAGCCCTGGGTGATCTCCGGATTGATATAGATGTCGGTCCCGTTCCACGGGCGAAAGCCGATGAATGCAGTGGCGCTCGCCGTGTCCTTGGCTTGGCTGGCGCCGGAGAGACTGTTTGGACCCTCGTATGGCGAGCGGAAGGCCGGATAGCCCTGCTCGATGGCAGTGAATTGGCCGTGGACATTCCAGCTACCGGGCGCGATCGGCCACGAATCGCTGCCCGCCGGCGTGCCGGCCTCTGCCGAGCCGAGCTTGCGGTCAAGCCCAATGCGAAGCGTCTGGATATCGAAGATCGACTGATATCCCGTGCCTGACGGAAAGACGCCGGCGACGCTTCCGAAGCGGTCGTAGAGATATTCGATCCGCGCCGTCCAGCCCGGTGCGATCGCAAGCTCGGCGCCGAGGCCAATCGCCGAACCCACGCGCGTGAGCAGGATCTGGTCCTCATCGCGGGCGACGCCGGGAGTCTCACCGAAGCGCGCCTGCGACCAGGCCAATCCACCGGTTGCGTAGATCAGCCAACGATCGAACGCGTAGCCGAAGCGACCGCGAAGCGTCGCGATATAGTCGATCCGGTCGGAGACGTTGGTGCCCTGGGCCGTCCCTCCAGTAAAAATCGTGCCATTCTCGAAAAAATACGGGAATGTAATATCGGCTTCTACTCCGAGAAGCAGCCGGGAAGGTAAAACGTAATTGTAGCCTGCCTGCAGGCCGCCATAGAGACTGCCGAACGCATTGCTTGAAGGCGTCGGGGCAGGATCGGACAGCGTGCTGTTCACGCCGCCCAGACTATAGGCGGCGTGCCCGCCCAGATAGAAACCTGTCCAGTTGAAATTGCTGGGAATTGACGATGGCGGCGGCGCCTTGGTCACCATGATGTCATCGGCCGCGGCGCCGCCCACAGTCGCCAGCGTCATGCCGGTGACCGCCCCGAACACGAACTTTTTCACCGCGTCGCCGCCCTGCGGCTTTGCGCCTTTTCAACAGCCATTGCGACATTCGTATCTTCGCCCAAGACATTTCTCGTCATCTAACGGAAACCTTATTTTCAGGCTAAAGCATCATGATGTAGCTAATGCTACATATGATTTACTTTCGCCGTCAAGCCCGACAGTACACTCCGGGGAAATATCTTGCCCCCTGTCGCCCTTCATCTTGCCAACCCGCGCGATCAAAGATCAAAACATCCGATCGAAGACAGCGTCAACTTTTTTAGTTTAGAATTAAAGTAGATCGAGGGTTGGACATGAGGATCGACCCGCCGCGCGGCACTGCTGCCACCGATCCATCCATCGCAAGAATTTGGCTATCGGTTATGCGGAGCGTCGCGACGTCTTCGCTCGCGCCGTTCGGCCGGCGGCGGATTTTGTTGCTACGGCCGCGCGGTAATACGTCCACAACACCCGCGCCGCAACGGCGCGCCACGGCCGCCAGGGTTCGGCCAGGGCTTGCATCTCCTTGGCGGTCGGCCGTGCCGGCAGGGCGAAGGCGAGCCTTGCCGCTTCCTGCAGGGCGAGGTCGCCGGCCGGCCAGGCATCGGCATGACCGAGACATGACAAGAGATAAATGTCGGCCGTCCATGGGCCGATGCCATGAACGGCCGTCAACGCGGCGTGCGCCGTATCGGCGGAAAGGTCGGCCAGCGTTGCCAGCGCGAGCTCGCCGCGCAGGACGGCGCGGGCGATTTCCTTCAGCGCGCGGATTTTGGGCGCGGACAGCCCGAGCCGCGCCAGCCGCGTTGCGCGGGCGCGCAGGATGACCGCCGGCTCGAACGGATCGAAGGCTTCGGCCAGCCGTCCCCAGATCGCGCTGGCGCTGGCGGTCGAAAGCTGTTGCGCCACGATGATGGCGGCCAGCCCGGCGAAGCCATCGGGCCGCCGCCGCAGCGGCGGTCGCCCGGCCTTCGCCTCGAGCGCGGCGAAGCGTGGATCGGCGCGACGGAGCGCGGCGAGTTCAATGTCGAGGTCGGCCTCGCTATGGATGTGGGTCTGCGTCATGGCGGTCGGTTGTTACAGGCTCGCTCTTCGAACTGCGCCGTCGCGCGACTATGTGAGTGATCGACCGAAGCCGGACGGTCAACCCTGACAGTGCACCACAGACGATGTCCACCCGCATCCTTCGCTTCGCGCCGAGCCCGAACGGCTATCTGCATCTCGGCCACGCCTACTCGGCGTTGCTCAATCACGATATGGCACGCGACCGCAGCGGACGGCTGCTGTTGCGCATCGAGGACATCGACCCGTCGCGCTGCCGGCCGCAATACGAGGCGGCGATCTATGAGGATCTCGCCTGGCTCGGCATCTCCTGGGATAAGAGCGTGCGGCGGCAGAGCGAGCGGTTCGATGATTACCGGGCCGCGCTCGGCAAGCTCGAAGCGCAGCGCTTGATCTATCCGAGTTTCGAAAGCCGCGGCGAGATTGCCGCGCTGGTCGCCGAGCGGGATCGGCGAGGCCATTCGCCGCGCGATCCGGATGGGGTGCCGCTTTATCCCGGCGGCGGACGCAGCCTGCCGGCAGCTGAACGCGAGCGCCGGCGCCGCGCCGGCGTGCCGTTCGCGCTGCGGCTTGCCATGGATGCGGCGGCGGCGCGCGGCGGCGTGCTGACGTGGACCGAGACCGGCATGGGTCCGCAGGGCCAGACCGGTCTCGTCACGGCGGCGCCGCAAATGTGGGGCGACATCGTGCTCGCGCGCAAGGAAATGCCGACGAGCTATCATCTCGCGGTCGCCGTCGACGACGCGCTTCAGGGCATCACCGACGTGGTGCGCGGGCAGGATTTGTTCTGGGCGACCAGCATTCATCGTCTGCTGCAGGTGCTGCTCGGCCTGCCGGAGCCGGCCTATCATCACCACAAGCTCATTCTCGGTGCCGACGGCCGCAAGCTGTCGAAATCGACGCAAGCAACGAGTTTGCGCGAATTACGGGCGGCAGGCGCCACGCCGGTGGATGTCCGTCGCATGGTCGGCCTGGGACGTTGAAGATCCGGCCGCTGAATTCATTTCGTTCTGGCCGCCGCCGTGGCATGCTGCTCGGGGCTGCCATGGTTCAGCGAAGATCGGCGCGAACGAAGGCCAAAAAGTCGGCCGCCAAACCGGCGCGGCGCCGGATGCGGCGGCGCGAGCCGCTTGCCCGCCCCAGCGAAGCTTCGCTGGCGGCCTACGCGCACGACATTCGCACGGCGCTCACCGGCATCTTGGCGCTCGGCGAATTGCTGGCCAGCTCCAATCTCGGCGACCGCGAACGGCGCTGGGCTTCGAGCATCAAAGGCAGCGCCGAGCATCTCGCCGCGCTCACTACATTGATGATCGATGCGGCCAACGCCGACGCCGGCGCGCTGCGGTTGCGACAGGAGGCTTTCCGGCCGCGGCGTCTGATCGAAATTCTCGCCGATGCGCTTACCGCGCGGGCGGAGACCAAGGGGCTTGCCGCCGCGGTGACGATCGCGGACGATGTGCCGGAGCTCTTGATCGGCGACGCCGTACGGTTGCGGGCGGCGCTGGAAAACCTCATCGACAATGCGGTGAAGTTCACCGAGCGCGGCGGCGTGCGGCTCGATGTGCGCGCCGCGCGCGCGGCACGCGGGCGCGTTCGGCTCGTCTTCACCGTCACCGACAGCGGCATCGGGCTCAAACCCGCGGAGATCAAGCGGCTGTTCCGCCCGTTCCGGCAAGCGAGCGCCGAGATTGCGCGGCGCTATGGCGGCGCCGGGCTCGGGCTCGCCGTCGTCAAATACCTGGCCAAGCTGATGGGCGGCGATCTCACCGTCACCAGCCGCTACGGCGGCGGCTCCAGTTTCCGTCTGTCGGCCGTGCTCCCGATCGCAACCGCCGCGACGGTAGCGAACGCGCCGCCGCTGCCGGCAGCGCCGACGCGCCGGCTCGCGGTCTTGTGCGCCGAGGACAACCCCTACGGCCGCGTCATCCTCAACACCATCCTCGCCGAACTCGGTCACCGCGCCGACTTCGTCGGCACCGGCGAGGAAGCGGTCGCGGCGCTGGCGCGCGGCTACGACGTCGTACTATTGGACGTGATGCTGCCCGGCATCGACGGCCGCGAAACGGCGCGCCGCATCCGGGCGCTGGCCGGAACCGCAGCCTTGACGCCGATCATCGGCATCACCGGCCGCAGCGAAGACGGCGACGAAGCGGCCGCGCGCGCCGCCGGCATGGATTTTTATCTGCGCAAGCCAATCAGCCCGAGCGCGCTACGCGAAGCGCTCGCGGCGGTTGTGCGAAATGACGAATGAGCATCAATCCGAAGCTGCATTTTCCACTATGCGCACCAGATCGGCCATGATGCGGTTGAGTTCGAAATCCTTCGGCGTGTAGACCGCGGCGACGCCGACCTCTTTCAGCGCGCTGGCGTCCTCCTTCGGAATGATGCCGCCGACCACGACCGGCACGTCATCGAGCCCGGCTTCCTTCAGCCGCGCGATGACGTCGGCCACCAGCGGCAGGTGCGAGCCGGACAGGATCGACAGGCCGACGACGTGCACATTCTTCTCCGCCGCGGCGGCGGCGATCGCCTCGGCGGTAAGGCGGATGCCGTCATACACCACGTCCATGCCGGCGTCGCGGGCGCGCGCGGCGATCTGCTCGGCGCCGTTGGAATGACCGTCGAGGCCGGGTTTGCCGACCAGAAATTTCAAACGCCGGCCGAGTTTCTTCGAGACGCGGTCGACCGCGGCGCGGATATCGCCGAGGCCCTCGGCATCGTTGCGCATCGCCGTGCCGACCCCGGTCGGCGCGCGGTATTCGCCGAACGCCGAGCGCAGCGCAAAGCCCCATTCGCCGGTGGTGACGCCGGCGTTGGCGCAGGCGATCGAGGCCGGCATGATGTTTGCGCCGTTTTTCGCCGCGCGGCGCAGCGACGCGAGCGCCGCAGCGACTGCCGTATTGTCGCGGGCGGCGCGCCAGGCCTTGAGCCGCGCGATCTGCCCGGTCTCGGCCTCCTCCGATACGGTGAGGATCGCCTCGGCGGCATCCGCCAGCGGCGACGGCTCGGTCTCGATGAAGCGGTTGACGCCGACCACGGTCTGCTCGCCGCGCTCGATCGCCTCGACCCGGCGCGAATTCGATTCGACGAGTTGCTGTTTCAGATAACCGGATTCCACGGCGGCCACCGTGCCGCCCATCTTCTCGATCTGCGCCAGCTCGTCCTTCGCCGCATGTTTCAGCTCCGCGACCTTAGCGGCGATCGCAGGCGAGCCGTCGAAAATGTCGCCGTATTCCAAAAGGTCGGTCTCGTAGGCGAGGATCTGCTGCATGCGCAGCGACCATTGCTGGTCCCACGGGCGAGGCAGCCCGAGCGCTTCGTTCCAGGCCGGCAGCTGCACGGCGCGCGCCCGCGCGCTCTTCGACAACGTGACCGCGAGCATCTCGAGCAAAATGCGGGCGACGTTGTTCTCCGGCTGCTGCTCGGTGAGCCCCAGCGAATTGACCTGCACGCCGTAGCGGAACAGCCGCTGCTTGGGATCGGTGACGCCGTAACGCTCGCGCGTGATCTCGTCCCATAATTCGGTGAAGGCGCGCATCTTGCAGACTTCGGTGACGAGGCGCAGTCCGGCATTGACGAAGAACGAAATCCTCCCGACCACCTCGCCGAATTCCTCCGGCGCGCACTCGCCCGACGCCTTCACCGCGTCGAGCACGCCGATCGCGGTGGCGAGCGCAAAGGCGAGCTCCTGCACCGGTGTCGCGCCGGCTTCCTGCAAATGATACGAGCAGACGTTCATCGGATTCCACTTCGGCATCTCCTTGGTCGTGAACAAAATCACGTCCTTGGTCAGCCGCATCGACGGCGCCGGCGGAAACACGTAGGTGCCGCGCGACAGATATTCCTTGATGATGTCGTTCTGCGTGGTGCCGGTGAGTTTTTGCCGCGGCACGCCTTGCTCGTCGGCGAGCGCGACGTAGAGCGCCAGCAGCCAGGCGGCGGTGGCGTTGATGGTCATCGACGTATTCATCTCGCCGAGCGGGATGCCGTCGAACAGCATGCGCATATCGCCGATATGCGAGATCGGCACGCCGACCTTGCCGACCTCGCCCTTGGCGAGCGGGTGATCGCTGTCGTAGCCGGTCTGCGTCGGCAGGTCGAAGGCGACGGAGAGCCCGGTCTGCCCCTTGCTCAGGTTCTTGCGGTAAAGCTCGTTCGACGCCTTGGCGTCGGAATGGCCCGCATAGGTGCGGAACATCCAAGGCTTGTCGCGCAAAGGCTTATCGCGACGCGGCTCGCGTTCCATCTTGCTGCCCGTCGGCTGCTTGCGGCGCGCGTCCATTGGCCTTTTTTCCCGCATTCCGGCGCCTTGAATGTGGCGCGGATTCTATTGCGGCGCAACATCAGGGCCGTTTTCTTCTTTCCGCCAAGGAAGTGGGGGCGGGAGAGATGGTGATCCACCTCCCCCTGGAGGGGGAGGTCGGCGCACCAAAGGTGCGCCGGGAGGGGGTGAACGGCCTCGCGATCTGAAAGAAACTAAAAGATCACCCCACCCCGCGCCCTTCGGGCGCGACCCTCCCCCTCCAGGGGGGAATTATCACCTTGACATAGTAAGCTACATGGCATAGTATGCCCTCAGATCGAGGGAATAGCCATGAGCGACCTTTCCAAGCCGATTTTCCACAACGAAACCAAAGCCCGCGAATGGCTTGAAGCACGCCTTTGGCCGGATGGTCCGATCTGCCCGAAATGCGGCACCGTTGGCGAAGCCACGCTCATGCAGGGCGAATCGCACCGTCCGGGCCTCTACCAGTGCAACGCTTGCCGGGAGCCGTTCACGGTCACGGTCGGCACGCTTTACGAGCGCAGCAAGGTTCCGCTGCACAAATGGCTTGCCGCGACGCATCTCATGATGGCGTCGAAGAAGGGCATGAGCGCCCTACAGATAGGCCGTCTGCTTGGCTTGAGTCCAAAGACAAGTTGGTTTCTTTGCCATCGCATCCGCGAGTCATTGCGCGAAACTCATCCCGAAATGCTCGGCGGGGAAGGCAAGATCATTGAAGCCGATGAAACTTGGATCGGCGGCAAGGAGGCGAATAAGCACGTTGGCAAACGCAACAAAAAGAATATCGGAGGGAAAGGCAAGGAAGCCGCTTTTGCTCTGGTCGAGCGCGGCGGCAAAGTGCGCTCGTTCCATGTGCCGGAAGTGACCGGCAAGACACTTGGCCCGATTTTATCCGCTCAACTCCATAGTAAATCGGCATTGATGACGGACGAAGGCGGCCAATACTACCATGCTGGCAAAAAGTTCGCCCGCCACGAAACGATCAATCATAGCGCCGATGAGTACGTTCGCGGCGACGCGCACACAAACACGATTGAAGGCTATTTCTCGATCATGAAGCGCGGTATCGTTGGTGTTTACCACCACGTCAGCCAACAGCATTTGAAACGGTATTTGGCTGAATTTGATTATAGATACAACGAGCGCGCGGCCCTTGGCGTGGACGATGCCGAGCGGATGGCAAAATCAATTCCCGGCATCGTCGGAAAGCGCCTATATTACAAGACGCCATCGTGAAATGAGCGTAGGATCAGTTCGGCGCGTATCGCTTGGTTGGTCCCCAGAGGCGCGGTGATCGCCATGCAATTTGACCGCGACAAGTTCAAGGCTTTGCTGCACTACGTCGTCTGGAAAACGGGCGACGTGGATGGATTCGGCGCCACAAAACTCTATAAAATTTTGTGGTTCTCCGATGCACGCGCTTACATGCTTTTCGGCGAGCCCATCACCGGCGAAACCTATGTTCGCGAAAAGTACGGGCCAATGCCCAGGCATGCCATGACCGTCATCGAGGAGCTTGCCCGCGACGGCGCCATCAGCGTTTCGCAAGATGAATATTTCAACAAACCGATCCGGCACTTTCATTCGGAGAGAGTGCCCGACAAACTATCGCTCAGCGCGCAGCAAAGAAACATTGTTGATTATTGGATCAAACACATTGCACACGAACATACCGCTACTTCGATCAGCGAAGAGTCGCACGACTATGCGTGGGAGATTGCCAAGCTCGGAGAGGTAATTCCCTATCATGCAATCTTTGCCAATCGTGTCCGCGATCCAGAGGGTGACGAACTCGAATGGGCGGCCCGTAGGGCGAGAGAACTCGGTTTGCCAGAGGTGGTCCCACTTCCTAAGACAGCCGGTTAAGGTGGATTCGCCGATACAGAGGACGAACCATCATGAGGACGCGGAGACGGTTTTCGGCTGAGTTCAAAGCCAAGGTGGCGCTCGAGGCGATCAAGGGCCACGAAACGGTCGCAGAACTGGCGAGCAAGCACGAACTGCACCCGACCCAGATTGCTGCCTGGAAGCGTGAGGCGGTGGAGAAGCTGGCCAAGGTGTTCGACGAGAAGGGCAGCGCGCGCGAACAGAACCGCGACGCCGAGCTGACGAAGCTTCATGCCAAGATTGGTCAGCTGGTGGTGGAACGGGATTTTTTGTCGAAAGCCTTCGATCGCTGAGCCTGGATCGGAGGAAGACGATGATCGACCCCGGTCATCCACGGCTCTCGATCGTACGCCAGTGCGAGCTGGCGTCGATCAGTCGCTCGACATTCTATCGTAAGCCGACGGCGGAGAACGAAGCGACGCTGGTGTTGATGCGTCTCATCGACGAGCAGTTCCTCGAGACACCGTGGTACGGCTCGCGGCAGATGGTACGGCATCTGCGCCGCAACGGCTGCTGTGTCGGGCGCCATCGTGTCCGTCGACTGATGACCAAGATGGGCTTGGCGCCGATCTACCAACGCCCGAAGACCAGCGAGCGGCATCCGCAGCACCGGACATGGCCATACCTGCTTCGCCATCTGACCATCGACCGGCCCAACCAAGTCTGGTGCGCAGACGTGACCTACATCCCGATGCGCAGAGGCTTCCTATACCTGGTCGCGGTCATGGACTGGTTCAGCCGCAAGGTTCTGGCATGGAGGTTATCGAACACGATGGATGCTGACTTCTGCGTCGCGGCGCTGGCGGAGGCGATGGTCCGCTTCGGCAGACCTGAGATCTTCAATACCGATCAGGGCTCGCAGTTCACCAGCTTTACCTTCACCAACACCTTAAAGGCTGCCGACATCCGCATCTCGATGGACGGCCGTGGCCGCTGGATGGACAACGTCTTCATCGAGCGGTTATGGCGATCGTTGAAGTACGAGTGCGTCTACCTCAATGCCTTCGAGACCGGCAGTGAGGCACGAACAGGGATCGGTCGGTGGATCGGCTACTACAATGCCGATCGACCCCACTCGGTCTTCGGCGGCAGGACGCCCGACGAGGTCTATGCTACGCAGGCAAACGAGGAGAAATTGGCGGCGTAATCGAACCCAGAATCCACCTTAGCCAAGCCGCCATTCTGTCCCGTAAGGTGGGACCACCTCTGCCATAGTGCGGACAGTCGTCGAAGAACCGCGCGTGAGCGTGGCGATTGACGACGCGAAGCAACGATGGCACCGCGCGCAAGACGCCTGGGAAACGATTACCTGGACGCTGGTACACGACCCGGAAGTCGGGAAAGCTCTGACCGAAAGCGGACAGACGCGCTCCTTCACCATCGACGGCGCACGATCCATCGATCTGCCAACGGTGACGGTACTTTACACAATATCGAGGTTTGAATTGACGATTCACGACGCCAGATTCGAGAATGCAAAATTCGCTCAAGCCGGACGCGCCTGATGGCTTTTCCTCATATAATGGAGGAAGTGGCCACTCGCTTCGGAACCGCTTGGCTCCAATTCGATAATCTCGTGTGTGATTGGATGCCGGAATGAGCGCAGTTTGGTCGGGTCAATCTCCCATCCTATGCTGCGAAGAGTTCTCACCAAATGAGAAATATATAAACTCGTGGCGTTCTCCTCATGGAGGTATGTACGCCGACCATGTTCCTTCCACGCATCCTCAATCAACTTATAGTCTTGGGATACGAGCAGTCATGGGTTGATACATCTGTCATCTAATTATTTAGCGCGATCCTTCGTCCATCGGCAGCATTGCAAAAACGCTCTTTCGCATCTGTTCCGCCAAGTCAACAAGTTGTTTTTGTTGCGACCGCAATTCGCTAGCACGGTCTAGAAGTGCGACGGCGCTTTTAAGATCGTCTGGTTTTTTCGGAATGCGAACGATGAGATTTTCGAACAGTGATTCATTAAAACGATTTCGACTCGTTTTGGTGGAACCCGTGGACTGTTTGTCAACGAGCTGTAGATATTGTGGGCTGTTCAAACAGTGGACAATGTAGCGGCAGAGTAAATCGCCATTGGCCATTTCCGATTTGGCCTTGAAGGTAGGGAACTCGCCTGAGACATAGCAACCATCTTGTTCAGGCGGCACGATTGCGAATGAGCCACGGAAAGCAAAGAGACGATTGTAAATGATCCATCCTGGTGAAACGCGATAGAGACTTTTCGCCTTGATCTCCCGGCCGATATTTTCCTCTCGGATAAAACTGCCGTCGCCCCACCAACGTACACCGACCTGTTTGTAGACCTTATCCGGCTCAACTTTCTCTTTCACCTCAACTTGTTCAAGGATGTCGCCGAGACGCATCGATACAGTATCCAACGAACCTAAGACATCGTCCGCCTTTGAAAGGGCGGCATATGCCTTTCCCGCCAGTTTTTGCGCTGCATCGACATTCTTTCGAACCACGCTAATGTCGGCGGTGGCACCGCCGGCACCTGTCATATAAAATTCCGCGTCGAGACGGTCTCCGATTTTTACGACCTGAGAAATGGAATGCAGAGCAATGGGTTTACTCTTACGAAATGCGCGATAGTCGAGAAGAATGTCGGGGAGTACATTGCCGGGGATCGGCGCTCCGTTGGGTGCATAACCCGTATTGCTCGCCACTGCTAGGAATGTAAATTCCTGCGTCCCGTCATCCGGCTTTTCTTTCTTTTCCGGAAAAAGGATGCTGGTCTTTGCTCGCGCGCCATAGCCCTCGAACGTTTCTTTGTTCAGGCTTACTACGCCTCGAATCCAAGCATTCTGTCGGATGTAATCGCGGACGTATTTGGTAGACTTGTTGTTGAGTACACCGTCAATCATGACGGTGGCGACCCAGCCCTTCGACTTCACAAGCTGCAAGCACCGCTCCACAGACAAGATTACCCGATCTTGCGAGTTGCGGCCCTGACCAAGTTCATATTGTTTTAGAACATCTGGATCATTTTCAAATGATCCGAACGGCGGATTCGTCAAGGCAAGATCAAATTCGTCCTTGATAATCTTACCTGGGATGTCCTTAAACCCATCGTGCTTGAAAATACCGGAACTGCCGTCCCCATGCACCATCATATTCATTTTGCACGCCTGCGATGTTCTGTCCGTCCAATCACATCCGAACAGACAACGGTTCGACAATTCCTCTCGCCAACGCGCCTTTTCTTTATCGGAAAATTCCTGAAGCCTAATCTTGTCGCTCACCAATTCGAAGGCGTAAATCAGGAAGCCGCCAGTTCCGCAGAATGGATCAACAACGCGATCGCCGATCTTCGGATCGATGGCCTCGACCATGAACTCGACAACATTGCGAGGCGTAAAATATTGACCTAAGCCGCCAGTAAATGTGTCGCCGAGAAAGTATTCAAACGCTTCGCCCTTTACGTCGAAGGCGGTTAAGCTGAGATCGTAATCTTCAAGCAGTTGAACGATCTTTCGAAGCGTTCGGCATCTGGCGAAATCAGTTCCTTGTATCCGGCCGCGCTTTTCGCATCGGAAAAGATTTTGCGGACCACGTTGACGCCGAGTTTCTCCATGCTGTCGTCAAATACCGTTAGCCGAAAGCGATTGCCCTTTGCGTTCTGCTTTTCCTCATAGAGTTTATAGAACAGCACCTTCGACATTTCGTCGAAAGCCGCAGTTGGGTCTAATCCTTCATTGTTGCGAATTTCATTGTGGCACGATTTCAAGATGTTTTTGAAGGTGCTTACATCATCAATGATGAAAAGCTCATGCTTAGCTTCCCGGCGCAACGCCTCTTGAGTGTCGGCACTCAGAACAAACTTGAGAAGATCGCGGTCCAGTTCGGCGCGCTTGGGTAACTCGGAAAGACGAGTCTTATCGAGGGTATGAAATACTTGAACCTGCGAGCCGTTGGTGATGAGCGTGAGCGGCGCGATTTGTGGAAGCAACCGCGCATAAGAAATCGCCTGCTCTTTGGCACTCCGATTCAGCGTTTCGCTTGGTGCCTTTGTTTCGCAAACAAGCAACGGAGCTGTTTTTTTGGCGCTCGTGTAGACCAGCACGTCGGCGAAGATTGTTTTCTTTTTTCTGCCTTCATGGACATCAATAGCGACATCGAAATCCATGTGATCTTGCTTGTATCCGCGCTCCTTCAGATAGGGGAGAAGGAATTTGACCTTGACATCCTCTTCGGACATGGCGCGCATCGGATCACGGCCGACGCTGCTGGCGACCGCTACCCACAGGTTTTCGTGATTGTCGAGAGCGCCCGGCCTTTGAACTTGCCGCCTCCCGATGTTTCGGCCCGCTCTTGACCGCTGCACCGACGGCGATCTCGAACCGCGCCCAGCCATCCGGGCGCAGTTCGATCTCAGGTTTTGGCTTGGATTTCCGATTCATCACCCGATAATAGCGCAAAATGGCAAATCTGCTACTTTTGGCGTCGGCCTGTCCGCCGCCTTCTATCCGTAGTGCCTACTATGTCAAGGTGATAATTCCCCTCCAGGGGAGGGTGAAGCAGAGCGTTCTCGCGGCGCGCTCCGCGCCCGAGGCTTGCTTACCACCACAACAACAAAGCCTTTTGATTCGCTTCCCTCGCCGCGCAAGATCATGCGCAAGAAAGAGGGAGCGGAGCGCCGAGAGGCGCATCCAACCAATGTCCGCGCCACATCGACAGACGTTGCCGCCTGCCAATGCGCGGGCGCGGAAGCGCGCCAATACGGGGCGCGCTCGCCTTCCGGCGCTCCACTGCGGCACTTCGCCGATTGCTCGGCTCATCTCCGGGCCGCGCTTCCTGGAATTACCGGGTGCAAACGGGAGGACCCTCCCCGGCGCCAGTGCAGCGAGCACCTCGCGGACCGGTCATGGTGCCGGCCGGGACGATGCCCAGAGTCGCCCGGGTGCGGGGTTACGAGCCCCCGCCCGCGGGAACCGCTCTCGCTCCGCCGTCGGTACGTCACCGGTGACGCCCTCGATGAGCGAGATTCGCTATAATGTAGCCGAAACGGGGACGGATGTCAAGGGCAATGTCGCCGTCACAGAGACGATTTTCTTGGGCGGCAAACCTTTTCCAATTTCGACGGCATCGACTTTTTCGAAATGCTCAAGAACCGTGGCGGGCGTGCGCCCATAATTAGCGACGCAGTATTGCAAAATACCGAAAGTAACGTTCGGTCCTTTGATTTCGAGTCCCGGCGCATTGATCTTGATGGACACGAAAGGCGCCTCCAATTCAGTGAGAGCGCGTTCGGCTATTTTGGCACTCCGATTGTTGGCATTCCAAAGCAGGGCGGTGCTTCCGAACAACAGTCCGCTGAAAAGAACGAGCAGCCAATCAGTAAGCTTATTTCCCGATTGTTCTGGAGCTACTATACCGCCGCCGCGCTTGGTATCGCTGGCGGCTTGCTCATTGGTTGGCGGCTGACGCGATGATTTAAATGCGAACCCAAGCGCAAAAATTGCGACTGCCAAAAGCGCGCCGAGAACAACATCGGGGATTTTGTGTCTGTTTAACATCCTGCGATAGCCGTTCCGAATATGTCGGCATTGAAGCGATTGTTATAGCGGAACTGAAACTCCGCGACGTACAGCGGCATATATTTGGCGCTCATCTTGTGGAACGTGCCGACTATGCCGCGTTTGAAGATCGACCAGAAGCCTTCAATCGTGTTGGTGTGGACCGCGCCGACAACGTATTGTTTTTTGCTGTGATCAACCATCGCGTGGGGAAGCGTAGCAGGCAAATCAACGTAGCCGGGCCAAGAGTTCGTAGCCAACAGGCTTACTTTATTGGAAATAGCTTCCCTGACAAATTTGGCTACGCTCGTACCATCGACGCTTTTCAGGACGCGGGCGACAACGTTGCCCTTGCGCTGCACGGCACCGATGACTGGCGTTTTATCGGCGGCAACGCCGCGCTTGCCGCTTCTTTTATCCCAATGGCGGTTTTTGTCCTTCCCGCCGATATAGGTTTCGTCCATTTCGACAATGCCACCGAGCTTCTTTTCCGGTTCGATCAAGGCCGCGCGGATTTTGTGGCACATACTCCATGCCGTCTTGTAGCTCCCGAAGCCCATGTAGCGCATAATTTGCAATGCACTCATGCCTTTTTTGCTGGTGAGCATAAGGTGGGTGACTTTGAACCAGTCGCGGAGCGGCTTGTTGGTGTTTTCAAAGATCGTCCCGGCGATGACAGAGAAGCGGTAGCCGGTAGAGCCGCCGGGAGAGCATTGCGTGCATTGCCAGTGCCACTTGCGGGAATGCAGGTCATAGACGGCGGGATTGCCGCAGCGCGGGCAGCGGACACCTTCCGGCCAGCGGCGGGCCTTCAAGTACGCTTTGCAGGCGTCTTCGTCACCGACTGGGAACATATTCTCAAATTGCGCTGTGGTCATCTGATGGACCGGCTTAGGACGTTTTGCCATGGGGGCGGACTCCTCAATACTACTCTTGGGATGAAATATACGCCTGATCGTGACTTATGTCAAGAGGGGGATAATCGCCTTTTCTTGCCTCGTCATACGCGGGCTTGACCCGCCTGCGCGGCCATAGCCTCCGGCGGGGCGAAGGCCCGCTTCTCCAGGCTGAGAATCCTAAGTAGGAGGGTAGTGGCGTGCCCACGTAATCGATCTGAAGCTCTGCGCCGGTTCGCCGCTAAAGCACTATGGGCCTTCGTTCAAATATGCTAGCGCGAAGACTCATTAATCGTTCGATTTGCGGGCCGGTAGGGAGGGTCCGAGCGAGATCCCGTGGGGTTATTGATCGACCACTTGCCCAGTTAAGTCCGCTGCTTTCCTTGAGAGGCGCGAGTTGTCTGTCAATTTCCTTCAATGTGTTTTGCCAATCGACAGCAGTAGAAAAGGTTTTGGTTCCCTCCGGCAAAGTCTCATCGTCAATTTGATAGAGAGAGCCGAAGCCATTTCGCTCCGACAATTCTTGTGTCATCTTCAACGCATCCGCGAAGCTAACCGACCCGCGAAATAATTGACTAAGTTCGTTTCCGCCAGCGCCGACGTGCGAAAGCATAATACACGCGTCGAATCTGTCCCCGTCCTTTGCAATCGCCAACGTCAGACCTTGATGGGGTCGAACAGCGGTTAGAAATCCCGTTCCTCTTCTGAGGCGCGCCTGAAGTTGATCAGCAATGTAGCCGCTTAGCTTTTCTGCGTCTCGCCATTTCTCGGTCCGCCGAGCGGCATCCAGGTCATGCTCGCGGATTAACATGCGCAAAATAGCAACGGGCTGGTCGCGCAGCCAAAGCCTGAATTCCGTTTCTCCACGAGCGCGCCATTCGGCGTAGATATCAGGCGGAGTGAGCAATTCTTTCGGGGAGGCGAAGCGTTTCGTCCTCGACTTTTTCTCACTGAGCGACTCAAACAGGCTGTCTAGCTTTTGCGAGAAATCCGGGTTCCGCGCCGCCTCTTCTGCGAGCAAATCGATCAAGCCACGCCCTAGGCTAATTAGGCCGCTTTCTTTGCGCATTTTTGCATGATCTCCTGAGTCAGTCCGCTGAAAGCTCCGTAAGCGCTCCCATATTTGCCCTTCAATGTTCGGATGTCCGCTTCAAAGTCGGCGCCGCGCGCGACGTCAACCGTCTGAGGAATTTGATTGTCGAATAGCGGCGGCTGCGCGTATCTATCCCCATCGCCAAACCGACCGAGCCGTCTAGCCTTCAGATCGCTGATAATCCGGCGGTGCAAGTTGTTACCTTGAACTTTTGTTGCAACGATTCCAAGGGCAGGGATTGATCGGCTAACGTCAGCCGCGAAACGCTCAACGTTGTCGATGATTTGATAAATGCCCCATGTTGAGACGATGTCCGGGATAGTTGGAATCACGTAACCGGTCGAAATCCGTAGTCCATTTTTCGTGACCGTGCCGAGGCTCGGAGGGCAATCGATAATTACATAGTCGTATCGATCGAGAACTGGCTGAAGAGCAACGCGCAGGATTTCCAATGGACTCGCAGTGAAGTTCCCAGATAGCGCAATCATCGGAATGCGGTCTTGGATGTCGATTAGTCGAATGCTCGATGGTAACAAGTCTAATCGAGGTATGCCGTCGTTTACTGTTGAGACACCACGCACGACTGCGCTTTCGATGTTAAATCTTGGCTCCTCATGAGGATTGAGCCGGTCTTTAAAGAGCTGCGCAATGGTGCGACCCTCGACGTCCATATCAGCCCAGCGCTCCTCGGAAATAAGCGCGACGGTCGCGTTTGTTTGAGGATCAAGGTCTACCAATAGAACGTGCTTGCGCTCTTCGTGTGCCAAGAACTCAGCGACCGCAACCGCCGTTGTTGTCTTTCCCACGCCGCCTTTCAAATTGATAAAGCTCAACACGTAGGTTTCTTCGCCTTTGAAGTTTTGCACCCAAGCTTCAACCGTCTCTCGCGTCCAAACGGGACCGCTCTTCAGATTTTGAAGAGGCTTGGGGAAGGTGTCGTAGCGCAGTCTCCAATTTGCGACGGCTTGCTTGGACACTTTCGCCAGCCCGGCGATTTCTGCAATTCCAACCAGATTATCCGCGGCCATGGCTGGGCCTCCAATTTGTCACTTGACACAATATGCACGTTTTGTGTACGTTGTCAACAAATGACCGGATCTGTGAACGATCGCAGCGAAGCAAAGAAATAGCTTATGACCTATGCAGCGATCAAAGTGTCATTCGGAGCGGTCGCAACATGCGCCGTCTGAGAACAATCCTAGTTATTTGCTTTTTTGCTGGAGCCGCTCTTTTTCATTGGGCTATCGCGGTCTTAGATTTCGTTAGCCGGATCACCGCATGGCAGGATTTGAATTCCTTTATCGCTTCCGTCCAAGAGAGAGGTGGTCCCACCTTACGGGACAGAATGGCGGCTTGGCTAAGGTGGATTCTGGGTTCGATTACGCCGCCAATTTCTCCTCGTTTGCCTGCGTAGCATAGACCTCGTCGGGCGTCCTGCCGCCGAAGACCGAGTGGGGTCGATCGGCATTGTAGTAGCCGATCCACCGACCGATCCCTGTTCGTGCCTCACTGCCGGTCTCGAAGGCATTGAGGTAGACGCACTCGTACTTCAACGATCGCCATAACCGCTCGATGAAGACGTTGTCCATCCAGCGGCCACGGCCGTCCATCGAGATGCGGATGTCGGCAGCCTTTAAGGTGTTGGTGAAGGTAAAGCTGGTGAACTGCGAGCCCTGATCGGTATTGAAGATCTCAGGTCTGCCGAAGCGGACCATCGCCTCCGCCAGCGCCGCGACGCAGAAGTCAGCATCCATCGTGTTCGATAACCTCCATGCCAGAACCTTGCGGCTGAACCAGTCCATGACCGCGACCAGGTATAGGAAGCCTCTGCGCATCGGGATGTAGGTCACGTCTGCGCACCAGACTTGGTTGGGCCGGTCGATGGTCAGATGGCGAAGCAGGTATGGCCATGTCCGGTGCTGCGGATGCCGCTCGCTGGTCTTCGGGCGTTGGTAGATCGGCGCCAAGCCCATCTTGGTCATCAGTCGACGGACACGATGGCGCCCGACACAGCAGCCGTTGCGGCGCAGATGCCGTACCATCTGCCGCGAGCCGTACCACGGTGTCTCGAGGAACTGCTCGTCGATGAGACGCATCAACACCAGCGTCGCTTCGTTCTCCGCCGTCGGCTTACGATAGAATGTCGAGCGACTGATCGACGCCAGCTCGCACTGGCGTACGATCGAGAGCCGTGGATGACCGGGGTCGATCATCGTCTTCCTCCGATCCAGGCTCAGCGATCGAAGGCTTTCGACAAAAAATCCCGTTCCACCACCAGCTGACCAATCTTGGCATGAAGCTTCGTCAGCTCGGCGTCGCGGTTCTGTTCGCGCGCGCTGCCCTTCTCGTCGAACACCTTGGCCAGCTTCTCCACCGCCTCACGCTTCCAGGCAGCAATCTGGGTCGGGTGCAGTTCGTGCTTGCTCGCCAGTTCTGCGACCGTTTCGTGGCCCTTGATCGCCTCGAGCGCCACCTTGGCTTTGAACTCAGCCGAAAACCGTCTCCGCGTCCTCATGATGGTTCGTCCTCTGTATCGGCGAATCCACCTTAACCGGCTGTCTTAGGAAGTGGGACCACCTCTGAGTGGATTCAGAAGCACCCGGACTTGAGTACATTGATTGTGCCAGGAATCTTGCTGGGTGCGGCGCTGGCTTCGCTTGCAATAACTCACGTTTGGCCGGTTTTGAAGGATCGGCTAGTTCACAAGCAAATGGAGATAGTCTTCCCCAACGAGTGTAATTTGGAACACAAGGTGGGACATCCCTACAAGCGCTCATCAACTCCCTTGTTTTCTGGGCAGCCACGCACAACTAACAAATCGCTTCACCAGTTTTTCGTTGGCGTTCATAATCTGAATAGTCAGAAGACTCTACGTAATGTGAAGGTATTCGCTGAATGTAACAGGTATGGATCGCTGTTTGGCGAATACTTGCAGTGTGAGCGAACAAACACAGATGCAGCGGATATCTCTCCGCAAATGATAGACTATTTCTTGCTTGGCCAAGGAATCGATGGTTCAGACGTGGGATTGTTTAACCCGCAGATTAACTCTCCAGCTGCTTACCTCGATTTTTTCACGCAGATGGGGACGAGCCCGCACGTTGGATTTGTTATATTCGGAAGACAGCGGCATCCCGCTCTTTGAAAGAATGACGGTATTCCTCTTACGATCACCGTTTTTGCTGACGATACACCGCCGGAACGCGGTGAATTCAATCTAGATTTACGCGACCGGATTATCCTCACAAAAGCCCCTAAGCGGAGCTTCCCAAGAAAGCTATTGATTACAAAATTTCGTAGGCGGACTAACGCCACTTAACGCGAAATCCGGGAAATCAGCGAGCGTAGCCCCGATCGAGCGGCAGCGAAATCCGGGATTGACGGCGAGGCTTGCGTTGCTCACCCACTTCGTCATGGCCGGACTTGTTCCGGCCATCCACGACTTTGATTAGACATGCCCTTTAAGACGTGGATGCCCGCGACAAGCGGGGGCTTGACGCGTCAGGACTAGCAAGCGTAGCCCACATTGACCGATAGCGAAATCCGGGAATCGGCGGTGGGGTTTGCCCCGGATTTCGTTTCACTCAATCCGGGCTACGAAACTCATTCATCGCCCCAATTCGATACTGCGTCGATGAAGGCCTGATCCTCGTGAGCTTGCGGGCTCGCGGCGACGGCGAGCGACTGGCGATGCGCTTGTGCCCCAAAGTCGCGATGCTCCCGCCTCTTTACGCGCGACGGCTTGCGCTTCCGGGCGGGCTTTGGCCTTTGGGACTTGGACTTCGATGCCGAGGTCATGATTATCTTTCGTAATCGGTTACATGTAACCTTCATGGTTCATAGCGATTGCCCAGAGACTCGTCACCACCGGGCTTGACCCGGTGGTCCATGCTGAAGTGCGGCTCGGCATGGATTGCCGGGTCATTTGGCGCGAAGACGGCGCTGAGCCTGTCATCGGGCCGGCCCGGGGTCCCCATCGCGCGGGCGCGATGGGGCGCCCCGACTTCGGGCCGGACCCGTTGGCGCCTTTTGCGCGGCAATGACGACGGAGCTGCTGTAGCCCGCTAGTGGCCTTGCCAATGGCGTGCAGGCTGCGTGATACGGAAGGAATTGATCACGCGCGCCGCGTCGGCGCTGCCGTCATATCCCTTGTGCGCTCGCACCACGACCTGATAAGCGCGGTCGCCGCTGACCACGACCAGAGACTCGCCGACGCCCGCCGCGTCGGTAAAACTGAACGCGGCCGCCGGCAGCGGCGCATCGGGCGCTTGGCCAAAGGTCCTGCGCTTCTGCGATTTGAGCGTGGCCTTATCGCTGGTCAGGAAGTTCTTCACGTCGAGCTCGAGTTCGCGATCGGAATCGATGTGCTCGTCATAGTCGGTGACGCCGATGAGGACCAGCACCTTGCCGTCGTCTTTCAACCATATCCTGGTGTCGACCTGCGCCTTCGAAACGTGCTTCAATTCCGGCGTTCCCGGAAGCAAGACCGAGAATCCACTCTCGGGCGGGGCGACCGTCACCCATTGCGCCGAGGCCGCTGCTGCCGGGTAGAGGACAGACAACGCCGCTGCCAGAACGATTCCTAACCAACCACGCTTGTGCAAAAGCTTGTGCAAATCACATCCCCCGCCACTAGAGAGCCAAACCCACCGCGATTGTCCGGATGACACCCCAATTGGCGTCACTATTCGCGCTTTGCCGGCTTCGTGCAAGGCAGGTCCGTAAAGTTCACCTATGAAACTCCTCTCCGGCGGACAATCCGGCGTCGACCGCGCGGTGCTCGATGTGGCGCTGGCGCGCGGACTTCGCTACGGCGGCTGGTGCCCGCAGGGCGGCTGGGCCGAGGATTTTCCCGAGCCGCCCGGCGTGCTGGCAAAATATCCGCAGCTGCAAGAGACGCCGCGCGCCGATCCGGCGCAGCGCACCGAATGGAATGTGCGCGACGCCGATGCTTGTTTGATCGTGGTCGACGCCGGCGGGCCGGAGATTTCTGCGGGGACGACGCTGGCAAAAGAGCTGACGCGGCGGTACCGCAAGCCGCTGTTGGTCGCAAACTTAAGCGAGCCCGACGTTCTCGAACGCGCCGCGTCTTGGCTGCGCGCGCAACATGCGGCGTTCGGCTCCGGCTTCACGCTCGCCATCGGCGGGCCGCGCGAGAGCGAGGCACCGGGAATTTATCAGCGCGCGTCGCGGTTCATCGAGGCGTTACTGGCATAAGCAAGCCCCCGACATGGCCCCGTCATAGCGATGACGCCTGAGTTTTCGCAGCTCCTGACGTCGTTATCAAAAGCATCAACTTGAGCCGAATTTGTTTGGTTCGCGTACACCGCCGCGGTCTAGCGTCGATGCCGGCGCGGGGCGGCGGTCGCAATTAGATCGGCCCGCCGCGATACGTCGAAACGACGGATCATACGAAAGGCCTGCTCATGTTGAGACGAAACATGGTGTACGGCGCGCTGGCGGCCGCGGCGACTGTGCTTGCCGCTTCGCAAATCGCCGGTGCCTGCACCCGCATCCTGTGGAACGACAACAAGCTCGCGGTCCTGGTCGGGCGAACGATGGACTGGCCGGAATCCACTGAACCGATCCTGACGGTGTTTCCGCGCGGCATGAGCCGCGACGGCAGCCGTGCCGGCGGCGCGGTGGCGGTTGCGGAAAACCCCGCCAAGTGGACGTCCAAATACGCGAGCCTGGTGACCACGATCTACGGCATCGGCACCGCCGACGGATTTAACGAACGCGGCCTCGGCGCCCACATGCTCTATCTCGACGCGACCGATTTCGGCGCCAGGGACGCGAGCAAGCCGGGCGTGCAGGCCGGACTGTGGGCCCAGTATGCGCTAGACAACGCCGCGACCGTGAACGAAGCGCTCGACTTGCTCGCCAAGATTCAGGTCGTGATGGTGGCGGCGCACGGACACCAGGCGAATGTCCATCTGGCGTTGGAGGATGCCGGCGGCGATTCGGCCATCATCGAATATATCGGCGGCAAGCCGCTCATTCATCACGGCCGCCAATTCACCATCATGACCAACGACCCGACCTATAATGAGCAGCTCGCGCTGTTGAAGAAGCTCAACTTCTCCCATCCCTCCAGCGATATGCCGCTGCCCGGCAACGTCAATCCCAGAGATCGCTTTGCCCGCGCCGATTATTACCTGGCGCTGCTGCCGCCGCCCAAGGACGAGCGTGAAGCCGTCGCCAGCGTGTTTGCCATCGCGCGCAATGTCTCGGTGCCGTTCGGCGCGCCGTACAAGAGTTTCGGCATCTACAACACCGAATACCGCACGGTGACGAACCTCACCGACAAGCGCTATTATTTCGAGCTCTCCAATGCGCCGAACGTCATCTGGACCGATCTCTTGCAAATGAACCTATCCCCCGGCTCGCCGGTGATGGTGCTCAACCCGGACGACATCGCGCTGTCGGGAAACGTCACCGAAAAATACAAGGCGACGAAAGCGGCGTTCTAAAACGCCTAGAGCGCAATCGCTTCAGATTGAATCGATTGGCGCTCTCATATCCTCAGTGGAGCATGATCCTGTCGGAAAACCGGCATCCACTTTTCCGGATCATGCTCTAGCGCGCGCGGCAACGCGCACGATTCCGTAGGCGAGGCGCGATTTCACCGCGCGCCGGTCTGGACACGGTCCCGAATTCAGAAACATCCGCGCCAGAAGCACAAGACGGCCGGTCCTGCGTCCGCAAATCGCCATCGGCGGCCCGCGCGAGAGCGAGGCACCGGGGATTTATCAGCGCGCGCCGCGGTTCATCGAGGTCCTGCTCGACGCAAAATCGGCATTTTGACTTAGCCGTTTGGCTAACTCGCTCTCCACGTTAAAAAGCTTGGTATTAGCCTTTATGGTTGTATTATAAACGCGCGCCGTCCGGGGGGACCAGGCGCGGCTTCCAGTGAGGGGAACATGATCGTCTACGCACAGAGCAGCGGGCAGCAAAGCACCAATAGCGGGTCATGGACGCCCATTCCCGACCTCGCCATAACTTTACCCCGCGGCGATTCGGCTCTGCTGATCCTCAATATTCCCAATCCCTATGCCCAAGGTCACAATCTTCCCGGCGGCAATTTCGGGCTGCAGGTCAACGGCGAGGTGCTCAGCGCGTTTGCCTGCTTCACCTATAACGAGAAGTCGCCGCCCAGCACCGGCCGCGTCCCGACCACGCTGTCCGTGGTCACGCCGCTGAGCAATTCCGGCCCGACATCGGTCGTGGCGGTGTGGTCCGGCGTGCGCGGCGCCACGGTGCGCATCGACAGCCCGGCGACATTGACCGGCATTATCGCCTGAGGCGGAAGCCGCCAAGGCCGTGAACCGACAACTGCCAAACTTCCCCGGCGACGCTCGCCATCACCATGCCGGCATCATGCCGGCCGATCTCGCGGAAACTCGACCAGCGCCTCGCCGATGGCGACCGTCTCGCCGCGCTGGTTGCGCATCTCGACGTCGACCACGACCCAGCGCGATTTCGCGGTTTCGTGCTTGGCCTTGAGCCGGCCGAACGGCTGGATCGTATCGCCGGGCTTGACCGGTGCGAGCCAGCGCGTCTCCAGCCGCCGGTGCACGCCGTCCGCCGCATAGGCCCAGTCGGTCAGCATGCGGGTGAGCAGCCCGAAACTGGTCATGCCGTGCATGATGATGCCGCCGAAGCTGGTTTTGCCGAAACTGCCCTTCATGTAGTCGTCGTCGAGATGCAGCGGATTATAATCGAGGGAAGCGTCGCAAAACGCCCTGATGGTTTCGCGGGACACCGCAAATTTCGCGCCTTCGATGCTCTGCCCGGGCGCCAAGGCTTCGAATGCCGTGATCATGGCTTCCCCTCCTTATTCGGGCCGGATCGTCCAGCCGCGGCCCGAACAGATCACCTCGCCCTGCTGGTTGAGGAAGACATTGTCGTGAATGACGAACAGCCGCCCCTTCTTGATGAACTTGTCGAGCGCGCGGGCTAAAAGCGTGATCGTGTCGCCCGGGCGTGCCGGAATGTTATAGCTCCAGGATTGGCCGGCATTCACCGTACCGGGGCTGCGCATCCAGTCGTCCGCCGGCGTGCACGCGAACATCAGCAGGATGTGGATCGAAGGCGGTGCGATCAGGCCGCCATAGCGGGTGGTGCGCGCGTGGGCTTCATCGAAATAGAGCGGATGATCCTCACCAACGGCCCGGCAGTAGCGGTGAATAGCTTCCAGCGTCAGCAGATAGGGAATTCGTCTTGCGCGGCTCGCCCGGCACGATGTCGTCCCAGACTTTGCGGCTTTTGGCGTCTTTCCAGAAATCGGTTTCGAATTCTTTCGCCAAAGACCCCTCCTCCGATATTGTTCGCCCGGCGAACAGACCGGTCGCAACGATTATATGCCGGCGGCGGGAGACGATGCTCACCCTTTCGGCACGAAAAACGGAAAGCCATGGACCAAAACGAACGTGCGAACGCGATGGCGCGGTGGATGTGGGACGCCCGCCGCCGGCGCCTGCCCTATCGCAACCTGCCGGACGAATTGCGCCCGGCATCGATCGCCGAGGCCTACGCGGCCCAGGAAGCTTATTACCGGCTGGCGGAGCCGGTCTACGGCGCGGTCGGCGGCGCCAAGATCGCCACCACCACCAAGGTGATGCAGCAATTGATGGGCATCGCGCATCCCTGCGGCGGCGCGATCTTTGCGCGCACCATCCATGCCTCGCCGGCTCGGCTGCGGACCGCGGATTTCGTCAATTTGCGCCTCGAAAGCGAGATTGCGCTCAAGCTCGGCGCCGATCTGCCGGCATCAGGGGCGCCGTGGACGCCCGAGGCGGCCGCGCCGGCGGTCGCGGGCGCGATGCCGGCCTTCGAGCTGATCGAGGACCGCCGTGCCGATTACGCGCGCACCGAGGCCGCCTCGCTGATTGTCGAGAATTGCTGGAATGGCGGCGTGGTCGTCGGCACGCCAAAATCCGTGCCGGCCGCGGCTCTCGCCGGCATCGCCGGCCGCCTCACGGTCGGCGGCAAGTCTGTCGGCGAGGGCAAGGCCGAAGATCCGTGCGCGACGCTCGCCTGGCTCGCCAATCATCTCGGCGAACGCGGCCGCGATCTGAAGGCCGGCATGGTGGTCATTACCGGCAGCCTCATTCCGACAGTGTCGATCGCGCGCGGCGAACGGGCAGTGTTCACGGTGGAGGGGCTCGGCGAAGCCGTGATGGAGGCCGTCTAGGATCTTGCGCGGCTGGGCGAGCCGGCACGGCGACGCATCCTATCCACCGCGCCCTTGCGCGCGCTTCGTCCGCCCCGCATTTGGCGGTAAGCTTGCCTTTGCGACTCGGCCGACATCGTAACACCGCAAAAACTCAAAGATGCGCCAATACCTCGATTTGATGGAACGCGTGCTCAGCGAAGGCGTCGAGAAGCGCGACCGCACCGGCGTGGGCACCCGCTCGATCTTCGGGCACCAGATGCGCTTCGACCTCAACGCCGGGTTTCCGCTGCTGACGACCAAGAAATTGCACGTGAAATCCATCATCTACGAGCTGCTGTGGTTCCTGCGCGGCGACACCAACATCAAATATCTCGACGATCACGGCGTGCACATCTGGGACGAATGGGCCGACGCCAACGGCGACCTCGGCCCGGTCTACGGCCGGCAATGGCGGTCGTGGCCGACGCCGGACGGCGGCTCCATCGACCAGATGGCGAACGTGGTCGCCGAGATTCGCCGCAACCCCGGCTCGCGGCGGCTGATCGTCACCGCCTGGAACCCGGCGGAGAACGATCTGATGGCGCTGTCGCCGTGCCACTGCCTGTTCCAGTTCAACGTCGCCGCGGGCGCGCTGTCGTGCCAGCTCTATCAGCGCTCGGCCGACGTCTTTCTCGGCGTGCCGTTCAACATCGCCTCCTATGCGCTGTTGACGCTGATGGTCGCACAGGTCACCGGGCTCAAACCCGGCACCTTCATCCACAGCTTCGGCGACACCCACCTCTATCTCAACCATCTCGAGCAGGCGCGGCTGCAGCTCACCCGCAGCCCGCGTCCGCTGCCGACGCTGCGGCTCAATCCGGCGGTGAAGGATCTGTTCGCCTTCCGCCACGAGGATTTCTCGCTGGAAGGCTACGAACCGCATCCGCACATCAAGGCCGCCGTGGCGGTGTGAGGATGGACATCCTCATCGTCGCCGCCATTGCCGAGAACGGCGTGATCGGCCGCGGCAACGCTCTGCCGTGGCGGCTCAAGTCCGACATGCAGCATTTCCGCGCGCTGACCATGGGCAAGCCGGTGATCATGGGGCGCAAGACCTATCTCTCGATCGGCAAGCCGCTTGCCGGTCGCACCACGATCGTGGTGAGCCGCGATCGCGAATTCGCCGCGCCGGGAATTGTCGCGGCGCCGAGCCTCGATGCCGCGTTGACGGTGGCCCGTGGCGATGCGCTGCGGCGCAGTGCCGACGCCATCGTCGTGGCCGGCGGCGCCGACCTTTATGCCCAGGCCTTGCCGCTGGCGACCCGTCTTGTCATCACCGACGTCCACAAGCACGTCGACGGCGATGTGCGGTTTCCTCCGATCGATCGCGGACTCTGGCGCGAAACCGCACGCGATGAGCATGCGGCGGCCGGCGGCGACGAGGCTTCCTTTGCCTTTGTCACATACCAACGCGCGACTGGCGCGGCGCCGTGACCGCAAGCGTGGCATAACTGCGCGTTGTAAGGGCCGGGCCGCTCCCCTATAACCCCACGCAACCAAGCCGGCATGATCCCGGCGTGAGGAGACATTGAATGCCGTGGAGCAACCAATCCGGCGGCGGCGGCCCTTGGGGGTCGGGGCCGCGGGGACCCTGGAGCTCGGGACCGCAATCGCCGGGCGGCTCGAAGCCGCCCGATCTCGAGGAATTGTTGCGCCGGAGCCAGGATCGGCTGCGCAGCCTGCTGCCCGGCAACCTCGGCGGCCGCGGCATCGCGCTGATCGCCCTGGCAGCGGTGGTGCTGTGGGGCTTTTCCGGCTTCTTCCGGGTCGAGCCCGATGAGCTCGGCGTCGTGCTGCGGTTCGGCAAGTTCACCCGCGAGGTGCAGCCGGGGCTGAACTACCACCTGCCCTATCCGATCGAAACCGCGCTCACCCCGCCGGCGCTGCGCATCAACAAGATCGATATCGGCATGCGCCCGGTCGAAGACATGCGCCGCGGCAGCTCGGTGCGCGAGGTGCCCGAGGAAAGCCTGATGCTGACCGGCGACGAGAACATCGTCGACGTGGATTTTTCCGTGTTCTGGAAGGTCGAACCGACCGCCGTCGGCGACTATCTGTTCAACATCCAAAATCCCGAAGGCACCGTGAAAGCGGTGGCCGAGAGCGCCATGCGCGAGGTCGTCGGCCGCTCGAATATTCAGCCGATCCTCACCGGTGCGCGGCAGACCACAGAGACGGCAGTGCAGAACCTGATGCAGAAGACCCTCGACCATTACGGCGCCGGCATCCTGATCCAGCAAGTGCAGTTGCAAAAGGTCGATCCGCCCGCGCAGGTGATCGATGCTTTCCGCGACGTACAGGCCGCGCGCATCGACCTCGATCGCTCGGTCAATGAGGCGCAGACCTATGCCAATCGGGTAATCCCGGAAGCGCGCGGCAATGTGGCCAAGATCACGCAGGCCGCCGAAGCCTACAAGTTGCAGACCGTGGCGCAGGCCACCGGCGAGACGTCGCGCTTCTTGAAAATCTACGAGCAATACAAGAAGGCGCCTGACGTGACCCGCGAGCGCATGTATCTGGAGACCATGGAACGCGTGCTCGGCGGCAGCGACAAGACCATCATCGACACCGGCCCGCAGGCCGGACCGGGCGTGGTGCCCTATCTGCCGCTCACGGAATTGCCGCAGTCGCGCCAGGCGCCCGCGCCGGGCGCCGCATCATCGGGAGGCAATCGATGAAGCTCAGCCTCGCCGGCGGCGCGATCGCCGTTCTGCTGCTCATCGCCGCCATTGTCGGCTACAGCGCGCTGTTCAGCGTCTACCAGACCCAGCAGGCGCTAGTGGTGCGACTGGGCAAGGTGGTGCGCGTGGTCAACGAGCCGGGCCTGCACGTCAAGGTGCCGTTCATCGATAGCGTGATCGATATCGACAAGCGCATCCTCGACCTGGAAGCGCCGGCGCAGGAAATCATCGCCTCCGACCAGAAGCGCCTGGTGGTCGATGCCTTCGCGCGCTACCGAATCCATGACCCGCTGCGCTTTTACCAGACGCTCGGCTCGAAAGCCGCCGCCGATTCACAGCTCAATATCCTGCTCAACTCGGCGCTGCGGCGCGTGCTTGGCGAGGCGACCTTCATCCAGGTGGTGCGCGACGAGCGCGCCGAACTGATGGCGCGCATTCGCGATCTGATCGACCATGAGGCCGCCAACTACGGCATTGAGGTGGTGGACGCGCGCATCCGGCGCGCCGACCTGCCGGAGCAGAACAGCCAGGCGGTTTACCAGCGCATGCAAACCGAGCGGCAACGCGAAGCGGCCGAGTATCGCGCCCAAGGCAGCCAGAAGAGTCAGGAAATTCGCGCCAAAGCCGACCGCGACGTGACCGTATTGCTGGCCGACGCGACCTCTCAGGCCGAGCAGATCCGCGGTCAAGGCGACAGTGAGCGCAATCGCATCTTTGCCGACGCCTACAACCGCGACCCGGGCTTCTTCGCCTTCTACCGCTCCATGCAGGCCTACGAAAAGAGCATGCAGCATAACGACACGCGCTTGGTGCTGCGGCCGGACTCGGATTTCTTCCGCTATTTTTCCGACCCGGCAGGCCGCGCCACGCCGAACACGCCCTCCGCGGTGCCTTCGCAAGGCGCCGTCCGGCCGTCGGCTCCGAAATAGTATTCCGAAACCGGCGCGCCCACCGCGGTCCCGATGTCCGACTTTCTCGCCGCGCTCGGTCTGGTCTTTGTGATCGAGGGCGTGCTGTTTGCGGCGTTTCCGCTCGGCGCCAAGCGCGCCATGGTCGCCGTTCTCGACATGCCGGATAGCGGAGTGCGCATCGCCGGCCTGGTTTCGGCCTTGGTCGGAGTTGTTATCGTCTGGCTGGTGCGCCACTGAGCCGGAGCTTGATCCGGAAAAGTGCAAACCAGCTTTCCGGCAAGACCGTGCTCTTGCCGTAACCCCGAGTCGCTTTTCCGCCCCAATCCGGTCCCTAATTGCCCTTGCGTCCGCAGCGGGACGAAGGCACCCTTTCCACGATTCATCTTTCAGGAGCACAGACCTCCATGTCTGGCCAAATGTCTAGTCATCTCTCCCGTTTAGTGCGGCGCGGCCCGGCCATTGCCGCGCTCGCGGCGGCGATCATCGTCCTGCCGGCATGGAAAGCGGCGGCACGAGGGCCCGAGAACATCGCCGACGTCGCCGAACAGGTGATCGACGCGGTGGTCAACATCTCGACGTCGCAGAAGGTGGACCCGCGCATGGGCGCGCTGCCCGATCTGCCGCCGGGCTCGCCGATGGAGGAGTTTTTCGAGGAATTCTTCAAGAACCACCACGGTCACGGCGATGCCGATCGCATGCCGCGGCGGATCAATTCGCTCGGTTCCGGCTTCATCATCGATCCGTCCGGCCTGGTCGTCACCAACAATCACGTCATCGCCGACGCCGACGAGATCAACGTCATCCTCAACGACGGTACCAAGCTGCCGGCTCAGCTGGTCGGCAAGGATTCGAAGAGCGATCTGGCGTTGCTGCGCGTGCATCCCGACAAGCCGCTGAAGGCGGTGAAGTTCGGCGATTCCGACAAGTTGCGGCTCGGCGAATGGGTCATCGCCATCGGCAATCCGTTCAGCCTCGGCGGCACGGTGACCGCCGGCATCGTCTCGGCGCGCAACCGCGACATCAATTCCGGACCTTACGACAATTACATCCAGACCGACGCCGCCATCAATCGCGGCAATTCCGGCGGGCCGTTGTTCAACCTCAACGGCGAAGTCGTCGGCGTCAACACCGCAATCATTTCGCCGTCCGGCGGCTCGATCGGCATCGGCTTTGCGGTGCCGTCGGACTCGGCGGTCGCGGTCATCGATCAGCTGCGCCAGTACGGCGAGACGCGGCGCGGCTGGCTCGGCGTGCGCATCCAGCAAGTCACCGACGATATCGCCGAGAGTCTCGGCATCAAGCCGCCGCGCGGCGCGCTGGTCGCCGGCGTCGACGACAGAGGGCCGGCGAAGCCCGCCGGCATCGAGCCGGGCGACGTGGTCGTCAATTTCGACGGTCACGACGTCAAGGAGATGCACGATCTGCCGCGCATCGTTGCCGATACCCCGGTCGGCAAGGAAGTCGAGGTCGTTATCATTCGCAAGGGCAAGGAAGAAACCCACACGGTCAAGATCGGCCGACTGGAAGACGGGGAAAAATTGGCCGCGGCCAACGCCAACAAGGACGCCGGGCCCGAAGGCAAGTCCGTGGTGCAGAAGACGCTCGGCCTGGAGCTGTCCAGCCTGTCCGACAGCTTAAGGAAAAAATTCAAGGTCCGGGACAACGTCAAGGGCGTCCTCGTCACCGGCGTCGATCCGAACGTGGCGTCGGCCGCTCCGGACAAGCGGCTTTCGCCGGGCGACGTCATCGTCGAGGTGCAGTACCAGAGCGTCGGCAACCCGGCCGACCTGCAGACCCGGCTCGACGCGCTCAAGGCCGAAGGCAAGAAGGTCGCGATGCTGCTCGTTTCCAATGCCGACGGCGAGACGCGCTTCGTGGCGCTGAGCCTGCAGTAGGCAGCAAACCGCACAGAGCTTGGCGAAATTCGGGGTCGGCCTCGTGTTTCGCTTCTCTCAACGCGCTAATGATCGCGCCCGAAGCCCGCCAAGTGCCGGGGATTTGACGCGAGATCAGGAACGCCGGAATCGACGATTCCGGATGCGCCCTTCATGAGTTCTGCTAAATCCCGCTGCCGGCCAGCGTTGTGCCGAGCTTTTGCAACGAGCCGCAGGCCCTAATCGACCCGATCCCTGAGCTTGCGGCCGCCGAAAGCCGTCGCCGCCTTGACCCATCCGTAAAAACCGTGCGGCATTTTCCGGTCTTTCGGCATTCCCTCGACCTGCCCTACGACAAACCCCCCCACCCTCTTTTTTCCTCAACCTTTTGCGCCTATATTCCTTACTGCCGGCGCAAGCCGGCTATGGCGATAAACGGCCGTCGTAATAAACCTTTCGGACCCGGGGGCAGTACCCGGCGACTCCACCATTTCCAGGGAGCGGTCGTCAGAGGACAGTAATCAGACGGCGCCAGCCGGCAGTTGCTTCTGATTACCGATTACTGATCATTGTTCCCTGATCACGGGGTCGAAATAGGATCGACGAGGGCGTAAAGGACGGGCTTTTGCTCGGCATGGTTCCGCCGTTATCGGGCCAAATTCATAGTTGCCAACGACAACTATGCTCCGGTTGCTCTGGCCGCGTAAGCGGCTCGAAAGACCGATCTGAAGCCCTGGCGTCTTAGCAGCGTCAGGCGGGGTTCGGAGGCACCTGGCAACAGAAGCCTCCACTTTCCAGGAAACAGGAATTCAGTGGTCAGTGATCAGAAGGTGGAGGACAGACGCAGTCTGGACCACTATGATTCCACTGCCTATCTGATGATTGACCACTGATTCTCGATTCCTGCCATGGCCCTCGATTACATTCGCTATGACATTCTCGCGCAAGCGGCCCTACGCGGAGTCGTGCGCACGGTGCTGGCCGACGCGGCGAAAAAAGGCCTGCCCGGCGAGCATCATTTCAAGATCACCTTCAACACCACGGCGCCGGGCGTGCGGCTTTCGGAGCGTATGCGCGCGCGATTCCCGCAGGAAATGACCATCGTTCTGCAGCATCAGTTCTGGGATCTGGCGGTAGCCGAGCACGCCTTTGAGGTCGGCCTGTCGTTCGGCGGAATTCCGGAAAAGATCGGCGTTCCATTCGAGGCGGTGACGGCCTTCTACGATCCGGCGGTCCAATTCGGCTTCCAATTCGAGACCATCGAGGCCGCCGCAGCGGCGGATGCAACCGCCGCACCGCAGACGGCCGAAAAATCGATTGACGCCGCGGCCAAGCGACCCGACGGAGAGACCAAGCCGGAAGCCTTGCCGTCGCCTGCGCCGGTTGCTGCTGCGGCATCGGACGCGCCGGATCCGGACAGGGGTGGCGAGGTCGTGCGGCTTGACCGGTTCAGGAAGAAGTGAGGAATCAGACGTCAGCGATCGGCAATCAGTCATCGCAAGTCTGAGGAGCCTTCGCTTTCCCTGCTCTGACTTCCAACTTGCTGTTTTTGATCACTGATGACCGATCGCTGACTACCGACATGAGAACCCGCACCGAAACCGACACGTTCGGGCCCATTGAAGTGGCGGCCGAGCGTTACTGGGGAGCGCAGACCGAGCGCTCCCGCAACAATTTCCGCATCGGCGACGAGCTCATGCCGCTTCCGATTATCCGGGCGCTGGCTATCGTCAAGCGCGCGGCGGCGGAAACCAATCGCGAGCTCGGCTCGCTCGACGCGCGCCGTGCCAAGGCCATCGTGGTGGCGGCGCAGGAGATCCTCGACGGCAAGCTCGACGATCAATTCCCGCTGGTCGTTTGGCAGACCGGGTCCGGCACCCAGACCAATATGAACGTCAACGAGGTGATCGCCAACCGCGCCAACGAGCGGCTCGGCGGGGCGCTCGGCTCGAAATCGCCGATCCATCCCAACGATCACGTCAACATGAGCCAGTCGTCGAACGATTGCTTTCCCACCGCCATGCACATTGCGGCGGCGCAAGAGATCGTGCACCGGCTCATTCCGGCGCTGACGCATCTGCATGCGGCGCTGGAGACGAAGACCAAGGCGTTCGCCGCCATCGTCAAGATCGGCCGCACCCATGCTCAGGATGCCACCCCGCTCACGCTGGGCCAGGAATTTTCCGGCTATGCGGCGCAAGTGCAGTCCGGCATTGCGCGCCTGCGCGCCGGCCTCAAGGAGCTCTACCCGCTGGCGCAAGGCGGCACCGCGGTCGGGACCGGACTTAACGCCAAACGCCGGTTCGCCAAGCTGTTCGCCAAAAGGGTCGCCGCCATCACCGGGCTGCCGTTCGTCAGCGCACCCAATAAATTCGAGGCGCTCGCCTCGCACGCCGCGCTGGTGTTCGCGCACGGCGCGCTCAACGCGCTCGCCGCGGACCTGTTCAAGATCGCCAACGACATTCGCTTTCTCGGCTCCGGCCCGCGCTCGGGCTTGGGCGAATTGCTGCTGCCGGAGAACGAGCCGGGTTCATCGATCATGCCCGGCAAGATCAATCCGACCCAATGCGAGGCGATGACCATGGTCTGCTGCCGCGTATTCGGCAACGACACCACGATCACGGTGGCGGCGAGCCAGGGACATTTCGAGCTCAACGTCTACAAGCCGGTGATCGCCTACGCCGCACTGCAATCGATCCGGCTCCTCGCCGACGCGGCGCTTTCGTTCACCGACCATTGCGTGGTCGGCATCCGCGCCAACGAGCCGCGCATCCGCGAGCTGATGAAGAACTCGCTGATGCTGGTGACGGCGCTGGCGCCGCATATCGGCTACGACAAGGCGGCGAAGATCGCCAAGGCGGCGCTCGCCAATGGCACGACGTTGCGCGAAGAGGCGGTCAAGCTCGGCTTCGTATCGGGCCGGGAATTCGACCGTCTGGTGCGGCCGGCCCGCATGACCCGGCCGGACCCGTGAGCGCCGCCTCGTCCGCCGCGTGCGATAACGCTTTTGTGTCCGCCGCGGCAGATCCAGTGCCACCGTGCCGACGTAATTCTTCCTGACCACACAGGCGAGGATGGTCGCAGTTCGTCATCCAATCACTGCTGAACTTGACATGGGCGATCTCGTCAACCTCCGGACCGCGCGGAAGCGAGCCAAGCGGCGCCAGGCCGAGCAGCAGGCCGCGTCCAACCGGCTGGCGCACGGGCGCGCCAAGGCCGAACGAGCCCTGACGCGATCGCAAAGCGACAAAGCCCGGAAAGATCTCGACCGACACCTGATCGACACGGGAGACGGGCAATGAAATCGCCGGTCGTCAAACGCTCCATTGTCATCGCCGGTCACAAGACCAGCGTCAGTCTCGAGGATGCATTCTGGAAGGCGCTTAAGGAAATCGCCGCCGGCCGGGATGTGACCTTGTCCGAGCTTGTCGGCACCATCGATGCCGAGCGTCGGCACGGCAATCTGTCTTCGGCGGTACGGCTGTTCGTGCTGGATTATTATCGAGCGCGGACCAGCGGCTACAGCGAAAGCGGAAATCCGCCGCGCGAGATGACGATCGTTCCGGCGTCGGCCGCGTCAGTTCTGCGACCGGAATAGCAAATCGAGCAGAGAGCGGTCGGACGGCGTAATCGACAGCGGCGCGGATTGCGGCGGCGCGGAATGCCGCGCGCTTGCGCTGTCGGTCGCCGGCGGCGGCGGCGGCTTGGACGCGGCCGACGCCGGCAACGCCGGCGCCCCGGCGCCGTGATCGGTGCCGCGGTCTAATCGGGTCACCGGCGCGGCGGGCGGCGCCTCGGGCCGCAGCCGATCGAGCCCTCGCATGCTGGAACCCGCCGCGAACGAGGCATTAGCCTGGATCGCCGTCTCCACTGTCGTGCCGGCCGGGATGTATCGGACCGACGGCGATGGCGGGCGCACGACGGGCCCGAGAGCGTCCGCCCGGCGGTTGGCCTCGATCGATTCGAGCCGTCGTGTCTGCAGCTCGGTGGCGCGCAGCGTCAGCCAACTCACCAGCGCCGAGATGTCGAGCTTGGTCTCGGGCGTCGCGAGCGGACCCCTCACCGTCAACGCCAGTTCCGGCCGGGTGCTGATCAAAGCATTCGCCGGCGGTTGTCCCGAGAGCGTCATGTGAGCGTCGATCGCCGCGCTGTTGAGATCGAGAACACCGTCGAGCGAAAATTCGGCCCCGCTTTGTGCCGGCAAGGTCGTCTTGGCCAAGCGAATCTGCCCGCCGGCGATCGTCACCTCGGCGTCGCCGTTCGGCACGGAGAGCCGACCGCTCTCTATGGCCGCGCTCACTGCGGTCCGGATTTTCGCCGTGTCGATCGAGCCGCTCGGGTCGGTCGCATGAATGGCCGCGTCGAACGCCGCCGGGTCGATCCCAGAAAAATGCGCGTTCGCCAGCGTCACCGCACCGCTGCCGTGGACCGAGCCGACGAGGCCCGCGGGGCTTAGTCCCATGCCGTCGGCCTGAAGCTTCACCGCCAGCAGCCCATCGAGGCCATTCTTTTTCGATCCGACAATGCTGGCGGCATTCGCGCCGATCAGTGCGAGCCGGCCCTGCCCGGCGAGCTGTCCCGAATCGCGGCGAAACGTCAGCTCGCCGCTGAGGCGGCCTCCGGCGAGGCCGCCGTCGATGTCGTTGAAAACGATCTCCGCCGGTTGGAACCGCGCCACGCCCTTGAGGTCGCGCACGACCCAGGCCGGCGTCAAGACGGCGCGGTCGAGCTTGAAGGTGACGGCGCCATTCACCGCGCCGAATACGCCGGCGCCGATCGGCTCGGGCGACCATGCGGCCGCCCCGGTGCTCGGCAGTCCCAACATCATCGCCGCAACCGCCGCAGCATCGGCGTCGTTGGCCGCAATATCGCCATCGATGCCGACCGGGCTCGATAGTTTGACGGCGAGGCGGCCGTGCAGCGACACTTTTCCCGCGGCAACGTCCAGATTCGTGAACGACAGCGTCTTGCCGGCCACCGCGACGTTCGCGCTTGCCGTGAGCGGGACAGCGGAACCCGGCTGTCCGGTCATGGCGCGGTGCAACGGCCGCAGGTCGGCGGCGGACGCTTTCAATTGCAGGCGGCCGGTCGGCGCGTCGTCGCCGCTCGGATGCAGCATCCCCTCGACCGCCACCGAGAACCCGCCGGCCGCCGCCAGGCCATTGACGCGAACATCGCCGTCGAGCGGTCCGGCGGCTGAGATCGTCATCTCGCCGGGCAGCAGGTCGACCGCAAGAACGCGGTCGAGATCCAGCAGTCGCACTAGCGCACCGCCGTCATCCGCCTGGAGCCGGCTTGCGATGCGCACGATTGCGGCGCCGGGATGTGCCAAATCTCCCGTCGCATCGCCGTTGAGCGCAAGACGCAGCGCGCCGACATCGCCGTTAAGATCGAGCTTGGCAATGGTGCCCGCGGCCGCCGCGCGATCGACGGTCAAGACGCCATGCACCTTGGCCGGCGCCAGACGGTCGGCAAAATGCTGGAATGTCTCAGCCACCTGCGGAGCCAACTTACCGACGATGCTGGTCAGGCCGTCGAGCGTTCTTGCGTCGAGATCGAGCGTCAGCCGCCCGCGCGGTTGCGACGACAATTCGTCGATGCGCCCGCTGACGTCGAGCGCGGTGCCGCCCAGATCGCCGATCGAGAGCCGGTCGATGTGCAGTACACCAGTATCGAACTTGACCCGGGCGTTGACCAGCCGCGCGTCGACGCCGGCAACGGTTGCCTTGCCGACATCGACGACCAACGTGACCTCGCGCGGCATCTCAAAAGCGCCCTTGGACAACGCCGCCTTGGCGAACGCCGTCAGCGCATCGACGTCAAGTTTTGCGGCATGCAGTTCGCCGTCGAGCGTGGCCGGCCGATCGGCCGCCGCCCAGGTGTAGGCGAGCCGCCCCTGCAAGTTCTCCTGATCGAGCGACGCCGACAGCCGATCGAGCGCGAAACGATCGCTTGCGATCGAGACCACGCCGCGCGCGGCCAAACTTTCGGTCCGGCCGGAAGGCGGCTCGCTGCGGCCTTCGAGCCACGCCATCAGCATTTCCAGATCGGCCGATTCGAGGCTGGCAGGCCCGCTGAAGCCCAACCCCTGCGGTCCGTCGTCGAGCCGGCCGCTCAGCTTCACCTCGGTGAACCCCGGCGCGTGAAACTCGAAGTCCTTCAGATTCCATCCCTTGTCATCGAAGCCGACATGGCCCTGCAGCGACTGGATGGTGGTGCCGCCGACCGTCACCGCATCGACGGCGACGCCGACCGCGACCGGAATGGGCGGCTTCACCGCCGCGACAAAGGCTTCGAGGAAGCTCTTGATCAGGACGAACGGCGGCCGATGCGTCACATCCGGAGCGGCGAGCGCCCGATCGACGTCCACTTGCAGGGCCGCGACTGTGCCGTCGAGATGCGGATGCTTGCCGAACGTCAGCTCCGCTTTGCCGGTGAAATTGACCGCCCGCTCGTCCGGCCCGTACTGAAATGCGAGGTCTTGCAGCAAGGCCGAAACCGGTGTGGCGCGCACCTTGCCGGCGAGTTGCCACGGGTCGTTCATCACCCGCTGACCGTGCGCGAGCGTCGCCCCGACAAGCCGCGCCAGCGCCAGCGTCCCGTCGAACTGCGGCACTCCGTGATTAAACCTGAGGATGCCTTCGATCTCGGTAGTCAGCGGATGATTCGACGGGTCGACACCGAGCCGGAGCTTGAGCCCACTGTCGTCGTCGGCGCGATTGCCGGATATCCGATAGCCGTAGAGTTCGTCGCCGACGACGAAGGCGCCCTCGCCCCGGAACGGCCCGGCGAATGAGCGAATGTCGCCGTTGAACCAGAGTTTCTGCAACACGATGCGCGCGCCGGAGCTGGCATCGGTGAGAGTGACGCGCCCGTCCTCGACGCGAAGACGCGAGATGGTCAGCGTGTCCGGACGAAAAGCCGGGGATAGGGCCGGCCAGTCGATCGCCCCGGAGCGGTCGATGCCGAGGCCGATCCGCGGCGCAACCAGGCGCAGCTCCGTAGCCTGCATCTGGCCGCGCAGCAACGGACCGAGACCGACTTCGAGCTCGATCGCAGCGGCCCGCAGCTGCGGCTCTCGGCCCGGCTCGCCGACTTCGACCTCGCCGAGCTTGATCCGCGGCGTCGGCAGAATGCGGGCTTCTATTGGGCCATTGACGCGGACGGCAAGACCGGTCAGCCGGCTGGCCTCTTGCTCGAACGTCGAACGGTAGTGATTCCAATCGACGACCAGCGGCGCGACCAGCGCCGAGACGAGCGCCAGAATGATAGCGATGGCCAATCCGAGCAGTGTCGTCTGCACCGCGTCTCCGAGCTTTCTCTAAACCGCCAATCCCTTCACATTAGAATCGATTGGCGCTCTAAATTCTTAGTGCAGCATGATCTTTTCGGAAAACCGGCCTCCACTTTTCCGGATCATGCTCTGGTGCGGTGGATTTGCAGGTCCCACGGCCCCGGCCCCCCGCATGCGCGGCCGCACCAGCTTAAGGCACGGCTGAGCGGTTTGCACCCCAACAGCCGTACCTTGGCGGCATTTGCGGGCGATTCTGTGTCGGTTCCGGGGCTGGCCTCACGAACCGCGTCGGCGTGTCACGGCATCACCGGCGGATGATATTGGAGCGTGTACGCCAGCGCCCACAGCAGGAACAGCACGACCGGCACGTGCACGAGCAATTGCAGGAACGTGAAGCCCACCAGATCGCGCGCGCGCAACCCCAGCACACCCAGCAACGGCAACATCCAGAACGGGTTGATCAGGTTCGGCAGCGCCTCGGCGGCGTTGTAGACTTGTACCGCCCAGCCGAGATGCACCTTGAGATCGTTCGCTGCCTGCATCACGTAGGGCGCTTCCAGCAACCATTTGCCGCCGCCGGACGGAACGAAAAATCCGAGGATCGCCGAATAGACGCCGATCACCAGAGGATAGAGGTGCTGGGTCGACACGCTGACGAAGGCGTGGCTTATCTGGTCGGACACAGTCACGCCGCTGCCGTTCTTCGCCTGGGTCAGGATGGCGGCGATGGCGCCGTACAGCGGAAATTGAATCAGCACGCCTGTGGTGGCCGGCACCGCCTTGGCAACTGACGCTAAAAACCGCCTCGGCCGCCAGTGCAACAGCAGCCCCGCCATGACGAAGATAAAATTGTAGGTATTCAGGTTGGAGATGGCGAGGATCGCGCTCTGCCGCGAAAATTCGTAGAACAGCCATCCGGCGGCGAGCAGTACGAGCAGAACGGTCAGCAGCGGCGAATACTCGAGCCATTCGCCGGGCTTTTGCGGCGGCGGGACTTTCATCTGATCGTCGCGCGCGATCTCGATCCCCATCGCCTCCGCCGTCACCGCGGCGCTCGGCCCGGGCGCCGACCAGATCGCGATGATAATGGAAATCACCAGCAGCACGGCGGTGATCACAAACGATTGCCACATGAAAATCGTCTCGGTGAACGGGATCACACCGGTAATCGCCAGCAGGCCTTTGGGTATGCTCGCGGGATTGGCTTGCAGCTGCGCCGCCGACGACGACAGGCCCATCGCCCAGGTGGCGCCGAGCCCCATATAGGCCGCGGCCCCGGCGGCGCGGTAGTCCATGCGCAGCTCGCGCCGCTCGGCCAGCGCGCGAACCAATAAACCGCCGACGATGAGGCTGAAGCCCCAATTGAGCAGCGAGGCGATCATGGCCGCTGCGGCGACCAGTCCGACCGCTCCGGTGCCGGTTTTCGGCAGTCCGGCAAGGCTGCGGATCAGTCGCTGCGCCGGCGCCGAGGTGGCGACGACATAGCCACCGATCACGATGAAGGCCATCTGCATCGTGAAGGTGATCAGGCTCCAAAATCCAGTGCCGAATGCCCGGCTCACCGCCAGCGGCGATGCTCCGTTGACGAGCGCGCCGACCGAAACCACCACCGCCGCAATAGCGACAAAGATGAAAGCGTCGGGAAACCAGCGCTCGGCCCACGCCGTAAAGGCAATGGCAATGCGAACCAGAGCGCCATCGGGTTTAGCTGGACCACCGGACGCACGGCCCGGTGCCGCGGCTGTCGTTGACATCGTTAGTCCCCCCAATTTGTTGCCGCGCTAGAGGCTGACGATCTTGCCGGGATTCATGATGCCCAGCGGATCGAAGGCCCGCTTGATCGCGCGCATGGCCGCAAGCGCCGGCTCGCCGTGCTCGGCCAGCATATACTTCATCTTGCCCTGGCCGATGCCATGCTCGCCGGTACAGGTGCCGTCCATCGCCAAGGCGCGCGCGACCAGGCGTTCGAGGAACCCGTGGACGCGCGCTACCTCGTCTTTGTCGTCGAGATCGACGGTCACCGCGACGTGGAAATTGCCGTCGCCGACATGACCGACGATCGGAGCGATGAGCCTGCTTTCGGCAATGTCGCGTTGCGTCTCGGTGACGCATTCGGCAAGCCGCGAGATCGGCACGCAGACGTCGGTCGCAATTCCGAATCCGGTGGCGCGCAGACTGCGCAGCGCCCAGGCGGCGTCATGACGCGCCTGCCACAGCCGCGAGCGGTCCTCGGCCCGCGTCGCCCAATCGAAGGCGCCGCCGCCGAACTCCTTGGCGATCTCGCCGAAGCGCTGCGACTGCTCGGCGACGCTCGCTTCGCTGCCGTGAAATTCGAGGAACAGCATCGGCGTTTCCGGCAACGAAAGCTTGGAATAGAGATTGCAAGCGCGCACCTGCAGCGCATCGAGAAGCTCGATCCGCGCCACTGGAATGCCCGACTGGATCGTCATGATGGTCGCGTTGCACGCCGCCTCGACCGAGGGGAACGGACAGGTGCCGGACAAGATCGCTTCCGGGATGCCGGCCAGGCGCAGCGTCAGCTCGGTGATGATGCCGAGCGTGCCCTCCGAGCCGACGATGAGACGCGTCAGGTCGTAGCCCGATGCCGATTTCTTCGCCCGCCGTGCCGTCGACATCACCTCGCCGTTGGCGAGCACGACTTTGAGCGCCAGCACGTTATCCTTCATCGTGCCATAGCGCACGGCATTGGTACCGGAAGCCCGCGTCGCCGCCATGCCGCCGAGCGAGGCGTCGGCGCCGGGATCGATCGGGAAAAACAGCCCCTGATCGTGCAAGTGCTCGTTGAGCTGCTTGCGCGTGACGCCGGGCTCGATGACGCAATCGAGATCCTCGGCGTGGACGGCAAGCACATGGTTCATGTCGTGAAAATCGAGCGAGATGCCGCCGCGCGGCGCGTTGACCTGGCCCTCGAGCGAGGTGCCGGTGCCGAAGGCGATGATCGGCACGCGGTGCGCCGCGCACAGCCGCACGATCTGCTGCACCTCCTCGGTCGTATGCGGAAACACCACTGCGTCGGGCGGCTGATTGCCCAGCCAAGTCACCGTATTGGCGTGCTGCTCGCGGACCGCGCGCGAGGTGACAAGCCGATTGCCGACCATCGCGGCGAGCCCGGCAATGACGGCCTCGACCGCGTTGCGGCCGTGCTCAAGTCCCTCCCACGCTTCGGTCATGACCATGGGCTTCCTCCTGGTGCGAGGGTGGCGGTAGGGCTTTCGCCGGTCAAGTGGCGCCGCCGCGCTTGCCTATCGCGCCAAATCCGCCAAAGTGGCCGTCTAGTGTCCAGATTCCGAAGTTCGCGAGCGCTAGCGGCACACTCTCATGCGAACTTCGGAATCTGAGGACACTAGCAAATTTTCCGTTCTAGTGCGGTCTTTGGATTTGAAGTTCCTATGCGAACTTGCGGCTGAGTTGTAGGAACTTCAAATCCACCGCACTAGCAACATGCGATAGCACCAAATGCTCGACCGCCTCGACCCGGAACCCGCCTTCTTCGCGCCCGTCGTCTCCTCGGTGATGCGGGTCGAGCCGGGCTGGATCGATTACAACGGCCATCTCAACATGGCCTATTATAACGTGCTGTTCGATCGCGCGGTCGACGAAGTGTATCCGCTGCTCGGCTGCGGCCCGGACTATCTGGAGCAGACGCGGCATTCCACGTTCACCGCCGAAGTGCATATCCGCTATCTGCGCGAACTTCACGCCGGGGACCCGGTGCGGGTCACGTTTCAGCTGCTCGGCTACGACGCCAAGCGGATGCATTATTTCCAGCAGCTCCATCACGCGGAGGAAGGCTGGGTATCGGCCACCTCCGAGAACATGACGCTGCACGTGGACGTGATCGCCAAAAAGGCCGCGCCGTTTCCCGATTTCATTGCCGCGCGGCTCGCCCGGATGAAGGCGGCGCACGCGCACCTGCCGGTGCCGGAAGGCGCCGGCCGGCGCATCGCCATGCCGGCCAAGGCCTGAATTACCCGCACAAACCGTCCCCTCGCCTCGCAAAAGCCGCGCGCAGATGCCATGTTTGGCCTATGAGAATCACCGATATTTCGCGTCTGACTGACCTTTGGCTGACCCTTGGCTGATCCATTGAGGGAGACCCATCCGCTTGAGCCGCCGCCCCCCGCGCCCGGCGGTATTGCCGCGCGCGCCCGCGCCGGCGGACCAAACGCGCCCTATCTCGCCGGGCTCAATGCGGAACAGCGGCTCGCGGTCGAGACGCTGGACGGCCCGGTGCTGGTGCTGGCCGGCGCCGGCACCGGCAAGACCCGCGTGCTCACCGTGCGCATCGCCCACATCCTGGCGACCGGCCGCGCCCGGCCCAGCGAAATCCTCGCCGTCACCTTCACCAACAAGGCGGCGCGGGAGATGAAACACCGCGTCGGCGAGATCGTCGGCCACGTGGTCGAGGGCATGCCGTGGCTGGGCACGTTCCACGCGATCGGGGTGCGGATTTTGCGCCGCCACGCCGAGCTGGTGGGGCTGAAGCCCGATTTCACCATTCTCGACGTCGACGACCAGATCCGGCTGCTCAAGCAGCTCCTGGAAGCCGAGAACATCGACGAGAAGCGGTGGCCCGCGCGAGTTTTGGCCTCGTTGATCGACGGCTGGAAGAATTGCGGCCTGACGCCGGAGCAGGTGCCGGCGGGCGAAGCCGCCGTCTTCGCCAACGGCAAGGGTTTGAAGCTCTACAAGGCGTTCCAGGAGCGGCTGAAAATCCTCAACGCCGCCGATTTCGGCGATCTGCTGCTGGAGAACATCCGGCTGTTCCGCGAGCAGCCCGAAGTGCTGCGCCAGTACCAGACCCGCTTCAAGTTCATCCTGGTCGACGAATACCAGGACACCAATGTCGCGCAATATCTTTGGCTGCGGCTGTTGGCGCAACGCAGCAGTCAAACGGCGAGTACTTACCCTCCCCTAGAGGGGGAGGGTCGGATCGCCGGAGGCGGTCCGGGGTGGGGTGACGGCAAAGCCGCGCTTGCCGAGCCATTGTCACCCCCTCCCGGCCCGCTGTCGCGGGCCGACCTCCCCCCTCCAGGGGGAGGTGGTCAAGCGAGCCCGGCGCCAGCAGCCAAAAATATCTGCTGCGTCGGCGACGACGACCAGTCGATCTACGGTTGGCGCGGCGCCGAGGTCGACAACATCCTGCGCTTCGAGCACGATTTCCCCGGCGCCACGGTGATCCGGCTGGAAAGGAATTACCGCTCGACCGGCCACATCCTCGCCGCCGCTTCGCACCTGATCGCCCACAACGAAGGCCGGCTCGGCAAAACACTGCGCACCGACGACGTGCCCGGCGAGAAGGTCACTGTGACCGGCGCCTGGGATTCCGAGGAGGAAGCCCGCGCCATCGGCGAGGAGATCGAGCAGCTGCAACGCGGCGGTCACGCGCTCAACGAGATCGCCATCCTGGTGCGCGCCTCGTTCCAGATGCGCGAATTCGAGGACCGCTTCGTCACGCTCGGCCTGCCCTATCGCGTGATCGGCGGCCCGCGGTTTTATGAGCGCGCCGAAATCCGCGATGCGCTCGCTTATCTGCGGGTGATCAATTCGCCGGCCGACGATCTCGCCTTCGAGCGCATCGTCAACGTGCCGAAACGCGGGCTGGGCGACGCCACCGTGCAGCTCTTGCACGATCACGCCCGCAAGCGCCGGGTGCCGCTCACCGCCGCCGCGCGCGCCATGGTCGCCACCGACGAATTGAAGCCAAAGCCGCGCGGCGCGCTGCGCGGCCTCCTCGACTCCATCGAGCGCTGGCGCAAGCAGCGCGACAATCTCCCGCACACCCAGCTTGCGGAAATCGTGCTCGACGAAAGCGGCTATACCGAAATGTGGCAGAAGGACCGCTCCGCCGACGCCGCCGGCCGGCTGGAAAACCTCAAAGAGCTCGTGCGCTCCATGGAGGAGTTCGAGAACCTGCAGGGCTTTTTGGAGCACATCTCGCTGGTCATGGACAACGAGAAGGCCGCCGAGGCCGACGCCGTCAACATCATGACTTTGCACTCGGCCAAGGGGCTCGAATTCGACACCGTGTTCCTGCCCGGCTGGGAGGAGGGTCTGTTCCCGCACCAGCGCACGCTCGACGATCAGGGCCGCGCCGGGCTGGAAGAGGAGCGCCGGCTCGCCCATGTCGGCATCACCCGGGCGCGCAAGCGGGCGAAGATTTATTTCGCCACCAACCGGCGCATGCACGGCCTGTGGCAGACCAATATCCCGTCGCGGTTTTTGGACGAGCTGCCGGAAGCCAACGTCGAAGTCACCGAGTCGCAAGGCGGCTTCGGCGGTTATGGCGGCTACGGCGCCTCGCGCTTCGACGCCACCACCGCGTTCGGCTCCAATTACGCGACGCCGGGCTGGCAGCGCGCGCAGGCGAAAAAAGGCGGCGGCAGCGGCGGCTTTTCCGAGACCGGCTCGCGCTATGCCGCCGACCAAGATTTGTCCCACCTCTCCGAGGCGGGGAGAGGTCGCGCTGCAGCCGCGGGTGAAGGAGCTCGGCGCCCGGGCTTCAGCACCGACGACGACACCTCATCGCCCTCCCCCTGGCGCGCTCGGGAGGAGCGCAACCCTGCCCGCCGCCTGCCGCTCACCATCGAAGGCGAGCTGGTGGCGAAATCGACCGGTGCTGTCTCCGCCTTCACGCTGGGCGACCGCGTGTTCCACCAGAAATTCGGCAACGGCAACGTCACCGCCATCGACGGCAACAAGCTCACGATCCAATTCGACCGCGCCGGCGAGAAGCGCGTGGTGGATAGTTATGTGGAGAGGGTGTGAGCTCCCAGCAAATCAACCGTTGGTAGATCGTGTAAATAGATGATAAAATGGCCCCCAGAGGGGGATCGCGTGATTAAGCCGGAAGATCTTAAAGAGATCGCGCCGAAAAAGCCTGATAGCGCTTATGCCGCATCCCAAGTGATTGCGGGCAATCCGATTTCCAAGACGGCACGCCTACAGCTATTCTCAGCTGCAGAATGGGAGAGCTTTGTCGAGGAATGGGCATCGTCATTAAAAACTCAGTACGTCGCTGTGAAGCGGTTCGGTGGCGCAGGCGACAAAGGAATTGATATAGCAGCGTTCACCGAAAAGATATACTTTGCCGCGCCCTGGGATAACTACCAATGCAAACATTATGACCACGCGCTAACGCCTTCCGATATCTGGATCGAAATTGGAAAATTGCTCTATTATACGTTCACCGGAGAATACACGGCCCCTCGCTGCTATTTCTTTGTAGCCCCGAAAGGCACGGGGACCACCTTTAGCAAGCTCCTGACCGACTTCAAGAAACTCAAAGAGAAATTCTTTGAAAACTGGGATCGGTATTGCCGGGATCACATCACATCGACTGGCGCCGTCCTCCTAGAGAACAAATTTAGGGAGCACGCAGAACAATTTGATTTTGCAATTTTTGACTCAATTACAGCTGTGACACTTATCGACCAACACGCTAAGACACCTTTCCATGCCGTTCGCTTTGGGGGCGGTTTGCCACCGAGAGCAGAACCGCAACCTCCGCCGTACGACGTTCAGCCCACTGAAAGTCGCTACGTTCAACAACTGTACGAGGTCTATTCGGAAACCGCGGGAAAGCAATTAGATTCGAAGGAAGCGCTCACGGCAGCGCCTGAGTTAGAACAAGATTTTTTAAGACAACGTGAAAGATTTTATTGCGCTGAAGCCTTACGCAACTTTGCACGCGACAATGTACCGGAGGGAACATACGAAACTCTCAAGAATGAGACGTTTCACGGAGTGATTGATACGTGCGAGAGTTCGCATCCGAACGGATTAACGCGGTTGCGAGAAACGCTCAACCAATCGGTATCGCTAACGTTCCACTCAAGTCCCTTGTTTAGCGTGATTGCCAATCGAGACAAACAGGGCATTTGTCACCAATTGGCGAATGAAGACCGCCTAACATGGATGAAGGCAAGATAATGGTACCGACCGAGAAAAATCCGTTCAGCAGCCCGTTCGAAGCTGGCATTCGCTCGATCGTCATTCTTACTGCCGCTTTTCCATCTGCTTTCGATTTGCAACGCCTTGTTGTCTTTGACTATTTAACAGTTCACTCGGGCGACGCAGATGGCCCCCAAAGTCTTCACCCTCCGGTTCCATTGCATTCGGGTGAACTACTTGTAAGACGCGGCCTAATAGAACGTGGTCTATCTTTGATGCAGAGCAGAAATCTTGTTGCGCGTGAGTTATTGAGTAGTGGGATTTGCTTTAAGGCCAGGGAAGAATCCGAACCGTTCTTATCCGCTCTTTCATCTAATTATTTGATGCAGCTCAGACTCCGTGCTGCATGGGCGGTAGAAATGTTTGGAAGCTTAAACGCTGAAGATCTGGCGAGCAGAACCTCGACTCTTCTGAAGCGGTGGAACACAGAATTTGAAGGGCGCCAGACTCCAGGTGAACTCTTCGCATGAGCGGCCATATCAAAATTCAGCGTATCGCATTTCTCGGAGTGTCGCGGGAACCGGCGATACTCGAATTCGGTGACAACATCACCGTGATTTGTGGCGCGTCCGACACTGGAAAAAGTTTTAGTCTCGAAAGTATAGATTTTGCACTTGGTAGCTCCAAGGGATTACGGGATATACCGCAACGCGTTGGTTACGAGAGGCTTCGGTTAGAAATTCGACACGACAGCGAGGTTGCCACACTCGAAAGAAGTGTGGAAGGCGGTGGCTTTCGAGTCGCGTCAAAGCTGGTAGCTGATACAGAGCCGTTAGATGGCGACACCCTTGCCGCACAACATCGGCACAGCCGAACTGATAATCTCTCAGGTTGGCTTTTGCAAAAAGTCGGACTTCAAGAACGTCGAATTAAGAGAAACATGGCCGGAGCGACAAATAGTTTGAGCTTCCGCAATTTGGCCTGCACCCGGTTCGGTTGACACCCGCCTAAGCTAAACCCGACTGCATCTCGAACTCCATGGGGCTTCTGTAGCCGATTGTCGAGTGCCGGCGTTTAGCATTGTAGAAGCACTCGATGTAATCGAACACGTCAGCCTTGGCTTCATCACGCGTCCGATAGGTCTTGCGTGCCGTACGCTCGGTCTTCAGCGACGAGAAGAAGCTCTCCATTGCCGCGTTGTCCCAGACATTGCCCGAGCGGCTCATCGAGCAGACGATGCCATGATCGGCCATCAGCTTCTGGAACTGCTCGCTGGTGTATTGGCTGCCGCGATCGGAGTGATGCAGCAGCGCATCGGGCTTGCCCCGGCGCCAGATCGCCATCACCAGGGCGTCGGTGACGAGCTGTGCCGTCATCTGTGCGCTCATCGACCAGCCGACCACGCGGCGTGAGAACAGATCGATGACGACCGCCACATAGAGCCAACCTTCCGCGGTCCACACATAGGTGAAGTCAGCGATCCATTTGCGGTTGGCAGCAGCTGCCGCGAAGCTGCGGTCGAGTACGTTGGGAGCGACGGCGGCGACCTGCCGCTCACCCAGATCGGGCGGCAGCCGACGCCGTCGCGGACGGGCTTTGAGAGCCTGTAAGCGCATCAATCGCTCGATCCGATGCAGACCACACGAGAAGCCTTCCGCCAGCAGGTCGTGCCACACCCGCCTGGCGCCATAGGTTCGATCGCTGGCAAGGAAGCTTGTCCGGACCTTGGCGCCCAGCTCTTCATCGCTACGGCTGCGCCGACTGCGCGGTCGTGTCAGCCAGGCATAGAACCCACCCCGCGAGACACCGAGCGCCCCGCACAACCAATCCGCCGGCCAGATCCCCCGGTGCTTCGCAATGAAACCGAACTTCACGTCGATTCCTTCGCGAAGTAGGCCGCGGCTTTTTTTAGGATGTCGCGTTCGGCCTTCAGCTTGATCACCTCGCGCGTGAGCCGCGCGATCTCCAGCTGCTCGGGCTTCATCTGACCCTGGCCGGGGAAGGCATGCTGCGGATCGTCCGCAAATGCCTTCACCCAGTTGCGCAGCTGCGTCGGATGCACCTTCAGGTCTTCGGATGCCTGCGCATACGACACCCCGCGATCCCTGATCAGCCGCACCGCCTCAAGCTTGAACTCCCGCGTAAACCTTCGTCTCTCCATGACTCACCTCCGGTTCCATAAAAACACCTAACTCGGTGTCTTCGGAACCAGGTGCAGGCCAGATAGACCAACTATTGGCGCCTGCTTTGAGTCAGACACAGGGATCGTTTCGTGAGTTGGCGGATAAGCGGACCAGCATTAGCCGAGAGCTTGAGCTTTATAGTCGGCTAGATCGACTCAAGGCTCAAAGACAGGAACTTTTGTCGACCGATGAGGCCGCAAAAGAGGCCGAACCAACAACGATTGATTTGTCGAAATCGGTCTTAGAAGAGTTTGCCACTTGCATTGAAGACATTTTACGAAAATGGCACTTCCCATCGATCGGCCGTGTTTATTTCGATGAAAATACGCGTGATTTCGTTATTCAAGGAAAGCCACGCGGCAGCTTTGGGAAAGGCTTTCGCGCTATAACTCATGCGGCAATTACAATTGGCCTGATGCAATATTGCATTGCTCGTTCGCTGCCCCATCCCGGTTTCGTGATTTTAGATTCTCCACTGCTCGCGTATTGGAAACCGGAAGGAGCTGCCGATAGTTTGGTGGGTACTGATCTTAAGGATCGATTCTTCGAATATCAGAGGTGGTCCCACTTCCTAAGACAGCCGGTTAAGGTGGATTCGCCGATACAGAGGACGAACCATCATGAGGACGCGGAGACGGTTTTCGGCTGAGTTCAAAGCCAAGGTGGCGCTCGAGGCGATCAAGGGCCACGAAACGGTCGCAGAACTGGCGAGCAAGCACGAACTGCACCCGACCCAGATTGCTGCCTGGAAGCGTGAGGCGGTGGAGAAGCTGGCCAAGGTGTTCGACGAGAAGGGCAGCGCGCGCGAACAGAACCGCGACGCCGAGCTGACGAAGCTTCATGCCAAGATTGGTCAGCTGGTGGTGGAACGGGATTTTTTGTCGAAAGCCTTCGATCGCTGAGCCTGGATCGGAGGAAGACGATGATCGACCCCGGTCATCCACGGCTCTCGATCGTACGCCAGTGCGAGCTGGCGTCGATCAGTCGCTCGACATTCTATCGTAAGCCGACGGCGGAGAACGAAGCGACGCTGGTGTTGATGCGTCTCATCGACGAGCAGTTCCTCGAGACACCGTGGTACGGCTCGCGGCAGATGGTACGGCATCTGCGCCGCAACGGCTGCTGTGTCGGGCGCCATCGTGTCCGTCGACTGATGACCAAGATGGGCTTGGCGCCGATCTACCAACGCCCGAAGACCAGCGAGCGGCATCCGCAGCACCGGACATGGCCATACCTGCTTCGCCATCTGACCATCGACCGGCCCAACCAAGTCTGGTGCGCAGACGTGACCTACATCCCGATGCGCAGAGGCTTCCTATACCTGGTCGCGGTCATGGACTGGTTCAGCCGCAAGGTTCTGGCATGGAGGTTATCGAACACGATGGATGCTGACTTCTGCGTCGCGGCGCTGGCGGAGGCGATGGTCCGCTTCGGCAGACCTGAGATCTTCAATACCGATCAGGGCTCGCAGTTCACCAGCTTTACCTTCACCAACACCTTAAAGGCTGCCGACATCCGCATCTCGATGGACGGCCGTGGCCGCTGGATGGACAACGTCTTCATCGAGCGGTTATGGCGATCGTTGAAGTACGAGTGCGTCTACCTCAATGCCTTCGAGACCGGCAGTGAGGCACGAACAGGGATCGGTCGGTGGATCGGCTACTACAATGCCGATCGACCCCACTCGGTCTTCGGCGGCAGGACGCCCGACGAGGTCTATGCTACGCAGGCAAACGAGGAGAAATTGGCGGCGTAATCGAACCCAGAATCCACCTTAGCCAAGCCGCCATTCTGTCCCGTAAGGTGGGACCACCTCTCAATCCGGGCTACGAAACGAATTCGAGGTCTGCGCCAAGGACAGTAGCGCGTCATCTCAACTCGACGGCCTCAACGGCAAGGATCGTCGGCAGATGCCGCGCAATCTCCTGCCAGGTCTCCCCTTCGTCGACACTCCCGAACACCGAGCCGCTGTTTGTGCCAAAATAGATGCCTGCCGGATCGCGGTCGTCGCCGGCCATGGCTTGCCGCAGAACGGTGAAGAAGCAGCCCTTCTGCGGCAGGCCTTGCCGCATCGCCTGCCAGCTTTGGCCGCCGTCGCGCGATCGCCACACCGCCGCGGCGGCTTCCGGCGGGAAACGTCCCGCCGCGTCCCCGTTCAGCGGCAGCGTCCAGATCGTGTCCGGATCGCGCGGATGAACGCGGATGGGAAAGCCGAAGGTCGACGGCAAGCCTTTGGTGCAATCGTTCCAGCTGCGGCCGCCGTCGGCCGAACGCCAGACGCCATAATGGTTCTGCTGGTAGAGGACGTCGCTTGTTCCCGGCGCGCGGATCATGTTGTGAACGCAGAGCCCGATCTCGCCGTCACGCGGCGCGGCCGGATGCTCGGCGTGGCCGCAGGCTTCGGCGTTCGAGAGCCGATTGCGGCGCTCCCATGTCGCCCCGCCGTCCTCGGTCGCAAACACGCCGGCCGCCGAGATTCCAACCCAGAGCTTTTGCCGGTTGTCCGGATCGGGAATGATGGTGTGCAGCGTCAGCCCGACGCCGCCGGGAGTCCAGCTCCCGGCGGACGGGTGATCGGTCAGGCCATGCACCTTGACCCAATCCTTGCCGCCGTTCGTGCTGGCCAAAAGGCTCGCCGGTTTGGTGCCCGCGTACAGCGTGCCGTGCGCGTAGCTCAGCGACCAGATTTGCGAAAACGAGTTGGCGAACGGCAGCGGCGCTTCGGTCCAGCCGATCATCTTGGCGAGATTGGCATCCTTTGCGGCCCAATCGTCGATCGTTCCCTTGGTGAGACGGGCGACCGTCCAGGTCGCGCCGCCGTCTTCGCTGCGCCAGACGCCCGCGCCATGCCAATCGCCACCGCCGCCGGCCCATAGCGTGCCGGTCTCGGGGTCGCCAATCATGTGATTGATCGGCCAGCCGTCGCAATAAGGACCTCCAATCGCCCAGCCGCTACGGTCGTTGCCGCCGGAAAGCAGAAAGGCGCCCTTGGTCGTGCCGACCAGCAGCGTCGTGCGAGTTGCGGACATCTGGTTTTTGCTCTCCATCGAAAGCAACAGTGGACTATAAAACCGCCGTCTTATCCTCAAACGCTAGCACGGGTCGCTTCCGTCAGAAATGATCTCCCTCTACATCGACGCCGACGCCTGCCCGGTAAAGCAGGAGATTTATCGCGTCGCCGAGCGGCATGCGCGCAAGGGCACGGCGCTCAAAGTCTTGGTGGTCAGCAACTCACCGATCGCCGTACCTCGGGATGAGTTTGTCGAGCGCGTCGTCGTCGGCGCCGGCATGGACGAAGCGGACAACTGGATCGCCGAGCGCGCGGGACGCGGCGACATCGTCATCACCGCGGACGTGCCGCTGGCGAGCCGCTGCGTGAAAGCCGGCGCCGAGGTGATCGCGCCGAACGGGCGGCCCTTCACCAAGGACTCGATCGGCCTCACGCTGGCCACCCGCAATCTGATGGATTCGCTGCGCAGCGCCGGCGCGATCACCGGCGGCCCAAAGCCGTTCTCGCCGCGCGACCGCTCCAGCTTCCTCTCCGCGCTCGACCAAACGATCGTGCGGCTCACCCGCGCGGGGTTTGGAGGCTCATCGTAGGGCACAATGGTGCTATCTTGTCCGATGGGGCAGAGGATGCTCACCAACAGCCGCGACATAAAGCGCCGCCTGGAACGCGAGGGTTGGATTCTCGAACGCGTCGCCGGGTCACATCACGTTTTCAAGCATCCTCGCACCCGCGCAACCGTCGTTTTACCTCATCCCAAGAAGGACTTGGGCCGCGGGCTCGTTCGTAATATCTATAGGCAGGCTGGATGGCAGCCCGATTGATGATGCCATGACCCACTATGTCGCCATTGTTGAAGATGCCGGAGCCGACAAGGCCATCGGCATCTGGTTTCCTGATCTTCCCGGCTGTTTTTCAGCCGGCGATGATATCGACGACGCGCTGCGCAATGCCCATGAGGCTCTGGCTCTCTATGCCGAGGCGGAGGCGCGGGAAGGTCGCGCTTTGCCAAAGCCGCGCAGCATTACTGCATTGAAATCCGACCCGGCCGTTATCCCCGATCTGCGGGATCACATCGTGGCTTTGGTTGCGCTGGATACCCGGACGGTGGGCGCGGCAGAATAGCGTAACGGATCGAAGGGGCGGATGACAGCTTTGCCGCGCTTTGGCTATCATGCGCAGACGTTCGCCAGGGGGAGCCGTTTCATGCGTCACGCTGTTGCAGTGCTGTTGTTGATCGCGGCGTGTTTCGCGCCGGGCATGGTCAAGGCCGACGGCGAGGCCGCTCACCACCGGCACCGGCACGCCGTGGCGCGCGTCTGCAGCTTCGAACGCCGCCTCTACGGCGAGGGCGAATTCTGCACCATCGGCTGCGTCAGAGGCATTTGCGGCACGCAAACATGCCACAATGGACGCTGGGTCATCCCGCCGGCCGGATGCGCGCCCGGTTTCGGCTGCCCGCGGTTTTGCTAGCGGCGCGGCCATGATCCGCAAATTGCCCTCCGGAAAGTACCGGCTCTATTCGCGCAAGAAGAATCCGAAGACCGGCAAGCGCCGCAATCTCGGCACCTTCACGAGCCGAGCGGCACGAGCGCGCGGTGCAGTATTTCAAGCGGCACTAGAGCGCGTCCAGGAAAAGTGGAAGCCGGTTTTCCGTCCGGACGCGCGATAAAACAAGAACCTGGAGCGGGATGACGATTTGAAGACAGGCCATCCCGCTTCAGCCACGCAATCGGGATGAGCGGGCCCGCGTTCACCAAACCCGCCGTATTTCATTCAACATTTCGCCCGGGTCGTTCACCATTTCGCCGTTTCGTCACAACGACACGCTTGAATGAACCAAATACCCGCGGGAGACTTCTTACCAAGGGCGATCGTCATCACCATCTTACCAGGGGGCGATTGTCCGCGTTATTCCATCGGGTGAATTCATGCGCTTCGGTCGTGCCCTTCCCGCCTCGCTTCTGGCAGCGGCGCTGGCGGTGCCGTGTGCCACGCTGGCGCGCGCCAACATCGTCGTCACCATCGACAAGACGACGCAGCAGATGTCGGTCGCGGTCGACGGCAGCCAGCGCTATGTCTGGCCGGTGTCGACTGGGCGGCGGGGTTACGACACGCCGAACGGCACCTTCAAGATCAACCGCATGGACGCCGACCACCTGTCGCAGGAATGGGACAACGCGCCGATGCCGCATTCGATGTTCTTCGACATGAAGGGCCACGCCATCCACGGCTTCTTCGACGTCAAGCATCTCGGCCTGGCGGTGTCGCACGGCTGCGTGCGGCTCTCGCCGGCGCATGCCTCGACGCTGTGGGATCTGGTGAAGGCGGAAGGCATGCGCGACACCACCGTGGTGGTTTCCGGCCACACGCCCGCCGGTCAAGGCCCGGCGGTGGCGCGGCGCAGCGTGCCGGTCGAGGAAACTGCGGCGCAGCCGATGCAGATCGCGCCCGATTACGATCAGCGGTCGACCTACGGGCAGCAATATTATTACCGGCAGGCCCAGCCTTATTACGGCCAGCCGCAGCCCTATTACGGGCAGCCCGGCTACCTGCCGCCGCAACCGCCGCCGCCGCAATACTACGTGCTGCGGCCGTATAATCCGTATTAGCACTACTTTGGCAGATTTTTAGCGGCACGGGATTCCCAAATCAGTTTTTCAATGATTTATGGGTGGTCGGCTTTTGGAGGGCCGACCATGGTAGGCACAACGTCGAATTGGGAAGACGAGCTTCGAGGATGGCTCAAGCCGTTCTTGGATCGCCTAGGCCATAAATCGCGGCGGCGAATGTGTCCGCTTTATGTGGCAGGGCTGATCGGACCCGGCGATCGCAAGAGCGTTCAGCCAATGGCGGAGCGGCTTGCGCCTGGCGATTACGACCAGCTGCATCATTTTGTTGCGGCTGGCGTCTGGGACGCGGCGCCATTGGAGACGGAGCTGCTCATTCAAGCGGATCGGCTCGTTGGTGGCAGCGACGCTGTGTTGGTAATCGACGATACGGCGGTGCCAAAGAAGGGCACGCACTCGGTCGGCGTCGCTGCGCAATACGCTTCAGCGCTAGGCAAGACCGCCAACTGCCAGACTCTGGTGTCACTGACGCTCGCCCGCGGCGAAGTTCCGGTGATGGTGGCATTGCGGCTTTTTCTTCCAGACCGTTGGGTCAACGATCGGTGGCGGCTGAAGCGAGCTGGTGTTCCGGCCGAATATCGAACTGCACGGACAAAGCCCGAGATCGCACTGGCGGAGATTGATCGCTTGATATCGATCGGCGTGCGCTTCCGCTGTGTGCTGGCGGATGCCGGTTACGGTCTCAGTGCGCCTTTCCGTCAAGGGCTGACGGCCCGCAAGCTTGCATGGGCGGTTGGCATCCCTCGTCACCTCAAGGTGTACCCCGTTGGGGTGCAGCTCATTTGGCCAGTTACCAAAGTTCGAGGCCGGCCACGTAAACGACAGGTGCCAGATAGTCTATCGACAGCAGCTGAAGACATGATGGCCAGTGCGCGGTGGAGAACTGTGAGTTGGCGCAGCGGTACGAAGGGTCGGCTCAAAGCCCGGTTTGCTGCCGTCCGTGTGCGTACTGCCGACGGTCCTCCCCAGCGGATATGGGACAAGGGCCAGCAGCATCTTCCAGGGGACGAGGCCTGGCTGATCGGCGAGCACCGCGCGTCGGGAGAGAAGAAATACTATCTCGCCAACTTGGCCGCCGGAATGGACCTCCGCAGCTTAGCCGCGACGATCAAGGCACGATGGATTTGCGAGCAGGCCCATCAACAGTTGAAGGAGGAACTCGGTCTCGACCACTTCGAGGGAAGGTCTTGGCACGGCCTTCACCGTCATGCGCTGATGGCGATGATTGCTTACGCGTTCCTCCAACATCGCCGGCTCAAAAAAGTGAGGCGGGGAAAAAAGAATCAACGGCCCGCCCCCTCAACCGACCTTGCCGGCGGTCCGCCACGCCATCGTCGACCTCATCATGCGATCAAGTCCTCAGCGATGTCCGTACTGCCGATCCTGGATCAGCGAGGAAAAGCAGCGTGAGTAAATCTGCCAAAGTAGTGTTAGGGTCTGGACTCACAACTTGATCCAATAGAGTGCACCGACGAGGGCTGCGGCGGCAAGGAAGTTTCGGGCGAGCTTGTCGTAGCGTGTGGCGATACGGCGCCAGTCCTTGATGCGGCAGAAGTAGTTTTCGATCTTGTGGCGCCGCCGGTAAAAGCGCTTCGGACAATAGGCTTTCTTGGTGGCGGTGCTGCGGCTGGGAATGACCGGCAAGGCGCCTTCATCTTTAATCTGCTGACGGACTTTCTCGCTGTCGTAGGCCTTGTCGGCAGTAACGGCCAGTGGCGGTCTGGGAGTGTCGAGCACGTCGCCAACGACTTGGCTGTCATGGACCTGGCCCCCCGTTACCGTGAAGTTCAGCGGGCGGCCTTTGCTGTCGACGATGGCGTGGATTTTCGTCGAGCGGCCGCCGCGGCTGATGCCGATCGCCTGCTTTTGCTCCCCCCTTTTGCGCCGCTGGCCGCACGATGGGCTTTCACAATCGTGGAGTCGATCAGATACAGACTGTCGCGCGATTTCGCCGCCAGCGTATCGAAAATCCGCTTCCAAATGCCGCGTCGAGACCACCGGTTGAAGCGATTATAGACCGTGGTGTAGGGCCCATAGCGTTCCGGCAGATCGCGCCAGGGCATCCCGGTGCGCAGCACGTAAAATATCGCGTTCATGATCTTGCGATCATCGGCGCGCGCGCTCTTGCGACTCTTCGGCATCAACGGCTCCAGAAGAGCCCATTCGTCATCGCTCAAATCAAATCGCATGATCCACCTCCGACCACGGTGAATCACGTTCGCCCTTGATTTTCAATAAGCTATCTGGGTACAGACCCTAGTCTTTCATTTTGTCGCGCGTCCGGACGGAAAACCGGTTCCCACTTTTCCTGGACGCGCTCCGTTCAGGCCGCGACGCGGTGCATGGTGGTGCCATCATAGGCACCGTGGATTGCCTTGACCGATTTTTCGATCGCCGCCCATAAGCGGGCGATTTCGGCGGCGGCCTGCGACTCGGCGTCGTATTCCTTGGCGCCCTCGCCGCCGGCCAGCGCCAGCGTGAAATTCGCCCGCTGCGTGATCTGGCCGCCCCACACCGGGATGTTCAGCTTGCCCAGGCTTTCCCGCGCCTGCGTGACCATGGGCGACTCGAAATCCTGCCGCCGCGGCGGCGCGCCGTTGATGACCACCGCGTAAGGCCGGCGCGACTGCCGGGCAAACGACACGGTCTCCCTGACCGCATCGAGATCGAATATGCCGGGCCGGCACGGCACCACGACGATGGTGGCGGCCCGCATCGCATCGGTGACGCAGGCCGACATGTTGGGCGGCGTATCGATCAAGACCCATTCGACGCCGTCCTGCTTGGCCGCCTTGACGATGTCGGGAATGCCGCGCTGCGTGGTCCGCAGCGGCAGATCCTCGACGTTGCGCAGCCGGTGCCAGAGCGTGAGCGACGCTTGCGGATCGGCGTCAATGAGCAGACAGGGCCGTGACGGTCGGTGAACGTGCGCGGCCAGGTGCGCCGCCAGCGTGCTCTTGCCCGAACCGCCCTTGCGCGATGCGAAGACGACAACGTTCATGCGATTTCTCCCAAAGCGGCCCGATCAAGCATCCAGCCCTTGTCGTTGTCCGAAGCTCGCAACGCTCGCGGCCCACGCGCCTGCGAACTTGAGAATCACTCGCACTGTAACAGATTCGTCACGTCAATACGGCGTCCGATTTAAGTTGTTGACGCGCGGGCCGCCGGGCAGACATTTGCAATCTGCCGCCATCAGTTGCGGAGCAAAGAAAGCCGGGAACGCAGTGTACGCCGGCCAGCCCGGCTCCGTCGTTGCTGCGCGCGTGGGGACAAGCACAGGAATTCTTCGTGGATAACGCTGTGGATGAGTTGGGTATCATGATGTGGACATCCATCGCACCACGCGCCGCGGCCTTCTTCGCGGCTGCGGCGGTGAATTGCGGGCATTCATTCTCACTGCGTTTTCCAGAAATGTAACGTAATCAATGACTTCCCGCGCGCCTGCCGACCCCGCCACGACCTCGGTTGCCCGCCTTGAAACCGCTGAACAAACCGCGCGCCGATTAGGCGATCTCATTGCCGAACGCTTCGCCGCCGAAGACGTCGCCGTCGGCCTGTTCGACGCCGGCGGCGGGCGCTGGCAGGTCGCGATTCATTTCCGCGCGGCGCCCGACCGCGAGGCCGTGCGGGCGGTGGTCGCCAGTGCCATCGGGCGAAAAGCGGCCCAGGCGCTGACCTTCGCGCGCGTCAGGACGACGGACTGGGTCCGCGAGAGCCTCGCCGGCCTGGCGCCGGTCGCGGTCGGCCGTTTCGTCGTCCACGGCGCCCACGACCGCGCCCGCGTCGCGGTCAACCGGATCGGTATCGAGATCGAGGCGGCGCTCGCCTTCGGCACCGGCCACCACGGCACAACGCGCGGCTGCCTGCTTGCGCTCGATGGGCTTTGTAAGTCGTTGCCAAGAGGACGTCGCGGTCAGCGCATCCTCGATCTCGGCACCGGCAGCGGGGTCCTCGCCATCGCCGCCGCCCGCGCGCTGCGCGCCCGCGTGCTGGCGACCGATATCGATGCGAACGCCGTCGGCGTCGCGCGCGCCAACGCCCGCCTCAACCGCGCGGTTGCGACGGTCGAGACCGTGAAGGCCAACGGCGTCACGGCCGCGAGCGTCCGCCAAGCCGCGCCGTTCGATCTCGTCTTCGCCAACATTCTGCTCGGCCCGCTGCAACGCATCGCGGCGCCACTCAAACGAGTGTTGGCGCCGGGCGGCCGTGTCATCGTCTCCGGTCTATTGCCGGCCCAGGCTAACGCCGCGATGGCGGCATACCGGCCGCTTGTCCTCGAACGGCGTATCGAGCTCGACGGCTGGACGACGCTCGTGCTCGCCCGCCGCCCGCGGTGGTGGCGGACCTCGATCTAGCTTTTTGTTTGAGCGTGATTTTTTCGAAAACCGGATTCCCCTTTGCGGAATCATATCCTACATTGCCGCGGATGTTCGAAGCGCTTTTTCAGTCGTTCGAGGATCGTGCCGACCGCCGCGCCAGCGCGCCGCGCATCGCAGCGTTGCGGGCCGAACTCAAACGGCGCGGGCTCGACGGCTTCATCGTGCCGCGCGCCGATCGCTACCAGAACGAGTACGTGCCGCCCTACGAGGAGCGGCTGGCCTGGCTCAGCGGCTTCACCGGCTCCGCCGGGGTCGCGATCGTGCTCGCCGACCGCGCCGTCCTGTTCGTCGACGGCCGCTATCAGGTGCAGGTGCGCGAGGAAGTCGACAGCGCGATTTTTTCCGTCGAGCATCTGGTCGAACGCCCGCCGCCCGCTTGGATCGAAGCCAACCTGCCGGCCGACACCCGGCTCGGCTATTCGCCATGGCTGCACACGGTCGAAAACGCCGAGCGGCTGACCAAAGCCTGTGCCGCCGCCCGCGCCAGCCTGGTGCCTGTCGAAGACAGTCCCATCGACGCCATCTGGGTCGGCCGGCCGCCGCCGCCGCTCGGCGCCATCGTGCTGCGCGATCTGCGCTATGCCGGAGAAGATACCGACAGCAAGCTCGCGCGCATCCGCGCGGAAATGCAGAAACTCGCCGCCGACGTGCTGTTAGTGTCGGACCCGCAGGCCGTCTCGTGGCTGTTCAATATCCGCGGCAGCGACGTTCCGCACACGCCGGTGGCGCTCGCCTTCGCCATGATCGCGAAGGAGGGCCGCCCGGCGCTGTTCGTCGACCTGCGCAAGCTCTCAAGCGACATCCGTCATCGCCTCGAAGAGCTCGCCGAACTACGGCCGAGCGCCGCCTTCGAGCGCGATCTCGTCACGCTCGGCAAAGAGCATCGCGCGGTGCGGCTCGATCCGAGCATTTGTCCCGACGCCATCGCGCGGCTGATCGTCGAATACGGCGGCGAGGTCCTGCGCGGCTCCGATCCGATCGCGCCGATGAAGGCGGTGAAGAACGCGGTCGAGATCGCCGGCGCACGCGCGGCGCAACAGCGCGACGGCGTGGCGGTGGCGCGCTTCCTCGCCTGGTTCGACCGCGAAGCGCCGCGCGGCGGCTTGACCGAAATCGATGCGGTGCAGGCGATGGAGAGCTTTCGCCGCGATACCGGGCTGCTCAAGGACGTATCGTTTCCCACCATCGCCGGCGCCGGGCCGGATGGTGCCATCGTGCATTACCGGGTGACGCAAAAGAGCAATCGCCGCATCGCTCCCGGCGAACTGTTCCTGCTCGATTCCGGCGGCCAATACGAGGACGGCACCACCGACATCACCCGGACCATCGCCGTCGGGCCGCCGACCGCCGACGTGCGCCGAAAATTCACCCTCGTGCTTAAGGGCCATATCGCCATCGCGCGCACGGTGTTCCCCGACGGCGCCACCGGGGCGCAACTCGATTCGTTCGCGCGGCAATTTCTCTGGCAGGCGGGGCTCGATTTCGATCACGGCACCGGCCACGGCGTCGGCAGCTATCTCTCGGTGCACGAGGGGCCGGCGCGTATCTCCAAGCTCGGTACCGCACCGCTGCGGCGCGGCATGATCCTGTCCAACGAGCCCGGCTATTACCGCAGCGACGCCTACGGCATCCGTATCGAAAACCTGATGCTGGTGACGGAGGCCGCGGCGGTGGCGGATGCGGAAAAACCGCTCAACACGTTCGAAACGCTGACGCTCGCCCCGATCGACAAGCGCCTCATCGAGCCGGCGATGCTGAGCGGCGAGGAAACCGCGTGGCTTAACGCCTATCACGCGCGCGTCCTCGATGCGATCGCGCCGCTGGTCGATGTGCACACGCGGGCCTGGCTGCTTGGCGCCACCGCACCGCTGCCCCGACGCTGACCGGGGCTAGCGTATCAGTTTGGCCCACTCGTCCTCGGTGAGCACCGCGACGCCGAGTTTCTTCGCCTCCGCGAGCTTGGAGCCGGCGCCGGGCCCGGCGACCACATAATCGGTCTTTTTGGAAACCGACCCGGCCACCTTGGCGCCGAGCCGTTCCGCCGACGCCTTGGCCTCGTCGCGCGTCATCCTTTCCAAGGCGCCGGTGAAGACCACAGTCTTGCCAGCGACCGCCGAATCGATCTTCGGCCGTTCGGCGTCGCGGATTTTCACCTCCCCGGTCAGCCGTTCGACGATGCGGCGATTGTGGTTCTCGCCGAAATAGGCCTTGATGCTGTCGATCACTGTTTCGCCAATCTGATCGAGCGCGTCCATCTCGGCGATCGCCTCCTCGTCGCCGTTGACCACTTTCAGGCAAGCGTCGTGGAACGCCTTCCACGAGCCGTAGCCGCGCGCCAGCGCCAGGGCGGTCGTCTCGCCGACATGCCGGATGCCGAGCGAGAAGATGAAGCGGTCGAGCGCGATGTCGCGCCGTTGCTCGATGGCGTCGAATAAATTGCCCACCGAGGTCGCGCCGTAGCCTTCCTGCTCTTCGAGCCTGATCTGCGCGTTGCGCGCCGGCAGCGTGAAGATATCGGCGGGCTCCTTGACCCAGCCCTGCTGAAAGAAGAACTCGATCTGCTTCTCGCCGAGGCCCTCGATGTCGAAAGCGCGGCGTGAGACAAACAGCTTGAGATGCTCGATTTTCTGATACGGACAGGCGAACTCGCCGCTGCAGCGGGCGACGGCACCCTCCTCGCCCGTCGCCGTTTGCTCGCGCACCACGTCGGTATGCAGATGGCACGGGCACTTTTTCGGAACCGCGTAGGGTTTGGCGCCGCGCAGGCGTTTCTCATGCACGACGCCGAGAACCTGGGGAATGACGTCGCCGGCGCGCTGGATCGTCACCGTATCGCCGACGCGGACGTCGAGCCGCGCGATCTCGTCGAAATTATGCAGCGTCGCGTTCTGCACCACGACGCCGCCGACCGTCACCGGCTCGAGCTTGGCCACCGGCGTCAGCGCGCCAGTGCGTCCAACTTGAATCTCAATATCCTTGACGATGGTGATCGCCTTTTCGGCCGGGAACTTGTGCGCGATCGCCCAGCGCGGCGAGCGCGAGACAAAGCCGAGGCGCTGCTGCCAATCCAGCCGGTCGACTTTGTAGACCACGCCGTCGATGTCGTAATCGAGCGTGGCGCGCTGCGCCTCGATCTCGCGATGGAACGCCAGCAGCTGCTCGACCGAGCGGCATAATTTGGTCAGCGGGTTGGTGGTGAAGCCGCAGCTTTCGAACCACCTGATCATGCCGGTCTGGGTGTCCGCCGGCATGTCGGACATCTCGCCCCAGCCATAGGCGAAGAAACCGAGCGGCCGCGAGGCCGTGATCGAAGGATCCTTCTGCCGCAGCGAGCCGGCCGCGGAGTTGCGCGGATTGGCGAAAACCTGGCCGCCGCTTGCGGCCTGGCGTTTGTTGAGCGCCAGGAACGCCTGCTTGGTCATGTAGATTTCGCCGCGCACCTCGCACACAGCCGGCACGGACTTGCGCTTGAGCTGATGCGGAATGTCCTTCAGCGTTTTCACGTTGGCGGTGACATCCTCGCCTTCGAAACCATCGCCGCGCGTCGCGCCGCTGACCAATTCGCCGTGCTCGTAGCGTAACGACATCGACAGGCCGTCGATCTTCGGCTCGGCGGAATAGGCGATCTCCTCGCTCTCGCCGAGCCGCAGGAAGCGGCGGATGCGGGCGACAAAGTCGATGACATCCTGCTCGGCGAAGGCGTTGTCGAGCGACAGCATCGGCACCGCGTGCCGGACCTTGGCGAAGCGCGCCGCCGGCGCCGCGCCGACGCGCTGGCTCAGGCTGTCGAGGGTGCGCAGCTGCGGAAAGCGCGCCTCGATCGCGGCATAGCGCTGCCGCAGCCGGTCGTACTCGGCATCGGAGACCGTCGGCGCGTCCTCCTGGTAATAGCGGCGGTCATGCTCGGCGATGTCCGCGGCAAGCCGTGCATGCTCGGCCGTGGCCTGCTTTTCCGTCAGATCCTCGACGGGGATCTCGTGCTTGTCGCGGCGCGGCATGACCGGGCATCAACTCAACCCGCCGCGCGGATCAAACGTTCGGCGGCGGCGCGGGCTTCGGCAGTGATCTCGGCACCGGCGAGCATGCGGGCGATCTCCTCACGGCGCCGCTCCGCTTGCAGCTCGACCACGCGGGTCGCGACCCGCTTGCCCTTGGCCAGCGCGTCCTTGGTGATCAGATAATGCCGGTCAGCGCGCGCCGCCACTTGCGGCGCATGCGTCACCGCGATCACCTGCACGCCGGACGCGAGCCGCGCCAGGCGGACGCCGATCGCGTCGGCAATGGCGCCGCCGACGCCGGTATCGATCTCGTCGAAGATGAGCGTCGGCGCCGAGCCGCGGTCGGCGAGTACGACCTTGAGCGCGAGCAGGAACCGCGCCAGTTCGCCGCCGGAGGCGACCTTCATCAGCGGGCCCGGCCGGGTGCCGGGATTGGTGCGCACCCAGAACTCGATGCGATCGAGACCCTGCGGTCCTTCGCCCTCGGTCTCGATTTGCGTGGAAAATTGCGCGCGCTCGAGTTGAGCGGCTTCAATTCGGCATTGACGGCCTTGTCGAGCGCCTGCGCGGCGCGCGCCCGCGCTGCCGACAATGCCTGCGCCGCCTCCCGGTAGCGCGTGGCCGCCGCCTGCGCCTCCTTTTCCAGCGCCACAAGCCGCTCGGCGCCGGCGTCGATCAGCGCCAGTTCGTCCTTGTATCGGCGTGCCAGCGCCGCCAGATCGTCGATCGGCACATTGTACTTGCGCCCCGCCGCGCGCAGCGCGAACAGCCGCTCCTCGATACGTTCGAGCTCAAGCGGATCGTAGTGCGCCACGCCCAGCGCTTGTTCGAGATGCGTGCGGGCTTCGTCGAGCGCCGACAGCGCGGCGTCGATCGCCTTCACCACCGGCCCGATCAGCGCCTGCGCCGCGCGGCGCTCGAGGCGGCGCACTGCGGTCGCCAGCGGCGGCACCGGCGATTGCGGTCCGCTGATGGCCTCATGCGTCGCCCGCAAATCCTCGACGGCCTTTTCCGCCTGCATCATGGCGGCGCGGCGCTCGGCGAGCGCGGTCTCCTCGCCGTTTTCCGGAGCCAGACGGCGAAGTTCGTCGACCGCGTGGCGAAGCCATTCGGCCTCGCGCTGCGCGCGCTCGACATCGGCGCGATGCGCCTCGACCGCAGCTTTGCGCACGCGATGCTCTTGCCAGAGACGGCTTACCGCGGCGGCGTCGCCCTCGAGGCCGCCGAAAGCATCGACCAGCGCGCGGTGCGTCGACGCCTCGACGAAGGCGCGCTCATCGTGCTGGCCGTGGATTTCCACCAGAGCCGCGCCGAGCGCGCGCAGCACCTGCACGCTCACCGGCTGATCGTTGACGAAGGCGCGGGTGCGGCCGTCGGCGAATTGCACCCGGCGGACGATCAGCTCGTCATCGTCATCGTCATCGGCATCGACATCGGCAACAAGATCGTTGGCGGCCAGCACGCGGCGCGCCGGATGGCCTTTGCCAACCTCGAAGGCGGCAATCACCTGTCCCTGCTCGGCGCCGTGGCGCACCAGCGCGGCCTCGCCGCGCGCGCCGAGCGCCAGCGCGAAAGCATCGAGTAGAATCGATTTGCCGGCACCGGTCTCGCCGGTCAGCGCGGCGAGACCGGAGCCGAAATCGATATCCAGGCGATCGATCAGGATGATGTCGCGGATGGAAAGTCGAGCGAGCATGGCAATGAATGATACGGTTGCCGGACGATGCTTTGGGCGTCATGCCGGATCGCCGTGAAACGGCGAATCCCCAATTGCGCTGGATACTAGCGTCTTCCCGCCCGCCCGTCAGGCGCTCAGCCCAGCCCCTTGAACGCGCGGCTCATCCAGGATTCCTTGTTCTCGTTGGGCTCGCCGCCGGCGGATTTCACCAGCTTATAGGCGTCCTTGTACCAGGGACTATCCGGGAAAATTGTGACCGAGCACGGCGGCCGCGGTCTGCGCCTCATCCAAAATGCCGAGCGAAATATAAGCCTCGGTCAGTCGCTCCAGCGCTTCCTCGACCTCGCGCGTGGTCTGATACTGCGTCACCACCACTTTGAAGCGGTTGATCGCGCCGGTGAAAGCGCGCTGCTTCATGTATTAGCGGCCGATCTCCATCTCCTTGCCGGCGAGCTGGTCCCGCGCCAGATCGATCTTTTTCTTGGCGCTGACGGCGTATTCGGTATCCGGATATTTGCGCACCACCTCTTGCAGCGCGTTGACGGCTTTGTCGGCCCGCGCCTGATCGCGGGTGACGTCGAGAATCTGGTCGTAATAGGAGGCGCCGATCAGATATTGGGCATAGGCCGCATCCGGGCTGGCGGGATGCAGCGTCACGTAGCGTTTGGCGGAGTTGACGCAGTCGTCGTATTTCTGCGCCTGATAATACGAGTAGGCCGACATCAACAGCGCTTTGCGCGCCCAGTCGGAATACGGATTCTGGCGATCCACTTCGTCGAATTTCTTCGCCGCGCCCTGGTAGTCCTGCTTGTTGTTGAGCAGGAAAAGCCCCTCGTTATAGAGCTTGTCGGCGGGATCGTCGGGGATGTAGTCGTCGTCCTTATTGAATACTGCTGCAGCCGATCAGCGGCGCGGCGAAGAACGCCAGCGCAACAAGTCCGGCCAGCGCACGCAGCCTGCAACCGGATCTCCGCGATCCTCGTAGCCGCAACATCATGAGCGTGATGAAAATCCCGTCCCGCCGACGCGTTCGTTCCCAACGGCGCCGCGTGCGCGTTGCGGGGAGCGCTCGGCGCCCAATCGGTTAATAGGCCGACAATCGGCCGGGATTAAGGCAAAAAAGTCAAGTAAATCAAGAGACGTCCGGCCCGTAAGCCGGCGCCGCAAAGCCCACCGCGAGATCGGCATGCCCGCGCGCGCGGCGCGCCGGCTCCTCCATCTCGCCGTAGGCCCAGGCGCTCGGATCGGCCATCAATGCGGTGACCACCGCATGATTGAGCTTATGGCCGCCGCGCACCGACCGATAGGCGCCGATCAGCGGCGCGCCGGCAAGCGCCAGGTCGCCAATGGCGTCCACCGCCTTGTGGCGGACGAACTCATCGGGGAAACGCACGCCCTCCGCATTGAGGACGCGGTTCTCCGCAACCACGACGGTATTCTCGAACGAGGCGCCGAGCGCATAGCCCGCGCTCCAGAGCTTGGCGACATCGCGCATGAAGCCGAAGGTTCGCGCGCGCGCCAGCTCGCGGCGGAACCGATCCGGCTCGACGTCGATCGCGAATGTCTGACGCCCGATCAGCGGGTGATCGAATTCGATTTCGGTTTCGACACGCAGGCCGCGCCAGTGCGGCCGCAGCTCGCCGTAGCAGCCGTCCGCGTTGACCCGGATCGGCTTCAGCACCTTGATGTAGCGGCGCGGCGCCGACATGGCCGCAATGCCGACCTGGTCGATCGCCTCGACGAATGGCGCGGCGCTGCCGTCCATGATCGGGACTTCGGGGCCGTCGACCTCGACCACGGCGTTATCGACACCAAGGCCGTACAAGGCAGCGAGCACATGTTCGGTGGTCGATACCGCCGGCCCGCTCTGATCGCCGAGCACGGTGGCGAATTCGGTCGCCGTGACGGAACGGAAATTGGCGGGAAGTTCGCGGTCTCTCTGGCCGTCACTGCCGCAACGCCAGAACACCACGCCGGTATCAGCCTCGGCCGGATGCAGCGTTACGGTGACTGGCGAACCGGAATGTACGCCGATGCCGGCAACAGTGACTTGCTCGCGCAGGGTCGTCTGCCTGCCAGCTTGCATGCCCCTCGTCATGCCCTCGTCCTACACCTCATAGCCGGACTGCCTGAGCAATCGAGCCAACCCCAACTGAGGGACGCGAAGGTTTGTACAAAGGAGCCTTTTCGCCAGACCCCCGGAGTACCCCAACACGAATCCCCTCCGATGGGCTGAGACCATACCGGCGACATGGTTTCCGGCCAATTCACTGTTTCTTACCGACTGTTACCTCTTTCCGGCCGCACTCTTGTCAGCAAGATGCCGCAAGAGCCGTCTGGCAGGGGCCAAAATCCGCCATCTGCAGCTCCAAAACGGCACCGACCATCAGCTTCCTGCGCTGCGGATAGAGGTGCAAATTCAACAGCTTGATCGCGCGGATCGGCGCCAGCCGCCGCGCAGGGCGGCAGCTGACCGGTCGCCGATTTGCGGCCGATTTAGCGTGGCTTAATTCGCCTGCCGGCGCAGGAATGCCGGAATGTCGAGCTGGTCCTCCTCGCTGCGGTTATGCACAGGGGCCTGCCGGCCGTGCTGGTCCAGCCCCTGCGGCGCAGCACGTTTGGCATAGTCGGAGACCGGGTCCGGGCGCGATTCAGCGCGCGGCTGCGGGCGTCCGGCAAGCCGTTCGGCCGCCGGTTGGCGGCATCGGCGCGCCTGGCGCAGTCGGTGCGGCGCGCGAGCTTGGCAGCGGTTCCTCCGCCTCCGGCTCGCGACGGCCCAGACCGACCGCCGCCAACCGCTGCAGCAGGGTCATCCGGCGTTTCTCCGGGTGCTCCTCCGGCGCGAGCTCGCCGCGCCGGGCGCGAATCTCGTTCTGCGCCGGAACCGGCAGCTCATCGATCCGCGGCATACGCAGTGCGCGCTGCGGCAGCCGTTCCGGCTGCGGCGGAATAAACGCCTCCGGCTCGTGCGGCTCCGGCCCGCTTGCAGGCGGATCGATAAACAACGACGGCTTGGGGCCGAGCGGACGGATGGTGACGTCTTGCCCCGCGCTCTGCGGCAGCAGCGCCGCGGCGACCGCCGCCTTGGCCGATTCGATCGAGGCGTTGACGGAAGCCGGCGCCGCAACGGCCGGTGCGGCCGCTACCGGCCGGGCCGACTCCGTTCGCTCGATGCGTTCCGCCAGCCGTTCGTTGTCGGCACGCAGCCGCTGTGCGACCTCCGCGATCCGCGCCTCCGCCGCCGACACCGCCGGCCGCTGCGCCAAGGCGTGGTCGATCCCGGTCGCGACCACCGAAACGCGGATGATGCCGTCGAGACTCTCGTCGAAGGTCGCGCCGACGATGATGTTGGCATCCTGGTCGACCTCGCCGCGGATCCGCGTTGCCGCTTCGTCGACTTCGTAGAGCGTCAGGTCGCGGCCGCCGGTGATGGAGATGAGGAGCCCCTTGGCTCCCTTCATCGAGGCGTCGTCGATCAGCGGATTGGAGATCGCCGCCTCGGCGGCGGTCAGACGCGCGCTTCTCGCCTTCGGCCTCGCCGGTCCCCATCATCGCCTTGCCCATTTCGCGCATCACGGCGCGGACGTCGGCGAAGTCGAGATTGATCAGGCCCTCCTTGACCATGAGATCGGTGATGCAGGCGACGCCGGAATAGAGCACCTGATCGGCCATGGCGAACGCGTCGGCAAAGGTCGTCTTCTCGTTCGCCACGCGGAACAGGTTCTGGTTGGGAATGATGAGCAGCGTGTCGACGCACTTCTGCAGTTCGACAATGCCGCCTTCGGCGATGCGCATGCGCCGCTGGCCTTCGAAATGAAACGGCTTGGTGACGACGCCGACGGTGAGAATGCCGATCTCCTGCGCCGCCTTGGCGATGATCGGCGCCGCACCGGTGCCGGTGCCGCCGCCCATGCCCGCGGTGACGAACACCATGTGCGCGCCGGAGAGGTGGTCGCGAATCTCGTCGATCACTTCTTCGGCGGCGGCGCGGCCGACGTCGGGCTGCGAGCCGGCGCCGAGGCCTTCGGTCACCTGCGCGCCCATTTGGATGATGCGCTCGGCCTTCGACATGGTGAGCGCCTGCGCATCGGTATTCGCCACCACGAAATCGACGCCCTGCAGACCGGCGGTGATCATGTTGTTGACGGCATTGCCGCCGGCGCCGCCGACGCCGAACACGGTGATGCGCGGCTTGAGCTCACGGATGTCGGGGATTCTCAGATTGATGGTCATTTGCTTGCCTCTTCTTTCATGCGCGGGCGTCGTCGACGCCCGGCCCCGGCCGGTCCGCCACCGGCCGTTGTGATGTCACTCGTAACTTCTTGGCTTCGCGATCTGGGGGCCATCAGAAACTCTCGCGAAGCCATTGTCCGACGCGGGCGAAATAGCCGCCCGTGCCAGTCATCAGGTACCGCTTACCGCGTGTTTCGAAGTGTTCGAGATGCGCCGCTTGCGGGTAGACGAGCAGTCCGGTCGCCGCGGCAAAGGCTGCGCCCTTGGCCGCATCCGGCAGTCCGGCGATGCCCAGCGGCCGCCCGATGCGCACTGGGCGGCCGAGAATGCGGGCAGCAAGCTCCGGCAATCCGGTCAGCTGGCTCGCTCCGCCGGTCAGGATCACGCGACCGCGCGGCTCGGCGGCGAACGAGGAGGCCGCGAGCCGGTCGCGCACCATTTCCAGGATTTCCTCGACGCGCGGCTTGATGATGTGCACGAGCGCCGCCCGGGGCACGAATTGCGCCTGCTCGCGCTCCTCGTCGCTGATCGGCGGCACCGTGATCATGTCGCGTTCGTCCGATCCACCGACGAGCACACTGCCATAAAGCGTCTTGATTCGCTCGGCGTCGGCGATGCTGGCGTTGAGCCCGCGCGCGATGTCGAGCGTGACGTTGAGTCCGCCGAGCGCGAATCCTTCCGAATGAATGAAGCGGCCGCCGACGAATACCGCCATCGTCGTCGTGCCGGCACCCATGTCGACGACCGCCGCGCCGAGATCGGCTTCGTCGTCGGCCAGCACCGACAGGCCGGCGACGTAGGGGCTTGCGACCATGGCCTCGACGGCGAGATGGCAACGCTCGACCGCGAGCATCAGATTGCGCGCCGCCGCGACGTCGGTGGTGGCGACATGCATGTCGACCCCGAACCGCCGACCCAGCATGCCGCGCGGATCGCGGATGCCGTTGCTGCCGTCGATCGAAAAGCCGATCGGCAGCGAATGCAGCACGGCGCGGCCGTCGCGCATCGAATGCCGGTTGCCGGCGGCGAGCACGCGCGCGATATCGCCCTCGGAGACGGCGGCGCCGGCGATGTCGATCTCGGCGGCGAACAACTCGCTGGCCAGCCGGCCGGCCGATATCGACAGCACGACCGACTCGATCTCGACCGACGCGGTGCGCTCGGCGCCATCCACGGCCTGGCGAATGGCTTCCTCGGCCTGCGCCAGATTGACCACGCCGCCGGCCTTGGTGCCGCGCGCGCCGGCATGGCCGAAGCCGATCACCTCGATGGCGTGGCTCCTTCGGGTCAGGACCTGCTGCGGGGCATGCGGCCGCAGCCGCGCAATCAGGCAAGCGACCTTGCTCGAGCCGATATCGAGCGCGGCAACAAGAGCGCTGCGCCGCGGCGAGATCGGCTTCATCTTCGGAGTGAGGCCGTAATGCAGGGCGCTCATGCGTCGCCCGCCTTTTTCTTTTTCTTGTCCTTGAGCGCGTCGTCGCGGGCCTGGGCCGCGGCATCGGACAGCCGCACGGTGACGCGGTCGGGCAGCCGCAGATCGACGGCGACGATGTCGCGCGACAACAGCTTCTTGTCACGGTCGAGCGCAACCAGCCGGTCGAGCGCCTGCTCGACATTGGCTTCCGGCAAGCGCACGTCGATGCCGTTGTTGAGCCGCAGGTTCCAGCGCCGTTCCGCCACCAGCACCGAGGCGCGCAGCGCCGAGCGAATGTCGGGGTAGCGGTCGACGATGGCGAGGAAATCCTTGGCCTGGCGCTGCGCGCCGCGCCCGACCACCAGCGGCAGCCCGAGATAACGGTTCTCGACGAACGGTTCGAGCACGGTGCCGTCGGCGGCGATGACGCTGACGCGGCCGTCCTTCTGCCACAGCGCGAAAGCCTGCCGCTCGGTGATGGTGATCTGCAAGCGGTCCGGATAGAGCTTGAGAACCGCCGCATCGGCGATCCAGGGATTCGCCAACAGCCGTGTCCGCGCCGCGGCGGCATCGAGGAACAACAGCGAGGCGCGCCCGGTCACGCCGGCGGTGGTGAGAATCTCTTCGCGGCTGACTTCCTTCGGTCCGGTGAGCGAAATGGCCGCGATGCGAAACCCGGCCGCGTTGGCGGCGCTGTCGCGGGCATCCTTCAACCAGTCGACGATTGCGGCGACGTGGCCGCCGGCGAAGGCGCCGTAGCCGAGCGTGGCGGCGAGAAGAAGCACCGAGGCGGCGACGCCGACGCCGGGCGGCGGCAGCCGCACGATCCGCAAGACCCAGCGCCCCATCAACCGGCGACAGGACGCCAGCCACGCCAAGCGCTCGGTGCGACCGCGGCGAAGATCGTTTTCGGCGCGCGGAAGATGCGGCGCGTCAAACGACGTGCCGACCTGTTCCACCGCTGCTTCCACCCCTGGCCCCGACCGCATCAGCGGTTGGTCGAGGCGTCCTCCACCATCCATCGCACCAGCTCATCGAAGGTGATGCCCGCGTAGGCAGCAAGCTCGGGAACGAGCGAGGTCTCGGTCATGCCCGGCTGCGTATTGACCTCAAGACAGACCAGCTTTCCCGTCCCCCGATCGTCGTAACGAAAGTCGGCGCGGCTCACGCCGCGGCAGCCGAGCGCACTGTGGGCAGCCAGCGTGAGTCTTCGGACTTCCTGGTAAACATTTGGTAAAATTGGCGCCGGCAGCAGGTGTTTGGAGCCGCCGGCGGCATATTTCGCCTCGTAATCGTAGAACCGCGTCGCCGGCACGATCTCGATGACGTCGAGCGGCCGGTCGTCGAACACGGCGCAGGTGAGTTCCTTGCCCGGGATGTAGCGCTCGACCATGACCTTGTCGCCGAACGGCCAGTCGTCGCGGTAAAGCTCCTGCGGCGGATGCGGATGGTCCTCGGTGACGATGAAGACGCCGACGCTCGAGCCTTCCGCGATCGGCTTGACCACATAGGGCGGCGGCATCAGGTGGCGGCGCCCGGCTTCGAACCGCGACGCCACGATATCCTCGGCGACCGGAACGCCGGCGGCGCGGAACAGCGCCTTGGCAAAATCCTTCTGCATGGCGAGCGCGGAGGCCAAGCACGCCGGAATGGCTGTAGGGAATGCCGAGGATTTCCAGAACGCCTTGCAGCGTGCCGTCCTCGCCGGGCCGGCCGTGCAGCACGTTGAGCGCGACGTCGGGCTTCAGCGAACCGAGAACGGTGGCGACGTCGCGCCCGGCATCGATCGGCGTCACACGATAGCCGAGGCGGGCGAGCGCATCGGCGCAGGCCTGGCCCGAGCGCAATGAGATTTCGCGCTCTGCCGACCAGCCTCCCATCAGAACGGCGACGTGCTTTGTCATGCCCCAGCCCGGTACCGTGTGCCGGTTCGGTTGATTCGCTGGGTCACCAATAGAATCCACAATTGGCGAAACGTCGAGAGTCTCCGGACGCTCAGAGCGTTGCGTATTATTTCGGCACCCCGATCCGCTTGATCTCCCATTCGAGATCGACGCCGGAGTGCTCTTTGACCCGCTGCCGCACGGTCTCGCCGAGCGTCTCGATGTCGGCGGCGGTCGCGTTGCCGAGATTGATCAGAAAATTGCAATGCATCGCCGACACTTGTGCGTCGCCGATGCGCAAGCCGCGGCAGCCGGCGGCGTCGATGAGCTGCCAAGCCTTCTGCCCGGGCGGATTTTTGAAGGTCGAGCCGCCGGTGCGGCTTTTGATCGGCTGCGTCGCCTCGCGCGCTTCCGTGATCTTGTCCATCTCGGCGGCGATGACGGCCGGGTCGCCGCGTTCGCCGCGGAACGTGGCTTGCGTGAAGATGTAATCGTCGGGCGCGCCGCAATGCCGGTAGGCGAAGCGCATGTCGGCGTTGCCGAGCACATGGACGCGGCCGGCGCGATCGACGGCGCGGGCCTCGATCAGCGCGTCCTTGGTCTCGCGTCCATAGGCGCCGCCGTTCATGCGCAGCGCGCCGCCGATGCTGCCGGGAATGCCGCGCAGGAACGACAGCCCGGCAATGCCGGCCTCCTGCGCCGCGCGCGCGACCTTGACGTCGGGCACCGCGGCGCCGGCGCGCACGTCGACGCCGTCGATGACGATGTCGCCGAAGCCGCGCCCGAGCCTGATGGCCACGCCCGGCACGCCGCCATCGCGCACGATCAGGTTGGAGCCGAGCCCGATGACGGTGACGGGAATTTCGGCCGGCAGGTTGGCCAGCATATAGCCGAGGTCGTCGTCGTCCTCCGGCATGAACAAAACCTGCGCCGGCCCGCCGACGCGAAACCAGGTCAGTTCCGCGAGCGACTGATTTGGCCAGCAGCCGGCCGCGCAGCGCCGGCATTTTCGACTTCAAGCCGGCGACAATATCGGGAAAGCTCATGCGGCGGCTCCGGCCACCTTGATCGAGCCACGCCGTCAGCACTTTGCCGCCGGCTTCGCGCGTCGCCGGACCGAGCGCGCGCGCCTGCGCCCGCAAATCGCGCGGATCGATGCCCGCCTTGCCGAGCTCGACGGTGTGGCCGACGAGCCAACTCTCGAACCGCGCCGGCTCGGTCTCCAGATGAAACTGCAATGCGAGCTGCGACGGCGTGCGCGCGAACGCCTGCACCGGACAATGCTGCGTCGAGGCGAGCCGCGCGCAGCCGTGCGGCAACTCGCAATTGTCGCCGTGCCAGTGCAGCACCGGCGTCGCGCCGAGCGCCGACAGCACCGAGGCCTGGCCGGCTTCCGTCAGCGTCAATGGCGCCCAGCCGATCTCCTTGACCGGGCCCGGCGCCACCCGCGCGCCGAGCGCCGCCGCCATGAGCTGCGCGCCGAGGCAGATGCCGAGCATCGGCTTGTTCGACTCGATGCGCGCCGCGACCGCGGCAATTTCCTCGCCGATGAACGGATAGGCGTCGCGCTCATAGACGCCGATCGGACCGCCCAGCACGATCACCAGATCGGGCGCGAGCAGCGTTTCGGTGTCGAAGGGCTCGAATGCCGGCATCGAGATAGTGCACGTCATAGCCGCGCGCGGCGAGGAGCGGGCCGAGCAGGCCGAGATCCTCGAAGGCGACGTGGCGCACCGCCAGGCATTTTTTGATCATGGCGTGACTGTTTAGTGGAGCATGATCTGTTCGGAAAACCGGCTTCCACTTTTCCGGATCATGCTCTAGCTCGCCGCGCCGCCAATTCACCGGGCAGCGCATAGGCCCATTGCGTGATCGAGCCGGCGCCAAGGCAGACGACATAGTCGCCCGTCTGCGCCATTCCGGCGACCAGCGCGGCAAGCTTGTCGGGGCCGTCGAGCGCGACCGCGCGGCGGTGGCCGTGGGTGCGCAGCCCCTGCACCAGCGCATCGCGGTCGACGCCCTCGATCGGCGCTTCGCCGGCCGGATAGACCGGCGCGACAATCACGGCGTCGGCGTCGTTGAAGCAGGTGCAGAACTGCTCGAACAAGGCGGCGAGCCGGGTGTAGCGATGCGGCTGCACGACGGCGATCACCTGGCCCTTGGTCGATTCGCGCGCCGCCTTGAGCACGCAGGCGATCTCGACCGGATGGTGGGCGTAATCGTCGATGATGGTGACGCCGTTCCAGATGCCGGTGCGGGTGAAGCGGCGCCGCACGCCGCCGAAATTGGCCAGCGCGTTGCGGATCACATCGTCACCGATGCCGAGTTCGTGGGCGACCGCGATCGCCGCGGTGGCGTTGAGCGCGTTGTGCCGTCCCGGCATCGGCAGCGCGACATTCTTGATCTCGTGCAGGAACTGCCCGGCGCGGTCGCGAAACACGACGGTGAACAGCGAAATTCCGCCGGCATGCGAGACATCGACCAGCCGCACATCGGCCTGCGGATTTTCGCCATAGGTGACGATGCGGCGATCCTCGATGCGGCCGACCAGGCTCTGCACCACCGGATGGTCGGTGCACATCACCGAAAACCCGTAGAACGGCACGTTCTCGACAAAGGCGCGAAACGCCTCCTGCACGGCGTCGAAGGTCTTGAAGTGATCGAGGTGCTCGGGATCGATGTTGGTGACGATGGCGATATCGGCCGGCAGCTTGAGAAATGTGCCGTCGGACTCGTCGGCCTCGACCACCATCCAGTCGCCGGCGCCGAGCCGCGCATTGGTGCCGTAGGCGTTGATGATGCCGCCGTTGATCACCGTCGGATCGAAGCCGTCGGCATCGAGCAGCGCCGCCACCATCGACGTGGTCGTGGTCTTGCCGTGCGTGCCGGCAATGGCGACGCAGCTTTTCAGCCGCATCAGCTCCGCCAGCATCTCGGCGCGGCGCACCACCGGCAGGCGCTGCGCGCGCGCGGCGACGAGCTCCGGATTGTCCGGCTTGATCGCCGAGGAGACGACGACGACCCGGACGCCGGTCAAATTGGCGGCCGCATGCCCGATCGCGATCCGCACGCCCTTGTCGCGCAACCGTTTGACGTTGGCGCTCTCGGCCTGGTCGGAGCCCTGCACGGTATAGCCGAGGTTCACCATCACCTCGGCGATGCCGCTCATGCCGATGCCGCCGATGCCGACGAAATGCACCGGGCCGATGTCGTGCGGCAATTTCATAGGTTCTCCCAGACTCGCGAACGCAGGCGCGAACCTACTTGTTTGCGCCCCGCGCCGCCACCTCGAGCACGAGGTCGGCGAGCCGCTCGGCGGCATCGAGCCTGCCCAAGGATTGCGCCGCCGCCGCCATGGCGGCGAGCCGCTCCGGCGCCGCCGCCAGCGCGGCAATCTCGGCGGCGAGCCGCTGCGGCGTAAATTCCTGCTGCACCAGCCGAATCGCGCCGCCGGCGCTGTCCAGAACGCCGGCATTGGCGAATTGGTCCTGATCGAGCGCGTGCGGCAGCGGCACCAGGATCGCCGGCCGACCGATCGCCGCAAGTTCGGCGACGGTCGAGGCTCCGGATCGCGCAACGACCAGATGGCTCGCCGCCATGCGCGTCGGCAGATCGGGGAAAAACGGCGCGACTTCGGCGGCGACGGCGAGATTCGCATAGGCGCCGCGCACGCGGCCCAGATCCTCCTCGCGAGCCTGCTGCACGATGGCGAGCCGCGCGCGCAGGCCCGATTCGAGTCTTCCGATCGCAACCGGAACGACATCGGCCATGATCCGCGCGCCCTGGCTGCCGCCGAAAATCAACAGCCGCAGCGGATCGCGCCCGGCCGGATAGGGCGTTGCCGCGGCGGCGACCACGGCCGGCCGAACCGGATTGCCGGTCAGCGTCGCCTTGGCGGCGAGACGAGGCTCGTCGCGGAAGACATCGGGAAACGTGGTGGCGATCGCGGTGACGCGCGGCGCCAACAGCCGATTGGCCCGCCCGATGACCGCGTTGGCGTCATGGATCAGGGTCGGAACGCCGCGCCAGGCCGCCGCCAAGCAGCGGCGGGATGGTCGGATAGCCGCCGAAGCCGATCACCGCCGCCGGTTTGAGCCGGCCGATCAGCGCCCAGGCCTGGACGAGGCCGACGCCGAGCATGGCGGCGGTTCGTGTCGCGGCGATCGGGTTGCGCGCGCGCAGTGTCGCGCTGGCGACGACGTGGGTGGCTTCGTCCGGAAAAGCGCCGCCATAGCGCGCCGCCCGCCGGTCGGTGACGAGATGAACGGCAATGCCGCGCTTCCCTAGCGCCGCCGCGAGCGCCTCGGCCGGAAACAGATGGCCGCCCGTCCCGCCGGCCGCCACCAGAACCGGCGCGCGCGCCGGCTCGGGCATCACATGCCTCGCCCGGCGAGCGCCATCTCGTCGCCGGCAAGCTGGGCGCGCGGCCGCTCGCGGGTGAGCGCGATCAGCATGCCCATGCCGTAAGCGAGCGAGATCAGCGACGAGCCGCCGTAGGAAATGAACGGCAAGGTCATTCCCTTCGCCGGCATCAGGTGCAGGTTCACCGCCATGTTGATGGTCGATTGCAGCCCGAACAGGATCGCCAGCCCCGCGGCGGCGAAACGGATGAACGGATCGTCGTTGCGCATCGCCTTGACCAGCGCGCGGATGACGATGAAGGCGAACAAAGCCACGAGAATGAGGCAGAGCACGACGCCGAATTCCTCCGCGGCCACCGCGAACACGAAATCGGTATGACCCTCTGGCAGGATGCGCTTGATCGTGCCCTCGCCCGGACCGCGGCCGAACCAGCCGCCGCGGATGAACGATTCGGTGGCGATGTCGATATTGAAGGTGTCGCCGGAGGCGGGATCGAGGAAGCGGTTGATGCGCTGCGCCACATGCGGGACGGTGTAGAAGGCCACGAGCAGGCCGAGGCTCGCGGTGGCGCCAAGCCCGAGCACCCAAATGAAACGCATGCCCGCCATATAGAACAGCGCGCCCCAAACCAGCGTGATCAGCATGGTCTGGCCGAAATCCGGCTGCAGCACCAACAATCCGACCACGATGACGAGCAGCGCTAGCGCCACGGTGTTCGCCGGCATGTCGGCGCGCTTGCCCGATTCGCCGAACAGCCAGGCGATCAGGATCACGAATGCCGGCTTGAGAAACTCCGACGGCTGGATGTTGACGCCGAGGATCACCAGCCAGCGGCGCGCGCCCTTGATCTCGGCGCCGAAATAAGGGGTCAGGGCGACCAGGATGAGACTGACGGCGAAGACGACCAGCGATACCTGGCGGATCTCGCGCGGCGACAGAAACGAGGTCGCGATCAGGACGCCGGCGGCGGGAATGAGAAACAGCACCTGGCGGTCGACGAAATGGAACGGGTCAAGGCCGATGCGCGTGGCCACCGGCGGGCTCGCGGCTAGGCACAATACGATGCCGCCGAGCATCAGCGCGCCCAGCGCCGCCAGCGTCAGCCGATCGACCGTCCGCCACCATTCGCTCAACGGCGTAGGTTGCGCGCGCGAAGCCAAAGTTGTTCGCCTTTACAGGCGTCCCCAACAAGAAGTCCCGCTTACTGGTGACACCGCGATGGTTTCCAGAGGATTAATGTCGAGTTGAACCGGCAGCATTTTCAGGAACCCGGGCTTCCGCTCGCCAGCAGTCCAAAAAATCCCGCCCTCATGTCCACCATCGGTAGGCTTTCGCTTCCTCGATCGGCATCGGGGAGCAGTCGACTCGTCGACGCCACCAGTCGAGCGTCAGCCAATGAATCGGCGAAAGAACGACGGCGGCCGCTTCGGCAAGACGCGCGCCTCGGAAGATGAACAGATAGCGCCAGCGATCGACGTCAGTGAGGGCGCGGCGGCGGCCGCGATCGTCGAGGCGGCTGTCGACCCGGTAGTCGCCGAGGAAACGCTGCCGAGCGATCATCGGAAACAGCGCGTAGAGCTCGGGAAGGTTCGACATTGCCGAATCGATCGACTGGCCAATCAGCGGCCATGTCGGCACGTCGGGGCCCATCGGCGTGGTCGTGGCCAGCCAATTCAAGAGTGGCCGGTTCGCCAGATAGGCGTGCGTGCAGCCTGACCGCGTCCGCAGCAATCCGCCGCGCACGAAATAAGCCTGGATCGGCACGTGTCCGAGATAAAGACCCCACCAGCCGGCCGGTACCGCCTCCATGGCCCGCTTGATGCGCCGCACGTTCGCGTCCCAGGCGTTGTAGAAGAGCACGTCATCTTCGAGCACGATGACGCGGTCGAATCCCTTCCTGACCGCGTCCTGCGCGACCAGGCAGTGGCTTTCCCAGATGGCGTAATTGGCATTGTGTCCGCGGCGGGGACGGAAGAAGGTCACCTGCTGGCATAGCCCGCTTGCGTGCAAATGCGCGGCCGCTTGCGCGGCGCGATGCGGCTGCTCTTGCAAGGAGATGCAGTAAATCGCCTGCACGTCGGGAGCGAGCGTCGCGGCATGACGCTCGCCGTTGCAATACGCGCACCGCTCATCCGGCGGGACTGCAGCGAAGAAAGCCCCCGACATGCGCAGACGACCACGATTTTAAGTGTGAGCGCAGCGGAAGAGAGACCCCTGGATATTGCGCCCACCGGTTGTCCCCAGCCAAGCCAAATGAGCACATCTCGATGCGATCGGCCAGAGGTGAATTTCGTCAATCGGTTTCTTGCCCTCCCCTTGAGCAAGGCATGCTATCTGATGGGTTCTGCCGAACGGTGCACAGTTCATTTCGCCGCCACCCCGGGCAGTGCGCGCACAAGGACCCGAAAGGCGTCGCCGCGCACTTCGAAATTGCGGTATTGATCGAACGAGGCGCAGGCGGGCGAGAGCAGCACGACAGGCGCAGCCGCGGCCGAAGCTGCCGCATCGCGCGCCGCCGCTGCCAGCGCGTTGTCGAGCGTGCCGGCGATCTCGTGCGGCACGTCGTTTGCAAGCGTGGCGGCGAACTCTGCCGCCGCCTCGCCGATCAGATAGGCCTTGCGGATGCGCGGAAAGAAGACCCGCAGCGACTCGATGCCGCCGGTCTTCGGTTTGCCGCCGGCGATCCAGAAAATGTCGCTGAAGCACGCGAGCGCCTGCGCCGCCGAGTCGGCGTTGGTCGCCTTGGAATCGTTAACGAACAGCACAGCCCCACGCCGGCCGACCTCCTCCATGCGATGCGCAAGGCCGGGAAACGAGCAAAGGCCGGCCTGTATCGTCCCCGGCTCGATACCGAGCGTCAGCGCCGCCGCTGCCGCGCAGGCGGCATTTTGCGCATTGTGTAGCCCGCGCAGCGAGCCGATGCCGCCGATCTCGGCGACCTGAGAAATACCCGCGGCGGCCACACGCATGATGCGGTCGCCCTCCACATAAATCCCATTTGTCGGCTTTTGCCGCACCGAGACCCGGACGACGCGCTTGCCTGACTGCTCCAGCCGGTCGGCAATGGTCCGGCACCATTCGTCGTCGACGCCGATGATGGCAGTCCCTTGGCTTGGCACGCCGGCGACCAGCCGCTCCTTCACCGCCGCATAGTGTTCCATGGTGCCGTGGCGATCGAGATGATCTTCGCTGAGATTGATGAGGATGCCGACCGAAGGATCCAGCGAAGGGGCGAGATCGATCTGATACGACGAACACTCGATGACGTGGACGCGCAAAGGTTGGATACGACTCGCGGCCGGCGGCTCAAGCGACAGGATCGCGGTGCCGATATTGCCGCCGAGCTGCGCGTCCATGCCGGCTGACGCCGCCAGATGCGCGACCAGGGCGGTGGTGGTCGATTTGCCGTTGGTGCCGGTGATGGCGACAAAAGGCGCGTCCGGCGCCACGCGGCGGCGCTCGCGGCAGAACAACTCGATATCGCCGATCACTTCGACGGCGGCTTTTTGCGCAAGCCGGACGATCCAGTGCGGCGTCGGGTGCGTGAGCGGAACGCCCGGCGCCAACACCAGCGCCGCGATCCTCCCCCAGTCGGCGTCGCGCAAATCGGCGGTGGGGATGCCGGCGGCATTGGCCTTCGCCACGATCTCGGCATCATCGTCGTAGCCGACGACGTCGGCGCCGCCGGCCAAGAGCGCACTCGCGCTCGCCAGCCCCGAGCCGCCCAACCCGAACACGGCGACCTTTCTGCCCGCGAACGTCGTGACCGGAACCACGATGACGCTACCGCAGCTTCAAGGTCGAGAGCCCCGCCAGCGCGAGCACGACCGCGACGATCCAGAAGCGAATGACGATCTGCGGCTCGGTCCAGCCGAGCTGCTCGAAATGGTGGTGGATCGGCGCCATCTTGAAGACGCGTTTTCCGGTCAGCTTGAACGACACCACCTGCACGATGACGGAGACCGCCTCGAGTACGAACAGGCCGCCGATGACGGCAAGCACGATCTCGTGCTTGGTGGCGACCGCAATGGCGCCGATCATGCCGCCGAGCGCCAGCGACCCGGTATCGCCCATGAAGATCGAGGCCGGCGGGGCGTTGAACCAGAGAAAGCCGAGGCCGGCGCCGAGCACGGCGCCGCACAACACGGAAAGCTCACCGGTGCCGGCCACATAGTGGATTTGCAGATAATCAGCGAACACCGCGTTACCGGAGAGATAGGCGATGGCGCCGAAGCTCGCGGCCGCGATCATCACCGGCACGATGGCGAGGCCGTCGAGGCCATCAGTCAGATTCACGGCGTTGCCGGCGCCGACGATGATGAAGATCGCGAACAGAACGTAGAACCAGCCGAGATTGACCACCAGCTCCTTGAAAAAAGGAAACACCAGCGAGGTCGAAAACGACCCACGCCCGAGCTGGACCAGCGCAACGCAGGCCACCCCGGCAATGATCGCTTCGATGCCCAAGCGGACGATGCCGGGAAATTCATTGTGGGCTTGTTTCGTGACTTTCAGGTAATCGTCGTAGAAGCCGACCAGCCCAAAGCCGAGCGTGACCCAGAGCACCACCCAGACATAGGGATTGGCGGGGTTCGCCCACAACAGCGTCGACACCACCATGCCCGACAGAATCATCAGCCCGCCCATCGTCGGCGTGCCGGCTTTGCTGATGATGTGCGATTTCGGGCCGTCGGTGCGGATCGGCTGCCCTTTGCCTTGCAGCGATCGCAGCCGGCCGATGATGGCGGGGCCGAACAAAAAGACAAACAGCAGCGCGGTGATGACCGCGCCGCCGGTGCGGAACGTGATGTAGCGGAAGACGTTGAGGGCGGTCACTTTGTCCGACAAATCGACCAGCCAATAGAGCATCGCATCAACCTTGCACGGCCGCGGTTTCGAAAGTGTCGCTTTCCAACGAGTCTTGACGCATCGACAGCCGTTGCAGCGCCTCGACGATGGGCGCCATGCGCGAGCCGAGCGAGCCCTTGACCATGACGACATCGCCGGCACGGATCGTGGACAGGACTTGCGCCTCGAGCGCGGCGGAGTCCTCTGCATAGCCGCCGCGGCGGCTGGCGGGAAGAGCCCGCCACAACACGCGCATCAACGGACCGCAGCAGAACACGAGATCGACGGCGTTGGCGACGACCGCATCGCGCAGGCCGCGATGCAGCGCGCGCCCGCGCGGGCCGAGTTCGAGCATGTCGCCGAGCACGGCGATCCGCCGTCCGCGCGGGCCGATCGGCGCCTGGCCGAGCAGTGCCAGCGCCGCAGCGACGGAAGCCGGGTTGGCATTATAGCTGTCGTCGATGACCAGCGCCGGGCCGCCGGGCAGATCGATCTCGATCGACGCGCCGCGTCCGGACACCGGCTTGAATTCCGAGAGCGCCAGCGCCGCCAGCGCCAGATCGGCGCCGACAAGGACGGCCGTCGCCAGCACCGCCAGCGAATTATGCACCAGGTGGCGCCCCGGCGCGCCGATCTTATACGTGAGCTCGGTGCCGAAAATTTGCGCCTGGACGGTCGAGCAGTCGGCGTGCAACGCGCTCTTGATCAGGCGCGCGTCGGCCTTTTCGTGCTCGCCGAACGATACGATGCGCGCGACGCCCGCCTCCTTGGCGCGGCGCTTGAGGTGCGCGAATTGCGTGTTGTCGCGATTGAGCACCGCGGCGCCGTCGGCTTCGAGGCCGAGAAAAATCTCGGCCTTGGCGTCGGCGATCTTGGCGAGCGAGCCGAAGAATTCGAGATGCACCGGCGCAATCGTGGTGATGATCGCGACATGCGGGCGCGCCAGCCGCGACAGCGGCTCGATCTCGCCCTGGTGATTCATTCCCATTTCCAGCACCGCATAATGCGCGCCTGCCGGACAGCGCGCCAGCGACAGCGGCACGCCCCAATGATTGTTGTAGGACGCGACCGAGGCGTGGGTCACGCCGTCCTTGCCGAGCGCGAGCCGCAACGCCTCCTTGGTTCCGGTCTTGCCGACCGAGCCGGTGACGCCGATCACCTTGGCGCGGGTGCGGGCCCGCGCCGCGGCGGCCAGAGCGCGCAACGCCGCGAGCACGTCAGGCACGACCAGCAACGGCGCTTGGCGCGGCAGCTCCGCCCGCCGATCGGCGGCAACAACCGCAAGGCCGGCCTTGGCGGCAAGCGCCGACGCGACAAACTCATGCCCGTCGCGATGATCGCCGGCGATGGCGAAGAAGGCGTCGCCCGGCGCGATGGTGCGGCTATCGATCGAGATGCCGGATACCGATTGCGGCAAACCGCCCTGACGCTCGGCACCCATCGCGTCCGCCATCGCCTCGACGGTCCACAGCGCGCGCGCGCTCATGCGGCCAGCTCCTTCAGTGCCGCGGCGACCGCTTCGTGATCGCTGAACGGCACAACCCGGTCGCCGATGATTTGGCCGGTTTCATGGCCCTTGCCGGCGATCAGCAGCACGTCGCCGACGCGCAGCTCGGCAATTGCCGAGCGAATCGCCTCCCGCCGGTCGGCGATTTCGATGGCGCCGCGCGCGGTCGCCATGATGGCGGCGCGGATGGCGGCGGCATCCTCGCCGCGCGGATTGTCGTCGGTGACGATGACGCGGTCGGCCTTGGCGACGGCAACGGCGCCCATCAACGGCCGCTTGCCGCGGTCACGGTCGCCGCCGGCGCCGAATACCACCACAAGCCGGCCGGTCGCGGCGCGCCGCAGCGCATCGAGCGCCTTGGCGAGCGCGTCGGGCTTGTGCGCATAGTCGATGAAGACCGGCGCGCCGCAGCTTAGGCCGACAAGCTCCAGCCGGCCCTTGGCGCCCTTCAGATGTTCGAGCGCCGGAAATACCGCAGCCGGATCGCTACCGGTGGCGATGGCGATGCCGGCGGCGACGAGCGCGTTTTCCGCCTGAAACTCGCCGACCAGCGGCAAGTGCAGGCGAAAATTTTGGCCGCCATGTTCAAGCCGCAACAGCTGCGAGAAGCCGTCGCTGACGGACTCGACGAGCCGAACGCCGGTGCCCCTGCGGCCGACGCTCATGATCGACAGGCCGCGCGCCTTGGCGGCGGCCATAACCGTGTCGGCGTACTCGTGATCGACATCGATAACCGCGGCGCGGCCCGGTTCGAGGAGCGCCTCGAACAGCCGCAGCTTGGCGGCCAAATAAGCCTCGAAGCTTTCGTGATAATCGAGATGATCGCGGGTGATATTGGTGAAAGCGCCGGCCGCGAGATGCAATCCGTCGAGGCGGTATTGGTCGAGGCCGTGTGACGAAGCTTCGATCGCAAGGTGGGTGACGCCGTCGCCGACCAGCGCGTCGAGCGAACGATGCAGCTCCACCGGATCCGGCGTCGTCAGCGCGCCATAGGTCTCGGCGCGCGGCGAAACGATGCCGATCGTGCCGATTGAGGCGGCGCGATGTCCCAGCGCCGTCCAGATTTGACGCGTGAAGGCGGCGACCGAGGTTTTTCCGCTGGTGCCGGTGATGGCGGCGATGGTCCGCGGCTGCCGCGGGTAGAACTTGGCGGCGATCAGCGCGAGCGCACGCCGGGCACTGCCGGCCCGCACGAAGGCGACTGCATCCGATAACAGCGCATCCGGCCGCCGCTCCGCCAGGATGGCGACGGCGCCGGCGGCGATCGCCGGACCGACAAAGCGCAGCCCGTCGGTCTTGCCGCCGGCAATCGCGACGAACAGGTCGCCCTCTTTGACCGTGCGGCTGTCCGCAGTCACGCCGCCGATGTCGAGACCGGCATGGCGTGACTTGATCTCCGCGTCGGGGGGCAGAATCTCGCGAAGCTTCATGGCGATTTGCTTTGAGCATGATCCGGAAACGCCGACAGCGGTTTTCCGAAAAGATCATGCTCCCCATGATGTTAGAGGTACAATCGATTCAATTAAAGCGACCGCGCTCTAATGCGGCCCCCGCCTTACCTGCTTTCCTTAACCGAGGCCAGTATCAGGTGATCGGCGGTGGGCAGGTCCATGCGCGGTTCGATGCCAAGCAGCGGCGCGATGCGGGCGACGACGGCGCCGCCGATCGGCACCGCATTCCAGCCGGAGGTCTTGAAGCCGTGCGTCTCCGGCAGCGCCTTCGGATCGTCGAGCATGATCAGGAGCAGATAGCGCGGCTGGTCGGCTGGCAGCACCGCCATGAAGTCGGTGAGCACATGGCCCTTGGAATAGCGGCCGTTGATGACCTTGTCGGCGGTGCCGGTCTTACCGCCGATGTAATAGCCCGGTATTTCCGCTTTCCTCGCAGTCCCCTTCTCGACATTGAGCCGCATCAGGTAGCGCATCATTTCGCTGGTCTCGGGCTTGACGACGCGCTTGCCCAGCGTCTCGGCCTCGGCCTGCGTCCGCTTGAGGAAGGTCGGCGGAACCAAAACGCCGCCGTTCATCAGCGCGGCGACGCCCATCACCGCTTGCAGCGGCGCCACCGAAAGGCCGTGGCCGAAGGCGATAGTGATGGTGTTGAGCTCACCCCAGCGCTTGGGCACGATCGGCTCGGCGCTTTCCGGCAATTCGGTGCGCAGCCGGTCGAGCTGGCCCATCTTTTTCAGAAACGCCTTGTGGGCGTCGACGCCCATCGCCAATGCGGTGCGCGCGGCACCGATGTTCGAGGAGTAGGTGAAGATTTCCGGTATGGTCAGCATCCGGTTCTCAGGCTCGAAGTCGTGGATCAGGAACCTGCCGACGCGCATCGGACCGTGCGCGTCGAACGCCGATTTGAGATTGAACTTTCCGGAATCGAGCGCCATCGCGATGGTGAACGCCTTGAAGGTCGATCCCATTTCGTAGACGCCGGTGGTCAGCCGATTGATGCGCGTCGGATCGAGCGCCTCATGCGGATTATTGGGATCGTAATCCGGCTCCGACACCATGGCGACGATCTCGCCGGTGCGCACGTCGAGGACGAGGCCGGCGGCGGCCAGCGTCTTGAATTTGGCCCGGGCGGCGACCAGTTCGTCGCGCAACGCATGTTGCACGCGTAGATCGACGGCCAGCTGGACCGGGTTTTGCAAGCGGTCGGTGGCAAGCCCAGCCATGTGCAGCGCGGCGAGGCCATGGGTGTCGAGCCACTTCTCCATGCCGGCGATACCCTGGTTGTCGATATTGACATGGCCGATGAGGTGCGAGACCTCCGCGCCGTTCGGGTAGGTGCGCTTGTTTTCGCTGAGAAAGCCGATGCCCGGCAGCCCCTGCCGGTAGATCTCCCGCTGCTGCGCGGGAGTGATATCGCGCTTGAGCCAGACGAAGCCGCGCTTGGAGGACAGCCGCTCGCGCAGTTCGGCGGCATCGATATCGGGCAGGTCCGCGGTGAGCAATTCGACCGCCTCGTCGACATCGATGAGCCGGCGTGGTTCGCCGTAGAGCGACGGCACGCGGACGTCGGTTGCCAAAATCTCGCCGTTGCGATCGAGGATGTCGGGACGCGCCGTCGCGATCGCGTCGCTGGCCACGACGCGGTGCACGGTACGGCCGTCCGATACGACCGCGAACATGATGAGACGCGCGGCAATGATGGAATAGACCACGGCAAAAGCGACAATCGCCAATCCCACCCGCGCCCGCGCCTTGGCGCCACGATCGACCTTGCTGCCATAGAGCAGCGCGCGCAGGAGCCGCCGCCGCCAGAGTTCGCCGGGCTTAAGCGATTCGGCTTGGGTGATCGCGGTCATCGATTTAGCGATCCTCGTTTGCCGGCGGTTGCGCCGTCGCTTGGCCGGCGGTTTCGGAGGGGGCGGCAGCAGGCGCCGCGACGCTTCCCGTCACCGTCTCGGGCTCCTCCAAATTCTCGATCATGACGCCGATCGGATCCTTGCTGCCGGGCTGGATGAATTGCGGCGGACGATCGGGAAGCTGATCCAATGAATTGAACTGTGTCGGCACGACGGGCTTGAGCGGCAGAAAGCGCTTGGCAAGGGCTTCGATGCGTGCGGGATTGTCGAGTTCCCCCCACTGGGCGCGCAACGCCGCAATGTTGTCGCGCGCTTGGCGCACTTCGCTGCGGATCTTGGCGAGACGTTCGGCCTGCACCGTGGAGTCGAATTTTATGCGGTAGACGTAGGCCGCCGCCAGCACCAGCGCGACGATTACCACGATATTGAGGACGCGCAGGATCATGCGCGGCCCCGCATCACGTCCGCGAGCGAAGGCAGACGCGGCAGCAGCGTTTCGATCGCCGCGTCGCGCGCCGCGGCATCGGTGCGTTCGGCGGCGCGGAGCTTCGCCGATCGCGCCCGCGGGTTGGCCGCGATCTCGGCATCGTCCGGCGTTTCCGGCCGCCGCGTCAGCACGCGGAAGGTCGGCGGTGCCGCCGTCATCTGCGGCCGATGGCGGGACAACGCCGGTGCGCGGCTGCGCTGGGCGAGGAAGGTTTTGACGATACGATCTTCGAGCGAATGGAAGGCGACAGCGACAAGGCGCCCGGCGGGCTTGAGCACGCGCTCGGCGGCGGCGAGGCCGCGAGCCAACTCGGCAAGTTCGTCGTTGACGAAGATCCGCAGCGCCTGAAAAGTTCGCGTCGCCGGGTGGATCGCGCCTTCTTTGCTATGCACGATCCGCGCCACAATGTCCGCGAGCGCCCGTGTTGTGACGATCGGGTGTGCCTCGCGGGTTCTTACGATCGCGCGCGCAATCGCCCGCGCGTGGCGCTCTTCGCCCAGGGTGGCGATGATGAAAGCGAGGTCGCGCTCGCCGGCGCGTGCAACCACGTCGGCCGCGCTCGGGCCGCCGCGCCCCATGCGCATATCGAGCGGTCCGTCGAGCCGGAAGGAAAATCCGCGCGCCGCTTCGTCGATCTGCATGGACGAAATGCCGAGATCGAAAACGACCCCATCGACCGTGGCAGCGCCGTGGGCCGCGGCAATCGAATCCAGCTCCGAGAAGCGTCCCTCGACCAGCGTCAGGCGGCCCTGCGCTTCCTCGACAAGCGCCGCGCCGGCGCCGATCGCGGTGTCATCCCGATCGATCCCGATGACGCGCGCGCCAGCCGTCGCCAGGATCGCGCGCGCATAGCCGCCGGCGCCGAACGTCGCATCGAGGTAGACGCCGCCGTCGCCAACGTCGAGCCACGCCACGGCGCGGCGGGCGAGCACGGGAATATGACGAGCCAGTCCGCCAGCGACAGCAGAGCTGTCGCTGCTCATCATCATTCCCGTGCTCCGAGCGGTTTTGCCGCCGCCGTCCGGGTGCCGAGCTCCGCCTTGAAGGCGCGGACCTTGTCGGTGGCCTCCGCGAGTTCCGCGCGAAAACGGCCGGGCTCCCAGATTCGAAACTTGTGGCCGAGACCGACGAAGGTGACGGCGTCGGTGATCCCGGCATGCATTTTGAGGCTGTCGCTCAGCACCACGCGGCCTTCGCCATCGATCTTCAGTGTCTCGCTGGTGCCGTAGAGGGCGAGCGAGAACCGCTCGCGCTCGTCGGAATAGGGTTCGAAGCCGGTAATAAGCGCCTCGATCTCGGCGAGCAGCGCATGGCCTCCCGCATCCAGCGCCGGGCGATCGAGCGCGGGGTAGCAATAGAGACCGTCGAAACCATCGCGCGCGAGCACCGCGCGGAACGCGGCCGGTACCGAGACACGGCCCTTGGCATCCAAACGAAGCCCGTAGTGGGACACGAACCGGTCCATCTCGGCCCTCGCCGCACGGCCACCCCGACCGGCACGGCCCCTGCAAACGGCACCCTCCTTGCGAGCCCGCCGCGGCTACAACTCCACCGCCCTCAGATCCGGGTATCGCCAGGCTTTTTGGGACTAAATGGGCTATCATGGGAATATATGGGCGTCAACGCATTGGCGCTGCCGGTGGCGCCGCTCCGCTCGATTTCGATTAGTGAGGGGTAAGCTTAAGGAAAGGTTGAAGTCTTACTGCGGCTGGACTGCGAAAGCCGCGGCGCCTGCGCATCTATGGCCGCTTCTCGGGAACTGCGGCCGGCCCTTGCGTACCGGCAACGAGTTGGCTTTCTTCTCATCTCGATTGCCCCGACGCACAAATCGACTTGTCTGCAACCCCTATCGTCCTAAAATCAAAAGTCATGTCGCACCGCGTGTTTCCAGCCGAGTCCTGCGTCGCCGCCGAGGTCAGGCCTTCGCCTAATCATGGCGAGCGCAGGGGCGATCTCCACCCCGACATGATCGTGCTCCACTATACGGGGATGCCGGACGCCACGGCCGCCCTGGATTTGTTGTGCGCCGCCGGGAGCGAGGTGTCGGCCCACTACTTCGTGTTCGAGGACGGCTATATCGTCCAGATGGTGCAGGAGAGCCGCCGCGCCTGGCACGCCGGCGTCGCGTTTTGGGCGGGCGAAACGGACATTAATTCCTGCTCGATCGGTATCGAGATCGCCAATCCCGGTCATGAATACGGCTATCCTGACTTTCCCAAGCGCCAGATCGCGGCTGTGACCGCGCTCTGCCGGAGTATTCAGACCCGCCATTCGATTCCGCCGGCCCGAGTGCTGGCGCATTCGGACATTGCGCCGGCGCGCAAACGGGACCCCGGCGAAAAATTTCCTTGGCGCACCCTCTGCGATTTAGGCGTCGGTCATTGGGTCAAACCGACCCCGCTCACCGAAGGCGGCGCCCTGCTCGTGCTCGGCGACCAGAGCGACGCCGTCGCGGCGATGCAGGACGCGCTCAGCAAGTACGGCTACGACGTCGCCGTCAGCGGCACTTACGATTTCGCCACCCAGGCCGCGGTGACGGCCTTTCAGCGTCATTTCCGGCCGGAGCGAATTGACGGCCTTGGTGATGAATTGACCCGCGCCACATTGGAAGAACTGCTGGCCCAACGCGGCCGGGTGCGAACTATTACCGCGCGGGCTCACACCATCGAGCGCCGCGCCGCCTCTTGACGGCGAAGGCCAACGTCCCCATCCCTTTCTTGTCAGTCGGTCGGACGGCCGCTTCGGCGAAACCGAAAGGTTGCCGGGGAGGAAAGTCCGGGCTCCATGGACAAGCGGTGCCGGATAACATCCGGCGGGCGCAAGCCTAGGGAAAGTGCCACAGAGAACAGACCGCCGCGGCGCGTTGCGTAAAACTGCGGCAAGGGTGAAAAGGTGCGGTAAGAGCGCACCGCGTCGGCGGCAACGCCGGCGGCACGGCAAACCCCACCGGGAGCAAGACCGAATAGGGACGGCACGGGGTTTTTCGCGCGCAAGCCCGGAATATCTCAGGTCGATGTCTAGACCCGCCGTCCGGGTAGGTTGCTGGAGGCGCCGGGCAACCGGCGTCCGAGAGGAATGGTCGTCACGCATGCGATCGGTTTTCGCATGCCATCCAGAACCCGGCTTATAGACTGACTGGCATTAACTAAGGGCGCCCGACGGAATGCCGGCGGGCGCCCGCCAAGTTTTGGCTGCAAACGCCGCGATCCGCGCCTCGTTTAAGAGCGCGCGGGATGTTGCGAAACCCCGCCCGCGTCGCCTATCTATGGCCCCATGGATACGATGACCGCCCCATCACCGGCCGCTGCAACCCAGGCGCCTGAAACCGCCCGCTCCGCGGGCTTGATCGAGGTCCGCTTGACCGCTATCGAGCCGGTCGCCCGCGACACCAACATCTATACGTTCCGGCGGCCCGACGACGGCCGGTTGCCGCCCTACCAGCCGGGCGCCCATATCGATATCCATCTGCCCAACGGGCTCATCCGGCAATTTTCGCTGCTCAACCCCGATCCCGATCCCGAAAGCTACGTGGTCGGCATCAAGCTTGATGCCGCGAGCCGCGGCGGCTCGCGCTACATCTTCGACGAGCTGCACGTCGGGCATACGCTGAAAATCAGCGCGCCGCGCAATAATTTCCCGCTGGTCGAGGATGCCGAGCAGGTCGTTTTGTTTGCCGGCGGCATCGCCATCACGCCGATCTGGTGCATGGCGCAGCAGCTCGTGGCGCAAAACCGTTCGTGGAAGCTTTATTATTCGTGCCGCTCGCGCGCCGACATGGCGTTTCTCTCGACATTGGAGAAATTCGGACCAGATTCCGTTCATCTGCATTTCGACGAGGAAGCGGACGGCAAGTTTCTGGACATTGCCGGCGCCATTGCCGCGGCGCCGCCGAACGCGCATTTCTATTGCTGCGGCCCCAATCCCATGCTCAAGGCGTTCGAGGCGGCGGCCGCCGGCCGGCCGCGCCATCACGTTCACGTCGAATACTTCACGCCCAAGGCGGAGGCGGCGACATCGGGCGGTTTCTGGGTCGAACTCGCGCGCTCCGGCGAGGAATACTACATCCCGGAGGGCAAGAAGATTCTCGAGGTGCTTTACGAGGCCGGAGTTGATGTCGACTATTCGTGCGAACTCGGCATCTGCGGGGAATGCGTGACGCGCGTCATCTCCGGCATCCCGGAACATCGTGATTCGGTGCTCAGCGAGGAGGAGCAGGCCGCCAACGACAAGGTCATGATCTGCTGCGCCGGGTGCAAGAGCCAACGGCTGGTCTTGGACATGTAGCACCTCGAGTCCCGGGGAACCGCCACGGGTTCCATTGAAGATCTGCAATGCAGGTCCGCTTTCGCTGGGTTGCTCTGTGCTTGCAATTACGCTAAGCCCCCGCGCGACGGGGGCAGGCTGGAGGGGGCTTATGGCCGACCACGGCGAGATGGAATACGCGAGTGCGGCGGGGAACGATTATCCCGCTCATGAGCAGACATATCGCTCGTTTGTGACGCTGGTGAAGGGCGTCATTTTGGTGGTCGTTGTCATTCTTATCCTGATGGCGATTTTCCTCGCTTGATCCGCATCGGCGCGTCGCCAAACGCGGCTTGTCGCATGCGGACCAACTCACTGGCAGACCAGGGCCGCTCTCGATCGGCCATGCGTCGGCAAGTGTTGGAGGGATCATGAAAGTTGCGGTTGTTGCCGAGCGTGACACGGGCGAGCTGCGCGCGACGCGGGCAGAACAAACGTACCGCAATTTCATCACCCTGATTAACGTGACGATGGCGATCGTCGTCCTGATGCCGATCTTCCTGACTTGATCTAAATCATTTTCGGCATCGCCCTTTGCCGATAATCCCATCGGCCTCGGAGGGATTATGAAGGTTGCAGTCAGAACAGAAATCGATCCGGGCGAACCGCGCGTAGCGGCGACGCCGGAGACAGTCAAAAAACTCATCGGGCTTGGCGCCGAGGTTGCGGTCGAGCCGGGCGCCGGAGTGAAATCGGGAATCCTCGACACGGACTACGCCGCCGCGGGGGCTACGGTCACCGGGGATGCCGTGAACAACGCCGACATCGTGCTCAAGGTGCGCCGTCCTTCGGCCAACGAGCTTGCCGGCTACAAGAAGGGTGCCGTGGTCGTCGCGATCATGGATCCTTACGGCAATGAGGCCGCGCTCAAGCAGATGGCCGCTGCCGGCATTATCGCCTTTGCGCTGGAACTCATGCCGCGCATCACCCGGGCGCAGTCGATGGACGTGCTGTCCAGTCAGGCCAATCTCGCCGGCTACCGTGCGGTCATCGACGCTGCCGAAGAATATGGTCGCGCACTACCGATGATGATGACGGCGGCCGGCACCGTGCCGGCAGCGAAAGTGTTCATCATGGGCGTCGGTGTCGCCGGCTTGCAGGCGATCGCGACCGCGCGCCGGCTCGGTGCCATCGTCACCGCGACCGATGTGCGTCCCGCCACCAAGGAGCAGGTCGAGAGCCTGGGTGCGAAATTTCTCGCCGTCGAGGACGAAGAGTTCAAGAACGCGCAGACCGCCGGTGGCTACGCCAAGGAAATGTCGAAAGAATACCAGGCCAAACAGGCCGCATTGGTCGCCGAGCACATCAAGAAACAAGACATCGTCATCACCACCGCGTTGATCCCCGGCCGTCCGGCGCCGAAGCTGGTGTCCAAGGAAATGGTCGCTTCGATGCGGCCCGGCTCGGTGATCGTCGACCTCGCGGTCGAGCGCGGCGGCAATGTCGAAGGCGCCAAGGCCAACGAGGTTGTGCAAGTCGGCCCCGCCAAAATCGTCGGTTATCTCAACGTTCCGGGGCGTCTGGCGGCTTCCGCCTCTTCGCTCTACGCGAAGAACCTGCTCACCTTCCTCGAGACCCTGATCGACAAGAAAGAGAAAAAGCTCGCGATCAATTGGGACGACGAGCTCGTCCAAGGCACCGCGCTCACCCGCGACGGCACGATCGTGCACCCCAATTTCAAGCCCAAAGCGGCCTGAAGGAGCAGCGACCATGGATCATCTCGCGACGGCAGTCGATCCCTTCGTATTCCGCTTTTCGATTTTCGTGCTGGCGGTGTTCGTCGGCTACTACGTGGTGTGGTCGGTGACGCCGGCGCTGCACACGCCGCTGATGTCGGTGACCAACGCCATCTCCTCGGTGATCGTCGTCGGCGCCTTGCTTGCGGTCGGTGTCGCGCTCGTTGGCGACGACAGCGGTCCGATCTTGGCGCGCGTGCTCGGCTTCGTCGCGCTCACCTTCGCCTCGGTCAATATCTTCGGCGGCTTCCTGGTCACCCAGCGCATGCTGGCGATGTATCAAAAGAAAAAGAAATGAGCGCCGCATGAGCCCGAATCTCGTCGCACTGCTTTACCTGGTCGCCGGCGTCCTGTTCATCCAGGCGTTGCGTGGACTGTCCAGCCCGGTATCGAGCCGGCTTGGCAATCGCCTCGGAATGATCGGCATGGCGATCGCCGTGCTGACCACGCTGGGCGCGCATCCCCCGGCCGATCCGGTCTCCTGGGGTCTGGTGATCGGCGGCATCGCTATCGGCGGCGGCACCGGCGCGGTGATCGCGCGGCGTGTCCCAATGACCTCGATGCCGGAACTGGTCGCCGCCTTCCACTCGCTGGTCGGCATGGCCGCGGTGCTGGTGGCGGCGGGCGCATTCTATGCGCCCGCGGCCTTCGACATCGGCACTCCCGGCCATATTCACCAGCAAAGCCTCATCGAGATGTCGCTTGGCGCGGCCATCGGCGCCATCACCTTCACCGGTTCGGTTATCGCCTTCCTCAAATTATCCGCCCGTATGAGCGGCAAGCCGATCACGCTGCCGGGTCGCCACGTCGTCAATATCGCGCTGGCGTTGGCGTTGATCGTCTCCATTTATGAGTTCTACGTCTGCCAGAACCAGATCGCCTTCTGGCTGATCGCCGGCATTTCCTTCTTGCTCGGCGTGCTCATCATCATCCCGATCGGCGGCGCCGACATGCCTGTCGTGATCTCGATGCTCAACTCCTATTCCGGTTGGGCGGCTGCCGGCATCGGCTTCACGCTGGGTAATTCGGCGCTGATCATCACCGGCGCCTTGGTCGGTTCTTCGGGCGCGATCCTGTCCTACATCATGTGCAAGGGCATGAACCGCTCGTTCATCTCGGTCATCCTCGGCGGCTTCGGCGGCGAGGTGGCGGGGCCGGGCGCCGGCGCGGAGCAACGCCCGGTCAAGCTCGGCTCGGCCGACGACGCCGCCTACATCATGAAGAACGCGCAGAAGGTCATCATCGTGCCGGGCTACGGCATGGCCGTAGCGCAGGCACAACATGCGTTGCGCGAAATGGCGGACAAGCTGAAGGCCGAAGGCGTCGAGGTCAAATATGCCATTCATCCGGTGGCGGGCCGCATGCCCGGCCACATGAACGTGCTGCTCGCCGAAGCCAGCGTTCCCTACGACGAGGTGTTCGAGCTGGAAGATATCAATTCCGAGTTCGCCCAGGCCGACATTGCCTTCGTCATCGGCGCCAATGACGTCACCAACCCGGCCGCCGAGGAGGATAAGACCTCGCCGATCTACGGCATGCCCGTGCTGCAAGTGTGGAAGGCCGGCACCGTGATGTTCATCAAGCGCTCGCTGGCGTCGGGCTATGCCGGCATCGACAATCCGCTGTTCTACCGGCCCAACACAATGATGCTGCTTGGCGATGCCAAGAAAATGACGGAATTGATCGTCAAAGCGCTGTAAGATTCCGGCCGCAATGGCCGGAAATTCTTCACCCAAACCACCTTCCCCGCTCCGCGCGCGGCGCTGGTCCGCGCCAAGCTCGTCGCCGGTTCGGCCCTATCGGCGAGCGCTGCGATTGATCGGCATTCCGGTGCTTGCCGTCGCCGGAGTGCTGATCTACCGCGGGCTGCACGACCGCTTTGTGTTGCCGGAGTGCGATTTGGGCCGCGCCAAAGACACGCTCGCCGACATCCTCAAACAGCTTAAATATCAACCGCTGCGCTACGAACCGATCAAGACCATTTCGAGCAGCAAGGACCAAGTGGTCTGCAACGCCGTGCTGCCGCTCGCTGATGGCGCTAACCTGAACATCGACTACAGCTTCTTCTGGCAAGGCAGCAACGCAGAGATGAAGTATTCGATTTCGCGCAGGCCGGCGCAACGTTCGCAGATCGATCGGCCGCCGGTCGCTGCGCGCGCCGCTTAGAGCATGATCCGGAAATAGTGGAAGCCGGTTTTCCGAAAAGATCGTGCTCCATCAAGAATTTAGAGCGCCAATCGATTCAACCTGAAGCGATTGCGCTCTAGTGTCTCGATTCCGAAGTTCGCATCATTATGCGGCACCCTCGTTTGCGAACTTCGGAATCGAAGGACACTAGCAACGTATTGATCTAGTGTGGCTTTGGTTCAGAAGTCCGCATGACGAGTTCGCGGCAAAAATGATGCGGACTTCTGAACCGCCACACTAGGATTTTGCCGGCGCGCGATAGGCCGCGAGAAAGGTCGCAACCGCGATCCGCACCACACGCTCGATTTGCTCGGGGCGGGGCTCGCGCTCGAAGTTGAATATCATCGACTTGTACAGCGTCGCCTGGCAGGCTTCCATGAGTTGCGCCGCGGCGATTTCGCAGTCCTCGACGACCAGCACGCCGGCCTTGACCTGCGCCGCGATATAGTCCGCAAGCCGCGCCATGCCTCGTGCCGGGCCGGTCTCGTAGAACTTGCGCCCCAGATCCGGCATGCGGTCGGCAATGGCGATCACCATGCGAATCGCCGAAGCCTTTTCCGGCCGACACAAGAACCTGGCGTAGGCGTTGCCGAGCCGCGTGAGCACGGCTGCCACATCGTGGTCGTTCGGGTCGAGATCGAAAATTGCTTCCGCCTGCCCCTCGCATTCCTGCTCGATGATGGCTTCGAACAACTGTTCCTTGTGCTTGAAATACACATAGAGCGTGCCCTTGGAGACACCGGCAGCGCGCGCGATATCGTTCATGCTGGCGGCGTCGAAACCCTGGGCCAGGAACACGGCGCGCGCACCCTCAACGATTTGACGCCGCTTGGCGCTGTCCTCGTCGGCGGGCGGGGCCCGCTGCAGTACCGCTTGCTCGCTCATATCCGCACCTTTTTGCGCTTCGGTTCCCTTTTGGGGTCGGTAAACGCTGAAAATCGCTCAGCAATCTCTGAGGCCAATATATATTGACCGAACGGTTCGGTCAATATTGACCCTCGCCCTATCGTCGTGTAAATGACCGAACCGTTCGGTCATTTTACCACGCCCGCCGGGCGCAGAGGAGTTGACCAATGTACCGCAAGCAAGGATGGGACGCTGCCCCTCAGTTGCATCGGGTTCCGGCCGACAGCACCGAAACTAACGTCCCGCACGACAGCGCGGTAGTCGGGGCAACGGCGGAAGCCCCCGCGCTCGCCCCAACCCAGCCGAAATTCGCCGAGACCGCGCCGGCAGCGCCGACGGCCAAAGACGCGCCGCCGCGCCTCGCCCGCCGCACTCTCGTGCTTGGCGCCGGGCTGGCATTGGCCGTCGGGGTTGCCGGGTGGTTCGGCTACGGCTGGTGGACCATCGGCCGTTTCACCGTCGCGACCGACGACGCCTACGTGCAGGCCTACAACACCACGCTCGCCGCCAAAGTATCAGGCTACGTTGCCAGCGTCGCGGTGACGGACAACATGCGGGTCCACGCCGGCGACGTCATTGCAACCCTCGATGACGGCGACTATCGCCTCGCGGTCGACTCGGCGCGCGAGAAAGTCGCGACGCAGGAGGCAACCATTGCGCGGATCGGCCATCAGATCAGCGCCCAGGACGCCACCGTCGAGCAAGCCAAGACACAGCTCATCTCCGCCGAAGCCGCCGCCAAACGTGCCGGGCTTGAGCTCGACCGCCAGAATCTTTTGGTCGCGCGCGACGCTTCGAGCCGCCAGCTTTTGGAGCAGGCGCAAGCCAACCGCGATCAGGCGGTCGCCGCCGTGCAAGGCGCGAAAGCCGCCATCGAGTTGGCGGCGGCCAATGTCGATGTCCTCAAGGGCCAACGGCAGGAAGCGGTCTCTGCGCTCGATGAACTCAAGACTTCGCTCGCCAAGGCCGAGCGCGATTTATCGTTCACCGTCATCCGCGCGCCGCTTGCCGGCGTAATCGGCAACCGCGCGGTACAGACCGGCGACTTCGTGCAAATCGGGCAGCGGCTGGCGAGCCTCGTCCCGCTCGACGAGGTCTACGTCACCGCCAACTTCAAGGAAACGCAACTCGCGCGCTTGCGACCCGGCCAAGCGGCATCGATCGCCGTCGATGCGTTGCCCGAGCACGCCATCCAAGGCACCGTCGAAAGCTTCTCGCCGGCCTCGGGCGCCGTGTTCTCACTGCTGCCTCCGGACAATGCGACCGGAAACTTCACCAAGATCGTGCAGCGGCTCCCGGTGCGAATCCGTGTGCCCGCCGCGATCGCCCGGCAGAGCCTGTTGCGCCCCGGAATGTCGGTGGTGGTGAGCGTGAACACGAAAGCAAGCGCCCTCGCCGACAACAGCGCGCCGGTGCAGAGCACCGCCGCCCGCTGAATCCGGCACCGAGACCGTCATGGCACAGGCAGCCACACCGACGTTCGCCGTCCAGCCGGCGGCCGCTTTGGCCGCCGGCGAGCACGTCGAGCCCGTCCGCGTCATCGCATTCCTGGCGATGTGCTTCGGCATGTTCATGGCGTTTCTCGACATCCAGGTCGTGTCAGCCTCGCTCTCGGAAATTCAAGCCGGCCTCGCCGCGTCAAGCGACGAGATCACCTGGGTGCAGACCGCCTATCTGATGGCCGAGGTGGTCGCCATTCCGCTGTCGGGCTTTCTGTCGCGGGCGCTCGGCACCCGCATCATGTTCGCCGGCGCCGCCGCCGGCTTCACCATCGCCAGCCTGATGTGCGGACTGTCGTCGTCGATGAACGAGATGATCGTCTGGCGCGCGCTGCAGGGCTTCATCGGCGGCGGTATGGTGCCGACGGTGTTTGCTTCCGCCTACACCATCTTTCCGCGCTCGCGCATGGCGGTGATCACGCCGATGATCGGGCTCATCGCCACGCTGGCACCCACCATCGGTCCGACTGTCGGCGGCTATTTGACCGATATGCTGTCCTGGCACTGGCTGTTCTTCATCAACATCGTGCCCGGCATCGTGGTGACGATCGCCGCCATCACGTTGATCGACTTCGACCAGCCGGAATTCTCGCTGTTCGAGCGATTCGATTGGGTCGGGCTGATCTTCATGGCGCTGTTCTTGGGAGCACTCGAATACGTGCTCGAAGACGGCCCGCGCTACGACTGGCTCGAGGATTCCACAATCGCGTTCGCCGCGGTGGTGTCGGCTGCCTCGGCGGTGATGTTCTTCATCCGGGTATTGACGGCGCGGCAGCCGATCGTCGATCTGCGGGCATTCCTCGATCGCAATTTTGCGCTCGGCAGCATGTTTTCCTTCGTGCTCGGCATCGGCCTTTACGGCTTGACCTATCTCTACCCGCTTTATCTCGGCGAGATCCGCGGCCACAACGCGCTGATGGTGGGCGAGACGCTATTCGTATCGGGCGTCACCATGTTTTTGACGGCGCCGATCGTCGGCATGCTGGTGACCCGGATCGACCCCCGCTTCATGCTGGCAGCGGGCTTCGTCATTGTCGGAATCAGCAATTGGCAAGTGACCTCCCTGACTAGGGACTGGGATTTTTGGCAGCTGTTCGTGCCGCAGGTGCTGCGCGGTTTCGGCATGATGCTGGCGATCGTGCCGATCACCAACTTGGCGCTCGGCACGCTGGCGCCTGACCGGCTGAAGAACGGCTCCGGGCTGTTCAACCTGACCCGCAACCTCGGCGGCGCCGTTGGGCTCGCTATTCTCAACACACTGCTCGACAAACGTATCGACCTGCATCTCGCACGCCTGCACGATGCCGTTACTTGGGCCCGGCAACCGGTGCTCGAAGCGCTCAACGGTCTCGCGTCACGCATCCCGGGCTCGGATGCGCAGACCATGGCGCTCAAGCAGCTCGTGCTGATCACCCGGCAGCAGGGCATCGTGATGGCGTTCGCCGACGTGTTCCTGGTGCTGGCCCTGCTGTTCGCGGCCTTCGCCCCGCTGGTCTGGCTGCTGCGCAAGCCGCCTGCCTTGGCGGCGGATATTGCCGCGCATTAGACGCGCATGCCGTCATGGCTTTGCTGCCGGTGCCCCATATCCGCCCGCCGTCGGCGTCTGGATGATGATCGCTTCGCCGGCGTCGATGACGGCGGCGTCGCAGCCGGCAAGGCGTTCCATGCGGCCGTCCTGGCGCCGCGCCCAATTCTCGCCGACTTGGCCATCCTCGCCGCCGGCGAGGCCGAATGGCCGCACGCGGCGATGACTGGACAGGATGGTGCATTCCATTTTTTCCAGAAAGCGGATGACGCGAATGACCCCGTCGCCCGCGCTCCAGCGCCCGCGCCCGCCGGAATTCTTGCGGATGTGAAAATCCTCGAGCAGGACCGGATAGCGGAATTCGAGGATTTCCGGATCGGTCAGCCTGGTGTTGGTCATATGGGTGTGGACGGCGTCAGTGCCGGGAAATCCCGGCCCGGCCGGCGAGCCGGAGCAGATGGTCTCGTAATACTGATAGCGCGCGTTGCCGAAATTGAGGTTGTTCATGGTGCCCTGCGCCGCCGCCATGGCGTTGAGCGCGCCGAACAGACAATTGGTCACCTCCTGGGAGGTCTCGACGTTACCCGCGACCACGGCGGCGGGAAATTCCGGCGACAGCAGCGACTTTTTCGGAATGATGATGCGGATCGGGCGCAGGCAACCGGCGTTCATCGGGATGTCGTCATCGACCATGACACGGAAGACATAAAGCACGGCGGCGCGGGTCACCGGCTCCGGCGCATTGAAATTGTTCGGCTGCTGCGCGCTGGTGCCGCTGAAATCGACGGTCGCCTCGCGTTTCTTGTTGTCGACCCTGATGCGCACCTTGATAACGGTGCCCTGGTCCATCTCGACCGAGAACGCGCTGTCATGCAGCCGGTCGATGACGCGGCGAACGCTTTCCGCCGCGTTGTCCTGGACGTGACGCATATAGGCGCGCGCCACCGGCAGCGTGAAGTGGCGCACCATCTTGCGCAGCTCGTGGACGCCCTTTTCGTTGGCGGCGATCTGCGCTTTGAGGTCGTTGACGTTCTGCAGCGGATTGCGCGCCGGATAGCTGCCGCCGGTGAACAGCGCATAGGTCTCCTTCTCGCGGAAGCGGCCGCGCTCGACCAGCTTGAAATTGTCGATGTAGATGCCTTCCTGCTCGATCGTGGTGGCGTTGGGCGACATCGAGCCCGGCGATATGCCGCCGATGTCGGCATGGTGGCCGCGCGAAGCCACCCAGAAAAGAATTTTTCGCCCATCGAACACCGGCGTGCAGACGGTGATGTCGGGCAGATGTGTGCCGCCGTTGTACGGGGCGTTGATGGCGTAGACATCGCCCGGACGAATTTCTCCCTGGTTTTCCCGGATGACGGTTTCGACCGCGCGATCCATCGAGCCGAGATGCACCGGCATATGCGGCGCATTGGCGACCAGCGAGCCGTTGCCGTCAAACACCGCGCAGGAAAAGTCGAGCCGCTCCTTGATGTTGACAGAATAGGCGGTGTTCTGCAGCGCCACACCCATCTGCTCGGCGATCGACATGAAGAGATTGTTGAACACTTCCAGCATGACCGGATCGGCATGGGTGCCGATGGCGCGCATCCGCCTAAGTTTTGCGATCCGCCGCAGCACCAGATGATTTTTGGCCGTCAGCTCGGCCTGCCAGCCCTGTTCGACAACGACCGTCTGGTGCGGCTCGATGATGATAGCCGGCCCTTTCACCTTTTGTCCGGGAACAAGCGTCTCGCGCGCGTAGACGGCGGCGCGATGCCATTTTCCGCCGGAGAAGAACCGTGTGCGGGCCAGCGCCGAAAGTTTTGTTCGCCTTATCCTTCGCGCTTTTTCCTTGAAAATTGCGCCGCCGCCGACGGCCTCGACCGACACCGCTTCGACGACCAGCGCCTTGCTGCGATCGATAAATCCGAACTGCGCTTTGTGCGCGCGTTCGAAGGCGGTTTTCATTTTCTGCAGCGAAGACAGCTTCATGCCCCCCTTCGGCGGCGTGTGGAAGGTGCCGGCGTCGATAATCAACGGCGTATCCGTTCCCGCGTAACGGATATGCGCGCGCACATGCAGCGTGATCTTTTTTGTTGCGACGCCCTGGCCCGCGACTTCCTTGATCGCGGTGTTCGCCAACCGGCGCGCCGCGCGTTGCAGCGTCGCACGCGCTTTTTCACCGAACGGCTCTTCGATCGCCTGCTGACGGACGCTGCGGATGTCGGCAAGGCCCATCCCGTAAGCGGAGAGCAACGACGAGAACGGATGGATCAGCACGCGCGTCATGCCGAGCGCGTCGGCAACCAGGCAGGCGTGCTGGCCGCCGGCGCCGCCGAAGCAGTTGAGCGTATAGCGCGTTACGTCATAGCCGCGCTGCACCGAAATCTTCTTGACCGCATTCGCCATGTTCTCGACCGCGATCTTGATAAAGCCATCCGCCACCTGCTCGCCCGAGCGGCCGTCGCCGATCTCGTTGGCCAGCGCCGCGAAGGCCTCGCGCACCGCGCCGGCGTCGAGCGGCTCGTTTTGTTGCGGTCCGAATATTTTCGGAAAGAAATCGGGAATGAGCTTGCCGACCATGACATTGGCGTCGGTCACGGCGAGCGGGCCGCCGCGCCGATAGCACTTCGGCCCGGGATTGGCGCCGGCCGAATCGGGGCCGACGCGAAATCGGGCGCCATCGAAATGCAGGATCGAGCCGCCGCCGGCCGCAACCGTGTGGATCAGCATCATCGGCGCGCGCATGCGCACGCCGGCAACCTCCGTCTCGAAGGCGCGCTCGTACTCGCCGGCAAAATGCGACAAATCGGTCGAGGTGCCGCCCATATCGAAGCCGATCAGCCGCGCAAACCCGGCCTGGCGTCCGGTCTCGGCCATGCCGACGACGCCTGCCGCCGGTCCCGACAGGATGGCGTCCTTGCCGCGGAACAGTTCGGCGGCGGTCAGCCCGCCCGACGACATCATGAACATGAGCCGCGTCCGCTCGGCCGCTTCACCGCTGGTTAGTTCCCCCGCAACCTGCGCCACGTAGCGGCGCAGGATCGGCGACAGATAACTGTCGACCACGGTGGTGTCTCCACGGCCGACGAGCTTGATCAGCGGCGAGACTTCGTAGCTCGCCGAAACCTGCTCGAATCCCATCTCCCTGGCCAGCGCGGCGACGCGCTGTTCATGGCTGCTGTAGCGATAGGCATGCATCAGCACCACGGCGACCGCGCAGATGCCGTCATCCTTGGCGCGCGCGAGCGCGCCACGCACCGCATCGAGGTCCGGCTCGCGCTCGACCGTGCCGTCGGCGCGCACCCGCTCATCGACCTCGACCACCCGCTCGTAGAGCATGTCCGGCTTGATGATGTGACGCGCGAAAATTTTCGGCCGCGCCTGGTAACCGATCCGCAGCGCGTCGCGGAAGCCCTTGGTGATCAGCAGGAGCGTGCGCTCGCCTTTGCGTTCCAGCAGCGCGTTGGTCGCCACCGTGGTGCCCATCTTTACGGCGCCGATACGCGCCGCCGGAATGGGCTCGCCCGGCGCCAGCCCAAGCAGGTGGCGAATGCCGGCAACCGCCGCGTCGCGATAGGCTTCGGGATTTTCCGAAAGCAACTTATGGGCGACGAGCTTGCCGTCCGGCCCGCGGCCGATCACGTCGGTAAAAGTGCCGCCGCGATCGATCCAAAACTCCCAGCTTGCTGACATGTGGCGATTATAGTTCAGTCGGCTCGAAAACGATTACTTATCCCGCTCCAGGATGTTGGCAATCGTCCTGATCTCGTTGCGGGCGTATTTGGGCAGCCCGGCGCTGATTGAATTGCCTGAGTTGAACGAGGATCGTCCCATCAGTACCTGAGCCGGCACGAGATTGCGCAGCACCGGCACTTTCTCGAATTCCTTCTTCTTGTCGAGCACGCTGGCCTCGATGGCCAGCACCATGAAGGCGGTGACCACCGTCTTGTTGGCGTCGTCCGGGTAATCTTGGAACACCGCCAGGAGTTTTCCGAATTTCATGATCTGATTGACGTAAAAAATATTCTGTTCGAGCATGCCGTCGATCGGCGTATCGAGTGCGGTGAGCTCCTGTAATCCGGCCTGATCAACGTCGGCGGGCGAAAGCTGCGACAGCTCGCTCTCAAAATCGATGTGATCGGAAACCTTCTTGGCGCTATCGCGCAGCTTGTTCACCAGCATGATGCCGATCGGTATCTTGCCTTCGAGCTTGTAGCTCGATTGGATGCAAATCAGCGTTGCCCGCCCGCTACACCAATTGCGGTCCGGATTCTGGTTGCCCGTCCCCTGTTGATCCTTCAGCGGATTGACGTCGGCGGCGGCGATCGTCTTGTCCTTGATCGCCGGATCGATCTTTTCAAGGAACGGCAGGGCCACATAGCGGGAAAGGTCGATCGAACTCGGCGCGCGGTCGAGAACGAAACGCGCCTGCGCCACGTACATGGTGAGCTTTTCCGGGGCCGGGCCGCTGCTGGCGCCGATGCGCGCCGTCTTAACGACGGTCGGCTCGACGTAACCGGGAAACAGCGACAAAAATTTCTTCTGAACGGGCCGCGTGCGCCCCCAGTCCTCGAAACTGAGCAGGTTGGCGCGATCAGCAGCACCGCCGACCTCGTCGCTGAACGCGATCGTGCCGGGCTTAACTTGCGCCAAGCTCCAGGTCGGCGCCGAACCGGCGTCCTCGATGCGAAAATCCTGGGCGCCGGCGGCGGATAACGACCCGATCAGGCCGACCAATGCGATCGCGTGCCGCATCCACATTCGATTTTCTCTCGGTCGCGCGGGAGTCAGTTGACACGTCCGCCGAAGAAATAGTCCGGGTCGCGGCGGACGCGACTGCGCGCATCGTCGGGATCGGACCACGGCGCGAACAGGCCGCGCGCCAACGGCCGCGGCTGCGGCTGGCCGTCCTGGGAGGGATAATAGGACCGGCCGCCAGGGGGTGCACCCCAGCTCCAGTGGCCCCAGCTTTGTTCGGGCGGCCCCCATTGCTGGTCTGGATTGCTCGACGCATAGGCGTCCTCGCGTGACATGAGCAGGTATTGCGTTTCATCGAAACGGCCATCGGCGGCGAGCCGGAAATGCTCGATAAAGCCGCGTCCGCTGGTCAAGCGATCCCCGGTCATATAATCGATCGGCAGGTCGATGAGGCGGCGCTGCGCCTCGCGTGAGGGTCCGCTGAGCGGCGCCTTGGGCGCGATCCCCTCCGCCCAGATCGCCGCCATGATCGGCTCGAAGATCGGCAGCGCCACGCGCGCCCCGCTCTCGCTCGCGCCCAGCGAACGACGCTTGCCGTCGCCGTTATCGTAGCCGACCCAGACGGCCACGGTGACATCGTTGGTGAAGCCGATAAACCAGCCGTCGACCGCATTTTCCGTCGTCCCGGTCTTGCCGGCGACATAAGGCGACAGCGAGCTGATCGCCCGCGCGGTGCCGCGTGCTACCACGCCCTGCAGGATGGTCTTGAGCTGATAGAACGACACGTGATCGGCCGCGCCGATCATCGGCAGCGGCGTCTTGGGATATTCATAGATAGTGCGGCCGTTTTCCTCGATCGAGTCGATGCCATGCGGCTGCGGCCGCGTGCCCTCGTTGGCGACCGCGGCATAAAATGCCGCGAGATCGATCATCCGCACCGGCTGCGCGCCGAGCACGAACGGATAATAGCGGATGCAATCGCTGTAGATTTTCGCCGCCACCGCCGTCGCGCAAACCTCATCGAGGCTCTTGGCCGGATCCACATCGATGCCGCCGTCGAGCAGATGCGCGGTCACGACGTTGACCGAATTCTCCAGGCCGCGACGCAAGGTGTAGACGCCGCCGGACGCGTAGTTGGCGTTGCGCGGCGACCAGAAATCCTCCTCGCGCGCGGTGCCGCCGTACTCGCGGGCGATCGCGTCGCGGCCGTCGCCGTTGCCGATGGGCGGCAGCGTAATCGGCTGGTCGGGTACGAGCGTGTTCGGCTGCAAGCCTTTCTGCAGGGCCGTGAGATAAGTGAGCGGTTTGATCGCCGAGCCGGGCTGGCGTTGCGTCTGCGAGCTGCGATTGAGCTGACTCAAGGGATAGGAAAAGCTGCCGGCCATAGCGAGGATGCGGCCGGTCTTGTTCTCCAGGACCAGGGCCGCGCCTTGCACCGTCGGCCGCACGCGCAATTGCGCCCGGGCGCCGGCCGTGCCCTTGGCTCTCGCCCCAACTCTGCGCTCCGTTACGCGGACATAAACGACGTCGTACAGGCCGAGGCTGCGCCGGATCTGCGCCGTATAGGTGTTAAGCGGTAGGACGCGGCCGTCGGCGAGGCCGACGTGGATCGCACCGTCACCGCGCTTGCCGCCCTTGTCCAGCACGACAGCCGACAACCAATGGACATCGTAGAGCGGCAGGTGGACCGCCGCGAGCGCCTGTTGCCAGGCCGGCTCGGCCGCAGCCGGCGTGCCGGCCGGCGATCCTGCCGGCTTGTCGGCGGTGAGCTTTTGTATGGCGTCCGCGATATTGGCTTCGGCGCCGCGGAACTGCATGCGGCCGCTGGCGATCTCGTAGTGCGCCAAACCCTCCTGCAGCGCCGCCTCGGTGTCGCGCTGCAAGGTCGCGTTGATGGTCGAATGCACCGTGTAGGAGTCGGCGGTCAAATTCTCGACTCCGTCCGCCTTGGCCTCGCGGCCGAGGAAATCGATGAAGTGGAAGCCAATGTCGCGGTGCGGCCGCTCATAGGCGATCAGTTTGGGCGGCGTGGCGAGCGCCTGGTCCTTCTGCTCGGCGCTGATGAAGCCGTCCTCCTGCATGCGGCCGAGCACGTACGTCAAGCGCTCCCTGGCGCGATCGGGATGGCGGTCGGGATTGAAATAGTTCGGGCCTTTGAGCAAGCCAGCGAGCATGGCGCCTTCGGCGAGCGTCAGGTCTTTGGCCGACTTGCCGAAATAGCTGCGCGCGGCCATCTCCACGCCCCACGAGCTGCGCCCAAGATAAGCGGAGTTGAGGTAGAGCTCGAGAATCTCCGACTTGCTCATCGTGTTCTCGAGCCGCGAGGCGACGATCATCTCGCGAATCTTGCGTTCATAGGTGACGTCCTCGCCGACCAGCAGGTTCTTGACGACCTGCTGCGTGATGGTCGAGCCGCCCTGCAGCCGGCCGGGGTCGGCGAGATTGCCGATGAAGGCGCGGATGATGCCGCGTTCGTCGACGCCGTGGTGCTGGAAGAAACGCCGGTCTTCGGCGGCAACGAAAGCCTTCTGCACGAAGTCGGGAATGGCGGCGAGCGGTACCCAGATGCGCCGATTGCCCGGCTCGAACACGTCGGCGAAATTTCCGCCCCTGCCGTCGAGCACCACGCTCATGCTCGGCAGTTTCCTGCCCTTCAGGCGGGTCTGGTCGGGCAGATCGGCCGCCGCGGTATTGAAGAACTCGATCACCTGGCCGAGGTCGACCACCGGATTGGCGACGGTCTCGTTCTTGCAGAACTCGCGGTAGGCGGTATTGAGGTCGGCGAAATTGATGCCGTGAAAGGCCTTGATGTCGGCACCGAGCGCCTTCGGGTCGTCGAGCGCGGTTGCGATCAGGCTGTCGAGATTGATCGATTCGATATCGAACGCCTGGCGCATGTGGGCGCAGCCGTTGCGCAGAATTTGCACCACTTCCGCCTGATCCTTCACCGCATCGAAGTGCGTCTTCACCGCCTGCGGCTGGGTCATCACCTCGCTCAGCGCGAGCGCGGTCGCGAAAATCTTGACAAGGATCATTTCCATGCTGGGAACGGCGGAATAGCCCGGTTCGAGGGACGCCAGAACGACAAACGTCGAATATAGCTATCCGATCCTTACAAAAAGACTTTTTTGCGGGTCTTTTGTGCCGGGCCTCGAATGCGTTTTTGTGACGCAATCCCTCGCTGCGACCAAAACCGGGCCGTGCCCGGCGTGGTATCTCCTTGACAGGCCAGCCCAAAACGGTGGCGCCGCCTGGCGCTTGCTGCGGGATCAGTTCTTGGCCGGCGCCAATCCGTCGAAATGACGGCGCTTCTGCAACCAAGCCAGCAGGATCAGCGCCGGCAGGCCGGCGAGCGCGCAGACGACAAAGAACCAGGCCCAGCCGACGGCGTGCGCCAGGTAGCCGGTACCGAGCGCGAAAACGTTGCGCCCGAGCGCCGCGAACGCGGTCAATAGCGCGAATTGCGTCGCCGTGTAGAGTGGGTTCTTGCACAGCGCCGAGAGGTAAGCGACGAAGATTACCGTGCCGACGGCGTCGGTGAAAAACTCGATGGCAGTGGTCAGCGTCAGCATGGCCAGGTTCTTGCCGACCACGGCCTGCCAGGAAAATGCCAGGATCATGATCGTTTGCAGCAGGCCGCCGATCCACAGGCTGAGCGACAGCGGCAGCGCGCGCGCCACCAAACCGCCGGCAAAACCGCCAAGCACGGCGACGATAAAGCCGACCCCATTGCGGATGGTCGCGAGCTGGGTCAGCGAAAATCCGAGATCGAGCACGAAGGGCGTCAGCAACGCAAACGCCAGCGCGTCGGCGATCTTGAAAAGCGCCACGAACGCCAGCACCGCAAGCGCCAGATCGCGCGACAGGAAATCGCGGAAGCTGTCGAGCGCCGACCAAAACGCGCGCTTGAGCGAATTCCGGTGACCCGGCAGGGCATGATCGGCTTCCGCCGCCGCCGAACTTGCGGGCTCGGTTGCCAGCAGGGTCGCGATAACGCCGATCAGAATGAGCGCGGCCATGACGAAATAGGATGCGGTCCACGCAGTCCGGTCGGCGAGCTTTGTCTGGAACGCAGTGACTAAAAGCAAGGCGCCGGCCCCGGAAACCAGCGCGCCGACGCGATAGGCGGCCACGTAGGACGCCATACCGGCGGCCTGCTCGTTTTCCGACAGACTTTCGACCCGGAAGGCGTCGACCACGATGTCTTGGGTCGCCGAGGCGGTAGCGACGATGAGCGCGGCGATCGCGACGACGAACGCGGAGACGGCTGGATCGCACAGGCCGAGGAACACGATCGCGGCCATCAGCCAGGCCTGTGAGAACAACAGCCAAGCGCGCCGGCGGCCCAAAAACTTCGACAGCACCGGCAGATCGAGCGCATCGGCCAGCGGCGCCCACAAGAATTTGATGTTGTAGGGCACGGCCACGGCGGCAAACAGACCGATGGTCTTGATGTCGATGCCGCTCTGCTTCATCCAAGCCTGCAGCGTCGAGCCGATCAGCACGATAGGCAGTCCGCTCGAGAAGCCGAGTAGCAGAACGATCAGCACCCGCCGCTGCAGATAAACTACCAGCGTATCGGCGATGGACGTGCCGGCAGGTGCGGGATCGGCCTTGGCGTCGGGCGTCGCGATCATGCGGTTTGTACCGGCTCGAACAACGCCGTCTAGCCTGGCGGGAGACGGATCAAGCTACTCCCCCGCCTCTAGTTTGCGCAGCATTGGCGCCGCAATTACGTTCGATCCAGCCAGGGCTTGGGCGCCAACTTCGACCTGTTGAATGCGCTCGCCGTGAGCTTCGATCTTCTCGATCGAGATGATGGCTTGCCGGATATCTTCGTTCGACTGATTGAAATGGGTTTGCAGCTTGCGGACGCGATCGCCGAGCAAGCCCACGTCCTTGACCAGGCGGCCGACTTCGTCGCGAATCTGGTCGGCCGCCTCGCGCATGCGGGCGTCCTTCTGGATTTGCTGCACCAAGGCGACGGCAAGCATGAGCAGCGACGGCGACACGATGACGACCTTGGCGCGGTAGGCCTTCTGCACCAGATCGTCGAAACCGTCGCAAACTTCGGCGTAGATTGATTCCGAGGGCACGAACATCAACGCCAGTTCCTGGGTCTCGCCCGGAATCAGGTACTTCTCGGCGATGTCGCCGACATGCTTGCCGACGTCTGCGCGCAGGCGCTGGGCCGCGGCCTTGCGCTCGTCCTCGGACTTGGCGTCGCGATAGGCGGTGACGCCTTCGAGCGGGAATTTGGCGTCGATCACTAGCGGGCGTTTGTCGGGCATGAACACGCAGCAGTCCGGGCGCGTACGGTTCGACAGCGTGTGTTGGAAGGCGTAGGCGCCCTTCGGCAGGCCGTCCTGGACGATCGCCTCCATGCGCCACTGCCCGAACGCGCCGCGCGATTGCTTGTTGGCGAGCACGCCCTGCAGCGACGTCACCTGGGTGGCAAGCTCGGTGATGTTCTTCTGCGCGCGGTCGATGACCGCGAGCCGCTCGTTGAGCTTTTGCAGGTTCTCGTGGGTGCTCTGCTTGGTCTTCTCGAGCGAATCACCGAGCCGATGCGAGACCGAATCGAGGCGCTCGTTGACCGTGTGCGCCAGCTGCGACTGACCCTTGGCGAGCAGACCGACCATGGCTTCGAGCCGGGCCGCCGCGTCGGACTGCGCGCGGCTGAGTTCGGCCATGACCGTGTCTTCCGCTTGCGCGGGCCTGCGGGTCCGCCAGAGCACGATCACCATCGCGGCGAGTGCGGCGCCGGCGACGAGGATGGCGAAAATCGCGATGATCGCGGGGCTCTCGGTCATGGCTGCTTGTACGCGATTCGCCCGGCATGCGGGCTTTTGGAACAAAGCAGGAACATGTATACTGCGCTTTCGTCGGTGGCGGCAACGGATCGCGCGCATTGACCGCGCTTTATGCACCGCTTACATCGCCAGCCAGGGCTTGGTGCAAGATGGCTGTGCGCGAAATCATCAAACTCCCCGACAAGCGGCTGCGGCTCGTCTCCGAGCCGGTCAAGCGCATCGACGCCGGCATTCGCAAGCTGGTCGAGGAGATGTTCGAGACGATGCACGCGGCGCCCGGGATCGGGCTTGCCGCGATCCAGGTCGGCGTCGGCAAGCGCGTCTTCACCGCGGACTTGTCGAAAAAGGAAGAGGCACGCGAGCCGCAGGTCTTCATCAATCCGGAAATCACCTGGGCCTCGGAAGAGAAGGCGATCCACGAGGAGGGCTGCCTGTCGATCCCGGAATATTACGAGGACGTCGAACGGCCCGTGCAGGTCAAGGTCAAATATCTCGATCTCGACGGCAAGCCGCACGAGATCGAGGCGGATGGCTTGCTGGCTCGGTGTGTTCAGCACGAGATCGACCACATCAATGGCGTGCTGTTCATCGATCACCTCTCCAAGCTCAAGCGCGACCGCGTCATCAAAAAATTCAGCAAGGCGGCGAAGAAGAAGGAGGAGGCGTGAGTGGCGCTCCGCCTCGTCTTCATGGGTACGCCCGACTTCGCCGTGCCCACGCTGCTTGAGATTGTCGGCGCCGGTCATCAGATCGCGGCGGTCTATACCCGCGCGCCGCAGCCGGCCGGACGCGGAATGGCGCTAAGCCCCTCGCCAATCGCGCGCGAAGCGGAGCGGTTCGGTTTGCCCATTTACACGCCGAAAACGCTGCGGGGCGAAGAGGCTGCGGCCGCCATGCGCGCGCACGGCGCCGACGCCGCCGTGGTCGTCGCCTACGGGCTGATCCTGCCGAAGGCCATTCTCGACGCCTTTCCGCTCGGCGCTTTCAACCTGCACGCCTCGCTGTTGCCGCGCTGGCGCGGCGCGGCGCCGATCCAGCGTGCGATCATGGCCGGCGACCGCGAAACCGGCGTCACGGTGATGAAGATGGAGGAAGGCCTCGATACCGGCCCGATCGCGATGGAGCGGCGCGCGCCGATCGGTCCCGATGCTACCGCCGGCGAATTGCACGACCAGCTGGCGCGGCGCGGCGGCGAACTGATCGCGGTCGCGCTCGCCGCGCTGGAACGAGGCACGCTGCAATTGACGCCGCAGCCCGCCGCCGGCGCGACTTATGCCAGCAAGATCCACAAGGCCGAGACCCGCATCGACTGGAGCAGACCCTGGCAGCAGGTCCATGACCATTGCCGCGGGCTGTCGCCCTTCCCTGGAGCCTGGTTCGAGCTTCCCGGCGCCGGCCGTGTCAAAGTTTTGCGCACCATGAAAGGCGATGGTACCGGCAAACCCGGACAAGTGCTCGACGACCGGCTCACTATCGCCTGCGGCGAGGGCTCGGTGCGGATCGTCGAGCTGCAGCGCGCCGGCGGGAAACCGATGTCGGCAGAAGAGTTCTTGCGCGGCATGCCCATCGCGCGCGGAAGCGTCCTGAGTTGACGCGCCAAGCCCGCGCGCGCAGGTGAAGCATGCCCCGCTACAAGCTCACCATCGAATATGACGGCACGCCGTTTGTCGGCTGGCAGGTACAGGACAACGGCGCCTCGGTGCAGGGGGTCGTCACGGCGGCGATTGCCGCGTTCACCGGTGAGCGCGTCGTGGTTGCGGGCGCCGGACGCACCGATGCCGGCGTGCACGCGCTCGGTCAGGTCGCGCACGTCGATCTCGCCACGGACTGGGACGGCGACACCGTGCGCGACGCGATCAATTTCCACTTGCGCCCGCAGCCGATTGCCGTGCTGGCGGTGGAACAAGTCGCCGAAAATTTCGATGCGCGCTTCTCGGCGATCAAGCGGCATTATCTCTACCGCATCGTCAACCGCCGCGCCGATCTCGCGCTGGCGCAGAACCGCGCTTGGCGCGTGCCCCGCCCGCTCGATGGCGCAGCGATGCATGACGCGGCGCAAAAGCTGGTCGGCCGGCACGACTTCACCACCTTCCGCGCCGCCGAGTGCCAGGCGAAATCGCCGGTGAAGACGCTCGATCGCCTCGACGTGACGCGCGACGGCGACGAGGTGCGCACCGCCGCCTCGGCGCGTTCGTTCCTGCACCATCAGGTGCGTTCGATGGTCGGCTCGCTCATTCATGTCGGCGAGGGCAAATGGAGCGCCGAGGATCTGGCCGCCGCGCTCGCCGCCCGCGACCGCACGCGCTGCGGCCAAGTCGCCCCGCCGCAGGGGCTTTATCTGGTGCGGGTGGAGTATTGATCGGCATGTCCGGTAACAGGGAACAGCGGACATGGACGGTCGAAGATTTGTAGTGATTGACCCAGAACCGACATCGGCGGCACTTGGCCCTCAAGAATCTGGTGTTCTCTTTAGCAGCGCTTGACGGTCGATCTTTCCGGTACCTGTCTTGGGAAGGGCATCCAGAAACTGAATGATCCTTGGATATTTATAAGGCAGCAGTTTCTGTTTCACGTAATCTTGCAATGTCCTCCTCGCTGCTTCGACGTCGCAGGCCTTGTCGTTCAACACGACGAAGGCCTTCAGCGTCATGCGCCGGTCAGGCAGTTCGATCGCGAGAACGGCGCATTCCCTGACGGTCGGATGGTCGGCAAGACAAAGTTCGACCTCCGTCGGGTAGACCCATTGGCCGGAAATCTTTACGAGCTCATCGGCGCGGCCGCATCCAAAACGCCATTTCGTTGCGATGGGTGTCCGCCGAGTCCAACCTGTCGGAGAACGCCGAAAGCCGCGAACTCGCTGTTATCGCCCTGACAGGGACGGCGCTGCCGGCTTCGCCGTTCACAGTGATCAGAGTCTCCAGCAGGGTGTTGGCGCAAGCCGTCGCGTTGAATCGATCACAGAAAGTCGCTTCGGCGACGGCGACCTTCGCGCCAGAGTCGGCGAGATAGAACTGCAGCAGTTCGGGCGGCGTGAGCAAATTGATCAAAAGAGGCGCGAGCCCAGCGCGAACCGCGGCAAAGAACGCCGCCGGATAAACCGGCGTGTCATCGAGAAACAACAGCACCCGATCACCGCGAACGAGGCCGAGCGACAGCAACGCGTTGCCCCACCGTCCGGCGTCAGCGCACAGTTCGGCGAAGGTTCGCTGACCGATTGGCCCGGTCACGGCGAGACGGTCGCCTCGGCCTTCCGCAAGGTTGTGAAAGAGAATATCACTCGCATTGTAGCGCTCGGGAATCTTGAAATTGATTTCCCGCGCAGCCGCACCATCGGGCGGAACTGCATCGGCAATCCAGCGCGCGGTGGTCGGCTCCGTCATCGCCGGATCTCTGACAGTCGTACGGAGGAGGATGGATGGGCGGCGTCATAGCGCTCCATGAAGAGCGGCGACATCGCGCGCAGGCGGGCGGAGTTGATGCGGCCCGAGCGAGTGATATAGCTGTAGGCGAAATCAAGCGGCGCGAGCGTCATATGCGCGGGGAAATGCTCGTACCACTGTGCGCTGGTCTTTGCCGCTTCCACAAGCTTGTCGACGATGGGACGCCGCTCGGCTTCGTAACGAGCAAGCCCTCGTTCGATGTCGTCTTCCGCCTCCAATGCCTTAACCAACGAAATGACGTCTTCCATGGCCAGCCGCGTGCCCGAGCCGATGGAGAAATGCGCAGTATGCAGGGCATCGCCGACCAGCACCATGTTGCGGAAGTGCCAACGATCGTTCCACAGCCACGGGAAATTGCGCCAAACCGATTTGTTAGAAATGAGCGGATGGCCGTCGAGCGCGCGGGCGAACACTTTTTCGCAGACGGCCTTAGACTCCTCGATAGTCTTATCGGCAAAGCCGTAGCGCTCCCAGGTCTTGCGATCGCATTCGACCAGGAACGTGCTCGCATTGGGCGCATATCGATAATGGTGGGCGTTGAACGTGCCCATATCGGTCTCGACGAATGTTTGGCTCAATGTCGCAAAACTCTTAGTCGTGCCATACCAGGCAAACTTGTTGTCGGCGCAGCTCAGCGAGGTCTTGAAATCGCCTTCGAAAGCGCGGCGCACGACGGAGTTCAGGCCATCGGCGCCGACGATGAGGTCAACCTTTCCAACATCTGCAAGAGATTCGACAAGCTTGCCGAACGTTAATTCGACTCCGACGGAGCGGGCTCGTTGCTGAAGCAGTTGAAGAAGTTTGAGGCGGCCAATCGCCGAGAAGGCGACACCATCGACCACGATCTGCTCGCCCTTGAGATCCAGCGTCATATTCCGCCAAGTCTCCATGTGGGGCGCGATGAAGTCGGCCGTGTCTGGATCATCGACGCGCAGAAATTCGAGCGCGCGCTCGGAAAACACGACCCCGAAACCCCACGTCGCGTCAGCAGGGTTCTGTTCGTACAGCTCGATTGTCGATTGCGGGTGGCGCTTTTTCCAAAAGTAGGAAAAATAAAGGCCGGCAGGGCCTCCGCCCAAAACGGCAATGCGCATGCGAGCATTTCCACCCACGCGAGGATTCCTCCGAAACGATCCCCGACCAGAGATGAATTGTAGCAACCTCGAGGACGGCCTGAAACCCGGCATGCGATACCCGGTTGGCTAGCGGTATCCCGGGGATGACTGTCCACGATGGGGCAGTGCCTTTGGGACACTACCCACGATGGAGTAAGCTTGACGTGAATGAGACTCGCTGCGGTTGCGCGTCGTCACCGCCCGCATGGCAGCTTTTGGCCCAACGCGTCGCCTACAACATGCCCACTTCTGGGGCAAACCGGTCTTGCCGCAGGCCTGTTGAGCTTCGGTCACCCGAAATACTTCTCGATGATCCGCCGGTAGATTGCGGTCAGCGCGACGAGGTCGGCAACAGGCGCGCATTCGTCGACCGCATGCATGGTCTGTCCAACGAGGCCGAATTCCAGCACCGGGCAACAGTCCTTGATGAAGCGCGCGTCCGAGGTGCCGCCGGTGGTGGAGAGCTTCGGCTTCCTTCCGGTCACCTCGGCGATGGCGGCGGCGGCGAGATCGGTGAACGGCCCGGGCTTGGTGACGAAAACTTCGGCGTTCGACGGCTGCCATTCGAACGCATAATGCACGCGGCCTGCGGCAGCGGCCTGCGCGCGATGCTCGATCAGCGTCTTCAGCGCGGTCTGGCTATGGCGGTCGTTGTAGCGAATGTTGAAGCGGGCGCGGGCCTCTCCGGGAATGAGATTGACGGTCGGATTGCCGACGTCGACGGACGTGAATTCAAGGTGCGACGGATCAAACTGCGCGCTGCCTTCGTCGAGCGGCGCCTGCAGCGCGGCGATCAGCTTCATGAGGCCGCGGATTGGGTTGTCGGCGCGATCGGGATAGGCGACGTGACCCTGGCGGCCGGTCACGATCAGCGTGCCGTTGAGCGAGCCGCGGCGGCCGGCCTTGATGGTGTCGCCGAGCGCCTCGATGTTGCTCGGCTCGCCGAGGATGCAGTGGTCGAATGTCTCGCCGCGTGCGGCGGCCCAGTGCAGGAGCTTGACGGTGCCGTTGACCGCGACCCCTTCCTCGTCGCCGGTGATCAGGAGCGAGATCGAGCCGTTCTTCGGCTTGCCGCCGTTGGCGGCAACATGGTCGAGCGCCGCCGCGGCGAAGCAGGCAATGGCGCCCTTCATGTCAACGGCCCCGCGCCCGTAAAGGCTACCGCCCGCGACCTCGCCGGCGAACGGCGGATGCTGCCACGCCGCTTCGTCGCCCGGCGGCACCACGTCGGTGTGGCCGGCGAACATGAGATTGGGTTTCTTGTCGCCGATGCGCGCGAACATGTTCTCGACCGGCGCGGTGCCGGGCTCGGCAAAGGTCATGCGGTGAACGGTAAATCCGGCTTTCGCCAGCAACGCCTGCAAATAGGCGAGCGCCCCACCCTCCTCCGGCGTGACCGACCGGCAGCGGATGAGATCGCGGGCGATGACAACGGGATCGGGGGTCATGAGCTAAAATAACTCCGCGACTTTGCCCATACCCGTCAACTCTTGGCCAACGGGTCGGGCCCGTATGGGTTGGGGCCCACCGTGCCTCGGCGAAAGCCGAGCTCGACCAATAGAGCAAGGCCCACGACCGTGAACGGCACCGCCATCACCAGCGACAGCATGCTCGGCTCCTCGTCGGTGCCGGCCCAGCCCAACACCGTGAACAGGTCGAGCAATGCGCCGGCGCCGAAGAACACCCCCAGGAGCCAAACCGGCAAATTGCGGTCATGGCCGCGCTTCACGGCAATCGCAAATTCCGGATAAGTGAAGGCAAGATCGACGATGGCACCCAACCGGTCGCCCTCGATCTGATTGGCGACGAGATGGGCGGCGATCTCGGCGACCGCCACCACGCCCATCGCGATCCAGAACGTCTGGCGGCCGATGCGGCCGTGAAAGCCGTTGAGAAGATAGGCCCAATCCATCGGCGCAATCGGATTTCAATCCCGCAGCAGTTCGTTGATGCTGGTCTTGGAGCGGGTCTGCTCGTCGACACGCTTGACGATGACGGCGCAGGCGAGACCCGGGCCCGGTTCGCCATGCTTGTTCGGCTTGCCGGGAATGCTGCCGGGCACCACCACCGAATAGGCCGGCACCTCGCCCTGAAAAATCTCACCGCTGGCGCGGTCGACGATCTTGGTCGAGGCGCCGATGAAGACCCCCATCGACAACACCGCGCCCGCGCGCAGGATCACGCCCTCGGCGACTTCCGAGCGCGCGCCAATAAAGCAATTGTCCTCGACGATCACCGGACTAGCCTGCAACGGCTCGAGCACGCCGCCGATACCGGCTCCGCCGGAGATATGGCAGTTCTTGCCGATCTGCGCGCAAGACCCTACGGTCGCCCAGGTGTCGATCATGGTGCCGCGGTCGACATAGGCCCCGAGATTGACGAAGGACGGCATCAGCACCACGCCCGGCGCGATATAGGCGGAGCGGCGCACCACACAGCCCGGCACGGCGCGAAAGCCGGCGGCGCGGAACTGATTGTCGCCCCAGCCGTCGAACTTCGATGGAATCTTGTCCCACCAGGCGGCACGACCGGGCCCGCCAGGGATGACGCTCATATCGTTGAGGCGAAACGACAGCAGCACCGCCTTCTTGAGCCATTGGTTGACGCGCCAGGAGCCGTCGGCCGTCTTTTCCGCCACCCGAGCCTCGCCGCGGTCGAGCAGATCGAGCGCGTCCTCGACCGCCTCGCGCACCGCGCCCGTCGTCGCCGGACCGATCTCCTCGCGCCGCTCGAACGCTGCGTCGATGGTCGCGGCGAGAGTCTCATTCCGGGTCTTGGAGAGATCGGCAGTCGACATGAAGCGGATTCCCTGCTGGCGCGGTTTGTCGGAGCGCAAACCAGCGATGTCAAGCATCCTAACACTTCCGCTCTAATCGCCGCGTTCGACAGCAACCGCGCGCAAGAAGCCGGCGAGATCGTCGGTTACGTGATCGACGTGAGGCGCGTCGCGGCCGGCAAGCTCCCATTCCTCGCGAAAAACCTCGCGGGTGCCGGCAGGCACCACCAGCACCGTGGTCATGCCACGCGCGTGCGGCACTTCGAGATTGCGGGCAAGGTCCTCGAATATCGCGGCCTTGGTCGGATCGACGCGGTGACGGGCGAGGAAGCGGTCGTAGACCTGCGGCCGGGGTTTTGGCTCCAGTTCGGCCGCGGCGATATCGAAGACGTCCTCGAAGTGCTGCTCGATTTCGAGCCGCCGCATCACCGCTTCGGCGTGCCGACGCGTGCCGTTGGTGAGAACGAGCTTGCGGCCGGGCAGCTTGGCGATCGCCGCGCCGAGCGCCGGGTCAGGCGTCAGCGGCGAGTGATCGATCTTATGTACGACTTCAAGGAATTTGTCCGGGTCGAGGCCGTGCTCCTCCATCAGCCCGCGCAGCGTCGTGCCATAGCGCCGGTAATAATCCTTCTGCACCCGGAACGCTTCCTCGTGCGTGACCCGCAGGAAGCCGGCGATGTAATCGCGGATGCGCTCGTCGACCTGCTGCCAGAGATTGAGGTGATGCGGATAGAGCGTGTTGTCGAGATCGAACACCCAGGTCTCGACCGCATCGAAGCCGCGGACTCTACGCTCGTTCATTTCCAGCAACTCATTGTTGCCACACTTGCTGGCGAGGGCTTTGACCCGCGCCGAATCAGTTTTAGCAAGCGGCGAGCCGGGGGCAATCAATGCGAAGGGTGTTACGCGAGTCGGTTCCATTCGTGCAGGCGGCCCTCATCGGCACGCTCACCGCCGCGGCGCTCGCCGGCGTTGCGATGCTGATTTCCCATTCCTGACTTGCCGTGCCGGCCGGCGGCGCACCGCCATCTGCAGTTCAGCTCGCCTCCCGCCACGACGCCGCCGGAAGCAGCCCCTTGAGCGCGCCATCGTGCAAGCGCACCGCGTCGCGCTCGCCGTCCATGGCAAGCCGCAACACTGAACGGGCGAGCTCGTCGGGCCGGACCGTGGTATTGCCGACCGCCTTGAGCGTCAGCCACGCTTCGTCGAAGGCCGTCTCCAGGATGACGAGCGTCTGAGGATCGAAGGAGGAATTGTGGAACCCGCGCATGGTCCACCCTCACCGTTATTGTACGGGCATGGGTTTGCCGATTTGAGCAAGCTTCAGCGTCAAGTTGGTCGAGTTTGTGACGCACAGCATTAATTACAAAACGACACTAAGTGGCGGCGTTTATTAAGGAACCGACCGCGCGTCCGGCCATGCATGTACGGCTCAAGACATGAACGCGCCGTCACGCCATCGTCATCTCCAGACTTGGAACGCCACCAGCGCGGCGAGCATGAGGCCGCTGCCGACCGCCTGGAGCGGGGTGATCACCTCGCCGAGAACGAGGGCGCTGAGCAGCAGCGCCGTCAGCGGCTCGAGATTCATGATCAGCGCGGTGCGAAACGGACCAATGCGGACCGTCGAGATGAACACAAACAGAATACCGGCAGTCGTGGCGAAGCTCACGGCGATCATAGCTGCCCAGCCGCCATCGGTCTGCGGCGGTTTCCAGGTCTGGGTGACCGCCGACGCCGCAACGAACAACACGAGCTGCGCGACCACCGAATACCACGTCGTCAGCCGTGCGTCGGCACCGATAAGGAACGCGCGCGTGACAATGAGTACGCCGGTGCGGCAGCACGCCGCACCGAGCCCGTAGGCGACCCCGGCGAGCGCGAGGCCGGCCGGATGCGCTCCGATCATGATCGCAAGCCCGCAAAACGCAGCGACCGCGCACGCGGCGCCTTGCCAGCGCAATCGCTCGAGGCCGGTTGCCGACGCGACCAACCCGGTAAGCAGCGGGTAGGCGAAATAGGTCAGGATCGCCGTCGGCACGTCGATCGCCTCGATCGCCTTGAACAGACAGAAGATGAGCCCCGCGAACAACACGCCGACGCCGAGCGATATCCAGCGCACGCGGGCGTCGGCGCGCGGCTTCGGCCCGACGCGAAGCCACGTCGCCACAAAGGCGAGACCAACCACGCTGCGAAACGACAGCATGGTGAGCACGTCGCAGCCGGCCGCGATGATGATCTTGGCGAGCACGTCGGACACACCGAGCGCGATCGCTGCGGTCAGCCCGGGCGTGGAGGGAAAGACAGGGCGGGGGGCCAAGTGAGGGGCACTGTTATAGCGAATAGGGCCTGACGCATACGCGGCGGCGGCGAGTGTCGCAACCGGAACGCCGATCTGGGACGCGCGGCCGCTAAACCGCATTAGTTGTGAATGAGCGTCCCGGCGCCGAGCTTGGTGAACAATTCGAGCAGCACGGCATGCGGCACCTTGCCGTCGAGAATGACCACGCCCTCGACGCCCCGTTCCAGTGCATCGATGCAGGTCTCGACCTTGGGGATCATGCCGCCGGAAATGGTGCCGTCGGCGATCAGGCGGCGCGCATCGTCGGCGGAAAGTTGCTTGATGAGTTTGCCGGATTTGTCGAGCACGCCGGGCACGTCGGTGAGCAGCAGCAGGCGCTTGGCCTTGAGCGCGCCGGCGATGGCGCCGGCGAAGGTATCGGCATTGACGTTGTAGGTGCCGCCGTTCGCCGCGGCGGCGACCGGCGCCAGCACGGGAATAAGCTCGCGGCCGAGAATCTGCGTCAGCACGGTCACGTCGACCTTGTCTGGCTCCCCGACAAATCCGAGATCGACCACTCTCTCTATGTGAGAGTCGGGGTCGACCACGGCGCGCGTCAGCTTGCGCGCGATCACCATGTTGCCGTCCTTGCCGCACAACCCGACCGCCTTGCCGCCGGCTTCGTTGATGTAGCCGACCATCTGCTTGTTGATCGAGCCGGCGAGCACCATCTCGACGATTTCGAGCGTCTTGGCGTCGGTGATGCGCAGCCCCGCCGCGTATTGGGACTGGACGCCGACCTTCTTGAGCATGGCCTCGATCTGCGGGCCGCCGCCATGCACGACGATTGGATTGATCGCCGTCTGCTCCAAGAGAACGATGTCACGGGCGAATTCGCGGGCCACGTCCTCCGCACCCATGGCATGGCCGCCATATTTGATGACGATGGTCTCCTCGTCATAGCGCTGCATGTATGGCAGCGCCTCGGAGAGCACGCGGGCAATGTCGTGGTCTGAAATAGCCATGGAACCGCTCGGGCAGGATGGAACCCCGGATCGAAGACGCCGCCTTGTAGCGGGGTCCGCAAGGCGGCGAAAGGTCTGAAATCGATCAGGTTAACGCGCTCGCCTCCGCGGACCGGCGAGGCGGAGCCGCTTCGGCGCATCAGGTGCGTTCGCGAACCAGCCGAGCGATGGCGGCGCGTAAGGCGGGGATGCCGGCGCCGGTGCGGGCTGAGGTGGCAATGAGGTCGGGAAACGCTGCCGGCCGGTTCCGCATTGCCGCCTTTACGGATTCGCTGCGTTCGGCAAGCTCGACTTCACTCACCTGATCGCATTTCGTCAGCACGATCTCGTAGCTGACCGCGGCCTGGCCGAGTGTATCGAGAATCACCTCGTCGACGGTTTTCAGGCCGTGACGCGCGTCGATCAGGAGATAGACGCGGGCGAGGGCGGATCGTCCGTGCAGATAATCGTGGATGAGCCTGGTCCACGCCGTGACCTTGCTCTTGGCCGCGGCTGCATAGCCGTAGCCAGGCAAATCGACCAGCACCAGCCGATCTGGGCCGCCGAAAAAAACCAGCTCTTGCGTGCGGCCCGGCGTATTCGAGGTCCGCGCCAGCGACCGGCGACCGGCGAGGGCATTGATCAGGCTCGATTTTCCGACATTGGAGCGGCCGGCGAACGCGATTTCCAGTCCGCCCGGACGCGGCAGCGAGGCGACGGAGCCCGCAGCCGAGAGAAACTTCCACTCGCTGCCGAACAACCGGCGCCCGTTGTCGATTTCCGCGCGGGAAAAATCGGCCACGGTGCTCATCGACCGATTCGGTATCACGGGCCGGTTGCCCCGCATAATTCCTCATCCGCGCGCGAAACTGCACGGGCGTGGAACCTCAAACCGGCCGGCGGGTTCCGGAATGCTGACTGAAAATAAAGAGGGGGACCTTTGTCCCCCTTCTATCGCCTAAGGCCCGACGTGCCGGCTGAAAGCGAAGTCGTTCAGGCCGCCGTCGCGCGGCGAGCGTCCGCTTTGATCGCAGTCGGGGCGTAAGCCGGATTCTTGGCATCGCCTTGGTAGCGAACCGCAGCCGCAACCGCAGAAATTCCAATTTGCCCATAGCAGAGGTGAAGCGCCAGATTTTCGTCGGCAGACTTACGAGCCGCGCGCTGATTGGCGGTATTCTCGGCCATATCGGCCGTAACGTCGTTCATTCTTGAACCCCATTCCCGTTCTCGTGAGCGATAACGCGTCGTAAGCGATGAGTGCGGCGGAAATAGGCGACAAATCGTCCGCAGGCGTGACATTTCCAACCGGATCGCGGCGGCCAGCACCTGATGTCAGGGGTGGTAAACCCTTGGTTAATTTGTGCAAAGCATAGCGGTCGCGCAGGGTCGGATAGCTAAAAATGTCCTAAAGAGTGCGACATTCCTGCAACACTTACTGCCGACGTCGATCCTGCGTGTTTGCACCGCTAGCATGATCGTGGCGATTTCGGTATGGGGTGTCAGAGAATCCCTGGGGGTCAATTCGAGGCTGGGACAAAGAGTAGGCATGTTATGACAATGCGTGCGCTAGCATTTGTAATTGTCGCTGTGACGCTCGGCGGCTGCATGCAGGGAACGATCGAGCCTGCGAGCCAGGCCGGGTGGAAGCCGCGCGACAAGGAGTTGATGTCGAACCTGCCGTACAATCAGGCCGTCATTCCCGACACCTACCAGCGGCATATCGTCGACTATCAGCGCAAGGAAGCCCCCGGCACGGTCGTCGTCGATACCGACAATAAGTTTCTTTATTACGTGCTGCCGAACGGCAAAGCCATCCGCTATGGCATAGCCGTGGGCGAAGACGCCATGGCCTGGAGCGGCATCGCCAAGGTCGGCCGCATGGAAGAATGGCCGGCGTGGGTGCCGACCCCGAGCGAGCAGACGCGGCTGGGTCCGTTGCCGGCCTTCGTCACCGGCGGGCCGCATAATCCGCTGGGCGCGCGCGGCATGTATCTCTATTCCGGGAACAAGGACACCCTGTACCGCATCCACGGCACCAATCAGCCGGAGTATATCGGCACCGCCATTTCGTCCGGCTGCATCCGGATGACCAACGAAGACTCGATCGACCTCTACAATCGCGTCAAAATCGGCACAGTGGTCGTGGTGCTCGGACCGCACCAAGGCGACTCGCCGTTCAGGGCTCACATGGCGCTCGGCACCGGGTCGACCACAAACTGAGCTTCCGCGGTGCAGCGGCAGGTGATCGAGGCGCCGACTTTTGGTCGGCGCCTTTTTGTTACGCCTGCGCCAGACGCTCGCGCGTCACCCAGTCGAGCGTCTTGTCGAGCGCGCGCGTGAGCCGGTCGAACAGCTCGTCGATTTCCGCCGCGCTGATGACGAGCGGCGGCGACAGCGTCAGCACGTCGCCCAGTACCGAGCGCACGATCAACCCTTCTTGCTCGGCGAACCGCACGGCGCCGGCGCCGACACCCTGTTGCGGCCGGAACGAACGCTTGCTGGCCTTGTCGGCGACAAGTTCGACGCCGCCGATCAGACCGAGTCCTCGCGCTTCGCCGACCAGCGGATGTTGGCCGAGCGTTTTCAGCTGCGCCTGGAATTTCGGTGCCTGTTCGGCGGCTTTTTCAAAAATACGCTCGCGAGCGTAGATCTCGAGCGTCTTCACCGCGACCGCCGCGGAGACCGGATGACCGCCATAGGTGAAGCCGTGACCGAATACGCCGATCTTTTTGCTCTCGACGAGCAGCGCCTGATACATGTTTTCCGGGATCATGACCCCGGCGATGGGAAGGTAAGCCGACGACAGCGCCTTGGCGATCGAGATGGCGTGCGGCCTGAAGCCGAGCTTCTGGCAGCCGAACGGCGTGCCGAGCCTACCGAAACCGCAGATCACCTCGTCGCTGATCATGAACACGTCATGCTTGGCGCAGACCGGCATGATCTTCTCGAAATAAGTGCGCGGCGGCACGATGACGCCGCCCGCCCCCATCACCGGCTCGGCGATGAACGCCGCGACCGTGTCCGGGCCCTCCTTGACGATCAGCGCGTCAAGCTCGGCGGCAAGTCGTGTGGCGAAGTCCTCCTCGCTCTCGCCGTCCTCGGCGAAGCGATAGTGATGCGGGCAACCGGCGTGCAGGAAGCCCGGCAGCGGCAGATCGAAATCGCGGTGGTTGGTGGGGATGCCGGTGAGCGAAGCCGCGGCGATGGTAACGCCGTGATAGGCCTTCATGCGGCTGACGATCTTCTTTTTCTGCGGCCGGCCGAGTGCGTTATTGAGATACCAGACGAACTTGACTTGGCTGTCGTTCGCCTCCGATCCGGAATTGCAGAAGAAGACCTTCGAGATCGGCACCGGCGCAATCTCCTTGAGCTTTTCCGCAAGCTCGATCGCCGGATCGTGACTCTTGCCGGTGAATAGATGCCCGAAGGAGAGCTTGCGCATCTGCGCGGCGGCCGCTTCGACCAGTTCCTCGTTGCCGTAGCCGAGCGCAGTGCACCACAGCCCCGCCATGCCCTCGATGTATTGCTTGCCGTCGGAATCGTAGACGTAGACGCCTTCGCCGCTTTCGAACACGATCGGTCCGCTGTCGCGGAAGCTTGCGAGATTGGTATACGGATGCACCAAAGTTTCGACGTCGCGGGCGGCGAGATTGCTGAGCGGAGGCATAGGGGTCCTTTGCCGGTGCGTGGAGGGGCTGTCGCCATTGTGGGCGCGCCAGACGCCCGCCGTCAAAGGCCGTCTGGCGCGCAAACCGCCGCATTTGCGCTTGAAGGTGGAGATGGCAGCCCGTAATCAGAGGCCGGGATTGACACGAGCGGACCGCGCGTGGATCAGCTCCACCGCGAAGCGAGCGGCCGCGATCGGCCGAAAAACGCATGCAATCGCAACCGGGAGCGCGGTGTGTCGGACGCCACAACACTAGACCAGCTCGTTGCCAGTAAGGCAGGGGCCGACGATTTCGTGCGCACGCGCTGGTGGTGGATCCGCCATGCGCCCGTGCGCGTCGACGAGGGCCGAATTTACGGCCAAACTGATTTGCCCTGCGATTGTAGCGACGAACGCGTCTTCTCCGGTCTTGCGGCGCTCTTGCCGCGAAAGGCGATCTGGGTCACGAGTTCATCTGGCGCGGACGCATCAGACCGCGAAAGCGATCTTGGCGGCCGGAGATTTCGAGGCGCCGCACGGACTGCAGCAAGACAAAGACTTGGCCGAACAGCATCTCGGGGACTGGCAAGGCCTCGATCGCCGGACTTTTCTCATGAGCCGCAGGCAAGAGCCGGCCTCCTTCTGGTATGCGGATGCCGACGAACGCGCGCCGAACGGCGAAAGCTTCGTCGATCTCACGGCGCGGGTCGGCGCCGCGATCGCGCGCGTCACCGCAGCCCACCAAGGCAGCGACATTGTCGCTGTCGCCCATGGCGGAACGATCCGCGCGGCCATCGCCATTGCGCTCGGCCTGCCGCCGCACGGCGGATTCGCCTTCATGATCGACAATTGCTCGTTGACCCGTCTCGACCACTATCAAGGCCGACAAGGCTCCGGCTGGCGGGTCACAACGATCAACCACCGGCCATGATCGGCCGACCCGCCTTGGAACATGACCCCGATGCGAGCGCGCGACTGGGCGCGTTGGACTGCGGACTCACGGCCAAGATCGCCGAAGTGACGAAGGGGTATGCAAAAGTCACCGCCCGCGCGGGCGCAGCCGCCCATGCTTTAAGCGGACGGTGCGCCTGCCTTCAAGCGCGCTTCGCCCCGCAACTTTCGGCCTGCAAAACGGCATTTTCATAGCCCCCGCACGCGGCTACATTGGGGGTCGCGCCGGCCGTGCCGGCGGCAGGGCATACAGCAAGAACGACGCAAGGCAGCACTTTTCCAGGAGGAATATCATGCTCGGGCTCATGCAAGATTGGCCGCTCCTGTTGCATCGCATCATCGATCATGCCGCGCTCAATCATGGCGAGCGGCCAGTCATTACCCGGTCGATCGAAGGGCCGATGCACCGCACCAACTACGCGGAAGTCCGCGCGCGGGCCTTGCGCGTGGCGCAGCGACTCGACCGCGACGGCATCAAGATGGGCGACCGCGTGGCGACGCTGGCCTGGAATACCTGGCGGCATCTAGAAAGCTGGTACGGCATTGTCGGCATCGGCGCCATCTACCACACCGTCAATCCGCGGCTGTTCCCCGAGCAAATCGTCTGGATCATCAATCATGCGGAAGACCGCGTGATCATGACGGATCTCACTTTTGTGCCGCTCTTGGAAAAAATCGCTGCCGAGCTGCCGACCATCGAGCGCGTCATCGTGTTCACGGACGCAGCCCACATGCCGCAGACGACTTTGCGCAACGCCGTTGCCTACGAGGAGTGGCTGGCCGAAGCCGACGGCGATTTCGCCTGGAAGTCGTTCGACGAGAACACCGCCGCCGGCATGTGCTACACTTCCGGCACCACCGGCAATCCCAAGGGCGTGCTTTACTCGCACCGCTCGAACATTCTGCACTCGTTCATCGCGCTGCAAGCAGACATGATGGGGCTGACCTCGCGCGATATCACCCTGCCCATCGTGCCGATGTTTCACGCCAATAGCTGGGGGCTTGCCTTCTCCACCCCCATGGTCGGCAGCGCGCTGGTGCTGCCGGGGGCAAAGCTCGACGGCCCTTCGGTCTATGAGCTGCTGAATGACTACAAGGTCACCTGCTCGGGTGCGGTGCCGACGGTGTGGCTGCTGCTGCTGCAATATCTGGAAAAAACCGGCGCCAAGCTGCCCTATCTGCGCCGGGTTGTCATCGGCGGCTCGGCCTGTCCGCGTGCCATGATCAAGGCCTTCGAGGAGAATTACGACGTGGAAGTCGCGCATGCCTGGGGCATGACCGAAATGAGCCCGCTCGGCACCATGGTGACGCTCAAGCCCGAATATGCCGACCTCAAAGGCGACGCGCGCCTCGACATCAAGCAGAAGCAGGGCCAAACGCCGTTCGGTGTCGAGATGAAGATCACCGACGACGCGGGGCATGTCCTGCCGTGGGACGGCAAGACCTTCGGCCGCCTCAAAGTACGCGGGCCTGCGGTGGCCAAGGCTTATTACCGGGATAATACCAATATCCTCGACAGCGAGGGTTTTTTCGATACGGGCGACGTCGCCACCATCGACCGTTACGGCTATATGCAAATCACCGACCGCTCCAAGGACGTGATCAAGTCGGGCGGCGAGTGGATTTCCTCGATCGATCTGGAGAATCTCGCGGTCGGCCATCCCAAAGTGGCAGAGGCGGCGGTGATCGGAGTGCGGCATCCCAAATGGGACGAGCGGCCGCTGCTCGTCGTTGTGCTCAAGGAGGGGCAATCGGCGACGAAAGAGGAGATACTCGGCTTCATCGAGGGCAAGATCGCCAAGTGGTGGATGCCCGACGACGTCGTCTTCATCAGCGCCATCCCGCATACGGCCACCGGCAAGATCCAAAAGACGACCTTGCGCGAGCAATTCAAGGATTACGTGCTGCCGACGGCCATCGCCGCCGAGTGATCCCGGCGACATATAGCGATTTTCGTTGTCTCCGGCGGAGGCGGCTGCGCTAGGCGCGGGCGGCTAGGCCTTCGCCGCCCTGAAGGCTTTCCGGGGAGATAAGATGACGCTTCGGCCCCGACACGCGCTCGGCGCGGCCCAGCATTGCGCTCAGTAAATACCTAAATTTCTCACGTTATTACAACGTATTACAGCCAATAGTTCCCCTACTGCATTCTTGCCTTAACGTATTAAAGCATTATGCGCCGCACAATTTCCTCATTTCCTGATCATTGAACCCTCGGCTCCATTTTAGCGAGCCGCATAACCTTTCCCTTCAACAGCTGATAAAGGAAGATCATGGCTTGTAATAGCCTGACTAAACTTATGCTTGCCTCAACTCTTGTTGTATCAACTATCGCAATCCCGGTCGCGGCTTCGGCGCAAAGCGGAATAGCATCGATCTATTCCGGCGGCCGGACCGCCAACGGCGAACACGCGCGGGCGTCGGGCTTGACCGCGGCGCATCGGACGCTTCCGTTCGGGACAATGGTGCGGGTCACCAATCGGCGCTCCGGTCGCTCGGTAGTCGTGCGCATCAACGATCGCGGGCCGTTCATCCGCGGCCGCATCATCGATGTGACACCCGCGGCCGCCCATGTGCTGGGCTTTTCCGGCCTCGCGCCCGTGACGGTGGCGGTGGTCGGCAAGACCTGAGGCAAGTTCACAGAAGTATCTTCCCCCGTCCCTTACGGTCTTTCGCAATCCCGGCAACCGCCGACGCGAGACTAGGGGACGAACTAAAACAGCGGGAGGCTTCGGCCTCCCGCTTTTTTATTCGCGCCGCGATGGAGCCGATCGGTAACCATATCGTTCACACTCAAGCAACCATTGTCGGCCAACATTGCCGGTCACCACCGAGGCTTTCGTTTCAGCCATGGCGCCGATCGATTCAGTTCCGGCATTTCAAGCTCGCCTCGCGCTTTACCGGATCGACGACCAGACCCGCGCCCTTCTTGCGCAAACCTGGCCGACGATCGCGCCGCATCTCGATCGGGTGATCGATGACGTCGTCAGGGCGGTGGTGGAGTTGCCCAACGTAGGCGGGGCCGTCGCGCAGAACCAAGACTTGGTCAAAAAGCTCGAAGTGGCGCACTTCCAGGCTCTGCTCGGCGGGCAGCTCGATCAACGCTATGCCGAATCCTGCCGGCAAACGGTTCAGCAGGAGGCTGCGATCGGCCTGGACGCGCGCATCCGCAGCACCGCCGGGAGTTTCATGCTCAAGGCCGCGCTCGACGCGCTGGCGCGCAAGCACCGCTACTCCACCGTCAAGCTGGCCGAGCGCGGCAAGATCGTATCGCAAGTCCTCAGCTTCGATGTCGCCAACGCCATGACCCTGCACCGGCAGGCGGCGGAACAGGCGGCGCTGGCGCGGCGCAACGCGATCGATGCGGCCATTACCGACTTCGCCGGCGCCATTGGCGAGGTGGTCGAGGCGATCAAGGAAGCTTCCGCTTCGCTAACGACGACCGGCTCGACCTTGAAGCGGGCTGCCGATGACACGCTCAGCCGCATGGCCTTGGCTTCATCGGCATCGGCCGAGACCGCGCAGCGCATGGATGTGACCGTGACGGCAACCGAAGAACTGTCCGGATCGATCCAGGAGATCGGCCAGCAGGCGAGCAATGGCCTGGGCATGGCGCAGGCTGCTGTCGCCGATACCGAGCGGACTCAGGATGTCATCGGTTCGCTGGATAACGCCGCGGAGCGCATCGGTTCCGTCATCAGCACGATCTCCTCCATCGCGGCGCAGACCAATCTTCTGGCGCTCAACGCGACGATCGAGGCGGCGCGCGCCGGCGAATCCGGCAAGGGCTTTGCCGTGGTCGCCGCGGAAGTGAAGACGCTGGCCAATCAGACTTCGCGGGCCACCGACGATATCTCGCAGCAGGTCGCCGCCATCCAGGAAGCGACCAAACGTTCGGTGGAGGAAATCTCCGCGATCGCGCGCGTCATCGGCAAATTAACCGCGGTATCGACCAGCATCGCCGCGGCCGTGCAACAGCAGAGTATGACGACCCGCGCGATTGCGGAAAGCGTGCAGAACGCCGCCGGCCATACCGCGCGGGCGTCGGTGGAGATCGATTCGGTAGAACGAACCGTCTCCCGCGGCGTCGCCGCAGTCGACGAAATCACGACGTGGACGGAGCGGCTGTCGGCGCGCGCCAACGACCTGGAAACCAAGGTAGCGACCTTCTTCACCCGCGTCCGCGCCGCCTAGCCTGCCCTCTCCCGTTGCCGGCGAGCGAAAGAACAGCCGCCATTTCATCTTCCCCATCCTGCGCTAGAGTAGCGTTCGCGTTCGCCAGGAGAGAACTTCGCCAGGAGAGAACTATGAGCGACCCCGTGGTCAGACAGATCGTGCTGGCGTCTCGGCCGAACGGACCGCCGAAAGCCGAGAACTTCAGTTTGCAAGAGGTTCCCATGCCGAAGCTGCCGCCCGGCGGTCTGCTGCTGCGGGTGCTCTATTTGTCGCTCGATCCCTACATGCGCGGGCGCATGGACGACGTGAAATCGTATGCGAAATCGGTCGGCATCGGCGAAGTGATGACCGGAGAAAGCGTGTGCGAAGTGCTCGCGTCCGACCGCGCGGGTTTTGCCGCCGGCGATATCGTGCTGGCGCACACCGGCTGGCGCACGCATGCGGCATGGGACGGACCGGCAACGCGAAAACTCGACCCAAAGCTGGCGCCGATCACCACGGGGTTGGGCGTCCTCGGCATGCCGGGCTTCACCGCCTATGCGGGTCTATATCTGATCGGCAAGCCGAAAGCGGGCGACACCGCGGTCGTTGCTGCCGCCAGCGGCCCGGTCGGCTCACTGGTCGGACAGCTTGCCCAGATGGCCGGCGCCCGCGCCATCGGCATTGCCGGCGGCGCCGAAAAGTGCCGCTACGTCGTCGAAGACTTGCGCTTCGACGCCGCCATCGATCATCGCGCGTCCGATTTTGCCGCCCAGCTCGCGGCGGCTTGTCCCCGGGGCATCGACATCTATTTCGAGAATGTCGGCGGCGCCGTGTGGCAAGCGGTGCTGCCCTTGCTCAACACCTACGCGCGCGTGCCGGTCTGCGGTCTGATCGCGCAATACAGCGCCGCCGCCCCGGCGGCCGACCGAACCTCCTGCCGGCAACCATGCGCGCGGTGCTGACCAAGAGCCTGACGCTGCGCGGCTTCATCAACACCGAATTCGCCGCGGAGCATTACGCGGATTTTCTGCGCACCGTTTCCGCGGGCATCGCCGATGGCCACATCCGCTACCGCGAGGATGTGACCGAAGGGCTGGAAAACGCGCCAGCCGCCTTCATGGGCCTGCTGCAAGGGAAGAATTTCGGCAAGGCGCTGGTACGCGTGGCGCACTGAAGCCGCGCCCTTCATCCTCACCCGCGAAGCGCGGGAGGAGGATGGCTATGCGCCAATCCTACTCCGCCGGCTGCTTCGGCTTCGGCTTGAAGAACGTGCGCTTGAGGTTGTCCCACAGCTCGATCTTGGCGCCGTTTTTGTGCATGATCACGCTCTGCTGCGCCACCGAGAGCGTGTTGTTCCAGGCCCAGTAGATCACCAGACCAGCCGGGAAATTCGCCAGCATAAAGGTGAAGATGAGCGGCATCCAGTTGAAGATCATCTGCTGAGTCGGATCGGGCGGCGCCGGATTGAGCTTCATCTGCACCCACATGGTGATGCCCATGATCACCGCCCAGGCGCCGAGATGCATGAACGAGCCGACGAGCGGCAGCACGGTCGGATCGAACGGGATCAACCCGAACAGCGTGAAGATGTTGGTCGGGTCGGGCGCCGACAGATCGTGGATCCAGCCGTAGAACGGCGAATGCCGCATCTCGATGGTGATGAACAGCACCTTGTACAGCGAGAAGAACACCGGAATCTGCAGCGCGATCGGCAGGCAGCCGGCCACCGGATTGATCTTTTCCTTCTTGTACAGCTCCATCATCGCCTGCTGCTGCTTCATCTTGTCGTCGGCGTAGCGCTGCCGGATCATCGTGAGCTCCGGCTGCACCGCCTTCATCTTCGCCATCGAGGCGTAGGACTTGTTGGCGAGCGGGAAGAACAACAGCTTGACCAGCACGGTGACGACGAGAATGGCGATGCCGAAATTGCCGACAAGATGGAAGCAGAAGTCGAGCGCCAGGAACATCGGCTTGGTGATGAAGTAGAACCAGCCCCAGTCGATCAACAGATCGAAATGGTTGAGATGGAGCGACTGGTTGTAGCCGCCGGGACCGTACGGGAAATTGATGCCGACCACCGAGACTTCCTTGGCGCCGGCAAACAGCCGCGCATCGGCGGTTCCGGTCGCGCCGGGCGCAATGGTCTGCGGATCGAGCAGGTAATCGGTCTGGTAGGTCTTTTGACCGCCGGCCTCGCCGGCCGAGAAGCGCGCGTGTACCCTGGCGTCGGTGTTGGGCAATAAGGCCACCGCCCAATATTTGTCGGTGAAGCCGAGCCAGGCGTCGGTCGCTTCCCAGCTTTCGCTCTTCTTCTCCTCGATCTTCTTGTAGGTCTCTTCCTTCTCGCCCTGATTACCCATCACCCCGATCGGGCCTTCATGCAAGATGTAGTAGCCGAGAGTCTTCGGCGTGCCGTGGCGCGAGATCAACGCATAGGGAAACAGCGTGATCGGCTTCGCGCCTTTGTTCTCCACCGAGTCCTTGATGGTGAAAAGATAATGGTCATCGACCGCGATGGTGCGGTGGAAGGTCAATCCCTCCCCATCGTCATAGGTGAGCGTAACCGGATGGTCGACACCCAAGGCGCCGCCGCCATCCTGCTTCCATACCGTATCCGGCCCCGGCACCTTCTCGGTCGTGCCGGAGGCCGGCACCCAGCCGAACTCTGCGTAATAGGCGTCGGGCGCGCCCGACGGCGAGAACAGCACGATTGGCGGCGAATTGGCGGCGACGGTTTCGCGGTATTGTTCCAACGACAGATTGTCGATGCGCGCGCCTTTGAGGTCGATGCTGCCGTTAAGCCGCGGCGTGTCGATCGCGACATGCGGCGAGGCGGCGATCACCGCCTCGCGGCTCAGTGTCGCCGGCTGCTGCGCGGCGGCACTGGGTGCGCCCGGCACCGCCGGGGCGCCGGCTTGCGGCGCCGGCGTCGCCGGCTGGACCGCGCTCGGCTGCGCCGCGCCGGGCTGGACGTGCGCCTGTTCCTGCTGCTTGAGCAGCGCTTCCTGGCGCTGCCTTTCCATCTGCGGATAGCCGACGAAATATTGCCAGCCGACGACGACGAGCAACGACAGCACGATGGCGAGGATGGTGTTCTTGTGCTCGATCATTCAAAAGCTCGTGCGGCGGCTATGCGGGTGGCGCTTTGGGCGGCTTAGGGGACGATTCCGGCGGCTGCTTTCGGTTGCGGCGGAGCTTTTGCGACCTGGACGGCGAACCTGCTTCATGTAGGGGGTCGCGGCGGTCGCCACCAGTTCCCCGGCGCTGGAGAGCTTGAATTCGGCTGAGCGCCGCATCGAGTTCCCGCATCATCTCGCCAAACGGGGCCGCGAGCGCCGCCCGCCGCCCGATAAGCACGTAGTCGTGGCCGGGGCATAACGCGCCGCTACCCGCGGCGGCGGACATTCTCACGATCTCCCGCAATCGACGTCGCACGCGGTTACGCTCCACGGCGTCGCCCACCTGCTTCGACACGGTAAACCCGATCCGGACCGCCCCGCCGTCGGCGCGGCGACGGGCCTGCACCACGAACGCGCTGCCCGACGCTCGCAGGCCGGCCGCCGCGGCTCGAAAATCGCCCCGGCGTTTCAGCCGCTCAACTGGGAACGAGGGAGCCAGCGTCCCGATCACGCACTCAGCCGCTTGCGGCCTTGCGCCCGCCGCGCCGCGACGACCTTGCGGCCACCCTTGGTCGCCATGCGCGCGCGAAACCCATGCCGGCGCTTGCGCACCAATTTGCTCGGCTGGTAGGTTCGTTTCACGGGATTTTTCTCCGCTGCACGCCCGACCTCGGCCCGCTTGTCGGTCCGATCGTGCCAATTCACCATCCCGGGGGGCGCGCATTTCCAATTCACCGTGCACCCGCACGATTGGCGCGGCTTATACGGGAGCCCTCATGGCTCGTCAATGCGACGGGCCAGTCGAGCTGAGGTCCATGATGGATGCCGAGTGCCGAGCCGTACCGTTTTTCCACGCGTCGTTTGCCCCGCTGCAGAGATGTATAGAATATCCATGACAGGACCGAGACCTCGGGGGCGTTGCGCCATGCCCGGCAGCACAGCCATGAAGACTTCGCGCCAAGATCTGCGTCGGGGCCGGTGAGTTCGGCAGGCTGATGGCGAAAGAGCTCAGACCGGACATTTGCGTGATCGGCGCCGGCGCTGGTGGTCTTTCCGCCGCGACTGCCGCGGCCGTTTTCGGCGCGCGGGCGGTGCTCGTCGAAAAAGGCCGCATGGGAAGCGAGCGCCTTAAGAAAAACGGCGGCGTGGCGCTGCACGCGCTGGCCGCAGCGGCCAGCCGCGCGAACGCGTCGCGCAACAGCGCACGGTTTGGCATCAAGACGACGCGCTTTGCCGTCGATTTTGCCGCCGTCAACGCGCACGTGAACGGCGTCGTTGGCGCCGTCGCGCCCAACTATACCCGCGAACGTATCGCCGGCCTTGGCGTGCATGTCATCGAGGGGGCGGCGCGCTTCGCCGATGAACGCACCATAGTGGTCGACGACTTTGCGATCCGGGCACGCCGCTTCGTCATCGCGACCGGCACCTCACCCGTGCTGCCGGCGATTGCCGGCCTCCTCGATACGCCGCGCCTCACCAGCGAAACCGTATTCGACCTCGGCGAAATTCCGCGCCATCTCATCGTCGTCGGCGCCGGGGCGGTCGGGCTCGAACTGGCGCAGGCGTTCCGCCGGCTCGGCTCCGAGGTCACCGTGCTCGAGGCGGCGGTGCCGCTCGCCAGCGATGACCCCGAATGCGCCGCGGTGGTGCTCGACGCCCTGGCGAGCGACGGCGTCAAATTGCGCACCGGGGTCGAGATCGCGAAAGTCAGCCGCGTCTTGGCCAAGGTTAAGGTCGTGCTCGCCACGGCGGCGGGCGCCGAGACCATCGAAGGCACGCATCTCCTCATCGCGACGGGGCACCGGCCGAACCTCGAGGACCTCGAACTCGACGCGGCCGGCATCCGCACCACGCCGCGCGGCATCATCGTCGACAGCTCGCTACGCACCACCAACAAGCGCGTCTACGCGGTCGGCGACGTCACCGGCGGACCCGCATCCGCGCACGTCGCCAATCACCACGCCGGTCTGGTGATCCGCCACCTATTGTTTCGCGGGCCGATCAGGGTCGATCATCGTGCCTTACCCTGGGTGACTTATACCGATCCCGAATTGGCCCAGGTCGGCCTTCTCGAGCGCGAGGCCCGGGTGCGGAGCGGCGTCATCCGCGTCTTGCGCTGGCCCTATCGGGAGAACGACCGCGCACAGGCGGAGCACACGACCGACGGCCACATCAAGGTCGTCACCGACCGCGCCGGCGAAATCCTTGGCGTGACGATTGTCGGCGCACATGCCGGCGAAACCATCACGGCCTGGACGCTGGCCATCAGCCAAAGGTTGAATATCCGGGCCTTTGCCGGCCTCGTGGTCCCCTACCCGACCTATGCCGAGGTGGGAAAACGTGCCGCAATCAGTTTTTTCACTCACGGTTTGACGACGCCGCGGACGCGTCGCATCATGGGCTGGCTGCGTCATTTTCGCTGATTGGTTGACGCAGCGAGGCTCACCGATGAGCGATGCATCCGCCGCGCGGCCGGGACGGGTCCGGGCGCCGCGCTTTGGGCTTTCAGGAAAACTCCTCGTCTTCACGATCCTGTTCGTGATGATCGCGGAAGTGCTGATCTATGTCCCCTCGATCGCCATTTTCCGGGTGAGCTGGCTCAATGACCGGCTGGCCAGCGCTTACACCGCGGCCCTTGTGCTCGACGCCGCGCCGAACGGCATGGTGCCCGATAGCCTGGCCAAGCAGATCCTCGATTCAATCGGCGCGCGCGCCGTCGCCATGAAGATGGGCACGCGGCGCCGCATGCTCGCGGTCGGCGACGCCCCGCCGCCGATCGCCCACGACTTCGATATGCGCAACGTCTACAACTTCGATGCCGTCGTCGATGCCTTCATGACGATGCTCGACACCAGGAACGACGTCATGCGCGTCGTCGGCCCGGCACCGATGGGCGGCGACTATATCGAGATCATCATGAACGAGCAGCCGCTGCGCAAAGCGATGCTGCGCTATTCGGTGGACCTGTTGCTGATCTCGCTATTGATCTCGGGCATCACCGCCGCGCTGGTCTATCTGTCGCTGCATTACATGTTCGTGCGGCCGATGCGCCGGGTCACCGCCAACATGATGGCGTTCCGCGCCGACCCGGAGAATGCCGACCGCATCATTGTGCCGTCGGGGCGCGCCGACGAGATCGGCATCGCCGAGCGCGAGCTCGCGACCATGCAGGCCGAGCTCGCTTCGACGCTGCACCAGAAGAACCGCCTCGCCGCGCTCGGCCTTGCCGTCTCCAAGATCAATCATGAGCTGCGTAACCTGCTCGGCTCGGCGCAGCTCATCTCCGACCGGCTGTTGAGCCTGCCCGATCCCGGCGTGCAGCGCTTTGCGCCCAAGCTGGTGCGCGCACTCGAGCGCGCCATCGCGTTCTGCCAATCGACGCTGTCGTACGGCCGGCTGCAGGAACCGCCACCGGAACGACACCCGATCCTGCTCGAGCCTTTGGTCGAGGAGGTGCACGAAACGCTGGGGCTCGGGCCCGATGCGCCGATCCGCTGGATCAGCGCGGTCGAGCGCGGCCTGATCGTGGAGGCTGACTATGACCAGCTGTTTCGCATTCTGCTCAATCTCGCCCGCAACGCCGTGCAAGCGCTGGAAAGCCGCGCGGCGCGCGATCCGAACCGCGACCAGATCCGCATCACCGGCCGCCGCGAAGGCGCGGTGGTGGTGATCGAAGTGTCCGACACCGGCCCGGGTTTTTCCGAGCGCGCGCGGATGCATCTGTTCGAGGCGTTCCAGAGCTCGACGCGCGGCGGCACCGGCCTCGGCCTTGCCATCGCCGCCGAGCTGGTGCGCGCCCATGGCGGCGACATCCGCCTGGTCGAAGGCACCATCGGCGCGACGCTGCGCGTCACCATTCCCGACCGTGCGGTGGAATTGAGCGCCCACCGCGGCGCTCGGGCGCATGGGTAAAGCGTCAGGAAGCCGCGGCATCAGGTGTCGAAAGCTCCGTCGCCTTTGCGGCGATAGGCGTTGAAAGTCAATATAATCCCGATCGCGAGAAGAGCGATTTGCACCGCAAGCACGGCGCCGGCATTTTGCACGCTGCGTTGAGCAAGCGCTGGAGCGAACATCCGGAATAGGCCGCCGCCTATGGCGACCCAGCCCACCAGCGTCACCATGACCGGCCAGTTCCAGGTCCACTGATTGTGCGCGCAGACGATGGCAAGGCCGGCCACAAACAATAAGGTGCCCGCCTGGTAAGTGACGGGTGCAGGAACAGCAGCCCAAATATCGGGATTGATCATTTCCGATGCTGTGATCGCAATGAGGGTGGGACCGACCAGCCCCGCGATACTCTTCGAACTCGTCATTTTAGCCCCTCGCGCCGGCCGGATCGGAGCGCCCGCCCGCGCGGAGGCCCGTTAGAAATTAAACTTTTCAGCACTTTTTTCCAAAGAGTTGTTACCCACTCAAAATGAAGAATTGAAAGATTCCGTCGCGCCGCTCGACGGCTAGGCAGATGGTCACGGCGGGGATTCGCGTTTCTGGCCTAGAGGACCGCACGCCGCAACCCTCACCGGCACACTGCATTGCCGTCTCCGGAACCAGTTGTCGGATGCCGCACCGTCGGCCGTCCCAGAGCCACAAAAGCTGAAACTAAGCGCGTTTTAAGCTCGTGGGCGATAGCCACGGGGCGTATTCCCGAGACGGTCGATAGTATTTTGCCGTCGGGCTAAACAAGGTTGATGATTGATGAAGCGTGGAACTTTTTCAGATAACTGAATTTTCAGGTCTCACACCTAGACCCATACGTAGCAACACTGTTGTTACTTCTACCAGGAGTAACCGCGATGCGCGTCAGTCAACTGTCCTGGAGCGAGGCCGCCGGCTGGACCGCGGTTGCCGCCGGCCGGCGCAACGCCGATCTTGTCTTTTTGTTCGGCGGACGCCCGGCGCTGGCGTCCGGCGCGCGCTATCACGAACTGCGGGCGATGTTCCCGGAAGCGCACATTTTGGGTTGCAGCACCGGCGGTCAGATCCGCAACGACGACGTTACCGACGACGAGATCGCTGCCGCCGCTATCGGCTTCGATGCGACCGGGCTGCGTCTCGCGTGCGAGCCGGCGCCGTCCCCGGAAAGTTCGCGGGCGTGCGGGGACGCGATTGGCCGGGCCTTGGCGGCGTCCGATCTTGTCGGAATTTTTGTTCTGTCGGATGGATTGAATGTCAACGGCAGCGAGCTTGTTGCCGGAATTACCGGTGCAGTCGGCGATCGGGTCTCGGTCACCGGCGGTTTGGCCGGCGATGGCGCCGAGTTTCGCGAAACGCTGGTCGGTGCCGACTTCGCTCCGCGCAAGCAGATGGCCGCGGCGGTCGGCTTCTACGGCCCGGCGGTGCGCATCGGCCACGGCAGCGCCGGCGGCTGGGACGAGTTCGGACCGCGCCGGCAAATTACCCGCTCGCGCGGCAATATCTTGTTCGAGCTCGATGGCGGCCCGGCGCTCGATCTCTATGAGCGCTACCTCGGAGACGACGCCAAGGGCCTGCCCGGCAGCGCTCTATTATTTCCGCTGCGCATTTTCAATTGCGAGCGGCCCGACCACGACATCGTCCGCACGGTCCTTGCGGTGGACCACGAGGCGCGCTCCATGACATTTGCCGGCGACGTTCCCGAGGGCTGGACGGCGCAACTCATGCGCGGGAATTTCGATCGACTGGCCGCGGGCGCCGCCAAGGCCGCACGGCAGGCTGCCGGTGGGATCGCGCAGGGCCGGACCGGCGATCAACTGGCGATTCTCGTAAGCTGCATCGGCCGCCGCCTGTTGATGGGTCAGCACACCCTGGACGAGCTGGAGGCCGCGGGTGCCGAAATCGGCTCGCATGTTGCGCGGCTTGGCTTCTACTCTTACGGCGAAATTTCGCCGCACCGCGCGTCCGGCGTCTGCGAGCTGCACAATCAGACCATGACCGTCACCACCATTGCCGAAGCCGCGGGATAGCGCTCGTGCATAAGCTGCTGGCGAGACAGCTCGGCAAGGCGGCCAAGGCCTCCAGCGAGGTCGATCTGCGGGCGCTGCTTGACCTCGTCTCCGCCGCCTACGAGCAGTCGGACAACGATCGCCGTCGCACCGATCGCTCGATCTCCCTGATGGTCGGCGAGCTCGACCAGCTCAATCGCGGACTCGAACAGCTGGTCGAGGAGCGAACCGCCGCCTTGCGCGGGCGCGAGGCGGAATTGCGGGCTCAGAATTTGCGTTTCGATGCCGCGCTGAGCCACATGTCGCAAGCGCTATTGATGTTCGACTCCGGCGCACGGCTGGTGATCTGCAATCAACGCTATATCGAGATGTACGGGCTTTCGCCCGACCTGATCAAGCCGGGGCGCACGGTTCGCGAATTGCTCGACTACCGAGCGAAAAGCGGAACGTTTTCCGACGATCCCGATCAGTACATTGAACGCCTGCAGACGGCGATCGCGCAAGGCAAGCGTTTGAGCTTTCTTTCCGAGCTGCCGGACGGCCGCACGATCGCCATATCGATCGATCCCACGGCCGATGGCGGCTGGGTCGCGACGCACCAAGACATCACCGAGCGTCGACTGGCCGAACAACAGATCGCGCACATGGCGCGCCACGATTCGCTCACCGACCTGCCCAATCGCATGCATTTTCGCGAGCAGTTGGCCTACGCCCTGGCCGGCGTGAGCCGGGGCGAGCACCTCGCCGTACTGTGCCTTGGTCTGGACAGTTTCAAGAGCGTCAATGATACGCTTGGGCATCAGGTCGGCGACGAGCTGCTCAAGGCCGTTGCCAACCGGCTGCGCGGCTGCGTTCGCGAATCCGATACGGTGGCACGCGTCGGCGGCGACGAGTTTGCGATCGTGCAGACCGGCGTTGAGCAAGCGACCGATACCGCAACCCTGGCGCGGCGGATCTGCGAGTCTCTGCGCGCGCCCTACGATCTGTTGGGCCATGTGGTGATGGTGGATAGCAGCATCGGCATCGCGGTGGCGCCGAACGACGGCACCGAGGCGACCGAGCTGTTGAAGAACGCGGACATGGCCTTGTACGGGGCCAAGGCCCACCGCCGCGGCAGCTACCGCTTCTTCGAGCCGGGAATGGACGCCCGCATGAAGGCGCGGCGGACTCTCGAGCTGGCGCTGCGCGCCGCACTGGCAAACGGCGAGTTCGAGCTTTACTACCAGCCTCTGGTCGACCTGCAAAAAGATGAAGTGACGTCTTGCGAAGCGCTACTGCGTTGGCATCATCCCGAGCGCGGCATGGTCGGGCCGGCCGAATTTATTCCGCTGGCGGAAGAAATCGGCCTGATCGTTCCGCTCGGAGAGTGGGTGCTCAAACGGGCCTGTGCCGATGCCGTGCTGTGGCCCGATGACGTCAAGGTCGCGGTGAACCTGTCGCCAATCCAAGTGATGAACAAAAATCTGGTGCCGGTCATCGTCGGCGCGCTGGCGTCGTCCGGCCTGCCGGCGCAGCGGCTGGAGATCGAAATCACCGAATCCGTGCTGCTGCAAAACACCGAATTGACGCTCGCCACGCTGCATCGACTGCGCGAGCTCGGCGTAAAAATATCCATGGACGATTTCGGCACCGGATACTCTTCGCTCAGCTATTTGCGCAGCTTCCCCTTTGACAAGATCAAGATCGACCGTTGTTTCATCAGCGGTCTGGCGGACGGCGAGGACGCGCGCGCGATCGTGCAGGCGATCGCCGGCCTGGCGAGAAACCTCGGCATCATGACGACCGCCGAGGGCGTCGAGACGCAACAGCAATTGGACCAGGTCAGATTCCTCGGCTGCACCGAGATGCAGGGCTTCCTGTTCAGCCCGCCGCGCCGCGTCGAGGACATCGCGCGATTGCTGCGGCCGCGGGTCGTCAAGAAGGCGCTGATAGCCTGAGGCTGCGCCCGCAGCGCCGTCCTACTGATCCGCGATCTGTCGTCTCGCTAGTCCGGGGGCGTCCACGCCGGCGCGGTGAGACGGCGCTTGCCGTCGGGCGTGCGCCGTTCAACGCCGGACGAAGCGAGCTTGTCCCAGAGCTGACAGGTGACCGGCTTGTGTTTCTGGTCGAGCCCTTCGCAATAATTGGTGTATTCGCATACCCGCATAGTATCGCCGAAGCCAAGCAGGGTTTTGCGAAACCAGTCCGGATCGGCGAGCGATTGGCGCGCCGCCCCGACGATGTCGCACACCCCGCGCGCCAAATAATCCTCCGCCATTTCGAAGTTGTGGATGCCGCCCGTGCACACGACCGGCACGACGCTGCCGGCAGCGCGGATCGCTTTGCGGATCGCCGCGGTCGGCGCGGCGTTGCGGCCGAACGGCCCGCGTGCGTCGGAAATGAACTGCGGCATGCATTCGTAGCCGCTGCGGCCGGTGTAGGGATAGGCGGCGGCGCCGACGGCCGGTTGCTTGGCGTCGTCGAACTTGCCGCCGCGCGACATCGAGAGAAAATCCATGCCGGCGCGCGCAAACGCGACGCCGAAATACGCCGCATCGTCGACGGCGCTGCCGCCTTCGATGCACTCGTCGGCGAGGAACCGGCAGCCGAGCGCAAACGCCTTGCCGACGCGTCGGCGAACCTCGGCAAAGACTTCGAGCGGTAGCCGAACCCGGCCTTCGCGCGACCCGCCGTAGCCGTCCGCGCGGGTGTTGGTCCGCGACAGGAACGACGCCATGGTATAGGCGTGCGCATAGTGCAACTCGACACCGTCGAAGCCTGCCTGCTCGGCGCGCAAGGCCGCCGCCGCGAACAGGTCCGGCAGCACTTGCGGAAGGTTACGGATATGCGCGTGCTGCAGGTCGGTAACGCGCTCGCGATAGCCGAACTGCAGCGCTTCAAGTTCGGCCGGCGTGAGCACGCGGGCGAGCTCATTCTCGCTCATGCTGCGCAAGCGGGCGCGAACCTCGGCATCGGCTAGGCGCGGCTCGCCCAGCGCCGTACGATGCTCGTTTGTCACGACGAGGAAGCGCTCGAAAAATTTGCCGGGATCGGGCCGGCGGCGGATGGCGAGGAAATCGATCAGCTGAATGAGGAGGCGCGTGCGGCCCTGGCTGGCGCGGCGGACCGTTTCGACCAGGCGAGCGAGCCCGGGCAGGAAGCGGTCGTGCCCGATGCGCAACAGCGGCCCGCTCGGCACGTCGCGGATACCTGTAGCCTCCACCACGATCGCGCCAGGCATTCCCCGCGCAAAGCGCTCATACCATTCGATGACGTCCTCGGTGACGTAGCCCTCTTCGGTCGCCCGCCACGGCACCATGGCGGGGACCCAGGTGCGCTGCGCCAGCGCAATCGGACCAATGGCGATCGGCGAGAACAAACGCGACGCGCGGGCCTCCGCCGCGGACGGCACGCGCCCGGCCGAGGCTTTAAACCGTATCCGTTGCGGTGGTCGCCACACGGTTCTACTCCGCGGCATTCGCGATGCGTAACTGTTGGATTATATCATATCGTGCAGCGCCGCTTTTATTGCCAACCCCCACAAGACGGAGAGATTACGATGGCCTTGCCAGACTCATTGACGGAACGCGCGCAGCTTGGTGCCAAGGTTTGCCGCGAAGTGCTCGGAGCGGCATACGTTGATTCCGGCAAACAACAGGTGAACGCCTTTACGCAGAATTTCATCGAGTTCACGCAGACGCAGTGCTGGGGAAACGTGTGGCTGCGCGAGGGTCTTTCGCGCAAGACCCGCAGCATGCTCAACGTCTGCACGCTGGCGGCGCTGGCCCGATGGCATGAGTTCGAGGTGCACATTCGCGGCGCGCTGAACAACGGCGTGACACCGGAGGAGATTGCGGAAATTCTCCTGCAGGCCGGAGTTTACGCCGGCATTCCGATCGCGGCGGAAGGCTTCCGGCGGCCCAACGCCGTCATCGGCTCGGTGGCGGCCGAGAAAAACAGCTGAGGGTGCCAAGCGGCGCCGAGCGGCAGTTTGCAGGGCGGCGGCCCGGCTGCGCGCCAGCTCCCAGCGCTTGCCAATGTCCAGTGAACGCTATAGCTATGGCGCGCGTCGCAGGCGGCATCGGCAGCCGGTGATTTTCCCCGCACGACGTGCACCGCGCCCGTAGCTCAGCTGGATAGAGCACCAGACTACGAATCTGGGGGTCGGGAGTTCGAATCTCTCCGGGCGCGCCAGACTTCGCTGCCGGGAAGGGCGACAGCAGCTCGGATTGCCCGACGCCATCGGGCACGCGACTACCCGATCGAGCTAGCCACCGACGGCGTTGGAATCTTTGAACCTGATCAGGCTGGGGCTGGGGATACCAGCGGCTTGCCCTTCTCCACGACATAGGTGATCGCGATCCTCGAGTTCTTGTCGCCGGGCTTGCCGCCGGCGTGAGGCGTTTCGGGCGGAATTTGGAAACCGTCGCCCGCCTTCAAGGTGCGGGTCGGTTGACCTTGCACGGGGAGCTCGAAGCCGCCTTCCAAGACATAGCCCGATTCGATTCCAGGATGTGTGTGCCGGGGAACCGTCACGCCAGGAGCGATTTCTACTTCCATGTTGATCGTGACATAGCCCGGCATCGGCCCGTCTATTTTCGACAAGATCTTGCGCTTGACGCCGGTCGCCGTTGCCGGCGTTGCGCCCTCGGCGGCCGATGCATCGGTCGCAGCAAACCCCGCAACCGCGCAAATCGCACAGGACGCAAAACCAGCAAAGCCTCGCCGTGTCAGCATGATGACCTCCCTGCCGTGTCCGGATCGCCAACCGCCCGGATTTCCATTAGGAGGCTGCAAGGATGCGCGCATTCCTCCGCACTTTGCAAACTGAATCTTCGAGGAAGACTCCGGCTCTGGGCCTGAGGCCCAACCGCGGCGCGGTTTGCGCAAGCCGGCTGCAGCGTTGTGCTTTATCGATGCGATGAAGGGGCGGTTTGCAAGCTATGGAAAAACGATTAACGTGAAAATGTACATCGATTGAACGACAATGACCGAAGTTCTCAATCTGCCGCGCCCGGCCTGGATGACCGAGGACGCCGTCCTCCTCGAAGAGCAGGCGCGCCGCTTCGTCGCCGCCGAATTCGTCCCGCATCTCGAGAAATGGCACGAGGAGCACTTCTATCCGCGCGAGGTGTGGACCAAGGCCGGCGAAGCCGGTCTCCTTTGCGCTTCGATGCCGGAGCAGTATGGCGGCGCCGGCGGCACTTTCGCCCATGAAGCGGTGATCGATCGCGAATATTCGCTAGCCGGCTTTGATACTTTCGGCGCGTCGCTGCATTCGGGCATCGTGGCGCCGTATATCCTCAAATACGGCACCGAAGAGCAGAAGCGGCGCTGGCTGCCGAAGCTGGCGACCGGCGAATTGATCGGTGCCATCGCCATGAGCGAACCCGGAACCGGCTCCGATCTGCAGGGCGTGCGCACGACCGCGAAAAAGTCCGGCAACGGCTATGTGCTCAACGGCTCCAAGACCTTCATCACCAACGGGCAACACGCCAATCTCGTCATTGTCGTCGCCAAGACCGATCCTAAGCAAGGCGCCAAGGGCGTCTCGCTGATGGTGGTGGAGACCGCCGACGCCGCCGGGTTCCGCCGCGGCCGCAAGCTGAAAAAACTCGGCATGGATTCCGCCGATACCTCGGAGCTGTTCTTCGAGGACGTTGCGCTGCCGGCGGAAAGCCTGCTCGGCATCGACGAAGGCCAGGGTTTTTATCAGCTGATGAAGGAACTGCCGCAGGAGCGGCTGATCGTATCGGTGCACGCCGTCGCCATGATCGAACGCGCGCTCGCTTTGACCATCGATTACGTCAAGCAGCGCCAAGCTTTCGGCAAGAAGATCGTCGAATTCCAGAACACCCAGTTCGTGCTGGCCGAGTGCAAGAGCGAGGCGACCATCGCCAAGGTGTTTCTCGATCATTGCATCGAACGGCATGTGCAGGGCGAACTCGACACCGTCACCGCCTCGATGGCCAAGTATTGGCTCTCGGATCTCGCCGGAAAAATCATCGATCGCTGCCTGCAGTTGTTCGGCGGCTACGGCTACATGGACGAGTACCCGATCTCGCGGCTTTATCGCGATGCGCGGGTGATGCGCATCTATGCCGGCACCAACGAAATCATGAAACTGCTCATCGCCCGCAGCCTGTGAATCACGATCGAAGGAACGCCGTCACGATCGGATTGATCACGTCAGGCCGCGTCAGCGGCGCCATGTGGCCGCCGGTAACGTCCTGAAAGGTCCACGTCGGACAGCAACCGCGCAGCAGCGCCGCGATCTCGCGGATCGGTAGCACCGTGTTCGGATCGCTCACCACAAGCGTTTGGCGCGGAAGTAACCGCGCCCATTCAGCCAATGGCGTCGTTTCGTCGGTCACGGCGTCCCACTCGAAGTAATTCGGCTTCAGCGCCTGCGCGAACGCTTGCCGCCGCTCCGGCGGCATATCGGCCCACGATCCGGCGCCGCCCCAATAGTCGGCGAATCTTTCCGCCGCTTTCTCCCATTCCGCAAGCGCTCCGAATTTTTTGATGCAGTTGCGCATCTCCATGGCTTCGGCGAACGCGTCGGATCGGCCGGATTGCGCCAGCAAATAAAAGGGATTGGTCTCGAGCAGAACGAGCTTGCCGACGCGGTCCTTCAGCCGCGCCGCGGCCTTCATGGCGACCGAGCCGCCGAACGAATGACCGACTAGGTAAATTTCGTGGGCGCCGGCCGGCAGCGCCGCTTCGACCAGTCGCGCCTGATCGTCGAGCGATTGGCGTGTTTCATTCGGCCAAGGCGGCGTCTTGCCGTATCCGAATAGATTCACGGCACGGACGCGAAACTGATCCTGCAAATCGTCCATCAGGCGGCGCCACTGCCGCGCGCCGGATACGCTGGAGTGCACCAGCATCACCGCGAGACCGGAACCGCCGGCTTCGAGGAAGTCCACTTGGACCGGCGAATTGTTGCTCACATAGCTCCTCGATTGCTCTGTGCTCAGGCGCGCCCGCGGGGCACCGCATCATATACTCAGTCGCGATACGACCGAAGGCTCGCGAATCAAATCATGTTCGCGGCGCGATCGCTTCCACTTCACCTCCCCCTGGAGGGGGGAGCATAGGCGGCCTTTGGCCGCCGCACTTACGTAAAGAACGCCGGCGCAAAGCGCCGGCTATGGCGCAAAGCGCGCCGGGAAGGGGTGAATCCTGATCTGCATTCGATGTTTGCTCGCCTTCACCCCACCCCGCGCCCTTCGGGCGCGACCCTCCCCCTCCAGGGGAGGGTAATAAAAATTCGTTCTCGCGGCGCATCCGCGCCCGAGGTTTGCAAACAACCACGACAACACGACTCTTTTAGGTTCGCCCCCGGCTCAAAAAGAGGGAGGCGGAGCGCCGAAAGGCGCATGCCGTCCACTGTCCGCGCCACACGTCCAAACGTCGCCGCTTGAACGTGCACGGGCGCGGAAGCGCGCTGATCGCAGCGCGCTCGCCTTCCGGCGCTTCGCCGCGGCACTCGCCAATCCGGCCGTAGCCGGCTGACTCAGCTCCAGAACCACGTTTCCTGGAACGGGGCAGAAGCAGGTGTTTTGCCTGCCTCACGCTTGTCCAGTCCAGCGGGCTCCCCGCAGACCGGTCCTTTTGCCGGCCAAGTGGTGCCCCAGAGCCGCCCGGGTGCGGATTGGCAATTCCGCCCGCGGGGACCGCTCCCGCTCCACCCTTCAGGCTTGCCTTCCGGAAAGGCGTCCCTCGAAATGAGCGAGATTCGCTTTATGTAGCCGAAACGGGGACGGATGTCAAGGGGGGGATATTGGACTTCACGGACCCAACGGGGCATATCCCCGGTTGAAGGGGGGTGATTCGTGATCCCCCGGCGTCCTGGGCCTACCGGCTCATTGGCTCTGGCTCTCTTTCACAAGTGGGAGCCTGAAAGGTTATTTGTGATCGTCACTGTCTACATTGACGAAAGCGGCACGCACGGCTCACCAGTGACGATTCTCACGGGCTGGATAGGACGCCTTGGCCAATGGGCAACCTTCGACCCAAAATGGCGGCAGCTTCTCAAACGCAACGGCCTGACCCGTTTCCGCTCAAAAGAAATGCAACATTCGCAGGGCGAATTCAAAGGCTGGACAATTGCACAAAAAGGAATGTTTTCGGATGCCGCTGCCAAGCTTGCCACGAAACATCTTGAACTAGGATTTTCGATTACGCTCAGAGAGGACGATTACCAAGAACATTACATCGCGGGTCAACGCCCAAAGGAAGTCCAACTCGACAGCCGTTACGGGCTCTGTTTTCGCTATTGCTTAGGCTTGATTTCAGGCTTCGCGATGCAAGCATTTAAGGGGCACGATCTCGATATCAGTTTCGTTTTGGAATCCGGGCATCCGAACTACGGCGATGCCGATCGGATTTTTGCAAAGGTAAAGAAATCGCGCGTACCCCACGAGCAAGAAATCATCCGAGCCTTAAGGAGTCTTTCGACTGGCGATAAGGTCGATTTTCCGGGCCTGCAAATAGCGGATGTCATTGCGTACAACACGTTCCACCATGCGACAAGAAAGCCATTCCCGACAATCACGCTAGACGTGGCTGATCCTGCGAACTACGTCGCCAGAGCCAAGGAACATGACCGCGTCCCTATACTACATATGCCGCTCATGGCGCCGGAATTGAAGCGATTCAAACAATTCATTTTTGACGAGATCGAGGAAAAGAAAGTGCGTCGCCAGAAAGCTAATCCTTCTTCCGGTCCTTCGGCGGCACAATCTTCCTGAAAGCCCGATCAAATGCTTCTTCGCTTTCATCAACGCCAAGCTCCCGAGCGGTTTTCACAAACCGCTCGTATTGGCGCTTATTCGTTATCTTTGGGGTCCGCTTTTGCTTTTCGCCTGCTTTTCCCATACGGCCTCTCAGTGACGAGCTGTTCGATAGGTGAGGCGCTTACCAACGATGCCTTGCACCGCGCGTGCGGTACGTTCCACATCATCTACGCCCAGCCGGACGCGATTGCTATAGCGGAAATCGAACTCCGCCAGATAACGGTGCAAATGCTTCTCGCTACAATGCTGGTAGATGCCCTTCATGCCGCGCTTGAAAATCGAGTAGAAGCCCTCGACGGTGTTGGTGCTGATTACTCGCTCACCTTCATAGCGAACGTATTCATCGTCGCTGTGCTTGACAGTTTCGTGGCTGGCAAACCGCCGGCCGATATCATCGTAATGGCGCGCTTCATCGGTCATAAGCGCGCTTTCGCGAGCGATGTTGTCGCGAACGATGTTATGAACTTGCCCGACGCTAGTATCTTCGATGTGGAAGCTACGCGCGCCGCCCTTCCGTTGAACGAGAGTAAGAACAGCGTTCTTGTGTCCCCAACCAGTGCGGCGTTTCTTTTCGCCCTCGATCCGACCGATGAAGGTTTCGTCCGCTTCCACGGTTTCACCGGCACCGCCCATAGGAGTCATGCCGACAACGCGCATAGCCTCACGGATGCGATGCGACATGAACCACGCGGTTTTGAGAGTGACGCCCAAGGTCCGCGAAAGCTGGTTGCTCGAAATGCCCTTTTTGGACGAGCAAAGCAGGAAGATCGCTTGCAGCCATATCCGCATCGGGACGTGGCTATCCTCAAACACAGTGCCGACCTTCACGGTGAACTGTTTGCGGCACTGGTAGCACTTGTAAGTGCCAATGCGGGTGCTTTTGCCTCGCATCTTCGAGAGACGATCCACACCACCGCAATGCGGGCAAACCGGGCCGTTAGGCCACAACCGGGCCTCAACCCATGCGTAAGCGGCAGTCTCGCTTTGGAGGACTTCTGCGGACAATATCGATTTAGCCATGACACCGTTTTCCCTTTGATGAATCAATACTGTCACAGGAAAATGGGTCTGTCAAGTACAATATCGCCGTCAAGGGTGGCGTCGTCGTTATTGTGACGCAAGGCTCGGCCAGCGTACATACATGCTATTTCATGCCCCTGATGAAAGAGCTCCTCGAATGGATTCACGCGGCCGAAGCCGTCCGCACAACTTGCGCCAACAAGCCCGAATTCGACGCGCTAATTCGATTTCAAAAACAGCGACTTGAGACCGTTATGATCACCGTCGCGGATATAAAAAAGGATCTTCCAGATTGGCCAAACGATGTCATCGAGGACTGGCTGCTCTACTTCGCCAACGAACCGGATTGCGGATGGCCACCGCCAGAGCCGTTGGGGGATCATCGTTGGGCGGGCATTCTCGGGGACAGGCCGCTCTCGTGGTGGAAGATCGTGACATGGAAAAAGGAAAAAGTGAGTTGCGACGCGAGCAGCCTCGCACCGAAGTCGCGTGACATCGCCGTGACGATGGTCAACAAAATCAACTCGCGCGCCGTCGATGCGCTGACCAAGCGACGTTATCAGCAGGCACTGCAGCCTCTCTTAGACAACGGCGCCTTCTTCAGACCCATCGTTGCGATGAGAATTCCCGAGGGTTTGCTCGTCCTTGATGGCAATCACCGCATCGGAGCGTTTTGCGGCACGCAAATTCTGCCCGATGCATGGTTCGAAAGGTTGAAAAAGAGATGCATGGTTCGAAAGGTTGAAAAAGAAAAGACCGCCGTTCGAACAAGAAGCTTGGATTTGTACGCACCGGGACGGCGAGGTTCCCTTGAGTTAAGTAAAGAAGGCCGGCAGGAGCGTCTCGCTACGCCTGATTGGCGTAAAAATAACGCTTCGCGCGGCACCTTCCGCGCGGTAAAATTTCGCACAACGTTTCGTTGCCATCATGCTGCCGTCTACGCCCGAAGAAAAGCAGGACGTCATCGACTACATGAATTCGCAGGCGCCTAACCTCACGGTCGAGTTCCTGCAAAAGGTCTACGCCGAGAATGTCTTGAGCCCATCAGCATGCAGTCTGGGACGTTCACACCAATGTGGACCGTTGGTGGGTGATCACCAATCCGACGAACCTTTACTCACAAGAACAGTTCCCGAACATGGACCTGGCTGTCACATTTCACGTCGGCCTCTGCCTTCGTATTCCGCGCAGCGAAAGGTCAAAATTGTCAGAATTGCCCGTGGAGCCGCTCGCAGCATGCTTTCGTCATATGAGCGAGGCCACGGACGCGCTTGGCATTGCGCAAGAGGTCACCGATTTCCAAGCTGTCGGCGTCCGTTGTCGCGAGGCGTTGCTCGCTTTCACGAGCGCGGCGCAGGTTATCGTGCCGTGGATGGGCGATGCTGCGAACAAACCTAAGCAGGCCGACTTTAAGGCATGGGTGGATCACATCTGTTCGATCATCCTAGCAGGTCAAACACACGAGCATCGCCGCCACCTTTTCAAGTCGTTGCTCGATGAAGCGTGGCGATTCTCGAATTGGCTCACCCATGCAAAGGCTTCGACGTGGTACGACGCCGAAGCCGCAACCACGACCGTCGAACACGCACTGGGTCTACTGACCTCTCTCGTGGTCCGGCATGTGCGGAGCGTTCCCGAGGCATGTCCAGCCTGCGGATCGAACAGACTTTCACCGCAACGTGGATTTCACCCTAATGCGCCCGAAGTCGAGTGGGAGCGACCAATTTGCGACAAATGCGGCTGGACCGGCAATCCTGTGCCAATCTTCTCCGAACCAGATGCCTATGCAGCGGACGAGAAAGAGCGAGTTCCGCCCGAGGGCGACTGCGTGGTCCCAACTGAGCCGCTGCGAGAGCTTCGCAAGCCCAGCAAGCGAACGGAATAAGTCCATAGGTTGGGCGGAGTGAGTAACCCTTCAGCGAAATTCGGCATTGCTGTTGGATTTTGTTGCACTCGATCCGGCTACACCTGCTCAATTTTACGCAAATCAAGCGACGCCACTTTGAATGAAAGAATCTCCTTGGCACGATCTTGCTTAAATCTATTTGCGTGGTCGTTAAGGAAACGGCTTCCACCCGATGTATGCGCGAGGTAAACGATCGTGATTCCTCGCCAGATTTCTGACGTGCCAAGCACATCTGACAGTTTCCTTCGAGGTAAGCATCTGATCTGGTCGAAGACTTTCGTGGCGACTGCGCCCATCGCAACAATTAAGTTCGGCTGGACTGCATTGATTTGCCGTTCCAGATAGTGAGAGCAATATTCCAGCATCGTCCTGCAAGGGGCTCTGTCTTCCCATCTTTCTTTGTTCTTTTTTCGCCCAGGGAAGCACTTCACCGCAGAGGTCTGATAGACAACCCGATCAAAGTCCGCTGGGTCAACGCCACATTCGGAAAAAAGCTTTCTCACCCCGTCACCTGCTTGCCCAGTGAACGGGCGGCCCGTTTCATATTCTGTAAGTCCCGGCGCTTGCCCAACCAGCATCACAGGTGTGCACATAGGCCTAGACAAAATGGGTTTAGGTTGAACTCCACGCATGGATTGAGGCGGATTTTCAGGATGAACCGCGAGTACCGCGGCACAACGCGTACAGTTTCGAATCTCTCTGTCCAGGTCGATTGTTGCGGCAACCATCATTAATATCCTTTCTCGCCAGGCCGATTAGCGAAGCGTAATCCGTCAATCCTACCGCAAAATGGGAGGCTACGACTTCCGCGTTTCGCACTCCGCGCTTCTGCAAGCCAACGGGTCCAGCCCGAAGTGGCCGGCCCGATGACAGGCTCCGTGAGCCTCGAAGGATGCGGCCGAGGCGCTGTGGCCGTCGCCCTTCGAGGGCCGTTTCGCGCTACCTCAGGGTGACGGAAACTCGAGCCCGCCGCGCAAACGGGGGGTTATGACCGTACCGAAAAAGCTGCTGCTAGGGCTGCGCCGCGCGGCCGGTCGAGTAGAGCGCCGTGGATCATGAATGCCGACGCGGTGAGAGCGTCGGGAGGAATTCATGCCGAAGGCCAATGAGCACGTCGTCGTCATCGGCGGCACCTCCGGGATCGGACTGGCGCTGGCGCGCGCCGCGCATGCGCTCGGCTGCCAGCTCACCATCGGCGGCCGCGGCGCGGAACGCGTCGCCGAGGTCGCGAAGTCGATCGGCCCAAGCGTGACCGGCCGTCACGTCGAGCTGGACGATCCGGCCTCGATCCGCGCGGGCTTCGCCGCGGGGCCGGCCATCGATCGATCAGCTGGCGACCAACGTCAAAAATTTCGATGTTGCGGCGGCCAACAAGGCGGTCCACGTCAAGCTCACCGGCTATATCGAGCTGGTGCATACCGTGCTGCCGCGGCTGAAGCCGACCTCCTCGATCGTTCTTTTCAGCGGTCTCGCCAAGGCGCAACCTTATCCGAATGCGACGATGATCACGGTCGTCAACGCCGGCATTATCGGCATGATGCGGACCATGGCGGTGGAGCTGGCGCCGATCCGGGTGAACTCCATTTCGCCGTGCCTCGTTCCCGATTCGCCGAAATGGGAAGCGGCCAGCAAGGGTACCGGCGCCTTTGCCGGAGCCGGCGTCGGCGCCTTCATCGAGGCGGTCGCCAAGCAAGCGCCGTCGCGGCGTCTGCCGACGGTGAGCGACGTCATTCACGGCGTGTTCTTCCTGCTCGACAATCAGGGCATGAATGGCCACGATCTGGAGATCGATAGCGGCCTCCAGTTGGTCTGAAACTATTTGAAGGGGAAACAACGATGATTGCTGTCGTGGGCGCGACCGGCAATACCGGCCGGGCGGTGGTGAAAGAACTCAAGAAGTTGGGCCGGGACCCGGTCTGCGTAGTGCGCAACGCCGACAAGGCGCGCGAGGTTTTGGGTGCCGACGCCAAGATCGCGGTCGCCGAATTGACCGACCGCGCCGCGCTGGACAAGGCGCTGCAGGGCGCAGATAGCGTCTTCGTGGTGACCGGCCACAATCCGCAAATGGCCGAGCAGCAGAACAACGTGCTCGATGCGGCCTTAAAGGCCGGCGGCAAATATCTGGTGCGGGTGTCGGGCGGCCGGGCGGTGGCGGTCGCGGATTCCGAGTCCGTCGTCGGCCGCAGCCATTATGCGATCGAGCAGAAATTGCGCGAGGCCGGCATCGGCTGGGTGATCCTGCGTCCCGGCCTGTTCATGCAGAACGTCTTGGCGCAGGCCGCCTCGATCAAGAACGACAGCAAGATTGTCCTGCCGTTCGCGCAGGACTTGCCGCTGGCGATGACCGACGTGCGCGATACCGGCGCCGTGGGCGCGCATATCCTCGTCGATCCGGCGCCGCATGCCGGCAAGACCTACGAATTCACCGGCGCGCTGACCACCTACGGCGAAGTTGCCGAGGTGTTTTCGCAGGTGCTGGGCAGGACGATCAGCTATGTCGGCGTGACGCCCGAGCAGGCCGCGCAGGCGATGCAGGCGCGCAACATGCCGGACTGGCTGGTCACGCACCTCGTCACCATCGCCAAGCTCGGCGCCGCCGGCGCATTTTCAACCGAGAACACGAAACCGATCCGCGACATCGTCAAGCGCGCGCCGCTCACCACCCGGCAGTTCGTCGAGGATTATAAGGCGCTGTTTACTTGAACACCCTATTCCGTCACCCTGGGGCGCGGGCAATGCGAGCCTCGAAGGGCGACGGCCCCAAAGCCTCGGCCAGTGCATCCTTCGAGGGCCGCGGAGCCTGTCATCGGGCCGGCCACTTCGAGCCGGTCCCGTTGGCGGCCGACTCAGGATGACGGTCGTCATTGAATGCCACCGTCACTCCACCCACTCGACCCGACCCGAGGCGGCGGAGCGGATAACGGCCTCGGTCGCGGCAACGCCGTGGATCGCCTGGTCCAAGGAAACGGAATAAGCCGGTCCACCGGCGGCCGCCTTGGCGAAGGCTTCCAGTGCGGCTCGGGATATGTCCATCGCCGCCGCCTGCCACACCTTGGCCTCGCCGTTGACCGGCTGCAACTTGCAGCTACCGAACAGCCGGGTGCGGCGCTCCTCCGACGAGGCGCCGGCGACATGGGTGAGGCCTTCGAGCCGCAAAAAACCCTTGGAGCCGAACACCTGGAAGCTGAAGCCGGGGCCGGTCGTCGTCATGGTGCCGAGATAGCCCGACATGCCGTCCTTCATGCGAAGAAGGATCGAGGTGGTGTCGTCGGCGTCGATCGGCGCGGCGCGGCGGAAGCTCTGGGCGAACACATGGTCGATCGGCCCGCACAGATCGATCATGGCGTCGATGGCATGCACGCCCATCGGCATGAGACCGCCCAACGGCGTCTCCGTTTTGTCGGCGCGCCAATGGGCCGGATTGATCGACAGTGCATTGGGAGACGTCATCGTTGATTCGACATGCAGAATGGTGCCGAGCTCGCCTGAGCGGATCAGGTCGCGCAGCCTGCTCATTTCCGGATGGAAGCGGCGGTTGTAGCCGACCGCGAGCGTGATGCCAGCCTTGCGCGCCGCCGCGACGGCGTCCTCGGCTTGCTGCTTGGTCAGCGCGAACGGCTTCTCGCAGTAGACGTGCTTTCTAGCAGCCGCCGCGGCCATCACCTGCGTCGCATGCATGGAATGCGGTGTCGCCAGCACCACCGCGTCGATCCCGGCGTGATGCAGCATGTTGTCGTATTCGGCCGTGAGGTGCAGACCTTTTTGCTTGGCGAAGGCCGCGATCTCCGGCGTCACCTTGCGGGTGGTAGCGGACACGAAATGGATGGCGTCGCTGTGCTCGGCCGCCTCGACCAGCGTCTTGCCCCACCAGCCAAGTCCGACGATGCCCGCTTTGATCACTCGACGCTCCCGCGACTTTGCGTGACTCGAATAGCCTCGCTGTCACTCGGCCAAATTATTTGGGCCAAGTCAGCATGGCGAGCGCCACGCAGCACAACGCCCAGAACAGGCAGTACTCAAAACCGCCGATCACCCAAATCCACTTCCGCGTCACCTTGTAGGTCGCCGCGCCAGCAACGAAAAGATGCAGCGCGGCGACCACGGCGACATACGGCGTGTAGATGGCGAAGACCAGGCCGATGGTGAGAAAAGTCTCGATGATGCCGGCAATGTACATCCAGGTCGCCGGCGGATGGAACTTGGCGGTCTTGAAGAAGTTCAGCGTCGCCGGCTCGGTGAACTTGCCGACGATGTGCGGGATGAAAAACAGCCCGCAGATCAGACGCAGAACGACGACGCCGTTGGTGAGATCGAACATTTGCGCCAAGCTTGACATGTGCCCTCCCCGTTTGCCCCGGACCCGCCTGCCGATGACAGCCGCTACAGCACTTCGAACATCTGATAAATCGGCCCTTCGGGTAACCGGTGGCCGACGCCGACGCTGATGATGTTATTGAGCCAGCCATACTTCTCCGACGCGGTTTCGAACGAGGCGGCGATGCGCAGATAATAGTCCGTGGCCTTGACCACTTCGCCGCGGGCGATGCGATCGAGCACCTCCTTGGGGCCGTGGCGGATGCCGGGATAGCTCATGGCGATAATCGCATCGTCGTCGGTCTTGAGCACCACCCGCACATTGAGCATCCAGGCGCCGTCACCGGGCCGGATCGCCTGCCAGTCGCTGCCGCCAGGGAGCAGCGTGCCGCGCAGGCGTTCGCCCTCGAAGCGGCCGCCGGTGATAACGCCGACGCGCCGATCGACGCCGGGCGTCTTGCCGACATTGATGGCCGGCTGCACGTCGAGCAGCAGAATGAACAGCGGCCGCACCCGCAGCTCGGTCATCTCTTTTGGCAGTATGTCGAACAGCGAACGTGCAACGGCCACCGGCGACCTCCCTTTTGACACGCACCAGACTTGCGCTGGCGCCGTGGCCAGACTAGCCAACCTCGGCTATAGGGTCGAGCCGCGCAGCCCGGCCTTGGACTCGGTGAAGCGGCTTGCGCATAATTGGCGCGACCGACCGGTCCCTGCAAAGACGACGGAGCGTATCGGTATGAGCGGCAGCGCCAAGTTGCGGATCGGCATCGATACCGGCGGCACTTTTACCGACATCGTCTGTGTCGATGACCATTCCGGCGCGCTGCGCGTGACCAAGGTGTCGTCGACGCCGGCCAACCCCGCCGTGGCGCTGGTGCGGGGCGTCAACGCCATTCTTGGCGAGTGCGGCGCCGGCGTGGACGATCTCGCCGTGCTGGCGCATGGCACGACGGTGGCGACCAACGCGCTGCTGCAGGGCGAGATTGCCGGGCTCGGCCTGATCGTCACCGACGGTTTCCGCCACATCCTGGAAATCGCCCGCCAGGCCGTGCCCGAGGGCTACGGCAATTCTTATTTCTGGGTGAAGCCGGAACGCATCGTGCCGCTGCGTTATGTGCGCGAAGTCGGCGGCCGGCTGAACTTCCGCGGCGAAGAGCTGCGGCCCCTTGACGAGGCGAGCGTGCGCGCCGCCGCGCGCTTCTTTCGGCAGGCGGGTATCGGCACGGTCGGCATTTGCCTCATCCATTCCTACGCCAACCCGGCACACGAACGCCGGGCCGCGGCAATCGTGCGCGAGGAATATCCGGACTGCACGCTGTCGCTGTCCTGCGACGTGCTGCCGGAATACCGCGAATACGAGCGCGCGGTGACGACGCTGGTGGATGCCTTCATCAAGCCGCATATGAGCCGCTATCTCGACCGCATCCGCGACGAACTCGGGCCGGCGCTGAACAAAAAACCGTTCCTGGTGATGCAGTCGTCGGGCGGTGTCGCCAGCCCCGATCAGGTGATGCGCAAGCCGATCACCACGGCGCTATCGGGACCCGCCGCCGGCGCGCTCGGCTCTGCGGTGATCGCCGAGCTCGCCGGCTTCCCCGATCTGGTAACGCTCGACGCCGGCGGCACTTCGACCGATCTCTGTTTGATCGAGAACGCCAAGCCGAAGATCACCAATGGCGGCCGCGTCGGCCGCTTCCCGGTGCGCATTCCAATGCTCGATATCAAGACCATCGGCACCGGTGGTGGCTCGATCGCCTGGCTGTCGCGCGAAGGCAAACTCAAGGTGGGACCGCGTAGCGCCGGCGCCGTGCCCGGCCCGATGTGCTATCCGAACGGCGGCAACGAGCCGACCATCACCGACGCCAACCTGGTGCTCGGCCGCATCCCGCCGGCGCTGATCGGCGGCGGCATTCCTCTCGATGTTGCTCGCGCCCGCGACGGGCTGCAAAAACTCGCCGCGCGCCTGCCCGGCAATTTGAGCATCGAGCAATTGGCCGAAGGCATCATCGAGATCGCTAACTGGGACCAGGCCAACGCCATCCGCCAGATGACCATCCAGCGCGGCATCGATCCGAGCGCGTTCGCGCTTCTGTCGTTCGGCGGCTCCGGGCCGGCGCAATCGCCAGCGGTGATGGAATTGATGGGCATGAAGACCTGTCTGGTGCCGCCGAACCCCGGCAATCTGTCGGCGTTCGGACTACTGGCCGTCGACTGGCGCACCGATCACATCGTCACCAAGGTGATGCACGAGGAGGCGATCGAACTTGCCACCGTGGCCGCCCACTACGCGTCTCTCGAAAGAGACGCCGCCACGACGCTGGAGAAGGACGGCATCGCGCCGTCGCGGATCGCGCTCGTCCGCGAAGCCGACGTGCGCTACGCCGGGCAGTCCATGGAGGTGCGCGTGCCGGCGCCGTCCGGCAAGATCGACGCGACGTTCGTCGTCGCGCTGATTGATGCTTTCCATGCCGCGCACGAAAAGACCTTCGGCTACAACTATGCCGGCCAGCAGAAGGTCGAGCTGGTGAACTTCTGCGTCTCCGGCTTCGGCATGATCGAACGCCCGACCATTCCCGAACTGGAAAAATCCGGCGCGCTGCCGAAGCCTACGAGCCGGCCGGTCTATTTCGACGGCGCGTTCCGCGACACGCCGGTTTTTGCACGCGGCTCGTTGGGCGCAGGTTTTCAGCTTGGCGGCCCGGCGATCGTCGAAGAGTTCGGCTCGACCACCGTCGTCTTTCCCGGCCAACACCTGACCGTCGATCCGCACGGCATATTGATCATCCGCACCACCGGCAAGATCGCTGAGGCCGCGCCATGATGAACGTACAATCAAAGGAATGGCCCTGGCCGACCGCGCCGGATCTGCCCAAGCGCGAAGTCGACCCCATCGTGCTGCAGATCGTCGAGGGCACGCTCAATTCCATCGAGGCCGAGATCGAATACGCCATCGAGCGCACCGCGCGCTCGCCGATGATCCGCGAAGCGCACGACTATCGCGTCGGCCTGTTCGATCGCTATTGCAGAAAACTCACCGGCCGCTCCTACTCGGCCATGCCCAACGCCGTGGTGCGCGATTTTCCGCCGCACACCATGGCCCCCGGCGACGTGTTCCTGATGAACGACACCTATCTGACCGAGGGCTCGATCGGACACCTGCCCGATCTGTGCTCGACCGTGCCGGTGTTTCATCAGGGCGAGGTCGTCGCCTACATCCAGGCGTTCGGCCACCACGACGACATCGGCGGTCGCGTGCCCGGCTCGATGCCCGGCACGGCGACGACGGTGTTCGAGGAAGGCCTCGCCGTGCCGCCGATCAAATTCTACGACGCCGGCGTGCGCAACGACGCCGTCTTCACCATCATCAAACGTAATACCCGCGTCCCGGAAACGCTGGCCGCCGATCTCGACAGCGAGGTGCAAGCCTGCCTGATGGGCGCCCGCCGCATGGCGGAACTGTTCGAGCGCTTCGGCCGCGAAACGGTCGAGGCCTGCTTCCACGCGATCCTCGACACCTGCCGCGATATTTTCCGGCGTGAATTGCTGCCGAAGATCGCCGACGGCGAATACCGCTGGGAAGACTATGTCGAACACGATGGCGTCACCGACCCGAAGCTGCACAAGCTGGCGCTCACGCTGAAAAAGAAGGGCGACCGCATCACGCTCGACTTCACCGGCACCGATCCGCAGTCGAGCGGCCCGATCAACTGGCCGGCGGATTATGCCGGCGGTGCGTTTTTGATCAAATGGATCGCGCCGATCCTGCGCAACCTCGCCGACACGCCGGAGCGCGCCGCCGAGATTCACGTCAACGAAGGCGTCTGCGAAGTCTTCGACGTGGTGTTCCCGTCGAAGGGCACGCTGATCACGCCGGAATGGCCGGCCGCCACCAACGCCCGCTCGTTCGTGTTGCTGCGCTGTCTCGGCCTCCTCGCCGGCGTGGTGGCGCAAGCCGCCGAAGGCCGCATGCCGGCCGATCAGGAGACCATCCGCTACACCGGGTTTTACGGCACCGACCGCAACGGCAAGCCGTTCCTCTCCCGCGAGGTGTTGGGCGGCGGTTCCGGTGGCCGCTATTACGCCGACGGCAATGACGCCATTCACATCGTGCCGGACTCGCGCAACCAGCCGGCCGAATTCACCGAGACGCGGTTTCCGCTCTTGGTCGAGAAACTGGCGCTGCGGACCGACTCCGGCGGCGCCGGCAAGCGCCGCGGCGGCTTGGGCTACGACAAGCATTACCGGGCGTTGGTCGATTGCCGTACCATCGTCACCGCCGACCGCGTGCGGCTCGGCTGCTACGGTTTGAACGGCGGCAAGGCGGGCGCGCCGTTCTGCGTCACCATCGATCTCGACGGCACGCCGCGCGATCTCGGCGGCCTGGTCGACGGCGAGCCGGTACGGGCCGGAGAGATCGTGCGCGTCGTCACCACCGGCGGCGGCGGTTGGGGCGAGCCGCTCGAGCGCGAGCCCGAGTTGGTCCAGCGCGACGTGATCGAAGGCAAGGTTTCGCTCGCCGCGGCGCGTAATGATTACGGGGTCGTGCTCAAGCCGGCCGGCGAAAAGTCCTTCACCATCGACGCCAACGAAACCTCCGCCTTGCGCGAGAAACTCAAATCCGGTAAGGTGCGCGCAAACTCCATGATCGACCGCGGCGCCGGGTTTGAGAAGATGCTCCGCGGCGAGGTCAAGCCGTGGACGCGGACCGCCTGACGACAAATCCCACCAACAAGGACCAAGCGTAATGGCTATCGAAGTCGCCAAAGTCGAATTGAAGAATGTGCAGGATGCCTCCGGCATGGAGGCGTTGATCGGCAAGGGCCAGTTCCGTGCCGACGAGGTCATCGCCGTCATCGGCAAGACCGAAGGCAATGGTGGGGTGAACGATTTTACCCGCATCCTCGCCGATCAGGCGTTTCGCGCGGTGCTGCGCAAGCTCGGCAGCCGCTCGGAGCAACAGATCGCCAAAATCCCGATGGTCTGGTCGGGCGGTTGCGACGGCGTCATCACCCCGCACGCGACGGTGTTTGCGCGCGATGCCAAGACCGGCCCGGCGACTAAATCGCGGCTCACCATCGGCACGGCGATGAGCGTCGAAATCCTGCCCGAAGATATCGGCCGGCCGGCCATGGTGGAAAAAGTCGCCGACGCGGTGCGCGCCGCGATGCGCGACGCCGGCATCGACGATCCGAAGGACGTGCACTATGTGCAGACCAAGACGCCGCTCTTAACCGTCAACTCGGTGAGCGACGCGCATACCCGCGGCAAGGAGGTCGCCTGCGAGGTGCACGATTCCATGGGCGTATCGAACGGTACGACCGGCCTCGGCATTGCCGTGGGTTTGCACGAAATCAAAATGCCAAAGGCCGAGGAAATCTGCCGCAACCTCGACCTCTATTCTTCCGTCGCTTCCTGCTCGTCGGGTGTCGAGCTGACGCAGGCGCAGATCGTGCTGCTCGGCAACAAGGCCGGCGCCGGCGGCCGCTATCGCATCGGCCACGCGGTGATGAAGGACGCGATCGACATCGACGGCATCTACGATTCCATTCGCAATGCCGGGCTCGACTTGCCGGAACGGCCGCGCGCCGAAGATTTGCAGGGGCGGCTGGTCAACTGCTTCATGAAATGCGAGGCCGACCGCACTGGCAAGCTGCGCGGCCGGCGGCAGATCATGCTCGACGATTCCGACGTGCCTTGGCATCGCCATGCCAAGGCCGCGACCGGCGGCGTCGCCGCGGCGGCGATCGGCGATCCGGCGGTGTTCGTCTCGGTCGACGCCATGCACCAGGGGCCGCAGGGCGGCGGGCCCTGCATCGCCATCATCGACGCCGGGGAGTGAGACCATGGGCACGGCAGCCTCGGTGAAGGCCAAAGCGCGTTCCGCGGCGGACCCGTCGCTCACGCGCAAATCGGCGCGCGAGCTGGCGCGGCTCATCGCCTCGCGCGCGGTCAGCCCGGTCGAAGTGCTCGACGCGCATCTTGCGGTGATCGAGGCGCTCAATCCCAAGCTCAACGCGATCGTGACGCTCGCCGCCGACCAGGCGCGCGATGCCGCCAAGCGCGCCGAAAACGCGGTCATGGCCGGCGAGCCGCTCGGCCCGCTGCACGGCCTGCCGATCGGGGTCAAGGACGTGACGCCGACCGCCGGCATCCGCACCACTTTCGCCTCGCCGCTGTTCAAGGATTATGTGCCGACAGAGGATGCCGAAGCCGTGCGCCGCCTCAAAGCGGCCGGCGCCATCGTGCTCGCCAAGACCAACACGCCGGAATTCGCCTGTGGCGCCAGCACCAATAACGCGCTGTTCGGCCCGACCCGCAATCCGTGGAATCCGGCGCTCAGTCCAGCCGGCTCTTCCGGCGGCTCGGCGGTCGCCGTCGCCACCGGCATGGTGCCGATCGCGCAGGGCACCGATTTTGGCTGTTCCATCCGCATCCCCGCCGCCTTCTGCGGCATTGTCGGCATCCGGCCGACGCCGGGACTGACGCCAAGCCGTCCGCTGCATCTGCCCTGGGACCCCGGGCAGGTCCACGGCCCGTTGGCGCGTGACGCGGACGACGCCGCGCTCTTTCTCGATGCGATCGTCGGCTTCAGTCGCCTGTCGCCGATATCGGTGACGCCGCCGTGGCAAAGCGCATTCGCCGAGCTGCAACGCCGCGACGACATCAAGGGTCTGCGCGTCGCCTATGTCTCCGACATCGCCGGCATCGGCGTCGAGGCGGAAATCGATTCGATCTGCCGTGACGCGGCGACCGCCTTGGCCGCGCGCGGCGCGCAGGTGGAGCAGATCGCATTCGATGCGAGCGGCGGCCGCGCCGCCTATCAAACCTGGCGCGGGTTCTGGATGGTCGGCCAGCAATACGAACGACTCGCCCAGATCAGCGAATTCGGGCCGAATCTGCGGGGCAATGTCGAAGCCGGATTGAAGTTGACCTCGCTCGACTGTGCCGCCGCCGAGCACAAGCGCGCGCAGCTGTTCGACCGCTTCCGCGAGCTGTTCGAGCGGTACGATGTACTACTGACGCCGGCGGCGCCGGTAAAACCCTATCCGATCGAGAAGAACTTCCCCGACCGCATCAACGGCAAGCGCTTCGAGAATTACATCGACTGGATCGCGCCGGCTTATCTCATCACGCTGATGAGCCTGCCGGCCGCCACTGCGCCGGCCGGCTTGTCGCGGGACCGGCTTCCCGTCGGCATGCAGATCGTGGCGCCGCGGTTCGAGGAGCCGCTGATCTTGCGTGTCGCACGCCTGATCCACCAGGCAAGCGGCGTCGGCTGGCCGCCAGCGGCGGAAATTTCAAAATGATGCGCGGTGATGCGTCGCGCGTGGTTCGAGGGGGACCGTTTACCACCCACCTTCAGCAAGCCATCGCTCGACCATAGGAAGCCGATCGCTGCCCCAAAATGGCTCGCCATCGACAAAGATCCAGGGTGAACCAAACACGCCGCGGGTGACGCCTTCTTCGCCGCACCGGCGTGCGAGGGTCTTGATCTCAGGATCGATCATCCCAGCCAGCATCATGTCGGGATCGAGCCCGAGCAGGGACGCCAGGCGGACAATGGCATCGGGATCGTCGGTATCGAGACCTTCGCGGAAATAGCCGACGATGATGTGCTTGGCCAACCGGGCGGCAGCATGCGGGTCTTTGCGCTCAAGGTGATAGAAAGCGCGAATCGCCGGCAGCCCGACTTTGGGATGGTCCGCTGGCAAATTGAACGGCACACCCTTCAGTCGCGCCAGGCGTTGCCAATCGCGCCTTGCATATTCGCGCTTGAGCGGCGTGCGACTGAGGCCCTGCGCGCCGGTGACCTTGAACGCTGTGCCGAGGGTGAACGGACGCCACAGTACTGTTCGACCGTAGCGCTCGGCCAGTGGCTCGATCTCCAGCGCCGCGAAATAGGCGTAGCCCGATGCGAAGTCGAACCAGAACTCGATCGGCGCGCGACCGTGAGCTTGGGTTGCAGTCATTTGCCGTCACCGCGTGATGCGAGCGTCATCATAGTAACGCAACCATCCAATTCATCCACTGTCACAAAACATTTAATGGGCACCGGTAGGTCTTTATCGGCAGGCCCCAAGCCAACCGTAAAGAACACTCTTGCTCCGGATCGAAGGCGCAACCGTCGTCTACCAGAATGGTGTCTGCGCATTGGACGGCACCACTCTGACGTTTGAGGGCGGTCGATTCATCGTGCTGCTCGGCCCTTCGGGAGCCGGCAAATCCACGCTGCTGAGATGCCTCAACGGACTGGTGCGACCGTCGCGCGGCAATGTGCTTGGCAACGACGGCAAATCAATTTTCGCCAGCCGAGCGGCGTTGCGGCGTCACCGCCAGCGCACCGCCATGATCTTTCAGCAACATCATTTGATCGGCCGGCTCACGGCGCTGCAAAACGTTCTGATCGGCCGACTGGCGTTCAACTCCTCCTGGAAGTCGCTGCTGCCGCCGCGGCACGCCGAGCGTCGGCTGGCTCTCGAAGCGCTCGACCGGGTGGAGTTGCTGGATCGAGCGCTGAGCCGGGCGGACGAGCTGTCCGGCGGCCAGCAGCAGCGCATCGGCGTCGCGCGGGCGCTCGCGCAACATCCGCATACAATTCTTGCCGACGAACCGGTGGCGAGTCTCGATCCCGCCACGGCAGCTCGAGTTCTTGAACTGATCCACCGCATCTGCCGCGAAGACGATATCACGGCGATCGTCAGCCTGCATCAGGTCGAGCTGGCACGTCGTTTCGCCGATCGCGTCATTGGATTGTCGGCCGGTCATGTCGTGGTCGACACCCCGATCGATGAATTCGGTGACGCCGCCCTGCAACAGATCTACGGGCCGGATTTTGCCGAACTCTCCGCTCCATCGACCGATTTCGCGCAACCCTCGGAAAGGGAGAACCACCATGAATCGCCGCCACCTCATCGCGCTCGCCGGCGGAGCAATGCTCGTCACGATCAGCAGGTCCGCGCTGGCGCGGGATAATCCGACCAAGCTCCGGGTCGCGTTGTTGCCAGATGAGAACGCGGCGACGATCATTCAAAACGCCGAACCGCTGAAAAAATATCTTGAATCCAAACTGCGAAAAGACACCGAGCTCGTGGTAACGACGGATTACTCGTCGATGATCGAAGCCATGCGGTTCGGAAGAATCGAAGTCGCCTACTTCGGCCCGCTCTCCTACGTGCTGGCGAAGTCCAAGGCGCCGAACATCGAACCCTTCGCAGTCGGCGTCGAGAAGGGGTCGCCCACCTACAACAGCGTCATCGCCGCCCGCGCCGATGGCGCCGTCAAAACGCTGGAAGATGTCAAAGGCAAGCTGGTCGGCTTCGGCGATCCGGCGTCAACGTCGAGCCATCTTATTCCGCGCGCCATGCTCGCCAAGCACGGCTTGATCGCGGGGAAAGACTACACATTCGTGCATCTCGGCGCGCACGACGCGGTCGCGCGCGCGGTGCAGGCCGGCCAGGTTCAGGCTGGCGGTCTTTCGCAGCTCATCTTCAACAGCCTCATCGAGAAGAAATCCATCGATCCGGAGAAGGTGAAAGTGATCGCGATCAGCGACCCGATTCCGAACTATCCGATGGTGATGCAGGGCAAGCTCGATCCGCAGTTGAAGGCGGCGATCCGCGACGCATTCTTGGAACTGAAGGATCCGGCGATCCTGAAGCCGTTCCGGGCGCAGGGTTTTGTTGCCACCGACGATCGGGCCTACGACATACTTCGCGACACGGCCAAGCTGCTCGATCTCGATCTGAGCAAGTTGAAGTGAGCGAAGAGGCCTTATCAAGCTACGACGCCATCCTTCGGCGCGACGCCGCCGCGCGCTGGAAACGCGGCGCCGCCGGCCTTGCCGTCATCGCCACCGTCTTCGTGTCGTGCTGGGCGTCGGGCCTGTTCGACGCCGCGCGTTTCGCCGATGCCTGGCCGGCGATCAAAGAGCTCACCAGCGATATGTTCCCGCCCGACTTTAGCCGCTGGCACAGGTGGCTGCTGCCGATCGCCTCCACACTGGCCATGTCGGTGGCCGGCACGGCATTGGCGGTGGCGCTGTCGCTGCCTATGGCGTTGCTCTCGGCGCAGAATACGACACCCAACGCGGTCGTCTATCGCTGCGTTCGGCTCGCTCTCAATCTTTTGCGCTCGGTTCCCGAACTCATCATGGGGATCATCTTCGTCGCCATAGTGGGCTTCGGCGCGCTCCCCGGCGTGCTCGCGCTCGGGCTGCATTCAATCGGCATGGTCGGCAAATTTTTCGCCGAAAGCATCGAGCATGTCGATCCGAAGCCGATCGAGGCGGCGCGCGCTGCCGGGGCGACACCGTTCCAGGTAATCTGCCGGGCGGTATTGCCGCAGGTCATGCCGCAGCTGGCCGATACGACCATCTACCGCTGGGAATATAATTTCCGTGCTTCGACGGTCCTCGGCGCCGTCGGTGCCGGCGGCATCGGCTTCGAGCTGATCGCGGCCTTGCGCGTCTTGGAGTATGCCCAGGTCTCGGCCATTCTGATTTGCATTCTCGCCTGTGTCACCGTTGTCGACGGCCTGGGTGCCGTATTGCGCAAGGCTCTCAAGTAATCATGCCCAATATCGTCGTCACCAATCCGATCTTTCCGGAGGTCGAAACAAGGCTTCGCCACCTGGGCGAGGTGATCGTCAACGAGGGTAACGCACCCTGGAGTCGTGCCGAACTTCTTGATCGGTTGCATGATGCCGATGCGATGCTGGCGTTCATGAACGACACCGTCGATCAGGATCTGCTCGGCCGCTGTCGAAACCTCAAAATCGTCGCCTGCGCGCTCAAGGGGTATGACAATTTCGATGTCGAGGCCTGCACACGGGCCGGCATCTGGCTGACCGTTGTTCCGGACCTGCTGACCGAGCCGACGGCGGAGCTCGCCATCGCCCTAACACTTGGGCTCTGCCGGAACCTGCTGGCAGGAGATGATCGGATACGAGCCGGCGGCTTCGATGGCTGGCGTGCGGAGCTTTACGGTTCCGGTTTGCAAAATGCGATTGTCGGCATCGCCGGGCTCGGGACAGTGGGTCTGGCCATCGCCGAGCGGCTCAGAGGTTTCGGCGCACGGCTTCTCGGCTTCGACGAACGCCTGATCTCGCAGGCTGCGTTGGCGAGCTACGGCATCACGCCGGTCGCGTGGGACAAATTGATCGGAGACAGCGAGATCGTCATCCTTGCCTTGCCGTTGAACGCGCGCACATTTCACCTCGTCGGTGCCGACGCGCTGCGGCGTATGCAGCGCGGAACGCGCCTCGTCAATATTGGCCGCGGCTCGGTCGTGGATGAGGCGGCGGTGGCGCAGTCTCTCGAGGAGCATCACATCGGCGGGTACGCCGCCGATGTCTTCGAAATGGAAGACTGGGCGCTCGAGAACCGGCCACGGCGGATTCCGCAAAAGCTGCTCGCGTTGCGCGACCGGACGCTGTTCACGCCACATCTTGGCTCTGCAGTGCGCTCCGCGCGTCTCGCCATCGAGCAGGCGGCAGCCGATGCCATCATCGCCGTCCTGAGCGGTCGACAGCCGGTAAACGCTGTCAACGCCGGGGACCCGCGGCGCGATCCGTCGACCGATCCCAAGTCCGCTATTGACGCGCCGACGCGATCATCTACTCCGGACCCTAGCTCGAGACGAGCTAGACCCGATCAGATTTCCGACTGAATGGTGCGGCCGAGGTAACGCGCGAGGCTAGTCGGCGCGCGGCCGAGCAGCCAGGACAGCGTGTTGGGATTGCCGATGAGTCCGTGATCTGCGTAATAACGGAACATCGCAGCGAGCGTGCGACGTTCGTGCTCGCCCATGCCGGCTGCGCGGGCCCGCGCCTCCCAGGCATCGACGGTTTCCGCTTCCGCGCGCACGTTTCGCTTCAGCGCCGCGCCGATCGCGGCCGCCACCTCGGTTTGGCTCAGCGGTCCAGTACCGACCAGTTCGTAGATCGCGCCGCTATGGCCGTCTGTTGTGAGCACCAGCGCGGCAGCCTCGGCGACATCGTGCAAATCCACCAGGCAAAGCCGCGTCTCCACCGGATACGGCACGCGGAACACACCATCCGCGACGACGCCGCGCCAGGCGCCGAAGATATTTTGCATGTAGGCGATGGGTTGCAGGATGGTCAGATCGAAGCCGGCAGCAAACAGCATCTCCTCGGTCCGCATCTTCTGCCAATGATGCGGCATCGCCTCGATCTGCGGATGCAGCACCGAGTGATAGACGAAGCGCGGTACGTTTTGCGCTCGCGCCGCGGCAGCGATGGCTTGCGCATAGGCGACTTCGTCGCGGCTGACATTGGGGCAGATATGATAGATCGCCCGCGTTCCGGCCGCAGCCCGCGCCAGCGCCTGCGGATCCTCGAAACTGCCGACGCTGACTTCGGCGGCGCCGAGCGCCTTGAGCGTGCCGGCGTGCTCGGGGCGGCGCACCAGGGCGCGCACCTTTGCGCCCTTGGCCACCAGCGCCTTGACCGCGGCCTTGCCGGTCTTGCCGGAGGCGCCGGTGACCAGGATCATCGCGGCATCATCGCGCAGCCGGCTTGGCCGTCAGCTCGAACAGCCGGTTCGGGCTCAGCGGAATTTCGTTGAGCTCGATGTTTTGCGCCAACAGTCCGAGCGCATCCTCGATCGCCTGCGCGAACAAAGGCCCGACCGGAATGGCGCCGGCTTCGCCCGCGCCCTTGATGCCGAGCGGATTGAGCGGCGACGGTGTCACCGTGTGGGCGATGTCCATGCGCGGCACGTCGAGCGCGGTCGGCAACAGATAATCGGCGAGCGATGCGTTGAGCAGCTGACCGTCGTCGTCGAAAACGAGCTGCTCGTAAAAAGCATTGCCGATACCTTGCGCGACGCCGCCGTGAATCTGGCCGGCCAGGATCAACGGATTGATGACGGTGCCGCAATCGTGCACTATGACGTATTTGAGCACGTCGAGCGTGAAAGTCTGCGGATCGACTTCGACGATCATGGCGTGCACGCCGGCTGCGGTGGCGCCGCTGGGCGGCCCGAAATATTGCGTGGATTCCAGTCCCGGCTCGGTTCCCGGCCGCACCGCGCCGCGCATCGGATTGGCTTTGACTGCCAGCGCGCCGAGCTTGACCGCCTGCCCGGGAACGCCGACCACGGAGACCTGACCGTCGGCGATCTCGAGGTCCTCCTCGGCGCATTCGAAATGCTCGGCCGCGAGTTTGAGGATTTTCTGCCGCACGACTTTTGCCGCCTCGTTGACGGCATTGCCGGCGACCACCGCGCCGCGGCTGGCGAAGGTGCCGGCGCCCCAATAGAACTGATCGGTGTCGCCGGTGACGACATCGACGTCGCGCACTTCGACGCCGAGCTGATCCGCGACAATCTGGGCGAAACTGGTGAAATGCCCCTGCCCCTGCGTGCCGATGCCGGTCGCCACGCTGACCTTGCCGTTCGCTTGCACCTGCACCTTGGCGCCTTCATAGGGGCCGATGCCGGTACCCTCGACGTAACAGGCGATGCCGATGCCGACGTGACGACCCTGCGCGCGCAACCGCGGCTGCTCTTCGGCGATGAAACGGTCGTAGCCGATCATCTCCAGCGCCTTGTCGAGGATCGGCTCGTAATTGCCGCTGTCGTAGGAGAGCGGCGCGAAGTCCTGATAGATGATCTCGTTGTTGTAGGGGAATGCATCGGGCGGAATGAGGTTACGCCGGCGGATTTCGGCGCGGTCGATCTTGAGCTCGTGCGCCGCGATGTCGAGCAGCCGCTCGATGACGAACACGCCATGTTGCCGGCCGGCGCCGCGATAGGGCGTGACGATCGGCTTGTTGGTGAAGACCGCGGTGAACGTGCTGTCGTAGTTCGGTATGACGTAAGGGCCGAGCAGCGTGCATTGGCTGTTGATCGGCACCGTCAGCCCGTAGGGATTGTAGGCGCCGGTATCGTGCAGAAACACGTCTTTGACGCCGAGGATGCGGCCGTCGGCGGCAAGCGCGATTTCGGCGTCATGGGTCTGGCCGCGCTCTTGCGTCGTGGCAAAAAAATGCTCGAGCCGGTCTTCGATCCATTTGATCGGACGGTTGAGTTTTATCGCCGCCCACGGCAGCACGACCTCTTCGGGATAGAACAGCATGATCTTCGGCCCGAAGCCGCCGCCGACGAACGGCGCGATCACCCGCACCTGCCGCTCGCTCAAGCCGAGCATGCCGGCGAGCCCGTTGCGCAAAAACACCGGCCCCTGCGTCGTATCCCAGACCGTAAGCTGGCTGGCGCGGGCGTTCCAATGCGCGACGATGCCGCGCGTCTCGATCGACGACGAGGCGCCGTGATCGTAGCGGAAGCGGCGGGCGATGACACGGTCGGCCCGCGCGCGCGCGGCGGCGTAGTTGCCGCGGCTTTGCCGGACATGGGCGGCGACGTTGCCGCGCACGCCATCGTGGACGAGCGCCGATGTATCCGTCAGCGCCTGTTCCAGGTCGACGACGGCGGGCAGCGTCTCAATATCGACCGCGATATCGGCGAGCGCATCCTCGGCGAGGTAGCGGCTCTCCGCCAGCACCACGACCAGAGGTTCGCCGACGTGACGGATCTTGTCCTTGGCGAGCGGCACCTGGGTGCGCTGATTGAAGGTGATATCCGCGATCGGCGGCGGCGGCACGAGCAGCGGCCCGGGGGCCCAATAATCGCCGAGGTCTTCGGCGGTATAGACCGCGACGACGCCCTCGCGCGCGCGCGCCGCGGTAACGTCGACCGAACGGATGCGCGCGTGCGCGACATTGCTGCGCAGGAAGGCAGCGTACAGCATGCCGGGCAGCTCGACGTCGTCGACGAACAAAGCCTGGCCGCTTAAGAGCCGCGCGTCCTCGTTGCGTTTGATCGGAGCGCCGAAACTTCGCGTCGTCACGGCGATCACCTGCGCAGCCGTTCGGCGGCCAGCATCATCGCGTCGACGATGTGCTGGTAGCCGGTGCAACGACACAGATTGCCGGAAAGCGCCTCGCGAATCTGCGCCTCGTCTGGCGCCGGCGTTTCCTCAAGGAAAGCCTTCATCGTCATCAGGATGCCTGGCGTGCAATAGCCGCATTGCAGGCCGTGGCAATCGCGCATGGACTCCTGCAGCGCATGCAGATGCTCGCGGTCCGGCGCCAGGCCTTCGACGGTCTCGATGGTATGGCCATCGGCCTGTGCTGCGAACATCAGGCAGGCGCGAACGGCGACGCCGTCGAAGATCACCGTGCAGGCACCGCATACGCCATGCTCGCAACCGACATGCGTCCCCGCCAACAGCAGATCGTGCCGCAGGAAGTCACTAAGCAGCAATCGCGCCTCCACGCTGCGGCGGTATGGCGCGCCATTCACCATGACGTTGATATCGTGGGCTTCAGTGGCCACGCCGCGCTCGTTCGTTTGCCGCGGCCAAGGCGCGCGCGGTCAGTACGCCCGCGACGTGACGCTGAAATTCTTTGCTGGCATGGATGCTGCCGCCCGGATCGATCGCGTTCTGCACCAGATCGGCCGCCTCATCGATCTCAGGCTTGCCGATCTGCCGGCCGATCAGCGACTCGCTCGCCGCTGCGGCGAAGATCGGCATTTCGCCGGCATTGCACAGCCCGATCCGCGCCGCGCTGCAGCGCCTGTCTTCGTCAACGCTCACGGTGCAGGCCACGCCGATGATGGCGAAATCGCCGCGCCGGCGCGACACTTCCAGAAAGCAGGCGCCGGAGCGCGGTTGTGCGATGGGCAGTTCCACTTCCATCAGCATCTCATCGGGCTCTAGCGCCGTCGACAGCGCGCCGACAAAAAAATCCGACGCGGCGATCCATCGTTCGCCTCTCACCGACTGCGCGCGCAACCTGCCGGCCAACGCCACGACGATGGCGGGCATTTCCGAGGCGGGGTCGGCATGCGCCAGATTGCCGCCAATGGTGCCGCGGTTGCGAATTTGCGGGTGCGCGATGTGGGGCAACGCTTCATGAACCAGGGGCAGGTTCCGTGCCGTTCCAGGATCGCGCTCAAGCTTGCCGTAGCGCGTGAGCGCGCCGACGCGAAGGCCGTCCGGAGCGCTATTGCGGACGCCCGCTAGCTCTGTCAGCGGGTTGATATCGATCAGCACAGCCGGCTGCGTCAGTCGAAAATTCATTGTCGGAACAAGGCTTTGACCCCCGGCGAGGAATCGTGCCTCGTCGCCGTATTCGGCCTTCACCTGCAGCGCTTGCTCAAGGGTCCGGGCGGCAACGTACCGGAAGGGCGCGGGCTTCATGTCGTGGGGACGGTAGCAGAAAAGGCCTCGGCGGGAACTGCGCAAAGTGTAAAAAAGATCGCGGCGGTGAGTGAAAAATAATATCAAAACGCCGCGCGACAGAGAAATCTATTGACATTCGAGGTGAATTGGCATGCCCAATATTCTGCCAGCGTGAATACATCTTGGGCGCGGATTCCGCGCTACGGTCTGTCAATATTTTGTAATGGACCAACGCACGAAGCAACGGCCGGCCCCCACGGAGCAAGGTGTGGCATTCGGGCCTTCGCCCAAAATATCGATCCGTCCGGTTGAGTCGATGCGGCCGGCTGAGACTGCGGCCGGCGCAGGCAGCGCCGGAGCCGCGCAGGCCTTGACGGTCGACGCGCGCGGCGTCTCGCTGACCTTCCACACGCGCGACGGCGAGGTCGAAGCGCTGTCCAATGTGGACCTGCAGATCAGCGACGGCGATTTCGTGTCGTTTATCGGACCGTCCGGCTGCGGCAAGACCACGTTGCTGCGCATCATCGCCGACCTGCAGCGGCCCACGACCGGGACCATTCTGATCAACGGCGTGACGCCGGAGCAGGCACGGTTGCAGCGCCATTACGGCTATATTTTTCAGGCGCCCGCGCTCTACCCCTGGCGAACGATCGAGCGCAACGTTGCCTTGCCGCTGGAAATCATGGGCTTCAACGCCGAGGAGCGCCGCAAACGCGTCGAACGATATCTGAAGCTGGTGAACCTTTCCGGCTTCGAGCGCAAATTTCCGTGGCAATTGTCCGGCGGCATGCAGCAGCGCGCGTCGATCGCCCGCGCACTGTCGTTCGATCCGGCGCTCTTGTTGATGGACGAGCCGTTCGGAGCGCTCGACGAGATCGTCCGCGACCACCTCAACGAGCAGCTGCTGCGGCTTTGGGATCAGACCGGCAAGACCGTCGTCTTCGTCACCCATTCGATTCCCGAGGCGGTGTTCCTCTCCACCAAGATCGTGGTGATGTCGCCGCGTCCGGGCCGGATCATCGACATCATCCCCTGCGATTTCCCGCGCGACCGCACGCTCGAGATACGCGAGACGCCGGAGTTCATCAAAATCGCGCAGCGCGTGCGTTCCGGCCTGCGTTCCGGTCATTCGTATGACGAGTAGCGCGCTGGTTTTGCCGCGGGCGGCCTGGATGACCGAGCGGTCGCCGGTGCTGGTCATCGTCGCGATTTTGATCGTGCTCTGGTATCTCGCGGCCATGCTGATGAATGCGCCGCTGGTGCGCGGCGCATTCGAACGCAGCGAAACGAAATATACCACTGCCGAGCTGATCGCCGGAACGCTTGACGCGCAGCGGCCGGTCGTGCCGGCGCCGCACCAGGTGGTGGTCAATTTCTTCGACTCGGTGTTCGATTACCCGCCCGATTCGCCGCGCAGCTTGCTTTACCACTCCTGGGTAACGCTGTCGGCCACTTTGGTCGGCTTCGCGCTTGGCGCCGCGTTCGGCGTTCTGCTCGCGGTCGCCATCGTGCATGTGCGGACTCTGGAAAAGAGCCTGCTGCCCTGGGTCATCTGCTCGCAGATGGTGCCGATTCTGGCGATCGCCCCCATCGTCATCGTCGTGCTCGGCGCCATCGGTATCCGCGGCCTGCTGCCGAAATCGATCATCTCCGCCTATCTGTGCTTTTTCCCGGTGACCATCGGCATGGTCAAAGGATTGAGCTCGCCGGATCCTATTCAACTCGACCTGATGCGAACCTGGTCGGCGAACAAACTGCAAGTGTTCTGGAAGCTGCGCTGGCCGTCGTCGATACCGTTTCTGTTCACCAGCCTCAAAGTCTCGGTGACGATTTCGCTGGTCGGCGCCATCGTCGGCGAACTGCCGACCGGCGCCCAGGCCGGCATCGGCGCGCGGCTGTTGACCGGCTCGTATTACGGGCAAACGGCGCAGATCTGGGCGGCACTGTTCGCCGCCGCGATCATGGCCGCCAGCCTAGTCGCCGTGATCGATGTCGTCGGCCGATGGACGGAGCGGCGGATGGGGGCACCGACGTGATCTCCCGCGCGCAAGCAGGCGGATTTTGGTTGGCCGCGCTCGGCTTGCTGGCGGCGCTGGCGTTGCCGCTGTCGTCGGAAACGGTCGCGCCGCTCACCGAGCGGCCGGGCCTGCTCGCGGCAACGATCGCCGCCGCGTGCATGTTCGCGCTGGCGCCGCGCTGGCCGCTGCTTTCGGCCGCGTTCGGCTTTCTCGGTGTGGTGCTCGGTTGTTTCGTCACGCTAAGCTTGCTCCACGAGAACGGTATCGCCGGCTACGCCGGATGGGGCTTTTGGCTCATCACGCTGGCGACCTGGCTGGGCGCCGGCCTGACGCTGACCCGGCTCGCCGCGTGGCGGACCGCCGACCGATCGATGCACTGGGTGCAGGATCTGGCGATCCCGTTGCTGTTCGGCGCTTTCTTTATTTATCTGTGGGAAGTGGCGGTGCGCGGTTTCGGCGTGTCGCCGGTGCTGATGCCGGCGCCGAGCGCCACCGCAAAGCGGATTGTCGAGTCGCTGCCGATCCTGCGCGAGGATTTCGTTCAGACCTTCGTGCGCAGCGTGCTGTCGGGCTATGTCATCGGCTGCAGCGCCGGTTTTCTCGTCGCCGTCGTCGCCCATCGGTTCGATTATTTGAAGCGCGGCCTGCTGCCGCTCGGCAATTTCGTCTCGGCGCTGCCGGTGGTCGGTATCGCGCCGATCATGGTCATGTGGTTCGGCTTCGATTGGCCGTCGAAGGCCGCTGTCGTCGCGGTGATGTGCTTCTTCCCAATGCTGGTGAACACCTTGGCCGGGCTCGCGGTCGCCGGGTCGATGGAACGCGACCTGATGCGCTCCTACGGCGCCCAGCCCGGACAGACCCTGCTCAAGCTGCATCTGCCGGCGGCGCTGCCGTTCATTTTCAATGCACTGAAGATCAATTCGACGCTGGCGCTGATCGGCGCGATCGTCGCGGAATTCTTCGGCACCCCGCTTCATGGCATCGGCTTTCGTATCTCGATCGAGGTGGCCCGCATGTCGCTCGATATGGTATGGGCTGAAATAGCTCTGGCTGCGGTCGCCGGAATGGCGTTCTACGGGATAGTCGCACTGGCCGAGCGTGTGACGACTTCTTGGCACCCGTCCTATCGAACCTGACTCGGTCGTTAAAGCGTGGAGGATCAACAATGAGGAAGACGTTTGTTCTTGTTACAGCGCTCGCGTGCAGCCTGGCGATGGCAAGCGGCGCTTCTGCCGCCGACAAGGTCACCCTACAGCTCAAGTGGGTGACGCAGGCGCAATTCGCCGGTTACTACGTCGCCAAGGCGAAAGGCTACTACAAGGATGCCGGTCTCGACGTCACCATCAATCCGGGCGGTCCCGACGTGGCCCCGCCGCAGGTCATCGCCGGCGGCGGCGCCGACGTCATCATCGACTGGATGCCTTCGGCGCTGGCATCGCGCGAAAAGGGCGTGCCGCTGGTCAATATCTCGCAGACCTTCAAAAAATCGGGTCTAGAGCTTACCTGCCGCGCCGACACCGGCATCAAGTCGCCGGCTGATTTCAAGGGCAAGACGCTGGGCGTCTGGTTTGGCGGCAATGAATATCCGTTCCTGGCTTGGATGGCGAAGCTGGGGCTGAAGACGGACGGGTCGCCGGGCGGCGTCAAGGTGATCAAGCAGGGGTTCAACGTCGATCCGCTGTTGCAGAAGCAGGCCGACTGCATCTCGACGATGACCTACAACGAATACTGGCAGGTGATCGACGCCGGCTACAAGCCGAGCCAGCTCGTGGTGTTCAAATATAGCGATGAGGGCGTCGCCACGCTGGAAGACGGCCTCTACGTGATGGAGCCGAAACTCAAGGACAAGACTTTCGTCGACAAGATGGCCAAGTTCGTCAAAGCCTCGGAGAAGGGCTGGCACTATGCGCGCGAACACCAGAACGAGGCCGCCAAGATCGTGCTCGCCGCCGACACTACCGGCGCGCAGACCCTGCATCACCAGGAGCAGATGATGGGCGAAATCGCCAAGCTGCTCGACCCGGGCAACGGCGAGCTCGACCCGAAGGACTACGAGCGCACGGTGTCGGTGCTGCTGTCCGGCGGCTCCGATCCGGTCATCACCAAAAAGCCGACTGGCGCCTGGACCCACGCCATCTACGAGGCGATGAAATAGACTTTCCGCACGTCGTCACCGCGAAAGAACTGCCATGGCCGGCCAAAAGCCGGCCATGTTGCTTGATGGGGCCTCAACCGAGCAACGCCATCAGGTTCGCCTTCTTCTGCTTGGTCGGCAAAGCCAGGAAAAATCCCGTCCGTCGCATCCGAGTTGAAGGCCAAGGTTCGTTCACTTAGTATGACATGATCATCCATCGATCGACTCCACCAACAACAGCTTCGGGAGGAAGCCTATGTCCAGCATTGTCAAGCGCAGCATCGACGCCAAGACGGCGCAGGCCGCGATCGAAGCCGCCGCCGCCAAGGCCCGCGAGATGGGTCTCAATATGTGCATCGCGGTGACCGACGAGGTCGGCGATCTCAAGGCCTTCCACCGCATGGATGGCGCGCCGAAGCTCTCGATCAGCATCGCCCAGGATAAGGCATATACCAGCGCCAGCTACGGCTTCCCGACCCACGGCTGGTACGACTTCATCAAGGACGATCCGCCGCTGCTCCACGGCATCGTACATACGCCCCGGCTGGTGGTGTTCGGCGGCGGCTATCCGATCAAGGAGAAGGGCGAAATGGTCGGCGCCATCGGCATCAGCGGCGGCCATTACAAACAGGACATGGAGTGCGCCAAGGCGGCGCTGGCGGCAATCGGCGCCGACATGATGTAGCAAGCCGGCGACTTCAACCCGGGTGGCTGTCCCCAACTCCATAGCGCTTTTCGAAGGCATGGACTGCGGGAAAACCCATCAGCGCGTTCATCTCGGAAAAGGGCAGCATCGGCACCGCGCTGCCCGTTCCGATCCCTTGCCGTTTCAAATGATCGTAGCAAAGCTTCATGGCGCCGGCGGCGGTCAGGAGTGCGGTGACGGGGAAAATTGCGATTTTGAAGCCCAGCACCGCCAGCTCGCCGGCTGACAAATAAGGCGTGCGGCCGCCCTCGACCATGTTGGCGAGGAGGATTGCGCCACGGAATGCCTCGGCGATCCGGCGCAACTCCTCGAGGCTCTCCGGACTCTCGACGAACAGCACGTCCGCGCCGGCCTCGAGGAAACGCTCGGCGCGGCGCAGCGCGGAATCGAGACCCTCCGCATACCGTGCATCGGTGCGCGCCACGATCAAAAATTCGCGGCTTGGCCGCGCATCGACGGCAACGCGAATCTTGGCGACGGCATCGGCTTCCGCAATCACGCGGCGGAACTCGGTGTGGCCGCATTTCTTCGGGAACTCCTGATCTTCGAGCTGGATACCCGCGGCGCCGGCCGCGGCGTAACCGCGAACCGTGCGCTCGACGTTGAGCAGGCCGCCATAACCGGTGTCTCCGTCGGCGATGAACGGCAGCGCCGTCGCGCCGGCGATGCAACGCACCCGATCGAGCATCTCGGTAAAGGTGGCGAGACCGGCGTCCGGGACGCCAAGCGCGGAGGCGACGGCGCCGTAGCCCGTCATATAGAGGGCGTCGAAGCCGATGCTCGTCGCCAGCTTGGCCGAGATGCCGTCATAGACCCCGGGCAGGACCAGACAGCCAGCCCTGCGCAGGAGCTCAGATAGTGTAGAATTGGGCAAGAGCTTCTCCTGTGATTGTTTGGCGGCGCTGGCGGGCTTCCAAGGCATAGCACATCAAGCGCCCCGCGCGGCATTCGCGGCGGACCCGTCGGCGAGCGGGCAACCGCAAGCGCCTTGCGAACTTCGGAATTGGGACCCTAGTATCGCCGCTTCAGCGGCGTGCCCTGCAGCGCAGGCGCACCGCATCCGCTCCGGAGTAACGACAATCGACTTTGCTCTTTCAGAGTTTCAGCTGTCATTGCGCGACGCGGTCGACAAAATCTGCACGCGTTTCGGCGACGATTATTGGCTCGCGCGCGATCGCGACGGGCAATTCCCCGACGCGTTTCATCGCGCGCTCGCCGCCGACGGCTGGCTCGGCGTGTGCATCCCGCAGGCCTACGGCGGCTCGGCTCTCGGCATCGCGGAAGCCGCCATCATGATGGAGACCATCGCCGGCTCCGGCGCCGGCTTCTCCGGGGCTTCGGCCGTGCACATGAATATCTTCGGCCTCAATCCGGTGGTGGTTTACGGTACCGACGAGCAGAAGCGCCGGATGCTGCCGCCGATCGCGGCGGGCGCCGAAAAGGCCTGCTTCGCGGTGACCGAGCCGAACGCCGGCCTCGAAACCGGCAAGCTGCAGACGCGCGCCGAACGCCGCGGCGACCATTACGTGATCAACGGCGCAAAAATCTGGATCTCCACCGCGCAAGTGGCGGACAAGATGTTGATCCTCACACGCACCACGCCGGTCGAGCAGGCGCTCAAGCCGACCGACGGCTTGAGCCTGTTCTACACCGAGCTCGATCGTCGCCATGTCGAGGTGCGCGAGATCGAGAAGATGGGGCGCAAGGCAGTCGATTCGAACCAGGCCTTCATCGACGGATTGGAAGTCCCGGTCGAAGACCGGATCGGCGAAGAAGGGCGCGGCTTCGAGTATATCCTTCACGGCATGAATCCCGAGCGTATTCTCATCGCCGCAGAAGCGATCGGCCTCGGCCGCGCCGCGCTGCGGCGGGCGACCTCGTACGCCAAGGAGCGCGTCGTGTTCGGCCGGCCGATCGGCCAAAATCAAGCCGTCCAGCATCCGCTGGCGGAATGCTGGATGGAGCTCGAAGCCGCCGATCTGATGATGCGCAAAGCCGCCTGGCAATACGACCAGGGCATGCCCTGCGGGCCGGCGGCCAATGCCGCGAAATATCTCGCCGCCGAAGCCGGCTTCAAAGCCTGCCAGACCGCGATCATGACCCACGGCGGCTACGGCTACGCCAAGGAATATCACGTCGAGCGCTATTTTCGGGAAAGCATGATTCCGCGGATTGCACCTGTTACGCCGCAGCTCATTCTCTGCTTCATCGCGGAGAAAGTTCTCGGGCTGCCAAAGTCCTATTGAGGTCCCATGCCGTCAGTTAAACCAAGCCAAAACATCCAAGCCCCGCTGCAAGGGCTGCGCGTCCTCGACCTCACGTCGATGATCGCCGGCCCGCATGCCGCGCAGATTCTCGCCGACTACGGCGCCGATGTGGTCAAGATCGAGCCGCCCGAGGGCGACCTCATGCGTCGGGGCGTTGGAGCAGCCCGCAGCGCCGATATGGGGCCGCTGTACCTGCAACTGAATCGCAACAAGCGCAGCCTCGTTCTCGACGTGAAGCAGCCGGCGGCACGCAAGGCGCTGCTGCATCTGTGCGAACGTGCCGACGTTTTCATCACCAATACCCGCCCAGCGGCGATGCGCCGCCTCAAGCTCGCCTACGACGACGTGCGGAAGGTCAATCCGCGGCTCGTCTATGTCAGCTTGATGGGCTATGGCGACACCGGTCCCTATGCCGGCAAGCCGGCTTATGACGATCTCATCCAGGGCATCTGTGCGCTGCCGTCGATCGTTGCGCAGACCGGCGGCGAGGGGCCGCGCTACGTGCCGCTGACGGTGGTCGACCGCATCGTCGGCATCAACGCCGCGCACGTCATACTCGCCGCCGTACTCGGCCGCGACCGCACTGGCGAGGGCCAGTCGGTCGAGCTGCCGATGTTCGAAACCATGGCGCAATTCGTGCTGGGCGACCATCTCGGCGGCCGCTCGTTTGACCCGCCGATCGGCAAAGCCGGCAATCCGCGGTTGATAAGTGAAACCCGCCGGCCCTACGCCACCCGCGACGGTCACGTCTGCGCGCTCGTCTATACCGACAAGCAGTGGAAGGCCTTCTTCGAAGGTCTTGGCCGCCTCGATCAATATGCCGCCAATTCCCACCTGCACGACTTCGCTTCGCGTCGGCGGCATGTCAATGAAGTGAACGGTATCATCGCCGACATCCTGCGAACGCTGACGACCGCCGAGGCGCTCGCGCTGTTCGAGCGCTGCGACATTCCGTGCGCGCCGATGAACGATCTCGATGCCTTGATCGACGATCCGCACCTCGCGGCGGTCGAATTCTTCCAGACCCGACCGCATCCGACCGAAGGACGAATCCGCTATAACGGCATTCCCAGCCGCTGGAATGGCGCCGCCCTGAAGATCACCCGCCATGCCCCGCGCCTGGGCGAGCACAGCGTGGCGGTGCTCAAGGAGGCCGGCATTGCGGCGGAAGACATCGCGGCGCTCGTTCGCAGCGGCGCCACCATCGACGGCGCAGTCACGGCCGCGGCCGGCGCTTCGGCGCCGATTGCCCCGAGCAGGCCGATGTCTTAGCCTTGCGGCGAACGAAAAACACTCAAGGAGGACGCCCGTGACCCGATTAGCCATTCTTACGGCATTGATGGCGTCGCTGACCACCGCCGCCGTGCAGGCGGCGGAGGCGCCTGCGGAAATCAAGCTTGGCACACTGTATGCGTCCTCCGGGCGCTTTGCGAGTATTTCCATGCCCGTCCACTACGGTCTGAAGTTGTGGATCGATCAAAAGAATGCCGACGGCGGCGTCTACGTCAAAGCCTTCAATAAGAAGATACCGCTGAAGCTGATCGCCTACGACGATCAGAGCAACACCGCGACCGCCGCCACGCTCTACAATCAACTGATCACCCAGGACAAGGTCGACATTCTGATCGCGGATTCCGGGTCGGTGCTCACCTCGGTCGCGGTGCCGATCGCCCGCGATCACAAAATGTTCCTGATCGACCAGACCGGCACCGGAGCGAATTTCTTCACGCCCGACAATCCCTACATCGCGCTGATGGCCGATCCGGTCTCCACAATCTGGCCGAAACCGCTGGCGGATTTCCTCACCCACGACGGCCCCGGGCTCGGCATCAAGCGTGTCGCCATGCTTTACGCCACCAACGACTTCACCGGCACGCAGGCCAATGCGGTGCGCAAGTTCATCAAAGAATCGAACTCCGGAGTGCAGCTCGTTTTCGACGAGGGCGTGCCGACCGAGACCTCGAACTACACGGTTCTGCTCAACAACATCCGCGCCGCCAACCCCGACGCGGTCGTCCACCTCGGCTACGCGTCGAACGACATTGCCTTCCTGCACAACGTCCAGGACAGCGGCATCAAGTTCAAGTTCCTGTTTTGCATCTATCCGGGACTGGAAACCGAGCTGCTGGAGAGAAATGTCGGCGCCAAGGGGCTGGACTATGTGTTCACCTACGTGCCGGCCTCGCAGATCGCCTACCAGACCAACTTCGGTATGACGCTTACGGAGTACAGCGCCGCATGGCACAAGAAATACGCCGGCAGCCATGTCGAGTTCGGGTTCAATTCGGTGGCCGGCTATACCACCGGTCTGGTGCTGGAAAAGGCGCTGGCGAACGCCACCAATCTCGACCAGCTCGAGCTGCGCAAAGCGGTCTTCGGCCTTTCGGGTAACCTCAAAACTCTGGACGGCACGTTCGAGCTCGATCCGACCGGCGCGCAGATCGGCGAATTTACTCCGCTTGGGCAATTCGTCCCCGCCGCAGACAACCAACTGAAGCTGGTGACGGTGTGGCCGCAGGCCGTGGCGAGCGGCAAGCCGATCTACCCGCGTCCGTGACGGTGCGAGGTTGACTGCTGCCGAGGCCGGCCGCGGCGGAGCGTGCTGAATGTTCACCTACAGCCTGCTCGCCGGTTTGCTGTTCGGGCTCTATTTCTCCCTGATCGGACTCGGGCTCAATCTCGTGTTCGGCGTCATGCGCATCGTCAATCTGGCGCATGGCGACTTTTTGATGCTGGGCGCATTCCTGGCGTTCTGGTTGTTCACGCTGTTTGCCCTCAATCCCGTTCCGGCGATCGTCATTGCCTTTCTGGTGTTCGCCGTCGTCGGGCTGCCGCTCTACTACCTCTTGGTGCCGCGGTTGCTGCGGGCCAAGGACCCGGAAATGCTGTCGTTCATTCTGTTCTTCGGCCTGTCGCAGGTGATCGAGGCGGTGACGACCATCGCCTTCGGCACCAGCGAGCGATCGATACCCGGCGATCAGCTCGGCCGCGCGGTGGCCGCGGTCGCCGGCTTCTTTGCCGGTCATAAGGTCGACACCGGCCCGGTCGAGCTGTTGGGCCAGACTTTTCCGGCATCGTGGGTGGCGAGCGGTGTCGCCAGCGCCTGCGCCGTTCTGCTCGTCTATGTTTATCTGTACCGCACCCGCGTCGGTTATCTCACCCGTGCGGTCATGGACAACCGCGAGGAGGCGATCGCGACCGGCATTAACGTCCATCGCGTCTCCGCCGTAGCCTTCGGCATCGGCCTCGGCTTGGCCGCCGCCGCCGGCGTCTTCGCACCCTTCATGCTCGGCAGCATCACCCCGGCCATGGGAGGCGAGGTGACCGTGACGGCGTTCGCCGTCATCGTCATCGGCTCCCTCGGCAATCCGCTCGGCACCGTGCTGGGGGGAATGGTCTACGGCATTTCCTACATGTTCATGCAGAGCTATTTCAGCTCCTGGGCCAATCTCCTGCCCTACGTGTTGCTCATCGGGATTCTGCTGGTGCGGCCCAGCGGCCTGCTCGGACGGCGGGTACGCCGTGCCTAGGATCATGCGCCACATTTTGCTGATTTTGCTGCCGGTCACAGCGGCTTTCGCGATCCTACCAAGCGTCTACGGCAATCAGCTTCTGCTTTTTAATTTCATGATTTTCATGACGCTGGCGCAGGGCGTCAACGTCATCTATGGCTTTACCGGCTACTTGCCGTTCGGCTATGTCGGTTTTTTCGGCGCCGGCGCCTACGGCTTCTCGCTGATGGTGATCCATCTGCACGCGCCGCCGCTCATCGCGCTCGTGGTCGGCGGCGGCGCCGCCGTCGCGCTGGCGGTTTTGTTGACGCCGCTGTTCCGTCTTTCGGGCGCCTATTTCTCGATCGCCAATCTGGCCGCCGCGCTGGCGGTATTCCAGGTGGTGTCGAATCCGAATCTCGAAAGCATCACCAAGGGTCCGTATGGCATCAGCCTCAGCGGCGTGTTCGATCCGGCGCTCGCCTACGGCGCGGCGCTCGCGGTGCTGGCGGCGACGATCGGTCTCGTCATCTACCTGCGCAATTCGCATTTCGGCATGGCGCTGAAGGCCATTCGCGAGGATCCGATCAGTGCCGGCATGGCGGGGATCAATGTGGTGCGCGAGCGCATCATCGCTTGGCTGCTGAGCGCGTTGGTCGCCGGTCTCGCCGGCGGCGTCTTCGCCTGGTACGTGTCGGTGTTTTATCCGGAGACTGTCTTCAGCGTCGAGTTTACGATTTTCGCCATCGTGTTCGCGCTGTTCGGCGGCAATGCCACGGTCACCGGGCCGATCTTCGGCGTCATCATTCTCTATGGCATCTACAACGCGGTCGGAATTTCGACGCCGCAGTACTTCCAGCTGCTGTACGGCGCCCTGCTCATGGGCCTGGTGATGTTCCTACCGAATGGGCTCGCCTCGTTGCTGCAGCGATGGGGGATCGATGTCCCCTGAGCCCGCGCCCCTGCTTGCCGTCGACGGTCTGGTCAAACGCTTCGGCGGCTTTCGCGCGCTCGATGCGCTGAGCTTGCGCGTCGGCGCCGGCGAAATTCTCGGTCTGGTCGGGCCGAACGGGTCCGGCAAGACCACTTGCATCAATGTCATCTCCGGCCTGTATCGGCCCGACGGCGGCGCGATCCGTTTCGAAGGACGCTCGATCGGCGGCCTAGCATCGCACCGGCTCGTGCACATCGGAATCAATCGCACCTTCCAGGTGCCGCGGCCGTTCCTCACCCTGACCGCGCGCGAGAACGTCGAGATCGCGATCGCTTATGGCGGCGGCGGCGAGCGCCGGGGCGACGCCGAGGCGCTGCTCTCCTCGCTCGATCTTAACGCTTTCGCCGATCAGCCTGCCGGCCAGCTCAACAGCGCCCATCAAAAGATGCTCGACCTCGCACGCGCGTTGGCGACCGGCCCGCGGCTTTTGCTCATCGACGAGCTTGCCGCGGGCCTTAATCCCGCTGAACTCGAGCGCGTCGCGATCAAGCTGAAGGAGCTGGCGCGCTGCGGAATTGCGCTGCTGGTCGTCGAGCACCTGATGGGGTTCATCGATCAGATCACGGATCGCATCATCGTCATGAATGCAGGCAAGGAAATCTTCGAAGGCCGGCTGGCGGAAGCGTCGCGCAATCCGCAGGTCGTCGAGGTGTTCCTTGGAGACGAGAATGCCGCCTGACGCGCCGCAACCGCTGCTCGAGGTCGCCGGCATCGCTGCCGGCTACCGGCGCATGCAGGTGTTGTGGGACGTCGATTTGCTGATTCACGAGCACGAATCGGTGGTGCTGCTCGGCGCCAATGGCGCCGGCAAGACGACCTTGTTGAAAGCGATCATGAGCCTGGTCGAGGTGTGGGCGGGCCGCATCGATTTCGCCGGCGAAGACATCACGCGGCTGCGCACCGATCAGCGGGTGCGGCGCGGCATCGTCTTCATGTCGGAAACTTCCGGATTTCCGGGTCTCACCATTGAAGAGAATATCCTCATCGGCGCGCAGTTCTTGCCGAAGCACCGCGCGCGGGAACGGATTGACGAACTCTACGCGGTATTCCCGGCCCTGGCCGAGCGCCGGCGCGCACCCGCCGGCAGCCTGTCGGGCGGCCAGCGCAAGATGCTGGGCATCGCCAAGGCGCTGGTCGGCAATCCGCGTCTGCTCATCATGGACGAGCCTTCGGCCGGCCTGTCGCCGCGCTACGTCAAGGAGGTGATCGGGGTGCTGGCGCAGTTTCGCGAAAAAAAGCTCGCTCTGCTGATTGCCGAGCAGAACGTCAAATTCCTGGTGCTGGCCGATCGCGTCTATACGCTCGACAATGGTCAAATCGGCTTCGCCGGGACGGTCGCCGCGATGCAGGAAAACGATGCGCTGCGCCGTGCATATTTCGGCCTGAAATAGGCCGCGAGCCCCCTGCGGCGGACTGCCGCACCTCGGTCGCAATTCGCCCCTATCGGTTGCGCCATTGCGGCGCGTTCATCCGCGCCAACGCCCCAACCCGGGAGCCCACGCGATGCGCCACCTCCTCGTCGCCACGACCCTGATGCTCACCGCACTCATGGCGGCGATGCTCGTCCCCGAGCTCGGGCTCGCGCAAGGGCAGTCTGAGCAAGTGCCGTTGCCTCCCGGCGGCTTCAAGCCGCCACCGATGCCGCCGGTGAAGCCCTATCAGGCGGTCGCGGTGACGCCGCCGGGTCGCTACGACGATGCGAGCTTCGTCGCCTTCCGCAAGCAACTCGCTGATGTCGTCCAGCGCAAGGACCGCGCCGTGCTGGCCAAGCTGGTCGTGGCGCAGGGCTTCTTCTGGGTGCAGGACAAGGATTTGGCGGACAAGCACAAATCCGGCATCGCGAATCTTGCCATGGCCATCGGTCTCGATGCCAATGACGGCTCCGGCTGGGATGCCTTGGCTGGCTATGCCAACGATCCAACCGGCGCGCCCTTGCCCGAACATCCCGGCGTGATCTGCGCGCCGGCCGACCCGAGCATCGATCCCAAGGCTTTCGCGGCCCTGGTCCAGGCAACGCAGACCGAGCCGCCGGAGTGGGCCTATCCGATCACGAGCGGCGTTGACATGCGCAGCGCGCCGAAGCCGAACGCGCCGGTTGTCGAGAAGCTCGGCCTTACGCTCGTGCGCGTGCTGCCCGACAGCGCTCCGCCGCACGACCCGAGCCAGCCGGCCTTCCTGCACGTGGCGGCCCCTTCCGGCAAATCCGGCTTTGTACTTGCGGATTCGTTCTCGGGCCTCGGCAGCGACCAGATGTGCTACGTCAAGGACGCCAGTGGCTGGAAAATTGCCGGTTATTTCGGCGGCGCCGCGCAATAGGTCGCGGTTTTATTCTTTCCCCCGGCGCGGCTGTGCATTTCGGCTATTGAAAGTACGCCGTTCCCAGTCAACAATGCCGGCATGATAAGACCGCGATGGCCGACGGGTGTGGCGAGGCGCGTGCGCGATCGGGCGTGGATCGCCGCTGTGTTCCTTTGGGTCTTGTGCGCGCCGGCGCCGGGCCAGCCGCAATCGCTGCTTAACTCCATTTTTCATCCCACGATCGAGGATGTCCCGCCCGGCATCGACCACGGCAATTCTGACGACAATCTCGCCGAACAATTTCAGCGCCAAGCGGTGTTCTACCGCTCGCAACATCCGGTCGGCACCATCATCATCGAAACCGCCGAGCGCCATCTCTATCTGATCGAGAGCCAGACGCGTGCGCTGCGCTACGGTATCGGCGTCGGCCGCGACGGCTTCACTTGGGCCGGTCTGCTGCGGATCACGCGCAAGACCGAGTGGCCGGATTGGGTGCCGCCGCCGGAAATGATCCAGCGTCAACCCTACCTTCCCCGTTTCATGGCCGGCGGACCCGGCAATCCGCTCGGCGCCCGCGCCATGTATCTCGGCAACACCGTGTACCGCATCCACGGCACCAACGCGCCGGAGACCATCGGGCATGCCGTCTCGTCCGGATGTTTCCGCCTTGTCAACGACGACGTGGTCGATCTCTACGATCGCGTGGCGGTCGGCACGCACGTCATCGTGCGACAGAATTAATCTCGATTAATGCCGCTGCCGCGCGGATAGCGACTACCGCGACGCCATGCGCTCGATGGACTGCGCGGTCTGGCCGAACAGGATAGCGCGTTCCTCCGCGGTACGGATCCCGCCCGGGTTCGGATTGACTTCCTTGGCTTTGGCGTAGGCGCGTTTGACGGCATCGCGCGCGGCGATCGCCTCCAACCAACGCTTGAGGTGCGGAAAATCCGCGATGTTCTGGCCTTGCCGCTCCCAGGGAACAACCCACGGGTAGCACGCCATGTCGGCGATGGAATAATCGCCGGCAAGATAGGGGCGGTCGGCCAGCCGCTTGTTCATCACGCCGAACAGCCGGTTGACTTCGTTGCGGTAGCGGTCGATGGCGTAGGAGATTTTCTCCGGCGCGTAATTGCCGAAATGGTTGTATTGACCGGCCATGGGTCCCAGGCCACCCATCTGCCAGAACAGCCATTCGATCGTCGCGGTGCGGCCGCGCAGGTCCTTGGCGATGAACTTGCCGCTCTTGTCCGCGAGATAGAGCAGGATGGCGCCGGATTCGAACACCGAGATCGGCTTGCCGCCGTCGGCCGGCGCCCGGTCGACGATGGCCGGAATGCGGTTGTTCGGCGAGACCGCCAAGAATTCCGCCTGGAACTGCTCGCCCTTACCGATATTGATCGGGATGATATTGTACTGCAGTCCGGCTTCTTCGAGAAAAATCGTGATCTTGTGGCCGTTCGGCGTCGTCCAGTAATACAGGTCGATCATGGCAAGCCTGCGTGTGGGGGTGGGGTCAATAGCGGGGTATCTAACGATCGCCCGGCGAATATTTAAGCCCCCATCTCGCGCATGCACTTCCTCTATCCACAACCACCATGGCGACGCCGCCAGGCCGGATGGCTTTGGACGCGCATCTTCGGCGCGCCGATTCCGCTCGCAGCCCGATTGGGAACTGCTGGATCGGAGCCCATTTGCCTGGATCACAGTTGGATCGTTGGGCCGTTATTTTGTGTAGTGTCGGGCGTTCATTCCAGGAACCAGTCATGATCACCGAAATCGCGCAAATCGAGGTCAAGCCAGGCATGGAGCAGGAATTCGAAAGCGGCGTGAAAAAAGCTGCGCCGATTTTCCGACGTGCCAAAGGCTGCCACGGCATGGAGCTGCGTCGCTCGATCGAAAAGCCGAGCCGCTACCGTCTGTTCGTGACCTGGGAAACCGTCGAGAACCATAACGTGGACTTTCGCGGATCTCCCGACTTCCAGGAATGGCGGAAATTTGTCGGCCATTGCTTCGCCGCGCCGCCGGAGGTCGAGCACGTGCGGCAGGTCGTGCACGGATTTTGAGTGGCGGGCCGCAATGTCCTGAAAGGGACTCGGCCCCCTAAATGCGTTAAATCAATATTAAAGCTAGCTCACCACGATGCGTGCCGAAAACAATCAGCCCGGCGCGCATGTCGACGATCGACCCTGCCTTACGCGTCGACTCCATGTCACCGTTCAAGGTGCAAGGGTCCGGGAAGCCATCGCGTCTCGCGTGCTATTTGCTCCGCCTCGGCGAGGCGCTGTCGCTGGTGGCCTTTCTCAGCTTTTGCGTGATGTGGGTGCAGTGGCAGGCGGCCTCGCCCGGTATATCCAAGGTGTCGGGCGATTTCGTCAGCTTCTGGACCGCCGGGCAGCTGGCGCTGGAAGGGCGCGCCGCGGATGCCTATCGCGAGCAGCCGCATTTCTTGATGGAACTGGCGCTGCATGGCGATCCGGGGTGGGGATACCTGGCATTCTTCTATCCGCCGTTCTTCCTGCTGCTGAGCGCTGGCTTCGCGCTCGTGGGTTATTTTACGGCTCTGTGCCTGTGGTTGGCGGCGAGCTGTGCCGGCTATGTCGCCGCACTGCGCGCCCTGGTGCCAAAAGGCTTGCGCGAAGCCGGCCCGATCTGGGTGCTGTTCCTGGGTTATCCCGCGGTGATGATCAATGCGGGGTTCGGGCAGAACGGATTCCTCAGCACGGCACTGTTGGGCGGTGCGGCCGTCTGGCTGGATCGGCGGCCGGCGCTGGCGGGAATGTGTCTGGGTTGCCTGGCCTACAAGCCGCAGCTTGGAATCATCGTGCCGCTCGCGCTCGCCGTGGCGGGACGATGGCGGTGTTTCGCCGTCGCGAGCGCCACGGTGGTGACCTTGGCGGCGGCGGCGACGTTGGCTTTCGGAACCGACATCTGGCCAGCGTTCCTTGCCGACATGGCGGTTGCGCGCCGCAATTGGTTGGAACCCGTTAATCCCCCATACTTGGACTATTTGACCACCATCTACGGCGCGGTGCGCCTGCATGGCGGGTCGCTAGGCTTGGCCTATGGGGCGCAGGCTGTCGTGAGCGTCGCCGCCGCGTTCATGCTAGTGCGCGCGCTCCGACAGCGAGCGCCCGGCGCGCGGTCAGGCCGGGCGGAAGGAGCGGCGATCGCTGCCTGTGTGCCATTCTGCTCGCCGTTCATGCTGGAATACGATTTGGTCATCCTGGCCGTGCCGATGGCCTGGCTGCTGGGTGAGGCTTTACGCGACGGCTTCCGACGAGGGGAGGCCGTGGCCCTGCTGGGAGCCTTTCTCACCCCCGCTTTATTCAAGGTCGCGCTGTTCGACAACACGCTGAGGCTCGCCGTCATCCCCGCCGCGGCCCTGCTGTTCGCGATGGTGCTGCGGCGGATGACGGAGAAGCCGCGTCACTTTCACGCTGCGGCCGCCTTCGTCCCGCGCGCGGAAAAATTCAGCTCCCTGGCGACGCCGCCGGGAATTTGAGCGGACGGCCATACTTTCGCGAATACCGGACTCGGCCCATATTGAGGCCATGGCGAAAAGTCCCGATCGAGGGAACGCGCCGAGAGGACGCGATCCGGCAAGGCGTTCGAAAAAAGACCCGGCCAAGCCGACACGCGCCAAGGCGGCGCGTCCGGATACGGCGCCGCTCGATCCGGCACTGGCGGATTTGCTCAATCCCGCCATCGGCCAGGGCCGCGCGGGGGTGGGGTCGCAAACGGGGATTACGCGCGAAGATGCTCCCTTCACCTCTCCCCAGGGGGGAGAGGTCGGCCGCCAGAGCATTAGCGAAGGCGGCCGGCAGAGGGGAAATGAGCGAAGCGTCCTGCAGCCACCACCTGACAATTCCTTTGACCGCCGCGCCGACTTCGCCAATGCGCACCGGGCGCGTGCCTCAGTGGCGCGCGGTTTCGGCGAGGCGCCGCAGCAGGGCTATGTCGGCAAGACCCCGGTGCCGCCGGGCGAGCTCGATCCCGATCTGGCCCGCGCGCTCGGCATCGATGAGCAAGACAGCGATGCCGAAGAAAACCCGCGGAATGTGATCACGCCTGGCATGGCCCCTGCCCGATTGCGCTTGGCGCGCCCGGCCGCAGGAGACGTGGGAACGGTCGCCGGCCTCGCCAGTCAGCAATCGCTGGACAAATTGCTGCGCGAAGGCCGCGCCGAATTTCGCGATCACGACGGCGCCAACAGGATTTGGGTGCCGCATCGGCCGGAGCGGCCGGCCAAGACCGAGGGCGGCCGCCGTCTCATCATCAAATCCGATTTCGACCCGAAGGGCGATCAGCCGCAGGCGATCGCCGAACTGGTCGAAGGCGTGCGGCGCCACGATCGCACGCAGGTGCTGCTCGGCGTCACCGGCTCGGGCAAGACTTTCACCATGGCCAAGGTGATCGAGGAAACGCAGCGCCCGGCGCTCATTCTCGCGCCCAACAAGACGCTGGCGGCGCAGCTCTACGGCGAGTTCAAAAGCTTCTTTCCCGACAACGCCGTAGAGTATTTCGTCTCCTATTACGACTACTACCAGCCGGAAGCGTACATCCCGCGCACTGACACCTACATCGAGAAGGATTCCTCGATCAACGAGCAGATCGATCGTATGCGCCATGCGGCGACGCGCGCGCTGTTGGAACGTGACGACGTGATCATCGTCGCCTCGGTATCCTGCATCTACGGCATCGGCTCGGTCGAGACCTATTCGGCGATGACGTTTTCGCTCAAGCGTGGCGAGCGCCTCGATCAGCGTGCGTTGCTCGCCGATCTGGTCGCTCTGCAATACAAACGCTCGGCCGGCGATTTTTACCGCGGCTCGTTCCGCGTGCGCGGCGACGCCATCGAGATTTTTCCCGCCCACTACGAGGACCGCGCCTGGCGGGTATCGCTGTTCGGCGACGAGGTGGAAACGATCCACGAATTCGATCCGCTCACCGGGCAAAAGACCGACGAGCTGGAATTCGTGAAAATCTACGCCAACTCGCACTACGTGACGCCGCGGCCGACGCTATTGCAGGCGATCGCCGGCATCAAGGTCGAGCTGCGGCAGCGGCTCGACCAGCTCAACGCCGCTGGCCGCCTGCTCGAAGCGCAGCGACTCGAGCAGCGCACGCTGTACGACCTGGAAATGATGGAGGCGACCGGCGCCTGCGCCGGCATCGAGAACTATTCGCGCTATCTCACCGGCCGAAAGCTCGGCGAGCCGCCGCCGACGCTGTTTGAATACGTTCCCGACAACGCGTTGGTTTTCGTCGACGAGAGCCACGTCACCATCCCGCAGCTCGGCGGCATGTATCGCGGCGATTTTCGCCGCAAGGCGACGCTCGCCGAATTCGGCTTCCGGCTGCCGTCTTGCATGGACAACCGGCCGCTCCGCTTCGAGGAATGGGACGCTATGCGGCCGCAGACGCTCGCCGTCTCCGCCACGCCGGGGCCGTGGGAGATCAACGAAGCCGGCGGCGTGTTCACCGAGCAGGTGATCCGCCCGACCGGCCTGATCGATCCGCCGGTCGACATCCGCCCGGCGCGCACGCAGGTCGACGACCTGGTCGGCGAAGTGCGTGCGGTGGCGCAAAAGGGCTACCGCAGTCTGGTCACGGTGCTCACCAAGCGCATGGCCGAGGATTTGACCGAATATTTGCACGAGCAGGGCATTCGCGTCCGCTACATGCATTCCGACATCGACACCATCGAAAGGATCGAGATCATCCGCGATCTGCGGCTGGGCGCCTTCGACGCCCTGGTCGGCATCAATCTCTTGCGCGAGGGCCTCGACATTCCGGAATGCGCGCTGGTCGCCATCCTCGACGCCGACAAGGAAGGATTCTTGCGCAGCGAGACCAGTCTCGTGCAGACCATCGGCCGCGCCGCGCGTAACATCGACGGCCGCGTCATCCTCTACGCCGATGCCGTCACCGGTTCGATGGAGCGCGCCATCGCCGAGACCAATCGCCGGCGCGAAAAGCAGGAAGCGTACAATGCCGCCAACGGCATCACCCCGGAAAGCGTGCGCAAGGGCATCGCCGACATCCTCAACAGCGTCTACGAGCGCGACCACGTGCTGATCGCCGCCGGCGCCGGCGGCGGCGAGTTCGAGGCGGCGGCCACCATCGGCCACAACTTCGAAGCGGTGATCGCCGACCTGGAAACGCGCATGCGCGCCGCCGCCGCCGATCTCGACTTCGAGGAGGCGGCGCGGCTGCGCGACGAAATCAAGCGTTTACGCAGCACGGAGCTTGCCGTGATCGACGACCCGACCGCGAAGACTATACCCTCTCCCCCTGTGGGAGAGAGTCGCCGCGCGCAGCGCGGCGGGGTGAGGGATCAGAGCCCAAGCAAAGTCCACAAGCCCGCACTCGATGAAATGGGTATCGCGCTTTCCCACGAAGTCGCCCCGCATCGCCCGGGCGGACAAAAACGGGGCGCCCCGCGCAAACCCACGCTCGACGAAATGGGCCCGGGCGTGGAAACCGTTCCGGCGAAGTCGAGCGAACCCGCTAGCGGTCGCTCCGGCCCGCGCTCGACGCTTGGCCGGCCGGGCATGCGCGGCGGCTGGAAACCGCGCCGACGATAGCTTTCCCGTCACAGAAATTACCAGAGCGCGTGTTAGGTCGGCTGACTTTGCTACTGGGATGACGGCAGGCTGGGTCAGGATGGATGTCTTCGTTCCCTACAGCACGCTGCACGCGCTCACTCTCGTCGTCTGCACGCTGCTGATCGCCGCGCCGACTTTGCTCGCGCGGCGATTGCAGAAGCCGGCAGAAGCGCGATTGCGGCGGACGCTGGCGGCCTTCGCCGTCTGCTACTGGCTCGCCTACAACACATGGTGGAATTGGCACGGCCTCGACCTGCGCACCGGGTTGCCGTTGCATATCTGCGATGTCAACGGGCTGATAGCGCCGCTCGCTTTACTGACCGGCTGGCGCTGGGCGCGCGCGACCCTTTATTTCTGGACCGCCGCGCTGACGCTGCAGGCCTTCATTCAGCCGGCGCTCACCGCCGGACCGGCCTCGCTGGTTTTCTGGGCGTTTTGGACCGCGCACACGATCATCGCCGCCTGCGCCGTCTATGACCTCGCCATACTCGGCTTTCGTCCAGGCTGGGACGATCTCCGCCGCGCCTTGGCTGTCAGCGCCGCCTATGTCGCGCTGGTCGTTCCGGTGAATTGGTGGCTGGGCTCGGACTACGGCTTCATCGGCAATCCGCCAGCCGACATCGCCATCCCACCGTTCGTCAACGCGCTCGGGCCCTGGCCGCAACGCGCGATCATCCTCGTCGCGCTGGCGGCCTTTGGCTTCCTCGTCGTGCTGTTGCCCTGGCTCATCGTTGCTCCGCGGTCGACGCTCGGCCGGCCGGGCGAGCGCGGCGGCAGGAAGCCGCGCGGGCATTAGGCCACAGCATTTCGCGAGCCTCTGATCACCTCGGCGATCTTATGGCCGGCCGAATTCACGATCACGAGCTTCTGCTGCATCGCGTTAAAAGTCATTCATGCAGCGAGCGCGGCGCGGCCAGGTTCCCGATCCCGATCGGGTTTCCGGACCGGTGGGCGCGAACAGCGCGTCCGACGCTTGTCATCGGCGCCGGACGCGGCTGCGAGAGCGGCCCGCTTGGTTGCTCGTCCGTCCAGGATGCGACTAGCCGCTGATAACCTCAGCGACCTTCTTGTCGGACGGGTTGACGATCAAGAGCTTACCGTTGACCCTCGCGAAATCGTAGGATTTGAGCGCGGGAACGTTGCTGGTGGCCTTGCTCGGAACCGGTTCGATCTTGATCGTGCTTGGCACGATCGCGCCTACGGTTTCCTTGAAGTTGGCCGGCGCCTTTTGCTCCGTCGCCTGGCCGTGCAGGTCGTTCCACGCCATCTTGCGCTGCGCGCTGGTCAAGCTGAGCGTATCGCTGGCCGGTTGCGACATTTTCGTCATCGCGGTCGACGACTGCATGCCGGCGGCCGATGCCGCCGAAACGCCGGCCACAAGCAATCCTGCGGCCAGCGCCATCGAGACTTGTTTCATCATTTGGCGATCTCCTGATCAAAATGATCGCCCCCGCGTGAGAAACGCGGCGCCTATCCGAGCCGTTTCGTTACAATCCGGTCACGATCCGCGGCCAGTCGTCGCGGGAGCACCGGTTCCCCCATGATCGACGGGAATCGCAGGCTGGCATGTGTGCCGATCCGGGCAAGAGTCATTTGCCATCAAGCCTTGCGAGACGCTCCTCCCAGTCGTTCAAAACGCGGAATTTCACCCCAATTCGCATGACGGTTTTGAGTACGCCTGACCGCCGCCAGGAACCGCTTCAACGTGACAGCTTTTCCAGCGCGGGGAACGGCGTATAGGTCGCGCCCGCGCATGTATCGCGCGCCGTCTCGGCGAAGCGGTCGAACCGGCCCGCCATAAAGACCGCCACGGTCTCCTTCACGCCGGCATAATCATTGCTGCCCTTTTTGGCGTCGAACCGTGTCTTGGCGTTGTAGCGCAGACAGACCACGTAGCGTTTGGTGCTTCCCACGGGCTTAAGCACCGGGTCGGAGATGCCGGCATCGCGGATCCCCGTCGGATCGTTCAGATAAACGTGCATGGCGGCGAGAATGTCGGTCTTGTAGTTGGTCGGATAAGCATTGATCTCCTCGTCGTCGCCGCCCGCGGCGTCGCTCAAGGAGCGGCTGTGCGTGCAAGCCACGAGCAGGAGCCCCAAACCAATGATCAGGCAGGCGAGCCGCCAGTGAACACCATTCGACTGCATTGATTGCCGCACTCCTCCATTGCGCCGGTGCCCAGCCGGGCTAATCTCGAATCGCCGTGGGCGCCATTGCCCCGTCATGGAGAGTAGCCATAACAGAAAAACCGTTATAAGGGTCGGCCACCCGGCACCGCCGTCCCTTCCTGACTCTTGTGGTCTTACCCAGCTTGATGCCCACTATCGCCCATCTCATTCATGATTACGGCCTCGCTGTGGTCGCCGCGGTCATCGGTCTCGAGTGCATCGGTCTTCCTTTTCCCGGAGAGACCGTGCTGATCCTGGCCTCGATTTTTGCCGGGACCAAGCACGAGCTCAGCATCGTTTCGGTGGTGCTGACCGCGGCGGGCGGGGCGATCGTCGGTCAAATGATTGGTTATCTCATCGGCCGAGAATTCGGCTATTGGCTGCTGTTGCGCTACGGCTCCTATTTGCGGATCACCGAAAGCCGCATCAAGCTCGGCGAATATCTGTTTCTGCGCCACGGCGGCAAGATTATCATTGTCGCCCGCTTTGTGCCGGTGTTGCGCAGCCTCGCCGGCATCCTGGCCGGAGCCAATCGCATGCCGTGGCGGCACTTCCTGCTTGCCAATGTCGTGGGCGCGGTCATTTGGGCGTCTTTGTTCGGCTTCGCCGCCTATATGCTCGGACGCGAGGTCGAACGGTTGGCCGGCCCGATGGTCATCGTCCTCGGTGTTGCGACTGTTATCGTCATCATTGCCGCCGCCATCTTCGCGGCCCGGCATGAAGCGCAACTGACCGCTGAAGCTGAACGCGCCCTGCCGGGACCGCTGAAGTGGCCGTGACGTTGGGCAACGCCCGCGGCGCGTCGGCGCCGCCTTGCAGCCCTCATCGCGCGGCGCCATATAGTCATTCGACGGACTGGTTTTCGACTGACAAGCCTGTCTAAGTGGAGCATGAGCTTTGGAAAACCGGATTCCGGTTACCCGGATCATGCTCTAGGGGCGCCGCAAGGGCTCCACAAAGTCGCTGACAAGGACTTTGCAGCCATGTCCAGGATTTCGTCACTTTCCAGTCCGTTCCTGCTCGGCTTTGACGAGATCGAGCGGGTTCTCGATCGGGTCGCCAAAGCCGCCGACGGCTACCCGCCCTACAACATCGAGCGCATCGCGCGCGACGCCCATAACCCGGAACGGCTGCGCATCACTTTGGCCTTGGCGGGCTTCACCCGCGATCAGCTGGACGTGACGCTGGAAGAGAGTCAGCTCGTGATTCGCGGTCGGCAGCAGGACGACAAAAGCCGGCAATATCTTCACCGCGGCATTGCCGCGCGCCAGTTCCAGCGCAGCTTCGTACTGGCGGAAGGTATGGAAGTGCTGAGCGCAGATTTGAAGAACGGATTACTGTCGATCGATCTGGTGCGCCCGCAACCGGAGCGCGTCGTCAAATCGATCTCGATCACGGAGTCGAGAGTGAGAAAACCGAATAGGACTCCACCGCGTTATCGGAAAAGGAGCCAAGCGTCCATGGAATCGCATCGTATTGCAATGACGCCGATCCAAATATCCCCCGAAGCACTGGCGCAACTCGGCGACGGGCAGATCGCCTATGTGAAGACGATCCGCTCCGAGGATGTCCCCGCGCTGTTCCCGCAGGTGCCGGAGATCCAGCCCGGGCTGAAGCTGTTCGCGCTGCACGCGGCGGACGGCACGCCGATCATGCTCACCGACAGTCGCGAGGCTGCCATCGCCAACGCGGTGAGCCAGCAGCTCGAAACGGTCAGCGTCCACTGACCAGGGTCGGTCATGAGGGACCAGTAATCAGAGTGTTTGGGCCAGCGACGATGCCGTCGGTGGCCCTTCTGATTACTGATCCCGGATACCTGACAGTAGCAAGCGTAGCTACGCGGCGCTCGCCGACGGCATCGCCAGCACCGCGTACAGCGCCTCGGCGTCCTGCGAGGCGCGCAGCTTGTGAGCAACCGCGGAATCGCGGAGCAGCCGCGCCACTCGCGCCAGCGCCTTCAAGTGATCGGCACCGGCGCCCTCCGGCGCCAGCAAGAGAAAAATGAGATCAACCGGCTGGCCGTCGAGCGCCTCGAAATCGACAGGCCGGTCGAGCCGCGCGAACAATCCGAACAGCCGGGTGAGATTGGGCAGCTTGCCGTGGGGAATGGCAATGCCATTGCCGACCGCGGTCGAGCCGAGCTTCTCCCGCTGCATCAGGATTTCGAAGATCGCCCGCTCGTTCAGACCGCTGAGCACCGCCGCACGTGCGGCAAGCTCTTGCAGGGCCTGCTTCTTGTTGTTGACCTTGAGCGCCGGGAGGATCGCGTTCGGGGCGACGAGATCGGTGAGCGGCATGAGTTTGAGACCTGGAGAGCGAGGCCGCAGCCTGACGCTGGCTTTCTATTTGAGCACGATCGCTGCCGAAAGCCGGTACCTATTTTTCGCGATCATGCTCAAGGGCGGCGGACCATAAGGAGCGTCGGCAACCGCGTCAATGGGCATCCGGCGGTACAGCCGCGGCTGGATCGATCCAGCCGAAATGTCCGTCGGCGCGGCGATAGACGACATTGATGCCGCCATGGACGGCGTGCCGGAAGACGAGCACCGGAGCGCCGGTCATGTCGAGTTCCATCACCGCATCGCTGACCGATAATTGCTTCAACCTGGTGGTGGTTTCGGCGATGATGACGGGCGCAAAGCCGTCAAGTTCGGCCTCGTTCTCGTGTTCCGGAGCGGCGATGACATAGCTTACCGCCTCAACCGCGCCGCGACCATCGAGACGTTCGGGGTGGTGATCCTTGAGCCGGCGATGATAGCGGCGCAGCCGCTTTTCCACCCGCAACGCCGCCTGGTCGGCGCTGGCATAGGCGTCGGCCGCCCGGCCCTCGGCATGCAGCGTGAGCTTCGAATCGAGATGGATGGCGCATTCGGTGCGAAAGCCGAAGCCCTCCCGGGCGACGGTCACATGCCCGGAATAGCCACCGTCGAAATACTTATCCATAGCCTGGGCGATCCGCGCGTTGACGCGCTCTCGCAGGGCATCACCGACATCGAGATTTTTTCCTGAAACGCGAAATGGCATTGCCGCCTCCTAGAACACGATCGGGAAAAATGGGCACGGGTTTTCGGACAAGATCCTGCTCACTCGAAAAGCTCCTTCAGCCGCTTAACCGAGCTAGGCATTGGCAAGGGCGGAGTCAACGCGGCGCGGTGCCCGGCACCCACCGCGCCACCGATGTGGTCAGGCCACCGCGGCGGCTTGCTTCTCCCGCCGTCGCTGCACCGAGGACGGAATGCGCATGGCCTCGCGATATTTCGCCACCGTCCGCCGCGCGATGTCGATGCCCGCCTCGCGCAGCTTGTCGACGATGGTATCGTCGGACAGCACGTCGCCGGCGCTCTCGGCGTCGATCAGCTGCCTGATGCGGTGGCGCACCGCTTCGGCGGAATGCGCCTCACCGCCGTGGGCGGCGGCGATTGCCGAAGTGAAGAAATATTTGAGTTCGAAGATGCCGCGGTTGGTTGCCATGTACTTGTTGGCGGTAACCCGGGAAACCGTCGATTCATGCATGCCGATGGCCTCGGCGACGGTCTTGAGGTTGAGCGGACGCAAATGCTCGACGCCGTGCGCGAAGAAGCCGTCCTGCTGGCGTACGATTTCGTTCGCGACCTTGAGAATCGTGCGCGCGCGCTGGTCGAGCGCACGCACCAGCCACGTGGCGCTTTGCAGGCATTCGGCCAGATACGATTTCTCGCCGTCCTTTCGCGCCGTGGCCGAAACTTCCGCGTAATAGTTTTGATTGATCAGCACCTTCGGCAAGGTGTCGGAATTGAGCTCGACGATCCAGCCGCCGTCGGGACCGGGCCGCACGAAAACATCCGGCACGATCGGCTGCACGATTGCCGACCCGAAGGCGAGACCAGGCTTTGGATTGAGGCGACGGATTTCCGCGATCATGTCGGCGAGATCCTCGTCGCCGACGCCGCAGATTTTCTTCAAGGCGGCGAAATCGCGCTTCGCCAGGAGATCCAGGTGGGCGATCAAGGCCTGCATCACCGGATCGAAGCGGTCGAGCTCCTTGAGCTGCAGCGCGAGACATTCGGCCAGATTGCGCGTGCACACGCCGGGCGGATCCAGGCTTTGCAGAATGTGGAGCACGGCCTCGACTTCCTTGACGCTGGTGCCGAGCTTCTCCGCGGCCGCAGTCAAATCGCCGCTGAGATATCCGGCCTCATCGACCAGATCGATGAGATATTGCCCGATCATTCGCCGCGCCGGGTCGGCAACGGTGAGCGTGAGCTGTTCGCGCAACCAATCTGCCAGCGTGGTTTCGGCGCAAACGAACGCTTCGAGATTGTAGTCGCCGCCGTCGCGGCCGCCGGGGCCGACCCCCGCCCATTCCGAGTATCCCGCCGGGCCTTCGGCGGCGCGCGGGCGGATCGGCTCGACCTCGTCGGGGAAGACGTCCTCAAGGCGGCTATCGAGCCGGTCTTCGATCGTTTCGCCCATCGGCTCACTCTCGCCGCCGTTCGATGCCTCACCGTCCGCGGGCGGGTGGTCCGACGTTTGCGCGCTCTCGCCTGCAGCCGACTTGTCGTCGGCACCGCGGTCCAGTAGCGGATTGCGTTCGAGTTCCGCTTCGACATAGGTCACCAGGTCGAGATTGGAGAGCTGCAGCAGCTTGATCGCCTGCAGCAGCTGCGGCGTCATCACCAGCGCCTGGCTCTGGCGGATTTGAAGTCTTTGGGTGAGTGCCATTGACGGGTCGGCCGAACTGGTCCGTTTCTTGCTTGTAGGTTATCTACAGCAATTCAGCCGGGGTGTCGTCAACCGATTTCGAACAGCCTTAAAGGTGAAATTCCTCGCCGAGGTAGAGGCGCCGCACGTCAGGGTTGTTGACGATGTCGGCGGCACGGCCCTCCATGAGCACTTCCCCGGAATAGATGATGTAGGCGCGATCGGTCAGGCCGAGGGTTTCGCGCACATTGTGGTCGGTAATCAGCACGCCGATGCCGCGATTGGTGAGGTGACGCACCAGCGCCTGGATGTCGCCGACGGCGATCGGATCGATGCCGGCGAAAGGCTCGTCGAGCAGCATGTAATTGGGCCGTGTCGCCAGCGAGCGGGCGATTTCGACGCGCCGGCGTTCGCCGCCGGAAAGCGCGATCGCCGGCGTCTTCCGCAACCGCGCGATGTTGAACTCCTCGAGCAGCCCGTCGAGGTCGCGCTGGCGCCGCTTGGCGTCCGGCTCGACCACTTCGAGCACGGCGCGGATGTTCTCCTCGACACTCAGCCCGCGGAAAATGGACGCTTCCTGCGGCAAGTAGCCGATGCCGAGGCGGGCGCGCTGGTACATCGGCAGCGGCGTGACGTTATAGCCGTCAAGTTCGATGTGTCCTTTATCGGCCTTGATCAGTCCCGTTATCATGTAAAAGACGGTCGTCTTACCGGCGCCGTTGGGGCCGAGGAGGCCCACAGCCTCGCCCTTGCGCACATAAAGACTGACGCCCTTGACGACCTGGCGCCCGACAAAGCTCTTCTCCACGCCGTGGACGGAAAGCAGGTCCTTGCGGTCGGACGGCGCGGCGCCGTTACCATCGGCTCGGCGGCGCGGCCGGACCGGCGGCGGGGGAACGTTCTCGGGCGGCGATTGGGGCTGCGGTGCGTTTTCTGGTTGCGGCTCGCGCTGCGGCCGCGGCGGCCGCTTGCTGCGTGCTTTCTCCGCCGCCGCCGGCCGGCTCGCGATATCGACATAGGTGCCGTTGATAGTACCGCCAATGCTGGCGAGGTCGATAGCCTCGTCTCCGGCGGCGACCGGGCGGCGCGACACCGGACTACGGTGCCGGCGAAAATATGAGAAAATATCCAACACTCAGTCTCGGAATCTTCGGTTCGAACTCGGGGATGGTCCCGCTTGGCTAGGACTTTAACCGATTTCCCGCGGCGATGCTCCGGCCACACCCTCAGTTCGATCGGTTCGGCCCGATGGACAGGACGTTCGAAGGCCCGCCGTCTGCATCCTTTTTCGGCAGAATGAGCGCGCGGACGCGATTCTGAATGCTCCCTCCGGATTCGAAGTGGGCGTCTCCGGTCACTGTGTCGACGACTACGCTGTCGCCATGGAGCACGTTCTTGCCTTGGCTGACCACGACGTTTCCGCTCAGCGTCATTGTTTTCTTCTTCGGGTCGTAGACGCCAAGATCGCCGGTCGCAATCTGATCACGGGTGGTAATGGTGACGCCGCCGCGCGCTTCGATCCGGCGGATGTCCTGCGAGCCCTGAGGAACAACCGGCCCCTTTTGAGCGTGCGCCCCCCCGGCGCGACCCTCCCCCGGCTGAGCCGCGTTCCGAGCGGAGCCGGAACCATGCTCAGCTCCGTATAAGACCACGAGCGTTTGGCATTTTATCGTCGTATCGCCCTGTACTACCCGAACGTCGCCGGAGAAGGTGGCCATCTTGTTCTTGTCGCGCACTTCGAGTGTCGTGGATTCGATCTGGATCGGCTGATCCCGGTTCTGATCTTGAACAATACTGGGGGCGGCTGCCGCGGCATGCGAACCCTGCGCCGCCGCAGATCCCGGCGCCGCCAGTGCCATAACCACAGCCCAGAGCATAAACCGCCGCGTCATCGATCGCTCACCTGGGTGGAATCCTGGTCCGGATGAATCGTCACCGCAACGCCACCGCTGAATCGGATTACGTCGCCGCTGTCGGAGACTTCCATCCGCTTGGCATTGATGACGCCATTGGTGAGCTTCACCCAGACCGGCTTCTCCGATACCACGTGGCCCTTGTGCACGTCGATCATGGCCTGGCTCAAGCGCACCTCGTAGCCGGTCGAAGAGACGAGATGGACATTGTCAGTGAGGGTCAGCAAATCGGCCTTGAGGTCGTAGATCCCCGTGTTCGACGTGATGTTGACCCTGCTGTTGTCCTCCATCTCGATTTTGGCCCGAATCTGCTCGAGCTCCATTAAATCGGGCTTGGTGATTTCCTGCGCCGCCGCCTTCGCGGTAAATTCATAGGGACGGGAAGCGGCGGTGAAGCCGGCGAGGCGCGGCTGCTCCATGGTAATCTTGGTGCCTTTGATCACCAGCTTGCCGATCTCTCCCGGCAGCCGGAGGCCGCCGGTCAGCGGCATATAATTGGCCACTACCACCATGAGCAGCGCCGTCGCAATGCCGCCGGGCACGCTCATGCGAAGCCAATGCACCAGCCTGCTGTGCCGCATCGCGGCGCGGTAGGTCTGTTCGGCATCGCCGCGAGCGGTCGCAGAAAACCCGCCTGTTCTCGCGGTGCCGACAGGATAGACGGTGGTCAGCGGCTTTCCCCTCGGACCGTGCCCCGATGCAGTTGGCGGGCCCTTATGGCGGGCCGCTTAGCGCGGTCCCGCTAGCGGATTGTCGCCTGCGAATGTGGCTTGGACCGGGCGGGACAGGCCCCGGCAAGCACAATCGCGTCCCGATTCCGGCGGGATACTAGCAAATTTATGATTCTAGTGGTGTTTTTGATTGCAGGTCGCCCTACGGGTGGGCTGCCGGACTGAAAAGCCCTGCAAATCAGCGGTCCTAGAAATCCGCGGTTCTAGGAATGGGCGAAAATGTCCTCGGCGGCAAAGCCCGCGAGATCGAGCCGAACCCGGTGCGGCAGGAATCGAAAACAGGCCGCAGCCAATTCGTCGCGGCCCTCCCGCACCAGCATGGCGTCCAGCCGCTCTTTAAGCGCGTGCAGATAGAGCACGTCGGCGGCGGCGTAGGAAATCTGCGCATCGGTGAGTTCCGCCGCGCCCCAATCGGATAATTGCTGCTGTTTCGACAGGTCGTGCCCGAGAACCTCGCGCACCAGATCCTTGAGGCCGTGCTTATCGGTGTAGGTGCGGGCCAGCCGCGAGGCGATCTTGGTGCAGTAGACCGGCTCCGGCATCACGCCGAAGGCATTACACAGCATGGCGAGGTCGAAGCGCGCAAAGTGAAAAATCTTGAGCAGCCCGGGATCAGCCAGGAGGTGCTTGAGGTTGGGCGCGTCGGTGGCGTGCGCGGGGATCTGCACCACGTCCGCAGATCCGTCGCCGGGCGAAAGCTGAACCAGGCACAGCCGGTCGCGGCCGAGAGTGAGCCCCATGGTTTCGGTGTCGATAGCGACCGCGCCGGTATAGCGCGAGAGGTCCGGCAGATCGCCGCGATGCAGGCGGATGGTCATTCGGTGATGCGCTGCGGCAGGGCTCGATGTGGCGCCTCGGAGTGATTTTCGGATCGTCGGCGCTCGTCCTTGAATATCGCAACCGAAATGGCGCGTCAAAACCGCTCCGAAAGGCGTGCCTTTAAAACTGTCGCTTCCGCCGGTACCTGCCGAAAGTGACAGCGAGGCGAGTGTTCGGTTAACATCGCGGCGGCCCCGTAATAGAGGGCGAGGGAGGAAGGCGATCAGCGCACAGCCCGCATCCGCAACGCTGCCGTTGCCATCCCCGCGGCGGCAAGTCCTGCCTGGGTTCTGGCGCGGGCGCTCGGTCCGCGTCCAGCTTCTGCTTGTGTTTGTGCTGATCGATCTTACCGCCGTGTTCGTTGCCGGCGGTGTCGCGATCTGGCGGGCCCGCACGCAGACGCGCGTCGAAATGGCCGCCTCGATGCGGCTTGCGGAACTCCTAGTCGGCGATGCCGTTAAACTCGTGCATCAGCAGCTTCCGGCCGAGCAATTCCTCGCCGCGTTGCCGGCACAGTTGCGGTCGATGCGCCATGTGCGGATCGCGGTGAGGGATGCAGCGGGCGTTGCTATTGCCGCCGCGCCGCTGCCGGCCAGGGCTGACGGTCGGCGCGCGGACGAGCGCGCGCCCGCGCCGCATTGGTTCACCGCCCTGATCGACTCGCCGAGTGAGGCGCTTGATGTCCCGGTGGTCGTCGACGGCCGCCGCGTCGGAGCGGTCGAAATCATCGGCGAGCCCGCCGACGAGATCGCCGAGATTTGGGACAACGCGGTCGCGATCGGGATCGTAGCCGTCGCGCTCAACATCGCCATGATCGGTTTGCTCTATATTCTGTTCGGCCGTGTGCTCGATCCCCTCACCGTGCTTGCAGCCGGCCTCTCCGACCTCGAGCACCAGACCTATGACGTGCGCTTGCCGCAGCCGCACGCCCGCGAGTTGGCTGCCATCGCCGACCGCTTCAATGCCTTGGCTCTCGCGCTCGAGTCGGTGCGCGCGGAGAACCTGCGGCTCAATCGCCGGCTGATCACGGCGCAGGACGACGAGCGCCGGCGCACCGCGCTCGAACTGCATGATGAGGTCGGTCCTTGTCTGTTCGGGCTGAAGGCCAATGCATCATCGATTGCGAGCGCAACCGGCGATCTGCCGCAGCAAGCGAGGCAGACTGTGTCCGCACGCTTGCGCGACATCCTGGCAATCATCGAGCATTTGCAGGCCATCAATCGCAGTATGCTCGACCGGCTGCGGCCGATGGCGCTCGGCCACGTCCCGCTCGAAGAGATGCTCGGCCAGCTCCTGCGCGAGCGCGCACGCCAGCATCCGCAGATTTTGTTCTCGTTCACGGCCGCGAACCTGCTGCGTAGTTATGGCGATTCGATCGACCTGACCGTTTATCGCTGCATCCAAGAGAGCCTGACCAATGCCATCCGCCATGCGCAGGCGAAGCACGTCGGCGTCGATCTCAGCGATGTCGACGCCGAGCGCCGGCTCGTACTGACGGTGCGCGACGACGGCTGCGGAATGAAGCCCGGCAGGCCGGCGGGCTTCGGCATTCGCGGTATGCAGGAACGCGTCGAAGGCTTGGGCGGCCGTTATGTCGTCGAAAGCGAAATTGGCCGCGGCACCTGCGTGCGTATCGCTATTCCGCTGGTCGAGCCGCGGAGCACCGCGGCGGATGATAGCAGCAGCGGTGACAAGGCATGACCAGCGTCCTCATCATCGACGACCATCCGATCGTGTTGCAGGGCTGCCGGCGTATGCTGGAGGACGCCGGAGTCGCCGTCGTGCTCGAGGCGCGCGATGCCGCCTCCGGCTACCGGCTCTACCGCCGTCATCGTCCCGACGTGGTGATCATCGACCTCGCCATGCAGGGCAGCGGGCTCGGCGGGCTGCCGCTGATCCGCCGCATCAGCGCTCACGATCGGCGCGTGCGCATTCTCGTGTTCAGCATGCACAGCGACCCCATTATCGTCGCCCGCGCGCTCGAGGCCGGTGCCACCGGCTATGTGCTCAAGGACACCTCGTCCGCGGACCTGCTGGAAGCATTCGAAAAGGTCCGCGCCGGTGAGCCCTATTTGAGCAACGACCTCGCCATGCAGGTCGCCTTGGTGCACACGCCGGCGCGCCAGAATCCGCTTGCCGAGCTGACGCCGCGGGAGCTGCAGACGCTGGCGCTTTTGGCCGAGGGCAAACCCTATGGCCGCATTGCCGAGGAAATCAACGTCAGCTACAAGACCGTCGTCAACGTCAGCTCCCAGCTCAAGCAGAAGCTTGATGCCCGCAATCTGCCGGAGTTGATCCGCACCGCCGTTCAGTTGCTGTCGGCGACCTCCTAATCGACGCTGCCTGCCGGGCGGCATAAAGGTTTTTGGGCCACCGCCGATTGCCAAAACTTCCCGGTCCGATTTGGAACAACTTTCCCTGACGCGGGTCTGCGGATGGTGACAGAGTCTCCCGAGATTGGGGGACGTATCGCCCATGCGGAGGGCCGTAAGCGTTGGTGGCGTAAGCGTGGCGGCGGTTCCGGCGGCATTGCGCGCCCTGCTCGGGGCAACCTGCTGCGCCGCCGTGATGGCGCCCGGCATCGTGAGCGCCCAGCAAACTTCGAGCCCGACCGCGGATTCGAACGCGGCCACCCTTCCCGAAATCCGCGTCATCGGCACCTCGCCGCTGCCACCCCCTCGCCCGGCGGTGCGACCGGCCGCCGCAGCCGCTACTCCCGTGGCCAACGTCGCGACGCCGGCCGAACCCGGCGCCATCGATCGCGACAAGGTTCCGTCCAACGTCCAGACGCTGTCCGCCGCCGATTTCGACCATGCCACGGCGCCCAGCCTGCTCGACGCCCTTGCGCGGGGACTGCCCGGCGTGGCGCTGAGCGACCAGACCGGCAATCAATTCCAGCTCGACCTCAATTACCGCGGCTTCATCGCCTCTCCCGTGATCGGCACCCCGCAGGGGCTCGCCGTCTATCAAAACGGGGTGCGCATCAACGAAGTATTCGGCGATACCGTCAATTGGGACTTCATCCCGCAAAACGCCATCAATCGGCTGACGCTGGTTCCCAGCAATCCGGTCTATGGGCTCAATGCGATCGGCGGCGCGCTGTCGTTCGAGATGAAGAACGGATTCACCTATCACGGCGTCGAGGGCGAAGTGAGCGGCGGTTCCTATGGGCGCATCGGCACGTCGGTGCAGGCCGGCGGCCAATCCGGCAATCTGTCCGGCTACATCACCGCCGACGCCATCGACGATGCCGGCTGGCGCCAGGATTCGCCCTCGCAGCTGCGGCGTATCTATGCCGATCTCGGCGCCCGCAGCGACCAGACCGAGTACCATGTCACTTTCACCGGCGCGTCGAATAATTTCGGCGCGGCGGCCGCGACCCCGGTGCAGATGCTCGACCAGAATTGGTCGAGCGTCTACACGCTGCCGCAAACCACTCAGAATCAACTCGCCTTCTTGACCGCAAGCGCGAGCTGGAAGCCGAGCGACACGCTGACGTATCAAACCAACGTCTATTATCGCAGTTTCCGGCAAAGCCACGTCGACGGCAACGGCACCGACGCGCAGAACAGCGGCTGTCCCGATCCGGGCGTGCTGTGCTTTCCCAATCTCAACGGCACTTTGTCAAATCTCATCACGACGACCGGACAGACGGTCCCGGCCACCGGCCTGCTGGGGACGAGCGTGTTGGGCGAAATCGACCGCACCTGGACAACGACCAACAGCTTCGGCGGCACCGCGCAGGCCGCCTCCTCGCAGAAGGTGCTCGGTCATGACAACAATTTCGTGGTGGGGATGAGCATCGACCGCGGCCTGGTGCAATTCTCGACTACCAGCGAGTTGGGCACGGTCAATGCCAATCAGTTTCCCTTCGTCCAGGGTTCGGGTCTCTTCATCGATCAGCCATCCGGCGATGTGGCGCCGGTCGGATTGGGCGCCACGACGCTCTATACCGGCCTCTTCACTACCGACACGTTCGACGTGACGCCGCGGCTGTCGCTGACCGCGGGCGGCCGTTTCAACTTCGCTCAGATCACCCTGCAGGACGAGTTGGGCAACGATCCTTTGCTCAACGGCAATCACCAGTATAGCCGCTTCAATCCGACCGCCGGCGCGACCTACAAGCTGACGCCCAATATCACGCTCTATGGCGGTTATTCGGAGGCCAACCGCGCGCCGACGCCGCTGGAGCTCGCCTGCTCCGATCCGCTGCGGCCTTGCCTGATCGACAACGCCCTGGTCGGCGACCCGAACCTGCAACAGGTCGTGTCGCACACCTTCGAGGCCGGTTTGCGCGGCCGGTTCGATCCGGGAAGGGGCCAGCTGACCTGGACCGTCGGCGCCTACCACGCGCTCAATACCAACGACATCATCAATGTCGCCAGTCCCATCCCCGGCCATGAATATTTTCAGAACGGCGGCGACACGCTGCGCCAGGGCATCGAGGCGAACGCCACGTATAAATGGGACCGCTGGAACGTCTATGCCAATTACACCTATGTCGACGCCACTTTCCTCAACGCATTGACATTGTCTTCGCCGTTCAACCCCTACGCCGACGCCAACGGCAATATCTTTGTCGTTCCCGGCGATCGCCTGACCGGGATTCCGGACTTCCGCTTCAAGCTCGGCGCCGAGTATCGGATCACCGATCCATGGAAGCTCGGCGCGGACCTCAATGTTATCGGCAGCCAATATCTGGTCGGCGATGAATCAAATCAGAATCCGAGAATTCCGGCCTATTGGGTGGTGAACCTGCATTCGTCCTATAAAATATCGAAAAATTTCGAGATGTTCGGTCTGGTGAAAAACCTCTTCAACCAGCGCTACTACGTGTACGGCACCTTCTTCGATACCGCCTCGTTTCCCTATTTGAACCTGACCGACCCGCGTACCTTCGTGCCCGGCATGCCATTCGCCGCCTATGTCGGAGCGCGGGCGACGTTCTAGAGCGCAATCGCTTCAGATTGAATCGATTGGCGCTCTAATATCCTTAGTGGAGCATGATCTTTTCGGAAAACCGGCTGCCACTTTTCCGGATCATGCTCTAGTGCCGAGGTGGCACGACCGAAGCGGGTTCTTTCGAGGACAGGCCGGAGAGCTCCAGGCTTAGCGTCTTGAGCCGCTGCCGCGCCTCGGGGTCATAAGCCTGGGCATCGGCCCGCGCCTCGCGCTGTCCGTTGAAGAAAAGCCCGCTGCGCCCCTCCAGGGCGGCGGACGTCGCCAGATTGAGGATGGCGTCGGCGCCTTGCGCGACACTGCTCATCGGCGCGACGCCGGATTGGCGCACCATGGTCGTGTTCATATAGGTCGCGGGATGCAGGGCATTGACCGCGACGCCGGTACCTTCGAGTTCATGGGCGAGATCGATGGTAAACATGACTTGCGCCAGCTTGCTCTGGCAATAGGCGCGCGAGCCGCTGTAACCGCGCGTCAACATCACGTCGGCAAAGTCGATCGCCTGCTGTCCGAGCGAGGACACGTTGACGATGCGTGCGGGTGTGCTCTTGCCGATCAGCGGCAAAAGCAAATTCGTGAGCAGAAAGCCGACGAGATAGTTTACGGCGAAGCGCAGTTCGTAGCCGTCAGCGCTGGTCTGCCGCGTGCCTTGCGGCCCGCCGCTGCCGATGCCGGCATTGTTGATGAGAAGATCGAGCCGCTTGGTCGCCTGCTGCACGGCGCCGGCCAGTCGCCGCACCTCGGCCAGAACGGAAAGGTCCGCAGCCAAAAAGTCCGCGGCGCCGGCGGCGGCTTTGATCTCGGCAACGACGGCTTCGCCGCGTCCGCGATCGCGGCCGTGCACCAGAACGCGCCAGCCGTCTTCGCCCAGCCGTTTTGCCACCGCGCGGCCAACTCCGTCCGTCGAACCGGTGACCAACGCTGTTTTTCCATTCGGATTTGCCATGGCCGCGGCGTCTCAGTTTGAAGACCGGCGATCCGGGTCAACGCAACGAAACTCGGCGTTGCTGTAATGAGGATCGCTGGCGGCAACGAGAATTCGCGCCTGCCGGTTTAGACCGGCGCAAAAATCCTCCGCGGTGCGGGTTGCGTAGGCGCGTGCCGAGATCGCGTCGCCGAAGCCGGTCAGGTCGGTATCGTAGAATTGATAAGTATCCGGGCCGATCTGGAACACGCCGCTGGACGAGCCGAAACCCGCCACCACAAACGCCGCCAAAATCCCAGGGATTGTCAGACGATGCATCGGACTTTCCTCCGCGGGATAAGCTTAGTCGAAAGGCTCTCGATGCTCCATCCCCCAGATGTCATGCACGCCGCTCGAACTGGCGTCGGGCGCCCCCGTCCGGGTGTGCAAATGTTCGCGGCCTGGAATTTTGTTCTGCCGACGGAACAGGTAGAATGGCCCATGAACGCAAAAGCCCAGGCCAGGAATGGGACCGGTGCCGTGAATAAACCCCTTCGGTTGTTGCTGATCGCAAGCGCGATGTTGATCGGGGATGGCGCGAAAGCAGCGCACGTCGCGACACAAGTCGCGGCGATTGACCAGTGCCGGCTCTACGGTTTTACGCCCGGCAGTCGGGATTACGCCGCGTGCCGCATGGATGTCAGACGTTACTGGACGACGGGTCCCTGCAGCAGCGCCGGCTTCGCCGCGATCCATCGCGGCTATTGTCACTTGAACCTGCCGCCGTTTATCTGAGTGGCCGCTCTGCTCGATAAATTGCGGAGCTGGTGCCCAGGAGAGGACTCGAACCTCCACGCCTCGCGGCGCTAGTACCTGAAACTAGTGCGTCTACCAATTCCGCCACCTGGGCCCGTGCCGGGATTAGGTACGGAGCGGTCTCCGCGTTGTCAATTGAACGGATGGCGCCGGCGCTTGGCCAGCGAGCGGGAGAAGAGAGCCCCCCGCTTTGCGCATTCCCCTTCCCCGGTGGAAGCGGGATAATGGCTCTATACATTGCGAAATCGATGCGGTATGCCGCAGCCGATGGCCATGAAGAGCAAGTTTGACACGCTTGTCACCGTGTTCGGCGGCTCGGGATTCCTTGGCCGCCACGTCGTCCGTGCGCTGGCTGATCGGGGCTACCTCGTCCGCGTCGCCGTGCGGCGCCCGGAGCTGGCCTTCCATTTGCAGCCGCTGGGCCGGGTCGGCCAAATCCATGCGGTCCAAGCGAATTTGCGCTTCCCGCAATCGGTCGAGGCGGCGGTGCGCGACGCCGACATGGTCGTCAACCTGGTCGGGATACTGTTCGAAAGGGGCCGCCAGCGCTTCGACGCCGTTCAGGCGGAAGGAGCGGCAGCGGTGGCGCGGGCCGCCAAGGCCGTTGGCGCGCGCCTCGTCCACGTCTCGGCCATTGGCGCCGACGAAAACTCACCGTCGCACTATGCGCGCTCCAAGGCGGCTGGCGAAAGGCTGGTGCTGGCGGCGCACAGCGAAGCGACCGTCATGCGGCCGTCGATCGTATTCGGTTCCGAGGACGACTTCTTCAACCGCTTCGCCGCCCTGGCCCGCGTCTCGCCGATGCTGCCGCTCCCCGGCGGCGGTCATACCCGCTTTCAGCCGGTGTTTGCCGGCGACGTCGCGCAAGCGATCGCCAAGGCAGTCGACGGCGAAACCGGGCCCGGCACGATCTACGAACTCGGCGGCCCGGATGTGCGCACGTTCAAGGAATTGATGGAATTGGTGCTGGCCACGACCGAACGCCACCGCCTGCTGCTGCCGGTGCCGTTCGCGTGGATGAAGCTGCATGCGATCTATCTGCAATTCCTACCCAAACCGCCGATCACGCCCGACCAGGTCGAGCTTCTCAAACACGACAACGTCGTCTCATCCGCCGCCCGCGAGCAGGCGCGCACCCTCGAAGCGCTCGGCATCGTGCCGGAATCGATCGGCGCCATCGTACCGTCTTACCTCTGGCGCTTCCGCAAGACCGGCCAATTCCGCAGCCGCACGGCGTAGGTGTCCCGCTCGTACCGCGAAAGCGGGGACCCATAATCACCGGTAGAGATCGTCCTGCCCCGATCGGAGCAATGGATTCCGGCGTGCGCGGAAATGACGTGGAATCTGATTACGCCCCATACTTGAACGAGAGCGCGACCCGGGTGCGAAAGGCCGTGACCTTTCCGTCCTCCACCTTGAGGTCCATCTTGGTGACTTCTGCAACGCGTAGATCGCGTAGCGAACCAGCAGCCGTTTCCACCGCAATGCGACCGGCATCCTCCCAAGATTTTTCGCTGACGCCGACAACATCGATAATCCGGTAGACCCTATCCGATTGCTTCTTTGCCATTGGATCAACCCTTTCGAGGTTACGCTGGACTCGCGCGATCAACGTGCCGCGCGATCGGCTTTAGCTTAGAGCAACCTGCGCCACCTCGTCGATGGCTTCGGGCGCTGGACTCGCTTGGCCGAAAGGGCAAAGCTGCGGAAGACGCCGCCACCGGGCGCGCGGCTGCAAAGAGGCGGATCGATGCCTGGCAAGCGCGTGCAGTTCGATGAAGAGACCTGGCGGCAGTTAGACCTTCTTGGGCGCGATCAGATGAAGGACTTTCAAGAACTGGCCGACGAGGCCTTCCGCGATCTGTTACGCAAGCACGGCCGTCCCGTCGACCTGAAAGACGCGCTGCGGCGCAGCGCCGGCCTGTCCGCCTCGATACATCAGCTGAAGCCAAATAAGGGTAACAAGCCGCGCCGTAAATAGGCGATCGCGGCTTAAACGTACGTCACGCCTTAGTGGAGCATGATCTTTTCGGAAAACCGGCTTCCACCCCGGATCAAGTCAGAGGCAGGCTTTTTCCGGATCATGCTCGGGCAAATCGTTGTCGCGCCTTGGCGCGCGCCTTGATCGCTTCGGCTTCACGATTCTTGGCCGGACTTGCCGTTTCCAGCGATCTTAGAAGTCGGTGCGCCGCTTCGGTCACCTCGTCGACGGCGCGGTCGAATGCCGCCACATTGGCCCGCGACGGGTGGGCGAATCCGCTCAGCTTGCGAACAAACTGCAGCGCCGAGGCGCGGATTTCCTCGTCCGTCGCCGGCGGCTCGAAATTGAAGAGCGTGCGGATGTTACAACACATCGGTGCCTCCGTTGCCATTGCGCGCCGCAATGGTCTGTTGGCGTCGGGAAATTTACCCCTTTGGGACTGACTTGGGAAACGACCATCGCGGCGATAAATTGCCCGCCTGCGGTCGGCCTTCAGGGAGCGCCTGGTGCCATCTGCGCGTGTCGAGCCCGTTAGCATTGCCGGTGCGGAGGGCGTTGGCGTTTCCGGCTTGCTGCAAACGCCGCCCGGCGCGCGGGCCTGCTATGTGGCGGCGCACGGCGCCGGAGCGGGCATGGATCATCCGTTCATGGCGGCGGTGGCGGCGGAACTCGCGGAACGCGGCATGGCCACTTTGCGCTACCAGTTTCCGGCGATGGAGCGCGGCGCCAAGCGGCCCGATCCGCCGCACCTAGCGCAGGCCACCGTCCGCGCCGCGACTGCTGCGGCGCTGCGGCTGCTGCCGGGCCTGCCGCTTATTGCCGGCGGCAAATCCTTCGGCGGCCGGATGACATCGCAGGCGCAGGCGAGCGCGCCGCTGCAAGGGGTCCGCGGCCTGGCATTCCTTGGCTTTCCGCTGCATCCTGCCGGCCGACCGTCGCAAGACCGCGCCAAGCATCTCTTTGCCGTGCAAATCCCGATGCTGTTCCTGCAAGGAACGCGCGACACGCTGGCGACGCCCGATCAGCTTTCGCCGCTTTGCGACGCGCTCGGCGCCCGGGCGACGTTAAAGCTCTTCCAGGACGCCGATCATTCCTTCCACGTGCCGGCACGGACCGGCCGCAGCGATGCGCAAGTGCGCGGCGAAATGCTGGACGCGCTCGCGGCCTGGATCGACGGGCTTGTCACAACCCCAGCGCCAGCGCGATAAGGCCGAGCGTGCCGACCGCCACCCGCCACCACACGAACAGCGTAAAACCGTGGCGCGATACGTAACCGAGAAAAGTCTTCACCACGAACCAGGCGCAGATGAAGGAGACAATGAAACCCACGGCGATGATCGCGAGGTTGCTGTGGCTCAACTGGCCGTGGTCCTTGTAGAGGTCGTAGGCGAAGGCGCCGGCCATGGTCGGCATGGCGAGCCAGAACGAGAATTCGGCGGCGGCGCGGCGATCGGCGCCGAGCAGCATCGCGGCGACGATGGTCGCCCCCGAACGCGACACGCCGGGCACCATGGAGAGGCACTGCGCAACGCCGATGATGAAATACATCGGCAGCGTGAATCTGGTCGCCTCATGAAAGCGCGGCTTGAGATTGAGTTGATCGACCCACAGCAGCACCGCCCCGCCCGCGATCAGCGAGAAGCACACCACCCAAGGATTGAACAGCACCTCCTTGATGAATTTGTAGGCCGTCGCCCCGATCACCGCCGCCGGCAGGAAGGCCAACAATACGCCGATGATGAAACGCCGGGCCTGCGGGTCGCTGAACATGCCGGTAGCGAGGTGCCACAGCCGCACCGAATAGATCGACAACAAGGCCAGGATCGCGCCGAACTGAATCAAAACTGCGAAGCTCTTGCCGAAAGTCTCGTCGCCGAACCCGAAAAACTGCTGCATGAGCAGGAGATGCCCGGTCGACGAGACCGGAATGAACTCGGTCAGTCCCTCAACCACGCCGAGGACAGTCGCCTTGATGAAATCGAATATCACGGAGGAACTCCACGGCGGAGGAAGGCGCGGCCCGCGCCCGGTGCGGCGGACCTGGCAGGATGGTTTGGCAGACTTGTGGCGCAGGACCGGGATTCTGGCAACGGCAAAGGGCGCGCCCCGCACAGGCGCGCGGCACATAATTTTGCCTGCCGGATCGTTTCGCCTATAAGAGAACGATTCGGAGTCGCCGCCGCTCGTCCTGAGGGCGATCCCGCGACTCGACCAGACACGTTCTCTTACGCGCCCGCGATGGCATGCTGACGCTATTTCATCATCCGCTTTGTCCACATTCCCGTTTCGTGCGGCTCATTCTCGAGGAACTGGGCTTGTCGGTCCGGCTTGTCGAGGAGCGGGTCTGGGAACGGCGCGAGGAATTTCTCATGCTCAACCCGGCGGGAACGACGCCGGTCCTGGTGGAGGAAGGCGTGCCGCCGGTCCCGGGGGCGGCCATCATCGCCGAATATGTCGATGAGACGCGCGGGCCGACGGCGGCCCAGTTCCGGCTTATGCCGAGCGAACCGGCAGAACGCATCGAAGTTCGCCGCCTGATGAGCTGGTTCAACGACAAGTTCTTCGCCGAGGCGAGCGGCGCTTTGGTCATGGAGCGCGTTTACAAGCGCTTCATCCCGGCCGGCAGCGGCGGCGGCCCGCCCGATACCGAGATCATGCGGGCGGCAAAGGGCAATATTAGATACCATCTGAGCTATATCGGCTGGCTCATTCGCAAGCGCGACTGGCTTGCCGGCGACAACCTGACCTATGCCGATCTGGCAGCGGCGGCGCAGTTGTCCGCCGTCGATTATCTGGGCGACGTGCCGTGGGACGAAGACGAGACCGCCAAGGCCTGGTACGCGAGGATCAAATCGCGACCGTCGTTCCGCGCGCTACTGGGCGAGACGCTGCCCGGCCTGCCGCCGTCGCCGCACTACGCCAACCTCGACTTCTGACACCGGCCGCGCTCAAGGCGGCGCTGGCCGAGGCCGCCCGCGCGCAGGGCTTCGACGCGGTCGGTATCGCGCGGCCGGACGCGATCCCGCGCGCGGCCGAAGGGTTGCGCCACCTCCTCACCGCCGGCGCCCACGGCGACATGGACTGGATGGCGAAAAACTCCAGTCGGCGCGGCGATCCCCGCGCGCTGTGGGCGGACGTGCGCTCGATCGTCATGCTCGGCGTCAATTACGGCCCGAACGACGATCCGCTGGTGATCCTGCAGGAGCGCCTGCATGGAGCCATTTCCGTCTACGCCCAAGGCGATGATTATCACGACGTGGTCAAGCCGCGGTTGAAAAGCCTCGGACGCTGGCTGATCGAAACAGCCGGCGGCGATGTCAAAGTCTTCGTCGATACCGCTCCGGTGATGGAGAAGCCGCTGGCGGAGGCGGCGGGCCTCGGCTGGCAGGGCAAGCATACGAATTTGGTCTCGCGCGAATGGGGCTCGTGGCTGTTTCTCGGCGCTATCTTCACCACGCTCGATTTGCCGCCCGACGCCCTGGAGCGCGACCGTTGCGGCACCTGCCGCGCCTGCCTCGACATCTGCCCAACGGCGGCATTTCCCGCGCCGTATCGCCTCGATGCACGGCGCTGCATCTCCTATCTCACCATCGAGCACAAGGGCCCGATCCCGCGCGCGCTGCGTCCGCTCATCGGCAATCGCATCTACGGCTGCGACGATTGCCTGGCCGTTTGCCCGTGGAACAAATTCGCGCAAGCCGGGCGCGAAACCAGACTGGCGGCGCGCGCCGCGCTGCGCGCGCCGCATCTTGCCGATTTGGCGCGGCTCGACGATTCCGCCTTCCGCGCGCTGTTCACACAAAGTGCGGTCAAACGCATCGGCCGCACGCGCTTCCTGCGCAATGTGCTGATCGCGATCGGCAATTCCGCAGACGCGGCGCTGGCGGGCGAGGCCGAGCGATTGCTGGACGATGCCGCGCCGCTCATCCGCGGCGCCGCGGTGTGGGCGCTCGGCCGGCTCGACCGCGCGCGGCTCGCACAATGCGCCGGCGCGCACCGCGCCACCGAGTCCGACCCGAGCGTCATCGCGGAATGGGCAGCCGCTACGGCCCCTCCCCCGCCGCCCGCGCACGACGGTTGAGTCTCCGATGTCCACGCTCCTGTGTTTCGGTCTCGGCTATTCGGCGGAACATTTTGTCGGCATGTTTGGCGACGGCTTCGAGCGCATCATCGGCACCGTCCGCGGCGTCGAACATGCTGCCGTTCTGAATGCGCGTTTCGGCGGTCGGCTAAAGGCTTTCGCCTTCGATGGTACTGCGGCCACTCCGGAAGTGAAAAGCGCGATCGGCGAAGCCGATGCCGCGCTGGTTTCGATCCCGCAGACCGCCAACGGCGATCCGGTGCTTGCGGCTTTCGGCGAAGCGTTGGCGCAAGCGCGCCGGCTGCGGTCGATCGTCTATTTGTCGACGGTCGGAGTTTACGGCGACCGCGTCGGCGCCTGGGTGGACGAGGAGACGACGCCGCAGCCGGATTCGGAGCGCGCGCGCGAACGGCTGGCCGTGGAACACGCTTGGCAAAAGTTCGGCCAGCGCTCGGCCGTCGCCGTCGCCATCCTACGGCTCGCGGGCATTTATGGGCCTGGCCGCAACGCGCTCGTGCAGATCGTGCGCGGCGATGCCAGGCGCATCGTCAAGCCCGGCCAAGTCTTCAATCGTGTCCACGTCGCCGATATCGCTCAGGCGATCGATGCGGCGTTGGCGCGCAAGGCCAGTGGAATTTTCAACGTCGCCGACGACGAGCCGAGCCCGCCCAGCGATCCGATCGTGTTCGCGGCGCAGCTTTTGGGCCGCGATCCGCCGCCGGAAATCCCCTTCGAAGAAGCGGCACCGTCGATGTCGCCGATGGGTTTGAGTTTCTGGCAGGAATGCCGGCGCGTTCGCAACGACAAGCTCAAGCGCGAGCTCGGCGTCACCCTGCTCTATCCAACGTACCGCGAGGGTCTGCGGGCGCTCAATGCAAACTCGGCCCTTTGAGGAAGCGGTCGCGCTCGCTCGACTTCACGCGCAGCTCCATGGTCTCGCCGTCGCGATAGACGGTGATCGGCACCTCGACGCCGGCCTGGCCGCGCGCCCAAATGCGGCGGAACAAGCCGGCGAGATCGCTGACCTCCATGCCGGCGACCGCCAGCACGATATCGCCCGTGCGCAGATCAGCACGCTTCGCCGGTCCGCGATCCGCCAGCCCGACGATGACCAACCGGTTCTCCACCTCGGTCGCATAAAGACCGAGCCAGGGCCGCGGCGGCGCATTGCGCCGGCCGAACTTGAGAAGGTCGTCGAAGATCGGCTTCAAGAGGTCGATGGGAACGACCATGTTGATGTTCTGTGCCGGGCCTTTATCCACCGCCTGCTGGAGCTGCAGCGAACCGATGCCGATGAGATCGCCGGCGGGCCCGATCAGCGCCGTACCGCCCCAGTTGGGATGCGCCGGCGCCGTGAAGATGGCTTCGTCGAGCACGTATTCCCAATAACCGGCGAATTCCTGTTTGGCGACGATGCGCGCAGCGACCGAGTGTTGCCGGCCGCCGGCGCCGCCAATGACGACGCGCTCGCCGATCGAGGCCGCACCCGATTGACCCAATGCAAGCGCGGGCATGTCGAGCTTGGCCAGCGCCTGCACAAGGCCGAAACCGGTTTCCTGGTCGTAGCCGAGCACGTGGCCGGGCACCGAGCGGCCGTCGCTCAGCGTCAGCCAGATCGTGTCCGCCTCGGTGATCAGATAGCCGATGGTCAAGACGAGGCCGTTGCCGCGAATGATGACGCCGTTGCCGGCACGCTCGGTGCCGAGCGTCTCCGCCGTGAACGCGTCCGCCGGCACGGTCGCGCGCAGCGCCACCATGCAGGCCAAGGCCTCCTCGAGATCGTAGGCATAATCCTCCGGCTTCGGCTGCACGGAGGACGGCACCTTCCAGTCGCTCAAGGACGCCATCTGACATTCCTTCGCTGCGGACGCGGCAGCCGGCATGGGGCTGAGGCTAAGCCCGGCGGCCGACGGCGGCACATATCGTTTCCGCGTTCGCTCATTCTTTCTTGCCGGACGCCGCAGTGGTCTTTTGCGGCTCCTCAAGCCGTTTCTCGAGTTGCGGCAGGCTCTGCACCAGTTCGCATTTCTCCTTGTCGGCCTGCGCCTGCTTCTTCACCTCTTCCCAGCGTTCCTTGGCATCCTGCAAAGTCCAGGGGCGCCGCTTCTCGGGATTGAAGACCTGCGCCTTGGCCAGGTTTTCCAGAGAGTGAAAATACTCTTCCAAATTGAGGATACGATTGCGCAGCTGATAATAGAAGCTCTTGCCGTTCAGCTCGTTGCAGTGTTTCAAACCGTTGGCAAATGTCTGCTGGGCCATCCGCGCATCGAAAATCTTGCCTTTGAGCTCGTCGATGGCGGCATTTTGGGCATGGAGCGGCGACCATTGCATCAAAAACAGGGCAAAGGCGCTGCAGGCAAGGCGGTTCACGTCGGATCTCCCACTGATTTCACGGCCGCCATCCAAGCCGGCGAGTCATCAACATGATACAGGAGCGACGACCGAGCCCCATACTTGCCGCGGAGTGCCGGTTCCGCTCATTCATGATTCATTAGCCATGAATTCGCCCGGCGCCGCCGAAACCCGCCCGTAGAGCCCATTTAAGCCACACCATCCGCCGTATTGCCTTGTTCCCGCCAAATCTTCTTTGCAAACCAATGCCATGTTTCTGGGGTTGATTGGGGGCCTCTCCGTGCGCAGTATTTTTTTCGTCATCGCGTTGGCCTTGGTCGGTTCGCTCGGCGAGGCGGCGGCGCAATCATACCCGCCCGCTTCCTACACCCCGGCACCCCCGGCGCAGTATCCGCCGCCGCAGCCCTATAGCAGCGCGCCGCTGCCGCCGCTCGACGTCGGCGCCCAGGGCACTGAACAGCCCGGCGGCCCTTATGGTACGCCCCCCGTTTATCGCGACGCAAACGGCGCGCCGGTACAACCTTCCGGTCCGAACGCCGGGCCGCCCTATTTCACACCGGCGGATCGCGCTGCGGCACAACCGCAGCCATCGCTCAGCCGCGAGTTGGTTCCGCGTCCGCCAGGCGACATCACCGGCACAGTCAGTAACCCGCCGACGCCCGTAAGCGGTCCGCAACCGGACCGTGGGACGGTCGTCGCGGCGCTGCCGCCGGAAGATCAACCCGAAGCCGGCCCAGCCAAAGAGCTGCCGCCGCAATTCCGCCGCCAGCTGGTCAATTACCCGACCACTGAGCCCGCGGGCACCGTCATTATTGATACGCCGCACACCTTTCTTTACCTGGTGCGCGGCGCCGGCAAAGCGTTGCGCTATGGCATCGGCGTCGGGCGCGAAGGTTTCACCTGGTCGGGCAGCGAGCGCATCAGCCGCATGACCGAATGGCCCGATTGGCATCCACCCAAGGAGATGATCGAGCGCCAGCCTTATCTGCCGCGATTCATGGCCGGCGGCGAAGGCAACCCGCTCGGCGCGCGCGCCCTCTATCTCGGCAACACGCTCTATCGAATTCACGGAACCAACCAGCCGTCGACCATCGGCTCCTTCGTGTCCTCGGGCTGCATTCGCCTGACCAACGAGGACATCGAGGATCTCTATAACAGGGTCAATCTCGGCACGCGCGTCGTGGTTTTGGCAGGGTCGCCGGCGAAGTCGGCGGCGGCGCAAGGGCCGGTCGCGCATTGATGGTGACCGCGGCCTGATCGTTCGGCGATGGGCCGACCGGCGAATTTTTCTGTTGGTTTCTCAGCGACTCACGTAAGTGTTGCATGCGCTGGATTGCGCGGTCGGAAACGCCTGCGATTCGGTGATGCGTCGGCTGCAGGGCCGCGGCCGGCGCAAAGATCATATGCCCCTCGCGACGATCTCTCGTCCATGTGATGCGTGCGGCTGCGGATCGCGCGGGCGTTCAGCGAGGTCGAATGTTTCCGAATGTCCGCCTGATGATCGCGGCGATGGTCGCCTCGGTCGTGGCATTAAGTTGCGGATTCGGCGTGTTTGCCGCCTTCCGCGTCAACCACGAACCGCTGGTGCGCCTGCCGCCCGCCGGTGCACCGCTGCAACTCATCGGCGACAATACCATCACGACGGCTTCGGTGTTGGCTGTAGCGGCGGAGCCCTTCGATCATCGCTTTCCGATCGGCCCGCCGCAGAGCGACGGCCGGGCGACGGACCCGCCGACGCCCGAGCTTGATGATCGCGGTGGCATTGAAGCGGCGCCAGCCGCTTCGGTTGCGGTACCGGAGCGAGATGCGGCGGAGACGAAGGCCACGACTGCAGCCGCGCCCGCCGTAGCCGCCGCGCCACCGACCATAGCGCTGGTGGCAAACGCCCTTGCGCCGGCCGCGGACGGCCGGCCGCTCTTGAGCGCCACCGAGCCGGAGCCGCTGCCCGCTGCGGCACACGCCGACGCCGCCTCGCCGGTGCAACAAACGCCGGCGGTCGCTGCCAGCCAGCCCCCGACGGGCCTGGCCCTCCCGGCCGAGCAGACAAAACCAGCCAGCGAACTTGCGCCCGCGAAAGTCGTGACGGAGACAACCGAGGCCGCACATAAGCCGGTCCGCAAAGCCGCGGTGAACAGGACCAGGCGCACGCGCGTCTTCGCCGGGGCATACCGCGCACGTCGGCCGCGCGCCAATGCGGTCGCTGAGTTCGACAGGCAATACCCGAACCATGATACGGCGTTCACGCAGCCCAATTTCCAGACCGGCCTGCAAGCGTGGCAACCAAGATTGGCGCAAGGGCGGCGTCGCGCGAAAGATATTTCCAGGCCGCCGGAGGACGCGACTGCCGTGGCCGGCCTCCCGTTTGTCGGCCCGCTGGGCCGCTGAGCGCGCATAAGGTTGACGGGCGCCTGACTTACGCTCACCGTTTGCCGTTGCGATTTCCAATCAACGCATCCGCTCTGAGACGCAGAGCCCCGAGTCAGAATTGACGGCCGCTAGTGCGGCGGATTTGAAGTTCCTACAATCCGGCAGCAAGCTCGCGGAGGAACTTCAAATCCAAAACCGCACTAGAGTCATAAATTTGCTAGTGTCCCTTTGATTCCGAAGTTCGAATGAGAGTATGCCGCAAGCCCCTTGCGAACTTCGGAATCGAGACCCTAGTATGATCCCGCTTTCCGTCCTCGACCTGTCACCCGTCACCACGGCGACGCCGGGATCGGCGGCGTTGCGCAACTCGCTCGATCTGGCGCGGTTGGCTGATAAGCTCGGCTACAAACGCTATTGGCTGGCCGAGCACCATAACCTCGCGAGCATCGCCAGTTCCGCGCCCGAAATCATGATCGGGCAGATCGCGGCGGCAACGGCGCGCATTCGCGTCGGCTCGGGCGGCGTGATGTTGGTGAATCACGCCCCGCTCATGGTCGCCGAACGTTTCAAGGTGCTGGAGGCGCTGTTCCCCGGCCGCATCGATCTCGGCCTCGGCCGCGCACCGGGGACCGATCCGGTGACCTCCTACGCGCTGCGCCGCCGGCAGGACGCGCGCGACGGCGACGACTTCCTCGAACGTTTTCAGGAACTGATGCTGTTGGAGCGCGGCGGTTTTCCGGAAGGCCATCCGTTCCGCCACGTTCATGCCATGCCGTCCGATGTGGCGCTGCCGCCGGTCTGGCTGCTCGGCTCGAGCGGATACAGCGCCGAGCTTGCCGCCGCCGCCGGCATGGGTTTCGCCTTCGCGCATCATTTCGCCGAGCACGATGCGGCGAGCGCGATGCTGAGTTATCGCGCGCATTTCCAGCCATCGGCGGCATTGCCGGAACCCTATGCCATTCTCGCAACGGCGGTGATAGCGGCCGATAGCGATGCCGAGGCCGAGCGCATCGCCGCCAGCGCCGACCTGAATTTCATTCGCCGCAGCAAGGGCGAATATCTGCCGCTGGCCTCACCTGCCGAGGCCGCCGCCTATCCCTTTGCGCCGATCGACCGCGAACGCATCGCGCAGCATCGCCAGCGCCTGGTGGTCGGGGGCAGCGAGACCGTGACCAGCCAATTGCTGCCGCTGATCGAAGCAACGGGCGCCGATGAATTGATGATCACCACCATGACCTACGACCATGCCGCACGGCGGCGCTCCTACGAGCTCCTGGCGAAGGCCTTTGCGCTCGTCCGATCCGCATGAGGCGGACCGCCGAGCGCCGCCGCCGCCATTCTACCGACATCCGCGACGGTATATGCTGGCCGCCGTGCGGGGCGGATATCGTCAGGTGAAGGAGGATCATCTTGGGTAAGCATATTTCACTTGTCGCGTCGGACGGTTTCAAGCTCGGCGCCTATCGCGCCGACCCGGGCGGACCGGCAAAATGCGGCGTCGTCGTCATCCAGGAGATTTTCGGCGTCAATCATCACATCCGCGCCGTGTGCGACCGTCTCGCGGCCGAAGGCTACACCGCCGAGGCGCCGGCTTTGTTCGATCGCCAGCAGCCGAATTTTGAATGTGGATATTCGCCGGACGAAATTGCCCACTCCCGCAAGTTCGTCGCCAATCCCGACTGGGGGGCGATGATGCGCGACACCCAGGCGGCCATCAACGACCTCAAGAACGACGGCCCGGTCGCCATCATCGGTTTTTGCATGGGCGGCACCATCGCGTTCCTCGCCGCCGCCAAGCTCGATGGTCTGTCGGCGGCCATCGGCTACTACGGCGGCCAGATCGCCAAGAACGCCGACGAAAAACCGAAAGCGCCGACGCAGCTGCATTTCGGCGAGAAGGACGCCTCGATCCCGATGAGCGACGTCGAGATGATTAAGCAAAAACGCGGCGCCGATTGTGAAATCTACACCTATCCCGACGCACAGCACGGCTTCAATTGCGATGAGCGCGGCAGCTACAACGAGGCGGCGGCCAGGGTCGCCTGGCGGCGCTCGATCGCGTTCCTGCAGAAGCACCTGAAGAAATAGAGGACAGACGACGGATGACAAAGGACTGAGAGCTTACTCAGTCCGTCGTCAGTCCTCCGTCATCCGTCAGAACCACCGCTCTTGCACGTTGATCGTATCGCCGGGCCGCAGCGGAAAAGTGACCGGGACCGATATGCGCACCTGGCGGCCGTCGAAGTTGCGGTTCAGCATCACGGTTTTGCGGAACGCCCGCGGCGTGAATCCGCCGGCGATTGCCACCGCCGTCTCAACGCTCATGTTGGCGACAAAGGGGTATTGGCCCGGCGCGGTAACTTCGCCGAGGATGAAGAACGGCCGATAGGCCTCGATCTCGAGCGCCACGTGCGGCTCGCGGATGAAACCATTACGCAGCTTTTCGGCGATCCGATTCGAAAGCTGGTCGGTCGTCGCGCCGCGCGCCAGCACCGCGCCGATCAGCGGCATGGCGATGTGGCCGCTGGCGTCAACCAAATAGGAGTTGGTGAGTCCCTCCTGACCGAACACGACGATGCGCAGCCGGTCGCCGGAATCCAGGGTGTATGGTCCCTCCGCAGCCGTCGATGCATGGGCATAGCGGCCGGTCGCATAGGCGGCCGTTGCGGAAGGAGGCGGCGCAAGGGAGCCCGTTGTCGAGGGAGCCGCATAGTCCGCCGGAGTGGGAGCCGCTGCATAGCCCGTTGCAGAAGGGGCCATCGCATAGAGGCCCCTGGTAGAGGGTGCCGCAGCAGCAGGAGCCGCAGCAGAAGCCGTGGCATACGGTGCCGCAGCGTTAGGCTCGACAGCACGGGGCGCGGGCAAGGCGCTGCCATAGACTACGTTGTCCAAGCCGGACGAGGCCGCCGCGGTCGGAGCCGCCACGTAGGCTACGGGCTGTCGCGCGCATCCCGCCGCGGCAATCGCTACCCCCAGGAAGAGGATGAAAGAGCGGGTGACCCGCATACGCCTAATCCGGCCCTGATCCAGCACATGTCGAGGCCTGATTAACGCGCGGTATGGTTAACAATCCCTCACCAGCATCTGGGCGCCAGGCGAAATTATCCCGCCGGGCCGTGGTGGATTGACGTTCGGCCGGCGGGTCACCGAAACGCAGCGGTCGGTCCGCTCGCTCGGGAGCCTTCGGTTTCGGCAACACAAGGTCGGCGGCAAGTTGCGCTTCCGCGCGGCAGGTGAGACGGCATTGTCGAATATCGGGGAACCGGCAGAATAGCGGCACTGACGCAAACGACCGATACAAGGAACGGACGCGCTAGAGCATGATCCGAAAAAGTGGAAGCCGGCTTTCCGAAAAGATCATGCTCCACCAAGATATTTGCGCGCCAATCGATTCAATCTGAAAGCGATTGCGCTCTAAGGCTTTGCGTTCCACTCCCGCCAATGCGTGGGGCGCACATCGATCTGCTGTTTGGTCTCGGCGCTGATCCAGCCGCTGGCAATACGGCGGCAAGCGAATGCGAGAACGTGAGGGCCATCCCTCTCAAAAACGGCCACCTCAAGCTCGCGATCGAACGGCGCAGTAGAGATAGGGTACCACTGCATATTGTAAAGCTTGTCGCGCTGTAATTGCGGGTGCCTTGATCTGGATCAAAGCGATGTTCTGCCGTCACGGCTCGCGGCATTTTTCCTGTCTCGCGGCGGATCGGCCAAAATCCGCCCTAGTCCAGCTGATAACGCCTGAAGAACCAGCGTTTCACGACGTAGACGGTGACAAGGTAAGCGGCGGTCACGAGGCCGAGCGCGCCCATGAGGGCGGCGGACGGCGGAACGAACCCCAGCCAAGGCGCCAGCGGCGAATAGGGCAGCGCCACAGCGATGGCGAAGGCTGCGAGCGTACTTGCCACGAGCGCCGGATGCGGCGGGTCGCGCAAGGGATAAGCGGTGCGGATGATGAAGATCACCAGGACTTGCGTCGACAGCGACTCGACGAACCAGCCGGTGTGAAATAGTTTCTCGTCCGCATGGAAGACCCGCAGCAGCAGGCCGAACGTGATAAAGTCGAAGACCGAGCTCAGCGGCCCGAACAGAAGCATGAACTTGCGGACGATGTCGAGGTTCCAGCGGCGCGGCTTCGCCGCCATCGCGTCGCTCACCTTGTCCAGCGGGATCGTCGTCTCCGACAGGTCGTAAAGCAAATTATTCAGAAGAATTTGGGTCGGCAGCATCGGCAGGAACGGCAGGAACAGAATGCCGCCCGCCATCGAAAACATGTTGCCGAAATTCGAGCTCGTTCCCATCATCATATATTTGAGGATGTTGACGAAGGTCTTGCGGCCTTCGCGCACGCCGTCCGCGAGCACGCCGAGATCCTTGCGCAGAAGGATCATTGCCGCCGCTTCCTTGGCGACGTCGACGGCGGTATCCACCGAAAAGCCGACATCGGCCGCATGCAGCGACGGCGCGTCGTTGATCCCGTCGCCGAGATAGCCGACGACATGGCCCTTGTGCCGCAACGCCGCGATGATGCGCGACTTCTGCGGCGGCGTGACCCGGCAGAACAGGGTGGTGTCGTCGAGCCTGGCTCTCAGCGCATCGTCGGTTAAAGCCGTGACCTCCGGTCCGGTCAGTATTCCGGCAACCTTCAGCCCGAGCTCGCCGCAGACATGCCGGGTGACCTGCTCATTGTCGCCGGTCACCACCTTCAAGGCAACGCCCAAATCGGCCAGCGCAGTCAGCGCCTCGCGGGCGCCCGCCTTTGGCGGATCGAGGAAGGCCAAAAATCCGGCCAAGGTCAGGTCTTTCTCGTCGGCGATGTTGGCATGGTCGCAGTTCGCTTCGATCTGTCGCCACGCCACCGCGAGGACGCGGAAGCCCTCGGCGCCGAGGCCGTTGAACGTCGCCTCGGCGGTTCTGCGCGCCGCGGCGTCGAGCGGGACGGGCGGCGCTGCCTGCTGCTCATAACGGGCCGAGTGGCCGAGGATGTCTTCCGGCGCTCCCTTGACGACGAGGAGACGGCGGCCGCCGCCTTCGACCAGGATCGAAACCCGGCGCCGCTCGAAATCGAACGGCACCTCGTCGATCTTGCGCCAAGCCGCGAGGTCGATCTTGCCGGCCGCCAGGATGGCGTCGTCCAGCGGACTCTTGAGCCCGGTCTCGAAGGCGGCGTTGAGCAGCGCCATCTGCATCACGGCATCGCTGTCCTGCCCGCCGAGGTCCACCTCGCGGACCAGCTTGATGCGGGCTTCGGTCAGCGTTCCGGTCTTGTCGCTGCAAAACACGTCCATGCTGCCGAGATCGTCGATGGCGGACTGCCGCTTGACGATCACCTGCTTGCGCGACAGCCGGATCGCGCCGTGCGCAAGGGTGACCGAGACGATCATCGGCAGGAGTTCAGGCGTCAGTCCGACGGCGAGCGCCAGCGCGAACAGGAAGGATTCGAGCAGCGGCCGATGGAACAGGATGTTGACGAGGACGACGAAGAGGACCAGAAAGATCGTGGCCTGCACGATCATCATCCCGAATTTTTGGATGCCTACCGCAAAAGCGGTCGGCGGCGGCGGCTTCTGCAGTGCGCCAGCGATCGAGCCGAGCTGGGCTTTGCGCCCCGTCGCCACGACGAGCGCCTTGGCGGTCCCGCTCACCACCGAGCTTCCCATGAACGCCATATTGGGCGGCAAGGCGCTCTCGCCGGGGGAACCGGCGGCGGCCGGCGCGGCCTCCTTCTCGGCCGGATAGGCCTCGCCGGTGAGCAGCGCTTCATCAACGTAAAGGTCGCGGGCTTCGATCAGCCGGGAATCGGCGGGCACGAGATCGCCGGCGGCGAGAACAACGACATCGCCGGGCACGATCTCCGCCGCAGGAACGTCGACCGGCTGTCCATCGCGAAGCGCCTTGGCGGTAAGCGAGACCTGCTCGCGCAGACGCTGAGCGGCGTTTTGCGCCTGACGCTCCTGCGCCACATCGAGGATCACGGACATCAGCACGATGGCGGCGATGATGACGAAGCTCGGAACGTCCCCGGTGAACGCCGAGACCGCCGCCGCGAAGAGCAGAATCAAGACCAGCGGATTGCCGAGCCGTTCAATAAAGGCGGAGAGCAGGCCCTTGGGCGCGGCCGCGGCGATCAGGTTGGGTCCAACCGCATCGAGGATTGCCGCGGCGTCGGACGAGCGCAGGCCGCTGGCGGCGGAATGCAGCCGTTTCAGGAGGTCGCGGAGCGGAACAGCGGCCAGGTCGGATATTTCGGGCGCTGCCTGCTCGGCGGTGCTATTGGCCGCGCGCTTTGTCGCGGGCTGTGGGGCGTCGCCGTTGGGCGTGACGGAGCGCGATCGGTTCATGTCACCCACAGGAACACAGATTGGCGTCACCGACCGCAAATATCGCCGCCAGCCAGTGTCGCCCATCCGGAGGCCGTTGACACCGGACCCCGCCGTCGAGCACTGCGGTGTGATGCTCCAAGATACTGCCTCGCGGATCCCGGTCACCGACAGTAGATACGCTGGTCGGCCAATTTACTTGATACACATCAAGGTCAATTTGTTACGCTCGGATGACAGTAGGGTAACGTGAAACCCTTGGGTTGTCCGATGTACGAGCCCGCGGATCGTCAATTTCCTTATCTGGCGTTTCTCTGGCCGGCCTTTGCCGCTGCATTGACGGGCGAGATGGCCGCGCTGGCAGCCCGGCAATTCGCCGATTTCGCCGTCGGTCCGGCGGACCATCAGGCGCCGAGCGAGCCGAAATGGACGACGCCGCACGCAACGGCGCTGGAACTGAAAACCGTCCGGTTGCGCGATTTTACGACCGACAAAAATAGCACAGCCGCGCTGGTATGCGCGCCATTGGTCCTGCATGGCGCCGCGCTGGCCGACTTTGCGCCCGGGCACAGTCTGGTCGCGGCTTTGCGCGGTGCCGGGCTGCGGCGGCTGTTCGTGACCGACTGGCGTTCAGCGACTGCGGAGATGCGCTTTCTCGGCATCGACGATTATCTTGCCGATTTCAACGTGCTGGTGGATGAGATCGGAGGTCCGGTCGATCTCATTGGCTTGAGTCAGGGCGGCTGGATGGCGCTGGTTTACGCAGCGCGTTTTCCGGCAAAGGTCCGCAAGCTGGCGCTGGCCGGCGCGCCGATCGATATCGAAGCCGCGCCGTCTGCCCTGTCGGCGCTCGCCGAAACCAGCCCGCTCGCGATATTTCGCCAGCTGGTGCGGCTCGGCGACGGCTGCGTTCCCGGCCGCAAGGTGCTGAAGTTTTGGGGACCGGAATCGGTCGACGCCGACGACGTGCGACAGTTGTTGCAAACCGCCGAACCGGCCGGCTCCGCCGCCTTCGCCCGGCTCGAAACGCTGTTCCAGCAGTGGTACTCGTGGACCCTCGATCTGCCGGGACGCTATTTCCTAGAAGTCGTAGAAAAATTGTACAAGCGCAATGAACTCGCGACCGGCGCCCTGACTGCGCTCGGACAGCCGGTCAACCTCGCGGCCGTGACGGCTCCGATCTATCTGCTGGCCGCCCGCGACGACGAGCTGGTGGCGCCACCGCAATTATTCGCGGCCGAGCATCTGGTCGGCACCTCGGCACCCAACATTCGCAAGACGTTGGCTTCGTGCCGCCATGTGGGGCTGTTCATGGGCAAGACCATTCTCGACCAGGTGTGGCCGGGCATCGGACGCTGGATCGTTGAGCCGACATACGCTCCACGTCAAGCGCCAGCGCGCCGACCGAACGCATCCAACGGTCTTAGTGCGCGCTTGCGGCCCGACCGACGTGGCGCCCGCCGGAATGCTGGTCATCGATCAAGCTGAGATGCACACCACCCACCGGATTGCGTCATCCGACGCAATCCGGATTGTTGGAACATGAATCCCCGCGACGCAGTCAGGCAGCCTTGACGTCGATCTTCTTTGCCGTCTTCTGCGCCTCCGCGCTCTTCGGCAGCTTTACCGTGAGCACGCCGTTCTTGAAGCTTGCCTCGATCTTGTCGGCATCAACGCCGTCGGGCACCTGGAACGAGCGCTGGAACGAGCCGAAGCTGCGCTCCTGCAAGTAGTAATCCTTCTTCTTCTCCTCTTTCTCTTCCTGTTTCTCGCCCTTGATGGTCAGGACGCCGTCGGCCAATTTCACCTCGACATTCTTGTCGTTCATGCCGGGCAATTCGGCCGCGATTTCATAAGCCTTGTCCGTCTCCGTGACGTCGACAGCCGGTACGGCGCCGAAAGCCGCTTCGTACCGCCGGAACGGCTCGATATCGAAGGACGAGCGGCGGAATGGCCAGCGCCACACGCCACCGTCGAAATCGTCAAACAGTTGATCGATTTCGCGGCGAAGACTCTCGAACGGCCGCCAGGGCCTCAAAGTCGATGCAGTCCCTTTTTCCTCGGTTTTTACGGGCAGTTTGGTGATGGTTTCAGCCATGACACACCCTCCGATAAGATTGGAACTTTGCACAGCTAACGCCCCCTGCATGGGCTCACCTTTGACTTGCATCAAAGAGACGCGCTGATCGCGCTTTCGTGTTCATTTTTCGCGCCGCTTCATGACCTGATGTATATCAATGGCTTAGCCGGCATCTTTTGGAAGGTTGTCCAGACATTCACCAAGCGAGAGCCAGACATGCAAAATACCGCCGCAAACCGCGTTTCAAAACATGAAGCCGGCTTAGAAATCAACGATACCAGAGGGCGTGTTCGCCGCGGGCAGCGGCAGATGAAACAAAAAAACACCATAGTAACCGCGGCGGCCGCGGCGTTTGCTGGTTTGATTTGCGTCAAACGTAACTGTCCGCCCGTGCGAGATAGTGAATAACCGCGACAAATGGCAAGGAAGGGCTATGCCGTATCAAACGAACGCCGATCTGCCGGCGTCTGTCGGGTATCATCTGCCCGAACACGCCCAGGACATCTACCGCGAGGCCTTCAATCATGCCTACGCCGCGCATGCGGGTGAATCGCGGCAGGAAGAGGCCGCGCACCGGATTGCCTGGGCCGCCGTCAAGCGCTCCTATGTCAAAGCGGGCAACACCTGGGTTCCGCTCACGGCAAGGGGCGGATGATCATCGCCTTTTCCCGCCGACCGGGGATTGATCGACGCGGATGCGAAATGAACGAAAATAGCAGTCCCGACGCCACAAAGCGGCCGGCGACGATCGAGCACGGGCAACCGATCGTATCGAACACCCATGAGCTCGTTCCGGCACACGCCGGCGCCGGCTTGCCGGCGCTACCGCCGACGATCAAGCTGCCCAGCCGCAGACGCTGGCTTCGTATCGCGCTCGCGCTCGCCGTCTTGGCCGCCGGCGCCGGCGCATCCTATTACTGGTGGCAGCGGCTGCATCCTCTGTTGCCGCCGGGCATCGCCTTCGGCAACGGACGGCTCGAAGCGGACGAGATCAACATCGACACCAAATACGCCGGCCGCATCGCCGAGATGCTGGCCGACGAGGGCGACCTGGTCGCGGCCGGGCAGGTTGTCGCGCGCATGGATACGCGGGACCTCGCCGCCTCGCTCAAGAAATCGCAAGCCCAGGTCCGCCAGGCGCGAAGAGCCGTCGACGAAGCGAACGCCAATGTCGCCCAGCAGAAAGCTCAGGTGCTGTTGGCGCAACAGGAACTCGATCGCGCCACCACCTTGCTGAAGAAGGGCTTCCAGACCCAGGAAGTCGTGGATCAGCGCCAGCAGCAACTGGATGGCGCCAACGCCGCACTTGAAGCTGCAACGGCGCGCGTGACGGAATCCGAGCATGCGCTCGAAGCGGCGACCCACGACGTAGAGCTCTATAACGTCGAGATTGCCGATAATACGCTGGTCGCGCCGCACGAGGGCCGCATCCAATACCGCATCGCCAATATCGGCGAGGTGCTTCCCGCCGGCGGCAAGGTCTTCGCCATGCTCGACACGTCCTACGTCTACATGGACATCTATTTGCCGACCGAAGCGGCCGGCAAGGTGCGATTCGGTGCCGATGCCCGTATCGTGCTCGACGCCTATCCGAAGGTCGCGATTCCGGCGAAAGTGTCGTTCATCGCTTCGCAGGCGCAGTTCACACCTAAGATCGTCGAAACCAAGAGCGAGCGCGACAAGCTGATGTTCCGCATCCGGGTGCGGATCGATCCCGCACGGCTACGCGGACGGGCCGATATCGTGCGCAGCGGGCTGCCGGGCGTCGCTTACGTGCTGACCGATCCGGCTGCGACCTGGCCGGCCTCCCTGCAAGGCACAAGCGTGCAATGAGCGGGGTTGTCATGCCCGTGGCATGGCTCGAGAACGTCACGCAACGTTATGGCCGTGTAGCGGCGCTCGATGAGGCGACGGTGGCGCTGCCGGCCAGCTGCATGGTCGGGCTGATCGGCCCTGACGGCGTCGGCAAGTCGTCGCTGCTCAGCATCGTCGCCGGCGCGCGGCAGCTGCAATCCGGTCGCGTCTTCGTGCTTGACGGCGACATAGCGGACGCCGCGCACCGCGCGGCGGTTTGTCCGCGCATCGCTTTTATGCCGCAAGGGCTCGGCAAGAACCTTTATCCGGACCTCAGCGTCCGCGAAAACATCGAGTTTTTCAGCCGGCTGTTCGGGCAGTCCCGTTCCGAGCGGGAGTGGCGAATTGCCGAGCTTTTGCAAAGCACCGAGCTCGCACCCTTCTCCAATCGTCAGGCGAAGAAGCTGTCGGGCGGCATGCGGCAAAAACTCGGGCTGTGCTGCTCGCTGATCCACGATCCCGACCTCCTGATTCTCGACGAGCCCACGACGGGTGTCGATCCGTTGTCGCGACGCCAGTTCTGGGAACTGATCGACCGCATGCGCTCGCGTCGCGCCGGCATGAGCGTCGTGGTCGCGACCGCCTACATGGAAGAGGCCGAACGGTTCGATACGCTGATTGCCATGAACGACGGCAAGATCCTTGCCGCCGGCTCGCCGACGGATCTGAAGGCGCAGACTCACGCCAAGACCGTCGAAGACGCATTCATCGCCTTGCTGCCGGAACAGCTCAGGGCCGGGCACAAGAAGCTAAAAGTCCCGCTGCACCGGACGGTCGATGCCGCGCCGGTGATCACGGCACGCGACCTGACGCGCCGCTTCGGCGACTTCACCGCCGTCGATCGGGTGAACTTCACCATCGAGCGCGGCGAGATCTTCGGCTTTGTCGGCTCCAACGGATGCGGCAAGACCACGACGATGAAGATGCTGACCGGCTTGCTGGAGCCGAGCGAAGGCCAAGCGCTCTTGTTCGGGGAACCCCTCGAAGCAGGCGACATGAGTTCGCGCTATCGCGTCGGTTACATGTCACAGTCGTTTTCGCTGTATACCGAGCTTACAGTCCGGCAGAACCTCGAGCTTCATGCCCGGCTGTTCCACCTGCCCGCCAGGAAAGCGCGGACGCGGCTCCGCGAGCTTGTCGAACGCTTCGGCCTCGAGGAGTACCTCGACCAACGCACCTCCGATCTGCCGCTAGGCATTCGGCAACGGCTTTCGCTGGCGATTGCCGTGGTGCACGAGCCGGAGATGCTCATCCTCGACGAGCCCACTTCTGGCGTCGATCCGTTGGCGCGTGACCGGTTCTGGGAGCTCTTGATCGACCTGTCACGCAATCAGGGCGTGACTATTTTCGTCTCCACCCATTTTATGAATGAGGCCGAGCGCTGCGACCGCATATCGCTGATGGATTCCGGACGCGTGCTGGCGACCGATACGCCGGGCAATCTGGTCAAGGCCCGCGGCGCCGCAACGCTGGAGGACGCCTTCATCGGCTATCTCGAGGAGGCGACCGGAACGCGCGCGACGGCGGCCGCCGACGTGGCGCGGCCGGGCACGGCAGCGCCTTCGGTACAGCTGCCGCCGGCGCCGCGACGTGCCTTCAGCTTGCAGCGTCTTTTCGCCTATACGATCCGCGAAACGATCGAACTGCTCCGCGATCCCATTCGGTTGACCTTCGCCTTGTTCGGCACAGCGATGCTGATGCTGGTCTTCGGCTTCGGCATTTCCACCGATGTCAACAATCTGACATTTGCCGTGCTCGATCACGACCAGAGCCACGAGAGCCGCGCCTACCTCGAGGAACTGCGCGGCTCGACTTACTTTGTGGAGCGGCCGCCGCTGGCCAATTACGCCGATCTCGAGAAGCGTCTGCAGAGCGGCGCCATCAAGGCCGCCATCGAGATACCGCCCGGCTTCGGCCGTGACATCGAGCGCGGACGTCCGGCCTGGGTCGGCGCCTGGGTCGATGGCGCCATGCCGTTCCGCGCCGAGACCATCCACGGCTATCTCCAGGCCATGCATCAGCTCTATTTGACCGATCCGGCCGTGAAGACGACGGGGCCGCAAGCGAGGCCGCCCGCCAACATCGAGCTGCGGTTCAAATACAACCAGAATTTCGAAAGCATCTACGCCATGGTGCCGGCGAGCCTGTCGATGCTGCTGGCACTGTTTCCGGCAATCCTGATGGCGCTCGCGGTCGTGCGCGAGAAAGAGCTCGGCTCGATCATCAATCTTTACGTGACGCCGGTTACCCGGATCGAATTTCTGCTCGGCAAGCAGATTCCCTATATCGGCGTCGCCATGGCGAATTTTGCCGTGATGTTCCTGATGGCTTTGTTCATCTTCCGCGTGCCACTCAAAGGCAGCTTCCTGGCTTTGCTTTTGGGCGTGCTGATCTACGTCACCGTGACCACCGCCTACGGCATGCTGATTTCGGCATTCGCCCGCACGCAGATCGCCGCGCTGTTCGGCACCGCCATTTTGACCTTCCTGCCGGCGTCGCAGTTCGCCGGCATGATGACGCCGGTCTCATCCCTTTCCGGAACAGCGCGAATCATGGGACGGGGATTCCCGATGACCTATTTCGTGCCGATCAGCGTCGGCACCTTTACCAAAGGACTGGGCCTCGCTGACCTCAGCAACGATTTGATTGCCTTGATCGTCTTTATCCCGGTGCTGACGACGCTCAGTCTTCTGCTACTGCGCAAGCAGGAACGCTAAAGCATGATCCGGAAAAGTGGAAACCGGTTTTCCGAAAAGATCATGTGCTGGGAACAAGCCCGATGCAGATGATTGCAAACATCTTTTGGCTTGGCACCAAGGAACTCCGCAGTTTCCTGCGCGATTTCGTACTGTTGGGGCTGGTGATCTACGCCTTCTCGCTCGCCATCATCGCCCAGGCGCAGAGCAATTCGCAGGAAGTGCACAACGCGTCGATCGCCTTCGTCGACGAGGATCATTCCGAATTGTCGCGGCGGATCGTCCATGCGTTCCTGCCGCCGTACTTCCAGACGCCGAAGCCGATTGCTGAGCGGGATATCGTTCCGCTGATGAACGCAGGCAAATACACCTTCGTGATCGACATTCCGCCGAATTTCGAACGCTATGTTCTCGCCGGACGGGTGCCCGCCATTCAGGTCGACGTCGATGCGACGGCGATGGTCCAGGCCGGGCTCGGGTCGGATTACGCTCAGCAGATCATCATGACCGAGATACAGGACTTCCTCTCGCACACCGAGGGCGCGCCGCTGTCGCCGGTTAATCTCGACGTGCGCATCGCGTTTAACCCCAACATCACGACGGCGTGGTTCACCAGCGTCATGGGCATCATCAACAGTGTCTCCATGCTGGCGATCATCCTCGCCGGTGCCGCCATCGTCCGCGAACGGGAGCACGGCACCATGGACCATCTGCTGGTGATGCCGCTGACGCCGTTCGAGATTGCGATGTCCAAGGTCTGGGCTAACAGCCTGGTCATCACTGTGGCGGTCGGTCTCTCGCTTTATTTCGTCGTCCGCACGTTGCTGGGCATTCCGATTGCCGGCTCGATTCCGCTGTTTTTGCTCGGTGTGGTGATCTATCTGTTCTTTGCCTGCGCGATCGGCATATTTCTCGGTACCGTCGCGCGCTCGATGCCGCAGCTCGGCTTGCTCTACATGCTGGTCTTCATGCCGATGAACATGCTCTCCGGCAGCAACACCCCGCTGGAAAGCATGCCGCCATGGCTGGCGACGGCAATGCAAGCCTCGCCGTCGACGCATTTCGTCTCCTTCGCGCAGTCGATCCTCTATCGCGGCGCCGGCTTCGACGTGGTCTGGCCGCGATTTTTACTGGTGGCCGGGATCGGCGGCCTGTTTTTCCTGTTTGCGATCCTGCGCTTCCGCTCCACCGCGGCGCAGGCGGCGTAGACAACAAACACGGGATGCAAACTCTCGATGTCGTCGCCGAGTGTCGGTTAGACGCTACTCGAGCGTTTTTCGGAAGCGAAGAATGCTTAGCGTCAGAAGTATCAGGGCAATCAGCGCCATCGCCGCGAAATCCGGCCAGAGCACGCTGACACCAACCCCTTTGAGCAAAGTGCCGCGAATGACGACCAGGTAATAGCGCAGCGGATTGACGTAGGTGAACCACTGCAGCACCTGCGGCATGCTCGAGATCGGGAAGGCGAAGCCCGACAGGATGAAAAACGGGCTGAGCACGAAGAAGTTGGTCGAAAACGCCTGTTGCTGGGTCGAGCAAACGGTGGAGATGAGCAAGCCCACCGCCAGGGTGCTGAGCAGAAACAGCGCGGTGCCGAGCAGCAGCACGAACGGATTGCCGACGAAGGGAATGCGAAACCAGAGGAGCCCGACCGCGACGACAAGCGCCACCTCGCCGAGGCCGACGAGAAAGAACGGCACCGTCTTGCCGAGGATGAAGTCGGCGGGCCGGATCGGCGACACCATGATCTGTTCGAGCGTGCCGACCTCGCGCTCGCGCACGATAGCGAACGCCGTGAGATTGACGATGGTGATCAGGGTGAGCGTGCCGATGACTCCCGGCACGAAGAACCAGCGACCGTTGAGGTCCGGATTGTACCAAGGCCGTTGCTCCAGCGTCACCTGCACCTGCCGCTTTCCCTGCACGCCCTGGATGCGCTGCATCAAATCGGACGCGTAATCCTGGGCAAATCCCGCAGCGATCAAATTGATATAGCCGAGCGCGATCAGCGCCGTGTTCGAATTGGTGCCGTCGACAATGACTTGCAGCGGCGCGCTTTGGCCCTTGCGCAGCAGTTCGGCGAAGCCGGAGCGAATGACGATGGCCACGGCGGCGTCGCTCGCATCGATCGCGGCGTTGATCTGGCGCTGCGACTGCGCCTCCCTGACGATATCAAAGCGGTTGCTCGCCGTGAAACGCGCGATCAGATCGCGGCTTTCCTGCGAATGATCGAGGTCGAGCACGGCGGTCGATACGTGATGGACCTCGAAGGTGGCCGCGTAACCGAATAGCAGCATTTGCAGGACCGGCGGCACGACCAGAAGGAAGCGCGCCCCCTTGTCGCGCTTAAGCTCGAGGAACTCCTTGACCACGATCGGTATGATGCGCGCGAACATGGCTGATTTATCGGCTCAGACCAGGCGTTTGCGGAAGGCGCGTGCGGCGAGCACGACGACGGCGAGCGTATAGGCGACGAGAAAAAGGATCGGTATCAGCAGTTCCGCGACGCCGGCGCCTTTCAGGAATATCGCCTTGATGATGGTGACGTAATATCGCGAGTAGATCAGATAGGTGATGCCGCGGACGAACGGCGGCATCTGGTCGATCGGAAACACGTAGCCCGACAGCAACATGGTCGGCAGCAGCGTCACCACCAGCGCGATCTGGCTAGCGCCGACCTGGCTGCGGATCAGCACCGAGAGCAGATAGCCGATGCTGAGAACGACGGCGAGGAACAAGGTCGCAGTCAGGAACAGCGTGGCCAGCGTGCCGCGGAACGGCACTTCGAACCACAGCGCGGCAATGAGCAGGCAGAAGGCGGCGTCGAGCCAACCCAGCACCAGGTAGGGAATGAGTTTGCCGAACATGACCTCGCCCGAAGTGACCGGCGTGGAGACGAGCAACTCCATGGTTCCGCGCTCCCATTCGCGCGAGATGGTGAGCGAGGTGAGCTGGGCGCCGACCAGCGCCATGATCACGGCAACGAGGCCGGGGATGATGAAGTTGCGGCTTTCCAGGTCCTCGTTGAACCAGACCCGCGATTGCACCGCCATCGGCTGGATTTGCTGCAGGGTGCGGCCAGCCCGATCCAGCTGCGTGACCTGAACTTCGTTGGAGAAGCGGGAGACCACCGCCGTGATATAGCCCCAGGCGATATTCGCCGTGTTGTCGTCGGTGCCGTCGAGGATCGCCTGCACCGCGGCGGTTCCGATATCGTTCAGGCGCTCGGAGAAATCCGGCGGGATGACGATGCCGGCGCGGCAATCGCCGCGATCGATCGCCGCCGCCAGCTGCGGGTAGGAGGTGACGTTGTGGGCGATGGCGAAGTAGAGCGAGGCCTGGAAGCGCTTGAGCAAGTCCTGGCTGAATTGGCTGCCTTCGCGGTCGAAGGTGCAGATCGGAATGTGCTTGAGGTCGAGATTGACCCCGTAGCCGAACATGAACATCTGCGTGAACGGCAGCAGCAGCGCGATCATCAGGCTGCGCGGATCGCGCCAGATCTGCAGCACTTCCTTCACCGCAATGGCCTTGAGCCGGCGCAATCTCATGCCGCCTGCCTCCGCTTGGACCTATCGACGGCGATGAGTTGCACGAAGACGTCTTCGAGCGAGGGATGAATGCGCTCAACCCGGCTCGGCGGCAGCGCCTTCGCGGCGAGATAAGCCGGCAACTCGGCGAGGCTGCGCTCGGCGTCGCCGACGAGGACGTGGAGGGAGTTGCCGAACACGGAAGCATCGAGCACTCCCGGCGCTTGGCGCAGCGCCGCCAGCGTCGGCCCGAGCGCGGCGCATTCGAGCAACAAAAGCTCGCCGCCGAGCGCCGTGCGCTTGAGCGCCTCCGGACTGCCGATGGCGATGATCCGTCCCTGGTTGATCAGCGCGGCGCGATGGCAATATTCGGCCTCGTCCATGTAATGGGTGGAGACGAGCACGGTGACGCCGTCGGCGGCGAGCGTGTGGATCAAATCCCAGAAGCGCCGCCGCGATGTCGGCTCGACGCCCGATGTCGGCTCGTCGAGGAACAGGATCGGCGGCCGATGCAGCACCGCGCAACCGAGCGCAAGACGCTGCTGCCAGCCGCCGGCAAGCGTGGCCACTAATGCCTTCTCGCGGCCGCCAAGCCCGGCCATGTCGATGGCAAACCGGATCCGCTCGGCCAGCTCCGCGCGCGGAACGCGGTAAATGCCGCCAAAGAAGCGCAGGTTTTCCTCCACCGTGAGGTCGCGATAGAGCGAAAATTTCTGCGACATGTAGCCGATTTGCTCGCGCACCCGCTCCGGGTCTTTCACCACGTCGATGCCCGTGACCAGCACGCGACCGGCACTCGGCCGCAGCAGGCCGCAGAGAATGCGGATGATCGTCGATTTGCCGGCGCCGTTCGGACCCAAAAACCCCATGACCTCGCCGCGTCCGACGCGAAAACTCACGTGGTCAACGGCGACGAAATCGCCGAACCGCTTGACGAGGTCTTCGGCGACGACTTGGGCGTCGGCGGTATCGCTGCCGCTCATGGCCGCCGCCCTTCGTCTTCGAGCAGCGCCACGAACACGTCCTCGATGCTCGGAGCGGCGACGGCGATGTCGTCGAAAGGCACATTGCCCCGTTGCAAGGCATGGCGCAGCTCGGGAATGCGCAACGCGGCATCGTCGACGACGGCGTGAACGCCGCTGCCCACCAGGATAACGTTGCTCACCCCGGCAAGCGCGGCGATGGCCGCGCGCACGTCCCGCCCGGAGGCGGACGAGATCACGACGACCGCACCCGGCATGCGCTGTTTGAGCGCGGCCGGCGTGTCGCAATAAAGCACGCGGCCGTTATCCAAGAGCGCCAATCGGTTGCAGCGCTCCGCCTCGTCGAGATAGGCGGTGGTGATGAGGATCGTCACTCCCTCCTCGCGCAAGCCGTAGAGAATGCGCCAGAAGTCGCGCCGCGATACCGGATCGACCCCCGTGGTCGGCTCGTCGAGCAGTAAAATTTGCGGCGTGTGGACGAGCGCGCAGGTAAGGCCGAGCTTCTGCTTCATGCCGCCAGAGAGCTGGCCGGCGCGCCGGCCGCGGAACTGGCTCATGCCCGAAGCTTGCAGCAATCGGTTGGCGCGCTCCTGGCGAACATTGTTGGGAACTTCGAACAGATCGGCGTAGAAACGGATGTTCTCCTCGACGGTGAGCTCCTCATAGAGGCCGAACCGTTGCGGCATGTAGCTCAAATGCCGCTTGCCGCTCTCCGGGTCCGCGATCACGTCGATACCGTCGATGACGATGCCGCCGCCGTCCGGCTGCATCACGCCCGCCAGCATGCGCATCGTCGTGGTCTTGCCGGCGCCGTCGGGACCGACCAGGCCGAAAATCTCGCCGCGGTTGACCGTGAAGGTAAGACCGTCCACGGCGGCAATGTCCGCAAACCGTTTGCGCAGCGCAGCGACGGTAACGATGGGTGCCTCGCCTGCTGCGCTCATGGTTCTCCCGCCGCGCTCATGGCTTGCCAGCTGGCAGCGCTTCGAGCGTCGCGTCCGCTGGCATGCCCGGCACCAATTCGTGGGTGGGATTGTAGATATCGATGCGGATGCGGTAGACTAGCGTCACGCGTTCGGCATGAGTCTCCACGCTCTTCGGCGTGAACTCGGCGTTGGACGAGATGAAAGTGACGTGCCCCTTATAGGCCTTGCCCGGATAGGTATCGGTGGTGACCTTGGCTGGCTGATTGTAACGGACCTTTCCTATATCGGTCTCGTTGATGTAGGCGCGCAGCCAGACGTGATCGAGGTCGGCGAGCGTGACCACCGGCGTGCCGGGGACCATGACCTCGCCGAGCTCCGCCTGCCGCACCTGGATGACGCCGGAGAAGGGCGCGTGCAACACCGTGTAGCCGAGCACGATCTGCGACAGTTTCAGGTTTTCCTCGGCAGTGTGGATATTGGCCTGGGCGAGTTCGACCTGACGCTCGGAAGCGTTCTCCAGAGCCTGATCGCGCAGATGCGCGGCCTGCGACTGGCGAAACAGCGCATAGGTTTGGTCGCGCTGTTCGACGGTACCGGCACCCTTCTCTAGCAAAAATTCGGCGCGCTTATATTCGGCTTGGCGGAATTCGAGATCGGCGGCGTCAAATTCGACGGTGCGCTGTGCCGCGACGAGGTTCTTCTCAGCGGCGGCAAGCTGCCGCTTCTGCATTTCCAGCGTCGCAGCATTGACCGCCACCTGCTGGCGGTAATCGGAGTCGTCGAGCCGCGCGAGCAGCGTGCCTTTGTCCACCCATTGCCCCTCGTCGAACGGCAGCTCGACGATGGTCGACTGCACGGTCTTGAAGCCGAGAACGGCTTGGTGCGCCTCTATATTGCCGGAAACCAGGATGGTGGCGGGGAGCTGCGGTCCGCTGAGCCAATTTTGCAGCGTGCCCCTTTCGAGGTACCCGGCGACGCCCGCCGCGGCGACCACGATGGCGGCAACCAGCAGCGCCCATTTGCTCCGGTTCTTCGTGGCCGTTCCGATTTTCGCTCGAAGAGCAAGCGGCGAATGCATCGCCTCACCTCCTACACCGACTCTAATTATCTTACTTGCATGGACCCTCTTTGATCCATGTCAGAATTTCGAATGCGGCAAGCGGACTCAAGGCGTTGTCGTTCATCGACGCCCTGCATCGCCGTCCCATCGAACCTTGATGTAAATCAACGCCCTGGGACGGTTCAGCGCCTAATCAGGGGGCGTTCGCAAGTGCGCGACATGTCAAGGCCCGGTGGAGGTTTGGCATGCACGGTGATTTATCGCGTCGCTCGTTTCTGCGTGGCTCCGCCGTGACCACGGCTGGAGCGACAATGATTAGCACGACAACGTCGCTTCTGGCCCAAGCCGAAACAGCAGCAAACAGCGGTGCGTCCGGCGCTGGGCCTGACGCAGTTCCGATCACCTTGCAGGTCAACGGCGCAGCGCGGGCGCTGCGGGTCGAGCCGCGCGCGACGCTCGCCGAGGTTTTGCGCGGGCCGCTCGGCCTGACCGGGACAAAAGTGGCCTGCGATCGCGGCGCCTGTTCCGCCTGCACGGTCTGGCTCGACGGGCTGCCGGTCTGCTCCTGCATGCTGCTCGCCGTCGATGTCGGCGCGCGCGCCGTTACTACGATCGAGGGTCTGGCGCGGGGCGAAACGTTGCATCCGGTGCAGCAAGCCTTCATCGAGCATGACGCCCTGCAGTGCGGCTTCTGCACGCCTGGAATGGTCATGAGCTGCGCGGCGCTCGTAGAGCGCATGCCCGAGCCAAATGCCGACGACGTTCGTGCGGCGATTGCGGGTCATGTTTGCCGCTGCGGCACTTATCCGCATGTGGTCGCCGCAACGCTTGCGGCGGCCAAAGTTCGCAGGGGATGACCGTGGCGAAGCAAACTGCCCCGCGCACCGAAATGTTTCCCTACGGCATCGCCAGCGTCGGCCTCGGCAAAGTGGAGAGACAGATCCCCGCCGACGAGCCGCCGCCGCTGCCGCCCAACGCCGAACTCAACGTGATCGGCAAGTCTGTGCCGCGCCAGGACGGGCGAGCCAAAGTCGCGGGGGCCATTCGCTTCACGGCCGATATTTCTTTGCCCGGCATGTTGTATGGCCGCATCCTGCGCTCGCCGCTGCCGCATGCGCGGCTGCGTTCCCTCGACGTCTCCGCGGCGGCGCGCCATCCCGGCGTGCGTGCGGTCCTGACGATCGGCAGTCCGGATGATCCGCAAGGCGCGACCTTGCGCTACATCGGCGCGCCGGTCGCCGCGATTGCCGCCGTCTCGATGGCGGCGGCGGAAGAAGCGCTGCGCCTGATCCATGTCGACTACTACGCGCTACCCTTTGTCGTTGAGATGGACCAGGCTCGCGCGCAAGCGGCACCGCACGTCTACGAGAGTGCGGAAGTGGCGCCCGGTGGTCACCCCTCGGGCTGGCCCGCGGCCGCCGATCTCCCGCTCAAAGGCAATGTGCGCGGACCGGCCATCAGCCGCCGTGGCGACGTGACGCGAGGCTTCGCCGAAGCTGACGTCATCCTGGAAGCCGAGTACCGCACCCAAGTGCAGACCCATTGCTGCCTGGAGCCGCACGGAATCGTTGCCGATTGGCGCGCAGACGGGCTGACGGTTTACATCTCCACTCAATATACCACCGGTGTGCGACACGAGCTCGCGGAGGAGTTCGGCCTGCCGCTCAATCGCGTCCGAGTGATCGTCGACGCCATGGGCGGCGGCTTCGGCTCCAAGTCGACGATTGGTAATTATGGCCGCTTCGCCGTCGAGCTGTCCCGTCGCGCGCAAGCACCAGTTCGCCTCGTCCTCGACCGCGACGAGGAACAGATGGACGCGGGCAACCGCCCGGGCACCTGGCAGCGGTTGCGCATCGGCGCCAAACGCGACGGCGCGCTGACGGCGATCTCGCTGTTAAGCTACGGCACGGCGGGCGTTGCGCTTGGCGCCGGCGTCGGCTTCAACGCCGAGGCGCTCTACACCTGTCCCAATTTCGCCGGTGCGCAGCACGACGTCTTCATCAATGCCGGGCCGGGTTGCGCGATGCGCGCCCCGGGCAACACGCCCGGCGCCTTCGGGCTGGAGCAAGCGATCGACGAATTGGCCGAGCGGCTCAGCGTCGATCCGCTGGCGTTGCGCGACCGCAGCGATCCGAGCGCGGTCCGGCGCGAGGAGCGGCGCATCGGCGCCGAGCGGATCGGCTGGCAGCGCCGGCATGCGCCCGGCGCCGATCCTGGCCCGGTGAAACGCGGCCTCGGCGTGGCGCAGTCGCTGTGGATGGCCAATGTCCAGATCAACTCGTCCTGCGAGGTGCGCGTGATGCGCGACGGCTCGGTGGAGGTGCTTTCGAGCGTGCAGGATCTCGGGACCGGCACCGCGACGGTAATGGCGCAGACCGTCGCCGAGGTTTTTGGCCTTCGCGCCGAGGAGATCACGGTACGCATCGGCGACACCGAGTTTCCACCGGGCCCGCCCTCTTACGGCAGCCGCGCAACCGCTTCGATCACGCCCCCGGCCCGCACGGCTGCTTGGCGCGTCCTGCAATCGCTGTTGCGCGAGGCGGCGCTCGCGCTCAACGAGGCCCCCGAGAACCTGTTCGCGCGTGAAGGAAGAATTTCGGTTCGCGACGACCCCAGCCACGGCATGAGCTTCCGCGAGGCCGCCGCCCGACTGCGCACCGACCGCATCAGCGCCGTGGCTTCGCGCAGCGACGATTATCCCGGATTTGGCCGGCGGATGGGCGACGCCGCGCTGGCGCAGCAGCCGCTCGGCGGCGTGCAGTTCGCCGCAGTGGCGGTCGATACCGACACCGGCATCGTCCGCGTGGAGCGCGTTGTCGCCGTACAGGATTGCGGCCGGCCCATAAATCCACGGCAGATTGAAAGCCAGGTGCATGGCGGCATTCTGATGGGACTATCCTACGCCCTGTTCGAGGACCGCATTCTCGACGAGCGTACCGGCCGCATGGTCAACCCGGACCTCGAACATTATAAGCTCGCCGGGGCGCGCGAAACGCCGGCCATCGACGTCGTGATCCTGGAAAACTATCAAGGCAACAGCGCCACCGACGCCTACGGCGTTGCCGAACCCGCCAACATCGCCACCGCGCCTGCGATCGCCAACGCCGTCTATAACGCCATCGGTGTCCGCCTGCGCAGTTTGCCGATGACGCCCGCGGCGATCCTCGGCGCGCTCGGTAAAATTCCCGAGAGGAGCTGAAGCGGTGAACCGTTTCGCCATCACGAAGACGCGAACGATTTCCGAAGCTGCCATGGCGGCATCGGTGACCGTGGCCGACGCGATGACGGCTGCGCCCGGAGCCACGGGCGAAAGCGAAATTTCCGTGGTGAAGGCCGGCGGCATCGACCTTCTCGATCTGCTAAAGGAGGGGCTGTTGGCACCGGCCAAGGTGGTGAACTTGAAGGAGGTGCCCGGGCTCGATGCGATCGTCGAAGAGAAAAGCGGCGGTCTGCGGATCGGACCGATGGTCACCCTCACGTCGCTCGCCGACCATCCGCTTCTGCAGCAGCGCTATGCCGCCCTCGCCGAGGCGCTGCGTGGCTCGGCCAGTCCGCAAATCCGCAACGTCGCGACCTTGGGCGGCAACCTCCTGCAGCGCCCGCGCTGCTGGTATTTTCGCTCGCATGCTTACCGCTGTCTGCGCAAAGGCGGCGGCCACTGCTTCGCCATTGCCGGCGAAAACCAATACCACGCGATCTTCAACAACACGCCCTGCGCGATCGTTCACCCATCGACGGCGGCCACAGTCTTGGTGGCCTTGGGCGCAACAATCGAGTTGACGGACGCGGCGGGGACTACGCGCCAACTCGCGCTGGAGGATTTCTTTGTTCCGCCGGAGCGCGATCTGCAGCACGAGAACGATTTGGCGCCGCAGGAAATCTTGACCGCCATCCGCTTGCCAAAGCTGCCGCCGCGCCTCCGCATGGCACATGTGCGGCAGGGCGAAAAGGATTCGTTCGATTGGCCGCTCGCCGACGTCGCCGTCGCGCTTGACGTTACCAAGGACGGCATCTGTGACCGCGCCGCAATCATCCTTGGCGCGGCGGCGCCGGTGCCGCACCGGGCGCAGGCCGCCGAACTGGCGTTGACCGGGAAACGGATCGACGAGACCACCGCCGCGCAAGCCGGGCGCGCCGCGCTCGACGGCGCCACGCCCTTATCAAAGAACGCCTATAAACTGCCGCTGTTTGAGGCCCTGGTCCGCCGCGCGATCCTCGAGGCCGTGGCCTGACAGCGGTCCGCTGGCACGGCGCCGATCACCGCATCCGCGATTTCAGCTTGATCGTCTTACCGTCGACGACGAACGTTCCATAGCCGCGGTGATGAACAGTCTTGGGATTCTTCTGTGCCGGATCGATCCAGGCCTTGAGCACTTCGAGAATAAAAAGGTTGTATTTGTTCACGAAGCGCCGGTCGATGACCTTGCATTCGAGATTGGCGAAGCAGTCGGCGAGGAGCGGCGGGGCCACGCACACGGCCGGCATTTTGGCCAGTCGGAACGCTGTGAATTTGTCGATGTCGCGACCCGACGAATTCCCGACCTTAACCATTTTCGTCGCCAACTTCCGCGCTGGAATGGCGATCACGCATTCACCCGTGGCGCGAAGCGCGGCGAAGCTATAATTGGCGTTACTGACGACACAGGCGAGCTGCGGCGGCTCAAATTCAATCATCATGTGCCAGGACATGGTCATGACGTTGGCGCGGCCTTTGCGGGCGGTCGTCAGTAGTACGACCGGTCCCGGTTCCAACAACTGATAGACCTTGGATAACGGCAGCTCTTTCATCGCGATCGGTCCGCGGTACCCTTACTGAGGCGTTCGCGCCGCCGACGTTATGGACCGATCCAGCGGATTTCCGGCGCTTTTCTCGGTACCGGCGCCGGCGCCGGTTTTGGGTGCCCGACGATGATCGGCGCGACCGGCTTGTACGCCGCCGGCAGCTTGAGGAGCGCCTTGCCCTCGGGCGTCCCAAGCCAGCCTTGAGAAAATCCGATCCAGCATGTTCCGAGCCCCGCGCCGCGTGCCGCGAGCATAAGGTTTTCCGCGGCGAGCGCGCAATCTTCGACGGCCCAGGGGATTTCCGCCACGGTGGAAATCAGGATGAGCGCGGGTGCGTGATAGAAGATGTCGAAATTCGGATCGTTCAATATCTCGCTGAAATGATGCGACATAAGCCCGACCGAGGTCGTTCTCACCATATACGCTTTTGCTTCCCGCGATATCGTGGCGAGCGCGCCCTTGTCGCGGACCACGCAGAATGAGCAGGGTTGCAGATTGACCGCGGTCGGCGCCTGAACGGCCGCGTCGATGAGCTCGCGAATAATCGCTTCATTGACCGGCTCGGCGGTGAATTCACGGACGGCGCGGCGGGTGTAAATCGCTTCTTTAAGGTCCATGCTCTGTCCTCACAAAACGCCACTCGGATCACGAGGTGGAAGCGTCTTGCCTGCCGGCGGCGTCAGAACCACAATCCACAGGATTGCACATATCAGCTTCTTGGGCGCCTTGTCTCTGCGCAGTTTTTGCTTCCGGTCGCGCCCGGCGTCATGTCCAACGTCAAAGCCCGAAACACGCCTGTAGACAATGGCTGCAAGGTCGCTAGTTTTGTCAGATTGAAAAAGGAGCGAGCGATGACCATCCGCCCGCGGCGCAGCGTTCTGTACATGCCCGGATCGAACGCGCGTGCCATGGAGAAAGCGCGCGAGCTGCCGGTCGACGCCATCATTCTCGATCTCGAAGATGCCGTAGCGCCGGACGCCAAGGCCAAAGCGCGCGAGCTCATCGTTCAGGCGCTGCAGAACGGCGGCTTCGGCAGCCGCGAGGTGCTGGTGCGGATCAACGGACTTGATACCACTTGGTGGCGCGACGATCTCGCCGTCGCCGCAGCCCGCCCCGATGCCTTGCTGGTGCCGAAGGTGTCGGCGCCGGAGCAAGTTCGCGAGGTCGCCAAGCACCTGGTCGGCGTCCGCGCCGAGGCCGGCGTGCGTATCTGGGCGATGATGGAGACGCCGCTCGCCATGCTCAACGCCCGCGAGATCGCGGCGGCGGCGCGCGACCCACTGACGCGGCTGGCCGGCTTCGTCATGGGCACCAACGATCTCGCCAAGGAAACGCGGGCGCGGATGGTGCCCGGCCGCGCACCGATGCTGCCGTGGCTGATGACCTGCGTCGCCGCGGCGCGGGCCAACGGCCTCGACATCCTTGACGGCGTCTACAACGAGCTCGGCGACAGCGAAGGTTTTGCCGCCGAGTGCCGGCAGGCGCGCGATCTCGGCTTCGACGGCAAGACGCTGATCCACCCGCAGCAGATTGCGCCCTGCAACGAAGCGTTCTCACCGGCAGCGGAGGAAGTGGCGTGGGCGCGCAAGATCATCGCCGCCTTCGTTCTGCCGGAAAACGCCAACAAGGGCGTCATCCAGATCGACGGCCGCATGGTCGAGCGGCTGCACGCCGACATGGCGCGGCAAACGGTCGCGATCGCCGATGCGATCGCGCGGGCACAGTCGGCCTAAGCGGCCTGCCTGCACTTACAGCTCAATCGCCGTCGGCACGCCGGGCTCGAGCAACCGCAAACGGGCACCGATGCCGAGCGCCTTGAACGATTGCACGAGATCGTCGCCGCTCTGACTGAAATGCGCCCACCCTTCGTAATGGAGAGGAACGATGGTGGCGTCAGGAAAGGCATGCGCGGTGTCGAGCGCATCGTTGGCGTCCATGGTGAGATGGAACGCGCCGCGCGTCTTCGCCGCGCCGGCGAACAGCAGCACTAGCCCAGCCTGAAAGCGTCGCGCCACCTCGGCGACGCCCTCGTACCAGACGGTGTCGCCGGTGATGTAGATCGGCCTGCCGCCGGCCAACGACAGCACGAAACCGATCACGTCGCCGGCCAACGGCTCGATGCCGGCCGGTCCATGCCGCGCCGGCGTCGCCGTGACGGTCAACGTCCCCGCCGGATTGGTCAGCTTCGTGCTTTCGCCGGGCGCCAAGCCCTCGGCGACACCGCCGAGTCTTTTCGCGCCGACGACGGTGGTCAAAAGCCGCGGCGCCTGCATGGCGTAGGCCCGCCCGGCATGATCGAAATTGTCGGCGTGCTGGTCGTGGCTCAGCAACACCGCGTCGACGCGTCCGATCTGCTCTACGGTCAGCGCCGGATGCGAGGTCTTCTTCAGCGTGACATGGGGGAGCTTGTACTCGCCCGGAGCATCGAAGGTCGGGTCGGTCAAAAGACGGAATCCACCGACTTCGATGAGTGCGGTCGGTCCGCCGATCAAGGTGATTTTTACTGCAGTCACGAATGCATGCTCCTGGCCATCAACGGGACTTCCGCACTTTCACCAATGCGGTCGCAATCTGCGGCCCGCCATACCAGAATCTCCAACCAAGGCGGCGACACTCCACCTTCGCACCTGGCTGGGAGGAGAAAAATCGACGGTAGGCGGCAGTATGCAGAATGTCGGCAATCATCGCCGTCCCGCCAACCTTCAACACGCGCAGTATTTCGGCGAGTGCCTGTGCGCGACCTTGGGCATCTTTGATATTGTGAATCGCAAGACTGCTCGTAACCACGTCGAAGCTCTGGTCGGGGAACGGCAATTGCCTCATGTCTGCCGTGCGCAGTTCGATTCGACCCCGGACACCCTCAAGCTCGGCATTGCGCAACGTCGCCTCCTCGCGGTTGCCGGATTGATCGGTGGCCGACCACAGATCGATGCCGACCGCACGACCCGCCGACAGGCGCTTCGCAGCAAGAATGAGCACCATGCCGCGACCGCATCCCACGTCGAGAAGGCGCTCATCACCTCTCAGCGCGAGCGTGTCCAGCAATTCATCCCAGACGATGAACTTGCCCCGCCTCGTGGTCCATACAAAGCTCATCGTCGAAAGGGCAAACACGACGGCGATCGCCAAGCTGAAGCCCGCAGGCCAAGGCCAGGAACTCGCGAACAGAATGACGGCGACACAGCCGGCGACAACCGCCGCTATCGTCAAGCCGATGGGAATGAGCGGAGAATCGAAACCGTAGTCGCCGCGGCTTGGCTGCATGTGCGTTCTCTTATTCGGTAGCTTTGCTTCTAAGCCTTCAACCGGTAGCCGGTCTTGAAGATCCACCCCACAATGGCCATGCAGACGAGCAGAAACAAGATGATCACAGCAATGCTGATGCCGACATTGACGTCCGCCAGACCGAAAAAGCTCCAGCGGAAGCCGCTGATCAGATAGAGCAGCGGGTTGAACAGCGTGATGGTGCGCCACGGCGGCGGCAATACGCTGGTCGAATAGAACGTACCGCCGAGGAACGTCAACGGCGTGATGATTAGCAGCGGCACAATTTGCAGTTTCTCGAACGTGTCGGCCCAGACGCCGAGAATGAAACCGAACAGGCTGAAGCTGACCGACGTCAGGACGAGAAAGGCCAGCATCCACACCGGATGCACGATCTGCAGCGGCACGAACAGTGCGGATGTCGCCAGGATGATCAAGCCGAGAATGATCGACTTGGTCGCCGCCGCGCCAACGAAGCCGAGCACGATCTCGAAATACGACACCGGCGCCGAAAGGATCTCATATATCGTGCCGACGAAGCGGGGAAAGTAGATGCCGAACGCGGCGTTGACGATGCTCTGGGTCAGCAGCATCAGCATCATCAGCCCCGGCACGATGAAGGCGCCGTAGGGGACGCCCTCGATCTGGGCGATGCGCGAGCCGATGGCGGCGCCGAACACCACAAAATAGAGCGACGTTGAAATGACCGGCGAGACGATGCTCTGCAGCAGCGTGCGCCGGGTGTGCGCCATCTCCGACCGGTAGATTGCGCCGACGGCGTAAAGGTTCATGGTCTTTCACTCACCAGGCCGACGAAGATGTCCTCCAGCGAGGTTTGCGTGGTGTGCAGATCCTTGAACCTGATGCCCGCGCGTTTGAGGTCGTCGAGCAACGTCGTGATTCCGGTGCGCTCGCCCTGGGTATCGTAGTTGTAGATCAGCTCCTTGCCGCCGGCGGCCAAGACGAGATTATGGCGGGAGAGGGCTGCCGGCACCGCATCGATCGGTTCCAGCAGCTCGAGCGTCAACTGCTTGCCGCCGAGTTTGCGCATCAGCTCGGCCTTGTTCTCGACCAGGATCAGTCGCCCCTTGTTGATGACACCGATGCGGTCGGCCATCTGTTCGGCTTCCTCGATGTAGTGCGTGGTCAGGATGATGGTGACGCCGGAGGCGCGCAGCGCGCGCACGACATCCCACATATCCTTACGCAATTCGACATCGACGCCGGCGGTCGGCTCGTCGAGGAAGAGGATCCGGGGCTCGTGCGACAAGGCCTTGGCGATCATGACGCGGCGCTTCATGCCGCCGGACAGCGTCAAGATTTTATCGTCCTTCTTGTCCCACAGCGACAGCTCCTTGAGCACTTTTGTGACGTAGGCGGGATTGGCCGGCCTGCCGAACAGCCCGCGGCTGAACGACACCGTCGCCCACACCGAGGCGAAGGCGTCGGTCGCCAGCTCCTGCGGCACGAGACCGATCAGCGTGCGGGCGGCGCGGTAATCGGCGATGATGTCGTGGCCGTCCACCGTGACGCTGCCGGCGGACGGATTGACGATGCCGCAGATGATGCTGATCAGCGTCGTCTTGCCGGCGCCGTTAGGGCCGAGCAGCGCGAAAATTTCGCCGTTGCGGATCTCCAGGTTGATGTCCTTGAGCGCCTGGAAGCCGGAGGCATAGGTCTTGCTAAGATGCGAGACGGAAATAGCGGGGGCCATGGCGGCTTTCGGTTGACGGACGAGAGCCGGCTCACGCCCAAGGCCGCGCCGCCCTGGCCTTGTCTTCGAAGCGCTCGATCTTGTCGCTCTTGACCATGGTCAGACCGATATCGTCGAGACCGTTGAGCAGGCAATGCTTGCGGTGCGCGTCGACCTCGAACTTGATCACGCCGCCGTCAGGCCCGCGGATTTCCTGCTTGACGAGATCGATGGTGAGGGTCGCGTTAGCGCCGCGCTCCGCATCGTCGAACAGCTTGTCCAGATCCTGCGGTGAAACCTGCACCGGCAGGATGCCGTTCTTGAAACAGTTGTTGTAGAAAATATCGCCGAACGAGGTCGATATCACGCAAGTGATGCCGAAATCCTTGAGTGCCCAGGGCGCGTGCTCGCGCGAGGATCCGCAGCCGAAATTGTCGCCGGCGACCAGGATCTTCGCCTTGCGGTAAGCCGGCTTGTTGAGCACGAAATCCGGGTTCTCGCTGCCGTCGTCGCGGTAGCGTTTTTCGGCGAACAGGCCCTTGCCGAGGCCGGTGCGCTTGATGGTTTTGAGATATTGCTTGGGGATGATCATGTCGGTGTCGACATTGATCATCTTCAGCGGCGCCGCGACACCCTCGAGCACGGTGAACTTTTCCATATTCCATCCTACGACGCGGAAGCGTCCCGTCCGTAACGTTAAATGGCGCGGCGCGGGACGCGGGTCAACCCGGCGGTGCCGCCGCCACAGCGGATTTTGCAGCTTCCTGGGCCTTGAACTTCGATTCGCGATCGAGCGTGCAGACCTGAATGTGATACTCGATGTAATACTTCTGCCGCGCCAGCCTTTGCGCCGCGATATGTTCGGGGTTGGTCCGCCAGGCGCGCAGCCCTTCTTCGTGTGCGAACTCCACAATGGCCACCCGCTCGCCGTCTTCGGCAAGGAAGTCCTTGTGCGAGATATAGCCAGGCATGGTGCGGGCGAGCTCCTCCATGCGAGCGACCAAGGCGACGTAGTCGTCGCGAAGTCCCGGCTTCAGGCGTGAGCGAAACACGGTCACGATCATGGCGGTGCTTCCTCGTTGCGGCGGCCCTCACGCCATGAGAGCCGCACCGATTTTGCCTTTTAGCATGATCTTCCGTCATGTCTCAGCGCAGGTGCGCGGTGCCCTGCTGTGTCTCGTGACTGGGGATGCCGCCGAGCTCGGTGACCCATGGCCGCGCCGAGCGAAACCAGATCTGCCGCTTCGGCATGAGCCGGTCGCGCTGGCGCAAAATTCCGACCCGCACCATGTAGGAGGCCTGCGGGCCGTCGCCGGGCGCCGTCGAGTAGAGCGGCGAGCCGCATCTCGGGCAGAAGGCCTGCGCGCGCGGGTTGCCGCTTTCCGCCGTGGTCTTGACGTAGATCGCCGGTTGCCCGGTCATTTTGAAAGTATCGCCGGGGACCGGCACCGAGACGCGAAACGCCGAGCCGGTGCCGTTCTGGCAATCGGTGCAGTGGCAGATCGTGACCTTCTCCGGGTCAACCTCGCCTTCGATGGTGATCGCTCCGCAATGGCATGCGCCGTCTATCCTCATGGCATCGTTCCCTTTGACGAGCATGATCCCGAAAATTGGTTACCGGTTTTCGGACAAGATCATGCTCAAAGCAGTCCTATTCCGCCGCTCGCTCGATAGCCGCCATGTCGGCGTCCGACAATCCGAAATGATGGCCGATCTCGTGCACCAGCACATGCTTGACGATCGCGCCGAGCGTTTCATCGTGCTCGGCCCAGTAATCGAGGATCGGGCGGCGGTAGAGCCAGATCATGTTGGGCATCTGTATCGACGCGCTCTCGGAGCGGAACGGCAGGCCGAGGCCCTGGAACAGGCCGAGCAGATCAAACTCGCTATCGGCGCCGATCTCGTCGAGCACCTCATCGCGCGGGAAATCGTCGACCTGGATAACAAGGTCCGCGCACAAATCGCGAAATTTCCTCGGCAGATGGCGAAACACCTCGGCCGCGAGAATTTCGAGTTCCGCGAGCGAGGGTGCCTTCATTCGTTGCCAGGCGAGCGGATCGAATGCCGTATCGGCCATCCAGTCATTTTAGCGCAGATCGCGCTGTTCCGCGCGTAGCGCGAAGGCTTGCGATGCAGTTGACCGGCGCCTCGCGATGCGGGAGCGTGGGGCGGGTGGAGGCGGAGCAGAAAGCCATGTCGGTGAAATCGCTTACCGTGATCGCGAGCCTGGCTGCGGCGTCATTCGCCGGCACAAGTTCGTTCGCGGTGGCGCAGACCCCGCGGGCGGGGACACAAATCCCTTCGCACACGCTGTCGCGCCCGCGCATCGAAGTCAATCCGCGGCCGCTGCTCTACCGCCGCTGCGTCGATTGGTACGTCCTGCAATACCGACCGAGCGGGACAGTGCTCTTTCCGAAACAACATTGCTGGTGGGTGCGCGGGTAAGCCTGACTGGCTCAAGGAGGCTATCCAGTATGACGCGCGGCTTCGAATTCATCCGTCTGCCGGTCAGCGCTCGCGTCGCGTGGCTCGAATTCAACCGCGCTCCGGTCAACGCCTTCAATCGACAGATGGTCCTGGAGGTGCGCGAGGCCATTGGCGCGGCACTCACCGATCCGGGGGTTCGGGTCCTGGTGCTGGCTAGCGCTATCGCCGGTTATTTCAGTGCCGGAGCCGATCTGCACGAATTCGAAGGGATGAAAGCGCGGCAGATGCGCGGTTGGGTCTCGACATGTCATGAGATCGCGCACTTGCTGCGCTCCTCTCCAAAGCCGCTGCTGGCCGCGATCAATGGAACTGCCGTCGGCGGCGGTCTGGAGATGGCGCTGCATTGCGACCTGCGGTTTGCGGCGTTCGATGCGAAGCTGGGCCAGCCGGAAATCCGCATTGCCTTCATTCCGCCGATCGCCACCACGCAGGCGCTCGTGCGGCTGCTCGGCCGGCCAAGGGCTATCCGCTACTTGTACGAAGGACGCCTGTTGGGCGCCGCCGAGGCGCTGGCGTGGGGATTGGTGGACGAAGTCGTCGCGCCGGACGATCTTCGGCGCCGCGTGCAAAACTATGCCGAGGACCTGGCGGCGAAGCCCGCAGCCGCCTTGGCGGCGATCCGGCGGACCATCACTCTGGGCGGCGGAGTAAGTTTTGAGGATGGAATGGCGCTCGAGCTGGAAACAGCCACCGCGCTCGCCGACACACCCGACTTCGCCGAGGGGGTCGATGCCTTCCTGAACAAACGGGCTCCCCAATGGGCGGGGAGCTAGCGATTGCAAACCCGATAACGGTCATTGGGTGACGCATCGGGAGGCTGTTCCCGGAACATCATTGCCGCTGGGTACACGGCCAAGCGGGCCCGGCTATCGCGTGCGTGAGCTGCGAGTCCATGAGCTCGGTTGATCGACCAGCAGTTCAAACAAGATGTCGCCACACGGGCAGAAGCGCGGGGCGAACGCCACCGACGCCGGCATCTGGTCGAGCCAGTCGCGGCAGGCTTGTTTGGATAGGCACGCTTCGCAGCGGTGAAACGCGGTGGCGTAGCTTAGGCTCAGGCTTGGCGCCGCGCCGCCGCCCGGCTCAATGCCGAGGCGCTCCATCATTTCACGCATATAGATTGGTCCGCTCTTGCGTGCAGTAGACTCCGCCATGATTGCCCCCTCCCAAACCTTTTTATCCGGACCGCAAATCCCAAAAACATCATCGCTTTCGGACGAGGGCGCCAGCATCAAATTCGGTCCCGCAGCTCTCCGTGGCGCACCGGCGCCAACATCGCCCGACCCCCGAGCCAGGCCAGCATGGCCAAGCCGATGAACGGGAAGAAGACGATGAAGGCCAAGCCGATGAGGGGCGCGGCGATCGCCATCGCGCAATGCTTGAGTACAAGCCCAACCCTCCGCACCCCATCGATCTTGGCGGCGGTGCGCGCCGCCAGCACTGCAAGGAAGCCAAGGCCGATGAACGGAAGGACGACGATGTAGGCCAAGCCAATGAAAGGCGCGGCGAAGAACAGAACCATGTTCTTCAGCGCATTGACCGAGGCGGCGGGAGCTTCGGCCGCAGCCGGCAAAACCACCGCCTCTACTGCTTCTGCGGTCGCCGCCAGGGTGTCGCGGACGCTGTCTTCGATCATCTCGGGAGACAGCGGTTTGTGCAGGAAGCTCGAAACACCTGCCGCCTTGGCGCGCGCTTCGGCCGCTTCGGTGCCGTAGCCGGTAATAATCACGACCGGCGTCCACGGTCGTCGTGCCTTGACGTTCTCGGCGACCTCAAGTCCGTTCATGCCCGGCATGCGGATGTCGCTGTAAACGATGTCGTACTTTTCCGCATCCAGCTTGTGCAGCGCCTCTTCGCCGCTTTCGGCGGTGATGACAGCGTAACCCTTGCTGGAAAGAACCCGATCGAAGCTCTTGCGGACGACCGGATCGTCGTCGACAACGAGCACTTTGCGTAATGCGGTCATGGCTATCTCCTTTTCGAATATTTGTCGGGCATGTCTGCCCGCTGCTAATTCTCCGACACGCGACGCAGTGCCCATTGTTTGTGGGTCATGGCACCGTCGGTGACATTGATCACGTCCTGTGGGGCCACCGGCTTGGCGACATAGTCGTAAGCTCCAAGCCGCAGCGCCTCCTTGGCGCTGGTCAGGGTCGGATAGCCGGTGATGATCACCACCTCGCTCTCAGGCCATTTCTGTTTGATGGTGCGCAGCACCGACATCCCGTCCTGGCCGGGCATGCGGAGATCGAGCAACACAACGTCGCAAGGGTTCTGTTCCATCGTCTGCAGCGCCTCTTCGCCATCGCAGGCGGCCTCGACATTGCGGGAAATGCTTTGCAGCGAGCGCAGGTAGCTCCAGCGCACCACTTCATCGTCATCGACGACGAGAATTCTGTTTTTATCGTTCATCTTGGCCTCCTGACTTGCGGGTCATGGCTCTTGCTGACTATTCAGCAAAGGCCGTGCCACAGCCGGGCCAGAAGCAATTTTCCTTGTAATTACAATAATTTATCCAACGAGATGGGATGTGCGGCCGAAGCGGCCACCGCCCGAAGTACATTTTCTTGATACATTTTCGGCGCCGACGCGAAGAATAATCCAGCCTTTTCAAATCAATAGGCCACTCAGACACGCATAGTTTTTATATCTGGATCGCGCGCTCTTCGCTTTGTAGCGACCGCAAAACTCGCAAAACTCTAACGAGACGCTGGCAAGGCGATCGGCAACTGGACCGCCCACGCCGAAGTCGCCATTTCAGTTCAATCGATAAGGAAACGAAGCTTCGCGGTTCCGCGTCAGGCGCCTTCAGTTCCAGTCGCGCACATCGACGAAATGTCCGGCGACGGCAGCGGCGGCGGCCATCGCCGGCGAGACAAGGTGCGTGCGGCCCTTATAGCCCTGTCGGCCCTCGAAGTTGCGGTTCGACGTCGAGGCGCAGCGCTCGCCGGGGGCGAGCTTGTCGGGGTTCATGGCGAGGCACATGGAGCAGCCGGGCTCGCGCCATTCGAAGCCGGCCATGAGGAAAATCTTGTCCAGTCCCTCGGCCTCGGCCTGCGCTTTCACCAGTCCCGAGCCGGGCACGATCATCGCACTGACGTTGGCGTGGACGCGCTTGCCGTCGACGACCCGCGCCGCGGCGCGCAAATCTTCGATCCGCGCATTGGTGCACGAGCCGATGAACACGCGATCGACGGCGATATCGGCGATCCTCTCACCGCCCTGCAATCCCATATAGGCGAGGGAGCGTTCCGCCGCCTCGCGCTTGTGGGCGTCGGCGATGTCTTCGAGCCTGGGCACGCGGCCCGTCACGGCGACCACTTGCTCCGGGCTTGTCCCCCAGGTCACCAGCGGCGGCAACTTGCCGGCGTCGAGCCTGATTTCGCGATCGAAATGCACGCCATCGTCGGAATGAAGCGTCTGCCAATAGCGCACCGCTTCGTCCCAAGCTTGGCCTTTCGGCGCCTTCGGCCGATCCTTCAGAAACGCGTAGGCCTTCTCGTCCGGTGCGATGAATCCGGCTTTGGCGCCGGCCTCGACTGACATGTTGCAAACCGTCATGCGGCCTTCCATCGACAGCGCGCGGATGGCTTCGCCGGCATATTCGACCGCATAGCCGGTGCCGCCGGCAGTACCGATCTCGCCGATGATGGCGAGGATGATGTCTTTGGCGGTGACGCCGGCCGGCAGCGTGCCGTCGACGACGACGCGCATGTTCTTCGACTTGGTCTGGATCAGGGTCTGCGTAGCGAGCACGTGCTCCACTTCCGACGTGCCGATGCCGTAAGCGAGCGCGCCAAAGGCGCCGTGCGTCGCGGTGTGGCTGTCGCCGCAAACCAGCGTCGTGCCGGGCAGCGTAAAGCCTTGTTCCGGCCCGATGATGTGGACGATCCCTTGCCGCTTATCGAACTCGTCGAAATATTCCAGCCCGAACAGCTTGGCGTTCTCGGCGAGACAGGCGATCTGCGCCTCGCTCTCGGGGTCGGGGTTCTTCTGCCGGCGATCGGTCGTCGGCACGTTGTGATCGACGACGCAGAGCGTCTTCTCCGGTGCGTGCACCTTGCGGCCGGCAAGTCGTAATCCCTCGAAAGCCTGCGGGCTCGTGACCTCGTGCACAAGATGCCGATCGATGTAGATCAGGCAGGTGCCGTCCGGCTCTTCGTCGACGAGATGATCGTCCCAGATCTTATCGTAGAGAGTACGAGGCTTTGCCATTACTACGAAACTCCACCAACGACGCGGAGCATATAGGCGCCCAGCAATCGCTTGGCATCACTCCGCCGCCTTCTCCCCGGCAGCGGCTGTTTCGGCCTGCGCGCTGCTGTGATCCTGCCGCTCGACAATGCGTGCCGACTTGCCGCGGCGGCCGCGGAGATAATAGAGCTTGGCGCGGCGCACCTGGCCGCGGCGCACCACTTTGATCGAGTCGATCATCGGCGAATAAAGCGGAAAAACGCGCTCGACGCCCTCGCCGTAGGAAATCTTTCGCACGGTGAAATTCTCGTTCAGACCGGCGCCGGCGCGGCCGATGCACACGCCTTCATAGGCCTGGATGCGGCTGCGCTCGCCTTCGACGATCTTGACGTTGACCACGACCGTATCGCCCGGCTGGAAATCGGGGATTTCCTTGCCAGCGGTGAGCTTCGCCACCTGTTCGTTTTCGATTTCCTTGATGAGGTCCATGGCGAATTCTCCATCGGCTGCGCTTAAGGGGCGCCATTTCGGCCGGGGCTAAGCGGGTTTGGCGCAGCTTCTACGCTACCGCGCCGGATTTGTCACCTTCCGGTCATCCCGTCCGCGAACCGCTGCGGAATCGGCTCAAAAAGGCGGCCCAGAGGTCCGGCCGGCGCTCGCGGGTCAAGCGTTCGGCCTCGGCCCGCCGCCAGGCCGCGATCTTGCCATGGTCGCCCGACAGCAGCACGTCGGGGATCGGCCGGCCCTCCCAGAGTTGCGACCGGGTATATTGCGGATATTCCAGCAACCCTTCCGCGAAGCTCTCCTCGGCGCTCGAGGCGGGCGCGCCCATAACGCCGGGCAACAGCCGCACGCAGGCGTCGATCACCGCCATCGCGGCGATCTCGCCTCCGGAAAGGACATAATCGCCGACCGAGACTTCTTCGAGGGAGCGCGCCCCGATGACGCGCTCATCGACGCCCTCGAAACGGCCGCAGAGCAGGACGAGCCCTGCCCCACGGGCGAAGGCTTCGATCAGCGCTTGGGTCAACGGCGCACCGCGCGGCGATAGGAGGAGACGTGGACGGTCATCCGTTGCCGTCGCGTCGATGGCGCGACCGAGCACGTCGGCCTTCATCACCATGCCCGGGCCGCCGCCAGCCGGCGAATCGTCGACGGTGCGGTGCTTGTCCGTCGCAAAGGCGCGAATATCGACGACATCGAGCGACCACGCGTCTGACGCCAGAGCCTTGCCGGCAAGGCTGGCGCCCAAGGGTCCCGGAAAAACCTCCGGCAAGATGGTGAGAATGCTCGCCCGCCACATACTACCCTCTCCCCTTGTGGGAGAGGCTGGACCGCTGTCGGCGTGAGCCGACGGCGGTCCGGGTGAGGGGCTTCTTCTCGCTCGTACCCCTCACCCGGCTCGGCTTCGCCTCGCCACCCTCTCCCACAAGGGGAGAGGGTGCAAACGTTCCCGCCGGCGGAGCGACCACGATCCGTCCCGCGGCAATATCCACCGCCGGCACGTGGGTCTCGTCGAACGGCACCAATTCCGTGTTGCCGCCGGCCGCCGGCCGCAGTTCGATCAGGTCGCCGGCACCGAAATTGTGGATCGCGATGACGGTGCCGAGTTTTTCGCCCGCGCTGTCGACGACCGCGAGGCCGATCAGATCGGCGTGGTAAAACTCGTCCGCCTGCTCGGGCTCCGGCAGGCGTTCACGCGGCACATAGAGCTTGATGTTAGCCAGCCGCTCGGCGGCGTTGCGATCGTCGATGCCAGCAAGCGTCGCCACGAAGTGATCTTTGGCCGGCCGCAGCGATGTGATCTCGAAGACGCGGCCGTCCTCGGCTTCAAGCGGACCATAATTGGCGATGGCCGCCGGGTCGGCCGTGAAGGAGCGCAGGCGCACTTCGCCGCGCACGCCATGCGCAGCACCGAACTGCCCGAGGCAAACCTGCCGCGGTGAGGGCTCGGATTTTCGCGGGCGATCGTTCATAAAGAAAATCCCTCACCCGGCCGCGGTCGCTTTGCTCCTTTGGCCATCTTCTCCCACACGGGAAGAGGGTCGATTACGTCGCCGCCGCGCCGGCGGCGGGTGCTGCGCCGGCGGCCGGAGCCGCTCCAGCGGCGGCTTTGGCGGCTTCCTCCTTCGCCTTGCGCTCTTTGCGCGGCACCGCTTTTTCCGGATTGTTGCGCTTCGGCCGTTTCATCACGCCGGCGGCGTCGAGAAAGCGCATCACGCGGTCCGAGGGATGCGCGCCCTTGGCCATCCACGCCTTGACCTTGTCCAGATCGAGCTTCAGCCGCTCGGTTTTGTCCTTGGGTAAGAGCGGATTGAAATAACCCAGCCGCTCGATGAAGCGGCCGTCGCGCGGCGCGCGGCTGTCGGCGACGACAATGTGATAAACCGGCCGCTTCTTGGTGCCGGCGCGGGCCATACGAATGACAACAGGCATTTGTTGCTTTCCTTTCTTGCAATGGGTCAGTGTTTTTCAGTGACAAGGACGCGTCCCTTCGCGCCCACGGCGGTTTCGCCGGTTTCCTTGCGGATGCGACCGCGCAGATCGATAATTTCTCCGTCGAGACGAGGATGGCGCTTCACCGACACGACGAGCCATTCCAAGATGATCGTCTCGTCTGCGTAAATCGGCTGCCGAAACCGAACCCAAAATTCCAGTCCGAGCATGGCGCCGCGCTTGGAAAAGTGCGAGGCCGTCAGCGCCAAGAGATGCGCCGTCGTCTGCGGTCCGCTCGCGATCAACCGGCCGAAGCGTGATTTTGCCGCCAAGTCGGCATCGTGATGCACCGGGTTGGTATCGCCGACGGCGTGCGCGAACGCGCTGACCGCGCTCGGCTCAAGCGAAAGCCGAGTGGAAAAACGCTCGTGCGGCTGCGTGTGGATCATTTTTTCTTTCCCAGACCGGGAAATCCGGGTGGCAGTTTTGCACCCAGCCCCGGTAATCCACCCGGCATTCCCGGAAAATTCGGCGGCAGCCCCGGCATGGACGGCGGCAAGCCGCCCGCACCCGGCATCCCGGGCGGCAGACCGCCCGGCATTTTCTCCGCGAGCTTGGCCATCTGTTCCGGGCTCGGCATGCCGCCGCCAAACCCGAGCATGTTGGCCAGGCCGGCCATCGGCCCGCGCTTGGCGCCGCCCATCGCCTTCATCACATCGGCCATGGTGCGGTGCATCTTCAGGAGCCGGTTGATGTCCTCCGGCTTGGTGCCGGAGCCGGCGGCAATGCGCCGCTTGCGGCTCGCCTTGAGCAGGTCGGGATTGCGCCGCTCCCGCGGCGTCATCGAATCGATGATCGCCATCTGCCGCTTGAGCAACTTCTCGTCGAGATTGCGCTCGGCGAGCTGGTTCTTCATTTTCGCAATTCCCGGCAGCATCGCCATCAGCCCGCTCATGCCGCCCATGTTTTGCATCTGTGCCAGTTGCTCGCGCAAATCGGCGAGATCGAAGGCGCCCTTGCGCATCTTCTCGGCGACACGCGCCGCCTTCTCGGCGTCGATGGTCGCGGCCGCCTTCTCCACCAGCGAGACGATGTCGCCCATGCCGAGGATGCGGCCGGCGATCCGCGCCGGATCGAAATCTTCGACAGCGTCGAGTTTCTCTCCGGTGCCGATGAGCTTGATCGGCTTGCCGGTCACCGCGCGCATCGACAGCGCCGAGCCGCCGCGGCCGTCGCCATCGATCCGCGTCAGCACGATGCCGGTGAGACCGACGCGCTCATTGAAGCTGCCGGCGAGATTGACCGCGTCCTGGCCGGTAAGCGCGTCGGCCACCAACAGGACTTCGTGCGGTGAAGCGACGCGGCGAACCTCCGCAGCTTCGTTCATCATCGCCTCGTCGAGGGTGAGACGGCCGGCGGTGTCGAGCAGCACCACGTCGTAACCGCCGAGCCGCGCCGCCTGCAGCGCGCGCGCCGCGATCTGCACCGGCGTTTGCCCGGCGACCACGGGCAGCGTGTCGATACCGACCTGCCGGCCGAGCACTGCGAGCTGCTCCATCGCCGCCGGCCGGCGCGTGTCGAGCGAAGCCATCAGCACTTTGCGCTTGGCGGTCTCGGCGAGCCGTTTGCCGACTTTCGCGGTGGTTGTGGTTTTGCCCGAGCCCTGCAGACCCACCATCATGATGGCGATGGGCGCCGGCGCATTGAGGTCGATCGGCTGGGCACTCGACCCCAAGGTCTCGACCAGTTGATCGTGCACGATCTTGACGACCATCTGGCCGGGCGTGACCGACTTGATGACCTCGACCCCGACGGCGCGCTTCTTCACCTCCTCGGTGAAAACGCGGGCGACGTCGAGCGCGACATCGGCCTCGATCAGCGCGCGCCGCACCTCCTGCAGCGCCGCGTCGACCTCCGCCTCCGACAGCGCGCCGCGCCGGGTCAGGCGGTCAAGGACCGCATTCAGACGCTCGGAAAGACTGTCGAACATTTGTCCCTATCTTACCTCTCGCCGCCTGCGGGGAGAGGGAGAAAACACGAAGACGCCCGAGGGCGCATCGCGCTGTCGGGCGGGGGTCTCCGGCCTCACGGGCCGGTCGGCGATGACGAACTTTCAGTCTCTTAACGAAAGCGGCCAGAAAATAGGTGCGGATGCCGCCCCAGTCAACCGTGGCGCTATGGCCTGACCGCCCAGGCAGCCAAGTTGTATAATTCGACCCAAATGTCGCGCTATTACCAAGGCCCGGTTTCCGATCATTTCGACGGCAAGCGGTTTTTCGACCCGCACGGCGTGCCGCCGAAAGGCCGTGGCGATCTGCTGCGGTGGTTGCTCGATCGTTACTGGCGCGGCACCAAGGCGAAGTGGCCCGCTTGGGCGCCTTCGCCTTATACCGAGCGTCCGCCGGCGCGCGTCGAAGGCGCCGACTGGCATATATCCTATGTCGGCCATGCGAGCTTCCTCATTCAGACCGCGGGCCTCAATATGCTGCTCGACCCGGTATGGTCGAAGCGCGCATCACCTTTCCAGTGGGTCGGGCCGCGGCGCGTCAACGATCCGGGCATCGCCTTTGCCGACTTGCCGCCGATCGATGTCGTGCTGGTTTCGCACGGCCATTACGATCATCTCGATCTGACCACTCTGTCGCGGCTCGCGGCCGCGCACTGCCCGCGCGTCGTGACGCCGCTCGGCAATGACACCATCATGCGAAATCACGATCCGGCCATCGCCGCCGAAGCCTACGATTGGGACGAGAGGATCGAGATCGGCGCGGGAGTCGCAGTGACGCCCATCGCTACGCGACATTGGTCGGCGCGAAACTTGTTCGACCGCAACATGTCACTGTGGGCATCGTTCGTGATCGAAGCGCCGGGTGGCCGCATCTATTTCGTCGCCGATTCCGGCTACGGCGACGGCCGGCATTTCCGCGCTGCGCGCGAGCGCCACGGACCGTTCCGGCTCGCCGTCCTGCCGATCGGCGCCTATGAGCCGCGCTGGATCATGCGCGACCAGCACATGAATCCCGCCGAGTCGGTGCGGGCCTTCATCGATTGCGGCGCCGAGCTCGCGCTCGGCCATCATTACGGCACGTTCCAGCTCACCGACGAAGCGATCGATGCGCCGCTCGTCGCGCTCGCCGACGCCTTGCGGACTGCCGGAATTCCGCCTGAGCAATTCCGCACGTTGCGGCCCGGCCAGGTGTGGCAACTGTGATCGTCATCTTCGGGGGAGAAACCCACGGCCTATTTGATCAAGACGTAGACGTTGACGACCAGATGATCCTCGTTGGTGGACAAGGGGTCGGTCACATATTGCTCGATGAACAAGTCCTTGGCTTCAAGGCGCTTCTCGTCGAGATAGTTGGTGATCCCTTCATAAGTATTGTCCATGGCGTCATACGAGCCGCGATGCACAAATTCGAGCGCGCGACCCTGCGGCGATGTGCCCACCGCAATGTTGCCGTGCGGCGGACTTTTCGGCGGCTCGGCGATGGGAATCGCGGCCTGGAACTCGAAGCCGGTATCGTCGGTCGCCGTGAAAATGGTCATCGCCGGACCGTCGGCCTTGAGCCCCTCTTTACCGATATAGGCTTTGAGCGACTTGAGCGATTTGGTGATCGTCTCGAAGGCGTTGTCCCAGGTGCCGGTGCCCTTCAGTAACACGATCGGCTTGGCGGTGAGTGTGGTTTCCGCGCCGAACGGATCGAGCGCCTCGGCCGCAGCACCCGGCGGCGGTGCGGCCGGTATCGTCGCTGGTGCGGCGGGTGCGGCCGGCGCTGCCGGCGCGGTGCCGGCTTTGGGCGCGGTAGCCGGCGGCGATGGATTTTGCGCCCAAGACGGCTGTGGTCCGGCGACGGCAAAGGCCGCAGCCGCCATACCGATGCAGAGCGCAAAGCGAAAAAACATCAGGCTCTCCTATTAGTGGACCGCCGCTCACCGGCGGCGCGGTCTCTTGGTCTGTTCATCCATGATTGAATTTTAGCACGCCCGTACGCGGCTGCCCCACTCCGCCCACTGCCCCCACTGGCGCGCAAGACCCAAGTTCTCATATAAGTCCTTCACATTCGGGCTTTATCATGAGCGCGCTGGCAAACCGGAAGTTCGTGAAAATGAACGGTCTCGGCAACGAGATCGTGATCGTCGACCTGCGCGGCGCGCCGGTCCCGATCGGCGCGGCCGAGGCGCGCGCAGCCGCGCGACACGAGCCTTACGACCAGCTCATGGCGCTTTATCCGGGCCGCGGCAGGACCGACGCGGCCGTGCGCATCTACAACAATGACGGCTCGGAAGCGGGCGCCTGCGGCAACGGCATGCGCTGTATCGCGGCTCTGATTGGCGCCGAGACGGGAAAGACGGCGCTGAGCTTCGAAACGCCGGCGGGGCTGATTTCGTGTTGGGCGGCGGGCGATGGGCGGTACACGGTCGACATGGGCGCGCCGCTTTTTCGCTGGGACGAGATTCCGCTGGCGAAGGAGATGCCCGACACCCGAGCGATCGACCTGACGATCGGACCGTCCGGCGCGCCGATTCTGCATTCGCCGTCGGCCGTGAACATGGGCAATCCGCACGCCATCTTCTGGGTCGAGGATCCGGAGGCTTACGATCTGCGCGCCATCGGCCCGCAACTCGAACACCATCCGCTGTTTCCGGAGCGCGCCAATATCACGCTCGCCGCCGTGGTTTCGCGCGACCATGTGACGATCCGAACCTGGGAGCGCGGCGCCGGCCTCACCAGAGCCTGCGGCTCGGCGGCTTGCGCCGCTGCCGTCGCCGCGGCGCGGCTTGACCGCACTGGCCGCAAGGTGACGGTCACGTTACCGGGCGGCGACCTCGCGATCGAATGGCGCGAGGCCGACGATCACGTGCTGATGACCGGCCCTGTCGAATATGAGCACGCCGGCCGGTTCGACGGCGCGCTGTTCGCCGATGCCGGCGCGGCATGAGCGAAAGCCTGAACCCGTGAGCGTCGAAATCGTCACCTTCGGCTGCCGGCTCAATGCCGCCGAATCGGAAGTGATCCGCCGCGAGGCGGAGCGCGCCGGCTTGCACGACACGGTGGTGGTCAATACCTGCGCCGTCACGGCAGAGGCGGTACGCCAGGCGCGGCAAACGATCCGCGCGCTGCGGCGCGCGCGGCCGCAGGCCAACATCGTCGTCACCGGCTGCGCGGCGCAGACCGAGCCAGAGACCTTTGTCGCCATGGCCGAGGCCGATCTGGTCCTCGGTAATGCAGAGAAGCTCAGCGCCGCGACATGGAAACGGGCGCATGCCGACTTTGGCCTCGCCCATGCGCCAAAGGCGATCGTCAACGACATCATGACGGTCCGGGAGACGGCCGCGCACTTGATCGAGGGTTTCGAAGGCCGCACCCGCGCATTCGTCCAGGTACAGAACGGCTGCGATCATCGCTGCACCTTCTGCATCATTCCCTATGGCCGCGGCAATTCACGCTCGGTGCCGATGGGCGCGGTAGTCGAGGATGTGCGGCGTCTCGTCGCCAACAATTATTGCGAGGTCGTGCTCACCGGCGTCGACATCACGAGCTACGGCGCCGACCTGCCGGGCGCGCCGAAGCTCGGCATGCTGGTCAAGCAAATTCTCAAACACGTGCCGGAGCTCAAGCGGCTGCGTCTGTCGTCGATCGATTCGGTGGAGGCCGACCGTGGCCTCATCGACGCCTTCGCACAGCACGAGCGGCTCATGCCGCATTTGCATCTATCGCTGCAGGCGGGCGACGACCTCATCCTCAAGCGCATGAAGCGCCGGCACTCGCGTCAGGACGCCATCGCATTCTGCGCCGCTTTGCGCCGGCTGCGTCCGGACATGGTGTTCGGCGCCGACCTCATCGCCGGCTTCCCGACCGAGACGGAAGAGATGTTCCAGAACTCGCTTGAGCTTGTCGAGCAATGCGGACTGACGCAGCTGCACGTCTTTCCATTCTCGGCGCGGCCGGGCACGCCGGCCGCGCGCATGCCACAGCTTCCCCGCGCCGTCGTAAAGGAGCGCGCCCGGCGTTTGCGCGAGCGCGGCGCGCTCGCCTTGCGGCGGCATCTCGACGCCGAAGTCGGCGCGACACGGCGGGTGTTGACCGAGTCGCCCGAGCAAGGCCGCACCGAGCACTTCACGCCGGTGAAGCTTTCGGAAGCAGCCGCGCCCGGCACTATCCTCGACGTCCGGATTACAGCGCACGACGGCAGGCGATTGCTGGCGGCGTGATCGCTACGTCATTTCGCCGCTTCGCCCTCACGCTCACCTTCCCATCCGCATTGTGCCAGCGCCGCGCGCATCTGCGGCGGCACCGGCGCGCTGACGCGGATCGGCGCACGGTTTTTGTAGAGCGGCACGACGATCTCGCGGGCCTGCAGCTGCAGCATCGGGCCGCCCTTTCGCGGCGCCGTGCCGTAGATCGCGTCGCCGAGGATCGGCCAGCCCATTTCCGCGCAATGCACCCGCAATTGGTGCGTCCTCCCGGTGACGGGCTCGAGCGCCAACCATGTTAATTTCTCGCCCCTGCCAAGCACTTTCCACTTGGTCACCGCAGCTTGACCTTTGGGATCGTGCTTCGTCCACCAGCCCCGCGTTATATCGAGGCGGCCGAGCGGAAGCTCGATCACGCCGGCGTCGGCTTCCGGCGCGCCCTCAACCACCGCCCAATAGGTCTTGTCGATGGCACCGGTCTTGAACAGGCGGCCGAGCTGGGCAAGCGCCTTGCGATGGCGGCCCAGCACGAGGCATCCGGAGGTGTCGCGGTCGAGCCGGTGGGCGAGCGCGGGCGCGCGCGGCAGGCCGAAGCGGAGCGCGGCAAAATGATCTTCCAGGCTTTCGCCGCCGTTGGGGCCGCGGTGCACGGCAAGCCCCGCCGGCTTGTCGATCACCAGCATCAGCCCGTCGCGGTAGAGAAGCCGCGACTCCATCTCTTCGGCCGTCATAGTCCAATTCCAGTAAAAATGCACTATATCAGTTACTTAAGCCTGATATCAGTGCAAAGCCAGCGGTCGCTGCTCCCCAGCATTTTGCAACCCACTAGCACTCTCTTTGGCGGAGGAATGTCACCTGATTCGCAAATCGGCGCCGAGCTTGACCTTGATCAAATGCGGCTGCGGCCGGCGGCCCTAGTTTGCCGGCATGTCGGCTTCCTCCCGCGCAGGCGTTGCCACGTCTTCGCTGCACTCGCTATTGCAGAACGTACCAAACCTGCTGCTGGCGCCGGTGCCGCTGGCCGTGCTGCAGCCGATCTTCACCCGCATTGCGGCGCATGTCGCGCAATCGCGCCCCGAACTGTTCGCGCGGCTGGGGCCCCATGCGCGCAAGCGGTTTCTGATCGATCCCATCGATCTGCCGTTCGTGCTGGTGCTCGTCCCCGATGCGGAGCAGCCGCATTTGCGTGCCTATCGCCGCTACGAAAAACCCGCCCATGACGCCGGCATCGCCGGCACGTTCTTCAATCTGCTCGACATGATCGACGGCTCGCTCGACGGCGACGCCTTGTTCTTCTCCCGCGATCTGCGCGTCAACGGCGACACCGAAGCGGTGGTGGCGCTGCGCAATGCGCTCGACGATTTCGAGGGCAGCGCGCTCGACAGCGTCGTCAAGAGTTTCGGGCCGCTGTCGGCACCGGCAGCGCTGGCGCTGGCGGCGGTTCGCGCGGTCCGCGGAACCCAGCACCATGAACTCGAGGAACCCAGCATCATGACTGAAGACCGCGGCTACCGCCGTCCAGAACTGGTGTGCCCGGCCGGAACCCCGGCCGGCTTGCGCACCGCCGTCGATGCCGGCGCCGACGCCGTCTATTGCGGCCTGCAGAATGAAACCAATGCGCGGAATTTCCCGGGTCTCAATTTCACCCCGGCCGAGCTCGAGCAGTCGATCGCTTACGCCCATGCGCGCCAAGCCAAGGTGCTGCTTGCGGTGAACACTTTTCCGCCGGCCGGCCGCTTCGAGCTTTGGCGCGACGCCGTCGATACCGCGGCGCGGCTCGGCGTCGATGCCATGATCGTCGGCGACCTGGGCGTCGCCGACTATGCCGCGCGCAGCCACCCGCAGCTGCGGTTGCATCTTTCGGTGCAGGCCGGCGCCTCCTCGCCCGAGGCGATCTGCTTTTATTGCCAGGAATTCGGCATCAAGCGCGTGGTGCTGCCGCGCATTTTGACCGTACCCGAGATCGCCGACATCCATCGGCAGATCCCCTGCGAGATCGAAGCCTTCATCTTCGGCAATATCGGCATGATGGCAGAAGGGCGCTGCAGCCTCTCCAATTACGCCACCGGCCGGTCCACCAATATGGACGGCGTCTGTTCGCCGGCGGCGGACGTGCGCTACGAAGAAGACGCCGAGCGCAACCTGACGATCAAGCTTGGACCCTTCACCATCGACCGTTTCGCCTGCGGCGAGAGCGCCGGCTATCCGACCATCTGCAAGGGCCGCTATCTGTGCGGCACGCAGCCCGCCGGCTATTACGCCTTCGAAGAGCCGGTCAGCCTCAATCTGTCGGCGCTGCTGCCAGATCTCATGCGCGCCGGCGTGACCGCCCTGAAGATCGAAGGCCGCCAGCGCAGCCGCGCCTATGTCCGCGCGGTGGTCTCCGCCTTCCGCCGCGCCGTCGACGCCATCATGGCCGGTAACGACCCCGGCCTCGCCGGCCTGTTGGCTCTGACCGAGGGGCACCGCGAGACCGAAGGCGCCTTCGGCGGCAAGACATGGCGATAAAGACATGGAGATAACGGTGGGCGAGCAGGCGGGCGATATCACGCTGGGGCCGGTTCTCTTCAACTGGAAGCCGGACAGCTGGCGCGACTTTTATTTCCGCATCGCCGACGAAGCCCCGGTGACCGCCGTTTATCTCGGCGAGACCGTGTGCTCGAAGCGCGCAGTGTTGTTCGAGCCCTATTACGAGGTCGTGGCCGAGCGGCTCTCGGCCGGCGGCAAGACGGTCGTATTCTCCACGCTGTCCGAAGTCGTACTCAAGCTCGATCGCAAACAGGTGGAAAGCACCTGCGCCGTCACCGATCACCTGGTGGAGGCCAACGACGGCTCGGCAGTGCTGGCGCTGGCGGGCCGCCCGCACCATATCGGCCCGTTCATGAACGTCTACAACGAGCGGACGCTGGGTTTCCTCGCCGGCAAGGGCGCGCGCAATTTCTGCCTGCCGCCGGAAATGCCGGCGACGGCCATCCGCCCATTATGCGCCGCAGCGGCGAGCCTCGACGTCAGCATCGAGGTGCAGGTATTCGGCCGCATACCGCTGGCGCTTTCCGCGCGCTGCTACCACGCCCGCGCGCACGGCCGCATCAAGGACAGCTGCCAGTTCGTCTGCGAGAACGATCCGGACGGATTGCAACTGCGCATGCTCGACGGCCGGCCGTTCCTTGCCGTCAACGGCATCCAGACGATGTCGCATGACTATCTCAATCTGGCCGGCGAGCTAGAGGAGCTGCGCGCCATGGGCGTATCGCGTTTTCGCCTATCGCCGCACAGCTGCGACATGATCGAGGTCGCCGCGATCTTTCGCGCCGCGCTCGATGGACGCATTTCCGCATCCGAGGCGACCGCGCGGCTTCAGGCCCTGCCGCTCGGCGCGCCGTTCTCCAACGGCTTCTATTACGGCAAGCCCGGATTCAGCTGGACCGCAACGGCCGCGCACTAGTCTGGGCGGCGGTGGACGCGCGCCCGGCCCACCGTCGATCACCGGCATCAGCCCATCGCGGTAGAGAAGCCGCGACACCATCTGTTCCGGACGTAGTTGCCTCCCTGGGCGAAACGGCTATCACGGGCGCCGCACTAGTGTCCCGATTCCGAAATTCGCAAGCGTTCGCGGCATAGTTTTATGCGAATTTGGGAATCAAAAGGGACACTAGAAAATATTATATAGTTCCAGTGCGGTTTTGGATTTGAAGTTCGTATGCGGACTCGCCGCTGCGTTGTAGGAACTTCAAATCCACCGCACTGGCGACAGCGTTACTGAAATGGACGAGAGCACAAAGAGCAATTGGTGGCAGCGCCTTACCGGCGGGCTCAGGCGCAGCTCCTCGGCGCTCGGCGGCGCCATTTCCGATCTTGTTTCCAAGCGCAAGCTCGATGCCGCGACCATTGCGGAGATCGAGGACGTGCTCATTCGCGCCGATCTCGGCCTCGACACCGCAGCCCGGATCGCTGCCGCGCTCGGCGCAACCCGCCATGAAGCCGGAATTTCGCCCGATGAGGTCAAGGCGGTGGTGGCGGCCGAGGTCGAGAAGGCGCTTGCGCCCGTCGCGCAGCCTCTCGTAATCGATGCGGCCAAAAAGCCGTTCGTCATCCTGGTCGCCGGGGTCAACGGCTCCGGCAAGACGACGACCATCGGCAAGCTCGCGGCAAAGTTCCGCGCCGAAGGCTTGAGCGTGATGCTGGCGGCCGGCGACACCTTTCGCGCCGCCGCCATCGATCAGTTGAAAATCTGGGGCGAGCGCACCGGCGCACCGGTGATCGCGCGCACGGCGGGCAGCGACGCCGCCGGCCTCGTTTTCGACGCCGTGCGCGCGGCGAAAGAGCGCGGCGTCGACGTGCTGCTCGTCGATACCGCCGGCCGTCTGCAGAACCGCACCGAATTGATGCAGGAGCTGCAGAAGGTCGTTCGGGTGATACAAAAGGTCGATGCTTCCGCGCCGCACGCGGTGCTGCTCGTCCTCGACGCCACCGTCGGGCAGAATGCGTTGTCGCAGGTCGAGATTTTCCACAAAGCCGCTGGCGTCACCGGCCTTGTCATGACCAAGCTCGACGGCACCGCGCGCGGCGGCATTCTGGTGGCGCTGGCGGCCAAGTTCAAGGTTCCGGTGCACTTCATCGGCGTCGGCGAAGGCGTCGACGATTTGGCGCCGTTTTCAGCGCGCGATTTTGCCCGCGCCATCGCCGGCATCGATTCCTAGAGCGCAATCGCTTCAGATTGAATCGATTGGCGCTCTAAATATCTTAGTGGAGCATGATCTTTTCGGAAAACCGGCTTCCACTTTTCCGGATCACGCTCTAATTGAAGGCTCAGCCAACATGCCCGCAACGACAAAACCGCAGCTCAACCCGCTCCTCAAGCTCGCTTTCGACCTCGGGCCGCTGATGCTGTTCTTCTTCGCCAATTCGCGCTACGGCATTTTTGTCGCCACCGCCACTTTCATGGTCGCGGTGGTTGCGGCGCTGGCGGCTTCCTATGTGCTGACGCGCACGCTGCCGATCATGCCGGTGGTGACCGCTATCATCGTGCTGGTGTTCGGCGGTCTGACGCTGATCCTGCACAACGACACCTTCATCAAGATCAAGCCGACGATCCTCTATGCGCTATTCGGCGCGGTGCTGCTCGGCGGGCTTTTTTTCGGCAAGTCGTTCCTCGGCGTGGTGTTCGATTCGCTGTTCCACCTCACCGAGGAAGGCTGGCGCAAATTGACGCTGCGCTGGGCGCTGTTCTTTTTTGCGCTGGCGGTGCTCAACGAGATCGTCTGGCGCAACACCTCGACCAACGTCTGGGTCGATTTCAAGGTGTTCGGCGTGCTGCCGCTCACCTTCCTGTTCGCCGCGCTGCAATATCCGCTGCTGAGGAAATACGCGGCCGAGCCAGCGGCGGACTAGCCCGCCGCGGCCGCTACGATCCCGCCGCGAGCGCCTTCTCGATCTCCGGCTTGAGCACCGTGTTCAGATTGTCGGGCGTGATCGGACCTACCAATTTGTAAGCGATGCGGGCATCGCGGCCGATGACAAAAGTCTCCGGCACGCCGTAGACGCCCCAGTCGATCCCCGCGCGGCCGTTCAGATCGGCGCCGGCGGCGGCGAACGGGTTGCCGTAACGGCCGAGAAAGCGCCGCGCATTCTCCGCCTCGTCCTTGTAGTTGATGCCGATCAGGCGCACCCGGTGGTCCTGCGCGAGCTGCATCAGTATCGGCGCCTCGTCGTGGCATGGCACGCACCATGACGCCCAGACATTCACCACCGTGACCGCGCCCTTGAAGTGCGCCGCGTCGATGCCGGGAACCGGCGCGCCGTCGCGCTCAAGGCCGGCGATGGGCGGCAGGATGGTGTGCGGCGCCGGATGGCCGATCAGCGCCGAGGGGATGCGCGATGGATCGCCGGAATAGAGGCCAATCAGGAACAGCGCGACCAGGGCCAGGAAAACCACCAGCGGCGCCAGCACCATGACGCGGCGCCGGCCGATATTCACGGTCTCCTTCGCGACTGCGCTCACGCTTCTTCCTTGGCCTGTTGCATGACCGGTTCACCGCGCGCCGGCGCCGAGCGGCGGGTGAAGCCGCGCTTCTCGAGGTCGGCGAGCTTGCGCAACTGCGCGCGGTAATCGAGCATCACCCAGGCGGTCAAGCCGCCGATAACCGCGCCGGCGGCGGCATAAGCCGCAACGATGAAGTCCATATGGCTTGCCGGTTCCATCGTCAGCTCGCGGCGCTCGCCTGCATCAGCCGCAACGTCCGCACGCGGCGGCGCAAGATCTCGTTGCGCATCGCCGCGAGCAAGAGCGTGATGAAGGCGAGCGTGAATGCCCCCACCATGATGAAAAGCGGAATGAGGATCGATGGATCGATCGTCGGGGCGCCAAGCCGCATGATCGAGGCAGGCTGGTGCAGTGTGTTCCACCAATCGACGGAGAACTTGATGATCGGCAGGTCGATGGCGCCGACCAGCGTGAGGATCGCCGCGGCGCGCGCGGCGCGCGAGGGGTCCTCGACCGTGCGCCACAGCGCGATGACGCCGAGATAGAGCAGAAACAGCAGCAAGACCGAGGTCAACCGCGCATCCCAGACCCAATAGGTGCCCCACATTGGGCGCCCCCACAACGAGCCCGTGACCAGGCACATGAGCGTGAAAGCGGCGCCGATCGGGGCCGCCGCCTTGGCGGCGACATCGGCGAGCGGGTGGCGCCAAACCAGCGTGCCGAGCGCGGCCACCGTCATCACCCCCCAACCCAACATGCCGAGCCAGGCCCCCGGCACATGGAGAAACATGATCTTGACGGTGGCGCCCTGCTGATAATCGTCCGGAGCAGCCATCGCCTGATTGATCGCGAAGGCGAACGCGACCACCGTCAGGCCGCCGAGCCAGGGGATGGTACGATTGGCAAACTTCAGGAAACGCGACGGATTGGCGAGATCGGCGATGGCCATCGGCAGCTTTCTCTTGCGGCCCTTACCTAGTCCACTTCGACACGCGCGCACAATGCCGGAATGGCAGCCATGAATTTCAATTTCGCATGAGCGCTGGGGCGGCTGGTGGAAAGTTCCCACGGTTCCGCGACCACACCCGCGAGCAGTTTCAATCCAAATACTGCATTAGAATCATTTATTTGTCGGTGCCTCCTGTGGTTTCGAAGCCTGTTGCGCGATACGTACCGCACGCCCTTGCCGACTTCGCAAGCGGCATACCAGGAACATCCAGCCAAGACTATTCGAGTTCTTGCCGCAGGGCCGCAGCGGCCGCGAACGGCCCGATCACCAGGCTGGCGAGGGTCAATGCGCAGAGGATCGTGAACGGGGTCCCGAACGGGACCGGCCCGACCACGGCCGCATTGGCCGCGGCAACGCCGAAGATGAGCACCGGAACCGTCAGCGGCAATACCAGCACGGCGAGCAGCAGTCCCCCACGACGGAGAGTTACTGCGAGCGCGGCGCCGATCAGGCCGATGAAGGTCAGCGCCGGCGTGCCGACCAGGAGCGTCAGCACCAGGCCGCCGGCCGCTCGCCCATCGAGGTTCAGGAACAGCCCGATGAGCGGCGCGGCAACGATGAGCGGCAAGCCGGTGGTGAGCCAATGGGCAAGACCCTTGACCGCAACCACAAGCTCAAGCGGTGCGCGGCCCATGAGGATGAGATCAAGCGAGCCGTCATCGTGATCTGCTGCAAACAGCCGGTCGAGCGCCAGCAAGCTCGCGAGCAGCGCCGAAAGCCAGAGGATCGCCGGGCCGATTCGCCCGAGCAGCGCCAGGTCCGGTCCGAGCGCGAAGGGCGTCATGGTGACCACGACCAGGAAGAACAATACCCCCATCAGCGCGCCGCCGCCGACGCGCACGGCGATGCGCATGTCGCGGGTGAGGACGGCGGCGAGGGCGCGCATCATCGGCCTCCCCCAGCCGCAGCTCTTGCGCATCCGTGAGCCCGAGCGCGCCATGGGTTGCGGCAAGGATCAGGCCGCCGCCGGCGATGTGCTCCCGCATGAATTCGCTCAGGCGCTCCTGTGCTGCGGCATCGAGCGCGCTGGTCGGCTCGTCAAGCAGCCAGATCGGACGCTTGACGGCGAGGATGCGGGCGATCGAGAGCCGGCGCCGTTGCCCGGCGGAAAGATAGGCGGCCGGCAGGTCGGCAAGGGTATCGAGCCCAACCGCCGCCAACGGCTCGATGATATCGGCGGCGCCCGGCCCAAGAAAACCTGACCAGAACCGCAGATTTTCCGCCACCGAGAGCGAGGGTTTCAGCGCGTCCTGATGGCCGAGATAATGGGCCTGTTCGGCAACAGTTAATTCCGAATCGCCGCCGTCCAAAGCGATCCGGCCGCGGGCGACGCGCACAAGCCCGACCACCATGCGCAGGAGCGACGATTTTCCCGCGCCGTTGCGCCCGATGATCGTCAACGCCTCGCCGGAAGCGACGGAGAAGCTGACACCGGCGAAAACCTCCCGCCCGCCCCGTTGGCAGGCCAGATCGGAGCCTGAAAGCCGCATCAATAATATCCTGCGCGAAGGGTCAGAGCCGCATCGGTTCGCCTGTCGCGAATGATTCGGAGAGTTCCAGGCATGTTACCGACCATTTTTTGCCGATCTGGCACAAGTCTTGAAAAGACCTTATAAGCCGAGGCGCGGGCAGCGGCGCGTTGGCGACGCCTGCCACGTCCGGCCACCAACGGTCTGTTGGCGCCTGTTCCGGCAATAAAATACCTGCAACTTTGCGCCAGCGGGGCGGGCCGCTAGATGGGAACATGGTCATGAATTCGCTCGATAGCTTCAAGTGCCTGCGGTCGCTGAAGGTCGGCTCCAAGACGTACGCCTACTACAGCCTGCCGGTGGCGGAAAAGAACGGTTTGAAGGGCATTTCACGGTTGCCTTTTTCGCTCAAGGTCCTGCTCGAGAATTTGTTGCGCAACGAGGACGGCCGCTCGGTCACCAAGGACGACATTCTGGCGGTCTCGCAATGGCTCAAGACCAAGACCTCCGAGCACGAAATCGCCTTCCGGCCGGCCCGCGTGCTGATGCAGGATTTTACCGGCGTGCCTGCGGTCGTCGATCTCGCCGCGATGCGCGACGCCATGAAGATGCTTGGCGGCGACCCGAAAAAGATCAATCCGCTGGTGCCGGTGGACCTCGTCATCGATCATTCGGTCGTGGTCAATTATTTCGGCACCAACACCGCGTTCAAGAAGAACGTCGAGGAGGAGTACAAGCAAAATCAGGAGCGCTACCGGTTTCTGAAATGGGCGCAACGCTCGTTCGAGGATTTTCGCGTGGTGCCGCCCGGCACCGGCATCTGCCATCAGGTCAACCTCGAATACCTCTCGCGCACCGTGTGGACGGCGAAGACGAAGGTCAAGTTCGCCGACAAGACGGTCGCCACCGAGCTCGCCTATCCGGACACGCTGGTCGGCACCGATTCGCACACCACCATGGTGAACGGGCTCTCCGTGCTCGGCTGGGGAGTGGGCGGCATCGAGGCCGAGGCCGCCATGCTCGGCCAGCCCTATTCTATGCTGCTGCCGGAAGTGATCGGGGTGCGTTTCAACGGCGAGCTCAAGGAAGGCGTCACCGCGACCGATCTCGTGCTCACCGTCACGCAGATGCTGCGCAAGCGTGGTGTGGTCGGCAAGTTCGTCGAATATTTCGGTCCGGGCCTGGCGAGTTTGTCGATCGCCGATCGCGCCACACTCGGCAACATGTCGCCGGAGTACGGTGCGACCTGCGGATTCTTTCCGATCGACGACGACACCATCCAGTATCTGCGCGAAACCGGCCGCCCGGCGGAGCGGGTCGCGCTGGTGCTGGCCTACGCCAAGGCGCAGGGCATGTATCACACCAAGACGACCTCGGATCCGCTCTTCACCGAGATTCTCAAGCTCGAACTGTCCTCCGTCGAGCCGTCGCTCGCCGGGCCGAAGCGCCCGCAGGATCGCGTGTCGCTGAAAGACGTCAAGAGCGCCTTTGCTCAGGCCATGGACAAGGAATTCGGCAAGCCGTCGGAGATGGACAAGCGCGTTCCGGTCGAAGGGCGCAACCATACGCTTGGCCACGGCGACGTCGTGATCGCGGCCATCACGTCCTGCACCAACACGTCCAATCCGAGCGTGATGATCGCGGCGGGGCTTCTGGCCCGCAAGGCGGTGGCGAAGGGTCTTTTGGTGAAGCCCTGGGTGAAGACCTCGCTGGCGCCCGGCTCGCAAGTCGTCGGCGAGTATCTCGCCAAATCGGGCCTGCAGAAGGACCTCGATGCACTCGGCTTCAATCTCGTCGGCTTCGGTTGCACCACCTGTATCGGCAATTCGGGGCCGTTGCCGCCGGAAATCTCCAAGGCCGTCAACGACAACGACCTCGTCGCCGCCGCGGTGCTGTCCGGCAATCGCAATTTCGAGGGCCGCGTCAACGCCGATGTGCGCGCCAATTATCTTGCTTCGCCGCCGCTTGTCGTCGCCTATGCGATCGCCGGCACGATGCAGACTGATCTCGGCAAGGCGCCGCTCGGAACCGACCGGAAGGGCCGCAAGGTCTATCTGCGCGACATCTGGCCCTCAAGCCGGGAAGTCAACGAATTCATCCGCAAGAACATCAACAAGCAGATGTTCACGCGCAAATACGGCGACGTCTTCAAGGGCGATGCGAACTGGCGCAAAATCAGCGTGCACGGCGGGCTGACATTCGCCTGGGACCACAAGTCGACCTATGTGCAGAACCCGCCCTATTTCTCCCACATGACGCGCCGGCCCGAGCCGCCGACGGACGTCATCGATGCGCGCGTTCTTGGACTGTTTCTCGATTCCATCACCACCGACCACATCTCGCCTGCGGGTTCGATCAAGTTGGACTCGCCCGCGGGCAAGTACCTTACCGATCACAAGGTCAAGCCGATCGATTTCAACCAGTACGGCACGCGGCGCGGCAATCACGAGGTGATGATGCGCGGCACCTTCGCCAACATCCGCCTGAAGAACCAGATGGTGCCGGGCGTCGAGGGCGGCTTCACCATCCATTACCCCTCGCGCCAGCGCATGACGATCTACGACGCGGCGATGCGCTATAAGAGCGAGAACGTGCCGCTGGTCGTGTTTGCCGGCAAGGAATACGGCACCGGCTCGTCGCGCGATTGGGCGGCAAAGGGCACGGCGCTGCTCGGCGTGCACGCCGTCGTCGCGCAATCGTTCGAACGCATCCACCGCTCCAATCTGGTCGGCATGGGTGTAGTGCCGCTGGTGTTTGAGGAGGGCACCTCGTGGCAGACGCTGGGATTGAAAGGCGACGAGCAGGTGACCATCCGCGGCCTGCACAGCGATCTCAAGCCGCACCAGCGACTCATTGCCGAGATCATCGCGGCCGACGGCGGCCTCAAGCGCGTTCCGCTGACTTGCCGCATCGATACGGTCGATGAGCTGGAATATTACAAGAACGGCGGCATATTGCAGTACGTTCTTCGCCACCTCGCCGCCTAAAGCACGATCCGAAATGTCGCATCCGGTTTTCCCAAAGGATCATGCTCCACGTGCCAAGTCGTGGCTCACCGTGAATTGAGTGGCGGGTGACTGGCGCGCCCGATATCAATGCGCCCGTCACGAAAGCGTCACCGAGGGCTAGCGGGGGTGGAGATCGGAATGCTGCGTCGCCGCCTCGCGCCGGCAGCCCTCATTGCAGGCTTGCTGATTGCCAGCTGCACGCTCGCGGGCGCCACCGAGCTGCGCGCCCTGGTCGAGCTATTCACCAGTCAGGGCTGTTCCTCCTGCCCGGCAGCCGACAAGCTCCTCGGCGAGCTGGCCAGCGATCCATCATTGGTCGCAATCAGCCTGCCGATCGATTACTGGGATTACCTCGGCTGGAAGGACACGCTGGCGAGCCCGGCGGATACGGCGCGCCAACGCGCTTATGCGCGGGTGCGCGGCGATCGGCAGGTCTATACGCCGCAAGTTGTCGTCAACGGCTCAACGCACGCGCTTGGCAGCGACCGCAACGCAATCGAGCGGGCGATCGTGCAAACGGATCGCAACGCGGCGATCATGTCGGTGCCCGTCGTGATGTCGATCGGCGGCAGCAAGTTGAACGTGAGAGTCGAGTCGTCAGCCAGGGATCACTCCGGCGGCGAAGTTTGGCTCTGTCCGCTGGCAAAATCGGTTCAGGTCCGAATCGGCCGCGGTGAAAATCGCGGACGTACGGTCACCTATCACAACGTGGTACGGCGCTGGATCAAGCTCGGCGATTGGAACGGCGTTGAATCGACCTGGAGCGTCCCGATCGCCAATATCGAGACCGACGAAATCGACGCTGCAGCCGTCATGGTGCAGCAGGGCACGCACGACAGGCCGGGCATCATCCTCGGCGCCCGCTTTGTTCCGCTGGCGGGACCCGCGGCGGCAAGCAACGGACCGACGACCAAGGACAGATGACGGGGCGGGTGCGGACCAATCATCCGTCCTCCGCCGTTCGTTGTCTGTGTCGTTCAAAAAAAGCCGGCAAATCTGCCGGCCGTTTAAGAAAATCTCGGGTTGAACCCTACACGAAACTCTGGCCCGGTCCGTCCACACCCCGGGGGGCTGGGGGGCTGAGGAATCCGGAATGCGATCCGGACCGGGCCCTGAGGCAACGGACCATTGTTTCGCAGCCCAGCTTGGCGCGTGATGGGCCGAAATGGGGCCGCATTATGATTCGCTTAACGAAACCGTGATTCTGCCGGTCGAAATTGCCGCACCTGGGAGATTGACCGACAAATCCCGGCATTCCGCCCGCCTCCTCGATCTCCCGCGTTGCCCATCGCCCCGCAAGGCCCTTGCCGCGGCATCTGTCCAGCGCGATCATGAACTGACTGTAAAGCTTCGATGACACAGGAGGCGCCGCATGGCATTCGGCGAAATCGAACCGAGCGAGCGGCGCGGGGGCGAGCTGCGCGCGCCCGCCCCCGCAAGCGAGGTCACCTTCAGCCGGCGCGAACTCGACCGAATTCTCAATCTTTACGGCCGCAAGGTCGCTGCCGGCGAATGGCGTGATTACGCCATTGATTTCCTCAGGGATCGCGCGGTGTTTTCCGTTTTCCGTCGCGCCAGCGAATTCCCCATTTACCGCATTGAGAAAAATCCGCGGCTTGGACGCCGGCAAGGCGCCTACAGCGTTATCTCGGCAACGGGTCATATCCTCCGTCGGGGCCAGGAGCTCGACCGCGTGCTCGGCGCGCTCGACCGCTCGCTCCGGGTTATTGCCGGCTAGGGCTTTCTCGATGCGGCGTCCGATCTGCGCCGCTTGGCGGAGTGTAGGCCGGCGTGCCGCCATCCCGGCGGCCATGCAGGAAAAGACAGACCGGCGTGGCTGAACACGACGAGATCGCAGACTCCACCCGATCGCGCCGCGTCGTCGTCACGGCACTCGGGACCTCACAGACGCTTGCCTGGGCATCGAGCTATTATTTGCCGGCCATCCTGGCCGATCCGATCGGGGCCGGTATCGACGTTCCGCGCTCCTGGGTTTTCGCCGCCTTCTCGGGCTCTCTGCTGATAGCGGCATTTGCCGGCCCGGCGGTCGGGCGCGTCATCGATCGGCACGGCGGACGCGGCGTGCTTGCGCTCTCGAACGTCGTGTTGGCCGCGGGCCTGGTCGCGCTCGCGGTCGCAAACGGCGCCGTAGCGCTGTTCGCGGCCTGGGCAATTCTGGGCGTCGGCATGTCGCTCGGACTTTACGATGCTGGGTTTGCGGCGCTGACCGCGCTTTATGGCCACAGTGCGCGCGGCCCGATTACCGGCATCACGCTGTTCGCCGGCTTCGCCTCGACGGTGAGCTGGCCGTTATCGACGTTGCTCAACGACGCGTTGGGCTGGCGTGAGACCTTGCTGGTCTGGGCGGCGCTGAACCTCGCTGTCGGTCTGCCGCTTAATTTGCTGTTGCCGGTGCCGACGCGGCTTACCCATCGCTCACGCCCCGCCGAGCACTCAACCGGCTGGAAACCGTACCGGGAAATGTTGCTGCTCGCCTTCGTGTTCGCGGCGGCCTGGTTCGTCACCGGCTCGATGGCGGCACATCTGCCGAGACTACTCGAGCGCGCCGGCGCTACACCTTTGCAGGCGATTGCTGCCGCCGCCTTGGTCGGACCGGCGCAGGTCGCGGCGCGCTTGGTCGAATTCTTCGTCTTGCGGCGAACCCATCCCCTTGTGTCGGCCCGCCTCGCGGCGCTGCTGCATCCGATCGGTGCCGCCGTCTTCGCGGTCCTCGGGCCGCCGGCGGCGGCGGCGTTCGCTATTTTCTACGGCGCCGGCAACGGCCTTCTGACCATCGCGCGCGGCACGGTCCCGCTCGCGGTCTTCGGGCCGCACGGCTACGGCGAACGCACCGGCCTGCTCGGCGCCCCGGCACGCGCGGCGCAAGCTCTGGCGCCGCTGCTGTTCGGGCTCTTGCTCGATGCCATGGGAACATGGGTCATTCTCGTATCGGTTTCGCTGTGCCTGGCGGCGTTTGTGGCGCTGCTTTGTTTGCGAGCGCCCCACGAAAAAATCGGCTGATCGAGAAACAAAAACGCCCCGGCTTGGCCCGGGGCGTTTTGGCATCTTGCCTGCTTCCGTCAGCGTCGGTCGCCGAACAGACGCAGCAGCATCAGGAACAGGTTGATGAAGTCGAGGTAGAGCCGCAGCGCACCCATGACGGCCTTGCGGCCGGCGACGGTGCCGTCGTCCATTGGGCTGTACAGTTCTTTGATGTTCTGCGTGTCATAGGCGGTCAGCCCGACGAAGATGAGCACGCCGAGCACCGAGATCACCCAATAGAGCCCGCTCGACTGCAGGAAGATGTTGACCAAGCTGGCGATGATGATGCCGATCAGGCCCATGAACATGAACGAGCCGACGGCCGTCAGATCGCGCTTGGTCGTGTAGCCGTACAGGCTCATCGCGCCGAACGTCGCCGCCGAGATGAAGAACACGCGGGTGATCGACGCCCCGGTATAGGCCAGGAAGATCGACGCCAGCGACAGTCCGAGCAAACCGGAATAGGCGAAGAACAGCGTTAGCGCTGTGCTTGCCGAGAGCCGGTTGATGCCGAAGCTGAGAAGCATCACCAAGCCGAGCGGCGCGAGGACGAGAACCCACATGAGCGGGCTGCCGAAGATGGCGTGGCCGAAAGGTGTCAGTCCGGTGATCGAGTGCCCGGCGATGGCGATCGAATCGCCGCCTGCGGCCTGATAGGCAAACCATGCGACCAGTCCGGTCAGCGCCACGCCGGCCGTCATGTAGTTGTAGACGCGGATCATGTACGCGCGCAGACCCGCATCGATCGCTACCTGATCCGTGCGATAGCCGGTCCGGGCGGTCGCGATATTCCGGTCGAAGTCCGACATAGAGATACCCCTGGGTTATCCCGGCACATGCCGGGCATTGCGCCCGCTCGGGCGCGTCGCACATGTTGCGGGAATCTAGTGCGAAAGGCGCGCAGGCGCCAGATGCAGGGGATGCGATATTTGCGACAGGTTACCGTTCGTTCACATTTGTGCCGCGCTACAGATTCCTGAGGACCTCCGCGGGCTTGTGGCCGAGCGCCGTGAAGGTGCCGGCAAGGCCAAGCACGACCGTGACCAGGAGCGCGAGCAGCGCAATGCCCGCAGCCTGGGCGCCCTCCCAGACGAACGGAAGCTCCATGACCCGGGTGACGACCAGATCGGCGGCAACCGAGCCGGCGGCGACGCCGAACAGCACGGCGGCAAGACCGATGAGAAGATATTCGATCGCGTAAGCAGCGAGCAGGCTGGTGCGCGTCGCTCCCAAGGTCCGTAACACCACCGCGTCGTAGATGCGGAAACGCTGGCCCGCGGCCAGCGCGCCGCCAAGGACTAAGGCAGCGGCGATGAGCGTCACCGAGCTGGCGCCGCGCAGCGCCAGCACCAGGTTGCCGACGATATGATCGATCGCAACTAGCGCGTCCTTGACGCGCACGGCGGACACCACCGGGAAAGCGTCGGCCAGCGACTTGATGAGCGCCGTTTCCTGCACCATCGTGCCGCCGCCGGCAAAAGTCAGCGTCGCAATATCGGTGTGCGGCGCGCCCCCGAAGGTGCCGGGCGAGAATACCAGCACGAAATTGATGCCAAGGCTTTGCCAATCGACGGCCCGCAGATTGGCGATGCGGGCCGTCACGTTGCGGCCGAGCACATTGACGGTGACGGTATCGCCGAGATTGAGATTCAGGTCCGCTGCCGTGCGGTGTTCGAGCGACACCAGCGGCGGCCCGGAATAATCCGCAGCCCACCAGCGGCCGGCGACGAGGCGTGATCCGGCCGGCAGCGCGGTCGCGTAGGTGATGCCGCGATCGCCGCGCAACACCCAGGCCGACCGTTCGCCCGGCCTGAGATCCTCCGCTTTGATGCCGTTGGCGGCGACAATGCGGCCGCGCAGCATCGGCACGCGCTCGAGCGTCGCGTGCGGAGCCTCCCGGCGCACGAAGCCGTCGAAGCGGCCGGCATCGCTCGACGGAATATCAAGGAAGAAGAAAGACGGCGCCTTTTCCGGCAGCGCCGCCGCGAACTGGCGATGCAGATTGCCGTCGATCTCGATCATCGTGACCAGCAACGACAGGCCGAGCCCGAGCGAGAGCACAACGCTCGGTGTCAAAGCGCTTGGCCGGTGGATATTGGCGACGGCGAGCCGCAGCAGCGTCGCACGCGGGCGCGGTAGCCGGCGCGCCAGCCCCATCGTCAGCGCCGCGACCAACCGCAGCGCCACGAAAATGACGGCGGCAGCGGCAACGAAAATCGCCGCAAGACGGCGATCATAGGTGAACAGGACCGCCAGCGCCGCCAGAGCGGCGACGATCGCCCCCGTCGCCGCGACGTAGCGGCGGCGCGGCCACTTGCGCTCAGCGGCGACCTGGTCGCGGAACAACATCGACACAGAAATGTCGTGCGCGCGCCCGAGCGGCCACAGTGCAAAGGCCAGCGCCGTCAACAGGCCATAGGCAATCGACAACGTCAGCACCGCCGGATGCAGCGAAGGCGCGACCGGCAGCGGAATGGCGGCGCCGAATATCGACGCCATCGCGAACGGCAGCGCCGCACCGAGTCCGGCGCCGATGCATGTGGCGAACAGCGCGACCACCATGATCTGCGCGCAATAGATGGCGAACACGCCGCCGCCGGTCGCTCCGAGCGCCTTCATCGTGGCGATCGTGTCGCGCTTGCGCGCGAGATGGCTGGCGACCGCGTTGGCCACGCCGACGCCGCCGACCACAAGCGCGGTCAAGGCGACGAGCGTGAGGAATTGGCTGAACCGCTCGACGTTGCGTTCAAGCTGCGGCGAGGCCTTGTTGCGCGTGCGGATGTCCCAGCCGGCATTCGGGAATTGCGCCCGGGCCTGTTCTTCGATCGACGCCACGGCGCCGTCGCTCGAGCCGCTCGCCGGCAGGCGCAGGCGATAGCGCCAGCGCACCAGACTGCCGGGCTGCAACAGCCCGCTCGCACGCAGCGCCGCGTCGCTCGTCAGCACGCGCGGTCCGAGGCCGATGCCGCCGGAAAGTTTGTCCGGCTCGCTGGTCAGCGCCGTGCGTAGTTCGAGCACCGCGTGACCGATGGTGATGCGGTCGCCGGGCTTGAGATCGAACCGCGCCAGCAACGCGGGGTCGGCGGCGGCGCCGAATACGTCGCCCCGCCGCGCGAACAGGTCCGCAAGCGGCATGGCGGGATCGGTCACGACGGTCCCCAACAGCGGATAGGCGCTGTCGACCGCCTTGATCTCGACCAGCGTCGCTCGCCGGTCGGCCGCGTGTGCCATCGTCGGCAGCGTCGCGACGACGGATACGGCCCCCTGCGCGCCGAGGAAGGCGCGCTCGCTCGCATTCGCTTCGCGCTGCGCCAACGAAAAGGCCAAGTCGCCGCCGAGAATCACGCCGCCAGCGCGGGAGAGGCCGTCGGACAGGCTTTGCGCTACCGAGCCGACTCCGGCAATCGCCATGACGCCGAGCGCGATGCAGGCGATGAAGACGCCGAAGCCGCGCAGTCCGCCGCGCAGCTCGCGCCAGGCGAAACGCAGCGCCAGCGCACTCATGCTTCCCGGGCCATTTGCGGCTCACCGATCCGCCCCGAGTGCATGTGCAGCACCCGGTCGCAACGCGCGGCAAGCGCGGTATCGTGGGTGACCAGCACCAGCGTCGTGCCATGCTCGCGGTGGCCGCTGAACAAAAGCTCGATGATGTCCCGGCCGGTCGTCTCGTCGAGATTGCCGGTCGGCTCGTCGGCGACGAGGATCGCCGGATGCGGCGCCAGCGCGCGAGCGAGCGCGACGCGCTGCTGCTCGCCGCCGGACAGCTCGGCCGGGTAGTGATTGAGCCGGCCGCTCAATCCGACCGCCGACAGCTCATGCTCGGCGCGCACGAAAGCGTCGCGCGCGCCGGCGAGTTCAAGTGGCACGGCGACGTTTTCCAGCGCCGTCATAGTCGGGATCAGGTGGAAGGCCTGGAACACGATGCCGATCGTGCGGCCGCGAAAGCGTGCGAGCTCGTCCTCATCGAGCTTGTGCAAGTTCTTTCCGGCAACGACGACCGAACCTGCGTCGGGCCGCTCCAGTCCGGTCATCACCAAGAGCAGCGTCGACTTGCCGGAACCCGACGGTCCGAGGAGCGCTACGGTCTCGCCGCGGCCTACATTCAGGCCGACGTCTTTGAGGATATGAACGCGGGCGGCAGCACCGCCGAGCGACAGATTCACCCCGCTGAGCGCGATGGCGTCGCCAGCGAAAGGATGCCCCGACGTGTCATTCATGTTTCCGGAGCCTTGCCCCTCGCACCCGGTTGCTGCCCGATCATATGGGTACCGGAGAAGTCTGCTCCAAATCGTACGTGCGGCGGTTTGTAGCGTTGCGTTGCTAGCCGGGACGGCGGTCCCCTCTGCGAACGCCGTGGAGCCGGTCAAAGTCGTAGCGCTCGGCGACTCGTTGACGGCAGGTCTTGGCCTAGCCGCCAAGGACGGCTTCGTGCCTCGCCTGCAAGCCGCCCTCGCCGGCAAGGGGATCGCCGCTGAGATCGAGAATGCCGGCGTCTCCGGCGATACCGCCAGCGATGGGCTTGCCCGCCTCGACTGGTCGGTGCCGCCGGGAACCGACGCCGTCATACTCGAGTTCGGCGCCAACGACATGCTGCGCGGGATGAATCCGCAGGTGACTCGCGATGCCCTGGACAAGATCCTCAAGCGCCTGACCGACCGCCATATCGCGGTTCTCTTGTGCGGTATGCGCGCGGCGCCCAATCTCGGCGCCGACTACGATCAGTCCTTCGAGCGCATCTATCCCGAGCTGGCGGTCAAATACGGCCTCCTGCTCTATCCATTCTTCCTCGACGGCGTCGCCGCCGACCTCAGCCTGACCCAGCACGACGGCCTGCATCCCGCCGCGGCGGGGGTCGGCGTCATCGTCGCGCGCATCTTGCCGAAGGTGGAGCAATTGATCGCATTGGTCCACGCCCGGCATCCGTCGTAAGGGTTGCGCGCTGCGTGCGATCCCCGCATGCTGCCGGTGTCGCGATTCGGGCCGCAGGTTGTCATGCCCCGCCTGTTCACAGCGCTTGAAATACCGCGTCATGTCGGCCAGTCACTCGCCATGATGCGGGGCGGTCTGCCGGGCGCGCGCTGGATCGATCCCGAGAACTATCACCTCACGCTGCGTTTCATCGGCGACATCGACGACGCGCTGGCGCGTGACATCGCCGGCTTGCTCGGGCGCGTGCAGCGCGCGCCGTTCGAATTGCGTCTCGATGGGCTCGCTTCATTCGGCGGTCGCAAGCCACGGGCCGTGGTGGCGGCGGCAACGCCGGTCGCGCCGCTAATCGAGCTGCAGGCGGAACACGAACGCCTGCTGCAGCGGCTTGGACTCGAGCCCGAAGGCCGCAAGTACACCCCGCATGTCACGCTGGCGCGGCTGCGCGACTCGTCGAGCCGAGAGGTCGCCGACTATCTGAGCGTGCGCGCACATTACCGGTCGTCATCGTTCGCGATCTCGCGTTTCGTGCTGTTCTCGTCGCGCTCATCGGTCGGCGGCGGGCCTTATGTCGTCGAGGAGGCCTATCCGTTCGCCGCGACCGAGCCGAGGTTGCGCTGGGCGCAAAGCCCGTGACATGTCACGGCGGATCGCCGCGCAGTGGCGCGTGCTCGGACACGCCGCGGCTTACGCTCTCAGCATCCGGGATTGCAGATCGAGCATCGCCGTCGCGAAGCCGTGGCTGTCGGCCATTATTTCGCGCATCATCGACAGCGGTGTCGCCCGCGACGACTCCACTTCGCCGACGACGCTGCCGAAATCGAACGACAGTTCGGCGTCGAATTTCCGCGCCAGCTGCTGCATGCGCCGGTTCTCGGCAAGGCACGCCATATGCAGCATACGAAAGCCGCGGTTGCGGGCGGTGAGCAACGTGCGACGCAGCAGCGCCGAACCGACGCCGTGACTCTGCCACGGCTTCTCCACGCTGAAGGCGGCTTCCGCCTGCTGCGGCAAATGCAGCCCTAGCGGCCGCAGCTCAGCGGCGCCGCGCAGTACGCCATTGAGGAAAAAACCGTGCACCACGGTGTCCAGCGAAATCGTCAGATCGACATAGCTGCGAATGAAATCGTCGGATACCCCGCCGCCGAACCGGCTGTGCCGGCTCTCGGAGTTGAGCCGCAGCATATGATCGCGGTATTTGTCCGCCTCGCCGACCCACAGTTTGCGGATCACGCCGCCTTCGGGAAGAACGTCCTGCATGCTACGGATCTCCTGACGTTATCGTCAAAGACCCTCCCGATCGCGTCCTCCGCTCCAGTGAACAATCGTGACGAACGTCTTTACGCGTGCGTCTCGAATCGAAACAATCATGTTGGGTCTCGCCCGAAGTTTGCAAGCACAAGCATTGAGCAACATGCCTGCATTCCATATACGCATGGCTAATTATTAGGATTTTGACAGCTTAGCGACGGCTGTCTTGTCATTTGACGTGAAACGCCGCTAAGCGTTCATCGTTCCTGCCACGCTTTGCCCGCAACGGTTAACGGAGTATGACGAGCTCCATCAAAGCGCGATACGCCACCGGCGTGGCCGCGGGCAGACTAGAGCGCGACGTGGCGCAGCTCGCCGTGGTCGACAAGCTGGCGCGGCTGGAAGCCCGGCTTGTGGAATATCGACTGGCGCGGAAATCGTCGTCGCTGGGCTGGCTGTTTGGTAACCGCAAAACCGGGGAGACTCCGATCAAGGGCGTCTACGTCCATGGCGATGTCGGACGCGGCAAGACCATGCTGATGGATTTGTTCTTCGAGGCAAGTCCGGTAGTGCGCAAACGTCGCACGCATTTCCACGAATTCATGATCGACGTGCACGAGCGCGTTCATGCTTTCCGGCAGAAGATGAAACTCGGCGAGCATGCCGGCAAGGACCCGATCAACCTCGTGGCGGTTGAGTTGGCGCAGGAAACATGGCTGCTCTGCTTCGATGAATTCCACGTCACTGACATCGCCGATGCCATGATTCTCGGGCGGTTGTTCGCACAGCTGTTCGAGCGTGGCGTCGTCGTCGTCGCCACTTCCAACGTGGCGCCTGAGGAGCTCTACAAAGACGGATTGAACCGCGCATTGTTCGTGCCGTTCATCCGCCTGCTTGAACAGCGCTTGGACGTTGTGCGGCTCGCGGCGCGCACCGATTTCCGCCTGGAGAAGCTCGCCGGCATGCCGGTATGGTACGTGCCGGCCGACGCCGCCGCGGACGCGGCGCTGCACGACGCCTGGCGGCGGCTTGCCGGCGAAAATGGCGGTGCCGCCCAGGAGCTGCGGCTCAAGGGTCGCATGGTGCGCGTGCCGCGCGCCACCATGGGTGTGGCGCGCTTGACCTTTCGCGACCTGTGTGACGAACCGCTGGCCGCCGCCGATTATCTGCGGATCGCCCATGAATACCACACCGTTATTCTCGACCGTATCCCGGTCCTGACGTTCGAGAGGCGCAACGCCGCCAAACGGTTCATCATCCTCATCGACACGCTCTACGACATGAACGTGAAGCTCATCGCCTCGGCGGCAGCCGAGCCAGAGGCGCTGTATCGCGCCGACCAGGGCTTCGAGGCGCAGGAGTTCAAGCGCACCGCCTCGCGCCTCATCGAGATGCGCTCGCAAGCCTACCTGGCACGGCCGCACGGCGCCGCCCATGCGCAACTATCCGGCGCGTCTACCGGCATCGTCGAGACCTGAACTTCGGTTCCGTCGCAACGTCCGGCGACCGGCTTGAATACACCGGCCGAAAGAGTTAATGACCGCGGCAGCCCCCCGCGTTTGCGACAGTCAAGGATTTTCTCCAATGGCGCGAAACAAGATTGCATTGATAGGCGCGGGTCAAATCGGCGGCACGCTGGCGCACCTGATCGGTCTCAAGGAGCTCGGCGACGTCGTCTTGTTCGACGTCATGGAAGGCGTGCCACAGGGCAAGGCGCTCGATCTCGTTCAGGCGTCGCCGGTCGAGGGCTTCGACGCCCGCTTCACCGGTACCAATTCCTACGAGGCGATCGAAGGCGCTGCCGTGTGCATCGTCACCGCCGGCGTGCCGCGCAAGCCCGGCATGAGCCGCGACGATCTGCTCGGCATCAATCTCAAGGTGATGGAGCAGGTCGGCGCCGGCATCAAGAAATACGCGCCCGGCGCGTTCGTCATCTGCGTTACCAATCCGCTCGACGCCATGGTGTGGGCGCTGCAGAAATGCTGCGGGCTGCCGAAGCAGATGGTGGTCGGCATGGCCGGCGTGCTCGACTCGGCGCGCTTTCGCTATTTTCTCGCCGACGAGTTCAATGTCTCGGTCGAGGATGTCACCGCCTTCGTGCTCGGCGGTCACGGCGACTCCATGGTGCCGCTGCCGCGCTATTCCGCCGTGGCCGGCATTCCGCTGCCCGACCTCGTCAAGATGGGCTGGACCACGCAGGCGCGCCTCGACGCGATCATCGAGCGCACGCGCAACGGCGGCGGCGAGATCGTCGGCCTGCTCAAGACCGGCTCCGCGTTCTACGCGCCGGCCGCTTCCGCCGTTGCCATGGCGAAAAGCTATCTGCGCGACAAGAAGCGGGTGTTGCCCGCGGCCGCCTGGCTCAGCGGCGAGTACGGCCTGCGCGACCTCTATGTCGGTGTCCCTGTCGTCGTCGGCAGCAAAGGGGTTGAGCGCATCGTCGAGATCGAGCTCAATAGCGCCGAGCGTGGCATGTTCGAGAAATCGGCGCAGGCCGTGCAGGGTTTGATCGAGGCCTGTAAGAAAATTGCTCCCGATCTCGGCAAGTGATGTACTGATAACCCACCTTCTCGCCTTGCGGGCCTCGTCCGGGACCCTTGAGTCAGCGACATGAACATCCACGAATACCAGGCGAAAGCCGTGTTGCGCGAATTTGGCGTACCGGTGCCGCGCGGCATTCCGGCGATGAGCGTCGAGGAAGCCGTCAAGGCCGCCGAGGAGCTCGGCGGGCCGGTCTGGGTGGTGAAGGCGCAGATCCACGCCGGCGGTCGCGGCAAAGCGGGCGGCGTCAAGGTGGTGAAATCGGTTGCCGAGGTGAAGCGCGAGGCCGAGCGGCTGCTCGGTTCGACGCTTGTCACGCACCAGACCGGGCCGCACGGCAAACAGGTGCACCGCCTCTACATCGAGGAAGGCTCCGCCATCGCCCGTGAATACTATCTCTCCGCGCTGGTCGACCGGGCGACCTCGCGGCTCGCCTTCGTCGCCTCGACCGAGGGCGGCATGGATATCGAAGAGGTCGCGCGCACGCGGCCGGACAAAATCCTCAGCTTCTCGGTCGATCCGGCAACCGGCTTCATGAGCCACCACGCCCGTCAGGTTGCGCACGCGCTCGGATTTGGCCGCGAGGTCGGCCAACAGGCCGAGGCGGTGCTGCCGAAGCTTTATCAGGCGTTTCTCGCCAAGGATATGAACCTGCTCGAGATCAACCCGCTCGTCGTCACCAAGGCCGGCGAGCTCATCTGCCTCGATGCCAAGATCGGCTTCGACGACAGCGCGCTGCATCGGCATGCCGATATCGCCGCGTTGCGCGATCCGACCGAGGAAGATGCCAAGGAGATCGAGGCCTCGCGCTACGATCTGAACTACATCGCGCTCGACGGCACCATCGGCTGCATGGTCAACGGCGCTGGTCTCGCGATGGCGACGATGGACATCATCAAGCTCTACGGCGAGACGCCGGCGAATTTTCTCGACGTCGGCGGCGGCGCCAGCAAGGAGAGGGTGACGGCGGCGTTCAAGATCATCACGTCCGACCCGAACGTGAAGGGGATTTTGATCAACATCTTCGGCGGCATCATGCGCTGCGATATCATTGCCGAGGGCGTGGTCGCGGCGGTCAAGGAAGTGGGCTTGCGTGTGCCGCTGGTGGTCCGTCTCGAAGGAACCAATGTCGCGCTCGGCAAGGAGATCATCGCCAAATCCAACCTCAACGTTACCTCGGCCGACGACCTCGACGACGCCGCGCAGAAGATCGTCAAGGCGGTGAGGGAGGCGGCCTGATGCCCATCCTGGTCGACAAGAACACCAAAGTGATCTGCCAAGGCTTTACCGGCAAGAACGGCACATTCCATTCCGAGCAGGCGATCGCCTACGGCACCAAGATGGTCGGCGGCACTTCGCCCGGCAAAGGCGGCACCACCCATCTCAACCTGCCGGTGTTCGACACCGTGGCCGAAGCGCGCGACAAAACCGGCTGCGACGCCAGTGTAATTTACGTGCCGCCGGCCGGCGCGGCGGATGCGATCTGCGAAGCCATCGACGCCGAAATTCCATTGATCGTCTGCATCACCGAGGGCATCCCGGTTCTCGATATGGTCAAGGTCAAGCGCGCGCTCAGCGGCTCGAAATCGCGCCTGATCGGACCGAACTGCCCCGGCGTCATGACCGCCGGCGTGTGCAAGATCGGCATCATGCCCGGCAATATCTTCAAACCCGGCAAGGTCGGCATCGTGTCGCGCTCCGGAACGCTGACCTATGAGGCGGTGTTTCAGACCACGCAGGAAGGCCTCGGCCAGACCACCGCGGTCGGCATCGGCGGCGATCCGGTCAAGGGCAGCGATTTCATCGAAATCCTGGAAATGTTTCTGGCCGACAAGGCGACCGAGGCGATCGTCATGATCGGCGAGATCGGCGGCTCGTCGGAAGAAGATGCGGCTCAGTTTCTCAAGGACGAGGCCAAGCGCGGGCGCAAGAAGCCGACCGTCGGTTTCATCGCCGGCCGCACGGCGCCGCCGGGACGGCGCATGGGCCATGCCGGCGCGATCATTGCCGGCGGCAAGGGCGACGCGGAATCGAAGATCGCCGCCATGGCAGCCGCCGGCATCAGGGTGTCGCCGTCACCGGCGCGCCTCGGCAAGACACTCGGTGAAATACTGAAACCCTGATTCACTTTGTGTCTTTTCGCTGCCGCATCTCGATATTAAATAGGTGCAAGAGAGGTTACCTGGGCCGGGGCCGGGTGATCGGGTAATTTTTTGCCGCACCTTGTGGTGCCTCTTCGCGCTGTGTCTTCGCCTCACCCCAAGTTGGGGGACCGCCCAGGAACCGCCACATGTCTCGCCAGGACGCGAACGCCGCCTTCGCCCTCACCTCGTTCCTCTACGGCAGCAACGCGCCGTACATCGAGGAGCTTTACGCCCGCTACGAAGCCGATCCCAAGGCGGTCGACGCCGAATGGCAATCGTTTTTCCGAAGCTTGAAGGATGACGCCGCCGACGTCGCCAAGAACGCGCGCGGCGCGTCGTGGGGCAGACCGGACTGGCCGCCGACCGACCGCAGCGAACTCACTGCGGCGCTCGACGGCGGTTGGACGACGGTCGGCGCCGTGCTTGGCACCAAGGTCAAGGCGCAGGCGCAAACCCGCGGCGTCGACCTTTCCGCCGCCGATGTCGAGCGCGCCACCCGCGACTCGGTGCGGGCGCTCATGCTCATTCGCGCCTATCGGGCGCGCGGGCATTTTCACGCCAACCTCGACCCGCTCGGCCTGCAGCCGCCGCACGACGAAGACGAGCTCGATCCGCGCACCTACGGCTTCGGCGAAGCCGATCTCGACCGTCCGATTTTTCTCGACAAGGTGCTCGGCCTCGAGTTCGGCACGATACGCCAGATCATCGCCATCCTGCGCCGCACTTATTGTCAGACGCTCGGCGTCGAATTCCTGCACATCTCCAACGGCGCACAGAAGGGCTGGATTCAGGAACGCATCGAGGGGCCCGACAAGGAGATCACCTTCACCCGCGAGGGCAAGCGCGCCATCCTCAACAAGCTGGTGGAGGCCGAAGGGTTCGAAAAATTCTGCGACGTGAAATTCACCGGCACCAAGCGTTTCGGCCTCGACGGCGGCGAGTCGATGATCCCGGCGCTGGAGCAGATCATCAAGCGCGGCGGCGCGCTCGGCGTGCGCGATATCGTGATCGGCATGGCGCATCGCGGCCGGCTCAACGTGCTGTCCCAAGTCATGGCCAAGCCGCACCGCGCCATCTTTCACGAGTTCAAGGGCGGCTCATCGACGCCCAACGAGATCGAGGGCTCCGGCGACGTGAAATACCACCTCGGCGCCTCTTCGGATCGCGAATTCGACGACAACAAGGTGCACCTGTCGCTCACCGCCAATCCGTCGCATCTCGAGATCGTCGATCCGGTCGTGCTCGGCAAGGTGCGCGCCAAGCAGGACCAGCTCGGCGCCACGCCGGACGATCGCACCATGGTGATGCCGCTATTGATCCACGGCGACGCGTCGTTCGCCGGGCAGGGCGTGGTGGCGGAGTGTTTCGGGCTTTCCGGGCTGCGCGGGCATCGCACCGGAGGTTCGGTCCACTTCATCCTCAACAATCAGATCGGCTTCACCACCAGCCCGCGTTATTCGCGGTCCTCGCCCTACCCTTCCGACGTCGCCAAGATGATCGAGGCGCCGATTTTCCACGTCAACGGCGACGATCCCGGAAGCCGTGGTCTTTGCCGCCAAGGTGGCGACCGAATTCCGGCAGAAATTTCAGAAGCCGGTCGTGATCGACATGTTCTGTTATCGCCGTCACGGCCACAACGAAGGCGACGAGCCGTCGTTCACCCAGCCGCTGATGTACAAGGCGATCGCCAAGCATCCGACCACGCTGGAAATCTACGGCAAGAAGCTGGTCGGCGAGGGTGTCGTCACCGGCGGTGAAGTCGAGAAGATGAAGGCGGATTGGCGCAGCCGCCTCGACGCCGAGCTGGAAGCCGCGCAAAGCTACCGCGCCAACAAGGCCGACTGGCTCGACGGCCGCTGGGCGGGTTTCAAGACCGCGGGCGACACCGACGATCCGCGCCGCGGCAAGACCGGCGTCGACATCGCCACGCTGAAGGAGATCGGCCAGAAGATCACCACGCTGCCTGCGGATTTTCATCTGCATCGCACGCTCAATCGCTTTCTGGAAAACCGGCGCAAATCGATCGAGACGGGAACCAACATCGACTGGGCGACGGCCGAGGCGCTCGCCTTCTGCTCGCTGCTGCTCGACGGTCACCGGGTGCGGCTTTCCGGCCAGGACAGCGAGCGCGGCACGTTCTCGCAGCGCCATTCCGTGCTGATCGACCAGGAAACCGAGCAACGCTACACGCCGTTCAATCACCTGCGCGACGGCCAGGCGCGCTACGAGGTCATCAACTCGATGCTGTCGGAAGAGGCCGTGCTCGGCTTCGAGTACGGCTATTCGCTCGCCGAGCCCAATGCGCTCACCATGTGGGAAGCCCAGTTCGGCGATTTCGCCAATGGCGCGGAGGTGGTGTTCGACCAGTTCATCTCGTCCGGCGAACGCAAATGGCTGCGCATGTCGGGCCTGGTCTGCCTGTTGCCGCACGGCTACGAAGGCCAGGGGCCCGAGCATTCCTCGGCACGGCTGGAGCGCTTCCTGCAGATGTGCGCCGAGGACAACATGCAAGTCGCCAACTGCACGACGCCGGCGAACTACTTCCACATCCTGCGCCGCCAGCTCAAGCGCGAGTTCCGCAAGCCGCTGATCCTGATGACGCCGAAATCGCTGCTGCGCCACAAGCGCGCGGTGTCGCGGCTCGACGAGATGGGGCCCGAACACCTCGTTCCACCGCATCCTTTGGGATGATGCGCAGGCGCTGCCGGGCGAAAAGATCAAGCTCGTCGCCGACGCCGACATTCGCCGCGTGGTCCTGTGCTCCGGCAAGGTGTTCTACGATCTCTACGAGGAGCGCGAGAAGCGCGGGATCGACGACATCTATCTGTTGCGCATCGAGCAGCTTTACCCGTTCCCCACCAAGGCGCTGATGACGGAGCTGACGCGCTTCCGGGAGGCGGAGATCGTCTGGTGCCAGGAAGAGCCGCGCAACATGGGCGGCTGGGTGTTCGTCGATATCTTCCTGGAATGGGTGCTCAATCAGATCGGCGCCAAGCACCGGCGGGCGCGTTATGCCGGCCGGCCGGCTTCCGCGTCGACGGCGGTCGGGCAGATGTCGCTGCATCTGGCTCAGCTCAAGAATTTTCTTGAAGAGGCACTGGGATAACGGATCGGACGACAGCGACGGACGATCGGATAGGAATTTTCGTCTTCCGACCTCTGTCACCCGCGACATCCATGTCGCGATCATGCCCGCGAATGAGGAATGAACGCCATGGCTGAAATTCGTGTGCCCGCGCTCGGCGAGTCGGTGACCGAAGCGACGATCGGCAAATGGTTCAAGAAGCCCGGCGACGTGGTCGCCGTCGACGAGCCGTTGGTCGAGCTCGAGACCGACAAGGTCACGATCGAGGTGCCGGCGCCGGCCGCCGGCGTGCTCACCGACGTCGCCGTCAAGGACGGCGACACCGTTGCCGTCGGCGCGCTCCTTGGCGCGATCAAGGAAGGCGCCGGCGCCGCGCCGACAAAGCACCGGCGAAGCCCGCTGAAGCGGCGCCGCAAGCCGCGCCACCACCGCGCGCCGCCAAAGCCGGCAGCTGCTCCCAAGGCGCCGGGCGCCGAGATGCCGTTGGCGCCGTCGGTGCGCAAGATCGCCGCCGAGACCGGCATGGATGCGGCGGCGGTACCCGGCACCGGCAAGGACGGCCGCGTCACCAAGGGCGACATGCTCGCGGCCATCGAGCGCGCCGCGGCGCAGCCGACGCCGGTTAGCGCACCGGCCGCTGCCATCCAGGCCCGCGCGCCTTCGCCGCCCGACGATGCCGCGCGCGAAGAGCGCGTGCGCATGACCCGGCTGCGCCAAACCATCGCGCGGCGGCTCAAGGATGCGCAAAACACCGCCGCCATGCTCACGACCTTCAACGAGGTCGACATGACGCAGGTCATGGCGCTGCGCGGTCAGTACCGCGACCTGTTCGAGAAGAAGCACGGCGTCAAGCTCGGCTTCATGGGCTTCTTCGTGCGCGCCTGCGTGCAGGCGCTCAAGGAAATCCCCGCCGTCAACGCCGAAATCGACGGCACCGACATCGTCTACAAGAACTACTATCACATCGGCATCGCGGTCGGCACCGAGCGCGGCCTGGTGGTACCGGTGGTGCGCGACTGCGACGGCAAATCGATCGCCGAGATCGAGAAGACGATCGCCGATTTCGGCCGCCGCGCGCGCGACGGCGCGCTCAAGATCGAGGAATTGCAGGGCGGCACCTTCACCATCACCAACGGCGGCATCTACGGCTCGCTGATGTCGACGCCGATCCTCAATGCGCCGCAATCCGGCATTCTCGGCATGCACAAGATCCAGGACCGGCCGATGGCGGTCGCCGGCAAAGTCGAGATCAGGCCGATGATGTATCTGGCGCTGTCCTACGACCACCGCCTGGTCGACGGCCGCGAGGCGGTGACGTTTTTGGTGCGGGTGAAGGAAGTCTTGGAGGAGCCGGCGCGGCTGGTGCTGGATTTGTGATCCCCGTCATGCCCGGCCTTGTGCCGGGCATCCACGTCTTAGTTTGTGAGCGATAAAGGCGTGGATGGCCGGGACAAGCCCGGCCATGACGATTGAGCGTTCGGAGCTATTCATGCCCTACGACCTCATCGTCATCGGTACCGGCCCCGGCGGCTATGTCTGCGCCATTCGCGCCGCGCAGCTCGGGCTGAAAACCGCCGTCGTCGAGAAACGCGCCACCTTCGGCGGCACCTGCCTCAACGTCGGCTGCATCCCTTCCAAAGCGATGCTGCATGCCTCGGAGCTCTATGAAGAGGCCGGCCACAGTTTTGCGCAGATGGGCATCAAGGTCGGCAAGCCGAGCGTCGATCTTGCCGCGCTGCTCAAGTACAAGGAGCAAAACGTCGACAGCAACGTCAAGGGCGTCGCGTTTTTGTTCAAGAAGAACAAGATCGACGCGTTTCACGGTGCCGGCCGCGTCGTCGCGCCGGGCAAAGTCGAGGTGACAGACGCCGACGGCAAGACGCAGACGCTCGAGACCAAGAACATCGTCATCGCCACCGGCTCGGACGTCGCGCGGCTCAACGGCATCGACATCGACGAGAAGCGCATCGTGTCTTCGACCGGCGCGCTCGAGCTTGCCAAGGTGCCGCAAAAGCTCCTCATCGTCGGCGCCGGCATCATCGGGCTCGAGCTCGGCTCGGTGTGGCGGCGGCTCGGCGCCGAGGTGACGATCGTCGAATTCCTCGATCACATCCTGCCCGGCATCGACAGCGAAGTGGCGCGGCAGTTTCATCGCCTGCTGCAGAAGCAGGGCGTCGCGTTCAAATTGTCCTGCAAAGTCTCCGCCATCGATACATCCGGCAAGACGCTCAAGGTGAAGGTCGAGCCCGCCGCCGGCGGCGGCGCCGCCGAGACGATCGAGGCCGATGTCGTGCTGGTGGCGATCGGCCGCATCCCCTACACGGAAGGCCTCGGCCTCGATGCGGCCGGCGTCAAGCGCGACAATCGCGGCCGCGTCATCGTCGATCCGCATTTCCAGACCAACATCGCCGGCATCTACGCCATCGGCGACGTCATCGCCGGGCCGATGCTGGCGCACAAGGCGGAGGAGGAAGGCGTCGCGCTCGCCGAAATCCTCGCCGGGCAGGCCGGCCATGTGAATTACGAGGTGATCCCGAACGTCGTTTATACCTACCCGGAAATCGCCTCGGTCGGGAAAACCGAGGAGGAGCTGAAAGCCGCCGGCATCGCCTACCAGGTCGGCAAATTTCCCTTCACCGCCAATGCGCGCGCCCGGGCGAACCTGATGACCGAAGGCTTCGTCAAAATCCTCGCCGACGCCAAGACCGATCGCGTGCTCGGCGTCCACATTCTCGGGCCCGACGCCGAGACCATGATCGCCGAGGCCGCCATGGCCATGGAGTTCGGCGCCTCGTCGGAAGATATCGCGCGCACCTGCCATGCCCATCCGACGCTGAGCGAAGCGGTGAAGGAAGCGGCGCTCGCGGTCGCCAAACGCGCGATCAATTTCTGACGCCTCTACTCCACGACGATCTTGACCTCGCTGCCCGACTTCAGCCGGTCGCCGGGTTCGAGCCCGTTGAGGACGCGGAAGCGCTCCACCTGACGGTCGGCGACGGCCATGCGGCCCGCCAGCTTGTCGACCGTATCGCCGGGGCCGACCGTCACCACCTGGAGCCGCAAGGGCTTGGCATCCTCGATCTCGGCGAGGCTCATGCGGCGGAAGGTGCCGATCGACTCGCGGAAGATACGGTCGGTCTCCGGCGTGCGGTGCTTGGCCGCATAGATGAAGCGGTAGACGTCGCTGCCGAAGCGAATGGCGTAGAGCCGGAAGTCCCATTGATCGCCCTTGGCGGCGGCGGTCGCGCCCGGAAAGCCGTTGATGGTGACGTCCTCGACGGTGGCGGGGTCGATGTTCTCGATCCAGCCGGAGGTGAGATAGGCGGCAAGCGTCTGCTCCGCGGGCACCCGCACGACGTCCAGCCGCAATGCCTGACCGCCGCCGCGCTTGACGCCGAGAACGGCCTGCGCCGTGTTGTCGAGGGCGAAGCCCTCGGGGGCGGTAAAGGTAAAGCCGAGCCGCGGATGCAGGAAGCGGCGGCCGCGGACGAAGCCTTCGCTCGGATCCTCGCCGAACACGATGCCGTCGATGCCGGAGAGATAAGCGACCTTGTCCCGTCCGCCGGCGGTGCCGGGGCCGCTATATTGGCGGGCATTGGCCAGCGCGTTGCTGATGCGCTCGGGCGTCGCCGGATGCGACGACAGGAAATCCGGCGCGCGCGGATCGATGGCGCCGCTCTGCTGCGGCTTGAGTTCGGAATTGTGCTCCATCGAGGTGAGGAAGCGCACCGCGCCATAAGGGTCGTAGCCGGCGCGCGCGGCGATGCCGATGCCGATGGCGTCCGCTTCGAATTCCTGCGCGCGCGAGAAGCTGGCGAGCGCGAGCTTCGATTTGGCGAGCGCCAGCGCGCCGACTTCCGGATCGCTGATGACGTCGCTGACGACGCGGCCCACCAGCGCGGCCTGCTTCGCCTGCTCCTCGCGGATCGCGGCGTGGCGGGCGATGACGTGTCCCATCTCGTGGGCCAGCACGGAGGCAAGCTCCGACTCGTCATTGGCGAGCGCGACCAGGCCGCGGGTCACGTAAAGCTGCCCGCTCGGCAGCGCGAACGCGTTGATCGATTGCGAATTGAGCAAAGTGACCTTGTAATGCAGGTCGGGCCGCTCGGACGCCGCGACCAGCCGCTCGACGGTCTGCTCGATCATGCCCTGCAGCCGGGGATCGTTGTAGACGCCGCCATAGGCGGCGAGGATGCGCTGGTGCTCGCGCAGCGCCGCCGGCGACATTTCCGCCACCTCCGCCGGCTTCGCCGGCTCCGGCAGCGAAGCTTGCGGCGCCAGCGATGGCGGCGAGGCGGTACAGGCGGCCAGCACAAGCGCCGCCACGGCGATGCCCGCATGGGCAAGCCGAAGCCTTGCCGTCCCGATGAATTGCCAATTGGTCACCGCTTCACCCGTCCATCACTTGCGGTCAGTGATCTCTATCTGCTCCGGACGCGCCGCCTCGATCCAAGGCCCGCCGCGCTCCTCGACCCATCCGCGCACCCGCACGCGCCGGCCCGCGAGAATCTTCGGGTCGAGACCCGCCGCCGCGAAGTTACGCGCATTTCGCTTCAGGATCGTAACAGTGAAGTCCTCGGTCCACCGCCGCCCGAAATTCACGTAAATCGTGGCCCCGCTTTCGCGCACCGAAACCACCCGACCCTCGACCAGCGCAAAACGGCCTCGCGCGGCCAGCACAGCGGCGGGGTTATCGGCGTCGAGCAAGTCATAATACGAACCGGCCCAAAGGCCAAGCTTGGCGCTCCGCGCCGCGCTTTCGCGGGCGAGGAGTTCCGCGGCGCAGCCGCGATTGCCGACGCGGGCGGCAACCCGGGCCAGCCCTGCGGCAATCAAATTCCCCTGTACCGAGCGTTCGACCCCATCGCGCACGGTCGAGGCAAAGCCGACGACCCGCCCGTAGCGGTCGGTCTTTTGCAGTTCCGTCTGCCTGAGCACGACTTCGGTGCCGGCGAGCAGCCGCAGCGAGCGCGTCCCGCACCGCCGCAAAGGCGGCGCCGGGTTCCTGCGGCAGCGGCAGAGCCGGCACTTCGATCGCGGCCAAGCGGACCTCGCGGCCGTCATTGAGCACGAAGGTGCGGCCATCGATGACGCGGCTGGCGGTGCCGCGCGCGAAGATCTCGCCGCCGCACGCCATCGCCGGCTGCGGCCGCTCCTGCGCCGTTGCGCAGAAACTTCCGCCTATCGCCGCACATCCGGCCGCAAAACTCGCAGCCAGGGCCCCATCCCGCCAGCCGATCATCGGCATTGAGCGAACGGCGAGAATGCGGCAGCTCTTGGGCGGGCGGTGCGGAGAACGAAACCTGCATGCCGTCATTCCGCGGTGCGGGCTCTTGCCCGCGAGCCCGGAATCCATATTCACGATCCGTTGGTTATGGATTGCGGTCCTCGCCGCTGCACCGCTCGACCGGAATGACGATTCCAGAACGCGCGAGGTTATCCCGCCTTCCGGTGCTTGGTGCTGGTGCGGGCGCCCCTCCCGGTCTCATGCTGCGCGGTCTTCTTTCCCGCAATCGGCAGCAGCATTTCCTTTTGCCCCGCGATCTTCTTGCGGCCTTTTTTCGCACGCAGCGGGTCGCGGGCGGTCTGCTTCTCCGCCTGCACCGAGCGGCGCAAAGCATCCATGAGATTGATGACCTTGCCGGTCGGGTGCTCCTTCGGCACCTCGATTTTTTCGCCCTTGGCCTTTTTCTCGATCAATTCCTTGAGCGCGTGCTCGTAATGGTCCTCGAACTCCTGCGGCTTGAAATGCCCGGTCTTTGTTTTCGACGATATGCCGCGCCAGATCCATCATGTCCTTGGTGAGCTTGACGTTCGGAATGTCGTCGAAATATTCGCCGGCGTCGCGCACCTCGTAGGGAAAGCGCAGCAGCGTGCCCATCAGGCCCTTGCCGCGCGGCACCATGGCGATGACGTGCTCGCGGCTGGTGAGCACCACGCGGCCGATCGCCACCATCTTCATCTGTTCGATGACATTGCGGATGACGACGAATGCGTCCTGGCCGACCTTGCCGTCGGGCGCGATGTAATAGGGCCGGATGCTGTAGAGCTCGTCGATCTCGTCGCGCGGCACGAACTCGTCGATCTCGATCGTCTTGGTGCTCTCCAGCGCGATCGATTCGAGCTCCTCGTCCGTGATCTCGACGTATTCGCCTTTGGCGATCTCGTATCCCTTGATGATCTGTTCCGACGGAACTTCCTCGCCGGTCTCGGCGTCGACTTTGCGATAGCGGATGCGGTTGCCGGTCTCGCGATTGATTTGATTGAAGCTGACCTTCTCGCGCTCCGAGGTGGCCGGATAGAGCGCAATCGGACATGAAACCAACGAGAGCCGCAAATAGCCTTTCCAATACGCACGCGGGGCCACGATGCACTCCTCACTGAAAGCAACGCATGATCAACGATCGAGTATGATACCGCGTTCCCCAACCGGAGTGGAGGCGCACGGGGTGTTGTGTTTCTGGTTTGTTCCACGCGCCGGCTTTAGGGTAAAATAATTGCGTAAAATGATTCGCAGTCCGGGAGCCGCAATGGCCGCTAACGCCCACAAGCTCAAACCGAAGCCGGCCCTGAAGACCTTCCATGCGACCATGCTGGTCACGCGCGCCGAGCAATGGTGGGTGGAGGCCGAAACCGCGGAAGAAGCGCGAGCGCTGTTGGCTTCCGGCCAGGGGCATCACTATGAGGGCAGCGAGCGCGTCTATTGCGAGCTGGAAAACATGCTCGACGACACTGGATGAGCTTGCCGTGTACCATAAAGCAATCTGTCCGCAGCTTCAGTTTTTCGTCGACTCTTCCCCGCAAGTAGACATTAGCCAGGACAATTAGCACGCCCGCCAATGGCCAACGACCGCACCATTGGAAATCAGGCAATTTTTTGTTTGCACGCTGGACAGGCCCGTCGTGTTCGATGAGGGCGACATGCTCGCGCCGGTGCTGCTAATTTCGGAAAGCCTCCAGTGTTTAGATACTCCAAGCCATAGTCGGCCGCGATGGTGAACGCCTGGAGAACGCTGGGCTAAATCATGTCTCTGTGGCTTCCCCTTACGGTTTACGACTAGGCGAAACAAATGGGTTAGTCTCGATTCCGGCTCGGCTGTTCTTGTCAAAGCACGCTTCCAGACGGCCGAGAGCGGCTGTGCTCCCGTCCAGCGGCACCCGCAGCGTCGCTCCTTTGCCTCTCACTTCCAGAACATCGGCGATTCGCAGTCTTTCATTGAGAGATCGGTCCACTAGAGCGATCGTTACGGCTTTGTTTTCAGCCAACGCCTTCGCTTCGACCGATCGCGAGCCGGCGACCAGGCGAACGGTATACGCCTTTCCACGTTCCAGCTTCCATTTTTGTGAGTTAAGAAGCAGCATCAGGCCATCCTGAGCGCGCAAAAACGTTATATCAAACTCGGCCGTCGAGCGGCTCATCGAGCAACCGTCGAACTTGTCACCTGTGTAAGAGGTAGCAATGGTCCATGGCCCCACCGTCACGGTCTGCTCTTCGGCATAACTCAGGGCAGATGCGGCCAACGACCCCGCAAGAGAAATCGCTACTGGCGTTCGCATCGTTCCCTCCTTGAAAATCGGAGGCGGCACGCTGTGCCGCGAAAGGTTCACTGCATCGGTGTTAACCGCTGGGCGCGCGCGCGGCAGCGGAACATCGCTTGCCTCGCTCATCGCCGCTGACAGGCGAGCGGCTGCTGCCGCGGCTTTCTTCGCCGCGAGCGCGGCCGTTTCGGCAGGATCGAGCACATCCCACTGGCAAATCTTATAGTGGTTATTCCTCTCCATCAGATCGATATGGACGTGGGTATCGTGATAGGCATCTGCGCCGTTGCCCAGCACGGTCGAAAAACGGGCGCACGCGCTGTCCCGTAATCTCTCGCGCAATGACTTGGTAACGCCGGCATCAGTGAGCTCTACGACCACACCATTCGCAAGTTTGAAGGCACGCACGTCGAGTGCGTTAGCGTGGCCGTGCTCGCTGACCGGCGCACCAGCGATACCATTGCGTGGGCGGCAATCGAACGAACCGACAGTCTCGATGCTGCGCAGCGATGTGCTGCGGGCGGCGATCGCTGGCGCTACGTCATTAGTTATCCATTGCGCCACAGCCTCCGCCATTGGACAGCGCAGTGTTACCGGCGGCGAGAAGACGACGCGATGTTTGTCCGGCAAGAGCACCGCATCGACGGTGACGACATCGGTTGCCATGCATTGGCCGGGACCCGTGATTGGTGGCGACGGCTTGAAGATGGCAAGTTCGGCGAGTCGCAACTGACAGGGGGAGGGAGCGATGTCGGTCTCCGGCGTCGAAGATCGCTCACCTGGAACGATTACCGGTCGTTCGCGCGGCAATGGACTAGGATCTGCTGCACCGACCGAACTCGGCACGAGCAGAAAAGCGGTGACACACAGTAAGCGTACCGACATGTTCCGGCGCGTTCCCATAGTTCGGCGCCCGTCTTTGATGCAAAAGTGATGGAACATGATTCACGCCTTTGGATCCGGCGCTATTGTTATTGCCAACCGATCATCCTGCACGAGTTGGAATTCGCTAAGCGGCCGTTGGGCCCTCTGTCTCGCATCGGCGCACGAGCTGGCAATCTGGACTCCTGTTGCTCGATCGCAACACATGGCCGGAGTCCGCAATTTGGCAACCTGTTGCTTGATCGCAACGCATGGCAGGCAACGCTGAGCTTAGCCACGCGAAGCTGCCTTTTGTTGAGAGCTACGGGCGCACTTCGCCATTAGTTCGCGCGCGATAACAAATTTCAGGAACCGGTCTACGGTCTGCATGCGGAACCCTCGGAGTGTTGGTCAACCCACGTTGAAACTTGCCACTCCTCTAAAAAGTTCCGCCTCGACTCAAAACATTCCACGTCAGCCTCCTCGTCACCTGCCTCGAGCAATGGTGGGTAGAGGCCGAAACCGCGGAAGAAGCGCGAGCATTGCTGGCTTCGGGCCAGGGGCATCATGCCGTGCTCGGCGAACGCGTTTATGTCGAGCTGCAAGGGATGCCCGAGAGCGAGGGTTAAACGATTCCATGTACTCATAGGCAATCTGTTCGAAGGTTCAGTTTTACGTCCGCTACACCGAAAGCAGGCATCCGTCAGTAAAATTGGCACGCCCGTTCGGCCGCGGGACCGGCGGCGTGGTTTGTCTTCAATTTCGGCAGCAAATCAGCCGGAATCTATTCGGCTTTTGTGTAGGTTAGATCGAAGTCGTTTTCCCAGATCGTCCCGTCCACCGATTTCTGCCAGCAGGCCTCTATGGACCGCCGATCAGGACTGATCCGACCGATGAAGCGCTGGTGAAATCCAGGGACTGCGCGCCAGACCTTCCAGACGTTTTCAGCGAGACTCATCTCATAGATGCGGGAAACGCCACGACTGTCGGCATAAAGGGCCGCGAAGGCGCCAGACGTGTCGTCGCGTCCGATAATCCACTCGGCAAGCGGACCAGCTTCGCCGCCGGTTGAGAGTACGATGAAGTAGCCATCTCTGGTCCATTCAAAGCGCGCGGGACCTTTAACGGACGGCGGACCGCCAACCAGTCTGTGCGTCTTTTCCGACCAGGTGAGCTCAACGGTCCAGCGGCCGACGAGAGGCTCAAGGTCGGAAAGCATAGGATTCTTGGCCAAAGCGAGCCTCCTCTCAGCACGGCGGTATTCGTGCAATTTTCTCTATCATGATGAACCTAAATCAAAAATCATTGGCCCGCTGGCACATCTGCGTCCTGGTGTATCAGTTTCCACCGGCGCCAGAAGGTCGTCAGGTCTGAGGGGTCTAAGACGTCGCTCGTGGGTCCAATAGCGATCGCTGAAGGTGGAATTCGTATTGTCTGCTAGTACGGTTACGCCGTCTTTTGCTCGCTCAGGCCCAATTCCTTGACCATTTCCTCACGCATGAGGAATTTTTGCACCTTGCCGGTGACCGTCATGGGAAACGCGTCGACGAATTTGATGTAACGCGGAATTTTGTAATGCGCGATCTGGCCCTTGCAGAAGTTTTGGATCTCTTCGGCGCCGGCCGCGGCGCCGGGCTTGAGCTTGACCCAGGCGCATAGCTCCTCGCCGAATTTCACGTCGGGCACGCCCACTACCTGCACCGCTTCGATCTTGGGATGGCGGAACAGGAACTCCTCGACCTCGCGCGGATAGACGTTCTCGCCGCCGCGGATGACCATGTCCTTGATGCGTCCGACGATGTTGCAGTAGCCGTCCTTGTCGAGCGTGGCGAGGTCGCCGGTATGCATCCAACCGGCGCGATCGATCGCTTCCGCGGTCTTTTCCTCGTCGCCCCAGTAGCCGAGCATCACCGAATAGCCGCGGGTGCACAATTCGCCGGATGTGCCCGGCGGCACGATGCGGCCTTCGGTGTCGATGATCTTGATTTCCACGTGGGGATGGACCCGGCCCACGGTGCCGACGCGGCGCTCCAGCGGATCGTCGTAGGAGGTCTGCGTGCTCACCGGGCTGGTCTCGGTCATGCCGTAGGCGATGGTCACTTCGCGCATGTTCATTTCGGCGACGCAGCGCTTCATCACTTCGATCGGACAGGGCGAGCCGGCCATGATGCCGGTGCGCAGCGAGGAAAGATCGAAGCGCTTGAACTCGGGATGACCCAGCTCGGCGATGAACATGGTCGGCACGCCGTAGAGCGCGGTGCAGCGCTCGGCCTCGACCGTTTCGAGGCTCGCCAGCGGGTCGAAACCTTCGGAAGGATAGACCATGGCCGCGCCATGGGTGACGCAGGCGAGATTGCCGAGCACCATGCCGAAGCAGTGATAGAGCGGCACCGGAATGCAGACCCGGTCGCGATCGGTCAGGCGCATCGCCTCGCCGATGAAAAAACCGTTGTTGAGGATGTTGTGATGAGTCAGCGTCGCGCCTTTGGGAGTGCCGGTGGTGCCGCTGGTAAATTGGATGTTGATGGGATCGTCGAATTGCAGCTTCGGCGCCAGCTCCACAAGCTCCCTGCGATGGCGGTCGCCGCCCATGCCGAACACGTCGGCAAAGCGCAAGAAGCCGCGTTTCTCGTCGTCGCCGATGCGGATCAGCGTCGTCAGCAGCGGCAGCCGCTTGGACTGCAATTTGCTCGGAGCACTGCGGTCGATTTCGGGCGCGAGCTCGCGCAGCATGCCGACATAGTCGCTGGTCTTGAACTGATCGGCGGTGACCAGCGCCTTGCAGCCGACCTTGTTGAGCGCGTAGTCGAGTTCGTGCAGCCGATACGCGGGATTGATATTGACGAGGATGATTCCCGCCTTGGCGGTGGCGAATTGGGTGATCACCCACTCGGCGTTGTTCGGCGACCAGATGCCGACGCGATCGCCGGGGTTGAGCCCGAGCGCCAGCAACCCCGCGGCAAAGGCGTCGACCTTGGCATTCAGCTCGGCATAGCTCCAGTGCACGTTTTGCTGCCGGGCGATGAGCGCGTCGCGGTCCGCCCATCGTGCCGCCGCCTTGTCGAAATGCACGCCGAGCGTTTCGCCGATCAGCGGCGTCATGGACACGCCATGGGCGTAGCTTTGCGTGAGCTTGGTCATGGAGTTCCTCCCGAGACGCGAACTCGCTTGCCGGAGCGCTTTGCCACGGCAGTTTCCGACAAAGCCTGCCGGCTTGTCACCTTATTTAGCGATCACGGCATCCAAAGTGTAAGTGCATGGCAGCGCCAACCGGGCCTGATTTGCTAGCTGGTGGCCACTTCCGCGTGGGCCTGCGGCAATAAGCGCGCCAGGACGCGCGCCCAGTCACGCTGCCCGTTCTCGTCCGCGATCAGGTCTTGGCGGATCTCGACCAAAGCATGCGGCAGGCCCCGCCGCTCGCCGTGCACCGGAATGGTGTAGTCGGTTTCGTCGCTTACCGAGTAGGGCTCGTTGTCGCCAATGGTCAGGCCTTTTTCCTCTTTCAGCAGCGCCAGGAGGCGGCGCGGAAAGCGCGGATCGCGATGGTAGAGCACGGCGGCATGCCAGCGCCGCGCCACGCCTTTGAACGTCGGCGTGAAGCTGTGCAGCGCGATCAGCGCCGTCGCGCGGCCGGCTTGCCGCCGGCGATTCCAGCTCGGCTTCGATGCGTTCATGGTAGGGCCTGAAAATCGCGCCGGCGCGCGCGGCCTTGCTCGCCTCGCTCAAGGCCCCATTGCCCGGGACCGGCGTGAGCTCGCTGATTTCGGGGATCGATGTCGCCGAGCCGGGCGGCCGGTTGCAGTCGATGACCAGGCGCGAATAGTTTTGTTGGATCAGCACGGCGTCGAGCGCGTCCGCCAAAAGCCGACCGAGGCCGGCAATGCCGATATCGATTGCGATGTGCCGTTCGCATTCCGCGTCGGCAAGGCCGAGCCGGCCGAGCGCCCGCGGCATTGCATTGCCGGCATGATCGGCGACCAGCAGGAATGGCGATGGCCCAGCGGCGTTGTAGGCCGTGACCGGCGCCGGCTCGTCGGCGGCCAGCAGGTTTTCCGGCATCTCGGTCATCGGCGCTCACGGCAATGAGACAGACACAGGCCGTATTTGGCCCAAGAAATGCATGTCAACGGCATATCCTGTATGGTGGGACGGCGATGCCGATTCTCAGGATCAGACACGTTACGACGTATCACTATCATCAGCCGGTCGCCTTTGGCGAACACCGGATGATGTTGCGCCCGCGCGACGATCACGACCAAAAGATACTGGAATCGGAGATCGAGATCACGCCGACCCCGCGCGAGCTGACCTGGACCCGGGATCGCTTCGGCAATCATGTGGCGACCGCCTGTTTCGCCGAACCGGCCGCGGAGCTTCGCTTCGACAGCAGTATTCGTCTCGACCACGCGCCCAACGGCTTCCACGCAGCCGACATCGAGGATTATGCCCGGACCTATCCCTTCAGTTACCGTGCGCACGATTGGCGCGGTCTGAAACGCTTCATCCTGCCGCTGTCGCTTAAACCCGACCTGAAACGGTGGAGCGACCGGTTCTTCGGCAAGGATGGATCGGTCGACACGCATGCGCTGCTCATCGACATGACGCAGACGATCCGGCGCAGCTTCGAGCACGTGGCGCGCCACGAGCATGGAATTCAGGACCCGCTGGTCACGCTCGCTCTCGGCAGCGGGTCTTGCCGCGACCTCGCCGTGCTGATGATCGCGGCGTTGCGCGCGCGCGGCATTGCCGCGCGCTTCGTGTCCGGTTATGTGCATCTCCCTGATGACACGCTCGACGACGACGATCAGCTCGATACCGGCGGCAACACCCACGCCTGGGTGCAGGTTTACGTTCCCGGCCCCGGCTGGGTTGACTTCGACCCGTCGAGCGGCATCGTGGGCAACCAAACCCTCGTCCGCGTCGCAGTCGCGCGCCATCCACGCGAAGCGATTCCGCTGCAAGGCACGTGGTACGGCAACCCGTCGGATCACCGGGCCATGAAAGTCGCGGTCAAAGTCAAAGCGGCGGCCGACGCCGACGCCTGAAGGGCAAGGTAGCAACCTACGACGGAACATTTGCGGCCTCGCATTCTTAGTCCGGATCAGGGTAAAGTCTACCGGACGAGCCGAAAGAGTTTTGTGATGAAGATTCGCGCCGGCTACGAAATTTCCTACCAATGTCCGCAGCCGACGCCCATGATCGTGATGCTGAGCGTCCATCCCTCGCGGGTGCCGGACTTGCTCACGCCGGATCGGTTGCTGGTCAGTCCTGCCATCCCCACCAACTCCTACCGCGACGGCTTCGGCAACACCTGCCACGTGATCCACCCGCCGGCGGGCCGGCTCACGCTGTCCACGGATTTTTTGATCAAGGACAGTGGAGCGCCGGATGAAGTCGCGCGGAACGCGGAGCAGCATTCTCTGGAGCAGCTGCCGGTCGAGACGCTGGTCTATCTCTTGGGCAGCCGCTATTGCGAAACCGATCGTTTCATCCAAATCGCGTGGGCCCAGTTCGGCAATGTCCCAAAGGGATGGCCGCTGGTTCAGGCGATCTGCAACTACGTCCACGACCGCATCACATTCGGCTACGAGCACGCCAGCCCGACTAAGACGGCCTTCGAGGCGCATGCCCAACGGCGCGGTGTTTGCCGCGACTTCGCTCACCTCGCGATCACGCTGTGCCGCTGCATGAACGTACCGGCTCGCTATTGCACCGGCTATCTCGGCGACATCGGCGTGCCGCCCGACGTCACGCCGATGGATTTTTCCGCCTGGTTCGAAGTCTATCTCGGCGGCCGCTGGTACACCTTCGACGCGCGCCACAACAAACCGCGCATCGGACGCATCCTGATGGCGCGCGGGCGCGATGCCACCGACGTCGCCATCGTAACCGAATTCGGCCCGTGCACGCTCGCCGGGTTCAAGGTGGTCACCGACGAGATCCCGGAGGCGGCGGAGGTGGCGACCTAGGTCCCAAAGCATTCCCGCCCTGCCGCCGCTCCCTCCCTGTGCTATAGAAGACCCTCCTTGTTGGTCCCGTAGCTCAGCCGGATAGAGCAGCGGTTTCCTAAACCGTTGCGGCCCATCTTGTCCTGTATCTTGTAGTGCCGTTTCGTCCTGAAAAATCAGGCGTTTTTGACAATCACCAACCAACCAATTCCGCCATTTCCCACCCTGTAGTGAGGAGTTCGGTGGGAAATCGGGTGGGAAAACTCCGTGGCGCGTCACCCACTCGTGCGTGGGTTAGTCCACAGGCGCGATGTGGGCCAAGATCCCATCTCGCGGCATGAGGCTTCATGCCCACATAACCATAGCGGCAGAGAGGGACATGCCGAGCAGCGAGTTGTGCCGCGGCACAGCGATTTCAATAAGTTGGATTGTCAAACGGCTCTAAGCGCGACTACGGGCGCTAAAAGCATTTTGCTCCGCTGTAAAACCGGACGATTGGCCGACCCGACTGCCACGCCCGCGGCCCTGAATGACCCGAAGCCAAAGCCTCATGCCGCCGGCACTTGATCACCTGCGTTGTATAAAGCGATAATACTCGTGCTGGGCGGCGGCTGTCTTTGCTCGAAGGGGACAGCCTTCGTGAAAAAGACAAAGGCTCCCGAAGGAGCCTTTTGCGAGAAAAACGATGTTTAGACTCAGGTCGTGGCTTTTGACGGCTTATGCATCCGAAGACGCAACACTCCCGGAGTGCTCGCGGCGAGAAAATCGGCTAGAAGTATGGCGAAAGTGAGGCAATGCCTCTCGAACCATTGACTGGATGGATCGGTAAATGTCTGTAACTTCACAGGAATTTCTGATCAAATTTTTCAAGAGATATTTACCTTTCACTCCCACCCCGGAACAAGTGGAGGTCTTTACTGCGGATTTGTCACTTGTCAGCCCTTACCTGATGGAAGCGGCTCTGGTCGAAATCAAGGAGGGCGCGCAAGGGACGAAGCCGGAAACCGCTTCTGACTGGCGGCCGGCGGTCTTCAAAATCTACAATCGCAAGATCGCGGAGCACGGGCAATTATTCAGCGTCTTCCATACGTTCGAAACTGCGTTTCGCTCCACAGTGGCCGTTACCCTTGAACAGCATTTCCAGGAAAAAAGGTGGTGGCGTCCTATTTACGACGCGGTGAAGGCGCGCCGTCCCATAAAACAAATTCGGATTGGAAGCATCACAATACCCAACAACAAGGCTAACACCATCGTTGAGATTATTAAGGCAATCGACGGTGATCGATTCCAAAGAGATTTAGTTGGACATTTTGGCAACGGATTTCAGTTCCTCGAAGCGAGCGACCTGCACCATACAGCTCGTCTGATCGAGGATCATTGGAGTGTTTTCTCACCCCGTTTTCAGCGACCAGCTCGACCACCGGAAACCGGCATGAACCGCCTGTCTCTGGACCATTTCAAGCAGAAATTTAAAGTGGTCAGTGACGCTCGCAATGACATCTACCATCACAAATCTGTAGCACGAATGAGTAATGTAGTTCTTCATGCCGAAGATCTGCTCGATTATCTGAATTACTCCTTGAGGTTCGTGTGCTCGAAAATTAGAGAAACCTCACCGACAAAGCTAAAATTTCAAGTGGAGATAGAACGTCGCCATCGAACATGGTCACTGCCACTAGATCGTTTTATTTCCGCATTGGAAGGCATAAGTGAAAGGAAAGGTCTTGCTGACGTGATTTCAGTTCCGTGCATCGAGAAGCATCAGTTTAAGATTGAAAGAGCCCTGGTCGATGCGTACAACTATCTTGCTGAAGACTTTCATCATGAGCATTTCAGTGTAGCTGATGCAGCCTTTTCAAGGCTCGGACTTCGCCGACCTAGCGCTCGCATGGATGAGTGCGCCGAGGTCTTGTTGATTGAACTGCAAAAAGTCGCCGCTCAACCTAACTGAGCATAAAGGGGCTTCCACCGATTAGTCCCGCCAGAACTCCCTGAACCGGGTCGGCGACAATTCGGTGTAGCGCACCGTATGCTGAATGTTGCGGTGCCCGAGGTAGGCTTGTAGCGCCCTTGTGTCGTGCCCCTTGTTGGCCAGGGCGTAGCCACAGGCGTGTCTGAGCATGTGCGGGTGCGCCTTGAACCCTAGCTTGGCCTCAATCCCTGCCCGCTCGACGATGCGGGCAAAGCCAGCAGTACTGAATGGTGCGCCACGCTCGGAAGTGAACACAAAGGGCGATTTGAGCCCCTGCTCACGCTGAAGGCGCCGCAGCGCCCGCAGTTCATCCCCGAGGATCGGGTGCGTGCTGGGCGTCCCCTGCTTGACCCTGCGGACGTGCAGAGTGGCCGTTCCGCACTCGACCTGAGCCCAACGAAGGTCCACTAGCTCCGAAGCCCGCAGCCCGTGCCGGTAAGCGACTAGGATCATGGTCGCGTCGCGGTGTCCCCAGCGGTTGCGCTTTGCGGCCGCCATCAGCCGCTCGACTTCGGCTTCCGTGAGGTATTCACGGGTGCGCAGCTTGCTGTTGGGGAGCCGCCTGGGGGTAACTGTCCGTTTTACGGTGGCTGACTTGACCAGCTTGAGGTGCGACTTGGCCATGTGATTTGCCCTCACTGCGCTGATGACTGTCCGGACAACAACCCTTTTTCGAACAGTACCGCGGTTCGTCGCGCCAGCGCCGCGATGCTGGGGGTCACGCGGCTTCCTTTGCCGCTAGTGCCGCGGCGCCCCGCTTCTCAGCCATTACCGCCTCGTACATGTCGCGCCATTCAACTGGCGTGCGTTTGCGTCGCACATAGGACGGATATGCGGCCAGGGCGCGGGCTTGTTGCTCGCGAATGGCGTTGTGGATCGCTTCGCCCGTGTTATGCGGTGTGCCGCTCGCGCAGCGAACCTTTGGCGTTACAGGGGGCAAGCCGCGATTGGCCTCTGTCCACTGCAACGCCAGGATCGCGCGTTCGACGGCCGCGCCATAGGCCTGTCGCTCTTCATGTGTCAGCGTTTGCAGTCCCTCGCGCGAGCGCCAACGCCATCTCGCAACAGTCGCACCTAACATCGGATAATCCGGCCCACTAGCGCCGGCATGAGAGTAACGTGCATGTTTAGCCATGCCATTAGCTCCAGGGTTTGCTCCAAAACTGCCGATAGCCCCCGGTCGGGCTAAGCCGCGATTTCCTGAGGCTGGGCAAGGGCCAAGCCCCGCAGATAGTCAGTCGCGGCCTGTGCCTTGTTGCACGCGGTGAAAAAGGCCCGGCTGTCGGCCCTCAAGAGGCCTATCCAGGTTTGGATATAACCGGCGTGCCGTAGATCGCCGTCAATCGAGAACTCAGCGCACAGAAAAGCCGCGCACAGCTCGGCGACCAGTTCCTCTGCCGCATAAGCGCGTTCGCCGAAGCGGTGACGCAGGTCACGATCAAGCCGGGTCTTGTGCCCCGTCCAGTGTCCTAGCTCGTGGAAAGCCGTCCCATAAAAATGCGCTGCGCTTTTGAAGGCTTCGAAACGCGGCAGGCTAATGCAATCATCGCCGGGCCGATAATAGGCTTCGCCGAACCCTTCGCGGATGCTGGCGCCGCTGCACGCCAGGAAACCATCAATCGTTGCGTCGCGCTCATCGGTATTGCGGACCTTTACCTCGCCCAGCGTTAGAACGCGATTAGGCAAGCCTTCGCACTGATCGACGTTGAACACGGTATATTCCCGCATTATGGGCACGATGCGGGTTTCACCTTCCTCGCCATCTTTGTCGGCGACCGGTAGCTGCTTCACGAAATAGACCTTGATGCCGTGCTCGCCCTTGCGCACGTTGCCACCCAACTCCAAAGCCTGCTTGAAAGTGAGATAACGCGGTGTCCGGTAGCCGGCATTCGCCGCCATCCATAACAGCACCACGTTGCACCCTGAGTAGGGCCGATTGGTCACGGCATTGCACGGCGTATTTGCGCCGGCCGTTGCCGACCAGGGCTTAATCCAGGGTGCTGCCCCACGCTCCAACTCTGCAACAATACGCTGCGAAACTTCGGCATATAAATCGCGCTTCATCACACCATCCTCGCTGATGCGCGCGACAGCGTTTTCTGGATGGCCGCGCGCCGTTACTAACGGCGCGTCGGGCGCGGGTTCGTGATTTTGCAGCGTGATGCGAGGCTGATGGACCCCCCCCCGGGGTATGCTGGACAGGCGGGGGCCTTGCGCGTCAGAAAACCCGGCTGAGAAATATGCCGGGGTCAAAAAGCATCGTTAACTTTCTGTTAGGCATTTGACAGTCGCACGAGCACACGTCCTGTGCGCTCTACCATCATTTCGACAAAGGCGCCCGTTGATGAGCATGCGTCCTCAAAGAACGTTGACCATCAACGGCCCGATGGCGCACGACCCGGTGACCGCTTTTGGGGGCACTTCTGCCGCGGCTGTCATAAGTAGGCGAGGCAGAAATTGACCCATGTCGGAAGTTCGGCAGTGCACTCCCGCAATCGGCATCGGGAAGTCGGCTTAGGTGCTTCCTCGTTGGGCGCTCGACGCAAACGCCAGATTATGCGGCGTCCGCGATCGGATCGAGACCAAGAGCAATACGACCGGTGAAACGGTGCTGGCGCTTAGCCGAGAGCGGATGAAATTGAGCAGCGTGTGCGTCCCTCAATAGCCGCTCAAGTCCCGTTTCACGGTAGAAGCCGGCGCCGCCCGCTGCCTCCAGGGCCTTCTCGACGGTCGCCAGCACGTGTTCGGCGACAATCGTCTTGCGCACCAGGATGGCGTTGGTCACTTCCATCGTCATCTCGAAATCGAGGTCGTTCGCCAAGCGAACCATGTCATCCACGGCAAGCTGCACTGTCGTCAGGTAGTTGGTGAGTTCACCGAGAAGATACGGCACGGTCGGATCGCCTGGGCGCTTCTTTGCCTGTTCGTGGCCGATCCTCGCCGCGGCCTCCGCTACGCCGGTATAGACCGACATGATCAGCGGCATCGCCACCGTCAGGATCACATTCCACGCCGGGTGGAACCGGCCGCGTGGTCGCCGCAGCACGATGGCGTCCTCGGGCACAAAGACCTTCTCGAGAATTATGGTGTGCGACCCAGTGGCACGCATGCCAAGAGTTCGCCAGTCGTCGGCGAGCGAGACACCTGGAGCGGCGAACGGAACGGCGAAGTGCAGAACCTGCCATCCTTCATTGGGATCATTGAATGGTGCCGAGGTCACCAACACATCGCCCTTGGGCGAGCCACTGCCGAACGGCTTCCTAGCGGTGACTCGGAAGCCGCCGTCGGCGCGCTCCACCGAGCCATTTGAGTCCATCCAGTCATTTGCGCCGGTCGAGACAAGCACCATCTCGCCGGCCGCGACCCGCTCCAGCAACTTCTTCCCCGGCCGGCCGTTGCGGTGATTGTAGGCTGCTGCCGCCACGAGATGCTGATGCATCGACAGGGCCAGCGCCGTAGACGGGCAATAGTGGGCAAGTTGCCGCAAAAAGGCACACATGGCGCTGTGGCTCGCTCCACCGCCGCCGAGGTCGGCGGGAACCAGCGCGGAGAAGATCTTGTGCTCCTTCAGTACGTCATAGTGCTTGGCAACAAAGATGTCGCCGGCATCACGTTCCGTGGCGTTTTCGGCAAAACGCGGACCGATGATCTGTACGAGTTCTTGCAGGTCGAGGAATCGGGTCATGGCCAGACCTCCCAATTCAGGCGTTTGGGGGAGCCTGGCCTCGACAGCGCGCCACGGCAACTTTAAAATCTGAAGCGGCATGGTCGCTGGCTCATGTGAGGATTTGGCATGGCTAAGAAGCGGGGATACGGACAATTCTGTCCCATCGCCCTTGCCGCCGAAATATTGGCGGAGCGGTGGATGCCGCTGGTGATCCGCGAATTATTGTGCGGCAGCGTCCGGTTCAACGATCTACAGCGCGGAGTGCCGCGCATGTCGTCGGCGCTGTTGGCACAGCGCCTCAAGGAGTTGCAGTTCGCCGGCATCGTTGAGCGCCGGCGCGGCAAAAGCGGTGGCTTCGAGTATCACTTGACCGCGGCCGGGCGAGAGCTTTTTCCCGTCGTCGAGAACATGGGTCTCTGGGCTCAACGCTGGCTCCGCCATGATCTGGTCGACACCGCGAATTTGGACCCCGACCTTTTGATGTGGGACATCCGCCGCAACGTCGTGGGCCGGTCTCCGCCGCACGATCGGCGGTACGTCGCCGAGTTCCAGCTCTCCGGCGTGCCAATCAATCGGCGTCGCTACTGGCTGGTATTCGAGCGCGGCCTTGTCGATCTGTGCTACCGCAATCCGGGCTTTGACGTTGACCTCTTCGTCGAGGCCAGTCTGCACGTGCTCACGCAAATTTGGCTCGGCCACGTCACGATCGACAAAGCCATCCGTGAAGGTCGACTGCGTCTTGACGGAACGCGCGGCGACGTGGCCGCCTTTCGCTCGTGGTTTGGGCTCAGCATGTTCGCTCCGGCAGGTCGAAAGCCAACTGGACAAATGGAGCTTGCAGCAGAGTAACGATCAGCTTGGCGTCACGCGGCCTTGTTGGTTCCCTGCCGCTGCAGCCAACGCTGCACTCGCGCGTCCTCGCAGATGCTGACGTTGAAGCGCATCCATGGCGAGCGCTCGAGATGCGGACGAAAGACGGCGCCGGGTGCGAGCATGATGCCGTCCCGTTGCGAGGCTTCCGCCAGCACCAGCGAATTCGCGCATATGAAGCGCATCCTGCGGCTCGACCGATTTCGACTGCGAGGCTTGAGCGGCGCCAGGGACGAGGTGCTGCTCACCGCAACCGCGCAGAACCTCCGGCGGCTCGTTAAGTTCATTTGCCGTCCACCGCCATGGGCGGCGGCTTGTCCCACGTAGCCGGTGCGTCAGGCGTAGCGCCTATATCGTGACGCTCTCAACAGGAGCGCGGGACAAGGACCTGCAAAAAACCTTGGCGATGAGCCCAGTTTGAAAAACGCCCGAGTTCTGCAACACATTCAGGGTAACAACGGAAGTCACTGGCGAATGCGTCAAACAACGCTCCCGACCCGAAAACCGAAATGCAAGTCGCCTTGTGGATGCGACAAGGGCGCCCTGTTAGGGACCATCGTCGCTGCTTCTCATCAATTCAGAACAAAGGTAGCCCGCTTAGGTTCGCGTTCCGACGACTTCGAGGTATTCGGCGGCGATACAGGTTGTGCCGTCACGGGCGTCGTTGTGCTGGGCGTAGAGGTCTTCCAGGTCGCGGCGAAGCGCGGCTTGGGCCGTTTCGCTAAGCCCCGCAAATGCTTTCAGAGTCGGGCCGTAATGAACCCGATAGAAATCGACCGTTTCCGGAATCGAGAATGGAAATTTGAGTTGCGCTAAGCGACGCGTCACCTGCAGGTCCTTCACATCGGCGCCGAGGCGTTCACGAACGGTCGCCTCATCGCCCCATTGCAGCGGACTCGGCACGCCGGCGGGCGGTGCGACGTGCTTAGCGGTGGCCCGAAACACCGCGCCGATGAAGCCGCTTGGCGTCCAATTCGCCATCGCGATTTGCCCGCCGGACCGACAGACGCGGCGCAGCGCGGCGGCGACAAGGTCGGGTCGCGGCGCGAACATCGCCCCGAACATGCTGACGACGAGATCGAAGGCGCCGGCGGCAAAGGGAAGATTTTCGGCATCGCCTTCCTCGAACCTGATGTTTAGCTTTTCCCGCGTGGCTCGCGCGCGCGCCTGATCGAGCAAATTGGGAGAAATGTCGACACCGGTAACGACGGCGCCGGCCTTCGCCGCGGGAATGGAAAGGTTGCCGTTGCCGCAGGCGACGTCGAGCACCTGCATGTTCGGCTTGATCCGGCGGCGGTCGATGAAATCGTTCGCTGCGGATTCGGTCAGCGCGGCCACGCTGCTATAGTCTCCCGCCATCCAGGTCGCCCTGATGCGGGTCTTGAGGCCGTCAAGGTCGCCGATCGGTTGGATGGTCATGCGTCGATCCTTTCATCGAGGTTTCGCTACGCGCGGCGCGCATTGGCGCCAACAGCTTCGCCCCCCTGCCGCGGCCGGACCATCCGAGTTGCGCCGCGGCTATCCAATTTGCGCCCAAAAATGCCGCGCCGGCGCCGATCCGAATGACGATGCAGGGCTGGGCTGGTATTGTCGCTGACGGAGATGCTCGCGATGCCGCGCCAGCCGCTTCCGCATGACGTGAAAAAAGCGATCGATCTCGTGCGAGGTGACCTCGCGCGGCGTTGGACCGTCAAGGATCTGGCGCGCCTCTGTAACGTGCGGCGGCGCACAATGGAGAAGCACTTTCGGCGTTTCGCCGGCTGCGCGCCGCTGGAATTTTTGCGCACCGCGCGGCTCGATCAGGCGCGGCGCAAGCTCATCGCGGCAGCGCCGGGCGCCAGTGTGACCGGCGTGGCCATGCAATGTGGCTTGACACATCTCGGCCGCTTTGCCGTGACCTATCGCGAGCGCTACGGAGAAAGTCCCTCCGACACGCTGCGATATCGGCGTATTCCGCAGCAACTAAATCCGTCGTCTTTCCGATTGGCTGCATGTTCGGAGCGGGCGACGCTTGCGATCCTGCCGTTTGATCTTATTGGGCCGCAGGCGGCTTGCGCGATCGGCATCGGTGAGGAGATCGCCGCGGCATTGGGCCGAACCGGCTGGGTCAGGATCGCGCCGGCTCGCGCAGCGCGCTACTGCCTGCACGGCCGGGTGAAGGAAGACGGCGCCGGCGCGCTGCGGATCAGAGCAACGCTGCTCGATCAAACCACGTCCCGCTACATCTGGGCGGATTGCATGGATTGTGCGGCGGGCGATCTGTTCGGCTCGCCGGATTGGCTTTCCAACATCGTATCGGGCGCGCTTCGTTCGGTCGTGTGTGACGCGGAGATTGACCGTGCCGCTGGCGTGGAGCCAGCACACCGCACCGCTTGGGAGCTCAGCATGCAGGCTCTTCCGATGGTGCTTGCGGCCGACCCTGCAATGCATGGCACGGCGCTCGAATTGCTCGACCAGGCGATCGCGCGCGTACCGCGCGATCCGGTTCCGATCGCCATGGCGGCGTGGTGTCACGGGCTGCGAGCCGGTCATCACTTCACCGCCCAGCGCGAGGCCGAGCGGCGTAAAGCGCTTGAACTTGCATCAAACGCATCGGCGCTCGCCGTGGGCGACCCGCTCGTTCATGCGATGTTGTCGGCCGCCGCCATGCTGGCGCACGATCTCACCGCCGCCGAGTCCCATGCACGGCAGGCGCTCGCCATCGACGGCGGATCGCCCTGGGGCTGGGGCCGCCTCGCATGGGTTCATGCCTATCGGGGAGAAACAACCAAAGCAATCGAGTGTTGCAAGATCGCACGGGTGCTGGCGCCTGTCGACCCGCTCGGTTTCGTGTGGTCGATCGGCATTGCGGCGGCTAACTTTGAGCTGGGAAGCCACCACGCCGCGGTTCAATGGTATCGGCGCGCGCTTACCGCACAGCCGAAGGCGACATGGATCAATCGCTTCCTCGCCGCAGCTTTGGTCCACGCCGGCAAGCACGACGAGGGGATACAGAGCTTCCGCACGCTCTGCCGCGACTTTCCCGAATTGACCATCACCGAGGTGAGAAGCGGGCTACCCCATACCGCTACGCTGCTTGATCGCGTCGCCGACGGACTCGAGACTCTCGGCATGCGCTACTCGTGATCAAGGATAGCTTTCGGCGCAAAGCGGGAATGGCGCTATCATCGCTCCGATGCGCCGCTTCCCACCGTCCTGGACGATCGAGGAGGCGATAACGCCTGCTTCATCGTCAAGGACGCGACCGGGTAAGCGCTCGGCTATTTCTATTTCGAGGACGCGCCCGGTCGGCGCTTGGCGGCTAAGCTGCTGACCAGGGACGAGGCGCGGCGGTTGGCAGCGAACTTCGCCAAGTTGCCCGCGCTCCTGCGGCGATGAGTAGCCGCAAGGCCCTATCAATTCGTCACATTTTGGGATGATAATGAGAAGCTGTGGAAATTCCGCGTACAGAATGCACGCGCAAACCACGTTAAAACAGGGAGGACCAAGATGTCTTTGTTCATCACCTATGCCTCATATTCCCATTCCGGCGTAAAGGGAATGGTCGATAAGCCTTCGGATCGCTCCAGCGTCATCAAGGCATTAGTCGAAAAAGCAGGCGGCAAGTTTATAGCAATGTATTTTACGACGGGCTCAAACGATGTCGTGCTCGTCACCGAGGCTGCCGATGGCTCGGATGCGGTAGCCACCGGAATGGCTGTAGCGGCAACCGGCTCAATATCCAAATTAGAAACAGTACGGGCCTGGACGCCAAGCGAATTCAAAGGTATCGCAGAAAAGGCTGCCAAAGTTGCCGGTGCGTATGCTCCGCCCGGAAAATGATTGCGCAATGCACGGCGCTCTGTTGCGCCGTGCAACCTACTGGACAGTTGCTAAACCGGGACGTTTGAAGGTTTCGTCCTTCGCGTCTCAAAGCGGCCAATCTGGCTCGGCGATGGCGCCGCGCCTGCGGCATGTCTGCTGCTGGCGCGGCGGTGCAGGTGTGAGTAGCCATGAAGATGATGTTGAAGGCAAAGCTTTCCGAACCGGGCCGCTTGCACGCGATGATCGCGGCAACGCAGGGCTTTTCCTGCGCACCGTTGGTCCGCGTGCCAGAGATCAGTGAAGTGCACGTGAAGGTGCCCTCGACGCAGGCGCCGAGGGAATTTGTTTCCCGCTCATTCGCACCGCCGCCGACGTTCCTCCATTGGGACGAGTTCATCCGAATGACCGACTGCTTCTTCCCGCCAATGCGGATACTACACCCTCAACCGTTGCATCGCTTCGACGCCAGAACCCGAGGGAGGAGCCCGGTGCGTTAGCAGCGCCCGCCGGGATCTGTGCGGGGGGCGCTCAGCAATGAGCGTCCCTACCGCGACCATTGCGCCTTGCTGACGCTATGTCCGCCTCGCCTACAAAATAGTTTGTTGAAAAACATACGTTTTGACGGTTATTGCGCCCCACGCGGTTATGCTATTCTTGTTCAATCAAGACCGTCCCTAAGCCGTGTGAGCGAGATGAAGCAGCAAATACAATTCTGTCAGACGCTTGATGGAATACGGATAGCTCTCGCCAAGGCCGGTGAGGGCCCGCCGATAGTTCGAACCGCGAATTGGTTTACCCATCTGGAGTTGGACTGGGAAAGTGCAATTTGGCGACACTGGTTTGAAGCGCTTGCCGATGGCCGGACGCTTGTTCGCTATGATCCGCGCGGTTCAGGCCTGTCCGATCGCAATGTCGACGATTTTTCTTTGGAAACCTGGATCAGAGACCTCGAAGCCGTAGTGGATGCGGTCGGCCTTCAGCGCTTCCCGCTTATAGGGCTGTGTCAGGGAGGCGCCGTTGCTGTTGCTTTTACGGCTCGTCACCCCGAACGCGTCAGCCGTCTAGTCCTTTATGACAGCTATTTGTCTGGTGCATACGCCGAAGGCATCGATGAACGCATGCAAAAGCAGGCCCATACCTTGTCGGAAATGATTGAACTTGGCTGGGGTCGGGAAACCGGAGCGTTTCGAGAAGTTTTTGCAAATCTGTTGATGCCGGATGCCAACAAAGAGCAACTCCGTTGGATTGGCGAACTGCAGCGACGTACTGCTTCTGCAAAAACCGCCAGAAGACTTTGGGATGCATTCAATACATTCGATATTCGTACTGAGGCCGCCAAGGTCAAAGTCCCTACCCTTGTCTTTCATGTAAGAGGTGATGCGATGGTGCCGTTCGAGGCGGGCCGCCGGCTTGCTGCGGCAATACCAGACGCTCGTTTCGTACCCCTTGAAGGCAAGAACCATATCCTTTTGGCCAATGAGAAAGCTTGGCAGACCTTCAAGACTGAACTTCGCAACTTTCTCGCAGGCGATGAACCGACTGAAATTTTGTCGCAGAGCAAACTGGAAACGTTGAGCCCACGCGAGAAGGAAATCCTCGATTACATCGCTCAAGGATTGGCGAACGTCGAAATTGCGCGAAAAACCGGCATTGCCGAAAAAACCGTGCGCAATCACATCACGACCATTTTTTCCAAGTTGGCAGTCGAACATCGTTCGCAGGCTATTGTCATGGCGCGCAAGGGAGGGCTTGGCCGCGACTGACGCTGCGTCGCTCATTGGGACTGATGCCCCAAGATTAGGCCGCGCCAAGACATAAAAGTCGAAGTCGATGGGACCGACGCCTCAAGACGGCGGCGCGGTCCCGGCTGCATGTTTGCCGCGTCAGGTCGGTAACTTGAAAGGTCAGGATCATGAGCGACAGCAAGCGTGGACTCGTCAAACAGCGTCAAGACCCGCTGCGTGAACAATACCGCATAGCACCAGAAGCAGCCCGAATCACCGACGGCGCAGGAACCGTCCAGAATGGTCGCAGCGACCCCTTCCATAGCACGGTCGCTCCCGGCCAAGGACATGACATGCTATGGCAGGTCGGCATTCATCGCGCCGTCGGCGGCTACCATGATTTGCCTAATCCAGGCGACATCTTGTGCGCGGCGTTAGCGTCTTGCCTAGACTCCACGCTGCGGATGATCGCCGATCGGCTGGAGATTCCCATTGCGTTCCTTGCCGTCACCACGCGGGCCGAAGTCGACGTCCGCGGCACCTTGCTCGTCGACCGTAGTGTTCCAGTCGGATTTCGACAGATGAAGTGCCAAATTCATCTCGAAACCGCACCCGAGGTTCCCCAGGAAAAGGTGAAGATGTTGTTGGCTGCGGCCGAGCACAGTTGCGTTGTCCTTCAGACTTTGCGCAATGGCGTGCCGGTGCAAACGCAATTCGACAAAGTCCAATCGACCGCTGATCTTGCTGCGCTGTGACCGACGAGCTGAACATAAGAGGTAAGGCAATGCCACAGATCGATGTCCACCTGATCAAAGGCGTGTTCGACGCCGAGCAGAAAAAGCAGATTATTCAAAAGTTGACCGATGCCATGGGTTTCGGTCGAAGGTGAAAACATGCGAGGCGTGACGTGGGTGAAGATTTTTGAGGTCAACAGCGGCGAGTGGGGCATTGGCGGCAAGCCGCTGACGACTGAGGCCGTGAAAGAATTGGCCGCAGGTCGGCAGGCAGGATGAGCGATGTCCTTTGACAACTATCGCCAGCAGGGTATTCCTGCTGGCGACTTTGATTTCGTACAAGCTGATTGGCGCGCCGGTAAAAATTTAGAGCACGATGTCGGGTTTTGGCCGATTCTGTTGAAAAAGTCGCAAGTCTAAAGTCGTTGCAAATCTGCCGAAATACCAACGGCATCTTCGATTGACGCTAATTGCCGCCGCAGATCGATTTAGAACTCGCTCCGTTCATTCTGAGGCGGACGATGAGGTCCCCCGCGTCTGCATCTGAAAACCGAACCCACGGTGCTGAAAGACTTGCGCCGCGTCGATATTCCGACTTTTTCAACAGAATCGGCCCTCTTCAGACATCGGCTCGATCGGCATCTGAGCCCAAAGCTAGTCCAAGCCCGCGCGGCGAAAGCCTTCCAAATAGTGCTCTTGGTCGGCGTCCTGCTTGATCGGCATGTTATTTGCGATCCAAGCGAGAGAAATATTGAGCTGGGCGCGCCGAAGTTCCTGCAGCGCGGTTGTGGCGACATCACGCCGTCCGGCCATGCCGGCGGCGGCGGTGAGCACCCGGTGGGCGCCGACGAAATCGCCGCGCAACCGGATGCCTTCGCGCGCGAGGCGCATCGCCTCCTCATAGTTGCGTCCGACGAACTGGGCATAGGAGGCGATGCCGTTGTAGATCGCCGAGAACGGATCGCGCGGGCTCAGCCGCAGCGCGCGGCCCGCGGCCAAGCTGCCTTCTTCCCAACGCCCGCAATAGGACAGAGTCAACCCGTAATAGCCCTGGGCCAAAGAGAAGTTGGGATTGAGCCGCAGCGCCATCTCGAACTCTTTAACCGAGTCGTCGAAGCGCCGGGCGAACAAATAGACGCAGCCCAGCGCGTGGTGCGCCCAAGGGTCCTCGCCGTCGGCGAGGATCGCCGCCTGGGCTGCGCGCTCGGCGACCGCCGCCACCGCCGCCATGTCCTCCCATCCCATGTGTGCGCCGAACGTGTGGCTGGTCGCAAGCACGCCAAGCGCCCGGCCGTAATTTGGATCGATGGCGGCGGCTTTCTCCAGCAGCGCCTGCGCGACCATGTTGTCCGATCGCGTGACCCGCCAATAGTGTGACAGCGCGCGCACCAACAGGTCCCATGCGTCCATGCTATCCGGCGGCATATGCCGAGCGCGAACGTCTTCCGCGGCATAGAGCTGCGGTTCGATCGCGGCGACGATGGCCTCGGTGATCTCGTCCTGCACCGCGAACACGTCAGCCAGTTCGCGATCGTAGCGCTCTGCCCAAAGATGGCTGCCAGTGGCGGCGTCGTTGAGCTGCGCCGTAATGCGCACCCGATCGCCGTCCCTGCGCACGCTGCCTTCGACCACATAGCCGACACCGAGCTCCTCGGCGATCTGCTTCATGTGGACGGCCTTACCCTTGTAGATAAACGACGAGTTCCGCGCGATCACGAAGAGCCAACGCAGTTTGGACAGCGCGGTGATGATGTCCTCACTAATGCCGTCGGAAAAATATTCCTGACCGGGGTCACCGGTCATGTTGGTGAAGGGAAGCACCGCGATCGCGGGGCGGTCGGGCAGCGGCAGCGCCGGGCGCGCATGCCTGTCGTCCGCGGGCCGAGCGGCCGGTGATGTCGGCTCGGCGCCGTCCGGCTGCGTGTGCACCACGCCGACGAAGCGCAACCCCTTGCGCGCGATCGTTCGGATCAGCTTCTGGTCCTCGCCGCTGTCGCCTACCGCCCGGCGCGCAGCGTTGATGCGGCTGGTCAGGGTCGAATCGGAAACGATCCTGCCGCCCCAGACCGACGCGATGAGATCGTCTTTGCTCACCACGCGGTCGCGGTTCTTCACCAGGTGAACCAAGAGGTCGAACACCTGCGGCTCGACGGCGACCGGCTTGGCGCCGCGACGCAGCTCGCGCCGCTCCGTATCAAGCAGGTGATTTGTAAAGAGAAATTTCACGCCTTCGTCCCAATGCCGGTCCGTGAAGCCCCTCGGGGAATAATGAAGTCTCTCGGGGAATAATCAAGGCGATCTCAGGGACAAATCAAGCTCGGGTCAAAGTCTTTCTCGCGCGTTCGCGCCATCCTGGCCTGCATTTCGATCGCTTCTCCCGCGATCGCAACGCAGCGGAGTAGACCATGACCCACACCCAGGTGACCACTCAGGACGTTCGCGCAAACACCGCAGAACGGTTCATCGCGTTCCTGTACGGCGTCGCTTCCTACGTCGTCTTCTTCGTGACCTTCCTATACGCGATCGGTTTTGTCTCGGGCTTCGTGGTGCCCAAGGCCATCGACACCGGAACGGTTGTGCCGACCGTCGAAGCGCTCGTCGTCAACTTTTTCTTGATGTCGCTGTTCGCCGTGCAGCATAGCGTCATGGCCCGCAAGCAGTTCAAGCAATGGTGGACGCGATACGTGCCGAAGTCGATCGAGCGGAGCACCTTCGTGCTGTTCGCCAGCCTTGTGCTTCTCCTGCTGTTCTGGCGGTGGCGCCCGATGCCGGCGGTGGTGTGGCAGGTCGCCGACCCGCGCGCCGTCACGACGATTACCGTGCTGGCGTCCGTTGGCTGGCTGATCGTGCTGACCAGCACGTTCCTGATCAACCACTTCGAGCTGTTCGGGCTGCACCAGGTTGCCAACAACCTCGTCGGCCGCCCGATGCCCGCGCCACGCTTCCGCACGCCGCTGTTCTACGGCCTGGTGCGTCATCCGATCTACCTCGGTTTCATCATTGCGTTCTGGGCGGCGCCGACGATGACCGTCGGGCGCCTGCTGTTCGCGGTAGTGACGACCGCGTACATCATTGTCGCCATCCAGCTGGAAGAGCGCGATCTAATCGAGGTCTTCGGCGACGAATATCGCCGCTACCGGGGCCGCGTGTCGATGCTGGTGCCGTGGCGCAGGTCGACCTGATCGTCCCGCTGACTCCAAGCAAAAAGCATGATCGGAGTAACGCCATGATCGAGCACCTGCGCGGGCGCATCGACTACGACGAAAGCGGAGTGGGCCCGACGGTCGTGCTCCTGCCCGGGTCATGCAGCACGGGGGCGGCATGGCGTCCGGTGATGGCCGCGTGGGACAACCGGTTTCGCTGCGTGACCACGAGCCTGCTTGGGTACGGCGGGACCGCCGAACGCCGCACCCGGTGCGATCCGTCCATCCGGCACGAAGTCGACGTCGTAGAGTCGGTCATCCGCAAGGCCGGCGGTTGCGTCCATCTTGTCGGGCATTCGTTCGGCGGCCTGGTGGCGGTGGCGGTAGCGCTGCGCAATCGGATGCCCCTGGCGAGCGTCACGGTCGTCGAGGCGCCAGCAGCGGAGCTGCTGCGGGACAGTGGAGATCACGAGCATTATCGCGCATTCCGGCTGATGACAGACGACTATTTCGCCGCCTTCGCGAGGGGCGACGCGGGCGCGATCGCAACGATGATTGACTTCTACGGTGGCGCCGGCACCTTCTCGTCTTGGCCGCCGCGCGTTCGCGCCTATGCCGTGGAAACGACGGCGGTCAACATTCTCGATTGGGCAAGCGCGTACGGTTTCCCGCTATCGCCGACGGCTCTCTCGTCCATCGACATCCCAACCCTCGTCTTGTGGGGTGGGGCAAGTCACCCTGCGGCACAACGTGCCAACGCCCTCCTCGGCGAGTGCATGCTTCGGGCAGCGACCGTCGAGATAGATGGTGCGGCACATTTCATGATTGCCACCCACGCAAATCACGTAAGTCGATTGATTGCCCAGCATGTGCAGTCTGCACAAGTGACCTATCGATCGTCTCGCGCTTTCCATTGAATGTCGGCTCCTGGCCCTTTTCGACCGATACCGCGACGTAAGCCAATGTCCGCTTCCGGGGTACTGCGGAAGTGTCTCGCTCTCCCCGGGACCGCGATTAAACGCCAGCGGGCAAACTTGAGCGCCGTGGCCGAAGCATTGTGCAAGCCGCTCATGCCTAAGTGGCGGGGTGTGGCGCCAGAGAGCAAACCGCGCCGCAAGCAAGCTACCTTGCCACCGTGCAGAGACGCTATCCGGCAGTCGCTGCAAGTCGCGGCGTCGCGGCCGGCTTCGTAGTAGCCGCGCGCTGATGGGTGTGAGGGTGGTAACTCGCACCCAGCCGCGCGTGAAAAACTGAAGCCGCCTCTTACCCTGTCCCCGAAACGGCTTTCAAGCAATTAGTCCGGCCGCCGCGCCAAGGTGAGCCAGATGCCGCCGTCGATCAGCACTGCACCAGACAACCGGTCGAGCCAGCGCCTTGGCAACCGCCGCAGCAAGAAGGCGCGGCCGGAGCCGGCAGCGACCGCCCAGGCGGCGTCGGTTAGTGCCGCCATCGACACAGCAATGCAGCACATCACCGCAAGCTGATAGCCCGTCGAAAGGTGCGGATCGACGAATTGCGGCAGGAACGCCGTGAAGAAGGCGATGGTCTTGGGGTTCGACAGTGCCACCACCAGCCCGCGCCGGAAATGCACCCGGTCACGGGGTGGCGCGATTGCGGTCGCCGCACCCGCGCGTCTCCAGGCCTGGACGCCAAGCCAAATGAGGTAGGCCGCGCCCACCCAGCGCAGCAGTTCGAAAATCTCCACCGTGTAGCGAATGATGACGTTCAGGCCGAAAGCGATCGCCGCGATCAGGAGTGCGTTACCCAGCGTGGTGCCGGCGACTGTGATCAACGCCGCGCGTTTACCGTGCGTTGCCCCCGTCGTGATCACGAGCGTCACGATCGGCCCCGGCACGATCACCAGGACGAGCGTAATCAGTAGAAAGGCGGAAAATAGTTCAAAGTTCATAGCGGCAACATGAGAGCCTAAAGCCAGTGAAACGCGCGCACGGTGTGGCTGTCCGCGTTGTTACCGTGCCGCGCCATATACGCCCGCAGCGCACTCCAAAAATCCGGGAATGCCCAGCGTGCCATCAACTGTAGGCGTGTGACCACAGCTCCAGCAGCGGATCAGGAAGCCATGAAAGGCCATCGGCGACCGGCACGGAGTTCGGGCAACTATCAGCCAAGTGGGCATCGGCGGCGCGCTGGGCTTCTTCCGCCGTTGGAAACAGCGCCGGCTTGCCATCACACAGCATATGATGGCCATCATTTCGGGATGCCAACCATCGTCCCAAATGATCTTGCTCGACACGCAGTTGCCCGAACTGCGTCGTTTTGCAGTAGCCTGTTTTACCGCTACTGCGCCACCGCGGTGGATGTTTCTCGTAATAGTCCAGAAGGGCCGGAATGGCCTCGCCGACCGACCTGACGATGGCGATGGTAATCTCATCATCAATCGTCTGTACGTGATACTTTCCGTCGCGCAGGTGCGCGCTGCCTATGTTCGAATAGGATCCGACATGCAGGATGACGAGGCTGTTGCCGCGCGGGTGCGCTAGGTATTGATATTTCATATCGGAGGCCATCCCCGCTCCTGCCCCTGCTCCCAACACCGCACCAGGAGGGCCGGCGCCAATGCCAAGGCGGCAATGACCGCAGATGCCAGAACAAAATTACGCATGGCTCCCCTCCCGCCTCGGAGAAGTCTGATTATCGGCGATACACCTTTTCACAGGGGTTGACGGCCGCCGCCGGTGCGCGTGGGTGTGGGCGATCCGCGCGATTACCTTGCGGTAACGCTACCTTTTAACTTTGACGGATTGGGCGCCAGCTTGCCGTAGGCTGCTTGATCAGCAGGGGTGGCTGGCGTCTGCGAGCGCCGCGACGGCGGCGCCAATTTCAAACAAAATGTTAGAAAAATCCAAGTGCCGCCGTTAGCCCGGCCGCAAGCGCCGTTCGCTATGTAGTTACACTAACAGGGCTGTCGTCCCTAGTTTCGGGGCCAGCCGCGACTTGAGGGCTCACTATGTACTCGCCAAACCTCTATGAGGAAAGACGCGGATCAACACGTCGCCACGTCTTCCACAGTTTAAAGATGCTCATCGGAGCCAATACTGCACCGCGTGACTGTCTCATTCTAGGCATTTCGGAGGGAGGCGTGCGGCTGTACGTCGTGGGGTTCGACGTTCCTGATGAATTTGTCCTGCTTCTTTCCGGCGACGATGGCACCGAAGAACAGAATAAATTCAAAGTCGTCTGGCGGCAGGACAATGAAGTGGGCGCCAAGTTAGTGAGCATTGTCCAGCGGCCGGCCATTGCCGAGCCGGAAGAGCTTCTTGCTTCGGCATGATCATTCCCGAATTTGAACGCCATCGGCTGCGACGCTGGATGTGAAGGTGGGAAGGTCGCACGCTTACGGCGTGCAAATGTGCAACCATTTTTACCTTTTTACCTTCCAAGCATTGGGCGGCATAGGCTGATCGGCGAAGTCGACAGACGCAACTTGTTGATCAGGAACGGTGGATCGGTTGCCGGCAGTAGCCCCTGACCTGCTCCAGATAGCCACCGCGGGTAAGTCCGCGCACGCGCACAGCCATCCACCCCAGCTCTGCCATTAGCTTCGCCAATCGCTTGTAGGTGCCAGCCTTGCGGCTGCGCTGCGGAAGCTCCAGCACATCCAGCAACATTTGCGTGGTCACTCGCTCAAGCCCGTCGTAGTCGATTTTGCCGCGCACGCGTTCCAGGCGCAGTCGCCAAGGATCAGCGTCCTGCGCAGCCAATTCCGCTTTCGCTTTGTGCAGCGTCTCTAACCACGACATGACCACTTCCTCGTCCTCTAAGGGCAGCGCGAGCCATCCCGCGTCCGCAGCGTTTTCTTATGTGCGCCGGCGGCTCCCACACCATGGCGTTGTTGAGCCATTCTAACCGGCGCGGCGGGAAACGCCTTTGCAACTCCTCATCCTGCTTGATGAAGTAGGGACAATATTCCGAGGCCATCACGCCACAGGCATGGTCGTGGAACGACGGGTGCATCACCACGTCATAGTTTCGGCAATCGAGCGACCGAGAGTACCACGCGAGGATATGATCGGCGCCACCGTGCTTCAGGCGTTCCCGTTCATCATAACCGAGAGGGAGGGGCTGCAAGTCGGGTGGGCCATTCTCGACAAACCACGTGCGAGCGGCTAACGCGCGGCGCCCGCGCGGATTATTTTGCAGAACGAAAAGCATCGGGATCCCCCTTTACGGCGCGCGTTGCGCCGTCATCTCAGTTCCTGGCGAGCAGGGGGAAGTGCTGCCATCTCAGCGACTACATACCCTAATGGTAAATAATTTATACAGAACTGGGCGGCGCTTGGTGACCGGTGAAAAGGTGTGAGTGTTGCGCGGATGGAGGCGATCACCGGGGAGCCGTGGATAGTCCAGCAGCAAGGTTTGGTGTCTGACATTTCTGACAGCGCTGCGTCAGAAATGTCATGCGAAAACGCGCTGATAGGGCGTCAGAAGGACACAAAATCATTCAAAATCTGGCAACATCAAAAGCACCGGCGTTCCGTAGAGGGCGTTTTGGGCAGAGTTCTACTTATCCGCTCCGCCAAGCACCGAGTTTCGGCAGAGGTAGTGCCTGTTTCTGACAAATCTCCTTGCGCGTGCGAGGTACAGATAGATTTGACCGTTTCTTTTTTTAATAGAGTTCACCCGATGCCGGGTACTTCTACTGGGTGGCTGGCGCGCGCATGTGTGCGGCCCGCACACGCAGGGAGATTTGTCAGACGCTGTTATGCCGGTCTACGAGACCCACCGGCCTTGAGGATCGCATGCGTCTCTGCCCTCGCCTCCTGGGCCTGCTTGCGGTGTTCTGCAAAATGCTCCCGCAAACCGGGCACGACCATCCACGCTTTGGGTGGCACGCCGGGTTTCTCGTCCGCCGGTTGCAGCCAACCCATGGCGCAGAAACGGCCCGCCCATTCTCTGATTTTGTGCTCGGGTTGACCCCTGAGGGCGCGGACCCCCGACGTAAGGTCGGACTGGCGAAGTCGGTCCTTGTTGGACGCGAGGATGAAGCCGCCTATCGACCGAAGTTGGTCTCGGTCTTGGCCACCGTTCGCCACCACGTCATAGAGACCGACAATATGCGGCAGCAAGAACTGTCGAAGTACCTTCGCGGCTGCTTCCGCGGTTGGGCGCGAAATGGCCATGCTGCTGCCTAGACCTGCTCCCAGGTTGTCGGGAACATTGGGGTCCAGCCCAATCAGCTTGCGAATGTGGTCCCGGCACTCGGATGTGAAGCGTTCTGGAGACGGACAGACTTCCAGCCGTCGTTCATTGCGACTTATCGGGTCATGTTCCATTGCGGCGTGAAGCACAAGACAGATACGCGCAAAATATCCCTTCAGCTTGCCGATAGCGCCGATCAGAGCAGGTGAGAACGCATCGACCATTTCCAGTTTGAAGAGATAGTCGATCACACGGTCGCGAACTTCCCGCGCGTCATCCTCGAAGTGATAATTCTGCGCGGGCGCGTTATTTATCGCTTTGATCAACTTTTCGTAGTCAGCCTCCGCCTGCGCGACGGGGCAGTACTCATCGCTACGTTGCGCAGGAGCCATCAGAACCGGCAGGAACCGCTGCAATAGCCCGTCACTCGTAAGATCATGTAGCTCTGCGAGCCTGTCGGGCTGGATGCCGCCCAAAACGCAGAGCGCCAAATTATCAACGTGAATTTCCGCGTCCGCGTCGCGCTTCCCCTTGCCAACGCGATCCTGAGTATAGGGTCCACCACTCCAGCAGGTGAGATAGAACGCGCGGGAGGACTGGCCCGAGTTATATCGGTCAAAACCACCTATCCAACCCGCCAGTTCGTCATGGACCATTAGTGAGCCACTTGGATCACGTGATAAGATTTCAGCAACCTTTTCCGGCGTGGCATCCTTGACGATGCACCGAACCGGCCTGGGCGGCGGAGGGGTCTTATTTTGCATCAATTTTGGTAGTTGCTTCCATTTTGCGTAGTCCTGGTGCCAGAGCTTCATCCGCTCGTGGTCAATGCGAATGAGAGGCTTCGTCGTTTTTTCAATGATGGGCGATTTCATTGTGGATGGCTGGCCCACTAAGGTCGTCCAGAAGATCGGTCTTTCAAACCAACCCTCTCCGGCAACCACCCGCGTCTCCGCATGCATCGCACCCGCAACCGTAGTCAGTGCAGCCATTGCGATCGCTGACGGATCGGCGCCCGTGGCGCGGTGCTCTGCATCTACGAACTTGGACAGCACCGGGGGAAGTACATCGACGGGGAACGGAGGCCCGGCGAACTCAGCATAGGGATCCACAAATGTTGGCTGTAACGGCGGGCTTTGCTGCGGTGATGCATGCGTACATGGGGTTTGCTGCGACAAGGCAAGGTTTAACGGTGACTTGATCTTACCGAAGTGCTTGCACGTCGCGCAGACCTTGCAGCCGTTGTTCTCGAATGATTTGCAGCTGGGCCAGCCCAGTCTCATGTCCTCCCGGTCCCGCAGCTTGCGATCGAACATATCGTCGCAGTCGGCGACCGTATACGTGGCGTGCTTGTTACTGAGACGGTGTGTGAACTGGCGTGCGTCCGCGAACCATGTTGCGCCCAGCACCGTCAACATCCAGAGGCCCTGATTATGACCACGGCCGCCGTGGACAAGCGCCTCGCGGTAATGTGGGCACTCTTCCGCGACCGTCTTCCAGTCGAGCGGCGCCGTCGCATCGAGGCCGGCGCCAAGGTTATCCGGCTCGTTCGAGAGCTGCTTTTTCGGGAACAACGCCGGGTCGGATATCACGTTACCGCGCGGTAACGACTGGTGCGTGTGTGGAACGGCTACCTTGATCCAGCCCAGCGTCTTTTCAAAGTCGATATCCTGCGGCTGCGCTAGTTCGATCGTCACCGGCTTCGGCGTCTGCGATTTGAAGTTGAGCGTGCCCGGCACGCGCAGGATGCGCGCAGCATCGGTGGTCACCGGGTCGGCCTTCAGTCCATGCCTTTGTATGAGCGTCCACAGCCCCTCCGCGTACTGACGCCACTCGTCAGGCGTGAGCGGTTTGTCGGAGACCCAATAGATGTGATAGCCGCCGCCAGAGCAGATCATAAACGTCGGCAGGGGCATCCCCGACGCTTTCAACCACGCCTTAAACGCCTTTAGCGCAGCTTCCAGGGTGGGGTAGCCCTTCTTTGGGTCCGTCTTGTTGCCGTCCAGGTCTATCCACAAAGCATTCAACGCCTGCGCATCTTGCGCGCTGCGCGCCGCGGTCACGCGCCGGCCGTCCTTCGTCATGCCGGTCTTGGCCTGTTGCGACAGGCAGAAGTATACGTCTGAAACGAACCCGGGGTGCGCGTTGCACCAGAGGATCACGGAAAGGAATTGCGACAGATCGTTAAACGGCCTGCCGCCCATGCCGCCGTGATTGGGGTTCTTGTAGTGGAGATTGATAAAGCCGGGCACGGTTGGCGACGGCCATACAACAATCCGTGAGAAAAAGTCAGCAATGTTGGGGGGCATTCGTCCAGCGACGGCGTTGGCGGCGGAAGTTGTTACCGTGGCGGCAACCGGCACGACGACCTTCGGCGCGAATGAGCATTCAGCCGGCGGCATTTCGCGCTTAATGCCTTCGGCCTGCCCATGTTTGGCCGTGAGCGCGGCGACAATGCCGGCCGTCGCCGCCGTGCCTCCCGTTACCACACGGTAAGCACCCTCATTTGATGCAGGACCAGTGGCGCCGGTCGTGGTCATGACCCGCCCGCGCGTTTGTTCGCAAATAGCTGGCACACTGTCGTTTCCCCTCACGCGGCGGCATTGCCGGCGAGCATTCGCTCAAGAGCTGCGGTCGGCACAAGCAGCCGGCGACCAATACGGATGGTGGGGATTTCCCGTCGTCTTGCCGCCTCGTATGCGCTCCCCCGTGAAATTCTCAGGATCACAGCGGCCTCGGTCAGCGTCACAACTCGACGCTCCAGCGGGGCGGGCTCAAGTTTGCAGTCCATAGCACTCTCCGTCACCAAATGGGGCCTAGACAGAACCCCGCGGCGGGGTTACCAATAGATACATCTTAAGCCCGTTAGAGCTATATTCTAGTGACTGTAGAGTACGCGTCAACCCCACATCGGGGTAATTGGAAAAGCTAAGACATTGATATGAAAGAAGAAAAAATAGACAATATGGTGCAATCGGCCGTAAGGCTTCCACAAAGCCTGCACCAACGGCTGAAGAAAGCCGGGGGCGATCGTGGAATGGGCGAAGAAATCCGTCGCCGGTTGGAGGCATCTTTTGACGCGGAGGCGAAGGCGCCCCGCGATCCCAAGACGCGCAGGTTGCTTGAAGCAATCTCTTTCCTTGCCGGCCTAACGACTGCCTACTTTGGCAGTTGGTCCGAGGATGCCGTCGCCTTCCAAGTGCTGAAGGGCAGCGTGGACATAGTGCTTAGGCACTACCAGCCGGAAGGCGATCCGGTCCACGCAAAACCTAATCTGACAGGAATGGGCGAGTTTATATTTGGCAAAACTGGCGATAACGAAAATCGTTCAACGGAAGAGATTAGTCGGACGCTAGCGCGCTTTTGGTTCATGTCTAAAGAAATCACTGAGGGGAAAAAGGGATAGTAGTCATGCCACAGGGGCACATCCGACCGCAGGGCGACGGCTCTTGGGAGATTAAATTCGACTTGGGCCGCGATCCCCTATCGGGGCGGCGGATCACCAAGTACGTGACGTTCCACGGCACGAAGCGAAAAGCACAGGAGGAATTGACACGACTTCTTGGCCAACGCAATGACGGCAGCTACGTCGAGCCCACCAAGATGACGATGGCACAGTACCTTCACCATTGGCTTGATGCGGACATTGATCGCCGTGTCGCTGCGCGCACGGCCGCACGGTATCGGGGGATCGTAGAGAAAAACATCATTCCGAAGCTCGGCCACGTGCCCGTGCGCAAACTGAGCGCCGTCCATATTGAAGCCTTCGAAGCCGAGCTGCAGCGCGAGGGATGGGTGAAGCCGCGGGCTAAGCAAAAGGCCAAAAAAGGCGAAGAAGCGCCCATCCAGGAGAAGCGCGGACTATCATCACAAACTGCGTTACATGTTCACCGCGTACTTTCCCAGGCACTCGGTCATGCCGTGCGGCTTGGTGTTTTGTTCAAAAACCCAGCCCGACAAGTGAAACCGCCGCGCCCGCCGTCACGCGAGATAAAAATACTCGACAAGGGTGAGATCACGGCAATGATCGCCGCAGCGAAGGGAGCCGGTCTTTATTTCCCTGTTCTTGTCGCTGTGACCACGGGTGTTAGACGTGGAGAGCTTCTGGCGCTTCGCTGGTCGGATATCGACCTGAAGGCTGGGTCACTGACGGTTAATCAATCGCTTGAGCGCATCAAGGGCAGGTTCGAATTCAAATCACCGAAAACCAAAACAAGTCGGCGAACGATTACACTGCCGGCTATCACAGTCGAAGCCCTGCGGGAGCGCTATAAAGCCCAACTCGAAGAGCGGTTGAAACTCGGACTTGGGCGCGATCCTCGTGCTCTTGTGTTTACGCGCGCCGACGGTCAGCCGGTGGATGCCGATACGCTCAGCAAGGCATTTCGTCGGCTTGTCGCCTCTGCAAAGGTGACACCGATCACGTTTCACGGGCTGCGCCATACCCACATTAGTCACCTGCTCATGGAAGGTGTGCACGTCAAGATCGTCAGCGAGCGTGCCGGACATGCAAACGTGAACACCACTCTCGCCGTCTATGCAGCCTACATTCCAAATATGCAGACGGACGCGGCGCTCCGGGTGGACGCATGGCTCCGCTGAGGGTTAAAGATATGCGACTTAGGGACTATTCGGTGGGAATTGGGTGGGAAATTGGCTTCTGGACGGACAATGGAGTTTCTAAGGTATTGAAATCAAAGAAGGTCCCGTAGCTCAGCCGGATAGAGCAGCGGTTTCCTAAACCGAAGGTCGCAAGTTCGAGTCTTGCCGGGACCGCCATGTTTTACAATGGCTTAGCTTAATATTTGAATTCCACCGCCGCCAAGGTTCGAAGTGATTTAACGCCGGGTTAACGGCTCTATTCGCCCTGCCACGGGGGATTCGCTTCTGGCCGGTTTTTTATCGTACTTCTTCAACGGCGATGCACGGCGCTTCCGATTGGGCTCCGAATGAGTTGGTCAATGTGCATAGCGTCGTGAGGTGGTCCCGGTTGTCTGAACAGATTTTCCGCCTCGATAAGTGGAGTCTCTGCCAGGGTTAGGCTGCCAAGCGGAGGGGCAACGGTGGGAAGTGGGCTTGATCGGGTGTCATGCCGTCAAGGCTCGAATGTGGTCTCCGGTTGTTGTAGAAGTCCAGGTAATGGCCGAGTGAAGCGCGGGCGCCGATGACGCTGTCGTAGGCTCGCAGATGCACCTCCTCATATTTGACGCTACGCCACAGCCGCTCGACGAACACGTTGTCCCGCCAGGCGCCTTTGCCGTCCATGCTGATTGTAATGCCGTTGCTGGCGAGCGCGCCGGTGAAGGCCGCACCCGTGAACTGCAAGCCCTGGTCGGTGTTGAAGATGTCCGGCTTGCCATGACGAGCCAACGCATCCTCCAGCGTTTCGACGCAGAACGCCGCCTCCATCGTGATCGACAGCCGCCACAACAGCACGCGGCGGCTGAACCAGTCGAGCACCACGGCCAGATAGACGAAGCCACGCGCCATCGGAATGTAGGTGATGTCCATCGCCCACACCTGGTTCGGCCGCGTGATCGCCATCCCGCGCAGCAGATACGGGTAGATTTTGTGGCCGGGCTCGGGCTTGGTCGTGCGCGGACGGCGATAAAGCGCCTCTATCCCCATCCGCCGCATCAGCGTCTTCACGTGCCGGCGTCCGATCTTGCACCCCTCGGCCACCAGCAGGCCGCGCAACATTCGCGAGCCGGCGAAAAGGAACTCCAGATGCAGCCGGTCGAGACGCCGCATGATCCCAAGGTCAGCCTCCGGCACCGGCCGCGGAATGCCTGGTATTTTTAAACTGTTTGCATCGGCTGCTCATCGATGGAACGCTAATTATGGAACAACGGAGTCGACATGCTTAAAGGATTTATTACGGGCATTGCCGTTACTGCCGTCGCGGCAGTCGTTGGCGGCTACATCCTTCTACAAACCGGCCTCATCCCTGCCAATGCCGATGCTACCCCTGGCCAGGTGGAAACTTGGATAGCTAGCACATCATTGGATGCGACATTAAATCGCGAAGCGCCGAAAGGCCCGAATCCGATCGCAGCGACAGAAGCAAATCTCATCGATGGCATTAATTTGTATTCGCGACACTGCGCGATTTGCCACGGAACAGCAAATGGCAGCGTATCATCGTCGCCTGTTGCAAAAGGCCTTTATCCAAAACCTCCTCAATTGGCGACCGATGGCGTTGAAGACGATTCCGAGGGCGCATCGTTCTGGAAGATCAAACACGGCATACGCTGGACCGGTATGCCCTCGTGGAAGGATTCACTTACCGATCAGCAGATTTGGACGCTCGCGCTATTTCTAAAACACATGGACAAACTTCCACCGAAAGCCCAAAGCGCATGGCAGGAAGTCAAGAATTAAGGTTCCTTCGTCGCGTTGATGTCCTCCTGAGAGTCGATTCTGTTGAAAAAGTCTGTAGTTGCGACGCGTGACATTCGCTGATTCAGTCGCTGCGACAAGCAGGACTTCGAATCATGATGGGACATCGGCAAGTCGAGCAGACTGCTTTGTTTTACGAGCTCTCTCTCGAAAAGCACGTTCCCGCTGATCATCTTTTACGGTCCATCGACAGGTTCGTCGAGCTTGGCGAGTTGAGCCGAGAACTGACCGCTTTCTATAGCACGAAAGGGCGGCCATCGATCGATCCCGAACTGATGATCCGGATGCTGATCGTGGGCTACTGCTTCGGCATCCGCTCTGAGCGGCTCTGCGAAGAGGTCCACCTCAATCTGGCGTACAGGTGGTTCTGCCGGCTCGGGCTCGACGGCAATGTCCCCGATCATTCCACCTTCTCGAAGAACCGGCATGGCCGTTTCCGCGAGAGCGATCTCCTGCGCCGCGTCTTTGAAACGGTCCTGCAGCGCTGCATCGGAGAGGGACTGTTGGCGGCAAAGCCTTTGCGATCGATGCCAGTCTGATCAAGGCGGATGCCAATCGGCAGACGGGGATCGAGGGTAAGAAGGGGCTGCCACCGGAAGCGACCGGCCGAGCGCTCAAAGAATATATGGTTGTGCTCGACGATGAGGCCTTCGGCGCTGCGACTGATGTCGTGCCCAAGTTCATCTCACCGGTCGATCCGGCGGCGAGCGAGAGAGCGACGGCACGGGATTGTCAGACGGCAAGCCCGACGGCGCCGCGTTTCCAGGGCGCGGCATCGTCGCCCTGCGCCGGGCGACGATAGGCCGCAACTCATCGAAATAGCCCGATTTGGGTCCGCACGGCGGCGCGAAACACAGCCGCACCGCCTGGCATTTCCGCGGCGGTCCAGATTGCTTGGAGGAGCATGATCTTTTCGGAAAACCGGCTTCCACTTTTCCGGATCATGCTCTACATCCCGAGATAGAACTGGCGGATCAGATCGTTATTGTTGAGCTCGTCGGCCGAACGGCCTTCGAAGGCGATCTTGCCGTGCACGATGACGTAACCGCGGTCAGCGATGCGGATCGCTTGGGTGAAGTTCTGTTCCGCCATCAGCACGGTGAGCTGGTAGTGGTCCTTGAGCTCCCGGATGGCGTCGATGGTGCGGCTGACCAGCTGCGGCGCCAGACCGACCGACGGCTCGTCCACCAGCAGGATGCGCGGCGCCGACATCAGCGCGCGGGCGAGCGCCAGCATCTGCTGCTCGCCGCCGCTCATGCTGCCGGCGAGCTGATGGCGCCGTTCGGCCAAGCGCGGAAAAGACTGGTAGCAGAACTCGATATTGGATTTGATTTTCGCCCGCGCTTTGGGCCGGAAGGCGCCGAGCAGAAGATTTTCCAGCACGGTCAGTTTCGGGAACAGCCGGCGTCCCTCCGGCACCAGCGCGATACCGAGATCGACGATCTGCTTTGTTTTCATTCCGATCAGATCGTGCTTCTCGCCGTCGATTTCCGCGACGATGCGGCCGGCGGTTGGTCGCACGATGCCCATCACGCATTTCATCAGCGTGCTCTTGCCGTTGCCGTTGGTGCCGAGCAGAGTCACCGTCTCGCCGGCGTTCACGGTCATCGACACGTCCTCGATCACCCGTACCGCGCCATAAGCGGCGTGCACCTTTTCGATGGTGATGCTACTGGCCAAGATATGCCCTCACCACTTCGGGATCGCGCACCACGTCTTCCGGCTTGCCATCGGCGACCTTCTTGCCCGACACCAGCACCACCAGCCGCTGCGAGAATTTCATCACCGCGCTCATGATGTGCTCGATCATAATGATGGTGATCCCGCGGCCGTTCAGCTGCACCAGCAGCGCCAGAATGTCCCCGACCTCGGAATGCGACAATCCGGCCATCGCTTCGTCGGCGATCAGCAGTTTCGGCTCCGCCGCCATGGCGCGGGCGAGCTCGAGCTTGCGCATTTCGACTTGCGTCAATTCGCGCGGCATTTGCTTGGCCTTCTGCGCCAGCCCCACCATGTCGAGAAGATCGTGGCAGCGGCTGTCGAGGTCGCCCGCTGAACGCAGCGGCCCGGAGCGCGCATGCACGGTATAGAGCAGCGGAATGCGCAGATTGTCGACCAGCGTCAAGCTATGAAACGGCCGCGGCAATTGGAACGTGCGCGCCAGCCCGCGATGGGTGCGCTGATGGGCGGCAAGCCCGTCGATCAAGTGGCCGTCGAAATGCACGCTGCCGCTCTCGTTCTGCAGCGTGCCGCAAATACAATTGACCAGCGTGCTCTTGCCCGAGCCGTTCGGCCCGATCAGCCCCAGCCGTTCGCCCGGCTGCACCTCAAGGTTGATGCCGTCGAGGGCGACGAACCCGTAGAAGCGCTTGCTGATATTGTCGACGTTGAGCAGCGCGCTCATGACCGCCTCCGCGCCCATAGGCGTTGCTGCACCAACCCGACCAGGCCGTTAGGCGCGATGATGACGAAGCCGACCAGCATCAAGCCGACGATCAGTAGATTTACCGCCGAGGAAATGGTCACCGTGGCATATTGCTGGAGCGAACCGAGCAAGACGGCGCCGACTAGCGGTCCGAACCAGCTGGTGGTGCCACCGATCATTGGCATGGCGATAGAATTGACGGTGTATTCAAGACCGAACGCCGACGCCGGCTGCAGATAGCTGATGTAATAGGCGAACGGCGCGCCGGCCATGCCCATGAAGGCGCCCGAAAGCGTGGTAGCGATCAGCTTCAGGCGCAACGTCGCCACACCGGAGGCCTCGGCAGCCAATTCGTCGTCGCGAATTGCGGCGAAGCCAAAGCCGAGCCGGGAACGCTCGATCGTGCGCGCGGTGGCCAATGCGCTCACCGCCAGCGCCAGCATCAGCGCGAACAGATATTCGATATAGCTGATCTGGATGCCCGCGATATCGATGGTATCCGGGCTGACGATGTAGGCGCCGCGCGAACCGCCGACATAATCCCAATTCACCACGAGGGTCTGTAGCACCACCGCGAGCGCGAGCGTGGCGATGGCGAAGAACGCGCCGCGCAGCCGCAGCGTCAGATAACCCATGCCGAGGCCGACGATGCCCGACACCACTGCGCCGATCACCATCAGGATCGGCACCGGCAACGGATAAGCCTTGTGCAAGAACACCGCGCTATAGGCCCCGAGCGCGAAAAATGCCGCCGAGCCGAAATTCACATAACCGCAATAACCGCCGAGGATATTCCAGGCGGTCGCCAGCACGATGAATTGCAGGATCGTGTAACCAGCGAAATAGAAGTAGTCGAGCTTCAGCCAATGGGCGAAGGCCAGGACGAGGAGGCCGACGCCGATCGCGACAGTTGAGAATTTCACGACACTCACGGGCTACCGTCCGAAAAGTCCCGCCGGCCGGAACGCCAGCGTCAGAAGCAGGAAACCGAACGCCACCGCCGGCGCCCATGACGGACCATAGAAGGTCGAGGTCAGACTCTCGATCACGCCGAGCAGCATGGCCGCGATCAGGGTGCCCGGCATGCTGCCGAGTCCGCCCAGCACGCAGATGGCGAATGCGCGGCCGATATAGTCGCGGCCGACCGACGGTTCGACCGGCTGGATGATGATGAGCAGCGCGCCGGCGATCGAGGCGGTAGCGATCGAGATGCCGAAGGCGACGCGCTTGACGCGGATCGGATCAGCCGCCATCAACTCCAGCGCCAACTGATCCTGCGACACCGCCATGATCGCGCGGCCGAGAAAGCTGCGGGTGACGAACAGTTCGATGGCGCCGAACAGCGCCAGCGCCGCCACACAGGGCACCAGCATGCGCAGCGGCATGTCGATGAAGCCGATATGGATGCTGGGGCCGATATAGGCGGCCTTGACGTAGCGGTAGTCGACACCGAACACCAGGATCAGCGACACCTCGGTGACGAACAGCAGGCCGAAGAAAAAGGCGAGCCCGCGCAGCGATTCCTGGCCGCGCTTTTCGAATGACAAATAGTAGACCTGATAGACCAACGCGCCGAGGGCGTAGAACGCCGGCAGCGCAATGATGCTCGCCACGATCGGGTCAATGCCGAAATTGACGTTGACGAAATAGACGATGTAGGAGCCGAGGATGATGAAGGCCGGATGCGCAATGTTGACGATGTCGAGCATGCCGAACGAGATCGACACGCCGGCGGTGACGGCGGCGTAGAAGCCGCCGAGCAGCAGCCCGGCGACGATGGCGTTGATCAAGAGATCGGCGGAAATGTCCATACGGGTCTCAACCGGCACATTCGCTTATCGCAAATTGCATTGCGGTGAGATCACCCAGGACGCCAACCGCTCAACGTAAGATGGCGCCCACGGTCCTGGAAGGAAACATAGCGCCGCTGCGCGACCGTGGCGCCAATCTGGATCAGCTTTTCCTTTAGGCCAGTCGTTGATCGGCCCTGCCGTCGCCGAGCTACGCGGGAAATTGCCAAGGTTTACATTTGATCGCGCCATTGCCTTCCTTGATCCATTGCTCCTGCGGTTATTGCAAGGCAACAACCCGATCGGCCGGACGGCTCATGTCCGCTACTGTAAAACCGACGCGCGGATGAAGGTTTCCAGAACGCGCCACTCGCACGCAGCCTGCGTAGATGCCCGCAGTCAGAGGTCTGAACGTATCCCGCGACTGTTTGGAGCCGCCCGTCGTTCTTGGGTTTCCTAATCAGTCTTCATTTAACTGCATCGGCGTACGGATATATCAAACCTCCCGATTTGTATTGCGCTGGTGACACGATCGCTTCAACCGACACGTCCTTGAACTGATCGATGCCATTACCCTTGATTTTTTGGAATTGAACCTCCAGCACGCGCGATTGGGCCCATTCCCCGTGTGGTCCGAACTTAACGTCGCCGACAACGGTGCTGAACGTGGCGCCATGGATGTAGGCGATGAGCTTTCTATCATCGAGGCTCTTGGTGGCCTCCACAGCTTGAGCCAGAACTTGCAATTCTGCGTAACCCCACGGTGCAATATAGTAGCCGAGAGGATCGACACCCTCTCCCGGCGCCCGTGCCTGGTATTTCTTGATAAATTCGAGCACCCCGGGGAATTCCATGGTCTTCACAGGTAGCCAGAAATCGTAGTTGACAAATCCGTTGAGGAGCGGACCCAATTGTATCTTGAACACCGTTGCCTGCAGTCCGACCATTCCACCGCCGATCATCTTTGGTTTAAATCCAGCTTCACTAACGGCGCGCACCATTCCCACCGAATCAAGCGGGTAAGAACCGATAAAGACGAGATCGGGGTTGGTCGCTTGAATCGCCCGGACGATCGACGCGAACTCGGTATTCGCTGGCGGGTAGGTTTTGTCGTAGACGATTTTCAACCCGGCTGCCTTGGCATTGATGCGCGCGCCTTCCATAGCGTTTAGTGAGAACTCCGCGTCCGCCCCCACAATTGCGATCGTCCGCGGCTTTGGGTTCTGCGCCATCGCTACATCGAAAAATCCTTTGGCGAACGCGGCCTTCGGATCCGGACCGTCCGGGATCATTGCAAAATAACCCGGATAATCGAAAGCGCTGTTGACAGCGACCCCAAAAAGTCCAATGAGCACTTTCTTTTTCCGGATGGCGATCGGCATAGCCGGTGCCAGCATATTCGTGGCATAGCCCCCCATAATCAGGTCGACTTTGTCGATGTCCAAAAGCTTGGTGTAGATGCCCGGCACGGTCGAGGGATTGGACTGGTCATCATAGTGAACGAGAGTGACCGGCCGGCCGAGCAGTCCGCCTTTGGCATTGATGTCTTCCTCCCAGATCTTCATCGCCAGCAGTGCCGATTTGCCATTCGGGGCGAGCGGTCCCGTCAACGAAATGCCGAGGCCAATTCGGATCGGCTCTGCGGCCGTCGCCGGTGCCTGGGCTACGATCGTTGTCAGGGCGGCCACGACTGCCATGGCGAGGAAGCGGATTGATCGAGACAATAGATGATGCAGCATTTATTCCTCCCGGCCGCTATGCTACCGTTTGCCGGTGAAAGCGAACCGATTATCAGGCTAGCAATTTTTGACGTGGTAGAAAGCTCTGTTTTCCTTATATTTGACATAACGCTAAGCTATCGATTGAACTGAGCGCCTGGGATTGTTTCAATTGCAATTGGGCGGGGAAGATTTATAAAGACGGCATGCCGAGACAAACAACAAAAGCACTCCTGGTGTTCGGCGGGTGCTACAGCAATCTAGAGGCGACGCGCACGATGCTCGGGGTCGCCGATCGTCTCGGCTTTGATCGAGGCGACGTGATCTGCACTGGAGATGTAGTGGCCTATTGCGCCGACCCGCAGGCTACAGTCGACCTGATCCGCGCCTCCGGGATACGCGTCGTTATGGGAAACTGTGAAGAAGCGCTCGCGGCGGCGGCAGATAATTGCGGATGCGGCTTCGAAGAAGGCAGCACGTGTGACCGGCTCTCCGCGCAATGGTACACATTCGCCGCTGCCCGCCTCGATCAGGACGCGCGAAACTGGATGAGGGGCTTGCCGCGGCATCTAGAGATCAACATGTGCGGTCGTCGCCTTGTCGCGGTTCACGGCGGCGGCAAACAAATCAATCGTTTTATCTTTGAATCCACGCCGATTTCAGTCAAACAAGAAGAGATCGAGTGGCTGAAATGCGACGGCGTCGTTGCCGGTCACTGTGGACTGCCATTCACGCAGCAGTTCGGCAATTATCTTTGGCACAATACCGGTGCCGTGGGCATGCCGGCAAACGATGGGACTTGCAGAACTTGGTACAGCATTCTGCACCCGATGGCCGACGGAATCATGATCGAATCCCTGCCTTTAATCTATCCAGCTGATGAGGCATCAGCTAAGATGCGTGCTTGTGGGCTCACCGGCGGTTACGACGGTGCCCTCCTATCCGGCATATGGCCTAGCGTAGACGTATTGCCAGCGATGGAACGTGGACAGCAGGGCGTAATGCTCGACCCTGGCGCGGTATATTGGCCAAGACGCGGAGCTGATTGAGAGTCCCCTCACCATGATCCCGAGCATCAGCTTTCGTCATCTGCAGTATTTTACCGCTGTTTTCGAGGAGGGCAGCTTTACCAAGGCGGCCGAGCGTGAAAGGTGCACCCAACCGGCTCTGAGCGCGCAGGTACGAAATGTCGAGGAGCTCGTTGGATGCAGTCTTTTTGAGCGATCGGTAGCTGGGGCAGTCCCAACTGCTGCGGGAAAGCGTTTCTATCGTCATGCGATTTCCATCCTCCGCTCGCTCCGCATGGCCGAACTCGAAATGGCTGCCGTAACTGAGGAAGTTTCCGGCGTCGTTCGCGCCGGGGTGATTCCATCTCTGGTACGCGGGATCTTGCCATCGTTCCTTGGTGAATTTATCGAAAAGCATACTGCCATCGACTTGCGTATTACCGAGTCGTTCAGTGGCACATTGACAGACTGGCTGCTGGCCCAAGAGATCGATCTGGCGTTTGTGGTCGAACCTCCGCGGCACGAGGGTCTGGAAATGGAGAAACTGATGGACGGGCCGGCGGTATTGATATCCGGCAAAGCATTTGGCCTGTCGCCAGGGCCTTTGCAGCTCCGCGACATACCGCCAGTGAAGATGATCATGCCCGGGCACCGCCATAGTTTGCGAGCGACCATAGAGCGCGCCATTTGGACTCGGTCATTACGGGTGACGAGGGTCTTGGAAATGGATTCGGTGCCGGGGATGATTACGTTCGCCCGTAACTCGGATTGGGCAACAATCCTGCCCTTGGTCGCTATTGCTCGCGACCAAGACGATCCAGACCTCATCCTGAACCCGATTACGGACGCGCAATTCGAAACCAATATCTACTTGGTCTACCTGGCGCAGTTTCCGCTTTCCCCGGCAGCGCGTGAGTTCGTCGAAGCCTTGCGTAGAGAGACCGACCGTGCCCGCGATTTGCTGTCGAACGACATCAAGGTCCCTTTATCGCCGGTCCGGTCAGCTCCCACGAGCAAGCGTCCTGCATTTAAGAAAATCGAATCGGGCCGGATTTGTGCGGTTTGTCATAAGCGCCAATCGCCGAGCGGCCAGAAAGACACCTATGGCTTCCGCAGGATCCTCAATCGCAACGGCATTAAGGGTGACAAAGCCCATCGTGAATGCGTTTCTGGATTGAGGGTGAAAGCTGGATAAACCTGCTTCGTTTTACCACACGCTGACCCAGGGCAAGGTCGGCAAAGTTTGCATGATAATTTTGATGGCTTTGCCGCGTAGCGAGATTGCGTTTGCGGTCGTTTGCGAACGCCTTTACGGACTTTAGAGAGTTCGAGCCGGATGGCAGCTTCACCCGGGTAAACGCCTAGAAAGTCAGATGGCAACGAGTACCGACCTGCGCGCCAATGCGGCACTTTTTGCTGCAGGGTTCGGTACGTTCTCATTGCTGTATTGTGTGCAGCCGGTGATGCCGATCTTTACCGAGGAATTCGGCGTCAGTCCTGCTGCGAGCAGCCTTTCACTTTCGCTGACGACCGGCACCCTTGCGATTACGATCTTCATCACCGGTTTTACGTCGCAATCATGGGACCGCAAGACACTGATAAGTGCCAGCCTGTTAGTGGCGTCAGTACTGACATTGCTGACGTCGGTATCGTCCTCGTGGATGGGTCTGCTGGTTGCGCACTCCTTGGTGGGTGTCGCGTTGGGAGGCGTGCCGGCTGCGGCGATGGCTTACGCCGCCGAGGAAGCGCGCGCCGAAGGTTCCGGATTCGCAATGGGCCTGTATATCGGCGGCACGGCATTGGGCGGAATGGCAGGGCGGGTCATCACCGGTGTCGTTGCGGGCCTTTTATCCTGGCGTGCTGCCGTGAGCACGATTGCGGTCGTCGGGCTGATGACCAGCATTGGGTTCTGGCTGCTAATTCCTCCCGCGCGTCATTTCACGCCGCAGCGAGGCATCGGCTTTCGCGTCCGCCTGAGCATGCTTGCGGGGAATGTTCGTGGCGTCGGCCTTCCATGGCTGTATTTCATGGCGTTCCTGCTGATGGGCAGCTTTGTTACTGTTTATAATTATGCCAGTTATCGTCTCGTCGAACCGCCCTATAGCCTGGACGAAACCGCCATCGGTGCGATTTTCCTGCTTTACCTCCTCGGCATGATTGCCTCGCCCTTATTCGGTCGCCTGGCCGACCAATTCGGCCGCAGCCGCATGCTGGCGATTGCAACGCTGCTGATGCTGTCAGGCGTAATCCTCACCATCCTGCCTTTCCTTTGGACTATGATCGCCGGTCTCGCCTTGGTCACGGTTGGCTTTTTCGCAGGCCATTCGGTCGCCAGCGGCTGGGTCGGTCATATCGCCCCCGCAGCAAAAGGCCAGGCAGCATCGCTGTACCTGCTCGCCTATTATCTCGGAGCCAGCATCATCGGGTCCTATGGCGGTCGGTATTGGGCGCATGATGGCTGGAACGGGGTGGCGACGCTGGTCGGTATCTGCCTCCTCGTTGCACTCGCTGTCGCACTTTGGCTGGCGCTGTTGCGGATACCCGCCTCAGGTCCAAGGTCGCATGTAAGCGCACGGCAAACGTAGTCGATGGCAGGCCATGGCTGCTTTTCATGGGCAACCGGGACACCTACTCGCAATGTGTCAGGGCACGTCGCTCGCGGCGCTTGATTTCGAGGCGACCGGGTCCGCGCGAGCTTCTTACGAGCGATTGCTGCCAATACATTGTAGCAGTTGAACCTTTAGACCAATTGCGCGCAAATCAGAAGATCATCTTATATCGTCCATAACACGATCGGATTAGACGCCGGTTTCCCATTCTATAAGCTAACCGCCTGGGCCGCGCGTGGTGCGCAAAAGCGTCCATTTTTCGAAGGATGAGGGAGACGGAATAATGACCGACAAATATGGCAAATCTCCTCCGATAGGGGGTGACAAAGATTGGGTCGGCAGCCTCAGTATGGACCGGTTGCGGGATGGCCGGCGCGACCGTGCTCAACAGATCCTCTTTAAGAAGCACAATTTCGGCGCGTTTTTATCGCTGAACGAGTGGAATACCCGCTATATCAGCAGCACCTACACACCGGCGTGGACGACGGGAAACTCGGGCCTGCGTTACGCGCTATGGGTGAAGGGCGATCCATGGCCGATCGTCTTCGAGCAGGGGGAAATCGGTTATCACACCGAGCGCAGCTCGCCGTGGCTGCCGAAGGGCTATGTGAGATATGCGATCACGGGCATGGGCTGGATCTCTCGCTGCATGGGCGAGGGAGCCCACAAGGATGCCACCAAACGGTTTGTCGATCAGATTTACGACGAGCTGAAGCGCGCAGGTGTTCAGAACGAAGTATTGGCCCTCGACTTTAACGACCCCTCGATCGATGCGGCCTTTCAAGCGCGCGGCGTCAAGACCAGCAGTGAAGGCTACATGGCGATGCTCGAGGCCCGGAAACTTAAACTTCCGGAGGAGGTCGCATGCCTGCGCAACACCTGCGTCATCGGTGATTCCATGTTCGAAGCGTTGAAGAACACCGCTAGGCCCGGCGTCGGCGAGAATGACGTTCTAGGCGAGGCGTTCAAAGCGTGTTACTCCAATGGCGGCGAAGTCTATTCCGGGGTGTTTTGCACCTCCGGCCCCTATAGCTGGCCTAACCTACGTGGCACGACGGGGCGCACGCTTGAGCCCAATGACGTCATCTACATGGACGTCTACAACACCGCCTGGAACGGCTACAAAACTTGCTACTATCGTACGTTCAGTCTCGGCGAGCCTTCAAAGGCTACGCGCGCGGCTTATCAGCGAGCCTATGATTGGCTCTACGGCGCCATCAGCATCATCAAGCCCGGGGTCACCACCAAAGAAATCGCCGAGAAGTGGCCGTCCGGACCGAAGGTGTGGGCCGACATCGGCGTCAAGACCGAGGATCAGACCGCGGGCAGCAACTGGGCGCATGGCATCGGTCTGACCCTTTACGAGCCGCCGCTGGTTTGGCGCGCCTGCTCGCTCGATTACCCAATGGTGATCGAGGAGGATATGTGCTTCGCGATTGAGACCCAAGAGGGCGATGGCGAGGGTCAGGGCGTTCGTATCGAAGAGGTGATCCACGTCACCAAGACCGGCGTCGAAGTCCTTTCGAGGTGGCCGGTCAAAGAAATGACGGTCATTCCGTGCTGATGCGGCGTTCGCCCCCCCGCCATCTGCGGCGGGGGGGCGCTGTTCGTTTCTCGGACATTCTCAGAGGTAAAGCGGATGATCGTCTACACTTACGCTTGCCAAAGCTGCAGACACACGTTCGACGCACTGGTAGCTTCCGACCGCGAGCAACCGCTCTGCCCAATGTGCCGATCCGAAAACACCGTCTTTAATCCGGTCTGCCGGCCGTCGATCCGGCCTTCCAACAGGCGACGACGTGGTGTATTCGACATGAGTTCGGGAAGTTGCCCGTGCGGGTGCGGCAACAAGCGAGCGCGAGCCGCGGCATCAGCCACGTGAGGCGAGGAGGACGCCAAGGCGCCGGGTGCTGACACCCTAGGGTTTCCGCAACTGTCTCCTAGTTTGTAAATCCCCCTTCCGATGGACATCGGATCATGTCATCCGATTTCGCATTCTGGTTGGCACTTGCGCTAAAGCTGGTGCTGACGGCCGGAATCGTCGTCACCGCCTCGTTCGTGACCGAACGCGCCGGGCCTCTCATTGGCGCGCTCGTGGTCACGCTGCCGGTCACGGTGTGGCCTGCCTACGTGTTCCTTGCATTGGATCACGACACGACTTTCATCGCCGAAAGCGTGGTGGGCGGACTGGCCATGAATGCCGTGAGCGGCATTTATATGCTGATCTACATCGTATTGGCGCGAAAGCGCGGCCTCGCCGTCAGCCTGCTCACGGCGCTCGCAGGTTGGCTGGTCCTGGGAATAGCGGCGCGTTGCGTGACATGGACAATGACCATTGCCGTCTTGGCCAATCTCGTCGTTTACCCGGTATGCATTTTGCTCACCGGCAGATTTCGCGACGTTGTCATGCCGCCGAAGGTGCGGAAATGGTACGATGTCCCGCTGCGCACATTGTTGGTCTGCGCGCTGATGGGAACGGTGCTCGTGATCAGCAACGTGGTCGGACCGGTGGCCACCGGCTTCGTGGCTGTGTTTCCGATTTCGACGACCAGCACCATGCTGATCCTGCAGCCGCGGATCGGTGGACGAGCGACCGCCGCGGTCATCGCGAATGGGCTGTTTGGGCTGGCGGGCTTAGCCGTCGGATTGACTGCATTGTATGTTTCCATCAAGCCGCTCGGGATCGTGCCGGCGTTGGCACTGGCGCTTATCGTCCCGGTGACGTGGAATCTGACGGTCTGGGTTGTTCGCGCGCGCGTCGTGCCCTTTTGGCGCCGACGCGCACAGGTGCGACGCGCGCCATCGCTATGACAGGTCACGGATTGAGCGGACGCTCGGCCGGCCGACCTCCTGAAGCCGACCGGGACCAACACCGAAAGGCAAGACCATGAGAGCGGTGTTTGCACTTACGCCATCGGAGTCGAAGCGATTGATCGCAAAAGGGGTGGCGGCGATGCCGGAGGTGCAGCTCGCGCTGTCCGACGGAGAAGTCGTGATCGCCCACGGCTCCACCAACGTCTGTGTGGCCGAGGAGCTGTTGGGCGGTTGCCCGCAGCGGGAGCAGTTCATCTCAGGCCAGGTGATCAACGGCGTGCTGTGCCAGACCGCGCCTGAGGAGAAGCCTCCGATAATCCGCATCAGTCGCGGCCAGCTCATGGCGCCCAAGCCGACGATGGAGGAGACACTGCGCGACTTCGGCGCGACCGGCGTGTTCATCAAGGGGGCGAACGCGGTCGACCCGGACGGCAATGCCGGGGTGTTTTGCGCCCATCCGCAAGGCGGCACTATCGGCTATGCCTACGGCATTATCAGCGCCCGCGGCCTGCAGCTGATTGTCCCGGTCGGGCTTGAAAAACTGGTGCCTTCGGTGCCAAAGGCTGCGCGCCATTTGGGCCAAGAGACGCTCTATTATCACGCCGGACTGAAGGTCGGCATGTTGACAATCACCAACGGCATCGTCGTCACCGAGCTCCAAGCGCTGCAGATCTTATTCAACGTGACCGCCGTCCATGTCGGCGGCGGCGGGGTCAGCGGTTCCGAAGGTACGGTGGTGATCGCGATCGAAGGGGAAAAGGCTCAGCTGGATCGGGCCATCGAATTCTACGAGGGTATCAAGGGCGAGCCGCCATTGGAGTCCCAGAAAGCCTGGTGCTTCAACTGCTTGCCCACTACGCCCAGCCTTATGAAGTCCAAGGCCGAGCAGTTCATCAACAGCGAGGAACGTCAGTGCGTCTATCAAGGCCGCAGCGAAGATGAGTTGCCAGGCTTTTTCAAACGCCGAGTGCCTATGGCTGAAAATTAATACGGGCTCATTTGATCGCCAAAGCAGAGATCGCAAGTGTTCCGCAGCGAATGCTGGCTTCGGCCGGGACTCGCGGTCTTTAATCCGGCGGTGCTATTGGTGCTATTGGCGGCCGTTGGTTTCGCTATTGTCTTTATCGCGACGAAAAAGTTGACGGTAACCGAGCCGTCTTATGCGATTGTCTTTTGGATGGCCGTAATCCAGTTCCCTCTCGGCCTCGCCCACAGCGATCCGCTTTTCCCGTGCAAACTTGGGTGGTGGGATATTCCAGCAGTTCGGCATCGGCATTGGCGGGACGTCGTCGCATTACTGCCTGAGCAATGCCTTCCGAGCTGGTGACGCAACTGTCGTTGTGCCGCTCGACCTTCTGCGGGCTCCGGTGATCGCATTTGTGGGATGGGCATTCTTTGCGGAATCGTTCGATATCTGGGTATTTGTTGGAGGCTTTGTGATCATGTCAGGGCTATTCTGGAATCTGCAAGTTGAAGCCAACAACCGCCTGCGTGTACGCGCAAGTTCGCACGGCGGCTAGGAATTTGGTGTGCGAGGCGTCAATATTTGTCGGATATCGGACAGGTGCTCGCGTCCCCAAAACAGCTCGCCGTCGATAAGGAAGCTCGGCACGCCGAATACGCCGGCAGCTTCCGCGGCGTTGCGGATGGCATCGTGCTCGCGCCTGCCTTCGGCCGCCAGATAATCGTGGAAACCAGTTATGTTCACGCCGACCTCAGCAAGCGCTGCGGCAATGACCTTGGGATCTTCGACGTCTAGCTCACGTCGCCAAAAGCGTTCGAAGACCAGATCATGATAAGCGCGAAACTGGGTTCGGCCCAGGCGCTTCGCCCAAAGCATGCCGATTGCGGCGAGAGAGGAATCCCATATCTTGCGTGTTCCGAGGATGACAAGGCCGCGCTTTCGCGCCTGGCGCCGACAGTCCATGTACGAGTAGCGTACTCTGCGCCACTGGTGGGCGTTGCGCGCCGACTCGATGATGTTGCCGCTTTCATCCAAACGAGCGCTGCCAAGGTAACTCGGGATATTGAGAGTGTATGGCAGCCATTCGAGCCGTACCTCGAATTCATTTTCGAGTTCGTAGATCAAGTCCTTTGCGAGAAATGCATAAGGGCTTTTGTAGTCGCTGTAGACCACTATCGTCTTTGGTTGATCCATGAGTGCGTCGCATCAGAGAACGACGCGCTCCCGCGTGATGATGATGGGGAGATGACCGTCAGGCAGGAAGTTGGGTTCGTCAGCGCGGGTCGCTGCATATTCCGGCGTCGTTATTCCTCGCCTCATATCCGCGGTTGAGGCGAACCATGTGATCGCCAATCCGTCATAGGGGGGCGCCGGGTTGTTTTGATATTCACTCAGGGCCAGGTGGTTTTGCTCATAGCGGCGGATCACCGGGATCTTGGCGGCGAGCGGCCCGTGTATATTGCGCCAATACGAGCCGAACGGCGCGATGGCCATACCTGGCCGCCGGTTGACGAATTCGATATTCTTCACCGCGCCGTCGGGAACCGTGCCGTCCTTTATCACATGGACGTCCACGGGCATCACCACTGTTCGCGATCGATCGAGAAACGCGCTTTCATCGTCGCGGACTGCCGCGAATTCCGATGAGCGAGCACAATGATTGTATGCGTTTATCGAATCGAACCACATTTCGCTGATGGCATCGAACAGGAGCTCGCCCTTGGCGTAGCCCTGGGCCAGGGCACAGGATTGCACGTAACGGCGCAACCCGGGTGCCTTTGCTGCCAACGGTCCGTACCTTGTTCGCAAGTGGTTTTGAAACTCGTCAACGGAAAGGTCCACACGGCGCTTCATCAACATCGCCACCTTGAACATGGCCTCGCTCCGGGTCGCTCCCGCGCGGTGTGGTTACACCGGCCAGAAAATTCTACCCCAACTCATCCCTGAGAACGCGTTTCAACACCTTGCCCGACGGGTTGCGTGGCAACTGCTCCCTGAGAATCAATTGCTTCGGTACCTTGAAGCCAGCAAGGTGCCCGCGACAATACTTCGCCAGTGTCTCGTAATCGAGGGTGTGGTCGGCATTGAGCGCAACCACGGCGACCGGACGTTCCCCCCATTTTTCGTCGGGCAGGCCGATTACGGCCGCTTCGCGAACTTGCGGCATCTGATAGACGACGCGCTCGACTTCGGAAGAGGCGATGTTCTCGCCACCCGAGATGATCATGTCCTTCACGCGATCCGTGAGATATAGAAATCCCTCCTCGTCGAGGTAGCCGACATCCCCGGTGCGGAACCAGTCGCCGTGGAAACAAGCCGCCGTTTTCGTCGCATCGCGCCAATAACCTTGCGTGATCTTCGGCCCGCGTAAGCAGATCTCCCCGGGCTCGCCGGCCGGCAGAGGTTGTCCTTGTGGATTGCAAATTGCGATTTCGACATGTGCGAGCGCGCGTCCCACCGATCCAATCTTCTCGATCTCGCGACCCGCCTCCATGAACGTATCGCCGCTGCCCGATTCGGTCAGCCCGTATGCATCGATGTAGCGGCCCCGTGTGAAATATTCGAAGAACTGGCGGATCCGCGATTCTGGCGTCCTCTCACCGCCGCCAATGACCCAACGTAAGCTCGAGACATCGAAGGCCGCACGATCCGGATGCGCCAAAATGGAGCCCAGCATGACGGGCGCAAGCCAGGCACCCGTCAGCTTCTCACTGGCAATTGAGCTCAGCACGCGTGCGACGTCGAAATCGCGGTGAATACAAAGCATCCCGCCGACCCACAGCACTGCGACGCCCGGCAAGTCGAATGCACCGACGTGATAGAGCGGACCGGTCACAAGTAAGCGGTCATCCTGATTAAGCCCAAGCGCAATGACATGATCGATGCATTTCCAGTAGAAATTATCGTAGGTGTGCATCACGCCTTTCGGCCGATCGGTGGTGCCAGACGTGTACATCAAGCGGAACAGTTCGTCCGGCTTTCGCATATGTATCGGAGCCGGCGCATGGTCCCCCGAAAGAGTGGTGGTGTCGGCCTGGGCGGCGGTGTCCAAAAGAATTGTCGGCCGGATGTTTTCAACGGCGGCCGCAAATTCCGCATCCGCGAACACAAGTTTCGCCTCCGCGTTTCCGGTGATGTACTCGACCTCGTCGGCAGCAAGGCGAAAATTGATGGGCAAAAACACCGCACCGAGATGACTGACAGCAAATGCAAGTTCAATAAAAGCCGCGCTGTTCTTCATCACAACGGCGACGACGTCGTCAGGCCTTATGCCCTGCGCTGCGAGATAACCTGCGGTTTTCTCAATGCGATGCAACAGCTCGACAAAAGTGATGTGTTGATCCTTGAAAACAACGGCAATTCGCAGCGGTGTCCGCGTGGCATGGAAGCGAATGAAGCTTGATAGATTCATCATCGGTTGGGACCTCGCACCGCCTCAGTAAGACCGCGGCAATCCAAGATTCTGCACGGCAATGAAATTGAGGATCATCTGCTCGGAGATCGGGGCGAAGCGGAATAGGCGGGCGTCACGCCATAGTCGTTCAAGGTGCGTCTCTTTGGCGTATCCCATGCCACCGAGCGTCTGCATCGCGTTCTCAATTGCGGTCGAGGCTGCCTGGGAAGCGATGAGCTTGGCGGTGTTCGCCTCGGATCCGTAAGGCAGGCCCTTATCGAACAGCGCCGCCGCTTTGTAGTTCATCAATCGTGCGCATTCGATCTCGGCAAACGACTGAGCGAGGGGAAACTGGATTCCCTGGTAAATTCCGATCGGTTTATTGCTGAAGACGCGCCGCTCGTTCGCATAGGCGACGGCTTGGCGGAGAGCAAGCTCCCCGGCGCCTACCAGGCCAGCGGTAGTGACGATTCGCTCGGTGTTGAGCACGTCGAGCAGCTCATGCCAGCCCTTGTCGAGCGTGCCGACCAGTTCGCCGCCGTCGACGCGCACGTTTTCGAAAAAGACGCTGCACGAAGACAAGGTGTTGGTACCGAGCTTATCGATCGGTGTGAAGGTCAGGCCTTCGCGCTCCACGTCGATAATGAACATCGAAAGACCGTCGGTGCGGCGCTTGACTTCCTGCGCTTTCGTAGTTCGCGCGATTACCAGCATTTTCTGTGCGGAATCGACCGCGGTGATCCAGATTTTGCGGCCGTTGAGACGCCAGCCGTTGCCTTCCCGCGTCGCGAAAGTCTTTATTTCGAGGCTGTTCGAACCAGAATCGGGCTCGGTCAACGCCATGCAGCAATTGATCTCCCCTGCCACCAGCTTCGGCAGCAGCTCGGACTTCATGGCCTCGGAGCCGAAACGTGCAATGGACACTCCTCCGAAGATCGGGTTGACCATGAATAGCTGGCCGACCGTCGAGCCGCCGCCGGAGGCGGCCAGGGCCTCGACGATCAAAGCCATTTCCAGCATTCCAAGGCTGGCCCCGCCGTACCGCTCGGGAAGCGCGACGCCGCACAATCCCGCTTTGCAGACCGCGGCCCAGAATTCGGCCGGGAAACTCTTGTTGGCATCGAGATTGCGCCAATAGTCGAGCCCGAACCGATCCCCGACCTTGCGCGCGGTATCTGCAATCATCTTCTGATCATCGGACAAAAGGAAATCCATGGAGTCACCCTTACTCAGCTTGCGAGGAGAACGAGCGGGGCTTCGAGCAGCACGCGGATTCGGCCCAACAACCTCTGCGCCGAAGTCGGGTCGAATTCCCCTGCCCGGCACGCCAGCACGAGCGTGGCCACGCGAGCACCTACAGGCTGGCCTTCGGCGTCAGGGCGAAATTCACTTCGCACCGAACCGACGTTGATCGAAGCCGACCATCCGGCTGGCGGATCGGCCGAGAAGAAGGAAATGCCATCTTGCGCGCCGTCGATCCAAAGAGTGCCGCGCGGCGATGATGCGTCAACCGCGATAGCACTCTCGATGCTGACGGCGATGCTGCCGAGGGTCCGGCAGTCGTCCTTTCTGAGTATGCTGGCCATTCCGGCCGCTCCATCGCGGTGCCGTGGCAGCCCGATGACCAATTGATCGGCGGCGATATCGAATGCCCGAGAGGCGGCCAGAACAACGTAATGCACGAGTTCGGTGTGCAAGGTCGGCACAGCACGATTGATGTCCTCATTGAGCGCGAGTAGCCGCGTGATGTCGACCTCAACGCCCGCGGTAATTATAGCGATCCACGGCTGCTCGACGGCGGGGCCGTGCGCTGGCGCTACAGCGCGGGGTCCGCGCGCTGCGATTGCCCGATTGACGTCCGCCGCCTTGATCCGGCCGCGCGGGCCAGTGCCGTCGACCGAACGAACATCGATGCTGGCATCCCGAGCCAGCCGCCGAGCATAAGGCGTTGCCAGGATACGCTCGCCGCCGCCTGCGGACCGCATCGTTACCGGAATACGTATTTCCTCCGAGCCAATGGGCGACGGCGCAGCGGGTTCGTCCACCACAGGTTCAGCCGCCGCCGGTGCGTCAAGGGAGACGACGTCGCCGACCTCCCAACGGCCTATGGGCGTGCCAACCGGAACGGCATTGCCTTCGGGAACCAGGACCTCGTGAAGCACACCGGGAGCCGGCGCTTCGACGTCGTAAGCAATCTTGTCGGTCTCGATGACGGCGATGATGTCGCCGGCCTCGAAGCCGCTGCCAGGCGCGACGCCCCAGCGCGCGACCGTGCCCTCGGTCATCGTCAGCCCGAGCTTCGGCATGACGAAGTCCGTCGTGGCCATGGCGTCAGCGTCCGGTAAACATCGGCAATCGTTTTTCGAGGAATGCCGTGCAGCCCTCGTGCGCATCACTGCTGTCGAGCACAAGACCGATCATGCTTTGCTCGAGAGGAAGCGCCGCCGACAATGGCATGTCGGCGCCATTGATCAGCGTCCGCTTGAGTAATTTGAGCACCAGCGGGCTCTTGGCCGCAATCTTTGCTGCAAGCTTACGCGCTTCGGTCAGAACGCTCTCCTTCGGCACCACCTTGTTCGCAAGCCCGATCGCGACCGCCTCCGCAGCGGATATCTGTTCGCCCGTGAACATGATTTCCCTGGCGCGGCAGGGCGGCACTTGCCGAATGAACCGCTGCGTTCCGCCGGCGCCGGGAAAGAGGCCGAGGGTAATTTCCGGCAGACCGAGGCGAGCGCTGTCGGCGAGAATGCGGATGTCAGTCGCCAGAACGAGCTCGGTGCCGCCGCCGAGCGCGTAACCATTGACGGCGGCGATCGTTGGTTTGTCGCAGATCTCGATACGCCGGAACACGCGATGCACGACTTCGGCGAATTCTCGGTAATGCGCGAGGCCGTTGCGCGAGTTGAGATCGGCGATGTCTCCTCCCGCCACGAAGGCGCGGTCGCCGGCGCCGGTGAAGATGATCACGCGAACATCATCGTCGCGTTCGAGCCGCTCGAAAGCGGCCTCGAGCTCGAGGAGGGTTGGCACATCAAGGGCATTGAGCACCTGCGGTCGATTGATCGTCAGGACGGCAATATGATCGGCAGTCTCCACCAGGACGCGCTCAGACATATCGACCCTCCCTTCACCCAATCGCCCGCTTCACCGCCGCTGCAACGCGCGCGGGGTCGGGCCGGAACCAGTCCTCCAACGTCTTGGCAAAAGGCGGCGGCATAAAGGGCGCGCCGACGCGGACCAAGGGGCCGTCTAGTTCGTCGAATCCGACGTCGGCCAGCCGTGCGACGATCTCGGCGCCGATGCCAAATGCCTCCACGGCCTCATGACAAACGACCACGCGGTGAGTTCGGGAAAGCGATTCCAGGACCGCGGTTTCATCCCAAGGCTGCAAGCTCCGCAGATCAATCACCTCGGCGTCGATGCTTTCTTTTTCGAGTTCGGTCGCGGCAGCGAGGGCAACTGTCACCATCGCGCCATAGGTTACGATGGTGACGTCGTGACCCGGCCTGGCAATTCGCGCGTGCCCGATCGACACAGAAGGTTTAGGCTCAGGTAGTTCACCCTTCGTCGCATAAAGCGCCTTGTTCTCGATAACGATCACCGGATCGTCGTCGTCGATCGCCGCGCGCAGAAGCGCGTAGGCGTCCGCCACGTTGGACGGACATACGACCTTGAGGCCGGGGACATGGGCAAACCAAGCCTCAAGGCATTGCGAATGCTGTGGGCCGGCATTGATGCCGCCGCCGTGCGGCATGCGCACGACGATCGGCACGGACACTTGGCCGCCGAACATAAAGTGCGCCTTGGCAGCCTGATTGACCAAAGCGTCCATGGCGAGCGTCACGAAATCCATGAACATGATCTCGACGACCGGCCGCAACCCGGTCATCGCCGCGCCGATGGCGGCGCCGACGATGGCAGCCTCCGATATGGGCGTGTCGCGCACGCGTTCCGCGCCAAAGCGATCGAGAAGGCCGCGCGTGACCCCGAAGGGGCCTCCCGCGGCGGCCACGTCCTCGCCGAACAGCACCACCGCGGGGTCCTGCGCCATCGCATCGGCGAGCGCGCGGTTGACGGCTTGCCCGAACCTGATCTCGGTCATCGACGCGCCTTCGCAACTTTGGAATAGATATCGGCCAAAGCCTCGGAGGGAATTGGCAAAGTGCCGGCACGCCCCACCGCGATGGCCTCGTCGACGCGGCGGGCCGCCGCATCAGCGGCGGCAGCGATATCGGCCTCCGACGCGCCCATCTTGCGCAGCTCTTCTTCGACGCGCTTGATCGGATCCTTGCGCGCAGCCGCCTCGAGGTCGCTCGCGTCGCGATACTTCTGAGGATCGCCTTCAAAATGACCGCGCAGTCTCGTGGTCTTGCATTCGATCAGAAACGGGCCGTTGCCGTCGCGAATACGTGCGACTGCGGCGAGGGCAGCGACGCGAACGGCTACGACGTCATTGCCGTCCACGGTTTCTGTTCCGATGCCGAAGGCGCTGGCAAGGCTCGACGCTTGCGCAGCTATCTGGCGCGCCGCGGGTGAGAATTCGGACCAGCCGTTGTTCTCGCAGACAAAGAGGACGGGAAGCCTCCACAACGCGGCGAGATTAAAGCTTTCATGGAGCACTCCTTCGGCTAGCGCGCCGTCACCGAAGAACACGCAGGCGACGTTTCCGTCCTTGCGCAGTTGATGAGCGAGCGCGCTGCCAACCGCGATCGGAAGTCCCCCCCCACGATGCCGTTTGCGCCGAGCATCCCAACCGACATGTCCGCCACATGCATGGAGCCGCCGCGACCACAGCAATAGCCATCGCGCCGACCCAGGATTTCCAGGAAGAACCGCGAAACATCGAGCCCCTTCGCGATGGCATGGCCATGGCCGCGATGATTCGAAGCCAGCGTGTCGCCCTGCTGCAGCGCGGCTGCAATTCCGACCGCAACCGCCTCCTGACCGATCGAAAGATGAATGAAGCCGGGGATCTCCCCGTCACTGAACAGTCCGGACAGGCGCTGTTCCACTTCGCGGACCAGCTTCATGCCGGCATACAGCTGCAGCAGCTCGGATGCCGAAAGCTTCGCCTGGGATCGAGCCAATCGCGCCTCGCTCGTGCGGGCTTGACGGATCGCACCGCACCATCCGCTATCCTGCTTTAAATATGGCGACGCGCGGCGACTTGAGTCAACAGAAAAATGAACATAGACTCACCATTCATAATTGCCCGGATCCGCGGGTCATGTATTTGACATGCGGACCGACGCGTCGGCGCCCCGTCGGCGCGCTCCTCGCTTGCGATTGAGGACCTGAAGATGCCAACCCGCGGCAAACTAGGCGCCCTAAGGACTCCGATGCCCCGCCGGCGCGGCGGCATGACCCGTGCTGACAAATCGGCGGCAACCCACCGCAAATTGATTGCCGCGGCAACGCAAATCGTCGGTCTTGAGGGCTACGCCAACGCTTCGGTCGCGAAAATCACTGCCAGGTCGCGCGTAGCCCAGGGCACGTTCTACAACTATTTCGCGTCGCAGCAGGACCTCTTTGATCAGCTTCTGCCCGAAGTGGGTCAACAATTGCTCGACTATATCCGCAAACGTCTCGGCGGATGCAAGGATGGCCTCGAGCGCGAGCAGATCGGCTTTCAAGCTTTTTTTGAGTTCCTTCACCAGACGCCGGAATTCTACCGGATCCTGAACGAGGCCGAGACGTTCTCGCCCAAAGCGTTCCGCCACCACATGGACAATATGACCCAAGGCTACTTGCGGTCCTTGCGGCGGCGCAAGCAGGAGGGAGAGCTCGGCAGCTACAGCGAAGAAGAATTGGACGTCATCGTCTGCATCCTGCTCGCCGCCCGCAACTATATTTCTTATCACTTCATCTATCGCGAAGGCTCAAACGATCCGCTGCCGGCATGGATCGTTAAGACATACCTGAAGTTCATCACCGGCGGCTTTACATTCGGGGACGTGAACGATCGATCGCGGCGTCAACGCCTGCGCGCGTCGAATGCGGGCAGTATCGCTGCGCCGCCGCGGATCGAATCGATCAGCGCCGACGATTCCTCGGCGCTACTCAAGGCATGGATCTCCGAGGCACATCGGGATTTGAGCGGAGCGGTGCGGCGCGGCATCGTGCTCGAACTCATCGAAACGGCGGCCGCAGCGTCCGCCGGCCGCGGCGGCAAACGCTTCCCGAAGCTGCTCAATCTGACGGTCGGTCTCCTTGCCACAACGCGCGCCAAGACACTCGTCGCCTCGGCGTGCTGCGATCAACGGGCCGAGGGGGTCGCGCATGTCAGCGTGCGAGTCACCGAGAATCGCCGCGACGGCAGCGTGATGGCGACGGCCCAGCTCCTGTTCGCGATCAATCCCCGCGGCGATCAAACCTGATTAGTGATTCACTAGTCATTTTCCTTGACGACGCGGGGACGGATGTTCCAGAATAACCGGCAAGAACAAGGTGGCGAATTGCGAAGCGGTGACGACGATCGCTCTCGAGTCAAAACGCCGCCCCTATTGGGCGTTGCCAGATACCTTGGCCGGCGCCAGTGAGATCGAATAGGGAGAGATCCAGATGACAAGACGCAGGATTGGCTTTGATCGCCGGGCGTTGCTGAAGGGCGCTGCCGCCGGCGCCGTGGGCGCATTGGCCGCTCCCATCATCGCCCGTTCCCAAGCCGCGGCGATCAAGATAGGCATGCCGACTATCCTGTCCGGGCGCGTGGCGCAGCTCGGCAATTCTTCCCGCAATGCGGTGACGTTGGAAGTCGAGAAAGTGAATGCCGCCGGTGGGCTCGCGGGCCGGCAGATCGAGATGGTCATCCGCGACTCCAAAGGACAGCCGCAGGAGGCCGCGCGCATCGCGCGCGAGCTCGTCAACTCCGATGGATGCGAGATCCTGATCGACGCCGAGGCCTCGTCCGGCGCCTTCGCCGTGCACGAGGTCGCGCGTGATCTCGGCGTGCTCTGCCTGCACACCAATTCGGAAACAAGCTCGCTCTCCGCCGATCCCAAGCTGCGCCTGCCAAATGTGTTTCGCGTCTGTCGCCAGGGCATCCATGACGCGATCGTCGGAGGGGCCTATGCCGCAAGCATTGCGAAGACGAGGAATTTGACGAAATGGATGACCGCCTCGCCCGATTATGCCTATGGCCGCGACACGACCGCGGAGTACATGGAGTATGTCAAGCATTTCAAGCCGGACATAGAAGTTGTCGGCGAATCCTGGCCCAAATTATTCCAGCCGGACTATACCGAGGTCGTCACCAAGATACTGCAAACGAAACCTCAGGCGTTATACAGCGCGCTTTGGGGCGGTGATATCACTGCATTCATCGACCAAGGGAACATCTATGCGCTATTCGGACAGACGGAAACATTCGCGGTCAACTTGGCCGATTATACCGCGCTCACGGCGGTGAAGAACCTGCCAAAGGGCATTCATTCCGGCAACCGCTATATCAAGACGTTTCCCAAGACGCCGGAGAACGCCGCTTGGGCTGACGCCTATCGGGCCAAGTACCACGAGTATCCCACCAACTGGTCTTGGCAGAACGCAACCGCGGTGCATTTTCTCGCTGCCGCGGCAAAACGGGCGAACTCGACGGACGGCAAGAAGCTCGCCGAGGTGCTGAAAGGACTGACCATCGCGTCACCTTTCGCCACCGACGGCAAGGTCACTTTGCGGGCTGAGGACCAAACCCTGGTAGGCTACGCCATCGGCTGGGGTACTACCATTCCGGTCGAGCCCTATGTCCCCGAGATGACGGCCGGCGATTGGCATCAGATCTTCGCTCTCGAAACCGAGTGGAAAAAGAAAAAGGGATTTATCTAAGGGCAAGGGTGACGCCGGCTTGACGGGTCTCGGTGCGGATCGTGTCGGCAAGCTCTGCACGAAGCTGATCATCCGCTTTCCGGTCTGTTATGGACATTGCTGCGCTCGTGAGTTGTCTGTCTTCCTCTGCCTGCATTGTCACTCAGGCGACGGGCGGACTTGTCATTGGGATGTTGTTGTTCCTCGTCGCGGCGGGCCTGACACTCATCTTTGGGGTATTGAGAGTCATTAATTTCACCCATGGCTCGTTCTACATGCTGGGCGCCTATTTTGCGCTGACAATTTTCCAGCTCACCGGCAGTTACACACTCACCGTTTTGGGAGCAGGCGTAGCCACCGCGCTGGTCGGCCTGGTATTCGAACGCCTCTTCATGAGTCGAGTCTACGGTCAAAATGTGTTGCTGCAGCTTCTTGTATGTTACGCCTTTGTCTTGATTTTTGATGATGTCGTGAAGATTCTTTGGGGGCCTGAATTCAAATCGATGGGAATGCCGGAGGCGTTTCGGGTTCCGCCGATCTTCATTGCCGGCGGCGTTGTGCCACCGTTCTACTTGTTCCTGGCCGGCATCACCATCTTGATCGGCTTGGCGCTTTGGTTGGTCATTGACAAGACGCGCTTTGGCAAGACCGTTCGTGCCGCCGCCAACAATCCTAACATGGTTGCCGCGCTCGGAATCAATACTAGTGCCCTGTACGGGCTGGTCTTCGCAATCGGCGGATTACTTGCGGGCTTTGCCGGAGCTCTTGCCGCGCCCGTACGTTCGCTGACGCCGGGTATGGGATTCTCAATCCTGATTGAGTCTTTCATCGTCACCGTGATCGGCGGAATGGGCTCGATCGTGGGAGCTTTTGTGGCTGCGCTTGCGATCGGCCTCATTCGCTCGTTCGGCAGCCTGGGTTTTCCACTATTCACGGAGGGGCTGATGTATCTCTTCATGGTGGTCATTTTGATTGCTAGGCCGACCGGATTATTCGGCAAGCAAGTCGCATGATCATGCGGAGACGCTCGCTCGTATTCGACATCGGGATTGGCGGCGCCTCGCTCGCCGTCCTGGCTTTGCTGCCGCTCCTTTTTCCAAGCAAGGCGCTGGTCGATTTCATGATCAGGGGCGCGGCGCTCGCCTTGTTCGCCACCTCGCTCAATCTTCTGGTCGGCTACGGCGGCATGGTTTCATTCGGCCATGGCATGTTTTTCGGTCTCGGCGCTTATTCATTTGGCCTGCTGATGCAGCGCACCGGGCTGCCGATCCCGGCCGCGTTCGTGCTAACGCTGGTTATTGCCGCGTTTGCCGGCCTGGTCGTCGGCGTCATTTGCGTGCGATTGAAGGAACTATATTTTGCGTTCCTGACCCTCGCCTTTCAGATGCTAGTGCACAGCTTGATTATACTCTGGTTGCCATTGACGGGCGGCGACCAGGGTCTGCGCGGCGGCATCCCTAGGCCGCCTTTTCTCGGCATCAACCTCGCGAATCAGACCCATCTCTACTTAACGAGTTGCGCGCTGCTGGTAATCGGTCTCGTACTCATTCATCATATTGTTCAATCGCCGTTCGGGTATACGTTGCGAATGATCCGTGACAACGCGGCTCGGGCGAGCTTTCTCGGCGTTAATGTGTTGCGCGTCCGTCTGATTGCTTTCGTGCTCGCGGCAGTGTTCGCCGGCGTCGGCGGGGTGATCATGAGTCTTTTCGTCTCCGGCGCGTATCCGGAATTCGCCTATTGGACCATCTCGGGCGAAGGCATATTCATGATTATGCTGGGTGGATTGAATAGTTTTCTGGGGCCTGCGGTCGGGGCCGTGATTCTGCTCATTCTGAACGATCTTGCGACAAGATTTACCGAATACTATGGTCTTACGCTCGGCATCGTCATTCTTCTGTTTGCGCTCGGACTGCGGCGTGGACTGCTCGACGCGCTGATTGGCCTCTGGCATTGGCACGCGGCCCTACCGAAGGCCAATGCATGAGCGGTCGACGCATCCAGGGTATCGCGGTGGTGACTGGCGGAGCCAGCGGGATTGGTGCCGCCTGTTGCCGTGTGCTTGCCGAGGGTGGCGCGGTCGTTGCCGTGCTCGATCGCGACGAGGCGCGTGCCAACGCGGTAGCGGCCGAAATCAATGGCAGGGAGTGGGTCGCCGATGTTGGCGCTGAGAAGGCTATGGAGGCTTGCGCCGGCGCCATCGAAGCGGCAGTTGGGCCGGTGAATATCCTCGTCAACAGCGCTGGCGTGATCCAGGTTCCTGTTGCCCCCGAAGAACTGGCAATGTCGGCGTGGGATGATGTGGTTCGCATCGATCAGCGCGGCACCTATGTCGCGTCGGTTGCGTTCGGACGGCGCATGGCGACACGCGGACGCGGAAGCATCGTCAACATCGCTTCGATTGCTGGGATGCGCTCGATGCCGCTTCATGCCTATGCGCCGGCGAAGGCCGCGGTCATCGCAATGACCGAATGCCTCGCCGCGGAATGGGGGCGTTCGGGCGTGCGAGTCAATGCCGTTTCCCCCGGCTACACGCTCACTCCCGCCCTTCAGGCAGCGATCGACAAAGGCGAGCGTGACGTCTCGGCGCTCAACGATAATTCCGCACTAGGTCGAATGGTGACTCCCGAGGACGTTGCACGAGCCGTCGCTTTCTTGGCGAGTGACGACGCCTCTGCCGTCACCGGCATCAATCTTCCGATCGACTGTGGTTGGCTGGTCGCGCCTTCCTGGCACACTTACGGCGGCATCCGCCCGGCGCGAAGGTGATGGCGCATGCTGTCGGTCGAAAAGCTTTCGAAATCTTTTGGTGGCGTCGCCGCGATCCAGGATATCACGCTGCAGTTCGCGGCGGGTTCATTGACGGCTGTCATAGGTCCCAACGGTGCGGGTAAGACGACATTCTTTAACTTAATTTCGGGAGCGATCCGTCCGGACTGCGGCCGCGTGATGCTTTTCGGCGAGGACATTGTCGGCCTGCCGCCCACTCAGATCGTAAGACGCGGCATCGGGCGAGCTTTCCAGGTAGCTAGTATTTTTCCATCGCTGACGGTGGAGACGGCTCTGACCGCGACCGTCCAGGCGCATATGCGGCGGTCTGAGCAGATAATGCGCCGTTTTCCCTTGCCGGAATGCCGCGATCGCGTCTGCGAAGCGATGAAGATGCTTGGCCTGTCCGGCAAGGCGTCGGTTCTTTCATCGAATCTGTCACATGGCGATCAGAAGCTGCTCGACATTGGGCTGGCGCTCGTACTGGAGCCACGCGTACTTCTTCTGGATGAGCCGACGGCGGGCATGGGACCTGAGGAGCGTTGGCAGATGATTGAAAAAGTACAGGAATTGTGGGAACGGCAGAAGATCACTCTGGTATTCATCGAGCACGACATGGACATCGTTTTCAAGATCGCGGAATCGATCCGCGTGCTCTGTTATGGAAAGCTCCTGGCGCAAGGAACGCCGAACCAGATTCGGGGTAATCCGGAAGTAATCGCCGCCTATCTCGGCACCAGCCAGGACACCCTCTGCCATGAGCGGTCGCACCCTCTTTCGAGCGGAGAACATTGATGTTTTCTACGGGTCGAGTCAGATCCTGTTCGGCGTCAACATCGAGCTCGCCGAGGGGCAGACCATGGCCTTGCTCGGACGCAACGGGGCCGGCAAGAGCACGACGCTCAAGGCCATTGCCGGGCTCGCGCCACCTCGTCGGGGCCGCATTGTCGTCACCGGAGTCGACATGCAGAACCGCAAACCGCACCTGATAGCCCGAGCGGGCGTCGGCTTCGTTCCCGAGGATCGACAAGTGTTCCCGGATCATACGGTCGAGGACAATCTGGTGATCGCGGCGAAGAAGGGTCCGGATGGTCAGGATTATTGGAATCTGGCGCGGATCTACGACGTGTTTCCGTTATTGCCGCCGTTGCGTTACCGTCAAGCTGGCCGGCTGTCGGGCGGCGAGCAGCAGATGCTGGCGATCGCTCGCACGCTCATGGGCAATCCCATTGCGCTCCTGCTTGACGAGCCGAGCGAAGGCTTGGCGCCAATTGTGATTCAGCGGATAGCGGACGTGTTGCACCGTCTGCGCGGGGCTGGCGCCAGCATTCTCATCGCCGAACAGAACATGCACTTCTGTCTCGGCATCGCCAGCGACGCAACCGTCATCGATAAGGGGCAGATTGTCTATCGCGACACGATAGGTGGTCTGAAAGCGAATTCGGAAATAAGATCGAGGTACTTGGCAATCTAGATATGTGCAGGAGGCAAATATGGCATCCTTGTCCCAAAGTATCGCATCCTTTGCTCACCAGCTGGACACCGCTCGCATGCCAGCCGAGGTCGTCGAGAAGGCGCGCGTGTGCCTTCTGAACGGTTACGGCATGGGGCTCGACTGTCACGACACACCCTACGCCATTGTTGGTCGCGCGGCTGCCCTCGCCATGGATGGCGAGCAACGTGGCGGTGCGACGCTCCTTGGCGACGGCCGTAAGACCTCGATTGGTAGCGCCTGCGTCGCCAATTCCGCCCTGTTCCATGGGCGCGCCCAAGAGGATACCTGCGGCGCTGCTCATTTCGGCACCATTCTTATCCCCCTATTGACCGCGCTGGTCGAAGCACGGCGCCTGCCGATGGAGGACCTCATACCCGCGCTTGTCGCTGGCTATGAAGCCGGTGGGCTTCTTGAGAAGGCTTATGCGGGCATTACGACCCCGGCGGGCTTCCGTGCGTCCACGCTCTACGGCGTCGTCGCAGCAGCGGCCACGGCTGGAAAACTCCTCGGCCTCGACGAAGAGCGTCTCGCTGCGGCGCTCGCCAATGCAGCGTCGTTCTCCGGCGGACTGCTGCAGTCCTTCGCCGAGGGTACAGATGAGTGGCGATACCAGGTCGGCGTGGTTGGAAAAACTGGCTGGCTCGCGGCCGAGCTGGCCAAGGCCGGCTCAGTGTCTGCGCTGCAGCCATTCGAAGGTAAGTCGGGCTTCGTGCGTGCCTTTGCCCGCGCCGACTGCAACGTCGACACGCTCGTGCGCCGGCTTGGTGACGACTGGGCGATATTGCGCGTCGCGTTCAAACCCTATCCGGTCTGTGCCTTCAACCAGACGCCGGTAACTGCCGCGCTCGCGTTGCGCGAGAAGATTACGCATGACGCCATCAAAGCCGTTCGCGTGCACATGAATCCCTATGAGACGGGGTATGCCGGCATGGATGCAGTCGGCCCATTCAACTCCATCTCTGGCACGCTGATGAGCATTCCGTTCTGCATCGCCGCGACGTTGCTCTATGGTGTCCCGGATATGAAGCGGATGACGACCTACGACGACCCCAAGGTCAACGAACTGATCGGTCGGATCGCTCTCGTAAGCGACGACAAGGTTGCAACGCTTTCCACCGTTATCGAGGCGGACATGACTGATGGGCGCACCATCGTGCAGGATCAGCGAATGATCGCGCGCGATTACGCGTATGATCGCGCCGGAGTCTCCCAGCTGGTCCGCCGAGTTGGCGGCGAACAGAACGTGCCGTCTTCCGCCTTTGATCGTCTGGAGGCCTTCGTCGACCGCTGGCCGGCGGTTTCAATTGACGAAGTGCTTGCTGCCTTCGCGATGCTCGAGCCTAAACGCAAGGCAGCTTGAAGCGGAACCCCCGGAACGGAGTCAGAATACGGTGCAGAATCAAGCAGGAGCCAGCCTCGTCATCGTAACCGGGGGGCTCAGCGGAATCGGAGCCGCCACAGCACGTGCGTTATGCGACCGCGGCGCGCGCGTTGTTGTGTTTGATTTGAAGACGGCCGCGCAGCCAGACATGCCCTCCGGCGTTCTTATCCACGATGAGCCGGTGGATGTCTCGGACGAAACCGTGGTCGCGCGCTCCTGCGAAGCGATCGAGCGCCGCCACGGATCTATCTCTGGCCTCGTAAACGCGGCTGGTATTCTAGGCAAGATGCATCCGCCACAGCGTCTGGCACTCGCGGATTGGGATCGAGAGATCGCGGTTGACCTTCGCGGCACGTTCGTCATGTGCAGAGAGGTTGGCGAGCGCATGTGCCAGCGCCGGCAAGGCGCGATCGTCAATGTGGCGTCGGTCGTAGGAATGTCTTCGGCGCCGGTTCACGGCTATGCTCCGGCCAAGGCCGGCGTCATCAGTCTTACAGCGACCCTTGCAGCGGAATGGGGTCCGTTCGGGTTGCGGGTGAACTGTGTTTCGCCAGGCTTCACCGAGACGCCTGCACTTGCGAGAGGGCTCGAGACGGGAGCATTGGACGAGGACAAGCTGACAGGTACAACCGCTCTCAGACGGCTCGTTAAGTCGGAGGAGGTCGCCGCGGCAATTGTCTGGCTACTTGGCGCCGAGGCAAGCGGGGTTACCGGCGTGAACCTTCCCGTGGACGCCGGTTTCCTTGTTGCTGTTCCCTGGCAGGCTTATGGCGGGCTTCGTGGTCCAGCATAGCGACCGTATCAATTGCGCCATGACGATCGACCTGTGACGACCATTTGACCGCTATTGATTGAGTAGGGATCGCTCGGAATAGAAGGAACGAGATCAATGCATGAATTTTCCAACGCCGGCCTGAAAAAGCTGATGGAGCGACGCGGATCCGCACCCCTGCGCCTCGCCGATCAAATCGCCCTGGTGACCGGCGCCTCGCGCGGGTTGGGCAAATTCTTTGCCGAGGTTCTCGCCTGCGAAGGCGCTCGGGTTATTTTGACCGCCAGATCTCGGGAGGCGCTGCAGAAATCCGCCGCAGATATCGACCGCGCGGGCGGAACGTCGCACGCAGTGGAAATGGACGTGACGCAAGCGGAGTCAATAACGGCCGCCTTCAAGACCGTGGCCGAGCGCTGGGGCGTCCCCACGATTGTTATCAACAATGCCGGCGTGACGGAGTTGGTCGAGACTCTCAAGCAGACGCCGGAGAGCTTTGCCAAGATCCTCGACACCAATCTTCGCGGCTGCTGGCTTGTTGCTCGTGAAGCGGCAAGTCATATGCTTGCAAAAGGCGGCGGCGGGGCAATCGTGAACGTTGCTTCTATCATCGGGCTGCGACAAGCCGGACAGGTAACGGCCTATGCCACGGCAAAGGCCGCACTCATTCAACTCACGAAGCAGTTGGCGCTTGAATGGGCTCGCTACGAGATACGAGTCAATGCGTTGGCGCCCGGATACGTCGAAACCGATCTAAATCGTGAGTTCTTTGCGACTGAGAAAGGTCATGCCTTGATCCGCCGTATTCCGATGCGAAGGCTAGTACGCCTGGAGGATTTAGTGGAGCCGCTGATGCTGTTGGCGGGAGATGGCGGCGCATTTATTACCGGAGCTGTACTTCCGGTCGATGGCGGACATTTGGTCTCAAGTCTTTGAAGGTCAAAGTTTTGTTGTGTCTCAGCAGAATACTCACAGCTACCGGGTATCGTAGCTTGGTCGGGTTGGTCGGCGGCGCTGGCGGCTCGGCGCTGCAGCGTTAGGCTTATTCGCGCCGAATCCTCGCCACGGGGAAGCCCTCGCCGTAGCCTGCCGCGACTGACTTCTCCTCATGCCCCAAAATCGCCCAACGTATATCCTCCGGACAACCGGCCGCGCGTAACCGATCTTGCGCACGGTGGCGCAGGCTGTAGACAGCCTTGCGCGGGTCAACGATACCGCCGTCGTCTAAAAATCTATTTAGCTTTTTCGAGGCCGCATCCGCCGGATCCGCATCGCTGTTTACAAACAGCGGCCCCTTGATGGCCTTGGGCAGGAATGGCAGCACGGCGGCCGGGAGCGCCACGCCGCGCGATGATTGCTCCGTCTTTTCGCCGACAATCACATACCGGCATCCGCGCTCTTTGTCTTCGCCGTCAATCTCGAATGCCTCGCTGAGCCGCATTCCAGTGCTCGCCAGCACACGGAACAGCAATTGCTCGGACCCGCTGAGCTTACCAAGGTTGCGCTTGATAACTTTCATATCGCCATCGCTGAGCGGCAAGCGGCGTTGCTTGTCGTCGCCCTTGGGGACGACGCTGGCGAACGGGTTGAATTTCAATCGCCCTTCCTTGATGGCAAGGTGCACCATTTGCGTTTAGCCAGCCGATCTTTTTCTCGATCGTCGCCGACTTCAACTCTTGCGCCTCGAAATGCTTTACCAGCTTACGGCCGTCATCCCTGTCGGCGTCCTTAAGCGGCTTGCTGTCGGTCAACTGTTTATAGAGCGCCCGCACCGCGCGCGCTTCGCGCTCGAACTAGCCGGTGACGTTGCGGTGTTTCAAATACGTTTCCAAGATGGCGTCATCGCCGTTTTTTACGGGCGCCTTGGTGCGCTTCTCGCCGCCGAGAGCTTCGCCGGAAGCTTCCTCGTGCGCGCCGCCGCAAAAGTAAACGACTCGTTAAGGAGTAATTCGCCGGTATTTTCGCATATCGAAACAAATTGCCAACGCCTTGCGCCTAATTTCGGATTCCGTTCGCACCCGGGGAACCGGCGACCGCGCGGAAGGCGCATGGCAATTTCCAAAGACACCAACAATTCGCCGCGCTCGCCGGCAACGGGCCACGACCGCTTGCCGACCAATGCCGTGCATACCCACTTGCGCGCACTGCAATCGCTGCTGGACTTCGAGAGCGACCAGACGTCCTTTGCAAACCTGTGCCAAAGGCTGCAGCAGGTCTTTCACCACGATCACGCGATGGTCATCGCGGAGGACGAAGGAGCGCTCGTTTGCACCACGGCGGCGCCCAGCGGGCCGATCGGCGCGCGTTGGCCGCGCGACCCTTTTTTCATCGACGTTCTGCGCGGCCGAGTCCGTTCCGTCTCTGGCAACCGCGGCAGCGACGCGCGAGCGCCCTTCGCTGCCGACCTGATCCCCGCCGGCACATCGGCGCTCTGCCTGCCGATCGGGGTGAGCGGGCGCCGCGCCGCGCTGCTGCTGCGGCGTGACGCGGGCAAAGCCGAATTCGATGACGGCGAGGTAGCCTTCGCCCGCCAATGTGCGGTGGTGACCTTGGCCGCGACCGCAGCGCGTCAGGGCAACGAGCTCGCCAACGAGGCCGAGCGATGGCGCCGGCAAGTCGAGGACTTGCAACAGAGCGCGCAGGAAGCGGAGCAGGATCGGACGTTCCTCAAGGACGTTGTCGACGCCCTTTCGATCGGGCTCACCGTGCAGGACGAAGGCGGTCGCTTCGTCCTGGTCAACAAAGCGGCCGCCGCCAATCTGGAAACCCCGGCGCAAGCCTTGATTGGCGCTTCCCCGGCCGATTTTTTGCCGGCGGAAGAGGCCGCGCAACGGCGGCAGTGGGAAATCGGCCTCATCCGCTCCGGCGAAACGGTCACGGTCGAGGAAAATGCGCCGAGTGCAACGGGCGAACGCACCTTGCTGACCTCGCACACGCCGGCGACGATCGCCGGCCGGCCGCTGCTGATTTCGGCCGCGCTCGACATCACCTCCCGCAAGCAGGTCGAGCAAAAATTGGCGCAGCACGCCTTTTTCGACGACCTGACCGGGCTGCCTAATCGCTTTCTCATCAATGAGCGTGTTGATGAGGCGCTGCGCCGCGACGGCAGCCATCGCTTCGCGCTGGCCTTTATCGATCTCGATAACTTCAAGCACATCAACGATTACTACAGCCACGTCATCGGCGATGCCTTGCTGGTGAAGGTGGCGGAGCGCATCCGCAGGACGCTGCGCGACACCGACATGCTGGCGCGCATCAGCGGCGACGAGTTCCTGCTGCTGATCTATCCTTTCGCCGGCGAAGAAGAGGTGCGGAATATCGTCAACGCGCTGCTCGACGCGCTGAAGCAGCCTTTCCACATCGAGGCGTTCGAGGTGTTCACCTCGGCGTCGATCGGCGTCAGCATCTATCCGGAGCACGGCGCCTCCTACGAAGTCCTGCGCCGCAACGCGGACAACGCCATGTACCGCGCCAAGAATGGGCACAAAGGCGAAGCCGTCTTCTTCGACTCCAGCATCGGCGAGCGTATGACCGCGCACATGGAGCTCGAACAGAGGCTGCGGCTGGCGATACGCGACCGCAAGTTCTGCTGCGCGTTCCAGCCCAAGGTCGACATCCATACCCACGAGGTCGTGGGCTTCGAGACGCTGGTGCGCTGGCGCGACGAGGCGGGAGAAATTCACGCGCCGGGCACGTTCATCGGACTGGCGACCAAGCTCGGGCTCATCGATCCGATCACGCATTTCGTGCTGGCCGAAGCCATCGGCTCGATCGAGCGTCTCGACCAGGCCTTTGGCGGACGCACCACGATCAGCATCAACGTCGCCGCCAGTCAGGCCGGCGACATGACTTTCATGTCCTCGCTGGCGGAGGTGCTCAAGAACAGCGGTTATGCCGAGCGCTTCATGCTGGAATTGACCGAAGACGCCTTCGTCGCCAAGAGCCAGTTCCAGACCCAGGTGCTGCCGATGCTGCGCGAACTCGGCGTCCGGGTCTCGATCGACGACTTCGGCACCGGCTACTCCTCGCTCTCCGTGCTCGCCGACATCACCGCCGACGAAATCAAGGTCGACCGCTCGTTCATCACCGCCATTCACCAGCGCCCGCGGAGCCAGAGCGTGCTGCGGACCATCGAATTGCTCGGCCTGGCGCTCGGCATGTCGATCGTGGCCGAAGGCATCGAGACGTTCGAGGAACTGGCCTATTTGCAGGCCACCAGCCGCATCCGCTTCGCGCAGGGATTCTACTTCTCGAAGCCGTTCTTCCTCGATGAGATCAAGGACGTGAGAGAGCTATTGGCCGACGGGCGCTCTGCCGAGGCGGCACGCACGACTATGCAACAGCGAAACTGGCCGGCCTCGCGCAAAGCCGACGGACCCCGGTTCGGGCGCGGATAACCTCAGCGGTTCGCCGGCACCGGAGCCGCGCTACGGAGCGCGGCATAGGGATCCGGCTTGTCGGTGAGCGGCTTCTTCAGCAGGTTGAAGCGGCTGGGCTCGGACGCCGGCGGGGGTGCCGGCGGCACCGGCGGCAACGCCTCGGCCGCCGCAATCGGTTTTACTTCGCGTGCCGCCTCATCCGCGGCAACCTTTCGGCGCATGGTCGCGCCGCGCCAACGCTCGACCACCGCGGCGATGAAGTTGAGGTCCTGGCCTCCCTGTTGATTGGCCGGGTCACCGGCGAACGCTTCGCTCCGCGGCAGCAAGTTGCGCGGCAACTCGGCGAAGATCAGCCGGGTCGGTAACGGCGTGCCGACGCCGAACGCCAGCGCCTCGCGGGTGCCGAGCGCGGGAACGAAGGCGAACAGATTGGCGGCGGAATCCGAAACCGCCGACCGCAGCAGCGCCTGGTCGCGGTCGTTCGACATGCGCATGGCGAACAGCGTGCTGCACTGGGACAGTATCGTCGGATCGAGTTCCGCCGGACGCTGAGTGATGAGGCCGAGGAATACCCCGTACTTGCGGCCTTCCTTGGCGAGCCGGGAAATCGCCCTGCGCGTCGGGCCGAAACCGACGGTGCGGTCGACCGAGGCATAGCGGTGGGCCTCCTCGCAGACGATCAGCATCGGGCTCGCGGTATCGCTCCACATGCCGAAATCGAATGCCATGCGGCACAGCACGGAGACGACGGCGTCGACGACTTCGGCCGGCAGCCCGGCAAGCTGCATGATCGTCATCGGCCTGCCGTCGGCGGGCAGCCGAAACAGCTGGCTGATGGATTCCGCCATGGTGTCGCCGCCGACATTGGCGTTCTCGAACATGAACGCATAGCGCGGATCGTTGCTGACGGTTTCGATGCGCGTCATGAGCTTGTGATGAACCAGCCGGGATGTGCGGTTTTCCAGCTTGCCCATGCGCTCGTCGATCTGCGCCAACAGGTCGGCCAGCCGATACGGCACCGGCGTGTCGACCGTATAGCCGGCACTCTTCGGGTCCTGCTTCTTGATCGCCGGCCTTTCGATCGTGTGGCGATATTGGGTGTAAGTGACCTTGGCCTGCGGAATGACCTCGGCGAGGATCTCGACTTCCTCGTCGAGGCCGGGTCGACCGCCGAAGAAGATGTCGACGATCTCCTCGAAATTGAACAGCCAGAACGGCAGCCGCAGGTTTGCCGGATTGACGACATAGGCGCGCTCGCCGAAGCAGCGGCCGTATTCGTTGTGAACGTCGAGCAGCAGGATGCGCACGTCGGGCCGCACCTGCAGAATCTGCTGCAGGATGACGGCGACCGCGCTCGACTTGCCGACGCCGGTGGTACCGAGCACCGCGAAATGCTTGCTCAGCATCTCGTCGACGTCGATGGCGACCGTGATGGAGCTATCCTGCTGCAGCTGCCCGATCTTGATGGTCTTGGCGCCCGCCGTATCGTAAACTAGCCGCAATTCATTGCTGGTCAGCGCGCTCGCCGCATCGCCGATCGAGGGATATTCGGTGACGCCGCGGCGAAAGCCCATTTTGCCGCCGCGATCGCTGATCTCGCCGGTGAGATCGACGTGCGCCACGCCGCAATAACCCTGCTCGCCGATGCTGGGCGAGACCAGCAACGAAACATCGGTGATGACGCCGATCAACAGCGCCTTGCCGGTGTGGATCTTGATGAATTTGCCGACCGTCGCGCCCGCGCCATGCAGCCCGGTCGTGCTCAGAAGTCCGATGCTGGCTTGCGAGCCGGTCACCGAATGGACGTGACCCAGTGCCGCGCCGGCTCTTGTCTCAGTCTTACCTGAATCGTGAGCGGTGAGCTCCGGCATCCTGGTTCCTGCAATGCATGATCGGTGGGCGCAAGGATCGCGCAACAACGCAAACAAGCCTAGCGGGCAAACGCTCTAGATTTCGTAAAACCGCCGGTGGCCGCGAACGCCGACCGGCAACGGACCGTTAAGCATGCACGGCCGCGTCCGCGGTCGCGTCGGGGAAGCCATGGCGGAGTTGAGGCCCGCGGCGCCATGTTCTACGCTGACCGGAAGGGTAAATCGGCTGTCAACCATGCTCGGGCGAGGACGAGCGGGCGGCGAAATCGGCACTCGCGGCGCCTGACTCGTCCAAATCCAGAGCGGGTCGAAGGCGCAAAAAGCGCCGGCAACATCAGGGGGGATTGTCATGTATGCGCGCGAGCATGCCGCCAAGAGGCCGCAGCAGCCGGCCTTCATCATGGCCCAGAGCGGCGAGGTGGTGACCTATGCCGAGCTCGAGGCGCGCGGCAATCGCCTCGCGCACCTCTTGCGCCATCGCGGCCTGCGGCGGCGCGATCATTACGCCATCTTCATGGAAAACAACGCGCGCTACGTCGAGAGCTGTTGCGCCGGCGAGCGCACTGGCCTCTATTTCACCTGCGTCAATTCGTTTCTGACGCCGGAAGAGCTCGCCTACATTCTCAACAACAGCGAATCCCGGGTCCTGATCACGTCGGAGGCCAAGCGTGACGTGGCGATGGCGGCGCTCAAGGACTGCCCGAAAATCGAGCTTTGCCTGATCGTCGACGGCAACGGCGACGGCGGGCGCGTGCAAAATCTCGACCAGGCGACGGCGGCGTTTCCGGCAACGCCGATCGCCGACGAATCGCTCGGCACCGCCATGCTGTATTCGTCCGGCACCACCGGCCGTCCCAAAGGCATCCTGCGGCCGCTGCCGGAGCAGCCGCCGTCGCAGCAACTGCCGCTGTTTGGCTTCCTGCAGAAGCTGTGGCGCTATCGCGACGGCATGATCTATTTGTCGCCGGCCCCGCTCTATCACTCGGCGCCGCAGGCGGCCGTGCACCTGACCATCCGCCAGGGCGGCACCGCGATCATCATGGAACGCTTCGATGCGGAACGGTACCTGGAGCTCATTCAGACCTACAAGGTGACGCACAGCCAGCTGGTGCCGACCATGTTCTCGCGCATGCTCAAACTGCCGGAGGACGTGCGGCGGCGCTACGATGTCTCCTCGCTCGAAATCGCGATCCACGCCGCGGCGCCCTGCCCGGTACCGGTCAAGGAACGGATGATCGCCTGGTGGGGGCCGATCATCCACGAATATTACGGCGCCACCGAAGGCTTGGGCTTCACCGCCTGCGACAGCGCCGAGTGGCGGGCGCACAAGGGCACGGTCGGCAAGGTGCTGCTCGGCGAACTGCACGTCCTCGACGAGAACATGAAGCCCTGCCCGACCGGAACGCCGGGCACGTTGTGGTTCAAGACCGCGACGCCCTTCGAATATTTCAACGATCCGGAGAAGACCGCGCGCGCCCGCTCGGCCGACGGCACCATGAGCACCGTCGGCGACATCGGCTACCTCGACAAGGACGGCTATCTCTATCTCACCGACCGCGCGACCTTCATGATCATCTCCGGCGGTGTGAACATCTATCCGCAGGAATGCGAGAACCTGCTCATCACCCACCCCAAGGTCGCCGACGCCGCGGTGTTCGGCGTGCCCAACGAAGACCTCGGCGAAGAGGTGAAGGCCGCCGTCCAGCTCATGCCGGGCGTCACGCCGGGGCCGGAGATTACCGAGGAGCTGATGGCGTTCTGCGCCGCGCACCTGGCGCCGCAAAAATGGCCGCACTCATTCGACTTCGAGGCCGAACTGCCGCGGCTGCCGACCGGCAAGCTCTACAAGCAAAAGCTGCGCGACCGCTACTGGCAGGGGCATAGGACAAGGATTGTGTGAGCCTGACAGGCTGTTCGGCATTTGGCGTCGAAAAAACCCAGTGACCCAAGCGGATGAAGTTTGAATTTGAAGAGACCCAGACTCCCTATACGAGCGGCTCGCAAAGCGCGCGTGCATGGACTGAGCGGTGGATGCGGGATTGGGTGTATTGCCCGAATTGCGGCAGCCCTAAGATAAGTCCATTTCCAAACAACAGCCCTGTGGCGGATTTCTTCTGCGCCGCCTGTAAGGAGGAGTATGAGCTTAAGAGTCAACGGCATACATTTCGGGAACAAGGTGCTCGATGGTTCGTTTCGAACAAAATGCGAGCGCTTAGCGGCAAGCAACAATCCCAATCTTTTTCTTCTAAACTATGATTTTAAACAGCATAGCGTGACCAATCTTTTTGTCGTTCTGGCCTGCACACGGTTCGGTTGACACCCGCCTAAGCTAAACCCGACTGCATCTCGAACTCCATGGGGCTTCTGTAGCCGATTGTCGAGTGCCGGCGTTTAGCATTGTAGAAGCACTCGATGTAATCGAACACGTCAGCCTTGGCTTCATCACGCGTCCGATAGGTCTTGCGTGCCGTACGCTCGGTCTTCAGCGACGAGAAGAAGCTCTCCATTGCCGCGTTGTCCCAGACATTGCCCGAGCGGCTCATCGAGCAGACGATGCCATGATCGGCCATCAGCTTCTGGAACTGCTCGCTGGTGTATTGGCTGCCGCGATCGGAGTGATGCAGCAGCGCATCGGGCTTGCCCCGGCGCCAGATCGCCATCACCAGGGCGTCGGTGACGAGCTGTGCCGTCATCTGTGCGCTCATCGACCAGCCGACCACGCGGCGTGAGAACAGATCGATGACGACCGCCACATAGAGCCAACCTTCCGCGGTCCACACATAGGTGAAGTCAGCGATCCATTTGCGGTTGGCAGCAGCTGCCGCGAAGCTGCGGTCGAGTACGTTGGGAGCGACGGCGGCGACCTGCCGCTCACCCAGATCGGGCGGCAGCCGACGCCGTCGCGGACGGGCTTTGAGAGCCTGTAAGCGCATCAATCGCTCGATCCGATGCAGACCACACGAGAAGCCTTCCGCCAGCAGGTCGTGCCACACCCGCCTGGCGCCATAGGTTCGATCGCTGGCAAGGAAGCTTGTCCGGACCTTGGCGCCCAGCTCTTCATCGCTACGGCTGCGCCGACTGCGCGGTCGTGTCAGCCAGGCATAGAACCCACCCCGCGAGACACCGAGCGCCCCGCACAACCAATCCGCCGGCCAGATCCCCCGGTGCTTCGCAATGAAACCGAACTTCACGTCGATTCCTTCGCGAAGTAGGCCGCGGCTTTTTTTAGGATGTCGCGTTCGGCCTTCAGCTTGATCACCTCGCGCGTGAGCCGCGCGATCTCCAGCTGCTCGGGCTTCATCTGACCCTGGCCGGGGAAGGCATGCTGCGGATCGTCCGCAAATGCCTTCACCCAGTTGCGCAGCTGCGTCGGATGCACCTTCAGGTCTTCGGATGCCTGCGCATACGACACCCCGCGATCCCTGATCAGCCGCACCGCCTCAAGCTTGAACTCCCGCGTAAACCTTCGTCTCTCCATGACTCACCTCCGGTTCCATAAAAACACCTAACTCGGTGTCTTCGGAACCAGGTGCAGGAGAGGTGGTCCCACCTTACGGGACAGAATGGCGGCTTGGCTAAGGTGGATTCTGGGTTCGATTACGCCGCCAATTTCTCCTCGTTTGCCTGCGTAGCATAGACCTCGTCGGGCGTCCTGCCGCCGAAGACCGAGTGGGGTCGATCGGCATTGTAGTAGCCGATCCACCGACCGATCCCTGTTCGTGCCTCACTGCCGGTCTCGAAGGCATTGAGGTAGACGCACTCGTACTTCAACGATCGCCATAACCGCTCGATGAAGACGTTGTCCATCCAGCGGCCACGGCCGTCCATCGAGATGCGGATGTCGGCAGCCTTTAAGGTGTTGGTGAAGGTAAAGCTGGTGAACTGCGAGCCCTGATCGGTATTGAAGATCTCAGGTCTGCCGAAGCGGACCATCGCCTCCGCCAGCGCCGCGACGCAGAAGTCAGCATCCATCGTGTTCGATAACCTCCATGCCAGAACCTTGCGGCTGAACCAGTCCATGACCGCGACCAGGTATAGGAAGCCTCTGCGCATCGGGATGTAGGTCACGTCTGCGCACCAGACTTGGTTGGGCCGGTCGATGGTCAGATGGCGAAGCAGGTATGGCCATGTCCGGTGCTGCGGATGCCGCTCGCTGGTCTTCGGGCGTTGGTAGATCGGCGCCAAGCCCATCTTGGTCATCAGTCGACGGACACGATGGCGCCCGACACAGCAGCCGTTGCGGCGCAGATGCCGTACCATCTGCCGCGAGCCGTACCACGGTGTCTCGAGGAACTGCTCGTCGATGAGACGCATCAACACCAGCGTCGCTTCGTTCTCCGCCGTCGGCTTACGATAGAATGTCGAGCGACTGATCGACGCCAGCTCGCACTGGCGTACGATCGAGAGCCGTGGATGACCGGGGTCGATCATCGTCTTCCTCCGATCCAGGCTCAGCGATCGAAGGCTTTCGACAAAAAATCCCGTTCCACCACCAGCTGACCAATCTTGGCATGAAGCTTCGTCAGCTCGGCGTCGCGGTTCTGTTCGCGCGCGCTGCCCTTCTCGTCGAACACCTTGGCCAGCTTCTCCACCGCCTCACGCTTCCAGGCAGCAATCTGGGTCGGGTGCAGTTCGTGCTTGCTCGCCAGTTCTGCGACCGTTTCGTGGCCCTTGATCGCCTCGAGCGCCACCTTGGCTTTGAACTCAGCCGAAAACCGTCTCCGCGTCCTCATGATGGTTCGTCCTCTGTATCGGCGAATCCACCTTAACCGGCTGTCTTAGGAAGTGGGACCACCTCTCTATTGGCAAGCGTGAATTTCAAATCGACGATATCTACGCATTCGAGCAACAACTTAGTCGACTCTACCCCGGCAACCAAAACGTTAAGCCGAAAATTCGGCAGCAGCTGCAATTTTTGAGAGATCGAGGATATCTCGAGTTCGTTTCGCGAGGATCTTACCGGTTGCGATCCGAAAGTTGAGGTGGCTTTATATCTCCACAGCATTCGTACTCTATGCACCCTGCGGGGTAAAAACTATGGCTTGGTATCGCAACTATTACAGATGCGCTCGTTGCGACTACGAATGGCCGGACGAGTGGTCCTGCATGTGTGACGACGATTGTCCGAATTGCGATGCTCGTCACATGACGCCTTACGAGAGCGACGATTTGACGACGGTCATTGAGCCGTCCGGGGGTGAGTTCGTCGTTCTTTGGTCGCCTGAAACTGCAGGCCACGACCCCGACTATTGCGAACTCGGAAGGTTTCCTACGCGCGGGCAAGCTGAGGCTTTCTTAGCGACGGGTTGATACGGGTCCGCTGACGCGGCCCGGGAATCGTCATCCCGCCATCACTACCCCTACTTCGCCAACGCATCCGCTCCGGCCTTGGTGACCTGGGCGTCCTGCGAGGACACCGCGCCATTGTCCACCTACCGACGCCAACCGCACGTTCTTTTACCATGTTCCTGTTATGTTCGCAAGGTGCGCAGGGTACTGGCCCCTTTCCGAAGCCTCTGGTCCCTTTTGATTTTCGGGGCTGGCCTCTTTTGGCAAGCCAACAAGTTTGTGGGACACTGTCGAAGGGGCGGCTATTGGGCATGGGAGCAGACAATGAGGGGGCGTGTTTTTATCGGCGCAAGTCTTTTGGTGGTGATCATTACAGCCACAACCTCAACTGCATGGGCGGGATGGGGATGCGGAGCGATGACACAGGGGGGCGCCCAGGGCCGTACGTGGAACTTCACGAGTAAGGCGGAGGCTAGCACGACCGCATTGAAATTATGCGCGGCCCGACAGTCAGGGCCTTGTCACATCGTCAGTTGCCAAAACAATGTAAACACCGAGGCCCAGGCGAACGCGCTGTGGCCTCCTAACGCCCCGATCGATAAGCGGTGCGGCATGCCTGGCCAGCCGAAATGTTGATGTAAGAACAATGCCAATAGAGAGGCCGCCTCAGTTGGCGGCCTTGTCCTTTCAAGCGCTTTCGAGAAGCGCGCAAACCGTCGACACCGTTGCAGTGACGCGGGCTTGACATCCGTCCCCGTTTCAGCTACAAGAGGATGCGAATCTCGCTCAGTGAAGGCGATTAGCCCTCATTTGACTAGTTTTGCGGCCAGAATGTAGGTTTTTCTTCCTGTATCTGGCCTCGGAAATGAGCGAGGTCACGGAAAATGAAACTGCTATTTTGGCGCGGCTTGGCAGCCCGGCAGTGAGGGCGATTCTATGAATTTGTGAGTACGTACATCATAGGTAGGCCACAACGACATTGGCCGGGCGCTTGGCGGCAGAGTCTTTTCATAAGCGCAAATTTCCTTTTGATAAGCGCGCTCGTCTCTCTGACATTCTTCATCAGCACAATTATGGTGTTTGCATCGAAAGAAATCGGGGAACAGTTCCCCATCTTTAGAGATCGCCATCAAACGAAAACAGAATTTGCTAACGTGTTCATCTGTTCCGGGAAAGACATCTCTGTATCGAGCAACACCCTGAATGAACATTCCCCACTTTCCCTTCGAAACCAACCCCAAACTTTCAGCGCTGACGGCAGTGACGGGAGATCGAAAATCCGTTTGGGGAGCAATAAAGGCATTACTCCAAATCAAGTCGTTGATTTGATCCTCACTCATCGAATTGCGGGCACCTTTAAGAGTTCCTTCTTCTTGGTCAGGGGGGGTGTGACGGCGCGGATCCGTTCCAGAACGGTTTATTTCATCTGGCGGTGTCCACTTGAGATATTTCATGTTCTTAGTAGGCGTATTTCCGCTGTTATGGAAAACAACATTAAAGTCCCACCATTTCCCCTCTGCGGTTTCCTCGGGCCTCAAATTAATTGCGATCTCTTTTACGGAAACAAAGGCGCGTTGAACGGAGGTGAAAAATTCGCGGCTAATATTATTGCTCTCCACCATCGTAGACCACTGTCTATTAGCTACGGTACATTGATTGATAGTTGCGGCCATGATTGCGAAGGTAAAAGCAAGTTCTACGGCCCTATCCCAACCAATTTGCCACCATCTGCGTTCATTGGCATTGCCTGGATTATTGTCGGATTTCTTACAATGTGCGGCGGCGGAGTTTTTATTATGCGCGCGATCGGGTTCCCCTTGCTTTCCACACGTTTTGCCGCCGCCTTCGCCGCCAGCGGAGTTTTCTGCACCATTGGGGCCGGTTTCATGATCGCTCATGGAGCCAATCTTTTTTTAGATGCTGAGTACGCCGCTTGGACTTCCAGGTACGGCGTCTCAGCAACGCGCTACAGCACTACCGAATATGTCAACGTTCTCCCTGTTGTTGTAGCGGAACTGAAACTCAGCGACGTACAGTGGCATATATTTGGCACTGACCTTGTGGAACGTGCCGATCACGCCGCGCTTCACCAGCGACCAGAAACCCTCAATCGTGTTCGTGTGGATCGCGCCAACAACATATTCCTTGTCGCGATGGCGAACGAAGCCGTGCGGGTATTCTTTTCCGAGGCGGTCATAGGCGCGCAGGTCATCGGTAGCGAGCAGACTGACTTTGTTGGAAACGGTTTCGTGGATGAAACCGACCAACGTCTCGCGGTCGAAGCTTTCGATCACGCGGGCAACGACCTTACCCTTGCGCTGTACTGCACCGATAACGCCGATCTTGCCGGAGCCGCTACCGCCAGTGCCGCCGCTCCGCTTGTCCCAATGTTTGTTTTTGTCCTTTCCGCCGATGTGGGTCTCATCAACCTCGACGACGCCAGCAAGCTTGTCAGGGCGATGCTCACTGAGGCCAGCGCGGATACGGTTGCACATATAGAGCGCGGTTTTGTAGGAACCGAAGCCCATGTAACGCATGATCTGCAAGGAGCTCATTCCCTTTTTGCTGGTGAGCATCAGGTGCATGACCTTGAACCAGTCGCGGAGCGGCTTGTTCGTGTTCTCAAAAACGGTCCCGACCAGCACGCTAAACCTGTAGCCTCCCGCCTTGGCGCATTTGGAACACTGCCAATGGAAGGGACGATTAGTGACCGGGTACACGTCCACATTGCCACAGCGCGGGCAGTGGACGCCATCAGGCCAGCGCCGGGCTACGAGGTAAGTCTTGCAGGCTTCCTCGTTCGGGAACATGTCGTTAAACTGTTGATTTGTAAGCTGTTTTATCGTCTTAACCCGGCCCATATTGGCCTCCCTCGATCTATGAGGACAGTATAATGCCAAACCGAAAACTAGTCAAGTGCGGCATAATCGCCCTCAGTGAAGGACGCCTTCGGCCGAGGGTACTCCCGAAAGCGGAGCGAGTGCGGTGCCCGCGGGCGGGAGGATACGGCCCGTTCCCGGGCGGCTTGGGCATCATCCTGCCGGCACTACGACCGGCGCACCGGCGCGTGAGGTGCTTCACTGGACTGGGACAGGCGCGGCGCGGGTAACCCCCGTGGAGCGGCGTGCGCTCCTCGCCCGGAAGGGCGATCAAAGGATCGTACGCTCCGGCCGCGTGAGGCGATTATCTGCCTCTTGAATGGCCTATTTTGCCGACCCGTCGCAGAGAATGGGATGGGTGCCGCCGAGTTGACAGCCGCTTTTAAGAGCGGGGCCGTCACTATCCCGACAATTGGCCATCGCTTTTTTGCTAGCCGCTTGCGAGGTATCAGCAATGGCCCATCCATACCCGGGCGTCCCCACTCTTGGATCAATTGTGGTCGCTACGCACTTATTCTGAAAAGTCACCACAACTTTACAGAGAGCTTTCGATATGGCGGAGCCGGTTAATTTGCAGTTTGCTACCGCTTTCGACTTCGCCTCATCCATCGTTTTGTAGTTAGTAACTGTCCCCACGGAGACGCCCTGTTTTGCCACATCGGAAGGCACTCCGACCGCGACGGCCCCAGCTGCCACGCAATGATCGACTTGGGCCAGGATCGCTGCAAGCGCCATTGCGCCGAGAATAATTCTGTCCCGCATTTGTGCCTCCCCCAGCGCCTCAGTCGGCGGCCTCATTCATCGTCCATATCAGACAAGCCTTCTGCGACGGTTCGCTTTCCTTTTGAGAATACGATCTGGCGCTGACCCAAGACGTCGAATTGACCCGCTGTTGGTAACCCTCATCACCAAAGAGACGCCCGGCGATTTGAACCTCAGTTAGGTCAGGCCGAGTAGTCACCAGCAACAGGATGTCGTCCGCAACGGTCATGCTGGCAAATATACATGCTTCGCCTAATCTGTGCGAAGGCCTGTCAAGAGGCCTGGAGATTCAAACGAAGACACTACGACCCGATTGGGGGGAAACGCCGTGCCAATCCCCTCACTTCGCCAACGCATCCGCTCCGGCCTTGGCGACCTGGGCGTCCTGCGAGGACAGCGCGCCGGAGACGCCGATGGCGCCGACGATCTTGCCGTTGATCAGCATCGGCAGGCCGCCCTCGAGCGGGGTGATGTCCTTGACGGCGAGGAGCCGCAGCCCGGCGCCGCCGGCGGCGATGGCGTCGTCGAGCACCTTGCTCGGACGCTTGAAGCGAAGCGCGGTGCTCGCCTTGCCCTCCGACGCGCCGATCGAGGCGAGCTGGGTGTTGTCGATCTTGTGGAACATCACCAGATTGCCGCCGCTGTCGAGGATGGTGATCGCGACCTGCCAGGAATTCTTCGCCGCCTCGAGCTCCGCCGCCGCCATCGCCCGCTTGGCGTCGTTAAGCGTGATCGGCGGCCCGTAGGGCGGCGTCGCCGCCGCGGGCTGCTGGGCCGAGGCCTGCCGGACAAAGGCCGGGGCAAGGGACGATCCGGCCGCGATGGCGAACGCGGCCAACGCGCAGGCGAGCGCGAGCATCCGGGACATCTGCACCACCTCCTTAAGGCTGCCGCTTGAGCGCCGAGCGGCGCACAATAAGCGGCAAAGCCCGCCGGTGGAAGCCGGTCGGGCCGTGAGGTGGAAACCGGCCGGGCTCGGCGAAACGTGATCGTGGCGGCGCTGCGGGCCGTCCGCGCCGCGATTATATTTGCCCCTGCCACAAGTGTGGCGGTTCAGAAGTCCGCATCATTTTTGCCACGAACTCGTCATGCGGATTTCTGAACCAAAGCCACACTAGATCAATACGTTGCTAGTGTCCTTCGATTCCGAAGTTCGCAAACGAGGGTGCCGCATAATGATACGAACTTCGGAATCGGGACACTAAATCGGGACACTAAGGAGACGCCGCCATGTTCACGTTCGGAAAGAAGTTCGAAATGCCGGCTGCCGCCGACGCCTTGCCGGGGCGGGCGAACCCGATCCCCACCGCGCGACAGCATTTCGTCAACGGCCATCCGCTCAAGGGCCCCTATCCGGAGGGGCTCGCCATGGCGATGTTCGGGCTGGGCTGCTTCTGGGGTGCCGAGCGCAAGTTCTGGGAACTCGGCGACGGCGTTTACGTGACCGCGGCCGGCTATGCCGGCGGCCACACCTCCAATCCGACCTATGAGGAGGTGTGCAGCGGGCGCACCGGCCATAACGAGGTCGTGCTGGTCGTCTACGACCCAAAGAAAATCTCCTACGAGCGGCTGCTCAAGGCATTTTGGGAAACCCACGACCCGACCCAGGGCATGCGCCAGGGCAACGATATCGGTACGCAATACCGGTCCGGCATCTATGTGTTTTCGCCGGCCCAGCGCGCGGCCGCCGAGGCGTCGCGGGCGAGCTATGCCAGGGCGCTGGCCGCCGCCGGCATGGGCGCGATCACCACCGAAATCCGCGACGCCCCGCCGTTCTATTTCGCCGAGGATTATCACCAGCAATATCTGGCGAAGAATCCGCACGGCTATTGCGGCCTCGGCGGCACCGGGGTGAGCTGTCAGATCGGAACGGGTGTCGCCGCGCATTAAGCGCAGCGCATTGACCAGGCGCCTCGATTGACGGCACATTTATTGATGCGTCATCCTGAGACGGCACATTTATTGATGCGTCATCCTGAGGCGGCCGCGAAGCGGCCCTCGAAGGATAGCGGCCGAAGCGCCTGAGCCGTCGCCCTTCGAGGCTCGCGGAGCCTGTCATCGGGCCGGCCACTTCGGGCCGGACCCGTTGGCTCGCTCCTCAGGGTGACGGAACATAGGTCAATACATGCGGCGGAGCGAACGCGCCTTTGAAGCGGCGATCTTCCTGTCGCGGTGGCTGATCGCGCCGTTCCTGATCGGTCTGTTCTGCAGTCTCGTTCTGCTGATCTACCGCTTCGCCGCCGATTTCTACGCGCTGGCGATCGAGCTGCCGCGCCTTCAGTGGCACGACCTGGTGGTCGGCGTGCTCAACCTGATCGACGTCTCGCTGGTGGCCAATCTGCTGCTCATCGTGATCTTCTCCGGATACGACAACTTCATTCGCAAGATCGATCCGGCCGATCATCCCGATTGGCCCGCCGGCCTGATCGTGGTCGATTTCAACGCGCTCAAGGAGAAGCTGCTGGGCTCGATCGTGATCATCGCCGCGGTCGACGCGCTGGTGTGGTATCTCGACCTGGAAAAGCTGTCCGACACCTCCAAGCTCGGCTGGGCGATCGGCTTCCCGCTCATGTTCGTCGTCGCCATGCTGATGCTGGCCATTGCCGACCGGCTTGGGCGCGCTGCAAACGATAAGGCCAAGTGAGCTGCCGGAGCCTCGCTGCGCCCTGCCCTTGCCGGCTGCCGCGGTTGATCCAGGTCAAGTCCGACCGCGAAAAAATGTTCTATCGAAGGTGGAGAAAATTCCTAAAAAGGGAGTTGCGTCATGACCAAGCCAATTCCTGACAAAGCCGAAATCGCGGTGGAATATCCAGACAAGCTCTACATCGGCACCTTCGAACAGACCGCGCGGTTCGACGCCCACCTTGATGAAGCCGGAATCTCGCTCAGCCTGTATCGCAACGGCGCGGCCGATATGCGCAAATCGGTCCATATGCACTTTCACTATGCGCTGTTCGCCGAAATCCTGCGCGATTTGGCCAAGACGGTAGCTTCGCTGCCGCCGGCCGATATCGCCCACCGAGCGGCACTTTGCGACTCCGCCAAGGCGCTTTATCTGGCGCTGCAGGCCGATGCCAATGAAAGCCAAGATACCGGCGATATCGCCCATATGACGCCGGCCGAGGAGGTGCTGCTCCTGCATGTCCTGGAATAGGCTTGCGCAGATAGCGGCGCTTGATCAGCCGCGGGCGGCCTGCCGGTCGGCCCGTTGACAGGCCTCGCGGATTTTGTCGACCAACGCGTTGCCGAGTAACGGCTTTTCGACAATAGGAATATCGGCTGCGATCGCGCGCGCGCTCAGTGCCGGATTGGGATCGCTGATGAGGAGGATCGCCGGCGTCGAGACGTTCCGCTCGCGCAATTTGGCGATCAGCTCCATTCCGCTCATGACCGGCATTCTCTGGTCGATAACGAAGCAGTCGCAAACACCGAGATCGCCGGCGCGCAGGAGCTCGGGAGCGCTGGCATAGGCGCGCACGGCAAACCCTTCCAATTCCAGAGAGAATTTCAGCGAGGCGCAAACCGCCGGATCGTCGTCAACGATCACGACGACCGGCGACCGCTCCGTTAATGGGTACAGCGGCTGCATCGCTATCGGTTGCACCAAAATCCTCGCCTTCGCCGACAAAATGCAGGCAAACCGGCACAGCCGCATTGATGTGGCTCAATTCCGGACGGCAGCCGCTCGTGAGGTCATGACAGACCGGCTTGGCTTCTCCGGGCGCACCCCCATCCGCCTTGCGCCGCCGCGGTTCCATCTTGATCCGCATCAACGCCAACACGCCAAAAAAAGCGAGTGTGGCGCCCGCACAAGCGAGCGCCACGACATGGGTCACGTGATTTTCCGCTGCCCTAACACCGACAGCGAGTTCGACAGCGGATTCCAAGCCAGCCCGGGCGACCTGCGGCTTTTGCCTGTAGGCGCTAAAATACAGCTGCGCTGCAGGATTTGCGGCGCCAAGCACGAGTTTAAATTCGCCCACGCCCGCGTCGACGAGAAGGAAAACCAAGGTCGCCTGAGCCAGAAACCCCGCCCCAGCTGAGTTCCCGACGCAATCGTTCAAGCCTCCGCAATTGATCCACCTCAATGTCCATCGGCCCCGCCGCGGTCAAAAGCCGCATATGGATAGTGACCGCCCCCAGCAAACACCGGCCTGTCCGAGTTGCGGCAGGCCGATGCGCTTTGCCAGAATCGTTGCGAAAATCGGCGCTCAGCCCGAGCTGTCGATCTATGAATGTAGGGTCTGTGGGGTGACGCTGACCGCGGCCAAAGCGCCGACGCGGACGACAGAATCTGCATAGCGCCTTTCGACAGAGCGGTGGCCGGCGCAAGCGTCCGCGAATTCCCGCCCTCCCTGCCGCAATCCGGCCGCCAGCGTCCTTACTCAGATCCGACAATTCCAGCGATCAGCGCCATGCGCACGAGATCGGACAGGCTTCCGGCTTTCATCTTGTTCATGAGATTCGCCCGGTAAATCTCCACGGTGCGCGGGCTGATGCCGAGGTCGAAGGCAATCTGCTTGTTGGCCCGGCCGGCCACCAATCCGCCCAGCACATCGCGCTCGCGGTGGGAGAGGCTCGCGAGCCTGCCCTCGACCTCCAGCCGTTCGCTATGGCGCTTGGTCTCGCCGTCCTGGCGCTTGAGCGCCGATTGCACGCTCGCCAACAGCACGTCGTCGTCGAAAGGCTTTTCCAAAAAGTCCACCGCGCCGACCTTCATCGCTTCGACCGCGAGCGCCACGTCGCCGTGGCCGGTGATGACGATAACCGGAACGTCGATCTTGAGCTCCTTCAGGCGGCGCAGCAGATCGACCCCGCTCATTCCCGGCATGCGCACGTCGGTGATGACGCAGCTCCACGCGGTGTCGGGCAGCGAGTCCAGGAATGCGATCGCGGATGAGTAGGTCTTGACCTCGAGTTTGGCCGCCTGCAACAGGAACGCCAGCGATTGGCGAAACGCCTCATCGTCGTCGATCACGTGCACGATGGCGTTTTCAGACGGCATCGCCGACTTCCTCTTTGCTCAGCGCCGGCAGCGTGAATGAGAACACCGTTCCTCCTCCGGGATTTGATCGCGGGGCGATGGAGCCGCCATGCGCCTCGACGATGGTACGCGAGATCGACAGACCGACGCCCATTCCCTGGCGCTTCGTGGTGATGAACGGCTGGAACAGTTGCGCGCTGATTTCGGGGGCGATTCCGGTGCCGGTATCGGCGACCCTGATCTCGACCATGTTGTCCGCCACCGAAACCGTCGAGACGACGAGCTCGCGCTTCTCGGCTTCTTCCATCGCTTCGATGGCGTTGCGCATCAGGTTGAGCAGAACCTGTTGAATCTGCACTTTATCGGCAAGCACAAAATCGGTGCGCGGGTCGAACTCGAAGCGCACGCGGACGCCGCGGTCCTTGGCGCCGACCAGCGCCAGCGCGCTGGCTTCTTCCACCAGCTTCTTGACGTCCTCCACCCGCCGCTCGCTCTCGCCTCGAGCGACGAAGTCGCGTAATCGGCGAATGATCTGCCCCGCCCGCAACGCCTGCTCGGCCGCCTTGTCCAAGGCCTCGCGCAGGACCGGCGCGCGCTCGTCGGCGCTGCCTTCCAAGAGCCGGCGCGAACCCTTCATGTAGTTGGCGATCGCCGACAGCGGTTGATTGAGCTCGTGGGCCAGCGCGGAGGCCATCTCGCCCATGGCGGTCAAGCGCGACACATGGACGAGTTCGGCCTGCAAATCCTGCAGCCGGGCCTCGGTCTGCTGGCGTTCGGTGAGGTCGCGTATGAACCCCGTGAAGAAGCGTTCGTTGCTCGTGCGCATCTCGCCGACATTAAGCTCGAGCGGAAATGTCGAGCCGTCCTTTCGCTCGCCGACGACAACCCGGCCGATGCCGATGATTCTCCGTTCGCCGGTGGTCAAGTAGCGCTGCATGTAGCCGTCATGGTTCTGCCGATAGGGCGGCGGCATCAGCATGTTGACGTTTTTTCCCAAGACTTCGGCGGCGCTATAGCCGAACAGCCGTTCCGCCGCCACGCTGAACGACTGCATCATCCCGCGTTCGTCGATGACGATCATGGCGTCGGGGATGCTGTCGAGAATAGACCGCAGATGCGCCTCGCGGGCGAAGGCGTTCTCGGCGCTGGCCGCCGCGGCGATCCGCGAACAGCGCAGCAGCTCGCCGCGCCACGATGCGCCGACGCCGACGAAAGCGAAGACGACCGCGTTGACGATGTCGGCGCTGGACAGCGCGCGAAAGTCGGCGACGAAAAACACCCCCAGCAGGACGCCTAGAACGGTGGCCAAAAAGCCGGGACCCCATCCGCCGAATGCTGATGCGATCAGAATCGCCGGGAAGAAGAAAAGGTAGGACGCCTCACCCTGAAGCACCGATGCCAGCGCGACGCGAAGCACCAAGGCCACGGCAATCGCAATGATTGCAATGCCGTAAGGTGCAATGATCCCGCGCGGGATCGGGAGGTTAAACGCCGCCTTGGCGCGGTAAGACCGTAAATGTGGCTTGGCTTGTGCCATAGCTATGCCGAGGATCGGCCTATTATTGCCTTTTTTGGATTTTCGATGGAACCGCGGGTCCTGCTGCCCCCTCCGGGATAGCCCTTAGGGGCATTATCTGAATTTTTCGCCTCCCGCGCGAGGGTTACCAATACCTCTCGAAGCTCCCGGAGGTAAAGGGCCATGCACACACAGACCGCCGTCCGCACCGACCAATTCCGCCGCTTCGTGCCGGTCCCTCGCAACCCCCCACCGCCAGCCAGCCATGCTCTCGACGGCCACGGCGAGGGCGAGCCGCTCGCCCAATCCATTCACCTGATGGGCGCCGTCATGTCGTATCCGCGCAATGCGGAGATTTTCGGCGAAAACGAGCCCGCCGAATACCTCTACAAGGTCATCGCCGGCAGCGTACGCACCTACAAAATCCTCAGCGACGGCCGCCGCCAGATCGGCGGATTCTACCTGCCCGGCGACATTTTCGGGTTTCAATTCGCCGAGGAACACAGCTTTTCGGCCGAGGCCATCACCGACGCGAAGGTGCTGGTCATCAAGCGCAGTGCGCTGACCGCGCTCGCCGGCGGCGATGCCGCGGTCGCCCGGCAGCTTTTCGCGCTCACCAGCCGCGAATTGCGGCGTATGCAGGATCGCGTCCTGCTGCTCATCAAGAGCGCGCAGGAGCGCGTCGCCAGCTTCCTGCTCGAAATGGCGGACCGCGCGGCGGCCGGAAATGTCGTGGAATTGCCGATGTCGCGCCAGGACATCGCCGACTATCTCGGCCTGACCATCGAGACCGTTTCGCGGACGTTGACGTGCCTGGAAAGTACCGCGGCGATCGAGGTGCCGAGCTCGCGCCGTATCGTGTTGCGCAACCGATCTGCGCTCAACCGCCTCAACGGCTAAGGGCAACCGCGGGATTCGCGGCAGCCGCAGGCCGCTACTGAAAGGTAGCACGCATGCAGGTTCGCGATGTGATGACGCGGAACGTCATTTCCGTCGGGTCTCATGAACCGCTGCTCCAGGCTGTGCGCTTGATGTTGCAGAACAGGATCAGCGGCCTGCCGGTCGTCGACGTGGCCGGTCAGCTTGTCGGCATCGTCACCGAAGGCGACTTTCTGCGCCGCGGCGAGATCGGTACCCAGCGGCAGCGGCCAAAGTGGCTTGAGTTTCTGCTCGGGCCCGGCCGGCTCGCCGCCGAATACGTGCAGGCCTCCGGTAGAAAAGTCGATGAAGTCATGACCGCCGATCCCTGCACCGTCAGCGAAGACGATTCGCTGGAGACGGTGGTCGAGTTGATGGAACGGCGCCGCATCAAGCGCCTTCCCGTGCTGCGCGACGGCAAGATGGTCGGCATCGTCAGCCGCGCCAATCTCATGCACGCGCTGGCCAGCCTCGACCGCGATACGCAGGCCGCCGTCGGCGACGACGCGACGATCCGCGACGGCATTCTCAAATCGCTCGGCAAACAGCCCTGGGCGCCGAACGTCAATGTCGTGGTCAAGAACGGCATTGCGGAATTGTGGGGCACGATTACCGACGAGCGCGAACGACGGGCTTGCATCGTCACGGCCGAGAATGTCGCGGGCGTCCGCGAGGTGCACGATCATCTGGTTTGGATCGAGCCGATGTCGGGCATGGCGTTTCCGTCGGCGGAGGACGAAGCGCGGCCGGCTGCGCCGCGGAATGCCGTTCACTGATCAAAACTGCGGCCAACCAAATCTTTCGGCACATCATCTTCTCTTTCGGCACTTCATCTTCAACGCGGCGACCAATGATGCCCCACACAGCCTTTCAAGCAAACTGCCGAATGATGCGCCGCAGCCTTTTGCCGGCCGTCGTGCTCGCGGCTTTGCTGCCGTCGCTCGCCAGTAGCCAACAGGTGCTGTCTCCGGCTGCGCAAAGGGGACTCGTCTTCGTACGCACCTATTGCGCGAGCTGTCACTCGATCGACAAGGTGAGCGAAAGCCCGCTCAAGGTGGCGCCGCCGTTGCGCAACCTGCATCTGCGCTACCCGGTCGAAAGCCTGGGCGAGTTGCTCGCCCAAGGCATCATCACCGACCACCCGACGATGGCGCAATTCCAGCTCGATCCCGGCCAGGTCGCCGACGTGATCGCGTATTTGAAGTCGCTGGAGCGGTGATCGGCCAAGTCCGCGGGCGACGACTAAAAGCGATTGATTTGCATCAACGCCGGTGCCGGATTGGCGTGCATCCTCAGCACGTTTCGGCCGGTCGGCTGTCGCGGGGGAACCTATGGCGCTATCGCAGGCACAAGCGAAATACATGACCTTCGGCGAAGGCGGCGCGGCGGTCGCATTTACCGGCCTTGCCATCTTCTCGATCGTGGTGGCGGCCAAGGCCTACACACCCGAATATGCCTTTCACGCCTATCTCTTCGCCGCCGGCAGCGTGGCCGCGGTATTCGCCATCGTCAATCGCTATTTCGACCGCGGTGCGCAAGCACCGCCGCTCGTGATCGACGGCAAGCCGAACTACAATATGGGGCCGGTGAAGCTGGCAACGATCTTGGCGGTGTTTTGGGGCATCGCCGGCTTCACGGTCGGGCTGTGGATCGCGCTCGAGCTCGCTTTCCCGGCGTTCAATTTCGACCTCTCCTTCATCTCGTTCGGGCGGCTGCGTCCGCTGCACACCTCCGCCGTCATCTTCGCCTTCGGCGGCAATGTGCTGATCGCGACGTCCTTGTATGTAGTCCAGCGCACCTGCCGGGCGCGGCTGGTCGGCGATCTCGCGCCCTGGTTCGTGATACTCGGCTATAATTTCTTCATCATCATCGCCGGCACCGGCTATCTGCTCGGCATCACGCAATCCAAGGAATATGCCGAGCCGGAATGGTATGCCGACCTTTGGCTCACCATCGTCTGGGTCGTGTATCTGCTGGTCTATCTCGGCACGCTGATGCGGCGCACCGAGCCGCACATCTACGTCGCCAACTGGTTCTATCTCGCCTTCATTCTCACCATCGCCGTCCTCCATCTCGACAACAACGCCGCCGTTCCGGTCTCCGTGTTCTCGCCGAAATCGTACATCGTCTGGTCCGGCGTACAGGACGCCATGGTGCAGTGGTGGTACGGCCACAACGCCGTGGGCTTCTTCCTCACCGCCGGCTTCCTCGGCATCATGTACTACTTCATCCCGAAGCGCGCCGAGCGGCCGATCTACAGCTACCGCCTCTCGATCGTCCACTTCTGGGCGCTGATTTTCCTCTACATCTGGGCGGGTCCCCATCATCTGCATTACACGGCGCTGCCGGATTGGACGCAAACGCTCGGCATGACGTTCTCGATCATGCTGTGGATGCCGTCGTGGGGCGGCATGATCAACGGAATCATGACGCTGTCGGGCGCCTGGGACAAGCTGCGCACCGACCCCGTGCTGCGCATGCTGGTGCTATCGGTTGCGTTCTACGGCATGGCCACCTTCGAAGGGCCGGTGATGTCGGTGAAGGCGGTCAATTCGCTGTCGCATTACACCGACTGGACCATCGGCCACGTGCATTCCGGCGCGCTGGGCTGGGTCGGCTTCGTCTCCTTCGGCGCGATCTATTGCCTGGTGCCCTGGCTGTGGAATCGCCCGCTTTATTCGCTGCGGCTCGTCAGCTGGCACTTCTGGATCGCCACCATCGGCATCGTTGTCTACATCACCTCAATGTGGGTTGCAGGCATCCTCCAGGGATTGATGTGGCGCGCCTACACCAATCTCGGCTTCCTCGAATATTCCTTCATCGAGACCGTCGAGGCGATGCATCCGTTCTACGTGATCCGCGCGATCGGCGGCGCTTTATTCCTGGCCGGCGCCCTGATCATGGCCTTCAACGTCTGGCGGACGATCTATCCGCGTGAACAGTTCGCCGCCGCCGTGAGCATGACCCCGGCCGAGTAGGAGGATCGCCGATGTCACCCTATACGTCGCTCTGGCAGAGACACTGGATCCTCGAGCGCAACTCGATCCTGCTGCTGATCGGCATCCTCGTCGTGATCGCGATCGGCGGACTGGTGGAGGTCGTGCCGCTGTTCTATTTGCGCAGCACGATCGAAACGGCGCCCGGCATGCGGCCCTATACGCCGCTCGAGCTCGCCGGCCGCAATATCTACGTGCGCGAAGGCTGTTACCTCTGTCATTCGCAAATGATCCGGGCGCTGCGCGACGAGGTTGAGCGCTACGGGCATTATTCGCTCGCCGCCGAAAGTGAGTACGACCATCCGTTCCAATGGGGATCGAAGCGCAACGGCCCGGATTTGGCACGGGTCGGCGGCAAGTACTCCGACGATTGGCACCGCGATCATTTGCAGGATCCGCGCTCGGTGGTTCCCGGCTCCATCATGCCGGCCTATCCCTGGCTGTTCACCACCGATCTCGATTTCAACCATATCGCCGAGGACCTGAAGGTACAGGCTCTGCTCGGCGTACCCTATTCGGACGAGATGATCGCCAACGCGCTTAACGACGTGCGCACGCAAGCAACCGCCGACGCGCCGGGCGCCGCGGCGCTGGCGAAACGCTATCCGAAGGCGCAGGCGCGCGACTTCGACGGCAATCCGGGCCGCATCACCGAGGCCGACGCGCTGATCGCCTATTTGCAGATGCTGGGAACGCTGGTCGACTTCAAGCTCTACGACGACAAAGCCAACATCCGCTGAGGAGAGCATCGGTGTCGCCGACCTATCAGTTTTTCGCGGAATTCGCCCAGACCTGGGGCCTCCTCTACTTCCTCGTGCTGTTCATCGCGGTGCTCGTCTATGCGCTGTGGCCCTCGCGGCAGAAGCAGTTTGACGAATCTGCGCGCGTGCCGCTGCGGGAGGATTGATCAATGCTCGGTCGAAAGAAAAACGGTCCGAAACCGCCGCCGAAGATTGCGACCACGGGGCATGAATGGGACGGCATCCAAGAGCTGAACACGCCATTGCCGCGCTGGTGGCTGTGGCTGTTCTACGCGACGATCATCTGGGCGGTCGGCTATTGGGTGGCCTATCCAGCGTGGCCGCTGATTTCCTCCTACAGTAGCGGCCTGCTCAAGTGGAACTCGCGGAGCGCCGTCACCGGCGAATTGGCGGCGCTGCAGACGCAGCGCGGCCCGATGATGACACGGCTGGCGGCAGCCTCGCCGCAACAGATCGAATCGACGCCCGAGCTGCTCGACTTCGCCCGCTCTCTCGGCCGCCGCGCCTTTGCCGATAATTGCGCGCCGTGCCACGGCGCCGGCGGCGGCGGCGCCAAGGGATACCCTAATTTGGTCGACAACGATTGGCTTTGGGGCGGCACGCTCGACCAGATCGGGCAGACAATCCGGCACGGCGCCCGCGCCGGAGACGACGACGGCCATCAGGGCTCGATGCCGGCCTTCGGCCGCGACGGAACGCTGAAGCCGACCGAAATCTCGAGGGTGGCGGATTACGTCCGCTCGTTGTCCGGGCTGCCGACCGCACCCGGTGCCGATCTCGCGGTCGGAGCGAAAATTTTCGCCGACAATTGCGCGGTCTGTCACGGCCCGCAGGGCAAGGGCAACCGCGACGTCGGCGCACCGAACCTGACCGACCAGATCTGGCTCTACGCTCCGGACAAAAAGACCATCATGGAAGGAATCACCAACGGCCGCGGCGGCGTCATGCCGGCTTGGGGCGGCAAGCTCGACGACGTCACGATCAAGGCGCTGACCGTCTTTGTACACACCTTCGGCGGCGGGGAGCAGTGACGGATGGTCCCGGGTGGCGACAGCGCCTTCGTCCCGCAGGCTGCCCGTTCGCAGCAGCTCGGGCAACCGCCGCTCGCCGCGCTTGCCGACGATGCGACGCCGACGCCGCCGCGTGCCGGCGTACCCGAGCCCGATCCGGCGGATAACGAGCCGCTCTACGCCGCCCGCAAAAAAATCTATCCGCAACGTGTCAGCGGAACTTTCCGGCGCGTGAAATGGCTGGTGCTGTTGGTCACCCTCGGCATCTATTATCTGCTGCCGTTCGTGCGCTGGGATCGCGGACCTAACGCGCCGAGTCAGGCTGCGCTGATCGACTTCCCGAACCGGCGATTTTATTTCTTCTTCATCGAGATCTGGCCGCAGGAGGTGTACTACCTGACCGGCCTCTTGATCCTTGCGGCTCTGGTGCTGTTCCTGATGAACGCCATCGCCGGGCGGATATGGTGCGGCTATCTCTGCCCGCAGACGGTGTGGACCGATCTATTCCAGGCCATCGAGCGCTGGACCGAAGGCGACCGGCGCGAACATCTGCAGCGCGACCGGCAGCCGTGGAGCGCCGATCGGCTGGCGCGGGCGGCGACCAAGCATTTCCTTTGGCTGATGATCGCATGGTGGACCGGCGGCGCCTGGGTGCTTTATTTCGCCGACGCGCCGACCCTTGTCCGCGATCTGGCGACGTTTCAGGCGCCGCTGATCGCCTACGTCTTCATCGGGCTATTGACGTTCACGACCTACACGCTCGCCGGCTGGATGCGAGAGCAAGTCTGCGTCTACATGTGTCCATGGCCGCGCATCCAGGCGGCGTTGACCGACGAATACGCGCTCAACGTCACCTATCGGTACGACCGCGGCGAGCCGCGGGCCTCGCTGAAAAAGGCCGCGGCACTGCACGAACAGGGCCTTGCCGCCGGCGACTGCATCGATTGCCTGCAATGCGCGTACGTCTGCCCGACCGGGGTCGATATCCGCGACGGTTCCAGTCTCGGCTGCATTCAATGCGGTCTGTGCATCGACGCCTGCGATGCCGTGATGCAAAAAATCGGTCGACCCGCCCGCCTCATCGCCTACGACACCGACATCAACATCAAGCGCCGGCAGCAGGGCCAACAGCCGTTCTTCCGCCTGGTGCGAATGCGCACCGTGCTTTATGCCGTCATCATCGCGCTGATCGGCGCGGTGATGACGTATACGTTGGCGACGCGGCGTAACGACGGCATCAGCATCATCCACGACCGCAATCCGCTGTTCGTGCGGCTCGCCGACGGCGCTTTGCGCAACGCCTTCGCCGTTCGCATCCTCAACAAAGCGCTCGAGCCGCAAAGCTTCGTGCTCAAGGTCGCGGGTCTTGCCGATGCGGAGGTCGATGTCATTGGCAGCGCCGCGCGTTCGGGCGGCGACCCGGTCATCGAGGTCGGCCCCGATCAATCCCGCGAAGTACGCGTGCTGATCACCGCGCACCAACGGCTCGCGCCGGGAGCCTCGGTTCCTCTCACGTTCACCATAGCGCCGGAGGAGGGCGGCACCACCGCAAGCGCCGGCGATCATTTCCTCGGACCATGAGACGACAGCATGTCAACCAATCGTTCAACAGGCAGTGACGCCGAACTGCCCTCCGCCATCGGGAAGAGTAGAAAGCCGCGGGAACTGACCGGGCGGATGGTCCTGGTCGGTCTTCTCGGCTTTTTTGTCATTGTTCTTGGCGCCAACGGCATGTTGGTCCACGAAGCGCTTTCGACGTTCGGTGGCGTCGAGACGGATAGCTCCTACCGCGCCGGACAGTTATTCGAGCGCGACGTCGCCCTGGCCAAGGCGCAGGATGCGCGGCATTGGCAGGTCGAGGCGAGCGTCACTCCGGCGGCGGACGGCAGCGCGTTGGTCGATATCGTGGCGCACGATGGCGCCGGCTTCGCCGTCGCCGGCATCGACGCCATTGCAACGTTCGAGCGTCCGACCGATCGCCGCCTCGATCGTTCCGTTGCCGTCAGCAAAGATGCGCCCGGCCATTTTCGCGGTAGCGCCGCGATATCGCCTGGGCAATGGGACCTCGTCATCGAATTGTCGCGCCAAGGCGAGCGGCAGTTCCGATCCAAGAATCGCATCGTCTTGCGGTGAGCAACCGAGATGCCCGAACCGCTCGATCTCTCGATGTTCGTTGAGCGCGGCGCTGCCGGCGCGGCGCATATGACGCTTGCGGTCGAGGGTGTCGCCTGCGCCGGCTGCATTCGCAAGATCGAGAACGGCTTGACGAAATTGCCGGGCATCATCGACGCGCGGATCAACTTCACCCAGCGCCGGCTTGCCGTCGATTGGCGCGACAATGAGATCGATGCCGCCAGCATCATCAAAGCGATCGAAGGCATCGGCTATCGTGCCCATCCGTTCGCGCCCGAACGCGTCGAAGCCGACGATAGCGCCCAAGCCAAATGGCTGTTGAAGTGCCTGGCCGTCGCCGGCTTTGCCGCGATGAACGTGATGCTGCTGTCGATCTCGGTGTGGGCCGGCAACGTCTCCGACATGACGCAAGAGACGCGCGACCTGTTCCATTGGCTGTCCGCGCTGATCGCGTTGCCGGCCGCCGCCTATGCCGGCCAGCCGTTTTTTCGCAGCGCGTGGCGGGCCTTGCGCGCCGGCCAACTCAACATGGACGTGCCGATTTCGCTCGGCGTCGTGCTGGCACTCGCGCTCTCCGTCTTCGAGACCGCCACACATGCCGTGCACGCCTATTTCGATTCCGCGATCATGCTGGTGTTCTTTCTGCTCTGCGGCCGCTACCTCGACCTGGCGATGCGGCGCAAGACGCGCGTGTTTGCCGGCAATCTCGCCAGCCTGAAGGCGGAGTTCGCGCATCGGCTCGAAGCAAGCGGCGAACTCACCCGGGTGCCGGTCGCTGCGTTGCATTCCGGCGACCGGGTGCTGGTGCGGCCCGGCGAGCGCATCCCCGCCGACGGCGCAATCCTCAGCGGCACCTCCGAAATCGATGAAAGCCTGGTGACCGGGGAGACACTGCCGCGCGCCGTCAGCGCCGGGACGACGGTCTATGCCGGCAGCATCAACGCTTCCGGCGCGCTCACCATGCGGGTCACCGCCGCCGGTGCCGGGACATTGGTCGAGGAAGTGGAGCGGCTCCTGGATAAGGCGATCGCCGCGAAGTCGCAGACCGTGCGCTTGGCCGATCGCACCGCGCGGTTCTACGCGCCCGTCGTGCACGTAACCGCGGCGCTGACGGCGATCGGTTGGCTCATCGCCGGTGCATCGGTTCACGATTCCATCGTCATTGCCATTGCGGTACTGATCATCACCTGCCCCTGCGCGCTGGTGCTCGCCATACCCGCGGTGCAAGTCGTCGCCGCGGGCTCGCTGTTCCGCGCCGGGGTCATTCTTCATGGCGGCAACGCGATCGAGCGGCTCGCCGAGGCTGACACCGTCGTGTTCGACAAGACCGGAACGTTGACGCTGCCCGATCCGAGCGTCGATGAGGCCACGGATATCGACCCCGACGTTTTGCAACGGGCGGCGCGGCTGGCGCTGTCGAGCCGCCATCCGCTGGCGGCCGCGCTGGCGCGCCAGGCGCGCGAGCGGATCGCCTATCCCGGCGCCGTCGAGGAACCGGGCCAAGGCGTTCGCGCCCTGATCGACGGCGAGGAAGCTCGCCTTGGCAGCGCGAAATTCTGCGGGCTCGCCGAGCCGAACGAGCCGGCCGCGACGCAGGATGCCGCGGCGTCCTTCATCAGCTTCGCCCAGGCCGGCAAGACCGCGACCATCGCCGTCCGCCAGGCCTTGCGGCCCGACGCCGCCGCGGTGACGAAGGCGCTCAGGGCGCGCGGGCTGCGTCTCATCGTGCTCTCGGGCGACCGGCCGGCCGCGGTGGCGCCGGTGGCGAACGCACTCGGCATCAGCGATTGGCGCGCCGGCTTGAAGCCGGCGGAGAAGATCGCGGTCATCGACGATTTGCAATCGCAGGGGCGCCGCGTGCTGATGGTCGGCGACGGATTGAACGACGCGCCGGCGCTCGCCGCCGCGCATGTTTCGCTGTCGCCGGTCACCGCCGCGCATCTCACCCAGGCGCATGCCGACGCGCTGTTTCTCGGCGATCACCTTAAGCCGGTGCTGCGCGCCGTGGTCGTGGCGCGGCGGGCGCGCTCCTTGATGAAACAAAACCTGGCGCTCGCCGTGATCTACAACGCGCTGGCGGTGCCGATCGCGATCGCCGGCCTGGTCACGCCGCTCATTGCCGCCGTCGCCATGTCGGGCTCCTCGATGCTGGTTACGCTCAACGCGTTGCGCGCGCGGCTGGCCACCGAGGACGACCTCGCCGCGGTGGCAGTCAATCGCCTCGCCAGCCCGGACTTAAGCCGCAGCACCCCGCCGGCTGCGGAACAATCGCTCTCGTCGCCCGCGCCTCTCCCCCAGGCGGCAGCGAAGGCCGCGCGGCGGCCGCTTGTCGAGGACATCAGCGCGTGAACGTGCTCATCTACCTCATTCCCATGGCCTTGCTGCTCGGCCTCACCGGGCTCGCGGGGTTCTTGTGGTCGCTCAAGACCGGGCAGTACGACGACCTCGACGGCGCGGCGGTTCGCATCCTGCCCGACGATGATATCGAGAGTTAGAGCATGATCCGGAAAAGTGGAGACGGGTTTCCCGCCTTCGCGAAGCTCGCTTCGGCGGGCGAAGGAAGGTCCGAACAGATCATGCTCCAGCAAGATATGAGAGCGTCCATCGATTCAACCTAAGCAACGGCGCTCTAGTTCTCTATCCTCAGCCTGACGTCGGTCACGCCCGGGTCCTGCGGATCGCCGGCGATCTCGAATCCCAGCTCTTTGCACATGTTCAGCATCGTGGTGTTTTCGCGGAGCACTTGGCCTTCGATCAAGCGGATGCCTTCCGCTCGCGCGTACTCGATGATCGCCTGCATGAGCAGCCAGCCGAGGCCTTTACCCTTCAGATCGGAGCGGACCAGGACGGCGTACTCGCCGCGATCGTAATCGGTGTTGGCGTGCAGGCGCACCACGCCGAGCATTTCGCCGGTCGCCTCCTTGATGGCAATAAAGGCCATGGCGCGCGCGTAATCGATTTGGGTAAATCGCGCTATGAAACTGTGGCTGAACTCCTTCAGCGGCGCAAAGAAACGCAGCCGCAAGTCGTCTTGCGTCACGGCCGCAAGGAACGGAAAATATAATGGCTCGTCCTCCGGCCGAACCGGACGAAGCAGCACGGCCGTTCCGTCCAACAGCCGCACGTGCCGTTCCCACTCCGTCGGATAAGGCCTGATGGCGAAACGCGGATTGCCGGCAGACGCCTGGCGGCGCATCGCGGCCGGGGCAACCAAGACCCGGCCGTCGACGGCGATGATTCCGGTCTCGTCGGCAAGAACCGGATTGAGATCGATCTCGCGAATCTCGGGAAAATCCGCCACCAGCTGCGCCAGCTTGACCAGAAGGAGCGCTACCGCGTCCTGGTCCGCGGCCGGCACGTTGCGGTAAGCCTTGAGGATGCGGGACACCCGGGTGCGCGCGATCAGGCTGCGGGCGAGATCGAGGTCGAGCGGCGGCAAGGCCAGCGCCTTGTCGCTGATGGCTTCGACCGCCATGCCGCCCTGGCCGAAAACAATCACCGGACCGAACGTGGGATCGTCGGCAACACCGGCGATAAGCTCGCGCGCCTTCGGACGCAGGACCATAGGAAAGACCGCGACGCCGGTGATGCGCGCCTCGGGCCGCGCCGCCCGTGCCTTGCTGAGAATATCCGAGGCGGCCTGACGCACGGCGGCCTCATTGGTGAGATTGAGCCGGACGCCGCCGACTTCCGATTTGTGCACGATGTCGGGCGATAGAATCTTGATGACGACGGCGGTTCCTGCGGCCAGGTGGGGCTTGGCAGCCGCCACCGCTTCGTCGGCGTTACGCGCTAAAGCGGCCGACGTGATGGGAATTCCATAAGCCGAGAAAACCCGCGTCATCTCCACCGGGTCGAGCCAGGTTCGATTATCGCGCAGCACGCCTTCGATGACCGGCCGCGCCGCGGCGACATCTGGCGCAAAATCCCGCGGCAGATTCGGCGGCGTCGCCATCAGCAAGTCGCGCAATTGTCGGTAACGTACGAGATGCATGAAGCCGTAGATCGCCGCCGTCTCAGTCCCGTAACTGGGAATGCCGGCCGCGTCGAACCCTGCCGCCGGGCCATTTTCGCCGATCCACATCGCGAACACCGGTTTGGCGGCGACGCGTTTTTTGCGGTGCTGCTCGGTCACGGCAATCACCGCTTTCGCGGCATCGCTCGCCGAGGCCAGCGCCGTCGGCACGTTCATGACCAGCACCGCGTCATTTGCTTTATCGTCGAGCAACTGCTCGAGCGCGAGGGCATACCTGGCGTCGTCGGCATCGCCGGCAATGTCGACAGGATTGGCGCGCGACCAGATCGACGGCAACGCGGCGTCGAGATTCTTCATCGTCTCCGGCGAGATGCCGGCAAGTTCGCCGCCCAGATCCGCCAGGCGATCCACCGCCAGCACGCCGATGCCGCCGCCGTTGGTCAAGATGGCGAGCCGCTCGCCGGGGAGAGCGGTCAAACGGCCGAGAGTTTCGGCGGCAGCGAACAGTTCGTCGAGATCGAGGACTCGCAACAGACCGGCGCGGCGGAACGCCGCCTCGTAGACCGCATCCGCTCCGGCCAGCGCACCGGTATGCGTCAGCGCCGCCTTTGCGCCCAGCGCGTGACGCCCGGACTTGATCACCAGCACCGGCTTGGCGCGGGCTGCCGCGCGCGCCGCCGACATGAACTTGCGGGCGTCCTTGATCGATTCGACGTACAGAAGAATGGCGCGGGTCCCGCGATCCATGGCGAAGAAGTCGAGCAGATCGGCGAAATCGACGTCGATGCTGTCGCCGATCGAGACCATGCCGGAAAATCCGATGCCCCGGACCGACGCCCACTCCACCAATCCGGTAGCCAGCGCGCCGGATTGCGAAATCAGCGCGAGGTCGCCCGGTGGCGGCGATGAGGCGGCAAAGCTGGCATTGAGTTTGACGCGCGGTACCAGCACACCCAGACAATTGGGGCCGACAAGGCGCATTCCGGCGGCGCGGACGTTTTGCAAGCAGAGCTCGGCAAGCGAACCGGGCCCGTGACCTAGTCCCGCCGTGATGATGATCCCCGCCGCAGTGCCCTTCGCCGCTGCCGCGGCAATGACCGAGGGAACCATGGGCGGCGGCGCCGCGATCACCGCAAGGTCAGGCGCGTCAGGCAAATCGTTGTAGGACTTGACCGAATGAACCCCTTCAATCGAGTCGTAGCGGGGATTGACGAGATGAACCGGGCCAGCAAAACCGCTGCGACGAAGATTGGCAAGAACGGCACGGCCCGGCGATGTTTTGCGGGGAGAGGCCCCGACCACAGCGACGGATCGGGGCGAGAACAACTTGTCGAGACGATAGGTTGACATTGAATCGCCAATCTCAAGGGAAGGCGTGGCTTGGCATGTTTCGCGCGACCCAACCTAGATTCGGAATTCCTTATAAATGCATTTCGGGCGCGAGCGACAATGATCTGGGTTAACCCTGATCCGCGCACGGCGCGGAACACTCATACCCCGCATTGATTCATATCAAAGCTGAGCGGCGCTCACGTCGCCATGATGACGGCGCAAGGAGCGAGCCATGCCCGTCACGAATGCCATCATCGTCGCCGCGATTGTCGCCGCTTTCATCGTCTTCGCAATAGTATTGGCGTGGGGAGATTATCAAACTAGGCATCTCAGCCAGCCGAATCGACCAAGTGGCACCCCCGGCGACGGTGCCGCCAACTGACAACCGCCAGCCGGCGATGCTTCGCGTCGCAATTGTAAATCCGGAACCGTCCACGTAAACTGGCTGAGGCGGATTGGCGGAGAGGGAGACGGTCAGGTCGAGCTCGTGCTGGTCGATGCACCGACGCTGACAAAGATTATCGCCGGATGGTCAACGAGGCACCGGTTTATCGCGGGCCGTCGCCGAAAGACCGACGCAAGGTCTTGATCTTTGTCGCCGCCAAAGGCCGTGCGCTGCATACCCGCAGTTCGCTCAGGGAGCGAGGGTGTTGAACACCTCGCCAACACGGTCGCGCGCCGCGGGGTCTCCGAGCGCGGCGACAAGGAGCAGTCGCGCTTTCGGTCCTTTGAGATCGCCGGCGAAGATGGCGCCGGCGTCTTCGAGGTCACGCCCACCGCCACCGCCGCCGCCATAGACGGGACTGACGCGGCCGATTGGACAGCGCGAGGTGATCACGACCGGCAAACCGTCGCGGCAAGCACGCCCAAGCGCCTGGCCGAATTCGGCCGAGACGTTGCCCCTGCCGAAGGCCTCCACGACTAGGCCGTCGATTCCCATCTGGCGAACTGCATCGACCATCGTGCCATCCGCGCCGATCACGGCTTTGAGAAGCTCGACGCGCTTGTCGAGCCGCGCGGGGCGCAGATGCAGGCCGATCTGCGGCCGCCGATAAACGATGACACGCTCGCCGTCGACGATCCCCAGCGCGCCGTGATGATAGGATTGGAACGTTTCAACCGCGCTGGTGTGAACCTTGGTGACCTCGCGCGCGCCGTGCAGCTCGCCATTGAAGCAGATCATCGCGCCCAAGCCTTTGGTCTCGTCGACCGCCGCCGCGCAGATTGCGTCGATGAGATTGCGGGGCCCGTCCGATTGCGGATGATCGTGAGCAAGCTGAGCACCGGTGAATACCAGCGGCTTTGCCGAATCGATGAGGAGGCCGGCCAGGAAACTGGTTTCCTCCATGGTGTCGGTGCCCTGGGTCACAACGGCGCCGTCGACCTCCGGGCGATCGAGCAATTCGCGCAGGCGCCGAACCAAGTCGTCGGCGAACGCGAGCGTCATGTTGAAACTGGCAATGGTCGCGAAGTTCTCGAAGGTCAGCCGGGGCAAGGCGTCCGGCTTGGCTGCTGCAGCGAGAATGGCCTCGACGCCCTGCGATGCCACTGTGCGGCCGCGCGCAGGATCATAGCGCGAGGCGATGGTGCCGCCCGTTCCGACAACAACCACATGTTTTGTTTTGCTCATTGTGGCCCTCATCGAACAGGCGGGAAGAGCGAGGGTTGTTGCGGTCGTGCTCTTGCCGGAGGATTGCCGGAGGGTTACACGAATTGCTCCCCGTTATGTATCGTAAGACCGGTGGGGGAGGAAGCGACTTACCCGGTTGCGTCGCGTCCAGGGAATTGTCGATCGGCAGAGAAGCGGAGAAAGGCGTCATGGCAAAGGAAATTTTGTGCGGGTTCGGCGTCGACGTTGATGCGGTCGCCGGATGGCTTGGGTCCTACGGCGGCGAGGATTCGCCGGACGACATCTCGCGGGGGCTGTTCGCCGGCGAGGTCGGCAGCCTGCGGTTGCTGAAGCTGTTTGAGCGTTTCGGGATCAAGACCACATGGTTCATTCCCGGCCACTCGATCGAGACCTTTCCGCAGCAGATGAAGGCGGTCGCTCAGGCGGGGCACGAGATCGGGATCCACGGCTACAGTCACGAAAATCCGATTGCCATGACTCCGGAGCAGGAGGAGACCGTTCTCGACAAGTGCATCGATCTGGTCACCAAGCTGCAAGGCAAGCGCCCGACCGGCTATGTCGCGCCGTGGTGGGAATTCAGCGCGGTGAGCAACGAGCTGTTGATCAAGAAAGGCATCAAATACGATCACAGCCTGATGCATCAGGACTTTCAGCCCTATTATGTGAGGGTCGGCGACAGCTGGACCAAGATCGACTATTCGAAGAAGCCGGAAAGCTGGATGAAGCCGCTGGTGCGCGGGCGCGAGACCGACCTCATCGAGATTCCGGCAAGCTGGCACCTCGACGATCTGCCGCCGATGATGTTCATCAAGAAGGCGCCTAACAGCCACGGCTTCGTCAGCCCGTATGCCATCGAGGAAATGTGGCGCGACCAGTTCGATTGGGTCTACCGCGAGTACGATTATGCGGTCTTCGCCATGACGATCCATCCGGATGTCTCCGGACGCCCGCATGTCCTGATGATGTTGGAACGGCTCTACCATCACATCATTCGCCATCCCGGCGTCCGCTTCTGTACGATGAATGAAATGGCGGACGACTTCGCGAAGCGAAACCCGAGAAAGAAATAGCGGAGCCTTGCAGGCATGTGCGGTCTGTGCGGAGTTCTCGGCAATGAGGGCGACTGGACCGACGCACCGGCCATGCCGTTCTCCGGCGCGCGGCCGACCCGCCGCGTGCAACGGCTGCAGCGTGTGCGCGTCGTCAATATCGTCCTGGCGCAATTCGGTCTCGTCCTGTCGGATTGGCAGGGCGCCAAATATCAGCTGAGCAGCCGCACCGGCCGCACCGAGGTCGTGGACAACCTTGCCCAGGTCTGGCTGGCGGCGGATCGCATGCTCGGGCGAGCCTGCGATCCGCTCGACTTGGCGCTGGTCGCACGCATGGAGCAGATCGAACAGACGGGTTGAGCGGTCGTGCCTGAGCAAACAGCGTCGATTCCGGTCAACGTGATCACCGGCTTCCTCGGCAGCGGCAAGACGACGCTGTTGCAGCGACTGCTGGCGGCGCCGGAGCTTGCCGATACGGCGGTCCTCGTCAACGAGTTCGGCGAAGTCGGTCTCGATCACCACTTGCTGCGGCGGCTCGACGACGAGATCGTGCTGCTGCAAAGCGGTTGCCTTTGCTGCACTATCAGGGGCGATCTGAGCGGGGCGATGCGCGATCTTTACTCGCGGCGGGAGCGCGGCGAGGTTCGGCCGTTCCGCCGGTTAGTGGTGGAGACGACCGGTCTCGCGGATCCGGTGCCGATCTTGTCCACGGTGATGGCGGAGCCGGTGCTTCGCCATCATTTCCGGCTTGGCAACGTGATCACGACGGTCGATGCGGTCAACGGCCTCATGCATCTCGAACGCCAGGAGGAATCCGCGAAACAGGCCGCGGTGGCCGATCGCATCGTCATTACCAAGACCGATATCGCCGACGAAAGCGGCGTCGCCGAGTTGCGCCGCCGCCTGGCGCAACTCAATCCCGCGGCTCCGCAACTGCAAACGACGCCGGGCGTTGCGATCGACCCGGATCTGCTGCTCACCCGCGATCTCTACGACCTTGACGGCAGGGCTGAGGAGGTGCGCCGGTGGCTCGCCATCGAGAGCGAGCGGGCGAGCGCTGCCGCGCCCGATCACCATCATCTGGACGTCAATCGCCACGATGCCCGCATCCACGCTTTCTGTCTGCGCTTCGAGCGACCATTGGACTGGATCGCCTTCGGCGTCTGGTTGACCATGTTGTTGCACAGCCACGGCAACGACGTCTTGCGGGTGAAGGGACTGCTAAATGTGGGCGGAAGCTCCGGCCCGGTGGTGATCCACGGCGTCCAGCATCTCGTGCACCCGCCTGAGCACCTGCCGGAATGGCCCGATGACGATCGCAGTTCACGAGTTGTCTTCATTGTCAGAGGGCTCTCGCGCGACATGATCGAGCGGTCGCTCGCGGCGTTTGCCCGCCTCGGCGCGCCGGCCGCGGAAGCCGCTTGAAAAACGCGCCCGCCTCGTAGTCGTCCACTGCCGTGACGATTCGACCATTCCTGATAAGCATTGTTGCCATTTATCGCCGCAAGCTTCGCTGCGGCGATAGCAGGCGCTATCGCAATTTCAAGTTGCCAATCCGATCGACTGCGGAGCAACGCTGCCAACCGGCTTGGCAGCTTGACTCCAGGAAGCCACGAATGGAAGGTTCTTTTCCGCGCGACAAACGATCCGTGGATATGGTCGCCAGGATCGAAAAGCGGGAAATCGCGCAACGTAGGGGCGTCGGCGTCGCAATGCTTAATCTGGCGCTCCTTTTGCATGTCACATCGGACAAATGAACGGAATTTGGCTGGCTAGCCAGAAAGGATCGGACATGATCAGGAACCGTGGGAGAGGGAATGGCCACATTACGCGTCGGCGGCTGCTCAAGGGAGCGGCAACAGGCGCGGGTCTTGCCGTAGGATCGGGACTCGTGAAGGGATTTCCAACGGTCTGGGCGCAAAATATCAAAGACGTGAAGCTGGTACAGGTCGGCGGGTCCTATTCGGCGATCATCGACATCGGCCGGCAGGCCTCGAAGGATCTCGGCTTCCAGGTGGAGATGCAGAGCGCCGACCATGATGCGCTGATGAACCGGTTGGTCAACGAGCCGAAAACCATCGATATCGCCGATACCGAATTTTTCGCCCAGTACTACATGGTCGGCCGCAACATCATTCAACCGATCCCGCTGAAGAAGTACAAGTGGTGGGATAAGACCGTACCGATCTTCACCAAGGGCGAGTACCCCGACGGACGCAAGGTGTCGACACAAGGCACCTTGCCGTACAAGGTGCAGTATCTCGAATCCAAGGATGCGAAGACCTTCGCCAAGGGGCCGACCGAGCTCTTGAGCGGCATCCCGACCGTCTACAATGCCGACACGCTCGGCATGCGTCCCGACCTCATCAAGCGTCCGATCGAGCATTGGAAGGAGCTCCTGAACCCGGAGTTCAAGGGCAAGACCGCGATCGTTGCCGTGCCCTCGATCGGCATCATGGACGCCGCGATGGCCATCGAGTCGCGCGGTGACCTGAAATACGGCGACAAGGGCAACATGACCAAGTCCGAGATCGACAAGACGATCGCCATCCTCATCGCGGCCAAGAAGGCGGGGCAATTCCGCGCGTTCTGGTCGACGTTCGACGAGTCGGTCAATTTGATGGCCTCGGGCGAGGTGGTGCTGCAGTCGATGTGGTCGCCGGCGGTCACCGCCGTGCGCTCGCGCGGCATCAACTGCTACTACGTTCCGCTGAAAGAGGGCTATCGCGGCTGGGGCAGCTGCGTGGCGCCGATGGCGCATTTGAGCGGCCTCAAACTCGATTGCGCGTTCGAATACCTCAATTGGTACAATTCGGGCTGGCAGGGCGGTTTCATCGCCAAGCAGGGCTACTACAGCTCGGTACCCGAGACCGCCAAGAAGTTTATGACCGCCGACGAGTGGGATTTCTGGTACGAGGGCAAGCCGGCCAAGGCCGACATCAAAGATCCCTACGGCCACCTCATGGAAAAGGCGGGCGGCACCCGCGACGGCGGCAGCTTCTGGCAGCGCATGGGAAATATCGCCTGCTGGAATACCATCATGGACGAGGACCGCTACATGGTCCGCAAGTGGAACGAGTTCGTTTCCGCTTGACATTCCGCGTGCGGCGAGGCGGAGCATCCGCCTCGCCGCTTCCTTTCGCCGAGTCGCCATAACCGTAACAATGAAACTCAATCAGCAGACCGTGTCGTGGCTGCAAGTGGCGCCGCTCACCGTCGTCCTTCTGCTGTTTTTCGGAATACCGATGGTGCTGGTCGCCGCGGTCAGCTTCTTCGACTATGAGCGCTGGCAGATCGTCCCGGCATTTATTTTCGACAATTACGTCGAACTGTTCCAGTCAAGCCTGACATTGCGGCTCTATCTCACCGCGATCAAATATGTGGCGATCGTCTGGGCGATCACACTCGGCATCGGCTTCACGGTGGCGTACTTCCTGGTCTTCCATGTCAGAAGCCTAACCTTGAAGATGGGATTGTTCCTGCTTTGCACGGTACCGTTCTGGACATCGAACATCATCCGGATGATTTCGTGGATTCCCTTCCTCGGCCGCAACGGCGTGTTCAACAGCGGCCTCGAGAGCCTCGGGATTATTCACCAGCCGCTGTCCTTCCTGCTGTTCTCGGATTTCGCGGTGATCGTCGCCTATGTCCATCTCAATACGTTGTTCATGATCGTACCGATCTTCAATTCGATGGCCAGGATCGATCCCGGCCTCATCGAGGCTGCACACGACGCCGGCGCCAGCCGCTGGCGCGTCATTTGGGAAGTCGTGCTGCCGCTGTCGAAGACAGGAATCGCGTTGGGCTCGATCTTCGTCATTACATTGGTGATGGGCGACTTCTTCGTCGTCAAGATCATGAGCGGCGGGCAGACCGCGACGGTGGTCTCGGCGCTGGCGACCGAGATCGCGAGCCTGCAATATCCGCCGGCCGCGGCAAGCGCCGTCGTGCTGGTCGTGATCGTGGCCCTGATGGTGTCGGCGATCTTGCGCCTGGTCGATGTGCGCCGGGAATTGACCGGTTGAGGATGACGATGCACGGTACTGCAGACCACTCACGGCCTTGGACGTTTTATGCACTGGCGGCGTTCTTCACGCTGTTCGTGCTCTTCCTCTACGGGCCGATGATCGTCATCTATGTGCTGTCCTTCCAGGGACCCAATGGCGGCTTGACGTTTCCCTTGCAAGGGGTGTCGCTGCACTGGTTTGACGCGCTGATCAGGCAGGAACGGACCGGCGATATCGCCGGCGCGTTCCGGCGCTCGATCGGTCTTGCCGCCATGGTTACGGTGCTCACCGTCGTGTTTTCGGTCATGGCAGGCCTCGCCTTCCGTCGGCGCTTCGCCGGCGCCGGGCTGGTGTTTTACATGGCGATCGCCAGCCTGATCATGCCGGGCCTGTTCGTCAGTCTAGGCATCGGCCTTGTTTTCCAGATGCTCGGCGTGACGCCGACCTGGTACAGCTCGGCGCTCGGTGCGCAACTGACCTGGACGCTACCCTACGGCTTGTTGATCATGTTCGCGGTGCTCGGCCGCTTCAATCGCGCTTACGAAGAGGCGGCGAGCGATCTCGGCGCCAGCAACTGGCAACGGCTGCGGTATGTGACGCTGCCGATCGTGTTGCCGGGCATCATCGGCGTTGCCCTGTTTGGCTTCACACTGTCCTACGACGAATTTCCGCGGACGGTTCTCGCGTCGGGAAGCAGCAATACGCTTCCACTCGAGATTTGGGCCATGACGACCAATGTCACTTCGCCAGCGCTGTTCGCAGTCGGTACCGTGACCACGGTCATATCGTTCATCGTCATCGGCCTAGCGCTCGGCTCGATCGCCTTGATTGAGCGCCGCCGGCTGCGGCGCGTCGGCAGCTTGGATGAGAGTTCTACGGTGGGTTGAATGGCATCAGATACCAGAAAAGGCGATATCGAGCTCGTGTCGGTCACCAAGCGCTTTGGCGACATGGTGGCGGTCGATAATGTGAGTTTGCGCATTCCGCATGGCGCCTATTGCTGCCTGCTGGGACCGAGCGGCTGCGGCAAGACGACGATCCTGCGCATGATCGCCGGGCACGAAACGCCGAGCCAAGGCGACATCCGCATCGGCGGTGAATCGGTCGCCGGACAGCCGCCGCTGCGGCGCGGCACGGCCATGATGTTCCAGTCCTACGCGCTGTTTCCGCATCTGAGCGTGCTCGACAACGTGGCGTTCTCGTTGAAAATGCGCGGCCTCGGTCGCGACGCCCGGCAAAACCAGGCTCGCGAATTGCTGACCAAGGTCAGGCTCGATCATTTTGCCGATCGCTTGCCGGCGCAATTGTCCGGCGGCCAACAGCAACGCGTGGCGCTGGCGCGCGCATTAATCACCAATCCGCGCGTGCTGCTGCTGGACGAACCGCTCTCGGCGCTGGACGAGTATTTGCGCCTGCGCATGCGCGGCGAGTTGCGGCGCATGCAAAAGCAGCTCGGCATCACCTTCGTGCACGTGACACACACCCAGCTCGAAGCGATAGCCGTCGCCGACATGCTGGTGGTGATGGATCAGGGCCGCATCGAGCAGGCCGCCTCGCCGGACAAGATCTATAACGCTCCGCGCACCGCCTATGTGGCGCGCTTCATCGGCGGCCAAAACGTGCTGTCGGGCAAAGTCGAGAGCGTGGCCGATGGAATGGCGACCTTGAGGGATGCAGGCGGTGCGCGGCTGACCGCTCCGCTCGGCAATGCAAAACCAGCGCCTGGATCACAGCTCTACTTATCGATCCGGCGGGATCGGATCGAGGTCGCCAAAGCCTCGGGCAACGTCGCCGACGCGGACGAAGCCAATGTGGTTCGCGGCAAGGTTCACTCGATCGAGTATCAGGGCTCTTATGCCAAGGTGACGATCGACTTGGCGCAGCCGGAAGAGTTCGTCGCGAACGTGTCGGATGTTGATTTCCTTCGCACACCGGTCGAGATCGGCGACGAGGTTCTGGCGCGATGGTCGCCGACGCAGGTTCGCCTGCTCGAGGGCGCCGGCGGCTTAGGCGACAAGCGGATTTATGCCGACGCCGAGCTGATCTGAAGTCGCATTCGTTGCAGGCGCTGGCGCACCGCCGGACGATCAGCGCAGCAGCTCGATTTCGACGAAGATCAGTTCGCGGTCGCCGCCGTTGAAGACATCGTGTTCAACGCCGGCCGGCCGGAAATAGGCGACGCCCGGCGAGAGGTCGGAAAACCGTTCCTCGCCTCCTTCCAATATCCGCATCCGCCCGGAGGTGACGGGAACGATGATGTAGTCAAATTCATGACGATGAAAGCCGGTGTGCGTCCCCGGCGCCATGCGATGATGCGTGACGCGGGCGCGGTCATTGTCGATTTGGCGATCGGTCTCTTCGCGCATGGGAGTCTCGCTATCGTATTGCAACCGGGGTTCAATGAATGGTGCTATGTGGCGGAGGGAGAGGAACTGTAATTCAACATTCTCTCGCAGGATTTCGCGCGACTACGCGGCGACTTGACGGAATCACACAGTAATTGCCGTTCGCGAGGGTGAACTATCCTTGCGCGGGCTTCTCGCTGAGATAATTGACCCGTGATTTTCGTTCGCGCTCCCATGCGAGAAGAGCCCAATGAGCTGTAAAGCTGGCGCTACTGCCATCCGATCGTTCGTCAATCTCTTTGAGAAAGGGAATGACTCGATCAGGCATCAAGTCGATCAAATACGCTCCTGCCGACGCACGCACTCCCGCGTTAGGAGATTCGAACAGTGCGGTCAGCGCAGCGCGCCCTGGATTGATGGCATTCAGGGCCAGAACAATTGCATCCATTAGACGTAGAACCTTGGTCTCCCCGTCTGTATCGAGCAATTCATCATGAAGGGAGTGCGCAAGTTTGGCGCCAAATTCAAAACCGCGGACCAGCGATGCGACGTGCTCGCGTGATGCCGGCGGAGCCCTGCTGCTGAGCAGCCTCATAATAGCCGCCATACCTTCGGATTTAAGGCGATCCAGTTCCTTTACTATCTCGAAACCGCGAAAAACCGCATTTGCTTGGGCCTGCGGATCCTGGGATGCAAACGTGGCTTGATTGCTCTGAAACCACTCGTCCAGCTTTGATCCCAACTCAACAATTGATGTGTTCGTGTCCACAGCAAGCTCCAGTATCCCTTAGCGAAGCAGCTATTTTAGAATGTGCAAATTTCTGAGTATTTTGAGTCCTTGTTCGCGCTGGACATCGTATGGCTGTGTCTGTAGCCATTGATACATGTTCATGTTTGGATCCGGGGAGTCTTTCAAGTATTCAGCGTTAACCGCCTCATGCAAGATCGTCGGCAAGCGAATAATATTGTCCGTGTTCTGCAGCTGCTCCGGCGATATATTGTCTGCGTTCGTGCCGCCCTGCGTCACAATGTGATGATACTGTTGGCCATCGCCGGCAGGGCCAAACCGTTTGGCCAAAAATTCTGGGCTTGGCTCGCCCTTATAAAACGCATCGTAGCTGGAGAAGTCCTCATAACCGTTCGTCGAAACTTGAAGATCCTCCAAACCATGTGGGCCGTCGTTAACAAAATTAAGAGCGGCAGCAGCGTCGATTGCAAGTTTCCTGAATTCGACAACTGTGCGAGCGATGTCGGCAACCATCATGACGTCCGCCGCCACGTCGACACCTGGGATGAGATTGCCGAGACCTTCAATACCGACGCGCAGACCGGCGAGCAGGCCGGTCCGTAGTGCCCGACGCGCAATCAAGCTTTTGACTTTTTGCGTCAGTTCAGAAGCGTCCTTCGAACGGAATTGTCCACCGCGGCCGCCCTCCGTCCCGGCCGGCCAGCCGGGATTCCTCGGGTCGTCGGGGCTTGCCTTGTAAATTCTGTCAGCCGCGCCGAATGAAAATGATTCGTTATCGGCGGCGCCGCCGGGATTAAGTGCATTCCGAGCAGAGTGCCGATTGATCGATTTGATAAGAGTATCTTCGGCTTCCAAGCGGTCTCGCGCGGCCTGATCGGGCAAGTCAGGAATCCGCAAATGCACCGCGGCGATTCGTGCAAAACCGGGATCATTCGCGTTCAGGGCAGTCATCACCGTCGCGAGTCCGGGCAAGACCCGGTCTACAGCCAAATCCGCTTCATAGGCGCGGCTTAAGAGGCGTTCGATCTCGGTCTGCGTGCGCATAGCGAATCTTGCGCCCTGCCGCTCGATCAACGGCGTGCGCCCAAGGAACAGACCGTCCTCAGTGCAGGCAAGACCCAGGTTGCCCTGATGGTATTCGCTCAGACGCCAGATTTGATGCATATGGCGGCCCAGTTTCCAAAGGATTTTCCTCCTACAACAGCGCAATTCGGGTGTCAACAGAAATGTGACGCTAGGTCGCCGTATAAGAGACGACTGCCCGCAGACCCGCTCCGGGGAGACGCACGCCTCGCAACTCGGGCATCGGCGGGTAGCCGAGCGAAAAGGAGGGTATTGTAGAGTATTTCTGCGTGGTGGCGGAGAGGGAGGGATTCGAACCCCCGATACGGTTACCCGTATGCCGCATTTCGAGTGCGGTGCATTCAACCGCTCTGCCACCTCTCCGCAGGCCGACATAGGTCGAGCGTTGCGCGATTATGTAGAGCATGATCCGGGAAAGTGGAAGCCGGTCCCGAAAAGATCAGGCGCCGCTGAAACGCAAGATAAGAGCCCGAAACCGGGGCGCCGGCAGCGGCCGGCTACGGCCTGTGCGCTTGGCGCGGCCGCCGGCGGCGTTGAACGCGTCACCTGCCGGTAAACACCGGCTTGCGTTTCTCCATGAAGGCGGTGCGGCCCTCGGTATAGTCGCGGCTGGCGAAGCACGCCTCGACCATCTTGTCGACGCCGGCGACGTCGCGCTGCGATTCGTCCTTGAGGATTTCGCCGACCGTGAATTTGACCGCCTTGATGGTGAGCGGGGCGTTGGCACCGATCATATCGGTGATGCTCTTCACATAGCTTTCGAGCTCGGCGGCCGGCAGCACGCGATTGACCAGGCCCATGGCGTAGGCTTCCTGCGCGTCGAACTGCCTTGCGGTATAGAAAATCTCCTTGGCGAAGGACTGGCCGACGATGTCGACGAGCCGCTTGAGGCCGGCATAGCCGTAGCCCAATCCGAGCTTCGCCGCCGGCACCGCGAACTTGGAATCGTTCGAGCAAATGCGCAGGTCGCAACACAACGCCAGCCCGACGCCGCCGCCGATGCAATAGCCGCGGATCATCGCAATCGTCGGTTTCGGGAATTCGTAGATGCTGTTGAAGGCCGCGGCGGTGACGACTTCGTAGGCACGGGTCGCTTCGACCGAGGCCCGCTCGCTGGCGAATTTCGAAATGTCAGCGCCAGACACGAAGGCCTTGCCGCCGGCGCCGGTCAGCACGACGACGCGTACCTCATCGTCGCGGGCGAACTGCTGGAGAACGCGGCTGCACGCCTGCCACATATCCAACGACACGGCGTTGTGCCGCTGGGGATTGTTGAAGGTGACGATGCCGACGCCCGCTTCCTTGCGCGCGAGCAGCTTGTCGGTTTGAGTCATCAGCGGGCTCCTTCGCCTCTTTATTTGCTATACCGCATTGGCCTTGTGCAGCGCGGCGATCTCGCGGGCGCTGAAGCCGAATTCCTTGAGCACGGCATCGGTATGCTCGCCGAGCTTGGGCGGCCGCGCCGCGAGACGCGACGGCGTCCGCGACAACGAGATCGGCTGGCCGACCAGCCGCAGTGCCGGCTTCGTCGCGGCGACCGTCTGGGCGATGCCGAGATGCCGCACCTGCGGGTCGGCGAACACTTGGTCGATGGAGTAGATCGGCCCGCAAGGCACGCCGGCCTTGTTGAAGCGGTCGACCCATTCGGCGCTGCTGCGGTCTTTCAGATAGGTCTCGATCTCGGCATTGAGCGCATCGCGATTTTCGGATCTGGCGGCAGTAGTTTGATACTCCGGCTTCTCCACGAGCGCGTCCGCATCGATCGCACGGCAGAGCCGTACCCACATTTTATGTCCCGTCGTGGCGATGTTGATGGTGCCGTCTCGCGTCTTGAATACGCCGGTTGGAATCGTGGTCGGATGATTATTGCCGGCCTGCCGCGCCACCTCGCCCTGAACCAAATAGCGCGCGGCTTGAAAGTCGAGCATGAAGATCTGCGCTTGCAGGAGCGAGGTTTCGATCGCCTGACCCTTGCCGGATTTTTCGCGCTCCAGCAGCGCGACGAGAATGCCGAGAGCGGCGAACAGCCCGGCGCTCAGATCGGCGAGGGGGATGCCGGCGCGAACAGGCCCCTGGCCGGGCAGGCCATTGATCGACATAAAACCGCCCATGCCCTGCGCGACTTGGTCGAAGCCGGGCCGACCGGCATACGGCCCATCCTGGCCGAAGCCGGAAATGCTGGCATAGACCAGGCGCGGGTTGATCTTGGCCAGCGCCTTGTAGTCGATGCCCAATCGCTTCTTCACATTGGGGCGGAAATTCTCCACCACGACGTCGGCCTTCTTGACCATGCGCCTGAAGGCGACGAGCCCCTCCGGCGCCTTCAGATTAAGCGTCATGCTGCGCTTATTGCGCTGCAGGTTCTGGAAGTCCGATCCCTCGCGCGGCCCGCCCATCGGTTCTTCCGGCGTCGGCGGCGCCTCGACCTTAATGACATTGGCGCCCCAGTCGGCGAGCTGGCGCACGCAGGTCGGGCCGGCCCGCACCCGGGTCAGATCGAGCACGGTGAAGCGCGTCAGCGCTTTCGAAGCGCGAGGGAAAGCCATTGCAGGATGACTCCAATGCGGCCGAAAGGGGTCAGAACTTCCCCGATCCGATCCTGGTTGTCTACCGACCCGCGCGGTTACCGCGCCGGTCGTTGGTGCCGAGCCGATATATAGGGCCGGAGCAGCCATCTTTCCGGCACTTTCAGGGGACGATCATGAACCACACTTGCCCCAAAAGGCCGCAGGGAAATTGCTGAAATAGGTAGCGACATGATCGATTTTCGCCGTACCGCGATTGCCGTTGGGATCGCGCTCCTTGCCACCGCCGCAGCCGCGCAGGAGCACGCCGCCAGACCGGCGGGCGAGCGAAACCATCCGGACCAGGGCCGACAAGAGCACGCCGGACCCGGGGTGCTGTCGCTGTTGCCCGGCGACGCCGTCACCGAGCACAGCATCGATATTCCGGCCGGCAAACTCGCCTATACGGCCACCGCCGGCACGTTCTCGCTGTTCGACCAATCGGGCGAACGCTCGGCTGCGGTCTTCTATACCGCCTATGTAGCCAAACCGAGCGATCCGGGCCGGCCGCTGACCTTCGTGTTCAACGGCGGCCCGGGTGCGGCCTCGGCGTTCCTCAACCTCGGCCTCGTCGGCCCGCGCATCGCTGCCTTCGGCAATGGCTATGACGGCGCCCATGTCCACCTGGTGGACAACCCGGACACCTGGCTCGCCTTCACCGATCTGGTGTTGATCGATCCGGTCGGCACCGGCTGGAGCCGGGCGGCCAAGCTCGACGGCGGTAGCGCGTTCTGGGGCGTGCACCGCGACGCCGAATCGATGGCGAAGGTGATCGCGCTCTACGTCGCCAAGAACGGCCGCGTCAGCTCGCCGAAATATATTCTGGGCGAAAGCTACGGCGGCTTCCGCGCCGCCAAGGTCGCACGCGCGGTGCAGAACAATCAAGGCATTGTGGTGAGCGGCATCCTGATGATCTCGCCGCTCATCGAAGGCGCGTTTACATTTGGCGGCGACCGCCTGGCGCTGGGCGCCGCGCTGCAATTGCCTTCGCTGGCGGCGACCGAGCTCGAGCGTACCGGCACATTCAACAAGGAGGCGCTGGCCCAGGCCGAGCACTTCGCGCTCACCGATTATCTGTCGGCGCTCTCCGGTCCGCCGCTCAGCGGCGTTGCCGCGCACGCGTTTTACGCTCGCGTCGCGCGCATGACCGGATTGCCGGAGGATGTCGTCACCCGCTCGCGCGGCTTCATTGGCGACGCCTATGTCAAGAGCCTGCGCTTCAGCGACCACAAGATCGTCAGCCATTACGACGCGACGTTCGCGGTCGACGATCCCAATCCCGCGTCGCAGGAGCCGCGCGGTCCCGATCCGTTTCTCGACGGCTTCATTCGCGCCTATGGCAGCGCCTTCGTCGCCTGTGCGCGCGACGAACTCGGCTTCAAGACCGAGATGACCTACAACTTGCTGGCTCCGGAAATTTCCGGCAAGTGGGACTGGCAGGAGGGCTCCGGTAACGCGCCGCCGAACGCCACCGGGGATTTACGCGAACTCTTTGCCCTCACCCCCTCATTCCGGCTCATGATCGCTCACGGCTATAGCGACATGGTCACGCCGTACTCGGATTCCCGTTACGTGCTCAACCACATCCCCTCCAGCGTCGACGGCGAGCGCGCCGAGCTAAAGCTCTACCGCGGCGGCCACATGTTCTATGTCGATCCGCAATCGCGCAAGGCGTTCACGGCCGACGCGCGGACGATGTATGCATCGCCCTGACTTAAGCCTCGGCCTAATGCCGCAAGCGGCCCCGAGAGCGGCTCTTTGTCTCACCAGGCAAGCGTACGCTCGCCGGGCGGGGCGGCGTGTGGAATAATTTTCGTCGTGAAACGGCCTGCAGTGGGCGTAAAACGGCCTGCGGTGGGAATGAGCTTGTCGTGCGCTGTATATTTGCCTTTTCGTCGCAAATCCCGTTTGATGAATTGAGGGGCCCAAGTCGCAGCGAAATATCAAAGCCCAAGGGAGAACATGATGTCCAAGGATCTGATCGGCCGCCCGGTGCAGCGGCGAACAATACTCAAGGCGGGTCTTGCAATCGGCGCCATGCAGGTTGCCAGCCCCTTCGTAGTCAAGGCTCTCGGCGAGGAGCCGGTCAAGATGGGGCTCAACGATCCATTCACCGGCACTTATGCCCAGTTCGGCAAGAACGAGCAGATCGGCTGCCAATTGGCGATCGAGCAGATCAATGCCAAGGGCGGCATCCTCGGCCGCAAGGTCGAACTCTTCGCCGAGGACTCCACCAGCACCGATACTGGCACCGCGGTGCAGAAAGCGCACAAGCTGATCGACCGCGATAAGGTCAACTTCCTGCTCGGCAACGTCAACTCGGCGATGGCATTGGCGATCGGCGAGGTCACCAATCAGGCCGGCATCCTGCACATCGTCACCGGCGGCCACACCGACGCGGTCACCGGCAAGGATTGTCATTGGAACGTTTTCCGCGTCTGCAACACGACCCGCATGGAAACCAATGCAGTCGGCAAGACGCTAATCGATAAGTATGGCAAGAGGTGGTACTTCATCACTCCCGACTACGCCTTCGGTCATACCTTGCAAGAAGGCTTCGAGGCCACGCTGAAGAAATACGCTGGCACCGAAGTCGGCGCCTCGCTCACTCCCCTCGGCACCGCCGACTTCTCGTCTTATCTGATCAAAGCGCAGGCGGCCAATCCCGAGGTGATCATCTTCCTGGTAGCCGGACAAGATGCCGTCAACGCACTTAAACAGGCGGTGCAGTTCGGCCTCGAGAAGAAGTACCACATCGCCGGCGCGCAGCAGGAACTGGAGGTGCTCGAAGGTCTGCCGCCCGACGCGCGCATCGGCACCTGGGTGTTCGAATGGTACTGGAACCAACCCAACGTCCCGCATGTGAAGGAGTTCGTCGCCGAAATCCGCAAAATCAATGGCGGCAAGGTGCCGACGGCGCGGCATTGGTTCGGCTATGTTTCGGCCTGGAGCTGTGCACACGCCGCCAACGGCACGAAGTCGCTCGATGCGATGAAGATGGCGAAGTTCCTGCAGAACTGGAAGCTGCCGCCGGAAGTCGCGCTGATGCCGAACGACCCGTTCTACCGCGAGGGCGACAATCAGCTGATGCCGACGCTCTATGTCGGCCATGCCCAGGAGCACGGCAAAGACGATCCCGAGGATCTGTTCGTCATCGACCATGAGGTCAAAGGCGTCGAGGCGGCGCTGCCGGTCAGCGAGACCGGCTGCAAGATGAAATGGCCGGCCTGAAGCGGTCACGCCCGATCCGGCTGATCGTTCGGGCTTGCTTTCGCCCCCGTCAGTGAGAATGCGGCTCATGGCGTGCCCGCCCGCTCCCTTCCCCTCCCCTGCTTGCGGGGGAGGGACGGGGGGAGCTTTCGCGGCAATGAGCCGACGGGCGTGGGCCTTCGACCGGCCTTACCAATTCGTCTTATGATGCGGATGCGCCACGCGAGGGGTGTGGCACGCCGATCCGTTGTGTGTTTGTATGCTTCGATCCGACCCGGCGTGAAGCCTCCCGCCTATGACCCAGCTCATTTTTTACAATGTCTTCAACGGCCTCATCATCGGCGCGTTCTACGCCCTTATGGCCTTGGGGCTGTCGCTCATTCTCAACCTTTCCGGCGTCATCAATTTCGCTCATGGCGGGTTTTTGGCGGTCGGCGCCTATCTCGCCTTTGCGCTGATCCCCTATGTCGGCTTCTGGGGCGCTCTTGTGATATCTCCGATCCTGACGGCGGTTTTCGGACTGGTCATCGAACGCTTGCTGATCCGCCGGCTCTACGGCCGCGACCCGCTCTACAGCCTGCTCCTGACCTTCGGTCTGGCGTTCATGCTCGAAGACGGCACCCGCTTCATCTGGGGTCCGCAGACGCTGCCGTTCTCGATCCCGAATTGGCTGTCGAGCCCGCTCAGTAACGAGTTCTTTTTCCTCACCGGCTACCGGCTGTTCATGGTGCTCTTGGTCACGGCGGCGGTGATCGCGCTGTTCGCGATCCTCAACTACAGCCGCCTCGGCGTGCGTATCCGCGCCGGCACGCTTGATCTTGAGACGGTCTCGGCGCTCGGGGTCAACATTCGCCTGCTGCGCAGCCTCAATTTCGGCCTCGGAATTTATCTCGCCGGACTTGCCGGCGTGCTGGCGGCCGGCATGCTCGGACTGCAGCCGACCATCGGCAACGATCTGATCATGCCGAGCTTCGTCGCCATCATCATCGGCGGTCTCGGCAGCCTGCCGGGCACGCTGCTCGGCGGCCTGCTCATCGGCGTCGCCTCGGGCGTCACGACCGTGTTCTTTCCCTCGGCGAGCGAGGCGGTGATCTACGTCATGATGGGGTTCGTGCTCTTGGTGCGGCCGCGCGGCCTGTTGGGCGAGGAGGGGCGCTTTTGATGGACAGAAGCCACGGCAAACGCGCCGCCGATATCGCCGTCTGGCTGCTGTTGCTGACGATGCCCTATTGGCTCCACGCGGTGGGCGGCTATACCCAGCTCGGCAGCCGCGTGCTGGTGATGGCGCTTGCCGCCATGTCGCTGAATTTCCTGCTTGGCTATACCGGCGTGCTCTCTTTCGGCCACGCCGCCTATTTCGGTCTCGGCGGCTATGGAGCCGGCTTGACCATCAAATATCTCCTTCCCAATACGCTGGCCGGCGTAGCCGTCGGCATCCTCGTCGGCCTCGCGGCCGCTGCGCTCATCGGCCTGCTCATCGTTCACCTGCGCGGCATCTATTTCGCCATGGTGACCATCGCCTTCGGTCAGGTGTTCTATTTCATCGCCTACCGATGGAACAACGTCACCGGCGGCGACGATGGCCTCTCCGGCTGGCATCGCGAGCCGATCGATCTGGGCTTCGCCAACATCGACATCCTGCATAACGACAAGGCGTTCTACTATCTGGTGCTGGTGTGCTTTGCCGTCGCCGTTGCGATCATGGCGGCGCTGCTGCGCTCGCCGTTCGGCCGCACGCTGTTGGCTATCCGCGAGAACGAGCGTCGCGCGCGCTTTCTCGGCATACCCGTCGACCGCCATATCTGGATGTCCTGGGTCATCTCCTGCATTTTCGTCAGCCTCGCCGGCACGCTTTATGCGCTGCTCAACAATTTCGCCGACCCGCACGATCTGCACTGGCAGCAATCGGGCGAATTCGTGATCATGGCGGTGCTCGGCGGCATGCGCAGCTTCTGGGGGCCGCTGCTCGGCGCCGCGATCTTCGTCGTGCTGCAGGATTACGTGTCGAGTGAGACGCAGAACTGGATGTCGTTCATCGGCCTGTTCTTCGTGCTCGTCGTGCTGTTCTTCCCGCGCGGCGTGCTCGGCATCATCCGGCGGAAGGCAATGCCATGAGCTTGTTGCGGATCGAGAACGTCTCGAAGAACTTCGGCAGCCTGATTGCCGTCAACAATGTGTCGATGACGGTCGAAACGGCTGAATTGCGGGCCATCATCGGCCCCAACGGCGCCGGCAAGACGACCTTCTTCAACCTGATCAGCGGCTTTTTGCGGCCGACTGCGGGACGCATTGTTTTCGACGGCGAGGACATCACCAATCTCCTGCCGGCACGCCGGGTGTGGCGCGGCATCGCTCGCACCTTTCAAGTCACCGAAGTCTTCCCCGAACTTTCGGTGCGCGAAAATCTGCGTATCCCGGTCGAAGTCGCTGCCGGATTTCGCTTGCAGCCGTGGCTCTCTCGCGCCGCCGACAGGGAAATCGGCGCCCGCGTGTCCGAACTGCTCGAGATGGGCGGTCTCACCGGCAAAGCCGACCGCCTGGTCGGCGAATTGGCGCATGGCGACCAGCGCGCCACTGAGATCGTGATGGCGCTGGCACTCAAGCCGCGCTTGCTGCTGCTCGACGAACCGACGGCGGGCATGGGCGATCAGGAAACCTACGTGATCACCCAGCTGATCGGCCGTCTGCACAAGGAAAACAAGCTGACGATCGTGCTGATCGAGCACGATATGCGGGTCATCTTCCATCTCGCCGACCGGATCACGGTGCTCGATCAGGGCAGTTTCCTCGCCGAAGGCACGCCGCGCGAGATCGCCGCGAACGCGGCGGTGCAGACCGCCTATCTGGGGCAGGCCGCATGAGCGCCGCACTCACCGCCGAAGGGCTGCAAACCTTTTACGGCAAGAGCCACATCCTGCACGGCGTCAGCCTGGAGGCCGCCGAAGGCCAAGTGACGGCGCTGCTCGGCCGCAACGGCGCCGGCAAGACCACGACGCTGCGCAGCATCATGGGCCTGACACCGCCACGCGAAGGCCGTGTCACAATCTTCGGCAGAGACACCACGCGCTGGCCGCCGTTTCACGTCGCTGCTCTCGGTGTCGGCTACGTGCCCGAAGGCCGCAAGATCTTCGCCAATCTCACCGTGAACGAAAATCTCATGGTGCCGCTGGAGCGGCCGGGACCGTGGACGCTGGAGAGCGTGTATCGGCTGTTCCCCCGGCTCGCCGAGCGACGCGGCAACCGCGGCCGGCAGCTCTCCGGCGGCGAACAGGAAATGCTCTCGATCGCCCGCGCGCTGCTCATCAACCCGAAGCTCCTCATTCTCGACGAGCCCTCGCAAGGGCTGGCACCGCTGATCACGCGCGAAGTCTTTCGCATCGTGGCGAAGATGCGCGCGGAAGGCATCTCGGTGCTGCTGGTCGAACAGAACGTGCGCATGAGCCTGGAGATCGCCGACTACGCCTATGTGCTCGACGATGGCCAAGTAGTCTATTCCGGTCCGGCGGGCGAGCTTGCCGCCGACGAGGTGCGGGTCCAATCGCTGGCCGGCGCCAGCGCCCAGGAATGGACGCCGCAATAGAGCGCGTCAACTGCGCGCGTCGCCGCGATGCCGGGACCAGGCTATGAGCCCTTCGCGCCGCGAAAGCGCCGACCCAACGATACGTCAGCAATCAGCTGGCTTCGGGGTCGAGATCGTATTTCCTGCACGTACTGCGCACGATCTCGAAGTCCTTGCCGCCGGCGATAAGATCGACCACGGCCGATGCCACCTTGCCGCCCGTGACCGTGGCGGAGATGATATAGGCCTGCCGGCCATTATAGGCCGGGTACGGGCTCTTGCCGTTCACTATGCCGCAATAATTGACCGAACCATCCGCCGCGTTCTGAATCTTCGGCCAGCGGTACTGCGCGGTAGCCGGATCGCGGAGCGAGAGAGCGACCGCGTTGGTGATGATCTTTTTTTCCGCCGGCGTCAGCTCGCGCTGGCCAACATTGCTGGGCGCCGGCGCGTTGCCCAGTCCGAGCAAATCCTGCGACGAAGACGGCGGCGGTGACGACGAAGACGGCGATGTCGCACAGGCCGCAAGCGCAAGGCCGGCGGCCAATGCAACCATCAACCCGCACTTGCTTTGCAGGTTGGACGGGCGTGGCCCGTGCCTGAGCGTGCTTTGCATCATAGTCTCGAAGGGACTGACAGCGAACAATCGGGGGCGAGCATCCGCAGGCTTTCCGGCTGCCCCCCGATACGCCGGAAAAGTAGCAAGGTTCGATGGCTATTTGTGTCGCATGGATGCGGATTTTGTCGAATGCGGCATATTTGCAACGCCCCTGGCGGGACGGGCGCCGGGGAAACGGCCCCGCACAATCGCTAGTGCTGGCAACAGTTTGGCAGCATCGCCGCGCAAAGTCCCCGCCGAACCCACGATATTCGCGGCGCTAAAATCAGCTCTGAAGTGTGGCTTTTCCGCACTAGAGGACCAAATTAGCCCCCTATATGTTTTACACGTCATGACGGAGAGGGTGCCCCAGCCGCCGATGGTGACAAAGGGGTAATTGGGGGACTTCTTGAAGGGGGAATTCGGGGAAGGGCCGGTCACGCGCCGGCCCTTTTTTTATGGAAAGCCGCTTCGACCGTTCGGCCCGGCTTCATTTTCGCCAAAGAATTTCCAGATGATTCGCATGCAAATCTCGTAGGCTTGGCTGAGCAAATTCGGTTTCGTCGGCGGCCACAATTCAGACGGTTCGGAGGTCTCATGCCTCGCGTCGTCGGCATCGATCATCTCGTTCTCAGCGTCGGCGATTTCGCGCGCTCGAAGAAATTCTACGACAAGCTGCTCGGTTTTCTCGGCTTCAAGCTCAAATACGATTACGCCGACATGGCCGGCTGGAGTAACCGCAAGACGCTGTTCTGGATCGCCGCCGCCGACGCCCAAGGCAGAAAGCGAAAGTATCATAAAGGCGACATCGGCTTCCATCACTATGCGTTCGAGCTCTCCAGCCGCAACGACGTGGACCAGCTCGGCGCCTTTCTGGAAAACAACGGAATGACCGTGCTCGACCCGCCGGGTGAGTATTACGGCCGCAACTATTACGCCGTCTATTTCGCCGATCCGGATGGCATGAAGCTTGAGGGCATGATCTGGGCACCGCCCAAAAGGCCAAAGAAGGCGAAGCGCAAGCCGGCCGCACGGAAGAAGTCTCGCGCCCGAAAATCCTAAACCGCCTCGGCGGTGGACTTAAAGTCCCAACTCAAACCGCGAACTCCGGCGAGAACTTCAGATCTAAGGAATCAGCACGCGGCGCCGAGCCGCATAGGAATATGTGCCACCACCATGTTGCGACCGCGCCGCTTGGCGGTGTAGAGCGCACGATCCGCGGCCTCGACCAGATCGGCGGCCGGTTGCTTCTGATCCGGCACCAGCGATTCGACGCCGATGCTGATGGTCACCAGGCCGCAGGGCGCTTCGGCATGGTTGATCAGGAGGTCTTCGATGGCCTTGCGCGCCTCTTCGGCGAGGGCGGCCGTGCGCTCGAGGCCGAGGCCCGGCAGCAGCAGGGCGAATTCCTCGCCGCCATAACGGGCAACGAGGACGGCTTCCTCCAAGGTCACGAGCGACAATGTCTCACCGACCGCGCGCAGGCAGGCGTCGCCCCTGACATGACCGTAACGGTCGTTGAACAGCTTGAAATGATCGATATCGATCATCATGAGCGCGAGCGGTTGGCGGCGTTCGGCCGCTCGCCGCCACTCGCGCTCGAGCTGCCGGTCGAAGCCGCGCCGGTTAGCCAAACCGGTCAGGCCGTCGAGGCTCGCCAGCTCCTCGAGGTGTTGGTTGGCGATCTGCAATTCCTCCTCGCGCGCCGCGAGCTTGCGCGCCATGTCGTCGAGCGCGGCCGCAAGCGGCTCGAATTCGGCGACCCAGGGCTTGTCCGTTGCCTGCACGTGCAGATCGCCGCGGCCGAAACGCGCCGCCGTGCGCACCAGTGTCCGGATCGGCTGCAGGATAAGCCGCTCGCCGCCAAACCAGGCCGTAAGCAGAACGAGCATGCTGACCAGCGCCAGCTGCAGGTAGGCGCCGCGCTGCTCGCGGTCGACGCCGCCGTGAACGACGCGCTCATCGAGGCCGATCGCGAGCCGCGCTTGCGTCCAAGGCACGCGGACATAGGAGAAGATGCGCCGGACGCCGTCGAGCCCTGCAGCCGTCATCGTGCCTTCGTCCTTGGCGAGCATCTCCCGCACCACGGCATTGTCGGCGAGGTTCTTGCCGACGATCTCGGCTTCGTCGGCCGAGGCGGCGATCAGCGTGCCGCTGCCATCGACTAGCAGGACCGAGGTGCCGTCACGATGTGCAGCATTTGCCGCGAGCTCGCCGATCCAGTGAAGATCGATCGACGCAAGAACGATCGCATCGAGGGACCCGTCGCCGTTCAGCGCGGGGAAGGATGCGATCAAACCGGGCGCCTGGTGGACCCGGCTGATCAGGTAGTCACTAAGCGTGAAATCACGCAAGCGCAGTGCTTTCTGGAAATAGGGACGGTCCGCCACGTTCAATCCGATTGCGCGCAAATCGGTGGCACAGCGAATTCGGCCGTCGGGTCCGGCGATGTTAAGTCCGCGCAGCCACGGCATATTGCTTGTCAGGTCGGCAAGCGTTTGGTTGCAGTCGGCCTGATCGGGCGCCGTCCTGACATAGACGCGCGCCACGACTTGGAGCAGGGCGCGCATCGAATTGACGATCTCGCGTTGTGCCTCGACCCCGCTCTGCGCCAGATCGATGACTTGGCGGCGGGCCAGCTCGGCTTGCTCAGCGCGCGCTTGTTCGAGGCCGCGCATGCGCTCGAGCATCAGCGGGGCGAGCGCCAAGAGGGCGACCACGATCAGTCGCGCGCGAATGCTGAGGACCGGCTTGTTGCGCGGCGATGCCTTGGCAGACTTTGCTGGAACGTCGGACATCCGTGGATCCCCACCCCGGGTTCCCCAAGCTAGTAGAAATGCGTAAAGACGATCTTCGGGCCGCCGTTAAAATTTGAGCCGTTCCGAGCATTGACGAAATGGAAAGCATAGATCGAGCAGGTCGGCTTGCGGCGGTTCACGCCGACATCGCGCGCGCTTGCCGCGACGCCGGACGCGATCCCGCAAGCGTGACACTGGTCGCAGTCTCGAAGACGTTCGGCGCCGATGCGATCGAGCCGGTGATTGCCGCCGGGCAGCACGTGTTCGGGGAAAACCGGGTGCAGGAAGCCAAGGCCAAGTGGCCGGCATTGACCGCCCGCTACAGCGGTCTTGAACTGCATCTTGTCGGTTCGCTGCAATCGAACAAGGCCAGAGAGGCGGTGGCGCTGTTCGATGCCATCCATTCGCTCGACCGGGCAAGCCTTGCCGTGGCGCTGGCCAAGGAGATCGCGGGGCAGGCGCGCCGTCCCCTCCTCTTCGTCGAGATCAATACCGGCGCCGAGCCACAAAAGGCCGGCGTCCAGCCGCAGGACGCCGATGCCTTTGTCGCCGCCTGTCGCGACCGCTACGGCCTGACCATTTCCGGACTCATGTGCATCCCGCCGCTCGACGAGGCCCCGGCGCCGCACTTCGCACTGACCGCCCGGATCGCCCGGCGCAATGGGCTTGCGCTCCTCTCCATGGGCATGAGCGCCGACTTCACGACAGCGATCGCCTTCGGCGCGACCCATGTCCGCGTCGGCACAGCGATCTTCGGGGAGAGGTCACTCAGCTAGTAATGAATAATGATTCGCGTCTTTGGCGTGATCCGTGTGACCAACGCCAAAAGGTCGTGGCGGGCCAGGGCGATACAGCCAGCGGTCGGGGCCAGGCCTGAGCGGGCGATGTGGACAAACACGGCGCTGCCGCGACCGACGACACGAGGCCGTGTGTTGTGATCGAGTTCGAGAAAAACGTCGTAGAGGGGGTCATCGCGCCAGAGCCGGTCGCCTGGTTCATTGGCCGACCGCCAAAAGGGCCGGTTGTAGCGCCGATCGGTTGGATCTTCGCACCAGGCGTCGGCGGGGCCGATCCGGCGAAGCGGCAGCAACGTCCGTGGGCGAGGAAGGCGATCCGCCCGCCACCACAGCCGCACCGCGTGAAACCGGCCGCATGGCGTGGTCCCGTCGCCTTCGCGCTTGCTGGCCCTGACGCCGGCGCGGCCGAGCGCGACGGGCACCCGCAAAGGACCGGCGCGTAGCCAGCCCCAGGACCGCTGGCCCGGTCGTGGGCTTACCTCGATTGTGGCGAAAGAAACCCGTCGCATTCCCCTATGACTCGCGCGCTGGCGAATTCCCAAGTCCCACTTGCTCTTGTATCCTCGAATGCTCTACTTCGCGCTAGTGGTCCGATTCCGAAGTTCGCAAGCGGCGCGGCAAGAGCGCAACAGGGATATTTGCGGGCCGCGTCATTGACCGGCGGGCAAGCGGCGACGGGGGTCCGGATTGATGCCGAACACGCGTAAGATTCTGATCGTCGACGACGATGCCGAGCTGCGCGACGCGCTGACCGAGCAATTGTCGCTGCACGAGGAATTTGAAGCCGTCGCCGTAGAGAGCGGCAGCAAGGGCGTGCAGGCCGCCAAGGCGGGACAGATCGATCTCGTGATCATGGACGTCGGCCTGCCCGACATCGACGGCCGCGAAGCCGTGCGCATCCTGCGCAAGAACGGTTTCAAGGCGCCGATCATCATGCTCACGGGTCACGACACGGATTCCGATACCATCCTCGGCCTTGAATCGGGCGCCAACGATTACGTCACCAAGCCGTTCCGCTTTGCCGTGCTCTTGGCGCGCATTCGCGCGCAGTTGCGCCAGCACGAGGCAAGCGAGGACGCCATTTTCGCGATCGGCCCGTACACCTTCCGGCCGAGTTCGAAGCTTCTGCTCAACCCCAAGGGCAACAAAGTCCGCCTGACCGAGAAGGAGACTTCGATCCTGCGCTACCTCTATCGCGCCGGCCAGCGTCCGGTCTCGCGGGAGACGCTGTTGCAGGAAGTCTGGGGTTACAACTCGGGAGTGACCACCCACACCCTCGAAACGCATATTTATCGGCTGCGGCAGAAGATCGAGAAGGATGCCGCCGCCCCTGCCATCCTGGTCACCGAGGCCGGCGGCTACAAACTGGTGCCCTAATCACGGCCATCATGACGATCGAGGACGACATCGCATGCCTGGAGCGGATCCCGCTGCTGCGCCGGCTCGGCGCGGGCGCGCTGCGCATCCTCGCCATCGGGGTCGAAAGCTACGACCTGCAACCCGGCCAAATCTTGTTCGCGGCCGGCGATTCTGCCGACGGCGCTTACATCATCGAGCGTGGCTCCATCAGCCTCAAGCCGGAATGGAGCGGTGAACCTGAAGTCATTGCCGGTCCCGGCACATTGCTCGGCGAATCGGCCTTGCTCGCAGAAACGAGACGCCCGGCGACCGCCACCGCGCGCGAGAGCTCGACGGTCATGCGCATCTCGCGCTCGATGTTTCTGAGAATGCTCGAAGGCTATCCAGACGCCGCGCAGCGCCTGCGCGAACTGATGGCTTCGCGCGCCGACCAGTGGGCGCGCGAGATGGAGAACGTCCGCGCCACGCTGCTGCCCGACGGCAAGCCGCAGTAGTTCAGCCGCGAGCGGCGGCAACTCTCTCAATCACTTTGCAGCCCAGGGCGCGCTGCACCCACCGCTGCGCACCCGTCCAGTTCATGGGGCGACAGCCTATCAGCGCAACGCGGCGCTCATTCGCGCGATCCTGCTCTTATATTCGGCACGCGCCTTCAGCGCCGCGTCCATGTCTACCTGGACGAACCGCGCCAAGTTGTTGGGCTGCATCTGTGCGATGCGGTCCATGTCGGCGCTGATCACGGTTCCGATCATGGCGTATCCACCTCCGGATACGGCGTCGCGATGCAAGATGATCGGCTCAAGGCCCCCTGGCACTTGAATTGAGCCGTAGGGATACCCGGCATCGACGATGTTGGATGGATCGGATCCGGCGCCGAAAGGCTGCTTGCGTTCGCGGAAGGCGAGCGCGCGCCCTTTTCGGTAGCGATAGCCGATGCGGTCCGCTTCGGGCGCAACGGTCCACATATCCTCGAAGAAAGTTCTCGCGGCCTCATCCGTCAGGCGATGGAAATAGAGCCCCGTGAGCACGCGCAGCTCGAGCGACTTAGGATAGGTTGGAACCAGATCGCCGGCGAGAGCGCGGCCGGCGCGCCCGCCCGCCCTTGCCTTGCCCACGGGCAGCACATCGCCGGCGGCAAGTTTTCGACCGGAGAAGCCGCCCAGCGCGCCAAGGGCATAAGTCGAGCGGCTGCCAAGGATCGGCGGGACATCGATTCCGCCAGCGACCGCAATGTAGATTCGCGCGCCGACTTTCATGAAATCGAACGTCAGTCGATCGCCGGCCCGCACGGCGAACGACTCGTTGAGCGGCCGTGCTTCACCATTGACCTTGGGCGCCGCTTCAGCACCGGTGACGGCGATGATAGCCGGTGCGCGGAAGGCGAGCTCCGGGCCGAGCAAAGTCGCTTCCAGGACGGCTGCTCCGGCTTCGTTGCCGACTAACAAATTGGCTGCGCGCAACGCGTATTGATCGAGCGCTCCCGACAGTGGAATGCCGATATTGTAATAGCCAGGGCGGCCAGCGTCCTGAACGCTGGTGGCGAGACCGGGCTTGATCACCTCAATGTCCATGGAGCACCTCGACGAGACTTCGGCTGTAGCCACCTGGATCGCTATGAAACGCCTTGAGCGAGAAATTGACGGGGCGGATGGTCAGGTCAAATGTGCCCGCCTCGACCGCCTTGACGTCGCGGTCATACTCTTCGCGCGAAATCGGTTTCCACTTGACGATGTCGCCGGGACGAAAGAAAGCCATGAAGTCCCTGAGGTAGGGCAGCTTCTGCGCCGGGTCGTAGATGGGCGCCGGCGTAATTCCGAACATCTGGTAGCCACCGGCGCCGCGTACCGAGTAGATGCAGCCAAAGCAACCGCCGTGACCGACGGTGAGCTTCGGCGTGTCGGTGCGCGGCCGCAGATATTTCGGCACCTCGATCTGCTTCGACCGCTCGACCATCTGGAACAGAAAGGGAAGCCCCGCCACGAAACCGACCATGGAGACGAACCAGGGCGCGCCCGAATGCGCGGCGATAAATTCAGCGATGGAACCGTAACCATTGATGCGCGCGGCATACTCGATGTCGGTGCTGTTCGGATCCTGATGGCGCTCGCGGAACCGCATCAGCGTCTCGCGCGTCCATGGATCGTTGTAGAGCACTGGAATTTCGACAATGCGCGTCGGCAGCTCCAGATCGGCGTCGCCGATCTGCGCCTCTATGTCCTGGAGTGTGCGCAGCATTTTGTCGGGGTGAATCACATCCGGATCGAAACGCACCAGATATGAGGCGTTCGATGGACAAATCTCGGAAACCCCGGCAATGCGCCGCTTCTCCAGGTCGCCGCAGATCGCCATGCCTTTGAAGAAGGCCTCCAGCGACATTCCTTCGTCGATTTCGACGAAGATATGCTCGTCACCGCCAAAGGAATAACGAATTCCGCTCATGCGTACTCTCCGAGTGCCACACGCCGCACCGATCGGCGTTCACGCCGTCAGCAGCCGCTCTAAAAAACTAGTATCGAAGTGCCCCGTCCGCACCTCGTCCAATCGGGCAAGACGTTTATGTAGCGGGGCGGTTGTAACAAGGCCATCGATTTCGAACTCATCCAACGCACGACGTAGCCGCGCCAGCGCAAACTCGCGAGTTTCCGCGTGAACAACGATCTTGGCAAGCAGCGAGTTGTAGTAAGGCGGCACGACGTAGCCGGGGTATAGCATGGTGTCGACGCGTACCCCCGGCCCGGCAGGCAGCGTCAGCGTGCCGACCCGGCCGGGTGAGGGCCGGAAATTCTTTTCCGGATCCTCGGCATTGATCCGAACTTCGATCGCGGCGCCCCGCATCATCACGTCGGCCTGTGCGAGTTCGAGTTGCTTGCCTTGCGCGATCTGTATAGTGGCACGCACGAGATCAATTCCGGTGATCATTTCCGTGACCGGATGCTCCACCTGAATACGTGTGTTCATTTCGATAAAGAAGAAATCGCCGGTTGCGTCATCGTAAAGATATTCGAGCGTTCCCGCGCCGCGATAGCCGACCCGTTCGGCCAAACGCACCGCCGAGGCGCATAGCGCCTCGCGGGTCGCGTTGTCGATTGCCGGGGATGGAGCCTCCTCCCACACCTTCTGACGCCGCCGTTGCAGCGAGCATTCACGCTCGAAACAGTGCACGACGCGGTTGCCGTCGCCCAGCACCTGCACCTCAAGATGGCGCGCGTGGTTGAGAAAGTGCTCGAGATAGAGCGCGCCGCTGCCGAACGCAGCCGCGGCCTCAGCCTGAGCGGTATGAAAATGACGCTCGAACGTCGTTTCGTCCGCGGCGACCCGAATACCCCGGCCGCCGCCGCCGGCGCTTGCCTTGAGCATGACTGGGAAGCCGATCCGCCGCGCTGCCGCCAAGGCGTGGTCGAGATCGGTCACTTCGCCGTCGCTGCCCGGCACGATGGGTACCCCCGCCGCCCGTGCCGTTGCCCGCGCCGCAGCCTTGTCGCCCATGGTACGAATGGCCCGCGGTGTTGGTCCGACAAAGACCATGCCAGCGGCGGCCACAGCCTCGGCGAACCGCGCGTTCTCGGAAAGAAATCCATATCCGGGATGGATTGCGCCGGCGCCTGTCTGGCGCGCGGCGGCAATAATCGCATCGATATTGAGATAGCTTTTGCCGGCCGGCGGCGGACCGATACCGACTGCCTCGTCTGCATAGCGCACCGCGAGACTGTCCTTGTCCGCATCGCTGAACACCGCGACAGTGCGCAGATCGAGCTCCTTCGCCGCGCGGATGATGCGTACCGCGATTTCGCCGCGATTGGCAATCAGAAGCTTGTCAAACACGAGTGCAGCTCAGGCGGTTTCGATGAGCAGCACGGCTTGCCCTGGCTCGACAGGCCCCTCGTTGTCGACGAGAAAGCGCACGATCTTGCCATTCGCGTCAGCATGAACCTCGGTGAACTGCTTCATCACCTCGATCAAGCCGATAACCTCACCTTCCGCAATCCGATCGCCCTCCTCCTTGTAAGGGGGTTTGTCCGGCGACGGCCGCCGGTAAAAGATTCCGGGTAGCGGGCTTAATACTTGATGCTGCGCCATTCTCGCTTCCCCTCTCAAATGGCCGGCTAACCGAGATAGTCCGCGACCGCCGCTTTGACCGCCTGCGCGACCACTACCGCATTGGGCGTATCGGAGTGAACGCAAATACAGTCGGCGCGAACGTGCACGTCCGCACCATTGACCGACTCGGCAACGCCCTCTCTGACCGCACGCAGAGCGCGCCCGGCGGCACGCTTGGGGTCGACGGCGTGGTGCTCGCGGGTGATGATGAGTGTGCCGTCATCCGCATAGTCGAGGTCGGCGTAATACTCAGAAATGAATTGCAGCCCTTCCGCCGTATAGACCTGCTCATGCATCGTGCCTGCCATGCCCAGCACCGGGACGTTGAACACCTTTGCCGCATCGGCGACGGCCTTCGCCACCTCCGCAGACTTCGCCGCCATGCCGTAGAGCGAGCCATGGGGCTTGACGTGGAAGAGTTCCATTCCCTCGCGGTCGAGAAAGCCTTTGAGCGCCCCCACCTGATAAACGATGCAATCGGTAAGCTCCTCGGGCCGCATCTTCATCTCGCGCCGGCCAAACCCTTGGAGATCGGGTAAGGAAGGATGCGCGCCGACTTTGACTTTGTGCTGTTTCGCCAGCCGCACGGTATACGCCATCACCGAAGGGTCGGACGCGTGGAAACCGCAAGCGACATTGGCGATGGTGATATGCGGCATCATGCCCTCGTCGTTGCCCATCTTATAAAGGCCGAAGCTCTCGCCCATGTCGCAGTTGATCGCGAGCCTCGCATTTCCTTTCGCCGCAGGCATTGTTCCTAACTCCTCTTCTCAGGCTCGACAGGCCCGACCCGACACTGTCAACGACCGTTTGACACCGATGCCGCTGGTTTATTGCCCGGTCTGCCCGCCACCCTTTAGCTCAATTTCGACGAACGTCATGACGCCGGCGCCGGCATTTACCACGTCGTGCTCCACGCCGGCATTGCGGAAGTATGATTTTCCTTGCTGCAGACGCGCGCGCGAGCGGTGGCCATCGGGGCCTATCAATTCGAGTTCGCCGTCGACGACCGGAACCACCACATAATCGTAAGCGTGCCGGTGGAAGCCTGTCGCGGCGCCCGGCGTGAAGCGCCACTCGGTGACCCGCAGTTGCTCGTTGTCGACTTGCACGGTTGCAACCGCGCGGTTGTCGCTCATATCAATCCCCACCGACCCGCCGTTCTCATCCTATCCAATAGTGCCCTTCCGATGGAAGGGTCTGCGGAAATCACGCGTCAGTCCCGAGGGCCTCATCGAGCGAAGTCTTCATGATCGCAAGCCCCTCGTCGATGACAGCGTCGCTCGCAGTCAGCGGCACCAAAATGCGCGCGACGTTGCCGTAGACGCCGCACGTCAGCATGATCAGACCGTTGCTTGCGCAGGCGTCCACCCAACGTTTGGTGAGCGTCGCCGCCGGCTTGTTGGAATCCCGGTCCTCAACCAGCTCGATTGCCACCATGCCGCCGAGTCCGCGCACTTCGCCGATGCAGGAGGAGAAGCGGTTACTCGCCGCCAATTCATTCATGCGATCCATGATGTGCTTGCCGATATTGACGCTGCGCTCCAGGAGCTGTTCTTCCTCGAAGACCTCGAGCACGGCGAGCCCGGCCGCGCAGGCGATCGGGTTGCCTCCATAGGTGCCGCCGAGCCCCCCGGGACCGACGGCATCCATGACGGCTGCGCGGCCGACCACGGCGGAGAGCGGGATGCCGGCGGCCAGGCTTTTCGCCATGGTGACGAGATCGGCCTTGACGCCGCTGTGCTCGAGAGCGAACATTTTACCGGTGCGGCCGAAGCCTGTCTGCACCTCATCGACAATGAGCAGAATGCCGTGCTCGTCGCAGATGCGGCGCAGCTCGCGGAGGAAATCGAATGGCGCGATGTAAAAGCCGCCTTCGCCCTGCACCGGCTCGATCAGGATGGCGGCGACGCGGGCAGGATCTACATCCGCCTTGAACAGAAATTGCAGCGCTTGGAGCGATTGCTCCGGTTCAATGCCGTGAAAGCTGTTTGGATACGGGACGTGGTAGATGTCGCCGGGAAGTGGCCCGAAGCCCTTCTTGTACGGGTCGACTTTGCCGGTGAGTGCCATGCTCATAAAGGTGCGGCCGTGGAAGCCGCCGGCGAAGGCGATCACTGCAGAACGCTTGGTGGCGGCGCGCGCTATCTTGACCGCATTCTCGATCGCCTCGGCGCCGGTAGTGACGAAGATCGTCTTATTCGGCCCGGCGCACGGCGCGAGCTGGTTGAGCTTTTCGGCAAGCTCCACATAGGGCTCGTAAGGCATGACCTGAAATGCGGAGTGCGTGAAGCGTTCGAGCTGGCGCTGGATCGCCGTCATCACCTTGGGATGGCGGTGCCCGGTGTTGAGCACACCGATGCCGCCGGCGAAATCGATATATCGTTTGCCTTCGACGTCCCAAAGCTCGGCGTTGTCCGCCTTGGCGGCGAAGATTTGCGTGGCTGAGCTCACGCCGCGCGGCACCGACGCCTGCCGGCGCGCCTGAAGCTCCTGGTTGCTCGGCATCGTCACCCCCTTGGTACCGCCGTCCGGTTCGGTCGCGGACGCAACCTTCAGCATGCCGTCAATCCTTCAGCCGCAGCATGACGAACTGCCGAAGCTGATCGGCGATTACCGCCAGAATGAGGAGGACGCCGATCACTACTTCCTGGAGGTAGGATTGGATCTGCGCCAAGTCCATTCCATTTTGGATAAGGCCGATGAAGATAGCGCCCAGTACCACGTTGCCGAGACGTCCGATACCGCCTCGCAAACTCACCCCGCCGATAACGCAGGCGGCGATCGAGTTGAGCGGCAGCGAGGCACCGATATTCGCCTCGCCGGTTTCGAGCCGCGCCGTCAGTAAGACGCCGGCTACTGCGGCCAGCGCCCCGCACAGCACATAGGCCATGAACAGGTAGAAGCGCGTGCTGATGCCGGATAGGCGCGCCGCCTTGATATTGCCGCCGACCGCGTAGAAGTAGCGGCCCATTCGGGTCCAACTCAGCAAAACATGCATGGCGACAAACAGGCCGGCCGTCACATAGACGGGCGAGGGAACGTCGAATATTCGGCCAAAGCTGAAGATCGTGCCGAACACGTCGGGAATGCCATATACCGGCACGCCGCTGGTCAGCGTCAGGGCGATGCCGAAGCTGATCGTCGCCGTGCCAAGCGTCATCATGAAGGGCGAGACGTTGAACACGGCGACGCCGACGCCGTTGACCACCCCGACCAGCGTGCCAGCGCCGATACCGGCCAGCATTCCTAAGGTCAGCGTGATCGCGGTCGCGTCGGGATGCGCAGCGGCCAGCGGCGCCATGATCAGAGCAGTGACGACCGAGGTTATGGCGACGATCTTGCCAACCGAAAGATCAAAACCTCCGGTGAGCAGCGCCAGCATTTGTCCCATCGCGACGATGGCCAGATAGGTGGCCTGCCGGGCCACGGTGAGCAGATTCTCGCTGGTCAGGAACCGTCCTGAAAGAACCGTAAACACAATAAGAGCGATCACCAGCAGGAAGGGCAAAACGCCGATACGCACGAACAGCCGCTGCAGCGGCACGGTGAAGGACAGCCAACGATCGGTTTTTCGGCCCATCAGGTCTGCGTCCGTTCAAAGAAATTGGCCAGCACACTGTCCTGGGTGATCTGCGCACCGGCAAGCTCGGCGCGCAGCTCGCCCCGGTACATGACATAGGTGCGGTTGGTAAGATGGAGAATCTCCGGCAGATCCGATGAAATCAGCAAGATGCCGGCCCCGCCCTGGCAAAGATCGCGAATGAATTCGTAGATGGCGACGCGGGTGCCGACATCTACGCCGACCGTCGGCTCATCAAGGATGAACAACTTGACGGTCGCCACGAGACCCTTTGCCAGCAAGACCTTCTGCTGGTTGCCGCCAGAGAACCGCTCGAGATCGGCCTCGATGTTCGGCGGCTGGAGATTGAGCAAACGCATCAATTCCCGAACCTTCGATCGCTCGCTGCGCCGGTCGAGGAAGCCGAGCCGGGAGAACGGATGCGTGCCGAGCCACGGCAGCGCGACATTCTCTCGGACACTGCGCATCATGACCAGCCCTTCTTCGCGCCGATCGGGCGGAAGATAGAAGATACCTCGGTCGAGCATCTTGCGCACCGGTTGGGCGGTGACGTCCTCGCCGTCGAAGCTGATGTGTCCTGAGGCAATCCTCTCCAGGCCGAAACAGGCGCGTCCGACCTCCGACTTGCCGCAACCGACAAGACCGGCGAGCCCTACGACTTCGCCAGACCGGACCACAAGCGTGAAATCCTTTACCGAGCGATCCGCAGTGGTGAGTTCCGAGATTTCCAAAAGCGGCCGGCCCGGGCGATACGCGATCTTGGGGAAGACCTGGCTGATGACGCGTCCGGTCATGAGCTGGAGCAGACGGTCGTCGTCGACCTCGGCGACGTCGAGCGTCGCCACGCGTTTGCCGTCGCGCAAGACCGTGATGCGATCGCCGATGCGGCGAATCTCGCTCATCCGATGGGTGACGTAAATGATGCCGACCCCGCGGCTCTGGGCCTGCTCGATCATCGCAAACAACCGCTCCGATTCGCGATCCGTGAGCGAGGCGGTCGGCTCGTCGAGAATCAGCACCGACAAATCGGTGCGGAACGCTTTTGCAATCTCGACCATCTGCTGCTCGGCGCGGGTCAGGTCCTGAACCTTTTGTCGCGGCCGCAACGGAAAGCCGAGCTGTTTGAGAATGGTATCGGCATGGCGATGCAGTTCGATCTTGTCGAGAAAGCCGTGATGCGTCAGCTCGGCGCCGAGAAACAGATTTTCCTCGATGGTGAGGGTCGGGACCAGTGAGAATTCCTGGAACACCGCGCTGATGCCGAGCTTGCGCGCATGATGCACGCCTTGCAGCTCGACCGGCGCACCGCGGAAGCTGATGCTGCCGTCGGTCGGTCGGTGAACGCCGGCGAGAGTTTGAATCAATGTCGACTTGCCGGCGCCGTTTTCGCCGAACAATATGTGCACTTCGCCGGCGCGCAGCTCGAAATCGACTTGATCGAGCGCTAGCACTCCTGGGAACTGCTTGGACAAATTTTGGGTCTGCAAAATGGGCGCGGGCAGGATTGAGCCCGCGCCGCCTTTAGCCGACGCCAATGTGTCCGTCGCCATCACACCGTCAATCGTCCCGGACTCTTCGACGCCGCGACACTTCAATTGACCGTGAAGACCGGCTTCCAATTGGCGGGCGCCAGCGACGACGCGTAGTCGAACGTATTAATGTTCGACTTGTCGATCACATAGATCTTCGGCCCGACATGTTTGAGATAGGGCTTCTTTTCCAGGATACGCACGGCCTGGTCGATGGAGACGCGCCCCTGGATCACGGCTGAATCGGTCGGCGCCGCCAACACGCGTCCGGCCTTGATGTTTTCGTAGACCCCGGGCGTGAAGTAATACGCGACGACCTTGATCTTGTTCGAGAGATTGCGCTCGCGCAGAAGCTGCACGGCCGCCTCTGTGGTCGGCGACGTGCCAACGATGTATTGGATGTTCGGGTTGGCTTGTAACGTATCCTCGACCAGCTTGAGCTGCACTTCTTTTCCGGTGTCGCCATACTTGGTGGCGACGACTTTGAGCGCGCTATCCTTGACCGCTTCAAGGAAGCCCTTGTTGCCGGCCTCGACCCAGCCCGCGCCGGGCGGACCAGGGAACCACGCCACCTCGACCGCGGCCGAACCCTTGGGATGCTGCTTGGCGATGTACTCGCCCGCCTTGTAACCCATGGTCTGGAACGACACGAGCGACTTGGCCGAGATGTCCTTGGACGACATGCCATTGACGAGGTCGACGACCGGAATGCCCTTGTCGTGCAGGCGCTTTACCGTCTCGTTGAGCCCGTCATAGGAGATTGCGCCGATCACAACGGCCTGGGCGCCGTTCGATGCGCAATCCTCGATCTGCGAAATCTGCTTGCTCAGGTTGGTGTAGCCGCCGGCCTCGACCAAATGCATGGCGACGCCAAGGTCCTTTGCCTCTTCAGCAACGCCGTAGTCGACGGCGAGCCAGTATGCGTCTTTCATATGAGGAAACGACACGCAGATGTTCCATTTCTTGTCCGCCTTCGCAAGCGGCGTGTACATCACGTCCTTGACCGGGCTGTTCATGTCGAAGGCTGTCGTGTGCTCCTCGACTGGGAACGGATACCATTTCTTGCCTTGAGACTGAGCATCCGAGGCCGCGAATACCAGCAACGGTCCCGCGACAAACGCCACCGCAACAACGGCCGCACGCATCATTGTCCGCCCTCCTCTGTTGTCGTGGGCAAGGCTCAGACTTTCGCTCGCCGTGCGTCTGCTGCCATTTCCCGCGAAAAATCATTATCCCTCCGGGCATTTCATGATGTCAATTGCGCTTTATTAACATCGATGCTGTTTTGTAAGGCACCGCGCTTCGGCTTTGCCATGGTGCAGCTTTGGGACGGCAGCTACGCGCGGTTCGCGACCGCTTCCTACTCGACCCGGCAAAGTTCACTATTAGGTGTGGTGCGGGCAACTGCATCTTCTAATAGCAATAAAAATGATTTCTTTTTCAAGCTCCGCTAAGCGCCGAGCGCAACACTAAATCACTCGATTAGCACCGGGCGCGTGATCGGCAGCTGACCTCGCGGTGAGAGATCCCGACGGGCTTGCGGTTGGTTGAGCCGACAACGCATTGAACGAGAGCAACAGCCGCTGATCTGGTAGCCGGCTTCCGTACTCACGACGGATCGTGATATCGAAGGCGTTTGTCGTGCAAGAGGCCGGCACAGTGACTCTTCAGCTCGACCGCACTGCATCCTTACCGACCGATGGCACTAACGGGACACTTGTTGGCCGCGTTTGGCGACCTGAAGTCGAAGGCCCTTCGATAATAGCGCTTCGCGCGGACGGGTGTTACGACGTGTCGCGCGCTTTCCCGACCGTACGTGATGTGTGTGAAGCGCACAGTCCGGCCGCGGCCATCGCGGGCGCCACGGGGCAACGAATCGGCGATATCGAATCGATCCTTGCAAACACCCCGGAGCATTCTCGTAATCCGCTGAAGCCTTATCTGCTGGCGCCGATCGACCTGCAGGCAGTCAAAGCTGCCGGCGTAACCTTCGCGACTTCACTGCTCGAGCGCGTCATCGAAGAGCAGGCGGGCGGCGAGCCGCAACGTGCGGCGGCGGTGCGAGTAGAGGTCGAGGCGACGATCGCTGGCGCCGTGCAAAGCCTCAAGCCAGGCTCACCCGAAGCCGCCGCGCTGAAGCAACTCCTGGTCGCCAAGGGCATGTGGTCCCAATATCTCGAAGTCGGCCTTGGCTCGGATGCGGAAATCTTCACAAAATCGCAGCCAATGTCTTGCGTCGGTTCAGGCGCAGCGGTCGGGATTCTTCGTTCCTCCATTTGGAATAATCCCGAACCGGAGATCGTGCTTGTGGTCAATTCACGCGGCGAAATCGTCGGCGCGACGCTCGGCAACGATGTCAATTTGCGCGATATTGAAGGCCGCTCCGCCTTGCTGCTTAGCAAGGCGAAGGACAACAACGCCTCGACGGCGATCGGGCCATTCGTGCGTCTCTTCGATCGGACGTTTTCGCTTGACGATGTGCGCAAAGCCGAGGTGACGCTGACGGTGAAGGGCCGCGACGGTTTTGCTCTCAATGGCCGCAGCGCCATGGCGCGGATCAGCCGCGACCCGGCTGACCTAGTCGCTCAAATGATCGGTTCTCATCACTCTTATCCGGATGGAGCGGTTCTGTTCTTGGGAACAATGTTTGCGCCGGTGCAGGATCGCGACGCGCCGGGCAAGGGCTTCACCCACCATGTGGGGGACGTGGTGACGATAGCCAGCGATCGGCTCGGTTCGCTCATTAATGTCGTCGCCTACGCAGAACTGGCCCCACCTTGGACCTTTGGCGTAGGTGCGCTCATGCGCAATTTGGCCGTGCGTGGCTTGCTCGGCGCGTCGTGAGCGGCGGCGCCGTTAGGCGCTGTTTACAAAGTGGTTGATACGTGACTTAAGGCTTTGATTCAAGAATGCCCTGGCCGAGGAGCGGCCAAGGGCTACGATTCCGACGCCATCCGCGCCAGCCTGCATGAGGCCGGCATCCGTTCCTGCATTCCGCCCAAATCCAATCGCAAGGCCAAAATCCGCTGGAACAGGCGCATGTATCGCGAGCGCAACCGCATCGAGCGCGTGATCGCTCACCTGAAGATCAACCGCGCTGTCGCCACACGATATGACAAGCTCGCCCGCTCCTTCCTCGACGCGCTTTATATTGCCGCTATCCGCAGATGCCTACGCTATGCAACTCTGTAAACAGGGCCTAGCTTTGAATTGTGCCGGCAGACTTCAATCTATCCGTGCCAAGACCTGCTCCAGGCTCGCAAAGAACTTCTGCCACCCGCCCTTGGCACCCTGGTAGGCCTGCTGCTGATCCGGCCGGAAGCCCGATTGCTCCATGCGCAGGTGGGTCCCCGTGCTGGTAGGCGCGAGAGTCCACGTGACGACACTCTCGAGACCATAGGCCGCCCACGTGTAAGACAGCGTTTTGTTCGGCTCGACTGCCAGGACCTGACAGTCGACAGCGCCCCAGTCTGCGCGAAGATTGAAACGGTGGTCCACGACAGGCTTGAAGTCGTTCTTCATGAGCCACTCCTCGATCAGGTGTGGTTGCGTGAGCGCGCGCCAGATCTTTTCCGGCGCATAAGGTATCTCACGTTCGACAACGACGGAGAGCGTTTCGGTCGCAGTATTGGTCATTGGTCCATCCTTTTCAGCAAGTCTTCGAGGTGGCCGAACCGGCTTTGCCAGAAGCCGGCCATCTGGCTTGTCCAGTCGATCAGCGGAGCCAAGGCGCCGAGCTGCGCGCTATAGTGCGTCTGGCGACCTTGGTGGCGGTCGCGCACCAGCCCGGCCTGCTTCAGGACCGCAAGATGCTTCGAGACGGCCGGTTGCGAGACCCCGGCCCGAGCCGTCAGGGCCCCGACTGTCTGTTCGCCTTTGCGGCACAGTCGTTCGAAGAGAGCCCGCCGCGTCGGATCGGCCAGCGCCTGGAAAAGAATGTCATGGGGGTCTGGCATCATGATCGATAACCAGTTGGCTATTGACCAAAGCTGATCCACCGAAAATGCTTCATTCCGTGGATTAGCTTCGGGCTGTGGACTTGTTCAGGGTCACGGCGGCGCGAACGAGAGTCTTCAACGCCTCCTCGTCGATCTTCTCGCCCTCGTGGAAGTCGATGGCACGCCTTGTGTTCCCGTCAAGACTGGAGTTGAAGAGGCTCGAAGGATCCTGCAGAGCCGCCCCTTTGGCGAAGGTCATCTTCACGGCGTTCTTGTAAGTCTCGCCTGTGCAGATCAATCCGTCGTGCGACCACACCGGAACCCCTCGCCACTTCCACTCCTCGACGACTTCGGGATCGGCTTCCTTGACCAAGGCACGGAGCCGGCTGAGCATCTTGCCCCGCCAGTCGCCTAGCTCCTTGATTCTCGCGTCTATCAGCTGAGAAGGAGACTTGCTTTCCTGCGACCCGCTCTTCTTCATGGCCGTTTCTCCTCCTTAGTCCCGAGGCTTTGATAAATGGGGGTCATCGCCAAGAGAGCCCACCGAGTTGGATCGGCGAGCGTTCTGAAGAGCACATCGTGAGCGTTCGGCATTTGGGATCGATAACCCATTGGCTATTGATTGACGTATAACCGCCGAGACATGTGTGAGTCAAGCGCACGCCAAAGGAGCCGCGCGAGCGACTCCCGCGGTCTTCTCTCAGCGCACCTTGCGCTTGCCGAAGGTGGGCTGCACTTCCGGGATAGGCGGCATTTGCCAGGTGCCGACGACGGGCATGCTGGTGTCGCGGTTGATGACCACGTCGATAAGCGTCGGAGTATTGGAGCGGATCGCTTCGCGATAGGCGTCGCCGAATTGGTCGGGGTGTTCGATGCGGATGCCGCGCCCGCCCATGGCTTCCGCCATCTTGGGGAAATCCGGATTCCACAGCTTGCCGGTGCTTTCGTTGATGAAGCTGGTGCCGATTTCACGCCCATCGTGATAGACACGCTGCAGGTCGCGGATGGTGCCGATGGCGTAGTTGTTCTGCAGCACCCAAACAGCCGGAAGATTATATTCGACGGCCGTTGCCATGACATGCGGCATCATCATGAAGCTGCCGTCGCCGCACAGCGTCACGCAGGGCGAGTTGGGCCGGGCAAGTCTTGCGCCCATGACGCCGGCCACACCGAAGCCCATGGCGGCGAAACCGCCGGCCGTAATATGCAAGCCGGGAGTCCGCGGCTTCCAGTATTGTTCCGACCAGACTTGGCAGTTGCCGACGTCGTCGACCATCACCGTGTCGGGCGGGGAAATCTTGTTCATATCCGCCATCATGCGGCGCGGCTCTATGGGCACTTCATTCGAGCGTTCGAATGGTTCGCAGAAATTGCGCCAGTCCGCGCGCCAGCCTTCGATTTCCTTGTGCCAGGGGCTGCCATAGCTGAGACGGTTGCCCTTGTCGCGGGCGATCCTCGCCGCCTGGGCGAGGAAGGCTTTGGCATCGCCGACGATGCCGATCTCGACCGGATAGTTGCGGCCGATTTCCTCCGGGTCGATATCGACCTGGATCAGGCGTGTCGGCGGGATGTTGTAGACATAGCCGGGAATCCACGAGCCGGTATGCAGGTCGTTGAAGCGGGCGCCGATAGCAAGGATCACATCGGCGCTACGCGCGGCTTCGGTGGCAGGATACTCGCCCCAGACGCCGGCGACGCCGAGATTGAGCCGGTGATCGAAGGGCAGTGCGCTTTTGCCCATAAAGGACGTATAGACAGGAATTTCGAGTTGCTCGGCGAGCGCCTTCAATTCCTCATAGGCGCGGCCGACGCGCACGCCGCCGCCGGCGAGGATCAACGGCCGTTGGGCGCTGGTGAGAAGGCTGAGTGCCTTCTCGACGGTTTCGTCGGCCACCGTGGTGCGCCAGTTGATGGGATGCACATTCGGGTCGGGAGTTGAGACCGGCGCGGTTCTCATATAGAGGTCGTAGGGCATGTCGAAGTGCACGGGCCCCGGCCTGCCGGTGCGCATCATCGAAAAGGCGTCGGGCAGTGCCTTGACCAGATCCTCGACTTTGCGAATGCGCCAGGATTTCTTGACGATGGGCGCAAACATCGAAGACATGTCGCCGTGGTAACGGTAGTCGTCCTGCAGGGCGCCGGTGTCGAACTGGGTGGTCGGTACCTGCCCGGTGATGACGAAGAAGGCAGAGCAGTCATAGAAGGCGTTGGCCACCGAGATCATCATGTTCATCGGGCCAGGACCGGTCGAGGTATAGACGGCGAGCGGCTGTCCGGTGAGACGATAATAGACGTCGGCCATGAAACCGCCTGCCTGCTCTATGCGGGGCGAAATGTGGCGGATGCGGTCGGTCTTTTTGTAAAGTCCATCGAGGAGCCCGATGGCGCCATGTCCGGCATAGCCGAGGATGTAAGGGACTTTCTCCTTAAACAGATACTCGGCGATGATGTCGGTGCCGCGCATCTCGTTGGAGCCGGTGGGGTAAACTGAGCTTCGGGCCTGCGACTCATTGGACGAGTAACCAGACGACGTGGTGCCGCGCGTTTCGCTGGAGCCGGCGGGGTAGGTCGAGACCCGTGCCTGCGACCCATAGGGCGAGGAACCGGACGATGTGGATTGGGATCGGTAGCTTTGATACGATCTGGGCCGGTCCTGCATGGTTACTCCTCCTGTTGTTTCCTCGGGTCAATTTGTTGGTTCGGTGACCCCGCGCGGAAACCCAACCCGCGACCGCGTCCCGCGGCCTCGCTACACTCGGATTTGAATTCGTGCGTCATCGTGCCTGGGATTGTGGTGTGCGCCCGCACGAATTTGCAGATTTCGACTAACCGAGATCGATTTTCCGAACGCTTGCCCGCCGATGGCCCCGGTTGCCGTTAAATTCAACAGGACTTTGGTATGCCCGGCCATGACTTCGGAAGGCCCCACCGGCGGCTCGTGATTGAACGTTACACCAGTTTTCCGCGCCTTCGAAAGAGGGTCGCAACGGCTCGATATGGCCGAGTGCTTCAGACACTGCGGTGCAAGCGATGCAAGTGCTTGTCAGCTTCTCTAAGCGGCTATTGCGGTCAGGCGCTATCAGACCATCACAAACTGACCGACCGATTGCCCCATCTTTCGGGGTAGCGCGGAAGTGGGGAATGTACATGCAGCGTTTCGGCCGCGCACCGCGCGGCCGAAAGCTCTCTTTGGGTCCTTACAAATTAATCGTAGGACTTTTTGCAAGGCGGGTTGTCGCGTCCCGGCGGAACGAACTTGTCGAAGACCGCCTTGGGGAAGCCGAGCCGCTCCTGCACGTTGGGGATGACCTTCACCACCTTACTGATGAGGTCGCCGTTCTTGTCCTTGATGACTTCGGTGACGAAATTCGTGCCGATCGCCTGCCGGTTCTCGTCCAGCGTGATCTTTCCGTTCGGGGCATCGAGCACGATCTTGTTCAACGCTTCGCGGAAACGCTTATTGTTGTTGCTCAGATCGCCGTTGACCTCGCCGAGCGCCTTAAACATGGCGTCGCCCGAGTTGTAGTAGTTGATCGCGAGCAGTGACGGACTGGTGAAGGCATTTTTGAAATAGCCGGTTTTCGGGTGCTGCTGATAGGCTTTGACGAACGCCTGCCATTTCGGGTTCGGGTCGGCGTCGGCCATGCCGCTGGCGGCGATGGTGCCGATCAACGCTTCCTTCGCCTTGCCTTTCGACGACAGCACGGTCTGATCAACCATGATCGAGCCGCCGATCAGGTGGGCGTTGCCGCCGGCCTGCTGGTATTGATTGAGGAAATTTACGGCGTCGGCGCCGCCGAGGCCGAGATAGATGGCGTCGACATCGTCGGGCAACGCAGAGATGACCGAAGCAAAATCCTTGGTGCCGAGCGGCACCCAGAAGCGCTTGGTGATCTGGCCGCCGGCTTTGCAGAACTCGACGGTGAGTCCCATCACCTGCGTATAGACGAACGCGTAGTCCTCACCGACCGTGGCGATCTTCTTGTAGTGCTTGACGTTGTAAGCGTAGTCGCCGAGACCCGCCTGCCACTGGGCGCCGTCCAGGTTGGTACGGTAGAAAGTAGGCGACGGAGTGACCCCGGCGGCCGGGTTCCCATAGGTCGTCTCCAGCGCCCCGGAGCCGGCGTTCATCACCGTAATTTGCGGCTGGGTCTTCGAATAATCTCGGATCGCGATGCCTTCCGCGCCCGAAAGCGGGGAGATCAGCATGTCGACCTTGTCTTGTTCGACCAGTTTCTTGGCGGCGCGCACCGCCGAATCCGGACTGGCGTCCGTTGAGCCGACGATGGTTTCGATTTCCCTGCCAGCTACCTTGCCGCCGTGCGCCTCCACCGCCAGTTCGTAGCCGCGCATGCCGTCCTCGCCGAGGACGGTGTACGTGCCTTCGAGGGTCGCGGTGACGCCGACCTTGAGTTTGTCGGCGGCGTTGACCGACCCAGTACCGAGCAGCGCGGCAAAACCGACCGCGGTCGCAATTCCAAAGCTCTTGCGCATAGAGGTTTCCTCCGTTGTCCGCGCACCGTAGAAACGGTGTCATTTGCCGGCCGAATCCGCTTGCGCGTCATCTTCAGGGTATGACTGTCGCCCCTGTCCCGGCCGAACATAAACCGTAGCAGTGGGCAGGCTGCCATCACAACCCGCCTCTGGGTCAGCTGGGCCGCGCCGCCGTGTCTGCCAGTCTGATTCTTGCGCGGTGCCGCTGGTGCCGTCGGGTGGGGCGGCCGCTGGCTGCGCGCTTACGGCACTTGTCAACGGCAGCCAGCCGTCGTTTAATACAGCAAATAAAACAATGACGTGCGTCACGGGAGGTCGTCGTCGCGGGAGGTGGTGCATGAGTACTGCATTGGCGGTCTGTCACGGATCGTTCGGCCGTGTGACCGTCTACCAACTGGACCGGGCGATGCGCACCCACGCCCATCGCGAAGGCCATCTGACCTTTCTTCTCAGCGGCCCACCGGCAATCGTGACGATTGCCGACGTGCCGCATTTGGTCGACCAAGCCGCCGGCGTAGCGATCAACCCTTGGCAGCCGCACTCTTTTCACCCTTGTTCAGGGGGCAAACCGGCAGTTTTTTTGGTCGCCTATATCTGCGACCAGTGGCTCGATCGCGATCAGGAGGGCCGCGGCAGCCTCCGTTTTGGCGCCAACGCCATTCAGGTCGGCACGACGATTCGCTCGATCTGCGCCAGCCTCGCGCACGCGTTGGTGTCGAACGCCAGCTATCGGATCGTAAATCGCTATTTGAATCAGATCTTTGACGCGAGTTTTGACGAATCCTGGAAGGCGAGCCGGCGAACCAATTTGGCGCCGCGGCCTCAGGCGCCGATCGACTTTCGGGTTCGCAAGTCACTGCGCATTTTAGACGACGGTCTTGCACAGGGCATCGAACTCGACGCCGTGGCCCGCGATGCGGGCCTGTCGCGGCCGCATTTTTTCAAGCTGTTCCGCGAGAATACCGGAGTAACGCCAGCGCTTTATGCAAACACCATGCGCATCGAGCGAGCGCTCGATCGGTTGATGAGTTCGCAGACCTCGGTCACCGACATCGGCTATGAACTCGGCTTTTCGTCACAGAGTCATTTCACCCACTTCTTTTCCGCGAATGTCGGGATCGCGCCCACGCAATACCGAACCATCGCCCGGGTTGTGAGCGACTAGGAGCGCGCAAAAATCAGACTATCGAGCATGTCGCAGCGCCTGGGCTCGGGTAGTTTTCGACAAAGTCGGAGGGCGCAAGGTGGCCACAGCGTTTGGCGATGACGGCGGAGCCCGAGGAGCGGCGAGTGGCGACGCGCTCGGCCGTTGGGTCGGACGTCATCCGGTTGCCGCACTGGCCATCGCCGTTGCGATCATCGTCGTGCTCTGGCTGGTCCTGGCGCCATGGCCGGCGGGATTTGAGGACATATTCGGCCGCAAGCGCCTGTTCATCAACGCCATCTTCAATGGGATCACGCTCGGCGGACTTTATTTTCTCGTCGCCACCGGCTTCACGCTGATCTTCGGCCTCATGCACAACGTCAACCTCGCCCATGGCTCGCTCTATTTGTTCGGCGGCTATATGGGCTATGAGTCCACGCAGTGGACCGGCTCGTGGCTTTTCAGTTACGTCGTGGCATTTGTTTGTTGCGCCGTTATCGGCGTCGCCATGCAGTTCTTCATCTTTCGCCGCATGGAGGGGCAGGATCTGCGCCAGACGCTGGTCACGCTCGGGTTGTCGATCATTTTCTCCGATCTGATGGTCTGGGTCTGGGGCGGCAATGCAATCCAGATCGACACGCCGGACTATTTGTTAGGTCCGGTCTCTACTCCGATTGTCGTCGCCGTCAAGTCGAGCGGCCAGGTGGTCTTTCTTCGCTATCCGGCCGTCAGGCTTGTCATTTTTGTCGCCGCTGTCGTCATCGGCATCGGGATGTGGCTTGCCCTCAATCGCACGCGGATCGGCATGATGATCCGCGCCGGGGTCGATGACCGCGACATGCTGTCCGTCCTCGGCTACCGGGTTCAGCTGCTCTTTGTCCTCGTTTTCGCGTTCGGCGCCGGCTTGGCTGGGATGGCCGGCGTTGTCGGCGGGACCTTCCAGTCAATCTCACTCGGCGAAGATTCGCATTTTCTGCTGGCGTCGCTGCAGGTGGTGATCGTCGGCGGCATGGGATCGATACCGGGCGCGGCGCTCGGCGCCCTCATTATTGGCTGCGCCGAACAAGTCGGCCAAACTTACTTCCAGAACTACGCCACGATGTCGACCTTCGTCATCATGGTCATCGTGCTCGCGATTCGCCCGCAAGGGTTGTTGGGAAGACGGTGATGGCCCTGGTACAGATCACCGATGCGCCCCAGATCGGGCCGCAGAGCCTGCAACGCACCGGCGCGGTATCGCGCTTTGCCTCACAACACGCGGCGATTCTGATCCTCGGCGTTCTGCTGGTGATATTGCCGGCGGTCGCCGGCGAATTCATTCTCGATCAGGTCGTCGGCTGGTCGCTGATTCTCGGCATGATCGCGCTCTCGCTGATGTTCCTCGGCGGCTACGGCGGCATGGTCAGCCTGGCGCAGATGACCGTCGCAGGCGTCGCCGGTTATATGATCGCCGTGTTCGGAGCAAGCTCGCTTCCCACGATCAGCCTGTTCTGGCCGTGGTGGGTCGCGGCACCAATTGCGATTCTGATCGCGGTTGCATTCGGCGCGCTCGCCGGCGCGCTCTCCGCCCGCACCGAAGGCATCTATACGATCATGATCACGTTGGCGATCGCCGCCGCTTTTTTCTATTTTACGCTGCAGAACTGGCCTGTCTTCAACGGCTTCAACGGCTTCACGACGATTCCGGCGCCGAAATTCTGGGGCATCAACTGGAAGGCGCCGGTCCCGCTATATTACATGATCCTGTTCTTTGCCGCGCTGAGCTACGCCGCGGTCGTCTACATCTCCCGGTCGCCGTTCGGACTCGTGCTGCAAGGCGTGCGCGACAATCCGCGCCGGATGGAGGCGATCGGCTTCAATGTCACCGCCCATCGCATTGCTGCGTGGGCCTTCGCGGCAATCATCGCGGCGGTCGGCGGAATTCTGATGGTCTGGCTCAACAATCAAATCGCCCCTTTCACCGTTGGCTTTGAGGCGACCATCGATCTTCTCGTCATCGCGGTCGTCGGCGGGCTCGGCCATCCGATCGGCGCCTTCATCGGCGCGATCATCTACGTGGTTCTGCGCACCTTCGCCCTCGATGCGCTGATCGACGTCGGTCTCGACGGGCGGCGCTTTCAGACCCTTATCGGTCTCGGCTTCCTCATCATCGTGCTGTTTTCCCCCGACGGAGTGATTGGCCTTTGGCGGCGCTGGTCGGTATGGGCGCTTTCTC
>CAVRHN010000001.1:0-562536 GCA_963721025.1 uncultured Alphaproteobacteria bacterium | reverse complement strand
GGCGCTCGATCTCGGGCCGGAAATGCCGCAGCAGACCCTGCACCGGCCAAGCCGCGCCGTCGCCGAACGCGCAGATGGTGTGGCCTTCGATCTGCTTGGTCACATCCCAAAGGGTGTCGATCTCGCGCTTTTGCGCGCGCCCTTCCGCCATGCGGGTGAGCAGGCGCCACATCCAGCCCATGCCCTCGCGGCACGGCGTGCACTGGCCGCAGCTCTCGTGCTTGTAGAAGTAGGAGATCCGCGCCATCGCCTTCACGATGTCCGCCGACTTGTCCATCACGATGACCGCGGCCGTTCCCAGCGCCGATTTCTTCTCGATACAGCCGTCGAAATCCATCAACAGCGAGTTGGCCTGATCGGGCCCGGCGGGCACCAGCGGCATCGACGAGCCGCCCGGAATGACGGCGAGCAGGTTATTCCAGCCGCCGCGCACGCCGCCGGCATGCCGCTCGATCAGTTCGCGCAGCGGAATACCCATCGCCTCTTCGACATTGCACGGCCGCTCGACGTGGCCGGAAATGCAAAACAGCTTGGTGCCGGTATTGTTCTGCCGGCCGATGCCGGCGAACCAGGCGGCGCCGCGCCGCATGATGTCGGGCACCTGCGCGATGGTCTCGACATTGTTGACGGTGGTCGGGCAGCCGTAGAGCCCCATATTGGCGGGGAACGGCGGCTTTAGCCGCGGCTGCCCCTTCTTGCCTTCGAGGCTCTCCAAGCAGCGCCGTCTCCTCGCCGCAGATGTAGGCGCCGGCGCCGTGATGCACGAGGAGGTCGAAGTCGTAACCGTGGATGTTGTTCTTGCCGATGAGCTTGGCGTCGTAAGCCTGATCGATCGCGGCCTGCAGGCGCTCGCGTTCGCGAATGAACTCGCCGCGAATATAAATGTAACCGGTGTGCGCCGCCATGGCGCTGCCGGCGATCAGGCACCCCTCGATCAACAGATGCGGATCGTTCCGCATCACCTCGCGATCCTTGCAGGTGCCGGGCTCCGACTCGTCGGCGTTGACGACGAGATAATGCGGCCGGCGGGGTCGACTTGCTTGGGCATGAACGACCATTTCAGGCCGGTCGCGAATCCCGCGCCGCCGCGGCCGCGCTGTCCGGATGCCTTCACCTCGTTGACGATGCGCGTCGCGACCCTTTTCCACGATCGCCTTGGTGCCGTCCCAGGCGCCGCGCGCGCGGGCGCCGTCGAGGCCCCAATCGTGGCGGCCGTAGAGATTGCGAAAGATGCGGTCTTTGTCGGCGAGCATTTGCTTATCCGCGACTTGTTCTATCCACGTCTTGGGTCGGTTGCGCGCTGTCGCGCAACGGCGTGCCGGCCGGCGTCGATTTGCCGTTACCGCCGTAGAGCGACGGATCGGTCAGCGTCGTCTCGCCGCCGATCGGCGCCGAGAGCTGACGATCGATCTGCGGACCCGGCTGCGGCTGCTTGCCGGCCGCCAGGTCGTCGAGGATGCGGTTCAGCGTTTCCGGCGTCAGATCCTCGTAATAATCGGCATTGATCTGCACCATCGGCGCGTTGACGCAGGCGCCCAGGCATTCGACCTCGGTCCAGGAGAACGTGCCGTCGGCGGTGACGTCGTTCTCGTGGCCGATCTTGTGATGCAGGACTTTCTTGAGCTGGTCGGCGCCGCGCAGCATGCACGGCGTCGTGCCGCAGAACTGCACGTGGAAGCGGCCGACCGGCGAAAGATTGAACATCGTGTAGAAGGTCGCCACTTCGAGCACGCGAATTTTCGCCATGCCGAGCATCTCGGCGACCGCTTCGATCGCCTTCTGCGGCAGCCAGCCGCCGGCCTGCTGCTGCGCCCGCCACAATAGCGGGATCACCGCGGATTGCTGACGGCCCGGCGGATATTTTGCGATCTGCGCCTTCGCCCATTCCAGATTCTGCGGAGTAAACGCAAAACTCGGCGGTTGCTTTTCGGCAAGCCGGCGCACGCTCATCGGTCGACCTCCCCGAAGACGATGTCGAGACTGCCGATGACCGCCGACACGTCGGCGAGCATGTGTCCGCGGCATAGGAAATCCATGGCCTGCAGGTGCACAAAGCCGGGTGCGCGAATTTTGCACTTGTACGGTTTGTTGCTGCCATCGGCGACGAGATAAACGCCGAATTCGCCCTTGGGCGCCTCGACGGCGGCGTAGACTTCGCCCGCCGGCACGTGAAAGCCCTCGGTGTAAAGCTTGAAATGATGAATGAGCGCTTCCATCGAACGCTTCATCACCGCGCGGCGGGGCGGCGCGATCTTTTGGTCGTCGATGAGGACCGGGCCTTGCGCGTCCGGCGCGTGCAGTTTGTCGAGGCACTGCCTGATGATGCGGACTGACTGGCGCATCTCTTCCATACGTACACAATACCGATCGTAATTGTCGCCGTGCTTGCCCACCGGAATGTCGAAGTCGAACTCGGAATAGCACTCGTAGGGCTGCGCCTTGCGCAAATCCCACGCCGCGCCGGAGCCGCGCACCATGACCCCGGAAAATCCGCGCGCCCAGGCGTCTTCCAGCGTCACCACGCCGATATCGACATTGCGCTGCTTGAAGATGCGGTTCTCGGTGAGCAGTACCTCGAGGTCGTCGCAAGCTTTAAGGAACGGATCGCAAAAGGCCTCAATGTCGTCGATCAGTTTCGGCGGCAAATCCTGATGAACGCCGCCGACGCGGAAGTAGGCCGCGTGCAAGCGCGCGCCAGAGGCCCGCTCGTAGAAGCCCATGAGCTTCTCGCGCTCCTCAAAACCCCACAGCGGCGGCGTGAGCGCGCCGATGTCGAGTGCTTGGGTGGTGATATTGAGAAGATGCGACAATAGACGGCCGATTTCGCAGTACAGCACGCGGATGAGCTGCCCGCGTCTGGGAACCTCGATGCCGAGCAGCTTTTCCGCCGCCAGGCAGAACGCATGCTCCTGGTTCATCGGCGGGACATAGTCGAGCCGGTCGAAATACGGGATCGCCTGTATATATGTCTTGTGCTCGATCAGCTTCTCGGTGCCGCGATGCAGAAGCCCGATATGCGGGTCGACGCGCTCTACCACCTCGCCGTCGAGTTCAAGGACAAGGCGCAATACGCCGTGCGCCGAGGGATGCTGCGGCCCGAAGTTGATCGTGAAATTGCGTTGTCCCGGATCAGCCATCATGCAACCTGAGCGACATTCGCGGCTTTCGCCGCAACCCATTTCACGACCCTTGCCCGCCGCCGTCTGTTTTTGCGCCACTTCGCGGCTTTCGCCGCAACCTATTTCACGACCCTTGCCCGCCGCCGTCTGTTTTTCGCGCCTTGCCGTCACCCGGCGGCACGTAATCCGCGCCTTCCCAGGGCGAGAGGAAATCGAAGTTGCGGAATTCCTGGGCGAGCCGCACCGGCGCGTAGACGACGCGCTTGAGCTCGTCGTCGTAGTGCACTTCGACAAAGCCGGTGAGTGGAAAGTCCTTGCGCAGCGGATGGCCTTCGAAACCGTAATCGGTGAGAATCCGCCGCATGTCCGGATGGCCGGTGAAGATAACGCCATACAGATCGTAGGTCTCGCGTTCAAACCAATTGGCGCCGGGAAACACCTCGATGATCGAATCGACCGGCGTCGTTTCGTCGGTCTCGACCTTCACGCGCAGGCGCACATTGTGCTTGGGCGAAAGCAGATGATAGACCACATCGAAGCGCCGCTCGCGGCCCGGCCAGTCGACCGCGGTCACGTCGGTGATATTCCAAAACTGGCAGCGCGGGTCATCGCGCAGGAACCGCATGACCGATACGATGTCGCGCGCGTTGGCGGTGACGGTCAGTTCGTGATAGGCGACCGAATAGCCCGTCACCGACGGACCAAGCGCACCAGCGATCGTTCGGCCGAGCGTGTCGAGCTTCTCATCCATGATCAGCGTTCGATCGTCGCGGTGCGGCGGATTTTCTTTTGCAGCAGCAGCAGGCCATACAGCAGGGCCTCGGCCGTCGGCGGGCAGCCCGGCACATAGATGTCGACCGGCACGATGCGGTCGCAGCCGCGCACCACCGAATAGGAGTAATGGTAATAGCCGCCGGCATTGGCGCACGATCCCATCGAGACCACGTAGCGCGGCTCCGGCATCTGGTCGTAGACCTTGCGCAGCGCCGGCGCCATCTTGTTGGTGAGCGTGCCGGCGACGATCATCACGTCCGATTGGCGCGGTGAGGCGCGCGGCGCCATACCAAAACGCTCGGCGTCGTAGCGCGGCATCGACATCTGAATCATCTCAACCGCGCAGCAGGCAAGCCCGAACGTCATCCACATCAGCGAGCCGGTGCGCGCCCAGCCGATGAGGTCGTCTACTGCAGCGACGAGAAACCCCTTGTCGGCAAGCTCGCTGTTGAGATCGGCAAAAAACGGATCGTTAGCGTTCACCGGCTGTCCGGTGCGCGCGGCCACCGGTCCCTGGCGCGGCGCAACGATCCCGGGTTCGCTCAGTTCCATTCGAGCGCTCCCTTCTTCCATTCATAGATAAATCCGATCGTCAGCACTGCAAGGAACAGCATCATCGAGCAGTAGCCGAACAGGCCGAGCTTGCCGAAGGCCACCGCCCAGGGAAACAGAAAGCTGACTTCCAGATCGAAAATGATGAAAAGAATGGCGACCAGGTAAAAGCGCACGTCGAATTTCATGCGCGCATCGTCGAAGGCGTTGAAGCCGCACTCGTAGGCCGAAAGCTTCTCCGGATCGGGTTGCTTGTAGGCGACGAGAAAAGCGGAGACGAGGAGCGCCAGTCCGATTACCGCCGCCACCGCGATGAAAACGATGAGCGGCAGATAGCCGAGCAGCAATTGATTGAGCGACTGGGTCACCGGGAACCCTCTAGACCGCCCTCAGCGGACAGCCATCGTCTTCCTCGCGTCACGATCCAACACGGAGGGCGGACCGCGCCGATTTGCCCCAAATCTTTGCGGAGTCGCGTTGGAATAAGCGAACGCCGGTGACCCTTAGCGCAGCGCACAAAAAGGCGCAAGGCGGGCTTGTGGGTTAAGCCATGCGCGCGGCGCTGGCGTGCCCGGAGTATTGTGAGGATGCGCCAAATGGCTGAAATCATGGCGGGAGCGACGGGACTCGAACCCGCGACCTTCGGCGTGACAGGCCGACGCTCTAACCAACTGAGCTACGCCCCCGCGGGCGCGCTGCGCAGTTAAAGCCCGCCCGCCCGCAAGTCAAGGATTCCGGCCCAAAATGGGCCTTTTTGGCTTGCTTTGTATGCGCCATGGACGGCGCCCGGATGGCGAGGCAACGCGAAAACATCGGTGGAATCGGCAAAACAAGCGTGGTCAGTCGCCGCCGAATCGTCTAACGCATCGCTGTGACGGGCACTTTTGGCCCGCCACCGCTTCATCGAGGAGGGTCTCATGGCGACTAAACCAGCCACAACCGTTACATTGAAGCATCTCGCGGCAAGCGTTGCCGAAGACAACGAACTTTCGAAAAAGCAGGCGGAAGCCATACTCGCCGGCCTGGTCGGCAATATCGTCAAGCACCTCAAAAAGGGCGAGCGCATCCGCATCGGCGGCCTCGGCATTCTGCAAGTCCGAAAGCGCGCCGCGCGCATGGGCCGCAATCCGGCCACCGGCGAAGCCATTCAAATCAAGGCAAGCAAGAAGGTGGCGTTCCGCGCTTCCAAGGAGTTGAAGGAAGCCATTTGAGGCACGACGGCGAACAGCGGATGACGGAGTGTGGAGGACAGACGAACAGTCCGTCCTCCGTCATCTGTCTTCGATTCTTTGTTTCCGGAGTGGCTTGCCGGGCAGCCCGCGGGCCACGTCCGTGTTCGCGCAAGGGGCTTCGGCGCGCCCACCTTATCTGTGTGAGCGTGGAAGAAGCGGCCCGCCGCATGGCCGCTTGCCGCGCCGCCCGAACGGCCAGAGCCGCCAGCAAAGCTGGCGACTCTCACCGCCGTTCAGAGCGAGCAACGTGCGGTCCTATAAAATGCTCGCTCCGACCAGCGCCCAGTGAGAGCGTCAAGATTTCGGCTTGCGCGAGATGTGGTAGGTCAGAGCGCCCGTGAGAAAATCGCAGCTCTCGATGCCGGCGAAACCAACCTCGTCAAGAAGCAGTTCCAACTCACGTGGTGTATAGAAGTGTCGTATGGCGTTGGCGAAATAACCAACACACTTCTTGCTCTGTGCAGAGCTGCCGAAAATCATTGCCGTGAACCATACCGAGAAGCGCAAGTACACCAGGTATGGGATTTCGACGATCCTTGATGCCGGGCGCAGCATGTCGTTATGACAGAAGACGCCGCCGGGCTTGAGAACCCGATAGATCTCCTTAAACGCCTTGATGATCTCGAGATGGCGCGAAGCGAATTGTAGCGTCACGGCGTCGAACGAGTTGTCGGGAAACGGCAGCCCATGGGCGTCACAGACGTGGGCATCGATCGTCAGATTGCGTTCGCCGGCGCGGCGCTGTCCCTCGGCTAACATATGCGCGCTTCTGTCCACGGCGTGGATTTGCAGCGTCGGATCGAGCGCCAAGAGCCGCAGCGGAATGTCATGGGTGCCCGAACAAACGTCGAGGACGCAGGCTCCGCGCGGCAGATGTTTATGGATGGCCGAGGCAAACTTATTGCTCCACCGCGCACAATTCCCGAGCGATGCGACTGCGTTGCCCTTGTCGTAATAGGTCGGAACATCCCGAAAAACTTCAGGGATCAAGTTCCGCCAGGTTTCCCGAAAGAGATGCGAACGAAGGTCTTCCCTCTTCAAGAAATCTTCTGAGATGCTCATCCAATATCTCCTGCTGATCGGACACTCCCGACGGATTCTTCGGCCACCGCCGTGCAAGCTCGGACGAGAGGCCTACATAACGAAGGCGGCCAGGACCGAGCCACCAAGGGAAGTGAAAGGGCTCGGTCAAAGCCGCCCGGCTCTGATGCAACTCCGATCGAGGATCGCATCTGAACCAAGCATGCCAGTAAGGGCCTTAGCTCAAATCGCCCTTGATGTGAATCAAATAGGGGCGCCGCCGCTATCCCCTGGATTGCTTCCGGCGTTTGTGGCGTGTCCGGCCCGGCGCCACCCGGGGGATTCCCGCTGCGAACTCTTACGGGGTTGCCCGCACGACCTGAATTTATTGGTGGGCGGTGACGGATTCGAACCGCCGACATCCTGCGTGTAAAGCAGACGCTCTACCAGCTGAGCTAACCGCCCTGCAGCAAGATTTATCTCTCCGAGACGACGGCGCGCAAGGGCGAGCCGGAATGTTAAAGTGCCGCCGCGGTTCTCGGCCACGCCTTGACGACGTCACGCACATCGTGCGTCGTTGGATACCTCGCGGGGCACAGGTGATCCGCGGCAAGAGTAACGTGTGATAGTCGCCCGTCGCACGGCGGGATACCCAAAGGGGAACTGATGTTTCGGACGTTCTTCTGCATGATCGCTCTTTTGCTCACGGCAGCAACGGCGGCGCAGGCGCAATCGCCGCCACAGCCGCCGCCGGCAGCCAATTCGCTGGGCCTGGGCACCGATAAGGAACGCAAGGCATGCGCTCCCGACGTGGTCAAATATTGCGGAGAATTTATCAAGGATAACGCCCAGCCGGACGTCTTTGAAATCCAGGGTTGCCTGCTCACCAACCGGCCGAAAATCAGCGCCGCGTGCCGCGAAGTGCTCGACAATCACCCGCGGTGAGCGAGCGCGCTAGGGTTCGCCACTCGCGCCGCCCGGTGCCAGGTTCAATCGGAAGAATGAACTGCCAGAATGTCGTCGCCCTCAGCGGCGTCGATCTCCGCACCCCTGGCGCGTGCCACGTCCTCGGCTAGCCGCACCCACGACTGCGCCAAGGTCAGCCAAAGGGCTTTGTCTTTCTGGTCGCTCGCAGCCCGCGCCATCGCAACACATTGTTCCGCGCACTTTCGATGATCCATCGCACGATCTCCGACTGACGCAACACCACGCGAATATGAACCGCCAAGTGCGGCGGAGAGTCGATCCCCGGGTGACCGAAAACGGGCACGGTCAAGCCATGCAATTCAAGCAGTCCTCAATCTTTGCAGGCGCATAGGTAAGCCATGGAACACGCAAAAATCCTTAAGAATTCAATGACGATGACATGCGGTCAGGTCCTAGCTGCACTGCAACAAAATCGATTGTGCACCGCGGCCGGCATCCTATTTTTCGTGAGCGATTCCGGCGGCGAGAGCTGCCGGGGAAAGGACCTGACCAATGCTTGCATCCATTATCCGGCTCTTCCAGGCATGGAAGCGTTATGGAGACGCCATGCAGGAGCTTTCGCATTTAAGCGACCGCGAATTGGCCGATATCGGCATCAACCGCTCGGAGATCCAGCGGCTGGCTTGGCAGCACGCCCATAGCTCCTAACCGAAAGATTGCAGTCCGCTGCGCAGCGCCCACCCTTCCGGCGGGCGCTGCTTTTTTGCGCCTCCGGCCGTGCATGCTACCCAAACGCCATGCCCGTTCTCGCGCTCACCGACGCAGCTTTGCTCCTGCCGGCACGCGGTGCGCTCATCGGCCTTGATCTCGGCAGCAAAACCATCGGAGTCGCGGTCAGCGACCCGGACCGGCGCCTCGCCGCCCCGGTCGAGACCATCGTCCGCAAACGTTTCAACCTCGACGCCGAGCGGCTGTTCGCGCTGACTGCCGAACGGCGCGCCGTTGGCTTTGTGCTCGGGCTGCCGGTCAACATGGACGGTACCGAAAGCCCGCGGGCGCAATCGACCCGCGCGTTCGCGCGCAATCTCGCAAAGCTCACCGCGCTGCCGATCGCGCTGTGGGACGAGCGGCTATCGACGGCGGCGGTCGAACGCGCGCTGATCGCCGCCGATGCCAGCCGCGCCAAGCGCAAGGCCGTAATCGACCAGCATGCCGCCGCCTATATCCTGCAGGGCGCGCTCGATCGGCTGGCGCGAAAGTAGGCCCTCTCGAAAAGGCCGAAGCGCCGCTTTTGTACTAGTTGGCGGCCAAAGCCTGGCGAAACGCTGCAGCGTTCCAGTAGCCCTCTGCCCGTACGATCAGGCCGCTGGCATCTACCTGTAGCACGTCGATGCCCTCGGCCTTGACGTCGCGCCCGGCCTTGCCGCGCGCGATCATCGTCCAATGTGCGGCGATGCTGTTGCCGCTCGGTAGCGCGGCGAGGACCTTTATGTCCACATGCGACGCCAGAGCTGCTACCCCGGAAGCGAACAGGCCTGCCACCGCGTCGCGTCCATGCCGGATGGGACTGCCGACGGGATCCTCGATCTCCCCGCCCTCGGCGAAGAGCGCGGCGATACGCCGGGGATCGCGCACCGCTATCGCCGCGAAGTAGGCGTCAAGCGTGTTCCTCAACGCCTCCGCGCTCAACGCGCCCTCGCCTGCCACGTTACTGTGCTCCTCCACGCCGCCTCGGTCACGCCGGTTGCCAACTTTCAAGCCTCCGGCTGCGCGCGCTGCAAAAGAAGCTCGGCCGTCGGCGCCTCGATCGCGTCAGCGCCGTATAGCGCGCCGTGCGGCTCGACCAGCCGCGTTTGCACGAACGCCTCGGCCAAAGCCGGCGGTGCAGTCGCCGTAAGCGCCGCCGCGGCCGCCAGGGCTGCAAGCCTGCCGACCGTGACGCGGGCGGTGGCTTCGCTGGCGAACTTGTTTACCGGCGCGAACAGCGCCGCGCCGTCGCCGGTCAAATGCGATGCCTCGCCCGCCATTTGCGCAAACAGATCGGCGGCTTCCTTGTCGCGCTTGAGCGCGCGCAGCACGTCGAGACACATGACGTTGCCGGAGCCTTCCCAGATCGCATTGACCGGCGCCTCGCGATAGAGCCGCGGCAGCACGCTTTCCTCGACGTAGCCGTTGCCGCCGAGGCATTCCATGGCCTCGTAGATGAAGCTTGGCGCGGTTTTGCAGACCCAATACTTGGCCGCGGGCGTAAGCAGCCGCGCAAAGGCCGCCTCGCGCGGATCGGTGGCGGCGAGATCGAAGGCGCGCGCCAGCCGCATGACCAGCGCCACCGCGCCTTCCACCTCCAGCGCCAGGTCGGCCAGCACCGCGCGCATCATCGGCTGGTCGTACAAGTGCTTTTGGAAGACCGAGCGATAGCGGCAATGGTGCGCGGCTTGCGCCATCGCCATCCGCATGAAGCCGGCCGAAGCGAGCGCACAATCGAGCCGCGTCAACTGCACCATCTGGATGATGGTGCGCACGCCGGCGCCCTCGTCGCCCACGCGCCAGGCGAAAGCATCGGCGAATTCGATCTCGCTCGAGGCGTTGGAACGGTTGCCGAGCTTGTCCTTCAGCCGCTGCAGCCGCAGCGCGTTGACCGAGCCGTCGGGTCGAAAGCGCGGCATGAGAAAACAGGTGAGCCCGCCCGGCGCCTGCGCCAATACCAAAAAGGCGTCGCACATCGGCGCCGAGAGAAACCATTTGTGGCCGGTGATGGTGTAGGAATCTCCCGTCGGCGTAGCGACGCTAGAATTGGCGCGCACGTCGGTGCCGCCCTGCTTCTCGGTCATGCCCATGCCGAGGGTCATGCCCGATTTTTTCCACCATGGCCGGAAGGCCGGGTCGTAGCTCGTGGTGACCACTTTCGGCGCCACTTGCGCCATGAGGGCCGGTGCGGCCCCGAGCGGTGCCAGCGCGGCCCGCGTCATGGTGATCGGGCAGAGATGCCCGCTCTCGACCTGCGCCGCCATGTAGTAGCGCGCCGCACGCGCCACCTCCGCCGGCGGCGCGGCGCGCTTGCCCGATGCGGTCCAGGTCGAGGCATGCAGCCCCGCCGCGACGCTGGTCCGCATCAGCTCATGATAGGCCGGATGGAATTCGACGGTGTCGCGGCGAAAGCCCTTCGAATCGAAGCTGTAAAGCTTCGGCGGGTTCTCGTTGGCGCGCCGCGCCCGCGCGAACATCTCCACCGTTCCCCATTGCCGCCCGAAGGCGGAGAGCGCGGCGGCTTCGCCGCCGGCGCCGTTGGCCTCGACAGCCTCGATCAACGGCCGATCGCTCGAAAACAGATCGATATCTTCATAGGGCGGCGACTGATTGAAAACCTCGTTCGTGTCCAGGCGCAAGGCGGTAGTCATGGCAATACCTCTTTCGGCTCCCCCGCATCGTAGCACGGTCCGCGCGGCAAATTCCGGTGCATCGCTGCCCGATCCGGCCGCCCGCGGCCGACAGCGGGCTTGCCGGACCGCTTGGATTGGGCCTATAGCACCGCTTTGATGACGAAACCCCAGCCGCTCACGCGCCACATCGTTTCGATCAATGATCTCACCAATAAGGAGATTGAGACGATCTTCGAGGTGGCGCAGGGGTTTTTGAAGGACCTCGCGGACCACCACGTCTCCTACCGAATCGGCCGCGGCACCAGCCTCGCGTCGAGCTTCATCCTGGCGAGCCTGTTCTACGAGCCGTCGACCCGGACCCGGCTGTCGTTCGAGAGCGCCATGCTGCGGCTCGGTGGCGCCAATATCACCAGCGCCGATCCTGCGGTGAGCTCCGCCGCCAAGGGCGAAAGCCTCGCCGACACCATCCGCGTCATCGGCAACTACGCCGACATCGTCGTCGTCCGTCACCCGCGCGACGGCGCCGCGCGGCTCGCCTCCGAATATTCGCCGATCCCGGTGATCAACGGCGGCGACGGCAGCCATGAGCACCCGACGCAAACCCTGTGCGATCTGTTCACGCTGCGCTCGAAAAACAAGAGTCTCAAGAATATGAAGATCGCGATCTCGGGCGACCTCAGGGGCAGCCGCACCATCCATTCATTCGTCTATGCGCTGGCGCGGTTCGGCGCCACCATCGATCCCCTGCCCGCGCCCGGTATGGAGTTGCCGCCGCATGTCGATCGCCGGCTGCGCGAGGAATTTCACTGCCGAATGATCTCCAAGGCCCCGGGGCAGGTCGACGGCGGCTCGATCGACGCGCTCTACGTCACCGCCGACCAGCCGCACCAGCTCTCGCTCTATGCCGAGCCGGAAATCGATTACGGCCTCGTCTTGCAGAAGAAGACCGATGCCGTCTACGTCACCCGCTTCCAGAAGGAGCGCTGGACCGAGAAAGAGCGGCCCTATCCGAAGATCGACGCCAAATTCCTCGGCGAGCCGAAATACTCCGAGGCCAGCGTCATGCACCCGCTGCCGCGCGTCAACGAACTCGACGCCTCGTTCGACAGCGACCGCCGCGCCGTCTATTTCCGCCAGGCCGCCTACGGCGTTCCGGTGCGCATGGCCCTGATCTCGCTGCTGCTGCGCCTGCACAAGAACAAGTCGCTGCACAATTTCGCCGGCGGTTTCGCCAAGCCCGATCATCCGCTCTATGTGCAGCCGATCGGAACCGGCATCCAATGCGCCAACTCAAACTGCATCACCTGCGATCCCGCCGAACGCCAATATGCCGCCAACAAGTTTTACGTCGTGGAAGATCATTCTTCGCAGCGCTGCATTTTGCGCTGCCTTTATTGCGAGACCGACATCGAGGCGGAGGCAGCTGGGCATTTCGTCGTCGCCGACACCGCGCGAAAAACCTATGCGCCGGGATTGGCCTCGCTCGTTCGGGCGCCAGCCGAGAAGCTCAAGCATCTCGTCATTTATAGCAGCGAAGCCGATGCGGAAGCGGCCGGCTTTCACCCGCGCGAGAGCGGCACAAAGGCCCGCGCCGGCTAGATCAACGCTCGCCCCGGGAACGCCGCCGCCATGCTGCATCCGCTCAACTGGTCGCTGGCGCTGCCCGCTTACGCCGCGGCCTTCGCCTTCGGTTATCTCTGCGGCTCGATCCCGTTTGGCGTCTTGCTGACGCGGCTCGCCGGCGCCCCGGACGTTCGCGCCATCGGCTCCGGCAATATCGGCGCCACCAACGTTTTGCGCACCGGCCGCAAGGGGCTGGCCGCCGCAACACTGCTTGGCGATGTGCTCAAGGGCACCGTGGCCGTCCTGCTGACCGCCTATGTCCTCGGCCATGACTTTGCGATCGCGGCGGCGGTCGGTGCTTTTCTCGGTCATCTGTTTCCGGTCTGGCTGCGCTTTCGCGGCGGCAAGGGCGTGGCTACTTATATCGGCGTTCTTCTCGGTCTTGCTTGGCCTGCGGCCATCGCCTTTTGTGCGATCTGGCTCGCGGTCGCCGCGCTGACCCGCTACTCGTCGCTGGCGGCGCTGACCGCCAGCGCCGCCACGCCGGCCTTCCTGTGGTGGCATGGCGACATGCAGGACGCACAACTATTTCTGCTGCTGTCGGTGTTGTTATGGATCATGCACCGCGCCAACATCGCGCGGCTCATCGGCGGAACGGAAGGCAAAATCGGGCGCCGCTCCAAGGGTTGAACAAGTCGCCACAATCGGCGACTGCGGCTCCGGCTCGCGCCGGCGCGCCGCGGGTTGTGCGGAATTTTGTCGGCAAATACCGCGGCGAGGTGATCGGCGGCCTCGGCGGCCGTTGTGCAACCAGCAGTTTCGGTTGACCCGGCCGCCGCCCCGAATTGTGGGCTATGGTTCCGGGTCATATAGTCGGCAATCGTAGCCGCGGGGGCGAGGTGAACGAGGGTAGCGAGGGCGTCCAGCTGACGGACGAGCAACGGATCGACTGGCTGCGCCTCATCCGCAGTCCGAATGTCGGTCCGCGCGGTATTATGGCGCAAGCGGTGGAAGCCAGTTAGGTCAGTGTTCCTTACCTTCAGCCGAGGCGATCTCGGTATGGTAAGAAAACTCACATGTGGCTGCCGCCGCTCTCATTGGAGGTGCTTATCGGCCTTTTGGTCGGCCTCATACCGGGGCTGGTCGAAATGAATTGGGAGATACACAGCCTAGGAGTGCTGTTCGCGGCAGGGCTGGCGGTTCACATCGCCACGCGACTAGAAGTCAGGCCGTTAGGAAAAATTGCATTTGCGTTGATTACGATTGGCGTTTTGCTATTTGGTTCATACCGCTCGATATGGCTAAGTTTTCACGATGACTTTCCAAGCGTAACTAGAGAAGCCGCCCTTTCCCGAATTATAGAGTTCTGTGCTCTGGCGGCGTGCGGAATTGCCGGGTACGTTTTTCTGATCCGACCGCGGGGAAAAGAGGGCTATCGGGTGCTACCTGCTCAATTGATTGCATTTGGTTTAGTCGTAATGGCGGCTGGCTTTATTCCCATTGCAATTGGATTAGGATGGCAACTCAAACAGAATTGGGCCATGGGCGTCACACCGACCGGAGCGCCGGCCTTTCCTGGGTCACGGCCTTCTCTGCCGCAGATTACACAGACGCCCGCTGTTCCTGCATTGCCTCCACCGTCGCAACCGCAACAGCCATTGGTTTCCGGTTATAATCTCACGGATGCTGGCATTCTCGCGTTGGCGCAGGAATTATATCCAGCCAAAGACATCATCAAAAATGCTCCGATTCGACACCTGAATAACGATGGGCCAGCAACCGCTTTGTCTTTCTCGCTATCTAAAGCTTTCGATCGCGCGACAATCCCAAACGGGATTGGAAATATATTGCCAAATAGTCCCGATGAAATTGGTGTTATGATTTACGTCGAAGACCCCGCGAAGGCTCCGGAATCTTCCACCGCTTGCGCCATAATATCGGGTCCGCGCACTTTTCGCACGCTGGTCAATCATTTCGGCGGGGCGCGGGCCGCACTGCAGGCGCTGCCTTCGCTGGCGCGCCGCGGCGGCGCCAGTGGTGCCGTGCAGATTTGCTCGCGCGCCGACGCCGAGCGCGAGCTTGCCGCGGCAAAAAAGCTCGGCGTCGCGCTGGTCGCATTGGGCGAGCCCAACTATCCGCCGCGCTTGCAGATGATCGACGACGCGCCACCATTGATCGCCGTCCGCGGCAATGCGCGCGCGCTGGCGCTGCCGATGGTGGCGATCGTCGGCTCGCGCAATGCCTCGGGTGCGGGGCTGAAATTCACCCAGCGGATCGCGCACGAGCTCGGCGAGGCCGGCTTCGCCATTGTCTCCGGGCTGGCGCGCGGCATCGACGCAGCGGCGCATCGCGCCAGTCTCGAAAGCGGCAGATCGACGATTTAGTGCGCTTATCGAACAGCTCACCTGCCGTGGTGCGAATGGTGCTGCTCGAACTTGAAATCGCCGGGCGGCTGGAACGCCACGGCGGCAGCCTGGTGTCGCTGCTGTAGTCGTTGGCCGACGTGACGGCGCGATCGCAGCGAGTGCTTTCAGTTCTGAGCCTTCGGCGACGGCTGGTTCTTCCCGGACCCAACGCTTGGAGATGTGATCGGCCTCGAGCCGCGCCATATCGAGAATGTAAGCGAGGGCGTCAAGGTGGTGGCTTTTCGCGAGCCGCGCCAGCTCTTCGGCAAGAGAGGCAATGTAGAGCGCCGATTGGTGTCCGTTTTCCGGAGTCATCGAGTCGTGCCTTTGGCCGCGCTTGGCGCCGGGACTTGTCGCCATTTCCTTTTTAGGGGCATTATAACGATGACAAAGCAGCCCCAAAGGATAGTTTCGGCGTCGCCTCCGATTCGGAGGCTGGCGCGCCCGATGAAATCCTTACGCTTCCCCGTTCGGCTCTGGTCGAGGGGATAGCGGCGGAGCTTCTTGATTTTTTCGATTGGCCGCGCGGTCAAGGGCTGAGCGAATTTGAGGCACGTTGGATAGCCGCTGGAGGAGTTCGCCGCGCTGTAGCGGCGTGTTCGACTCCCAAACGCTGCCCATAGCCAGTCTAACGTGATCCTTTGCTGCGAAGCTGCGCTTAAGGATGCCGGCTAAGTCCGCTTCACGCACTACGTAAATTGTATCAAAACTGGTAGGTACGTCAGTGCCGCGAGGCCCGCGCTGATTTCTAAGTGCCATCATAAGGCTGCCAAGTGTGTTCTGTACGTCGGCCAGCAAAAGGGCATCGGGCAGTTCGTCGCTGTAACCCCAAGTCCAATGTGCCAGCTTGTCGCGCTCTTTCATCGCCGGTTTGACGATGCTGACAAGGAGGGCCGAAATCGCCTCATAGTGATCTTTGGGCAGGCTCGCTTTCGCTGCGGAATTGATCAATCGTAATTGGGCCGCCCGGTTTTCCACACCCGCGTACATTGCAACTGCCGCTTTCTCATTGGCGTGGAGGATAAAAGCCAGAAGGGCGCCTAGATGAATTTCGACTTCGGACCATTGCGCTATGCAATGTGCTATCATGGCCCCAAGCTTGGACCGCCGCGCCATAGTATCGTGCTGTCCCCAGTTGGTTATGGCGGTCGGCTTCACGCGGGATAGAGGCTGCATGTCAGGCAAATCCGAACAACATTCCGAGGCGTGGACACGCTTTGAGCACGCCGTTGATATTGTCGCTAAGTCTCCGCCGCAGCATAGGGCCAAAGAAAAACCCAAGGCGAGTCCAAAAAAGCGCGGAAAGCGCAGCAACAAAAAACGGACTTAGAACCCCCAAATTTTCGCCAGGGTGCGTCTAACCCGTCGCTTCAGCGCGCCACGCGATTTTTCCGCATCCCGGCGCGTCTCTTTGAACGTCTTAAGCCGAAACCCGGACTTTCCCCGTTTCTTGACGGTGCTCTTTGCCATTGGGGCCTCCCACAAAGGAAAGCGCTATGCCAGAAATTAGTGCTGTTTATCGCTACGCTGCGCTATCGGACGATTTTTTGATTCTTGCAGAGAGCGATATATCCGCTCAATTTCAGCCACCTGTATTGCAAACGTTAACCAGCCGAAGCCTGGACTCCGAAACGATAAGGATGGAATGCCAGAGAAGGGATCAATACCAAACAGATAATTCGTGGCCGCGTGATTGTGCGTTGGCTGACCGTGGGGAAACTTCTCCGGAACCTCTGGCGTCATTTTCGATCGAATGTCGGCTAATCCAGCCATGACATTTTCCAGTTCTGCAGCACTAAGGATGACGCCGGCGATGCGGCGCGCTCCGGTCACGATGTTGATTTCCATTGTAGCTCGATCAGCCCTTAGCTGAACATTGAGATTTACCTTTTCGCGACGCATTGGGTTTCTCCCTTGCGCGAGCGCCAGCGCAGAAAGTGCTTCGCTTGGCGCCTAATGTGCGCGTCGTTGCGCGATTTTGTGAGGCCGTCGATAAGTCAATCGCTTGCCAACGATGCCCTTCGCTGCGGTTTCAGCGCGCATGAGATCGTTCACGCCAAGCGCCGCGCGGTTGTTGTAGCGGAAATCAAATTCGGCGAGATAGCGGTGAAGGTGCTTTTCGGAGCAGTGCTGATAGACGCCTTTCATTCCGCGTTTTAAGATCGAATAGTAACCCTCGACCGTATTTGTGTGGATCACATACTCGGTGCCGTCCTTGTCGCGCTCATAGCGGGCATATTCGTCTAGGCCGTGGTTGACTGCATCGTGACGGGCAAAATCGCGCCCGACCTCCCAATAATGCGATGCTTCGTCGGTCACGAATTTGGCTTCGCGCGCAACGTTTTGGCGGACAACGGGGACCACATCGGCGGCGCGAGTGCTATCGACATGGAAACTGCGGGCTTTGCCACCGCGCTCGACCAGCGTCAGCACGACGTTCTTATGACCAAAACCGGACTTGGGCTTGGGCACGCCGACCTTACGGCCGATGAAGGTTTCGTCGCCTTCCACCACCTTGCCGCCGCTACCGAGCGGAGAGAAGCCGCCAGTGCGAAGCGCTTCACGCAAGCGGTGCATCATGAACCAACTCGACTTGTACGAAATGCCGAGCGAGCGGTGCACTTGATGGGCCGAGACGCCTTTCTTTGAGGCCGTGAGTAGGAACAGCGCCGCCAGCCATTTCGACAACGGGATTTTTGATCGCTCGAATACCGTCTTGACCGTGACCGTGAATTGCTCGCGGCAGGCCGCGCACTGGTAGAGGCCGGGGCGGTGGGCCTTACCGTCCAGCTTGGTCACATCGTCGTCTGTAGAGCCGCAGTGCGGGCATACAGGGCCATTCGGCCAAACCCGTGCCTCTAGCCACTCGCGGGCCTTGGTTTCGTCAGTGAAAATCGGGTTTTGCAGGTTCGCAGACATGGCTAAGTCCCTTTCTATTGGGAACACTAGCCCTTGCGATCTGCTTTGTCAAGGTTATAATACCCCTTTTTAGGGGAATTATATCGTTGACAACACAAGCCGCGACATCTAGTGTCGGGCCGACAGGCCGACGCTATGATGATGGCGGTGCGCTATGAGCGGCGCGCCGCTGTCGGCCGGCGCCTGGGAAATCCTCGGAGCGCTCGCTCTGGGCATCCGCATCCGCAAGTTGGCGGATGGCTGGCAGGCAGTCGGGCCATGGCAAGAGCCGTCGTCGTCTGGCGTCGATCTCGCCATCATGACGGAGCTAATCGAGGCCAGATTCGTCGAAAGCCAAACGCTTGGCATCGGCAGTTATGCGGCCATGACCAAATTAGGGGAAACGGCACTCCGCGAAAAAACAGAACGAGAAATCCGAAATGCAATTAAATGGGTGAAGGATGGATAATTCGACCGCGAGATTTGCTGGCCGCTTGGAACAGTTGGCCCGCAGAGATGAAAAACGATACGCAGCTTGCGGTTGGCGTCATCAAAGTATTTTTGGGGGAAGAGTGGCTTCTTGGCCTGCACCTGGTTCCGAAGACACCGAGTTAGGTGTTTTTATGGAACCGGAGGTGAGTCATGGAGAGACGAAGGTTTACGCGGGAGTTCAAGCTTGAGGCGGTGCGGCTGATCAGGGATCGCGGGGTGTCGTATGCGCAGGCATCCGAAGACCTGAAGGTGCATCCGACGCAGCTGCGCAACTGGGTGAAGGCATTTGCGGACGATCCGCAGCATGCCTTCCCCGGCCAGGGTCAGATGAAGCCCGAGCAGCTGGAGATCGCGCGGCTCACGCGCGAGGTGATCAAGCTGAAGGCCGAACGCGACATCCTAAAAAAAGCCGCGGCCTACTTCGCGAAGGAATCGACGTGAAGTTCGGTTTCATTGCGAAGCACCGGGGGATCTGGCCGGCGGATTGGTTGTGCGGGGCGCTCGGTGTCTCGCGGGGTGGGTTCTATGCCTGGCTGACACGACCGCGCAGTCGGCGCAGCCGTAGCGATGAAGAGCTGGGCGCCAAGGTCCGGACAAGCTTCCTTGCCAGCGATCGAACCTATGGCGCCAGGCGGGTGTGGCACGACCTGCTGGCGGAAGGCTTCTCGTGTGGTCTGCATCGGATCGAGCGATTGATGCGCTTACAGGCTCTCAAAGCCCGTCCGCGACGGCGTCGGCTGCCGCCCGATCTGGGTGAGCGGCAGGTCGCCGCCGTCGCTCCCAACGTACTCGACCGCAGCTTCGCGGCAGCTGCTGCCAACCGCAAATGGATCGCTGACTTCACCTATGTGTGGACCGCGGAAGGTTGGCTCTATGTGGCGGTCGTCATCGATCTGTTCTCACGCCGCGTGGTCGGCTGGTCGATGAGCGCACAGATGACGGCACAGCTCGTCACCGACGCCCTGGTGATGGCGATCTGGCGCCGGGGCAAGCCCGATGCGCTGCTGCATCACTCCGATCGCGGCAGCCAATACACCAGCGAGCAGTTCCAGAAGCTGATGGCCAATCATGGCATCGTCTGCTCGATGAGCCGCTCGGGCAATGTCTGGGACAACGCGGCAATGGAGAGCTTCTTCTCGTCGCTGAAGACCGAGCGTACGGCACGCAAGACCTATCGGACGCGTGATGAAGCCAAGGCTGACGTGTTCGATTACATCGAGTGCTTCTACAATGCTAAACGCCGGCACTCGACAATCGGCTACAGAAGCCCCATGGAGTTCGAGATGCAGTCGGGTTTAGCTTAGGCGGGTGTCAACCGAACCGGGTGCAGGCCATCTTAGGCACGTCGATCCCAATACCAAGTATCCAGGTTTGCTTACGATCAAGGGCAGTATTTTAGAAGAACGTCTAGCGCGCGTAAAACTCGTTGATCTTGCCGAATCCCTATTCAATTTGTGTCGGATACGCGGTTTTGGCGATTGCATCGAACGAATGAAAACCGCTGCTAATCCCGAACCAAGCTTGGCAGAACTTCATATAGGCAAGATGCTATATGTAAACGACTGGCCGTTTCGGTTTGTCGTTCCACAAGGCAAGCGCGGCGACAACTACGATCTTCAAATCAGATATCATAACCAAATTGTCTGCGCTGATGTGAAGTGCAAAATCAAAACGCTCATTCCCGATTACAAAACGATCACAAATACGCTTAAAGCGGCCCGTACTCAGGTTCCAGCAGACAAGCCAGGGGTATTTTTCATAAAGATTCCGCAGCAATGGATGGAGCATGTCGGCTGGGAAGCAGAAACAATCAACGGTGCTATAGATTTTTTTGAGCAAAAGACGGGGCGTATTACATCAGTAGCGTTCTATGTCGAGCCAATTCATTTGGTGGGGAATGTTGCAAAGCAGGGTCATCATTTTTATGAAATTGCGAATCCACGCCGGCGCTTCGGAAAGGAATTGGACTGGCGATTTTTTCGAGGATGGTTGCCGCCGAACGTAAATATGCCTACCGTTGGCTCTTGGAACGCCATGCCGCCGAAGTATATTCGGCTGTTCCAGTTTCCCAAGGGACTTGAGGGCCATGAAAAAGAATGACGAGCGATTTAGCGATCAGGAAGCGCAGCGGCGCTTTGATGCTGCATTACGCGGGGCCTTCGCAACACCGCCCAAGCCGATGAAAGATATTCCCAGAAAGAGGATGATTCCGAAGGGTGTTTCAGCGCAATCGAGGAAGCGGCAAAGAAAAGCGCGATGACCACGATTTACGCGGTTTTCCTTTGCACCATGCTCAACGGTCAGCAGGTCTGCTCGCCAACGGCCTACAAGTCAGATCCGACAGAAGCCACATGCGAGGCCCATAAGCGCGGAATGGAACGCATCGTAAATCCCGGTGTCAAAGTAGTCTGCATGAAAAAAGCGGTTTCGACTTGGGAGCCGGTGCGGTAAAATAGAAACGGCCCGCGGTGCCAGCCGGGGCCGTAAAGCATCGTGGATCATGCTGCGATCCGGTTTGGACAATAACCGGGAGTGCGCTGGCATGTCTAGCCCTCGAATGAAAGCACTTAAACTTGGCCTTCTTTTAATTTTGGCAGCGGCCAACCCGTGGTCTGCGATAATTGCCAAATTTGCTCATAGACCTTTGTCTCCACATCCCACGACATATCCACTTCCAGAATGGCTCCGCGCTCCAGAGTTGCAAATGCGCGCTCTAACGCTGGACGATCTTGCAAAACTAAAACAAGCTTGGCTGGAAACACACTGCCAGGAACCAAATGAATCTCAGCATCTGGCGGCTGAGTTAGTCGCACCCGAAAAAGGTCGCGCGTGAGCCTCGTGTATTCATCGGGCATGGCACTTCGCTCCTAGTTGGCTTGGCAGCTTCTAGGATAGCGAATGGAAAGGCCGGGCGTCATGCCCGGCCTTTCTTTTCCCGCCAGCGCAGAAACCGCCGCGCGGCGAAACTAAAATCCGGCTTAGTGAGCATTTCGATACGTGAGACGCTTGCCATCCGCACTTTTGATTGCAAGCGCCGCACGTTCGCCGTCGTTGTAGCCGAGTGCGGAGCGGTGGTTATAACGGAAGTCGTATTCGGCGAGGTAACGATGCAAATGCTTTTCGTCGCAATGCTGATAAACGCCCTTCATGCCGCGCTTGAAGATCGAGTAGTAGCCCTCGACCGTGTTTGTGTGGATGACGTACTCGCTGCCATCTTTGTTGCGCTCATAGCGGGCGTATTCGTCTAGGCCGTGGTTGACCGCATCGTGGCGGGCAAAGTCGCGCCCGACTTCCCAATAATGCGACGCTTCATCGGTTACAAATTTGGCTTCGCGGGCGACGTTCTTGCGAACGATCGGCACAACATCGGCGGCGCGCGTTGAGTCCACATGGAAGGAGCGGGCTTTGCCGCCACGCTCCACCAGCGTCAGCACGACGTTCTTATGCGCGAAGCCGGACTTGGGCTTACGGACGCCCTTCTTCCGGCCGATGAAAGTTTCGTCACCTTCGACCACCTTGCCGCCACTGCCCATCGGGGCCAAGCCGCCAGTGCGCATGCATTCGCGAACGCGATGCGCCATGAACCATGCCGACCGATAAGTGATTCCAAGCGTGCGGTGGAGTTGGTGCGCTGAAACTCCCTTCTTGCTGGAGCACATCAGGTGGAACGCCTGTAACCACTTGTGCAGGGCGATGTGCGACCGCTCCATTGGAGTGTTCATCGTCACGGTAAAGTTCTTGCGGCACTCCTTCTCGGCGCAGCGGTAGAGGCCAGCGGGCTTGATCGCGTAGGCATGACCGATCACGCCGCAGTGCGGGCAAACCGTGCCAGCGGGCCAGCGCAGCCGTTCTAGGTACTCTCTGGCGGCATCGTCGCTGCGGAAATGGGGAGCGGAGAAGGTATCCATGGCCAAAGTCCTATCCTATGACCGAATACTACCCCTCGCGGTTTGTGTTGTCAACGATATAATTCCCCTTTTTAGGGGAATTATATACTTGACACCCCACGACACAAGGGCTAGTCTAGGGCCGTTAGATAGGAAAACGGCCATGACGACATTCAACGAGCCTCAGCATCAGACCGAAGAAGCGGCCCGCCAGTGGTTTGAAAGCCTGCGGTGGCCAGATGGGGTCATCTGCCCGCATTGCGGCACTGTAGGGCGCGCGTATGCCCGTTCTAAGCCCGGTCTGTACCGTTGCGCCGAAAAGGAATGCCGCAAGGATTTCACCGTGCGGACCAAGAGCGTGTTGGAGTCGAGCCATATCCCGCTGCGGCTTTGGGCACAGGCATTCACGCTGCTTTGCTCATCCAAGAAAGGCATGAGCGCGCATCAGGTCCACCGCACGCTGAAAATCACTTACAAGTCGGCGTGGTTTCTCTGCCATCGCATCCGTGAAGCGATGCGCGCTGGCGGCCTTGCACCGATGGGCGGCGGCGGAAAGGTTGTCGAGAGCGATGAAACTTTCATCGGTCGCAAGAAAGGCGTTGCCAAGCCTAAATCCGGCTTCGCTCACAAGAACGTGGTGCTGACGCTGGTAGAGCGCGGCGGCAAAGCCCGCTCGTTCCATGTGGACTCAACGCGCGCCGCAGACGTGGTACCAGTCGTTCGTCAGAACGTTGCTCGCGAGGCCAAGTTCGTGACCGATGAAGCCTCACATTATTGGGACGTTGGCCGCGAATTTGCCCGTCACGATGCAGTCAACCACGGCATAGACGAATACGCTCGCTACGAGCGCGAGAAAGACGGCACCGAGTACGTCATCCACACGAATACGGTTGAAGGCTACTATTCAGTGTTTAAGCGCGGAATGAAGGGCGTTTATCAGCATTGCAGCGAGAAGCATTTGCACCGCTATCTTGCCGAATTTGACCACCGCTATAATCATCGCGTGGCGCTCGGTTATAACGACACTGATCGCACCGTCGCTGCAGTCAAGGGCGCAGAAGGCAAACGCCTCACGTACCGGCAACCTCACTAAACCGAATTTCAGGTTTCAGGCGGTGCGATTCTTGCGCTGGCGCCGTAAGCGCCGTTGAAGCTTTTTGCCTGTGGAAGTGCGAGACTCGCCGTTCCTTTTGGGAATATCCTTTAGCGGGATGGGAGGGCCGCTAAAGGCGCCTTTTACAGCCGCTTTTACGCGGCGTGCGGTTTCTTTGGCGCTGTATTGGTCGTCGTCCTGGGGCATCATTCTTGCAGGATAAGCGAAAAAAGATCGTAAGGCAAAAAGTAGAGCCCATTGATTTAGGGCCACATCAAATCTTCATTCCGCATGTTAGCTTAATACAAGAGAAATTGATTGGCCGGGTCATGGTGGAGTTCTCCAGATTAGACCAAATTTTGAGCCATATGATTTGGCAATTACTCAAATTAAAAATGAAAGATGGACGGTTAATTACAACGCGGATGGATGCACAAACTAAAATCGCGATGCTTTATATATTGGTACCAAGATATTTCGACACAGCAAAACAACGCGCCGCGCTGGCTGCGCTGGACGTTGCAGAGATCATTAGGGAAGATCGCAACTTCATCGCACATGGATTGTGGGGAACTCTAATGCCAGATAACGTTACGATGGTCGCTTCAGTTCGTCCAAAGTCTGATCCTGACAATATTATCTCAGAAGCGTTCCCTGCGGAGCGAATGCGGAGCATCATTTCGTCAACGAAGAAGGTAACGGGGATACTCAGACATCTCTCTGGCGCGCCTGATACATGGCATGGAAAATAGCACTTACAAGTTCGTCGCGGCCTAAATAACCATCCGCCGCGTCCTGTAAGTCATAAGGTTCGATTGCCGACACGCCAGCGATTATCATCTCACGCGTAATCTGACCGATGGTGTTACCATGGCAATTACTTTCTATCGCGCTTTGATCACCAGAGAGAACTACGAGTCCTTCCGACGTGTCCTGAACGACGCCCCCGAAACATTCGACAAGTGGAGCCACATACATTCGCACGATCTTGCGTATATCGAGGGCTCCAACGGAGAAGTCACTTACGTCGAAGTCGATCCGAATGAGTTCGCCGCATGTTGCCGCGCGACGGATTCCCCACCCAACCTCCATAGCCTCAATAACTTCGCGTTCAAAAAGGGAACGGGGAAGAAGGAATGAGCTGCAATATTCCTGATTGGGAACGGCGTTAGCCGCGACCTTCGCCACGATATCGGCAAATTCCCCCAATGCCCGGCCTAAGCCGACAGGGGGACTCACAACTCACCCCCATAGCGTCGGCCTGTCGCCTCAGCACAGCATATAGTGCGTGGGGTAGCAAGTATATATTGCCCCTTTTTAGATATGTTGCGAAAAAAATCAACCATGACGCGTGACCAGGCGATCGACCGAATTATCTTGTGCCCACGCCAATTTGCCCGGCTTGGCCGCGTTTTCGCAGGCTCCGCCATGCCGGTTTGCCGGTCTAACGATTTGACAGGCGGGGTTGCATTTCCCATGTTCGCGGCGGCCGGGAGGCGCTAGGAACCGCCGCCGATACGGAAAAAGGCCAACAAATCATCGGGTTATCATGAATCTGGTAGTGGTGGAATCGCCCGCCAAGGCGAAGACGATCAATAAGTACCTTGGCCGTGGCTATGAGGTTTTGGCTTCTTTTGGGCATGTGCGCGACCTGCCGGCGAAGAGCGGCTCGGTCGATCCCGACGCCGATTTCCGCATGATCTGGGAGGTCGATGCCAAGGCGCAGAAGCGGCTGAACGACATCGCCCGTGCCGCCAAAGGCGCCGAAAAACTGATCCTGGCGACCGACCCCGACCGCGAAGGCGAGGCGATCTCCTGGCACGTGCTCGAAGTGCTCAAGCAAAAGAAGGCCCTGAACGGGCAGGCCATCGAGCGGGTGGTGTTCAACGCCATCACCAAGCAGGCGGTGACCGAGGCGATGGCGCACCCGCGCCGCATCGACCAAGCCCTGGTCGACGCTTATCTTGCGCGCCGGGCCCTCGATTATCTGGTCGGCTTCACGCTGTCCCCGGTCTTGTGGCGCAAGCTGCCGGGCGCCCGCTCGGCGGGACGGGTGCAGTCGGTGGCGCTGCGGCTCGTCTGCGACCGCGAGCTGGAAATCGAAAAATTCGTCCGCCGCGAATATTGGTCGCTCGTCGCCACACTGGCGACGCCGCGCAACGAGACATTCGAAGCGCGTCTGGTTGGCGCCGACGGAAAAAGGCTGCAACGCCTCGACGTCGGTTCGGGCGCCGAAGCGGAAGCTTTCAAGCAGGCGCTCGAAACCGCCACCTTCACCGTTGCCGGCGTCGAAGCGAAGCCGGTCAGACGGCATCCGCAACCGCCTTTCACCACCTCGACGCTGCAGCAGGAAGCAAGCCGCAAGCTTGGTTTCGCTCCCGCGCATACCATGCGCGTGGCGCAGCGCCTCTACGAAGGCATTGAAATCGGTGGCGAGGCCGTCGGCCTCATCACCTATATGCGCACCGATGGTGTGCAGATCGCCGGCGAAGCGATCAGCGCCGTCCGCCGCGTGATCGAGACGAATTACGGCGCAAAGTATGTGCCGCATGCGCCGCGGCGTTACCAAACCAAGGCGAAGAACGCGCAGGAAGCGCACGAGGCGATCCGCCCGACCGATCTCGCTCGCCGCCCGCGCGACGCCAAACGCTTTCTCGATCCGGACCAGGCCAAGCTCTACGAGCTGATCTGGCTGCGCACGGTGGCGAGCCAGATGGAATCGGCCGAGCTCGAGCGCACAACGGTCGACATTACCGCGAAGGTTGCTGCTCGCCTGCTTGAACTGCGCGCCACCGGAACGGTGGTGAAGTTCGACGGTTTCCTCGCCCTCTACCAGGAAGGGCAGGACGAAGATGCCGACGACGAGGAGGCGCGGCGGCTGCCGCCGATGAGCGCGGGCGAAAGCCTCGCCAAGCGCGCGATCGCCGCCACCCAGCATTTTACCGAGCCGCCGCCGCGCTACTCCGAGGCCTCGCTGGTCAAGCGTTTGGAAGAGCTCGGCATCGGTCGGCCGTCGACCTACGCTTCGATCCTGCAGGTGCTCAAGGACCGCAAATACGTGCGGCTCGACAAGCGCCGGCTTTATCCGGAGGACCGCGGCCGCATCGTCGTCGCCTTCCTTGAGAGCTTTTTCGCCAAATACGTCGAGTATGATTTCACGGCGAGCCTCGAAGAACAGCTCGATCTCATTTCCAACAACGAAGTGGCGTGGCGCGACGTGCTGCGCGATTTCTGGCGCGATTTCATCGGCGCCGTCGATGAGATCAAGGATCTGCGAATTTCCCAGGTGCTCGACGCGCTCGATGAACTGCTCGCTCCGCATCTGTTCCCGCCGCGCGCCGACGGCACCGACCCGCGGCAATGCCCGAATTGCAGCGGCGGCCGCCTGACGCTGAAGCTCTCCAAGTACGGCGCCTTCATCGGCTGCTCGAATTATCCGGAGTGCCGTTGTACCCGTCCGCTGTCGGTGCCCGCTGACGGTGCCGCCGAGATCGGCACCAAAAAACTCGGCGAAGACCCCAAGACCGGCCTCGAAGTGACGCTGCGCAGCGGCCGCTTCGGCCCCTACGTGCAACTCGGTGAGGCGGTCGACGGCGAAAAGCCGAAACGCGCCAGCCTGCAGAAGGGAATGACGCCCGACGACGTCGATCTCGACCGCGCGTTAGCGCTGCTATCGCTGCCGCGCGAAATCGGTCGCCATCCCGAGGATGGCGAGCCGATCCGCGCCGGCATCGGCCGGTTCGGGCCTTACGTGCAGCACGGCAAGACCTACGCCAATCTCGAACCCGGCGACGACATCTTTCACATCGGGCTGAACCGGGCGGTGACGCTGATTGCCGAAAAGCGCGCCAAAGGGCCGCGCTTCCACCGCTTCGGCTCCGATCCGGGCCGCGCGCTCGGCGCGCATCCGACCACCGGCGGCCCGGTGGTGGCCAAGAACGGCCGCTATGGCCCCTATGTCAGCCACGACGGCATCAACGCCACGCTGCCGCGCGACAAGACGCCCGAGACGATCACGCTCGACGAGGCCGTGGCACTGCTCGATGCCCGGGCGGAACGCGGCGCGCCCGCGCCGCACGCGCGGCGACGCAAGGCCAAGCGCGCCGCGCCGGGCGCGGCGCGACAGGCCAAAAGACCTGCCAAAGGCACCGCAACGAAACCTTCGAAACGGCCCGCAACCAGCAAATCCCCACGCAAGACCAGCCAAGCGGCCGAATAATCCAACAGAGGCCCTTGCTACGAGCTTTGGCCACGGACACGGCCGATGAGCGGCCTATGAAACGAACCGCCCTCCCCTCGCGCGAAGAGCTGCTTGCCTTCATTCGCGAGCACGCCGGCAAAGTCGGCACGCGCGAGATCGCGCGCGCGTTCGGCGCCAAAAATGCTGACCGGGCGACGCTCAAGCGCATGCTGCGCGAGCTTGCCGACGAAGGTCATATCGAGCGGCGGCGCAAGCGGCTGCATCATGCCGGCACGCTGCCGTCCGTGGTGGTCGCCGACATCACCGGCCGCGATAGCGACGGCGAGCTCCTGGCGCGGCCCACGGAATGGGACGAAGAGACCCACGGCGCCGCGCCGGTTATCCGCATCGCGAGTACGCGCCGCGCCCGGCCCGGCGAAGTCGCCGGCGTCGGCGACCGCGCGCTGTTGCGCATCGAGCGAACGAGCGACGAGGAAACGAGCGCCCGCGTCATCAAGCTGATCGATCGCGCCAAGCATCGTGTGCTTGGAATTTTTCGCGGGCTGCCGGACGGCGGCGGCCGCCTGGTGCCGATCGACAAAAAGCAGCTCGGCCGCGAACTCGCGATCGCGAGCGGTCATACCGGCGGCGCGGCGGATGGCGATCTCGTCGCGGTCGAGGTTGCGCGCTCCGGCCGGCTCGGTCTGGCGGCCGGCTCCGTTGTCGAGCGGCTCGGCTCGATCAAGGGCGAGCGCGCCGTCAGCCTGATCGCGATCCACGCCCACGGCATCCCGCATGTTTTTGCCGGCGCGGTCGTAGCCGAAGCGGAGGCCGCGCGCCCGCCGCGACATGCGGCGAAGGACTCGCGCGAGGACTGGCGCGAGGTGCCGTTCGTCACCATCGATCCGCCCGACGCCAAGGACCACGACGACGCCGTGCATGCCGTGCCCGATCCGGACCCGCGCAATCCCGGCGGCCATCTCGTCAGCGTCGCCATTGCCGACGTGGCCTATTACGTGCGGCCGGGCTCGGCGCTCGATCGCGCCGCAGTCGAGCGCGGCAATTCGGTTTATTTTCCCGACCGCGTCGTGCCGATGCTGCCCGAGCGCATCTCCAACGATCTGTGCTCGCTGCGGCCGGACGAAGACCGCCCGGCGCTAGCGGTGCGCATGGTGATCGGCGCCGATGGCCGCAAGCGCTCGCACACGTTCCACCGCGTGCTGATCCGCTCGGCCGCGCGTTTGCATTACGAACAGGCCCAGCTCGCGGTTTCCGGCCGGCCCGACGAGGTCACCGAGCCGATCGTCAAAAAAATCCTCGAGCCGCTTTATGCCGCGTATCGCGCGGTGCGCCGCGCCCGCGACGAGCGCGGCCCGCTCGATCTCGAGCTTCCCGAGCGCAAGATCGTGCTCAAATCCGACGGCACGGTCGATCGGGTGATCATGCCGCAACGCCTGGAATCGCACCGGCTGATCGAGGAATTCATGATCCTCGCCAACGTCGCCGCCGCGGAAACGTGCGAGCGCGCGCGGGTGCCGCTGATCTATCGCGTGCACGACGAGCCGTCGCCGGAAAAGATCACGGCGCTGCGCGAATTTTTGGCGACGCTCGATATTTCGCTGCCCAAGGGCGGCACGCTGCGGCCGGACGCTTTCAATCGCATCCTCGCGCAGGTCAAAGGCCGCGACGTCGAAAGGCTGGTCAACGAGGTGGTGCTGCGCAGCCAGGCCCAGGCGGAATACGCGGCGGAGAATTTCGGCCATTTCGGCCTCAATCTGCGCCGCTACGCGCACTTCACCTCGCCGATCCGCCGCTATGCCGATCTCGTCGTGCATCGCGCCCTGATCCGGGCGCTCAAGCTCGGCCCCGACGGCCTGCCGGACGGCACCGAGGTGCGCGCGCTTGCCGAAGTCGCCGCCAACATTTCGGCGATGGAGCGCCGCGCCATGAAGGCCGAGCGCGAAACCGTCGACCGGCTGATCGCGCATTTTCTGGCCGATCGCGTCGGCGCCAAGTTCGACGGCCATATTTCAGGGGTGACTCGCGCCGGCCTGTTCGTCGAGCTCGACGAAACCGGAGCCGACGGTTTGATCCCGGCGCGTTACATCGGCGACGAATATTTCCGCTTCAACGAGGCGAGCCGCGCTTTCGTCGGTGCTTCGGCGACCTATCGGCTCGGCGATCCGGTCACGGTCGAGCTGGTCGAAGCCGCGCCGGTCGCCGGCGCCTTGCGTTTCAAGCTGCTGCGTGACGATCATGCGGCCGCCGCCCGCGGGACCCGGCATAAGCCGCGGCGGCAACGCTCCGTTGCGCGGCGAGCCGAGCGACACGGACGCCGCGCGGTAACTCATGAACAATGATGCCAGTAACCTCATGAACGATGACCCCAAGATTACGACCACCGCAGGCGGTTCGGCGGCCGACCGATCCGAAGGCCTGACTCGCGCTGTGCGCGATCAATCCTTCGCCAATCTGAGACCAAGGGATTCCGCCACGCTCATTCTGGTCGACAAATCCGAGAGCGTGCCCAAAGTGCTGCTCGGACGCCGGCACGAACGTCACAAGTTCCTGCCCGGAAAATTCGTCTTCCCCGGCGGGCGTGTCGAAATCACCGACCGGCTGATGCCGACCGCGGCGCCGTTACACGCGGGCGATGCCGCGCGGCTGATGCAGCGGGTGAAACGGCCGAGCCTCGCCAAGGCGGCCGCCTTCGCGCTCGCCGCGGTGCGCGAAACCTATGAAGAGACCGGCCTGATGCTGGGCCGACCAGGCCATGACGCGATGACCGCGCCGACCGGCGCCTGGCAGGCCTTTGCCAAAGCCGGCGTCCTTCCCGACCTCAGCGCGGTCCATTTCATCGCCCGCGCCATTACCCCGCCGCGGCGGCCGCGGCGTTTCGACAGCCGCTTTTTCGCCGCCGATATCTCCGCCGTCGCCCATCGCGTCGAAGGTTTTTTCGGTCCGGAAGCGGAACTCGTCGAACTGGTCTGGCTGCCCATCACCGAGGCGCGCCGCCTCGACATCCCCGCCATCACCGCGGTGGCGCTGGACGAACTGCAGGACCGCATCTCAACCGGCATGAGCCACGACCATCCGGTGCCGTTCTACCGCATGCTGCACAAGCGCTTCGTGCGCGAAATGCTTTGATCGCGCTGGCAATTTCGCGAAATCGACGACCTTCTTGACATTGAAGGCTTGGCCACTAGGTTGACGGCGAGCACAGCGAAGCGAACCGATTTCGAGGTCCGACCATGGCGAAAGCCGTAACCATCAAGGTTAAGCTGGTTTCCAGCGCCGATACCGGCTTCTATTACGTGACGCGGAAGAATTCGCGCACCATGACCGACAAGCTGGTGAAGAAGAAATACGATCCGGTGGCGAAAAAGCACGTCGAGTTCCGCGAATCCAAGATCAAGTAGGACTTGCACGCCAAATCTGGATATCTGCCGTTCGTCGATGCCCGGCCTACGTGCCGGGCATCATCGTTTTAGAGCTACGAAGCGTCAAAGCCTGCGGCCGGCAAGGTGGCCGGCCGGGAGCGGTGTCATGAGGAGGCCACTCGCACCACCCCCGTGCCGGCCGAACCCTACGGACCCAGGAGATGCGGCGGACCTGAGCACTCCGCAGGGCTATCCAAATAAGGCTATCCAATGCACCGCGCCCTCCCAGGCCGCTTTTCGGCTCGCCGGGAAGGCGTATTGCCATCATTGCTGATTACCGTCGCGGAACAAGGCTACCGCAACCGGTATGGAAATCAATCGCCAAGATTGAGAAGAGCGGCAAGAACTCTCAGGCGGCGTCTGGGACCACCCGGTTTCGCCCGTCCCGCTTCGCCCGATAGAGCGCCTGGTCGGCGCGTTTGAGCAGGCTCGGCGGCGGTGTCGTCGCGTCCGCGCAGCGCCGCGATGCCGATCGAGAGCGTCACCGGAACGCTGCGCGCGCCCTGCTGGATCTTAAACGGCTCGGCGGCGATGCGCCGGCGCAACCGCTCCGCCACCATCGCGGCCACCGCCATGTCGGTTTCCGGCATGACGATGACGAATTCTTCGCCGCCGCAGCGGCAAGCCAGGTCGATGCCGCGGATCGAGCGCTTGATGCGCAAGGCGAAGTCGCGCAGCACGTCGTCGCCGGCATCGTGGCCGTGGGTGTCGTTGATCGATTTGAAATAATCGATGTCGAGCACCAGCACCGCCAGCGGCTTGCCGCGCCCGGCCGCCTGTTCGACCAGCGTTGCCAGGTGACTTTCCATGTAACGGCGGTTGAACAGGCCGGTCAGCGCGTCGGTGATCGCCATCTCGATCGAGATCTGGACATTGTCGCGCAGCCGCTCGGTATAGCGGCGTTTGCGCACTTGGCTGCGCGCCCGCGCCAACAGCTCGTTCTTGTCGATCGGGCGCATCAGATAATCGTTCACGCCGATTTCCAGGCCGCGCAGCATGCGCGCGTCGTTGTCGGGCTCGGCGATCGCCAAAATCGGCATATTGCGGGTCCGGTCCAGCGAGCGGACCTGGCTGCACAGCCGCAGCGCATCGAAGCTCTCCAGCCCCAGCGAGACGATCAGCAGGTCGTAGTTACCGTCGGCGGCGCGAAACACCGCCTCGTGCGGGTCGGTCTCGATGTCGACGCTGTGCTCCTTGGCCAGCATGGCGGCGATGCGTTCATACTGCGCCGGCCGATCGTCGACGACGAGCACCCGCCCGCCGCGGCCGGTATCGGCAAGCGCCTCGCGCTCCGGCGATTCGATGCCGATGTCGCGCGAGGTCAGCGCCCGCATACGCAGTTCGTCGGTGACCGTCTTCAGCCGCGCCAGCGAGCGCACGCGGGCGATCAGCGCCACTTCGGGAATCGGCTTGGTCAGGAAATCGTCGGCGCCGGCTTCGAGGCCGCGCACGCGATCGGAGGGCTGGTCGAGCGCGGTCACCATCACCACCGGAATGTGGTGCGTCGCCGGGTTGGTCTTCAGCCGCCGGCACACTTCGAACCCGTCCATGTGGGGCATCATCACGTCGAGCAGGACGAGGTCGCATTCGGCGCGCTCGCAGATGGTCAAAGCCTCGGCGCCGCTCATGGCCGTGATGACGTCGAAATATTCGGCCGACAGCCGCGCTTCGAGCAGCTTGACGTTGGCCGGAACATCGTCGACGACGAGAACGCGAGCGGTCATTCGCTTGTCCTACGGATTGCCCAGAAAATGTCGGATGGTCTCGATGAACTTGCCCACCGAGATCGGCTTACTGAGATAGGCTTCGCAGCCGCCCTCGCGAATGCGTTCCTCGTCGCCCTTCATGGCGAAAGCCGTCACCGCGACCACCGGAATGACTCTGCAGATCCTCGTCATCCTTGAGCCATTTGGTGACCTCGAGGCCGGAGACTTCGGGAAGCTGAATATCCATCAGGATCAAATCCGGCCGATGCTTGCGCGCGAGATCGAGCGCTTCGATGCCGTTGCGCGTGGCGACGGTGTCGTAGCCATGGGCTTCCAACAGATCGTGGAAGAGCTTCATATTGAGCTCATTGTCCTCGACGATCAGGACGGTTTTGGCCATCCCCAACCCCTCGCCTGTCCGTTAGGCCCTGCGCCCCGGGCTGCAGCGGTTCCGATCGTTCGTCGATGCGCGCGCCGAGCGGCATGCAAGCTAGTGCCGATATGTTACGGAAAGGCAAATGGAACCGATGAAAGCCCCCCTGCGACCGACGCCGGAAGCGGCTGAAATGCTGGCGATTCAGGCGCTTGGCTTCATCGCCGAAGACCCCGAACGGCTGGCCGGCTTTTTGGCTTCGACCGGAATACCGGCGGAGGAGATTCGCGCCGCGGCGGGCGAGCCCGGCTTTCTCGCCGGCGTGCTCGAGCATATGCTCGGCGACGAGAGTCTCCTGATCGCGTTTGCCTTAAGCGCCGGAATCGATCCGGCCGAGGTCGCGCGCGCCCGCAGCGCGCTCGGCGGTCAACAGGAACGCAACATGCCGTGAGCGCATTCTGCCGCGACTGCCTTGCCGACGCCGCGCCGCATGCAGCGCGCTGCGGCAGCTGCGGCTCGCCGCGATTGCTGCGCCATCGAGAACTCGCGCAGCTCGCGATCGCCCACGTCGACTGCGACGCCTTCTACGCCACGATCGAAAAACGCGACGATCCCTCCCTTGTCGCCGAGCCGGTCATCGTCGGCGGCGGCCGCCGCGGCGTCGTCGCCGCGGCCTGCTACGTCGCCCGCACGTTCGGCGTGAAGTCGGCGATGCCGATGTTCGAGGCGCTGCGGCTGTGCCCGCACGCCCGCGTCATCCGCCCCAACATGGAAAAGTATGCCCGCGTCGGCCGCGAGGTCCGCCAGATGATGCTGGCCTTGACGCCGCTGGTCGAGCCGCTGTCGATCGACGAAGCGTTCCTCGATCTTTCCGGCACCGAGCGGCTGCACGGGCTGTCGCCGGCCAAGGTGCTGGCCCGCTTTGCCGCCGATGTCGAAAAGACGCTCGCCATCACCGTCTCCATCGGTCTCTCCGGCAACAAGTTCCTCGCCAAGATCGCCTCCGACCTCGACAAGCCGCGGGGCTTTGCGGTGCTCGGCTTAAGCGAGGCGGCCGGCATTCCTGGCGCCGAAGCCGGTGAGCTTCATCTTCGGCGTCGGCAAGGTCAGCGCGGCGCGGCTGGCCCGCGACGGTTATCGCCACATCGCCGATCTGCAGGCGGCAAGCGAGATCACGTTGGCGCGGCGCTATGGCGAGGAAGGAAGGCGCCTCGCCCGCCTTGCGCGCGGCATCGACCGCCGCAAAGTCAGCGCCGACCGCGAAACCAAGAGCGTGTCGTCGGAGACCACGTTCGATCGCGATATATCCGATTTCCGCGCGCTCGAACGGATCCTCTGGGCGCAGACCGAGGAGGTTTCCGCTCGGCTGAAGGAAAAGGCGCTGGCCGGCGCGACGGCGACGCTGAAGCTGAAGACTGCCGATTTTCGCATTCGCACCCGGGCGCATTCGTTCGCGGCGCCGACGCAACTCGCGGGAAAAATCTTTGCCGCGGCACGGGGCCTGCTGGAACGCGAAACCGACGGCACGAAATTCCGTCTGCTCGGTGTCGGCATGAGCGCGCTCACCACCGCGGATCAGGCCGATCCCGCCGATTTCGTCGATGCCCGCGCCGCCGAGGCCGAACACGCGCTCGACCGCGTGCGCGCCCGCTTCGGCGACGATGCCGTGGTCAGGGGATTGGCCTTCGAGCCGCCAGACAAGCGCTGAGCAATTGCGCGGCGCGCGCTCCTCAAGGTCAATGGCAGGGCTTTGGCTCTTTGATGTCGAGCGACGTGAGTTTGCCGGCGACGACGAAGTCGTTGTAGTCGAGCGACAATGCGCGCGAAATACCGTTGGCGTAAAGCTCGAAGCCGATCGCGTAAGCCGGTGTTTGCTCGGTGCTTTTTTGTCCACGGCCTTTATCGAAATAACTGATCGTGACCGGCCAGCGCGGGATCCCGGAAAGCCTTGCGTCGCCGTCGGCGGCGTCGCCATGCTTGCGCTCGTCGGACGACAGTTTGTGACCGATGACCGTCAGGGTGTCGTAGACCTTGTCGCCGGTGTCCGATCCATCAAAGACCGGAAAGTCGAGGATATTCTTGCCGGCGCGCGCCGCCATGATCACGCGCACCATGTGCTCCGTCGGGAAGACCACGGCGGGATCGATATCCAGCACCTTGTGCCCCGGCTTTACCAAGTCGACGGCCGTCGCTTTGGCGCCGTGCTCGGCGCGGCCATCGACGGCATCGACGAGATTCTCGTCGACGAAGTTTTGCGACGTGAATTTGAAGCTCTTGGCGTCGCCGCCTTCCCAGGTGGTGGAGCGCAGGTCGCTGGTGGAGACTTTACCTTCGCCGGAATCAAGCTCGGACACTTGACGAAACCGGAGCGTATAGCCTTCGCAGGCGTTGCCGTCGAAGTCGTAGAGAATGCGCCCGCGCACCCCGACGATCTGTGCGTTGCCGCGCGTCTGGCCCAGCGTCAGGTCATAGATAGCGCGGTGCGGTACCAGCACGATCGGGCTGTCTTGCGCGCTGTCTTTTGTGCTGTTTTGCGCTTTGACGCCGGAAACCGGCGCGGCGAAGATCAATGTGCAGGCAAGAAGAGCGCTGCGCGATACGAAGGCGTAACCCAAAGCCATGAACCCCTCTCGCTCTGCTGATTGCGAAATCTGCTCCCCCAGGCAGCCTCCCATGAATCCTTGCCTCGTCTTTGTGGCGGCGAAGATAGGGACCTTGCCCCCCACTCGCAACTGCGATCGGCCCGACGGCTCGCTTGCGTGATATAGTCCAATCGGCGAAGAATCCTCGAGTGCCGCGGAGAGTTTGGAGGACGAGAATGGCTGGAACGGTGGAGAAGAAGCTGAGCGAGCTTGGCATCGTCCTTGCGGAACCGGCCGCACCGGTCGCCAATTACGTGCCGTTCGTGCGCACCGGCAATTTGCTCATGGTATCCGGCCAGATTTGCTTCGATGGCGGCAAGCTCGTCGCCAAGGGCCAGCTCGGCGGCGGCGTCTCGGTCGAGGACGGGCAAAAGGCGGCGCGGGCCTGCGCCGTCAACCTTCTCGCCCAGGTCAAGGCCGCGCTCGGCGACCTCGACAAGGTGTTGCGCGTCGTACGCCTCGGCGGCTTCGTGAATTCGGCGCCGGGCTTCGTCGACGGCCCCAAGGTGATGAACGGCGCCTCCGACCTGATGGTCGCGGCGTTCGGCGAAAAAGGCAAGCACGCGCGCATCACCGTCGGCGTCTCGGCGTTGCCGCTCGACGCGGCGATGGAGGTCGAGGGCCTGTTCGAAGTGTCGTAATGCTGCCGGCCAAGCTGGATTGGCTCACGGCGCGACCGATCGCCCATCGCGGGCTGCACGACGCCGCGCGCGGCATCATCGAGAACACCGCCGCCGCGATGCGCGCGGCCATCGAAGCCGGCTATGGTATCGAAGTCGATCTGCAAATCAGCGCCGACGGCGAGGCCATGGTGCATCATGACGATGTGCTCGGGCGCCTCACCGAGGGCACCGGCCGGCTCGACCGGCTGAGCGCCGCCGATCTCAAGCGCATTGCCTTCCACGGCAGTGCCGAGCGTATGATGACCCTGGGCGAACTTTGCGATCTCGTCGGCGGCCGCGCGACTCTGCTGCTCGAATTGAAAAGCCGGTTCGACGGCGATGGCCGTCTGCCGGCGCGGGTCGCGGCGCTCCTTTCCGGATATCGCGGACCCGCCGCGCCGATGTCCTTCGACCCGATTCAACTTAGGCTGCTGCGGCAAAAAGCCCCTCACCTGCCGCGCGGGATTGTGGCGGCAAAATATCGGCCGCATCCCTATTGGGATCGGATGCCGGCATGGCTGCGTTACGGCATGGCAAGCTTGCTGCCCGCCTTGACGGCGCGGCCGCAATTCGTGGCTTATTCGGCGGGCGATCTGCCGGCGTTGGCGCCACTCGTGGCGCGGCACATTTTGTGCCTGCCACTCGTGACATGGGTGGTACGGACCGAAGCCGAGTGGCGCCGCGCCGCTCGTTGGGCCGACCAGGTGATTTTCGAGGGCTTTCGGCCATGAACCACGCCGAGGACGAGCAGCCGGCCCGGCAACAGCCAACGCGCGGGAGTTCGGGGGACCTGCGCGTCGTCGCGGTGAATGCGATCGGAGAGGTCGGCGCGGCCGCCTGGGACGCTTGCGCCAATCCGCCGCCTGACTGCCCGCCTGGCCCCGATCGCGCAGCTCCGTCGACAGATCAGGAAACCGCATTCAACCCGTTCTTATCGCATCATTTTCTTTTGGCCTTGGAGACCTCGAAATCGGTCGGCGGCCGTTCCGGCTGGCAGGTCCAGCACGTGCTTGTCAAAGGAGCCGACGGCACTGTTCTCGCCGCTGCGCCCTGCTACCTCAAGAGTCACTCGCGCGGCGAATACGTCTTCGACGCCGGCTGGGCGGAAGCCTATATGCGCGCCGGCGGCAGCTATTACCCGAAGCTCCAGGTCGCGGTCCCCTTCACGCCCGCAACCGGACGCCGGTTCTTGGTGCGGCCGGGTCCGTATGCCGGCGAGGCGCGCCGCGCGCTGGTCGCCGGCCTGATCGAACTTTGCGGTATGAATGACGCGTCCAGCGTCCATGTCACCTTCGCGACAGAGCCGGAATTCCGCTTCCTTGGCGAACTCGGATTCCTGCAACGCACCGACCAGCAATTCCACTGGGAAAATGCCGGCTACGGCAGCTTTGACGATTTTCTCTCCGCGCTCGCCGCACGCAAGCGCAAGACCATCCGCCGCGAACGCCAAGACGCCCTGGCCAACGGCATCAGCGTGCACTGGCTCACCGGCAGCGACCTTACCGAAGGCGTGTGGGATACCTTCTTCGCGTTCTACATGGACACCGGCTCGCGCAAATGGGGCCGGCCCTACCTGACGCGGCCGTTCTTTTCGCTGGTCGGCGAGACCATGCGCGACCGCATCCTGCTGGTCATGGCCAAGCGTTCCGGGCGCTGGATCGCCGGCGCCATCAACTTCATCGGCTCGCACACCTTGTTCGGCCGCCATTGGGGTGCGGTCGAGCAGCATCCGTTCCTGCATTTCGAGCTGTGCTATTATCAGGCGATCGACTATGCGATCGCCCACAAGCTTTCTCGCGTCGAAGCCGGCGCGCAGGGTGAACACAAGCTCGCTCGCGGCTACATGCCGACCACCACTTATTCCGCCCATTACATCGCCGACCCGGCGTTGCGGCGAGGCGTCGCCGATTACCTGGTGCGCGAGCGCGCCTATATCGCCGCGGTCGGCACCGAGCTTGCCGCCGCCGGTCCCTACCGCAAGGATTTTGCTCTCGAAACGGATTGATTACGATCATAACGACTTTTGATCGCGCATGATCTTTGCGGAAGCCGGAATGCACTTTCCGGATCATGCGCCGAGGCGGAGGGGCACAATGCCGAGCTATGATCCGAATAATGTCTTCGCCAAAATCATTCGCGGCGAATTACCGGCGCACAAGGTCTACGAGGACGACAAAGCCTTTGCCTTTCTCGATATCATGCCGCGAGCGCCCGGCCACACGCTGGTGATCCCGAAGGCGCCGGCCCGCACGATTCTCGATATCGAACCCGACGATCTCGCGCATCTCATCAAAGCGACGCAGACGATTGCCCGGGCTGCAATGACAGTCTTCTCCGCCGACGGGCTGACCATTCAACAGTTCAACGAGGCGGCCGGCGGCCAATTGGTGTTTCACCTGCATATCCACGTCATTCCGCGCAAGAACGGCGTGTCGTTGCGGCCGCCGGCGAGCCACAAGGAAGACCCGGCGGTGCTGTCGGACCAAGCGCTGAGGCTTGCTGCCGCGCTGAAAGGCGCGTGAGGCGTCCATTCCGCCGAAGGGCGCTTGACGGGCAGCTCAGCGGCCGCGCGCGACGCGCTCGATTTCGGCCCGCACCAGGCGTTCGACCAAGCCCGGCAGATTGTCGTCGAGCCAGGTCTTCAGCATTGGCCGCAACATCTCGCGCACCAGGTCCTCGAGCGTGCGAGCGTTCTGCACCAACACGGTGTGCGCCAGCGCGTTGAAAGCGGAGTCGACCGCAGCAATGGTCGCGCTCGACAGGAGCGGCCCGCGCTCAGCCGCGCCATGCTGTTCGGTCTCCGGCGGGACGTAGCGGACCGACGGCTCCGGGGCCCGCGCCATAGCGGACTGTTCAGACGCTTCTTCGACGCTCGCCTCGGAATAATCTTCCCTTATGTGAAATTGCGGTACCGGCTCTGGCTCCGGCAATTGCGCTACCGGCTCAAGCTCCTGCAATTGCGACACCCACTCCGGCTCCGGCTCGTGAACTTGCGACGCCGGGTCCGAATCATGAAGTTGCGACGCCGGTTCAGCCTCTTGCAATTGCGATACCGGTTCAGGCTCGCGAAATTCCGCCATGGCATCGGGTGCGGCACTTGGCGCCGGGGGTGGTTCCGGCTCACCGAACATGCGGACCGTCATCGATTTCGGTGAGATCGAGGATTGCCGAGGCGTGGTCCTCCGCTGCCCCGCTCACCGCAGCGGAATTGGCGGTTGCTTCGACGTGGATGTCAGGGATGCCCGGCTCGGATGAAGCGGGGAACGGCGGCCCGCGTGGCGCGGCCGGTTGCTCGAACGCCTCGCGCGCCTCGGGCGCCGCTGGTGCCTCGGGCGCTGCCGGCGCGTCGGACGCCCGTTTCGCGATCCTGCCGGCATCGTCATCGGCGATAATGCGGCGAATGGAGGCGAGAATCTCCTCCATCGATGGTTCCTGCGATTTCGCCGGTTGCGTCATGCGCGCATCCTCGCCTCAATCCGTGCGTTCCCCCCGCAGCCGCCGCACGCCGCCGGTCACCGGACAGCTGGCCGACCGCGAATCAAGTGAGCGCAACTATGCAATGCTGCCGGCAAGTATGTCATGACGAAAAGCGAACGCAACAATCGGTAGTGTCTCAGTTTGAATTTTAGCGCCCTAGCAGCCTTACCTGGTGGTATGGTACGATGCACTAATAGCCGAAGACCAAGACGAAGAACATTTGAAAAATCTCCGGGATTTGCTGCGCAAGCTCAAATCCGGGCATATGCGACTTGTCGAAAACGGCCAAGACGTGACCCAAAGTAAAATCGGCCCATTGGAACGCGACATCGCTTATTTAGAGCGAGTAGTCGAACGTTCCAAAGCCGGATAATGCCCGCAATGCCCCGAGGCCCCAAAGGCGAGAAGCGTCCCGCCGACGTGATCGGCAACGCAGTCCATGTCATGCGGATCGCGACGGGGGAGATCGAGGAATCCCCTCCTTCCGGACGCACTAGAAGCGGTCACGCGGGGGCAAAAGCACGAGCGAAAGCGCTCTCGCCAGAGAAGCGGAGCGCCATCGCCAAGAAAGCTGCCGCAAAACGTTGGGGACGATGACTGGCCGTCTTTAAGCGGCGGCCAGAGCCATCTCACCCCAACTGTCAGCGCCAGCGTCAGTGCTGGTGCTTATACGGACGCGCACCATTTCAATCGGTGGCAGGACGACACCGTCAGCCAATTCGACAATGCGCATGTTGGTAATCACAGCAGGGTCATAAGGGCGGCCCTTGGCGTCCTTATAAAGCAACGCGCAAATGTTGTGACGCACCAACTTTTCGCATGCGGCACCGACGCCACGGGCATCATTTTCCCACCGCGATACGCTTTCCGGCGTCAGCTCCATCGCTTCGGCAAACTTCACCTGCGTCATATCCACTACGCGCCGCAAAAATTTAACTTCGCGGCCCGATAGACGCACAGGGTTTAGGGCGCGCGATATGGCGGTGGCGCGGCCCAAACCATCCATGTCGGGTATGGCGACCATTTCGACTCCGCACTTTGCACATCGTAACACTTGGACGGCATTCAAGACTTTTACGACCACGCCCCCCAAATCCTCCGTGTGCTCTGCACGGATCGACTTCTCCATCAGTCCTCCGCACTTTCTGCAACGGTGCATGGTCCTCACTCCTTCCTGACAGTGTTCATTTTCCCTTGTGTGCCCACGTAGTGATGATTTTGATTTCGGGGGGATCATCCTCGTAAGCGACGACTTCCGCAGCTATGCGGCGGCTGTCGATATCTGTTCCTTCCGCTCTCCAGCATTCTTCTCCGTCGGTTTCTTCAATTTTCGATATCCAGCATCTCTTGAGCATGTTGTGCACATCGAGCTTGGCGATGCTGTCCTTGTTCCGCTCATCTTCGCCATGGCCCGACCACCAAACCAGCACATCTGGTCGTCTGGCGAGTTTCCGAAGCCGAGCTGCTTCGTTCTCGAAGGGCATGACTTTAAGCCAAGCAGTTTGGGGGTTTTGGGGGTGCGCTGCACCCTTGTTCCTGACTTGACCTATTGTCAAGCTAGAAAATGCACCTACATCTCATTTCGTTTCCTATGTAGGCTTAAAGATCACATTTTTGAGGGTCGCATGTCCATGATCTAAGTCAAAATTCCTTGATATATGGTCAATTTATAAACTGAAAATAATGCTTGCTATACGCCAGAAAGCGTGTATGCTCAGGGGTATGAATAAACTGCCCCTAGAAACCCGCGTTCAAATCCTCTCCATGCTCTGCGAGGGGTCGTCTATGCGGTCAATTTCCCGCGTGGCCGACGTTTCCATCAATACGGTCGGCAAATTGCTTGTGGACGCCGGGAAGGCGTGCGGGGCCTTTCATGACGACAAGGTCCGGGGCGTGAAGGCTCGCCGGGTCCAGGTTGACGAAATCTGGACGTTCACGGCTGCCAAGCAAAAAAACGTTGCCCGCATGAAGGCCCCGGTCGCTGGCGCGGGCGACACCTGGACCTGGACCGCCATCGAGGCCGAAACCAAACTTCTCATTTCGTGGCTGGTCGGCGGCCGGGACAGCGACTACGCCATTGCCTTCATGGACGACCTGCGGGACCGGCTCGCTAACCGGGTTCAACTCACCAGCGACGGCCACAGGGCTTACTTGGAGGCCGTTGAAGGCGCGTTCGGCGCCGATGTCGATTACGCGCAGCTTGTGAAGCTGTTTGGCGCCGCGCCCGAAAGCATGAAGGGCCGCTACAGCCCCGCCGATTGCATCGGCATCCGCAAGGAACGGATCGAAGGGAACCCCGATCCCAAGCACGTAAGCACGTCGTTTGCTGAGCGCCAGAACCTTACCATGCGGATGCAGATGCGCCGATTTACACGGCTCACCAATGCGTTCTCAAAGAAATTCGAGAACCACATGCACATGGTCGCGCTCTATACGGTCTGGTACAATTACGTGAAGCAGCACAAGAGCCTAAAAGGCCTATCCCCCGCGATGGCCGCTGGTATCAGCGAGACGCTTTGGGAAATGACCGATTTAGCGGCAATGATTGACGCTGCTGCACCCAAGCCCGGTAAGCGCGGTCCATACCGAGCGCGCCAGGATGTCGCATGAAGGCTCGATTACCCGTTCGTTCGATTCTCGTAGGCGTGGCCGGCTTAGTCGCGTGGATTTCCGACGACTGGCAAGGGAAGCCGCACGGCGCAATAACGTGGATGCTGGTGATAGGTTGCATAGGCGGCATCATCATAACCGCCACCGTGGCAACCGTCCTGCGGCTAAGAAATTCAAATTCAAACTGAGACACTACCCAACAATCCGCTGTGGCCGGCAATTTCAATCGCCGCCGCGCCGGCCGTTTCCAGCCTATCTGCCATCCGGGTTGCGCACCCCGATCCACGCATCACGTACTTGTTGGTAATGCACCTGCGGATCGTAAATCAAAACGTCGAGGCCGAGCCTCGGCATCGAAAGGCCGCCGACAGCCGCAAGCAAGGTGTACGAGGCCACCACGCGATCATGCTGGGCGGTGACGAGCGCGACGCGCGCATTGACCAGCTCCTGCTGCGCATTGAGCACGTCAAGCGTCGTGCGCTGACCGACGCGCGCCTCCTCGCGCACGCCGTTGAGCGCGATCTCGGCGGCGTTCACCTGCGCCGTGGTCGCCTCGATCTGCGCCTTGGCGGCGTCGAGCTGACCCCAGCTCTGCACTACCGTGGCCCGCGCCTGGTCGCGGTTGATGTCGAGATTGAGCCGCTGTTGCCCCAGCGTCTCCTTGGATTGCCGGATGGCGGAATACTCGGCGCCGCCCTGGTAGATCGGCACTGTCAGCGTGCCTAAGACGGAAGCCGCGGTCTGCTTGGCGACCTCGAAAGCCGGGTACGACCCATACGACCCGCTCGCCGTGAGCGTCAGATTCGGATACAACGCGCCTTCGCTGATTTTGACGGCGAGCGCGGCCACATCGACGCCGTACATCGCGGCCAGCACCGAAGGGCTGTGCGCCTGACCTTCCGTTACCGCCTTGGCCAGGACGCGGGGCGAAAGCCGATCGACCGGGGTACCGGGCGCGAGCCGCCCCGGGTCGACCCCGATCACGCGCCGATAATTGGCCTGTGAGGTCACGTAGTTCGACTGCGCCCCCAACAGCGAGGACCGCCCAGCCGCCAACCGCGATTCCGCTTGCGCCACATCGGTGCGCGTCACCTCGCCGACGTTGAAGCGATCACGCGTCTGCTTCAACTGCTCGGTCAGCACTTCGACGTTGCGCCGATTGAGATCGAGGATCGCCTGATCGCGCAACAAGTTCATGTAGGCGGTGGCGGCGTCCAGCAGCACCTGCTGCTCGGTGACGCGCAGCGTCTCGCGCGCGCCGTCGACCTGGCTTTCCGCCTGGCGGGTACGGTTGGCGGTCTGGAAGCCGTTGAACAGCGTATAGGTCCCGTTGGCGGCAACGCTGCGCGAGAGGAACTGCTCGGCAAACGGGATATTGGTAATGACGCCGCCCACAGGAAGCTGTTGGACCGCATTGGTATAATTGTAACCCCCTTGCCCGGTAATGCTCAGCTTGGGGCGATACCCGGACAGCGCCTGCGGCACGTTCTCATCGGTCGCGCGCAACGCCGCGCGCTGCGCGTTGAGCGACGGATTATTCTGATAGGCCTGCACCAAGGCCCATTCGAGCGTGTCCGCCGCTGCATCCGAACCGGCCATGCCGACGCCGGCAATGGCCAGCGCGAGGCTTGCAACGACCCAAATATACGCCCCCACGCCTCTCACGCCCATCAAACGACGCTGCCCCTCGCCCTCCCCGCATCCCCGCGGGATTGCCGCTCGGACAACAAATCGACGCGGCGGCCAACTGGGCCGGCCGACTGACCGAACACATGACATTATTCGGCTGGAGGAGGGCGTGAAACCCCTGCAAGGCCACCCAGGCACAAAATTCCGTGCATAGGCACATATGCGCCACAGGCAACGAAACCCCCGGGCTGGAAGTCCGTGGCCGCCACCGCTAAAGGCCGAAGAAGTTCGGATCCCGTTAGAAAACGAAGGCCGGCGGCGCGACGAAGCCCGGCAACACGCGTGCCGCGGCATCGAAGATCGGGCGGCCGACGACTTGGCCTTCGATCACGTGATAGATCATCCCTTTGGCTGCCGGCGAGCGGCCGCAAATCCCGACCAGGCGGCCGTCGGGCTTGAGCTGCCGCCCCAGGGCCTCGGGTACGATTTCCGCGGCGCCGTCGAGCAGGATCACGTCATAGGGCGCGCCGGCCGGCCAGCCGGCCGTCAAGGGCCCGGCGACGACCTCAACGTTAGCCGCGCCGATCGCCGCAAGTGCTTGTTTCGCTTGCCGCGCCAAATCCGCGTCTTCCTCCAATGCGATCACCGAGCCGGCAAGCCGCGCCAACAAGGCGGCGGAATATCCCGTCGCGCAACCGATATCGAGGACGCGGTCGCTGCGGCGCAGCTCCGCCGCCTGGATCAGCTTGGCGAGCACCATCGGCTTGAGCAACGCGCGGCCGTTGCCGAGGGGAACGTCCTTGTCGAGGTAAGCGAGCGGCGCGAGCGACCGGGGCACAAACTGCTCGCGCGGCAACGTCAGCATGGCCTCCTGCAACTCGAGATCGGTGACGTTGGCTGTGCGGATCTGGCCATCCACCATTAGCCGTCGGGCGGCGGCAGCGTCGAACATGAGCTCCCCCATTTGTGCAGCAGCGTTGTGCGGCACGGTAAGGCAAAACGCAAGCACCTGGCTTGGCATAGCACAGCCGCGCACAGCGATTGCGGCCCGGCCCGGCGATAACCATTCTCAGGGCCGGTGCTCGCTTGCCGTTGTCGGGCCGATAAGCTTCCTTTATAGAGCGCGAGGCATCGCCGTATCGTGCGGTCGGCCGAAGCCTCGAAGGCCACGTGGCGGAGTGGTTACGCAGCGGTCTGCAAAACCGTTTACCCCGGTTCAATTCCGGGCGTGGCCTCCAAGCCTTTTCGCTCAGTCGCTTGCCCGAGGGAATTCATCCTCTGCTGCATGAGGCGGGCTTTCAAAGCCGGCGCGGCTTTGTTATAGGCAACCGCGTTCGCGCGAGCGGCTGGCAATTGTTCCCCGGTAGCTCAGCGGTAGAGCAACCGGCTGTTAACCGGTTGGTCGCTGGTTCGAATCCGGCCCGGGGAGCCAATTATTCGACATTTCACACACGCATGTCAGTCCGTTGCTGACGACCCGGACGCGATGCTTTTGTCGCCACACAGCGCTTGCTGGAACCCTCAAGATTAGTGTTGAAGACCTATCCGGCTTCCGGCCGGACGAGTGGGAAGACCGATGGCTGCGCACGGCCACGATTTTAAGATCACGCAGAGCGCAAAGGATTGGGTCGGCCGCTCGATACCGCGATTTGAAGATGCGGCGTTGCTCACCAATCCGCGCAATTCCTGCACGCCGATCGAAACCTATCGCGTCGCGGAAACTCCGTAAGGAGCGTGATCGTGCTTGACCTTGGGACCAGCTTTGTTGCCAGCGTCGATCGCGATCCCAAGGCGCTCGCTGTTGTCGACGGCGACCTGCGGCTGACCTACCGGCAGTGGTACGGAAAAATTTCGGCGCTGGTGGCCGCGTTCGACCAAATCGGATTGAAGCCCGGCGATCATCTGATCACGGTGCTGCAGAATCGCTGGGAGGCCGCCACCATCCACTGGGCCTGTCAGTTCGCCGGTATCATCGTCACGCCGGTGAACTGGCGCGCCAAGGATCACGAGATCGATTTCTGCATCGAGAATGCCGACGCCGCGGCCATCGTCTATCAGGACATTTCCGCTGAAGCCGTCGCTGACGCGCCGCAGGCCAAGCGCCTGCCGCGCATCGCCGTCGCGGTGCCCGGCACCTCAGACCTCGACTTCGCCGGCCTCGTGGAACCCAAGGCCGCCGACGCGACGCCGCGCGTGGGCGCCGACGCCTGGTCGCTGATGCTCTACACTTCTGGCACGACATCGCGGCCGAAAGGCGTACCGCGGCGGCATCTCGCCGAGCGCGCCGCAGCGATCGCCCATGTCGCGCAGAACCTTTACCGCCGCGGCGAACGCACGCTCGGCGTCATGCCGCTCTACCACACCATGGGCATTCGCTCGCTGCTGGCGATGTCGTTGATCGGCGGCACCTTCGTCTGTCTGCCGCAATTCGATGTCGCCCGGGCGCTGCAGCTCATCGCCGCCGAACGGATTTCCAATCTCTATCTGGTGCCGACGCTGTATCACGATCTCGTGCACCATCCGCTGTTCGCGCGCACCGATGTCAGCTCGGTGCGCAAGCTGGGATTCGCCGGCGCGCCGATGACTGACGCGCTGCTCAAAGAGCTCGACGCGGCGTTGCATCCGGAGCTGTTCGTCAACCACTACGGCAGCTCCGAGATCTACACCTTCACCATCGAGCAGAACGCCACGGCCAAGCCCGGCGCCGCCGGCCGGGCCGGTATCAACCAGTTGATCCGCGTGGTGCGTCTCGGCGCCAAATCGGCCGACGAGCTGGCTGCCGTCGGCGAAGAAGGCGAGATCGTCGCCTTGATCGCCGGCGACGAATCGTTCGAGGGCTACTGGCGCCGTCCCGACGCCGACGCCGTCGCCCTTCGCGGCGGTTGGTATTTTACCGGCGACACCGGATTGATCGACGCCGACGGCGATTTGTTCGTCACCGGCCGGGTCGACGACATGATCATCACCGGCGGCGAAAACGTCTCGCCGGTCGAGATCGAAAGTTGTTTGTCGCTGCATCCGGCGGTGTCCGAGGTTGCGGTGGCCGGGCTGCCGCACGAGCGCTGGGGCAAGATCGTTTGCGCCTTCATCCGGCGGCGCGCAGCGGTCACCGAGCAGGAGCTCGACGCGTTTTGCCGCAGCTCCGGCCTCGCCAATTTCAAGCGTCCGCGCCGCTATGTGTTCGTCGCGGAGATTCCCAAATCTCCGGTCGGCAAGCTTCTGCGGCGCAAGCTCGTGGCCGGCGAATATCGGACCGAGCCTGACGTCACGATCAATAACCATTAAGGAATCAGCTATGAACACTGCTATGACTTTCGCCGATCCGCGGTTGGCGCGGCTTGACGGGTTTCGCGTCGAGATCGATGCCGAGCGCGAGCGCGTCGACGTGATTCTGGACCGGCGGCCTTTCAACATCATCGAGATGCCGCAACGCGACCAGTTGCGCCTGGTGTTCGAAGCGATCGACGAGGACCCGCGCGTGCGCGTCATTGTTCTGCGCGCCATCGGCGAGCACTTTTCCAGCGGCGGCAATATCAAAGGCTTTATGGAAGCTTCGCCGGAGCACGTCTCGAAGCTCGCCTGGAACATTGCCGCTCCGGCGCGTTGCGCCAAGCCGGTGATCGCCGCCAACCGCGGTTATTGTTTCGGCGTCGGCTTTGAAATTTCGCTGGCTTGCGATTTTCGCCTCGCCTCGGAGACCTGTTTTTACGCGCTGCCCGAACAGCGGCTCGGCCAGATTCCGGGATCGGGCGGCTCGGCGCGCTTGCAGAAAATCGTCGGCATCACCCGCACCAAGGACATCGTGATGCGCTCGAAACGTATTCCAGCCAAGCAGGCGCTCGACTGGGGCATTGCCACCGAGTGCGTCGTCGACGGCAAGCTCGAGGCGGCCACCGATGCTCTGGTCGACGAGCTGCGCGCCTTCTCGCCGATCGCACAACGCACCGCGAAAAAACTTCTGAACGATACCGAAAACTCGACGCTCTCCATCGCCATCGAGCTTGAGGGCCATTGCTACAGCCGCTTGCGACAATCGGACGATTTTCGCGAAGGCGTCGAAGCCTTCCACGGCAAGCGCAAGGCAAAATTCCGCGGCAGTTGAGGGGGCGACGACGCAATATCAACTCCAACCGCCCGGCCCATGCGGCCAATCTGAGTAACAGCTCGGAAAAAACCGAGCGGGCTCTCCTTCTTGGGGCTATTCTTCGGTAGGTGCCGCTACGCCATACGGACAGCCAATTGAATAGTCCGGTAAGTACGGATGAGGACCATGACGCCATCACCTATTCGCTTTACGGCCGCTGTGCTGGGATTGCTGCTGTTTGGCGCCTTTGGCGCCCAAGCGCAGAGCGCCAATTGCGGCCACCCAAGAACAGCGACTGCAGTCTTGATTTGCCAAACTCCTCGCTTGTCATCTCGCGACCAGGAAATCGCCTATTTGCTCAAGAATTTGCGCAAGACCCTGCCGGCAAGAGACCGGCGGCGGCTGAATGCCGAGCAACGCGCTTGGCGTCGTCATCTGGTGTCGTGCGGCAAAGACCCCGATTGCATCGCCGATCGTTACGATCAACGCATTCATCAGCTGCTGACTGTCAAGTGCCTTGATGCAAGCCGCTGCGCCCGGTGGTGAGCATATAAGGCTCCGAAAATTTCATGTCGCATCCGGATCAATCGCGTTTCTCGGCCCGCGCCTTACCCGGCAGCACAACAGTACTATCAGCCAAATTGCGCCTACCCGATGCTGCGCTCGTCGGCGATGATCTTGCCGTCGTTCGGCAGCGTTCCGGGTGCGACCAGCGTGACGCGGCCCTTGAGCTTGGTGACCGATTGCAGGGTCGCCGCCACCGCATCCTCGAGGCCGGCGGGCCGCGCGGCGCATTCGGCCGCAAGCGTCATCACGTCCTGCTCGGCTTCCCGCCTCACGGAAAGACGGACCCGTCCGATCTCGGGGTGCCGTTTGGCGATTTCTGCGATCTGGCCCGGATGCACGAACATGCCCTTGACCTTGGTGGTCTGGTCGGCGCGCCCCATCCAGCCTTTGATCCGCATATTGGTGCGGCCGCAGGTCGAGCGGCCGGCGAGCACCGCGGAGAGGTCGCCGGTGGCGAGGCGGATCATCGGATAATCGGCGTTGAACGAGGTGACGACCACCTCCCCCACTTCGCCCTCGGCAACCGGATCGCCGGTGCCCGGCCGCACGATCTCGACGATGATGCTCTCATTGACGACCATGCCTTCGAGCGCCGGAGTTTCGTAGGCAATGATGCCGAGTTCGGCGGTGGCGTAGGCTTGCAGCACAGCTACGCCGCGCGTGGAAAGCTCGGCGCGCAGCGATGACGGCAGCGCCGCGCCGGAGACCAGCCCGCGCCTGATTGAGGACACGTCCTTACCCGACTTGGCTGCCGCATCGAGCAGGATTTTGAGAAAATCCGGCGTGCCGGTGTATCCGGCCGGCCTGAGATGGGCGATCGCCTCCAGCTGTTGCTCGGTGTTGCCGACGCCGCCGGGGATGACGGTGCAGCCGAGCGCGTGCGCCCCCGCCTCGAGAATGAAGCCGCCGGGCGTCAGGTGATAGGCGAAGGCGTTGTGCACGATGTCGCCCGGGCGAAAGCCGGCGGCAAACAGCGCACGCGCCGAATTCCACCAGTCCTTGCCGTGGCCCTCGGGCTCGAAGATGGGGCCGGGCGACATCAGGAGACGCTTGAGCTGTCCCGGCGCGGTGACGGCGTAGCCGCCGAGCGGCGGTCTGCCTTGCTGCCGCTCCTTCAGGTCCGACTTGCGCAGCACCGGCAGGCCGGCCAGCGCCGCGCGCGAACTGACGGATTTCGGGTCGATGCCGGCAAGCTGCTCGGCCCAGCCCGGCGCGCCCATGGCACGCGCGATCAACTCCGGCACTTTCGCGAATTGCTCGCGCTCGCGTGTTTCCGGCGCGCGCGTTTCCAGGGCATCGTAGAAATCCGGCATCGGGTCGGGCAGGCCGCTTGCTGTGGCAGTTATGTCGAGCCGATTTACCGCCGCATTGTCAAGCCAGGACCCGCGGCCCGCTCCGACTGCGGTCAAATTTCGATACGGAAGCCGACCTCGATCACTCCATCGTTGGGAATTTTAAAATAATCGGGCGCCCGGCTCGAAACCTTGCTGAGAAAAGCAAAGATCGCAAAGGAAACCGGCCCCATGGCCGAGTTCTTGTCACGCCGCACGACCGTTTCATGTGCAAGATAATAGTGCTTGCGTTCCAGATCGGCGTCGAATCCGAGCAATTGAATATTCTGCAAAGTCAGCGGGATATCCGGCGTCTGCATGAAGCCGAGCCGCACCCGTACGCGGTAGAAGCCGTGGCCGATGTTCTCGACCGTGTAGCGCTCGCCGAACGGAACGCGCGGCCGGCGATCGGGCACGAAGCCCAACAGCGCTACCCTTTCGTGAAAAACGCGATTGTGCTGGAGGTGGCGGATCAGCATCGGCGAGGCGCCGTGCTCGACCTTGGTCAGCCAAACGCCAAGACCCGGCGCGCGGCCGATGACCAAATCGTCGACATAGGTCAGGAAGTTCTCCAGCGGCAGTATCGACATATCATACAGACGTCGCCGCACCTCCAATGAGCCCTTGCGCCAGCACAACATCACGGTCGCGATCGCGGCGCCGACGAGGAGGGGAAACCAGCCGCCTTGAACGATCTTGAGTGAATTGGACACTAAGAAGATTGCCTCGATGGCACTGAACAGTGCGATGACCATGCCGGCGACAATCGGCGGCCAATTCCAACGGTGCACAGCCACGCGATAGAGGAGAATCGTCGTGACCAACATGGTACCGGACACGGCGATGCCGTAGGCCGAAGCGAGCGCGTCCGAAGTCTTGAACATCACGACGACCAGCAAGGTGCCGGCCATCAACAGGCCAATTCGCCGTGGGAAGGTAGACCTGTCCGGCTTCATCGCTCGACGTCGGAACGATCTTCGAGCGCGGGCACAACCCCATCTGAATGGCTTGCCGGGTCATCGAAAACACCCCGGAAATCAGTGCCTGTGAGGCGATGATCGTCGCCAACGCCGCCAGCACCACCAAAGGGATCAGCGCCCAGGCGGGAGCCAAGCTGTAGAATGGGCTTTCGATCGCTTTCGGATCGGCCAACAGCCGCGCGCCTTGCCCAAAATAACACAGTACCAGTGCCGGTAGGACCAATCCGAACCACGCCTGCCGGATGGCCGGACGGCCGACGTGGCCCATGTCGGCGTACAGCGCCTCGCCGCCGGTCAAGGCCAGGAATACGCCGCCCAGCACGATGAACAGCGTCATCGGACTTGCAATCGCAAAACGCACTGCTTGCAGCGGATTGAATGCTTCGAGGATCGCCGGCGTCGCCCAGATGTTGACGAGGCCAAGGACGCCGATGACGACGAACCACACCACCATGACCGGGCCGAACAAGCGGCCGACGCTCCCAGTGCCGCGATGCTGGAGGGCAAAAAGCCCGACCAGGATGACGAGCGTCGCCGGCACGATGAAGGTCGCGGCACTCGGGCTGAACTTCAGGCCCTCGATCGCGGAAAGCACGGAGATCGCCGGCGTTATGACGCCGTCGCCATAAAGCAGAGCGGCGCCGATGACACCGAGCAGCAGCACGATCGACAATTTGGCCCGCTCGGCCGTTGCATGGTGATGCTCGACCAACGACAGCAGCGCCAGTATGCCGCCCTCGCCGTCATTGTCGGCGCGCAGTACGAAAGTGACATACTTCACCGAAATGAGCGCCATGAGCGCCCAGAAGGTAAGCGAAACGATGCCCAGCACCTCGACGCTGCCGGGCGTGTGGCCGGTGGCCGCGAGCGTGACCGAAAAGGTATAGAGCGGACTCGTTCCAATATCGCCGAAGACGACGCCGAGCGCCGTCAGTGCCAGAAACGAATGCGCAGGCGAATGGCTGGCGGCCGACCCGTGAGCACCCGACGGCCTAGGCCCTGCTTTCGCGTCCGCCGCGGCGCCAACGCCGGCATTCGAGGCCGCATCCATCCCGGAACCTCGCTGGTCACGGATGTTTCATACGCCGGGTCCGTGACAATCAAGATTTCGGGCCAGAAGCCGTCGATCACCCTGTCTGTGGGTGTCGAAGACGCAATCATTTCACTCACTTCGTTGATCCCGGCCCGCATTCATACCCGACACGATCAGGTGGCGCTGCCGGCGCGGTTCCAGCCGCGCGCACGATCACCATAGACCTCGAAGCCGGTGGGCGTGACCGCGACCGTATCCTCGAGCTTGATAAAGCCGCGGCGCGGATGCGCCAGCGTGGTTTCGACCGAAATCACCATGCCGGCCTCGAGCGGTTTATCAGCATCGTAGGCGTCGTAGGGAACCGGGCCGGAGCCGGTGAGCCGCGGCGCTTCGTGGCTGACCAGCCCCATGCCATGGGCGAGAAAGGCGATGTGATTGTGCAGCTTCGATTTCTGCAGCACGGCGCCCGCCGCCTCATAGATCTCGCCACCGTTGACGCCGGCGCGGATCGGCTTCCTTGCCGCCTGCTGGATGGCTTCGACCTCGCCCAGCAGATCTTCAAGCTCACCGTCGGGCGCGCCGGCGATGCCCATGCGGGCGAGGTCGCCGATATAGCCGTGATAATTGCCGCCGGAATCGAGCGATAGTACATCGCCTGTCTCCCAGCGCTGCTCCGAGGGCGCGCGGTTGAGGCTCGCGCCGGCGGCGATCAGGCAGTAATCGAATGTCAATCCGCGCATCGTTTCCTCCCGGCGCAGCGCCTCGCTCAACTGCGCCTTGGTGGCGCCGGGTCCGTGGCTTTGGATCACCGCCATCATCGAATCGATGACGAGATCGGATGCGATCCGCAGCTTCGCCAATTCCTCCGGCGTTTTGCGGGCGCGCAACCGCTCGAGCACGAACAGCGCGTCCTTGAGCTCGGCGTCGGCGAACGTCTTGCGCAGCGTCGCCGCGGAATTTGCCGGCAGGAACGAGAGCTCGACGCCAATGCGGTGCGGCTTGGCCACGAGCCGGCGCACGTAGTCGACGGCCCGTTCCATGACGTCGACAGCGCCCGAACTCTTGGTATTGACCTCCGACACCCAGAACGGCTTCACCGCGATCTGATAACCCTCCATGCGATGGCCGAAATAGCCGGCCTTTTGCGGCGCGCCCTTCGGATAGACGAACACCGGCAGATACCGGGTGATCCCGATCGCATCCATGGTGTCGAAAAAGAACGCCCGGTGCCCGCCGAGCAGATATTGAACATTATGCTTGGAGGTCGCCAGCAACACATCAATGCCGGCGTCGTCCATCAGTTGATCGAGCCGCGCGGTATCAAACGGCGCCGCGCCGTGCCGCTTGCTGGTATCGAGCATGATCGATCTCCCCGGGCAAAGGCTCACCCGTCCACCCTAACAAATCCGAGCATGAAGACGAAACGGCGCGGCGCGCCCATGCGACGCCATCCTACCAGTGCCGGAACCGGCCCCAGCAAGTCAGGCTGCGGATTGCTCCGCCGGTTTTGCCGCGGAAGATTTGGAGCCGACTGCGGCGACGAAGTCGGCGGTGCCCCGCCTGGCACGGTCGAGGATAAGCTCGAGCGAGGCGACTTCGATGCGGTTGCGGCCGCTGTCTTTGGCGCGATAGAGCGCGTGATCGGCCTGCGCCAGCAACGCCGAGAGATCGAGCACAGCGTCATGGCTGACGGCGATGCCGATGCTGACCGTGGCGATGACCGGCCGGCCGTCGACGTCGCGCGTGGCATCCGCGAAGCAGGCGCGGATCTGCTCGGCGATGATCAAGGCTCGCTCGCAGGTGGTGTCGCGCAACAACGCCGCGAATTCCTCGCCGCCGAGGCGACCGAACAGGTCGATGCGCCGCACGCAGCCGCTCGCCACGTCGGCGAAAATCTCCAGCACGCGATCGCCGATCGCGTGACCGAAGCGGTCATTGATCGATTTGAAGTTGTCGAGGTCGAGGAGCATCACCGCGGTTGGCCGCGGATTGACGGCCTGGCGTTTGAGCTGGGCTTGGCCATCCTGCAGGAAGGCGCGGCGGTTGGCGATGCCGGTCAGCGGGTCGACCAGCGCCGCGGTCTTGTGGCAATACTCGGTGCGCTCTTTCGCCATCGCCAGCAGGATGAAGGCGATCGAGATGGTAAACAGCAGCGCTTCGAAGCTGAGCACGGTCAGCCACACGCTCTCGAACACCCCGTCGCTGGTCGGCAGCCACGGCAGCATAGCTCCGAACGGCGTCCGCAACAGATATAGCGAGCCGTGCGCGAACAGCAAGAAGATCGCCGGCCAGCGCGAAACCAGGGGCTCGCTGCGCCCGCGCCAGAACTCGTAGGCGGTCGCCCAGATGTAGGCGGTGATGATGCCGGAGCTCAACAGCACGCGCATACCGAAGGAGTCGGCAAACACCGGGATGCGGCTGGCAATGAGCCAAACCACGGCGCCACCGAACAGCAGCACCGGCTGCGGACGGCGATGGTCGAACACCCGCGCGCCGGTCCAGGTCAAGGCAAACGCCGTGAACAGTATTGCGTTGGCGAGATCGATCGAGATCAGATCCGGTACCGCGCCGTACCAGCCGAACAGCATCACCGAGCCGGCGCGCAACAGATGCGCGAAGCCCCACCACGCCACCGCCGTAATCGAAGAATTTTGCGCCCAGGCGAATAGCAACAGCAATCCGAGGATCGCTTCAACGTAGACGGTCACGAGAAAGAGTGTGTTGACGTCGAGATGCATTGCGCTCAACCAGATTGACCCGACAAAGGCAAGCGATCGCTGGGAAGCCCCATCGTTGTCCGCATACCGCGATCGCCGGAAACAATGAGTGAATGCCCGTACATCGCCTGGGGTTATGCGCAGGCTATGGTTTCGACAATCTTGCGAGCCTTGGCGGCAATTGATCCGCGGCGCGGGCCCGCGCTTTGATGGTTAATTCTCCGGTAGCCCCTTTTAGTCCCGCAGTTTGCATCGCAGCGACAGGGCAATTGGCTGCGAATTCCGCAATGCGAACACCAGCTTGTTTCCAATGGCTTAGTCATTTAGGGTCGGCGCCCCGCGGGACATTGTGGCGATGCAGTTCAGTAACGGAATCGTCGAGGCGATCGGCAACACGCCTTTGATCAAGCTCGAGCGCGTGTCCGCGGCGACGGGTTGCACGATTCTGGGCAAGGCCGAATTCATGAATCCCGGCCAGTCGGTCAAGGATCGCGCAGCCCTGTTCATCATCGAGGACGAGGTGAAAAAGGGCGAGCTGAGGCCCGGCGGCGTCATCGTCGAGGGCACTGCGGGCAATACCGGCATCGGCCTTGCCCTGGTCGGCAAAGCCATGGGGTTTCGCTCCGTGATCGTCGTCCCGGAGACGCAGAGCCAGGAGAAGAAGGACACGCTGCGGCTATGCGGCGCCGAATTGATCGAGGTGCCGGCCGTGCCCTATTCCAACGCCAACAATTACGTGAAGCTCTCGGGCCGGCTGGCCGCGCAACTGGCAAAGACCGAGCCCAACGGCGCGATCTGGGCGAACCAGTTCGACAACGTCGCCAATCGCCAGGGCCATGTCGAGACCACCGGGCCGGAAATCTGGCGGCAGACCGACGGCAAGGTCGACGGTTTTGTTTGCGCCGTCGGCACCGGCGGCACGCTCGCCGGCATCGCCATGGCGCTCAAGGCGCGCAACGCCGCCGTGCGCATCGCGCTCGCCGATCCCATCGGCTCCGCGCTCTACAGCTATTACACCACGGGCACGCTGAAATCCGCAGGCTCCTCGATCACCGAAGGTATCGGCCAGGGCCGCATCACCAAAAACCTCGAAGGCGCGCCGATCGACGTCGCCTACCAGATCCCCGACGCGGAAGCGCTGCTGATCATCTTCGACCTGCTCGAGCACGAAGGCCTTTGCCTCGGCGGCTCCTCCGGCATCAACGTTGCCGGCGCGGTTCGTTTGGCGAAGGACCTTGGCCCTGGGCACACCATCGTCACCATCCTCGCCGATTACGGCACCCGCTACCAATCGAAGCTGTTCAATCCGCAGTTTCTGCGCGAAAAGAAGCTGCCAGTGCCGCCCTGGCTCGAGGGCCGCTCCACCATCAAGGTTCCATACGCCTGAACATGCGGCCACGCGCGCGTTGTCATGAGATGATCGCCATGCTGAGAACCGACGACACCCCTGCCCCCTCGCCAACGAGCCGATGGCTGGTATCGACCGATTGGCTCGCCGAGCATTTGCGCGATCGCAATCTGGTCGTCGTCGACGGTTCGTATTTCTTGCCGACGCAGCAGCGCGACGCGCACGCCGAGTATCGCAGCGGCCATATCCCCGGCGCCGTGTTCTTCGACATCGAGGCGATCAGCGATCATTCGACCGACCTGCCGCATATGCTGCCGGGCACCACGCATTTCAGCGCGGCGGTCGGCGCCCTCGGCATCGGCGATGGCGACACTGTCGTCGTTTACGACAGCGTCGGTCTTTTCTCGGCGCCGCGCGTGTGGTGGACGTTCCGGATCTTCGGCGCGAAGAACGTTTACATCCTCGATGGTGGATTGCCGCGATGGAAATCCGAGGAGCGTCCGCTGGAGAAGGGCGATGCGGCGCGGGCGCCGAAGACGTTCACCGCCGCGATGAATGTCGGCGCCGTGGCGATGCTGGCCGATGTGCGTATGGCGCTGACCGACGAAAGCGTACAGGTGGTCGACGCCCGTCCGCCGGAGCGGTTCAGCGGCAAGGCACCGGAGCCGCGTCCGGGACTGCATTCCGGCCACATGCCCGGCTCGTTCAACGTGCCGTATAGCCGGTTGGTCGAGAACGGCCGCCTGGTGCCGCGCGTCCGCATCGAAGCGGCGTTCACCGAGGCCGGCGTCGATCTCGACAAGCCGATCATCACCTCATGCGGCTCCGGCGTCACCGCCGCGATCCTCACGCTGGCGCTGGAATCGATCGGCCGGGAACCCAAGGGTCTCTACGACGGCTCATGGACGGAGTGGGGCTCGCGCCCCGATCTTCCCGTCGAACGCGGCTGACACCGTGAGCCCGGCACGGCGACATGACCCGCAGGATGATCTGCCAGGAGCGAAGGCTCAGCGGACCAAAAATGCGAAAGCCGCAGGAGCGTATCCTGCGGCCTTCGCTTTCGACGCCCGCTGCGGGGGAGGCTACTCAGCGGACTCCGGTAAAATCGTGACTAGAGCTGCAACTCCTCATCGTCGCTGCCCATCATGTGGTGCATCGGACCGCCGGAACCGCCTTCGTCCTGACCGAACCGGCCGCCTTGATGTCCCCACCAACGATCGCCTTGATGTCCCCACCAATGACCGCCACCACCCTCTAAGCCGGCATGCATGTGATGATGATGCGGTCGCAGCATGTGCGCCAGCATCTTGAAGCGGTGCTTCTGGGCGTCGTCGAGGCTTTGATACAGCGGCGTCCCGGTGTCGGCGATTTGCTTCAGCGCGGCGCCGGCCTTGGCCAGGTTATCGGCCCGTTTGGCCAGCCGCTCGAACGGCGTGGTCGGCGTCTGGCTCTGCTCTGCGCCCGCTTCCCGGGCCTGCCGGCGCTCGATCCGCAGCTTCGCCATGTCGCGCAAAGCCTGCTCGAATGCCGGCCAGTTTTTCGCCTGATCGGGTGTCAGTTCGAGGCCGGCCTTGAGCGCGGCGATGCGCGCGTCGGCGAATGCCGCCATGTCTTCGGCGCTCAGCCGATGCCGCTGCGCGAAGCCGGGACCGCCCTGATGGTAGCCGCCCGGTCCGCCAAACTGCTGTTGCGCATACACGATCGAAGAGCCGCCGATGGCAAGTGCTGCCGCAGCAACGATCAAGGGCTTGAACATGGTCTCCTCCAAACAGAGATGCAATGTGCGCGAAGTAAACGGCCGTTGCAGTCGGGACTCAAGTTAAAGTTTTGTCAGGTCAGGCATGCGCGGATGAAAGCTCATTCATCTGCGGCTTTTCATCTGTGCAGATGAACATTTGTATAACTGGGCGACGTGTCCAACATCCCTTGCTATGATGATTGCTCGCCGGCGAGCGGTTGCGCCGCGCCGCCGTCCCCGGCGAGATGAAGAATCTGCTTGAGAAAAAGCCGTGTACGCTCGTGTTGGGGATGACTGAAGAACTCCTTCGGCTCGTTGACTTCGACAATTTGCCCTTCGTCCATGAAGATCACGCGGTCGGCAACCTGCCGCGCGAAGCCCATCTCGTGGGAGACCACCAGCATAGTGATGCCGTCGCCGGCGAGCGCCACCATGGTGTCGAGCACCTCCTTGACCATCTCCGGGTCGAGCGCCGAGGTCGGCTCGTCGAACAGCATGATGTTCGGGCTCATGCACAGCGCGCGGGCGATGGCCACGCGCTGCTGTTGGCCGCCGGACAGCCGCGCCGGATATTTGTTGGCCTGATCCGGTATCTTCACGTGCTCGAGATAGGTCATGGCGAGCACCTCGGCTTCCCGCTTCGGCATGTGCCGTACCCAGATCGGCGCCAATGTGCAGTTTTCCAGCACGGTAAGGTGGGGGAACAGATTGAACTGCTGAAAAACCATGCCGACGTCGCGGCGCACTGCGAGGATGCGCTTGGGGTCATCCGTCAGCTCGACGCCGTCGACGACGATGCGGCCGCGCTGCCAGTCCTCCAGCCGATTGATGCAGCGCAGCAGCGTCGACTTGCCGCCGCCGGACGGGCCGCAGATGACGATGCGCTCGCCGCGCAAAACTTTGAGGTTGACGTCGCGCAGCACGTGGAAGTCGCCGTACCACTTGTGCAAGCCCGCGACTTCGACCGCCACCTCCTGCCGCGGTGCCGCCGAGCTGAAATCGTCCGGACGCCCTGCCATCGCCGCCTCCGTTACCGCCGACCGGAGCGCGTCAACCGCGCTTCCACGTTGCGTGCGTAACGCGACATGCCATAGCAGCAGACGAAATAGCACAGGGCGGCGAAGGCGTAGCCGGTGACGGTGGTGGTCGGAGCGGACCATTTTGGATCGGCGCGGGCCGCCTCGATGGTGTGCAGAAAATCGAAAATGCCGACAACAAAAACCAACGTGGTATCCTTGAACAGACCGATGAAGGTGTTGACGATGTTCGGCAAGGTCACCCGCAGCGCCTGCGGCAGGATGACCAGCCCGGTCATGCGCCAATAGCTGAGCCCGAGCGCGCGCGCCGCCTCGTATTGCCCGCGCGGCACCGCAATCAGGCCGCCGCGCACCACTTCTGCCATGTAGGCCGCCGCGAACAGCGCAACGCCGATCAGCGCGCGAATGAGCTTGTCGGGCGCCAAATGCTCAGGGACGAATAGCGGCAGCATCACGCTTGCCATGAATAAGACGGTGATCAACGGCACGCCGCGGACAAATTCGATGAAGATGACCGCAAACAGCCTGAGGACGGGCATCTGCGAACGGCGCGCCAAGGCGAGCATGATGCCGAGCGGCAGCGAGAACACGATGCCGATGGTGGCGACGACGACGGTGACCAGCATGCCGCCCCACAGCGCCGTCGGCACGACGCTGAGCCCGAGGATCGGCGCGCCGTGAAGCAACACGAACGACAGGATCGGCAGCACGATAAAGAAATAGAAGGCGCCAATGTCGCGACGCGGTGCCGATAGCCGCAACAGCCACACGATGCCGAACGCCAAGACCAGGAAGAAGAGGTCGACCCGCCATCGTTGGCTGACCGGATAGAAGCCGTAGACGAAATAGGAGGACCAGACGCGCACGAACGCCCAGCAGGCGCCGGGGTGGGGTTGCGCCGGCGAAGCAAGGCAGGCGTTGCCGTCGGCTCCGGACCAGATCGCGTCGATCAGGAAAAACCGCAGCAGCGGCGGTATCGCCCAGACGATGAACAGCACGCAAGCCAGCGTCAGCGCAATGTTGGACGGGCTCGAAAAAAAATTGCTCCGCAGCCAGCCCCACGCGCCGGCTCGCGCCGCCGGCGGCGGCAGCCGATCGGCCGGCGCGCCGCGGACATAAAGGAACGACTGGTCGCCGATGGCGCTCATGCCGGTCAGCGCTCCACAATTGCGGTCGTGCGCGCGTAAAGGTTCATGAGCAGCGACGTGAACAGGCTGATGGCGAGATAGACCGCCATGGTGATCGCGATCACCTCCACGGCCTGGCCGGTAATATTGAGCACGCTGCCGGCGAAGACCTGGACAAGATCGGGATAACCGATAGCGACGGCGAGCGAAGAGTTTTTGATCAGATTGAGGTATTGGCTGGTCAGCGGCGGAACGATGACCCGCATCGCCTGCGGCACGACGACCAGGCGCAGCGTGGCGGCGGAGCGCAGACCGAGCGCCTGGGCGGCCTCGGTCTGGCCGGCGTGCACGGCCAGCACGCCGGCGCGCACTACTTCGGCGATAAAGGCCGCGGTATAGACCGTCAGGGCGAGAACCAGCGCGGCGAATTCCGGCAGGATTTCGACGCCGCCGCTGACGTTGAAGCGGCCCATATGCGGAACGCTGAAGCTGAGCGGAAAGCCGCCCAGCGCAAAGGCGGCGAGCGGCAATCCGCAGACGAGAACCAGCACCGGCCAAACGATGCGCATTTGCCTGCCGGTGCGCTCGCGGCGCCGGCGCGCCCAGTCTCGCAGCAGGATGGCGGCGGCGATGGCAACAACCAACGCGATGAGCGCGGCGCCAAAATGCGGGCCGAATTGCGCCCGCGGCAGAAAGAGGCCGCGATTGTTGAGGATACCGCCGCCGGGAAGCGCGATGCTGCCGCGCAATTGCGGCAGCGATTTGAGCACGGCGTTGTAGCAGAACAAGAGTTGCAGCAAGAGCGGCACGTTGCGGATCAGTTCCACGTAGCCGCCGGCAAGCCGCGCCACCAGCCAATTGCGCGACAACCGCGCGATGCCGACGATGAAACCGAGCGTGGTCGCCAGCACGATGCCGATCGCGGCGACCAGGAGCGTATTGAGCAAGCCGACCCAGAAGGCGCGGCCGAAGCTCGACGTACTTGCCGAATAGCTGATCAGCGTCTGGCTGATATCGAAGCCGGCGGTATTGTTCCAGAAGCCGAAGCCGGAGGCGATATGGGCGCGCGCCAGATTTTGCGCCACGTCGAGGATGGCGCCGTAGGCAAGCCCGGCGATGACGACGATGAGGGCGATCTGCAGCGCGATGCCGCCGATGCGCCGCGGCGGACGCGGCAGGTTTTGCGGCAACAAGCCTTGAATTTTTTCTACCATCGGCCAGCCCGCGGCGAAACGACGGGCATGCAAGAGGCGGTTCAGCGAATCGGCGGCCCGTATTGCAGACCGCCCTTGGTCCAAAGCGCGTTGAGGCCGCGCACGATCTTCAAGGGCGAGCCCTGGCCGACATTGCGCTCAAAACTTTCGCCGTAATTACCGATGTGCTTGATGATGCGATAAGCCCAATCGTTGGTGAGGCCGAGCGCCTCGCCATACTGACCCTCGCTGCCGAGCAGGCGCCGCGTTTCCGGATCGCTGGATTTCAATTTCTCGTCGACATTGGCCTTGGTCACGCCCAGCTCCTCGGCGTCGATCATGGCGAAATGGGTCCAGCGCACGATGTCGCTCCACTGATTGTCGCCGTGGCGGACTGCCGGACTGAGCGGCTCCTTGGAGATGATCTCCGGCAGCACGATGTGCTGGCTCGGCTCGGCGAGCTGCAGCCGCTCGCCGTAAAGGCCGGACGAATCGGTGGTGTAGGCATCGCAGCGGCCCGACTCATAGGCCTTCAGCGCCTCGTCCGCCGTGGCGAACGTCACGGTTTTGAGGCCCATATGGTTGGTGCGGAAATAATCGGTCAGGTTGAGCTCGCTGGTGGTGCCTTGCTGTACGCACACCGCGGCGTCGTTGAGCTCCAGCGCCGAGCTCACCTTCAGCGATTTATGCACCATGAAACCCTGACCGTCGTAAAAGTTGACGGCAGTGAAATCGAGCCCGAGCGAGGTGTCGCGCGACAACGTCCAGGAGGTATTGCGCGACAGCACGTCGATCTCGCCGGATTGCAGCGCGGTGAAGCGATCCTTCGAGGTCAGCGGCATGAACTTGACCTTGGTCGGATCGTTGAATATCGCCGCGGCGACGGCGCGGCAAAAATCGACGTCGAAACCGGTCCAGTTGCCCTGCGGATCGGGCAGGCCGAAACCCGCCAGCGTACCGTTCGCGCCGCAGATCAGCTCACCCCAATTCTTGATGCTGGCGAGCGTCTGTGCCGAGGCCGCTTGCGGCCCGAAGGCGGCCATCGTTGCCAGAGCAATTGCCGGAGCAAGGCGTTTCATGTTCAGGCCTTTCAGAATGGGCGACCGCGTCAAAGCCAGGCTGTTCCGGCGCGCTCACGGCTATTCCCCTGCCGCCGGCATCTGAGAACGATCACACCGCAAGGTCAAGGGTTGACGAGGACGTACGATGCCGAAGTAATGGCACAAGCAGGGTATCGAACGCCCGGCGAGGCGCGCGAGAGGCCATGACCATGAATGACGGCAGCAAGAACGGCCGCTCCCCGCCGCGACGTCCGGAGACGCGCGTGGTCACGGCCGGACGCGATCCCGCCTCCTACCACGGCTTCGTCAACCCACCGGTCTATCATGCCTCGACGGTGCTCTATCCCAGCGCCGAGGATTTCGTCGCCCACCGCGCGCGCTACCAATATGGGCGCCGCGGCACGCCGACAACGGAAGCGCTTGAGCTGGCTTTGCAGGAGCTCGAAGGCCCGCAATGCGCCGGCGTGGCGCTGCTGCCGTCGGGGCTGGCGGCGATTTCGGCGGCGTTGCTGTCGGTTGTGCAGGCCGACGATCATCTTCTGGTCACCGACAGCGCCTACGGCCCGACCCGCAACTTTTGCAACCATATCCTCAGTAGGCTCGGCGTCACGGTCGCCTATTACGATCCGCTCATCGGCGCCGCGATCTCTGGACTGATGCAGGCGAATACCCGCGCCGTTTTCCTCGAATCGCCAGGCTCGCTGAGTTTCGAGATGCAGGATGTTGCGGCCATCGCCGCGGCAGCGCACGCCAAGGGCGCGCTCGTGCTCATGGACAATACCTGGGCGAGCCCGCTCTATTTCCGCGCGCTGGAACATGGCGTCGACCTCTCGATCCAGGCCGGCACCAAATATATCGGCGGCCATTCCGATGTGATGCTTGGCACGGTTTCAGCCAATGAGGCGACCGCGGCGCGCGTCAAGACCACAGTCGGCGCCAGCGGCTGGTGCGTCGGCCCCGATGACGTCTATCTCGGCCTGCGCGGACTGCGCACGCTGGCGGTGCGGCTCGAGCGCCATTGGCGATCGGGACTGGCGGTGGTTCGCTGGCTGGAGCAACGCCCGGAAGTGCTGCACCTGCTGCATCCGGCAGTGGAAAGTCACCCCGGCCATACGCTTTGGCAGCGGGATTTCACCGGGGCGTCCGGGCTGTTCAGCGTGGTGCTCAAGCCGGTGCCGCAGAAGGCGGTGTACGCGTTTCTCGATGCGCTTGAACTGTTCGGCATCGGCGCTTCTTGGGGCGGCTACGAGAGCCTGGCGATTCCGTTCGACTGCACCGCGGTGCGGACCGCGACGCGCTGGCAGCCGGGCGGTCCGACGCTGCGCTTCCATATCGGGCTCGAAGCCGTCGAGGATTTAGTGGCCGACCTCGAGCGCGGCTTTGCCGCGCTCGCCGCCGTGGCGCGCGCCTGACTCGCGCGGTGGATGTTGCAGGTCCGTTGGCGACCTAGCGGCCGACGGTCTTGATCCGCTGCCATGACGGCCCGGGAAACGGCCGCAAATCACTGGCGAAAAATACCAGACGCCGCGCGGCAAACCAGCGGCGCACCATGAGCGCACCGACGGCACCCACGACCGCACCGGCGATAACGTCACTCGGATGATGGGCGAGCACGATCACGCGGCTGAACATGATGAGCAGCGCATAGAGCCACATCACGGCGCGCGCGCGCGGCCACAGCGCGCCGATCGCGATCGCCGCCGCCGCCGCCGCCGCCGCGTGTCCGGACGGCATAGCGGCGTACGCCGGCCGCCAGATAAACGGTATATAGAGAAATGGATCGTCATGGCCGCCGACAAACGGGCGCGCCCGGCCGATCATGCGCTTGACGATGGTGGCGAACAGGCCGGGCACGGCAATCGCCACGAACAAAAATCCGCACCGCGCCGCCAGCAGCGCAAGCACGCCCTGCGTCATGCGCGGCAGCGCCGCGGACGTAACGGCGGCGAGACTGACGATGATGAATCCAAGCGGATAGAGAAACCATCCGGACAGACCGAAAACGGTGATTTGGTCGAAGGTTTTGGTAAACCAAAACGGCAAATGCCGCGCCCATTCGCTCGCCCTTGCGTCGAGGAGAAACATCGAAGCGATGGAGGCTGCGAGCGTAAATGCGATCGCGGCGATGGTACTTGCGCGCGGCCGCGGCGGCTTCGCCCGCGGCGCGCCTATAAGCACGCGGCTCCAGCGCAGGAGATTAATCGCGATGCGTTGCGGGAACGCGTCCGCCGCCGGCGCGAAGCGCGTCGATTGGGCTTCCGTCACGGCACGCCCTCCGGCTGGAGAGACGGTGTCGTCGCGCTGTTCGTACTCATGCCGCTCCCGGGCGCACAAAATGTGCACGGACCATAGTGAAAACGCTTGCCTCAGGGAAGGATGCGTTGCGGACGGCCGCACGGCGTGACCGGACAGGCCGCGGCTGCGGCCCGCACCGCCGACATCGCCGACGCGGCGTCCTCGATCCGCACCACGACGCTGTCCGCAGCTCCAGAAGCGTCGATCACCGTCACGCGCATAAATCCCGGGCCCTGCGGCTGAAAGAACAGCGAACCCCGCGGTTGGTCCCGTGCCGGAATACCATTGACGAGCACAGTCAACGGTGCCATTGCGGCGGTCACTTTGAGCGGCACCGGATCCGGCTTGTTGTCGGTGGTGCGCAGCTCGAGCCGCGCGCCATCCGGCGGAAACAGGATGTGCAGCTTCGCTTGCGTCGCCGTGCCGCCGCGGTCGCCCGGCTGAAAGTGCTTGAGCGGCGGCGGCAGCTTGGCACCCGTTGTCACCAGCACCCCTTCGGGCGCCCGCGGCAGCGCCGCCGGCGGCGTTCGCAATCGGGCGAAGACATCGAACAGAATCGGTGCTGCCGCACTGCGCCCGACCAGACCCGGCACCGGCGCACCGTCGGGCCGGCCGACCCACACGCCGATCGTGCGCTTGCCGTCGAAGCCGATCGACCAGGCATCGCGGTAGCCGTAGCTGGTGCCGGTCTTGAACGCGATGCGGCCGGGGACGCCATTCTCCGGCGGCGGCGTGCCGAGCAGCACGTTGCTGACGTACCACGCCGCAACGGGCTCCATTAATCGGCGCCCCTCGCCATTGGCCGCTATGCGCTCAGTGAGCGGCAACACGGTGCCAAGCCGCGCAATCCCGGTATAAAGCATCACCAGATCGGAGAGTTTGATGCCGACGCCGCCGAGACCGACCGCAAGGCCTGGAGCGTCGCCCTCCGGCAGCACGAGCGTGGCGCCGGCCTGCGCAAGACGTGCCACGAGCCGCGTGGCTCCCACTTGGTCGAGCACGGCGAGCGCCGGCACGTTGAGCGAGAGCTGCAGCGCCTTGCGGACCGATACCGTGCCCTGGAAGGTGAAATCGAAATTTTGCGGCGCGTAGACGCCGTACCGTACCAGCCGATCCTCGATCAATGTTTCGGGGTGAATGACGCCGTCCTCGAAGCCCAGACCGTAGATGAAAGGTTTTAGCGTCGAGCCGGGCGAACGCAGCGCTTGCGTCATGTCCACCTGACCGGCGCGGCGCTCATCGAAATAGTCAGGCGAGCCGACGCGCGCCAGGACCTCACCCGTCGCATTATCGACCACGAGCATCGCCAGCGAGATATCGGGCCCAAGTGTCAGCGCCAGCGTGCGGGTGCGCTCGCGCGCGAGCTCTTCCAGATTCTTCTGCAAGTCGGCATCGATGCTGAGCCGAATTTCGCTGCCCGGCGGCGCCCCGGCGATCACCCGATCGGCCGCATGCGGCGCGAGCATCGGCATCGGGCGACGTGCTGTCGGCACCGATTCGGCCTTGGCCAGCGCGATCTCGTCGGCCGGCGCATTATGGAGCGCAGCGAAGCGGTCGAGCACGCGGTTTCGCGCTTGGCGTGCCGCCTCGGGAAATCGGTCCGGCCTGCGCAGCTCCGGGGATTGCGGCAACGCGACCAGCAGCGCCGCCTCGCCGAGCGACAGCCGACGCGGTTCCTTGCCGAAATACGCAAGCGAGGCGGCACGGATGCCTTCGATATTGCCGCCATAAGGCGCCAGATCGAGATAGAGCCTAAGAATCTCATCCTTGGTCAGCGCGCGCTCGATCTCGATCGCGCGCACGATCTGCCGGAGCTTGGTAACAAAACTTCGGCCGCTGCGCGGCTCTAAGAGCCGCGCCACCTGCATAGTCAGCGTCGAGCCGCCGGAAAGAATGCGGCCGCTTCCTGCAAGCTGCGCCGCCGCGCGGAAAAGCGCCAGCGCATCGACGCCGCGATGGACGCGGAATCGCTTGTCCTCATAGGCGAACAGCACAGCGAAAAAGCGCGGATCGACATCGGCGATCCGCGCCGGTAAACGCCAGCGGCCCTCGCGGGTGGCGTAGGCGCGCAACAAGCGGCCGTCGCGATCGACCACGCTCCTCGAGAACTCGATTTCCTTGCCGAGCGGCGCCGGACCCAGCGAAGCGATCCACCAGGCGGCGCCGCCGAGTGCCGAAGCGCATACGAGCAATACGGCAACGAGAGCAAGGCGCGCCCCTTTTGCGTCATGACGCTGTTCCATTATTTCCCAACCGTCACTTCAACATTCTCGGTCGCCGTACGGCCGAAGCGGTCGGGCCGGTACATGTCCTCGACGCTCGCCTGTGGCCGCACGTATTTGCCGGGCGCCACCGCGCGCGCGACATAGGCCACGGTGAAGACGGGAGGGTCGTCCTTCTTGCGCTCGAACGCCGCGGTGAAGCGATCGTCGCGGAACTCGGCGTTGGCCGGCTCCACGGCATCGGTGATCCACGACAGCGTGCCGGTATCGCCCGAGGACACGAGATGCGGGTTGTCGATCTCGAGCCCCGCCGGCAGATAATCGGCGACGATCACGCGGCCGAATTGCGGTTGCGCTTCGGTGATCTTCAGCACCACCACCAAGCGGGTATTTTGCTTGATCGTCTTCGGATCGACTGGATCGCCGCCGAGCGTGTAATTGAGACGCTCGATCTTGAAGCCTTTCTCCGCCGGCGGTTCCGGCGTGAGCGGCGCGCCGGCGACGGTCACCACCGCCTCGACTTGATCCTCGCCGGTATTGCCGATGCGCAGCGGCTCCTTCAAGTCGCCGGCGCGGATGGTGCGGTAGAGGGCGTGCGGCGTCGGCTGACCGCCGATGTCGAGCGACACCTTGCCGGCGTCCTTGGCCACGGCGCTGGCTGCAAGGAGTAGCCAAGCGTCCTCCTGCGTCGACGTCGGACGCAGCGACGCCCGCGCCGCCTCGACGCGCTGGACGGCGGCCTGCACGGTGGCGCGCGGCGCGCCGCCTTCGCTGGCGAGCGCCACGAGGGCTGCGGCGTCGCGCAACGTCGAGCCGTAATCCTCGCGGCTGAGGAGATCGGGCTGCGAAGCGGGCGCGATCGCTGCAAGCGCGGCGGCGTAGACCCGTTCGGCCCGCGCGCGGTCGCCGACCATGGCGAGCGCGGCGGCGATTTGTGCCTTGGCGATTGGCGTCGACAGCGCATCGAGCTTGGCATCGGCGAGATAGCGCAGATCGCCGATCGGAGCCGCGCCGTTGCGGGCCAGCACATAGAGCGCGTAGGCGAGATCGGTGCCGCCGTTCTTGCCCGGATCGGTGGTGTTGGCGACCACGTTACGCAACCGATCGAGCGCCAGCTTAAAGGCTGCGTCAGGCACCGCGACCTTGCGCTCGCGGGCCCGGGTCAGGAAATCGGTGACATAGGAATCGAGCCAAACGTCGTCGCCGCCGACGCCCCAAAGACCGAACGAGCCGTTGGAATCCTGCCGCGTCAGCAGCGCCTCGATGGCGTCGCGAATCCGTTGATCCGTCCTGGAGTCGAGCGCCAGATGCGCGTCCTTGGCGAGGTCGCTGACGTAAAGGAGCGGCAGCGCCCGGCTCGTGATCTGCTCCGAACAGCGGTACGGATAGCGATCCAGTGCCGCCAGCAAGCTCGCGGCATCGAGCGCCGCCGAAGCGCCGACCGAGATCGAGACCGAGCCGGTGCCCGGTACGAGGTCGGCAAAGAGAGCGCTCGACAGCGTCAGGCTTTCGCCCTTGGCGAGCGGCTTGACCGTGCGCCGCGCCAGGATCTGGGCCGGCGATCGCACGGCGAGGCTAAAACTCCTTTCCAGCACAAACCCCGACGGCCCGGTCACGCTCACGCGAATGGTGCCGCTGCCGGCGGCGGTGGCGGTCACCGCAACCGCCGCGGCGCCGCGCTCCTTCGCGCGCAAGGTGAGCTTCTGCGTAGCCCCGGCGCCGACGCTAACCGCGTCGGCACTGGTCACGGTGATCGCATAATCGCCGGCTTGACCCTCGACATTGTCGAGATCGAGATGAAGGCTGGAGCGGTCGCCCGGCAAGAGGAAGCGCGGCAGCGTTGCCGTGAGCACCACTGGATCGCGCACGATGACGTCGGTGCTGGCGTGGCCGATTTTGTCCTTGCTCCATGCCACCGCCATGACGCGGATGGTGCCGGCGAAGTCGGGTACGTCGAACGCCACCTCGGCGTTGCCGTCGGCGCCGACCGTCACGATGCCGGAATAGAGCGCCAGCGGCGGTCCGGTGGGCGGACTACCTTGCAATTGGGCGCCTTGGTCGCCGCCGCTGCGAATTTGCCCGCGCGTGCCCTGCATGCCGTCGATCAAGTCGCCGTAGAGGTCGCGAATATCGGCCGCAAGCGCCCGCTGGCCGAGATAATAATCGTCGGGGGACGGCGGCTTGTAGTTCGTCAGATTGAGAATGCCGACATCGACCGCGGCGACTACCATTCTGGCTTCCCCGCCCGCCGCGAGCCCGGCAATCTTCACCGGAATGCGCAACGCCGAATTCGGCCGCAACAGCGACGGTGCCTTGATATCGACGCCGAGCGTCTTTGCCGCGCGGTCGATGGCAAACCATTGCACGCCGATGGCGCGGCCCGGCATGCGCTGCGCCGGCGCGTCGAGCGGTCTTCGTAGCGTCGCGACCAGATAGGCGCCGGTGCCCCAGTCGCGGCCCACCGGCAGCTTGATCTGCGCGACACCAGGCTTGACGTCGGTGGTCTGGCTCGCCAGCAGGCGATCGCCGATGACGTCGAGCGTGAGGCGGCCGGCACTGCGCGCGGTCACTGCGACCGTCATGGTGTCGCCGGGCGCGTACTCGCCCTTATCGAGCGCAACTTCGAGCATGTCGGGCGTAGCGGCGTTCGACTCGACATAAAAGCCGGCGTCGAAAGCCACCGAAGTCACCGCACCGTTGGGATCGCCAGTCGAGACTTCGAGCCGGTAGCGGCCGAAGGTCACCGGCAGCGCAATGTGACCGGCTTTGTCGAGCGTCGTATCGACTGTTCCGTCGGCGACGCGCTTGGTGGTCTTGACCGGCTCGTAGTTCCAGCTGCCGTCGCGTTTGTAGAACTGATAATGGGTCTCGATGCGTAACAGCTCGTAGTGCAGGCCGCGCTGGGCGACCGCGGTGCCGTCGGGCGCAACGACGACGACATTGAACGCGGCGCTGGCGCCGTCGGCCAGCGAGCGACCCGAGAACTCAGGCTTGACGCCGATCATGTTGCCGCTCGCCGTCACCGGCACCGTCACCTTGTGCTCGACGGCGCGGCCGCCGGGCTCGGCCATGCGCACGGCGATCTGCGCTTCGAGCGGATGCGTACTGGAGGGCAGCTTGTCGAGATTGACCGAAAAACTCGCCTTACCGGCGGCATCGGTCGCCGGGAGGTTGTCGAGCGGCTGCTGGATGGGCTCGACCTCTTCATCGGCCAGGCCGAACTGATAACCGGCAAACCCGGTGCGCTCTTTCGCCACCGCGATCGTCAGGTCGCCGTCGAGATCGAGGTTCGCCGCCGGCGCGCCGTAGAGGAAGCGGCCGGCGACATCGACATTGGCCGGGACTTTCTGCGAGATGTGACCGCTGGGTGAGGTGAGATCGAACTCGATGCGGTCGGGCACGTAATCCTCAACCAGGAAAGTCGTCTCGCCGACCGGCGGCCGTTTCGGATCGGTGAAGGCGCGCACATGCCAGGTTCCGGTCGGTGCCGAGGCCGGCAGCGACAAAGAAAGGCCGTGGCCACCCAATCCCTGGTCCGCCACCGCGACGCGGCGAAACTCGACGCCGTCGGGCCGTTCGACAACGAGTGTCAGCGGCACGCCCAGCGCGGCGGCACCCTGCGCATCGCGCAACAATGCGGTGAGGTAGGCGGTTTCGCCGGAGCGGTAGACGCCGCGCTCGGCATAGATGAAGGCATCGAGACCGTTGGGCGCCGGCCGGCCGCCGACGCCGCGGTCGGTGAGATCGAAGGCCGGCGATTTGAGGCTGAGGAAGGCGTAGTCGCGCTGCACGTCGGTTGCGGCGAGCATGGCCGGAGCGGAGCCGCCCTCCCCGCTCGCCAGCCCTGCCTCGAACTGCGCATGCCCGCTCGCATCGGTGCGGCGCGTCGCCAATACCTCGTTGCCGCGCGAAATAAGCCGCACCTCGACGCCGCTCTTACTCTCGGCCGTCGCCAACGAATTGACAAAAACGTGGATGCCGTCGTTGCCGGAGAAGGCGGTCAGCCCGAGATCGGAAACGATGAACCACTGCGTCGCCAGCGAACTGAAATCGTTGTCGACGTTCTTCAGCTCCTGCGGCTGCGCCACCATGACGTAGACGCCGGGCTTGAGTTCCCCGACCGCCTGATCGACCGGGAAGGCGGTGGTGACATCGGCATTGAGCGGCGCCTGCTCGACCGCAAGCTCGCCCTTCCAAACCGACACCCCGCGCCCGTCGCGGAGTTGCCCGATCTCGTAGCGGCCGAGACTGCGCTGGAAATCGCCACGCCCGAAATCGTCGCCGCCGATGGCGCCGACCAGACTGCGGTCGCCGAGGCGGTAGATCTCGATGGCGATCGCCCGCGTGTTGGTGCTGATCAGCGGAATGCCGCGCTGGCCGACGCGCGGCAGCACATAGGCATTGGTCGAGAAATGCACGAAAGGTTTGCGGTCGCGCACATAGATCGAAAAGTCCGCCGACTTCGACAATGTCTCGTGCACCACCGAGGGCAAGCCGGCGCGCAAGGCGATCGTGTAGCTCTCGCCGTGTTGCAAGCCCTCGACGCAGAGCTGCTTTTCGGCGGCGGTCAGCGCCGGCTTGTCGGTGCCGGCCAATACCACGAACGGCGAGAAGTCGGTGCGCAGTGGCAAGCCTTCCGAAAACTGGAAGCAGGCGCGCGGCGACGCCGTGTCGGCGTCGACGCTGTAATCGAGCACGCGGAAGCCGTGCTGCTCGCGGAGCTTTTCGTATCGTCCGCGCACATCGGCGACCTCGCGCAGCTCGAGCGAGAGCCGCAGCGCGTCGAGCGCCGGACGCCACAACTGGCGCTGGCCGAGCGCATTGCCGAGAAAGGCGAGGCTGTCGGCCTCCTCGGCGCGGCTCGTGGTGCGCTGGTAGGCGATGTAGGCGGCGGTCGAGGCGCGCTCGAGCAGGAGCTTGTGCTCGTCGTCGTTGGCGGGACGGACCTGCATGATCGTCCGCGCCAGGCGGAGCCACGTGGTGCTGTCGGTCGGCACTGCGGCCACGATCTGGCCCAAGAGCGCCATGCCGGAGCGGAAATCGTTCTTCGCAAAGGCGGCGTCGGCGTCGCGCCGGATTTGCGCCACGGGCTTGGTCGGGGCTCCGGCGTCCGTCTTGATCTGCGCCTCCAGCTTGATGGCGCTGTCGGCAAGATCGCTGTTCTGGAACGGCTTGTCGGCGGCAGTCGCGGTGAGCGGCGCAAGGGCAAACAGCGCGGCGGCAAGACCGGCGCGAACCAGCAATATCATAAGGGGGACTCCTCCCGAAGGGTGCGCAATTTCACCCGCCATCCCATTGGAGGCAACGATCGTGTCGAGGTCGTGACCGGGAGGCTATTTACCAGGCGTTTTGGCCGGCGATGCTATATATGCTTGGCGCCACAGGGTGGCGGCATGGGGCCCCGTAGCTCAGGGGATAGAGCAACAGCCTTCTAAGCTGAAGGTCGCAGGTTCGAATCCTGCCGGGGTCGCCAACTAATACAATCAATGACTTAGCCGGATATTTAGCTGCATTAGCGACGGTCATTAGCGGCAGATTATCGGAGATTGTCCATCAGCGGCGACTCCGATTTTGCTTTCGCTTTTGTGGGCATAGCGCTCGCCAAAAACAAAAAAAAGTGGGACACCCGAAGGTCCATCGTTTCGTTGTACTCCCCTATCCGAGTGCATATCTGCGGAGTCATCTCGCAGCGAGGTGTGACGTGTTTGATGACCTGCCATCGTTGTTCTACCACAACGTAGTTTCAGCCTACGACGACTACGTTTCTGTTCGTGATGGCGACACCTCGGGGCGCAACCGTCACACCCATGCGGCGTTAGAGGCGGCCGCGGCTCTCTTTCATTTCCGTGAGCACATTCCCGTCCCACACAAGAAAAAACGTAAACAAGTAGTGGTGGAATGCCCGGACTATCGGTTAGTCGCAGATGTTACGAACGCAGCAAAGCATCACAATGTTACTTTACCCACCTCCGAAGGACCGTCACTTGTCAGGTCAGCCGAAGATATTGAAGAGATGACGATTGTTGTGCGCTACCAAGACGAACAAGGCGACTATACCGACGTGAGAACACTCGTGTTCAGAGGTGGTCCCACCTTACGGGACAGAATGGCGGCTTGGCTAAGGTGGATTCTGGGTTCGATTACGCCGCCAATTTCTCCTCGTTTGCCTGCGTAGCATAGACCTCGTCGGGCGTCCTGCCGCCGAAGACCGAGTGGGGTCGATCGGCATTGTAGTAGCCGATCCACCGACCGATCCCTGTTCGTGCCTCACTGCCGGTCTCGAAGGCATTGAGGTAGACGCACTCGTACTTCAACGATCGCCATAACCGCTCGATGAAGACGTTGTCCATCCAGCGGCCACGGCCGTCCATCGAGATGCGGATGTCGGCAGCCTTTAAGGTGTTGGTGAAGGTAAAGCTGGTGAACTGCGAGCCCTGATCGGTATTGAAGATCTCAGGTCTGCCGAAGCGGACCATCGCCTCCGCCAGCGCCGCGACGCAGAAGTCAGCATCCATCGTGTTCGATAACCTCCATGCCAGAACCTTGCGGCTGAACCAGTCCATGACCGCGACCAGGTATAGGAAGCCTCTGCGCATCGGGATGTAGGTCACGTCTGCGCACCAGACTTGGTTGGGCCGGTCGATGGTCAGATGGCGAAGCAGGTATGGCCATGTCCGGTGCTGCGGATGCCGCTCGCTGGTCTTCGGGCGTTGGTAGATCGGCGCCAAGCCCATCTTGGTCATCAGTCGACGGACACGATGGCGCCCGACACAGCAGCCGTTGCGGCGCAGATGCCGTACCATCTGCCGCGAGCCGTACCACGGTGTCTCGAGGAACTGCTCGTCGATGAGACGCATCAACACCAGCGTCGCTTCGTTCTCCGCCGTCGGCTTACGATAGAATGTCGAGCGACTGATCGACGCCAGCTCGCACTGGCGTACGATCGAGAGCCGTGGATGACCGGGGTCGATCATCGTCTTCCTCCGATCCAGGCTCAGCGATCGAAGGCTTTCGACAAAAAATCCCGTTCCACCACCAGCTGACCAATCTTGGCATGAAGCTTCGTCAGCTCGGCGTCGCGGTTCTGTTCGCGCGCGCTGCCCTTCTCGTCGAACACCTTGGCCAGCTTCTCCACCGCCTCACGCTTCCAGGCAGCAATCTGGGTCGGGTGCAGTTCGTGCTTGCTCGCCAGTTCTGCGACCGTTTCGTGGCCCTTGATCGCCTCGAGCGCCACCTTGGCTTTGAACTCAGCCGAAAACCGTCTCCGCGTCCTCATGATGGTTCGTCCTCTGTATCGGCGAATCCACCTTAACCGGCTGTCTTAGGAAGTGGGACCACCTCTCTTGCTCCACTATGAAGAGACCCCTTCCCTGTCGAGTAAGACTATCCAGGGGCGGCGCCGTGGCAATGAACCGCTCGCGCATGAGCGCGCCGCCGATGGCGATAGAGTTCGGCCCCTTGTTCGCGCGCTCAAACCGAATGCCCGGATGTTTACAGCCCTCGATCATAATCGGCTCTTCAAACATTTCGGCGATTGAGCCTATCTCGTTCGAGTCGTCCCATATCTGAGTGTCGGCGCATCCCTTTGAGCAAAATTGTATTCAAAGAACAGAAGAAAGTGAAATAGATGAATGACAGGAGATAGACCCTTGGGTCCTTCAGCGCGGCTAAGAAGCTCTTTGTCGTCTTCAATGCTGTCGCTCGGTCGGCGGCCAAATCCTGCTCGATCGTTCTCTTCTCCTCGCTGCTGAGCCAGGCGGCGCCGGCGGGGCGATCCGGCAGATAGAAAAAGGCGGCAAAGCCCATCAGCATTGCCGGGAGGCCCTCGACCAAGAATAACCACTGCCAGCCGCGCAGTCCTGCAACCCCCTGCATTCCGTCTAGTATCAGTCCCGATATCGGACCGGCGATGACGCCACCGAGTGGTACTGCAATGATAAACAGGCTCGTCATGCGGCCGCGAGTCCGGTCGGGAAACCAGAGCGTGAGATAGAATAAGATTCCTGGGAAGAATCCACCCTCCGCGGCGCCGAGCAGGAAGCGGCTCTGTTCAATATGGCCATCGACAGTAAGCTACGCGGATGCGACGTCGTCGCTCTCAAAGTCGATGATGTTGCACCAAATGGCTACGCAATCGATCGTGCAACGATACGGCAAAAGAAGACCGGGCGGCCGGTCAAGTTCGAATTGACCGAGCAAACCCGCCAAGCGGTCGATGACTACTTGAAGATCGCCGGCAAGAAGCCCGGACAAGTCCTGTTCAACGGCCGCTGTGGTTCGGATCATGGCATGACGACGAGGCAGTACGCTCGGCTGCTCTCCGAGTGGATTGCCAGCATTGGGCTAGACCCGCGCTTTTTCGGCACTCACTCACTCCGACGAACCAAGGCCACCGCGGTTCAGCTCCTGCTCGGTCATACCAAGATCGAGAGTACCGTCAGATACCTTGGCATCGAGGTTGATGATGCTCTGGCAATAGCGGAACAAATCGACGTCTGATCTACCCGGGCAGAGCGGACATGCTCTGCCCGTCCGTTTAGGTCGGAGGTGGGCCATGTGTGGACGGCTCCGAGTTGGCAAGGAGTATCTTCACGTCGCAGGCTTGGTCGGTGCAGCCATGTGTTCGGCCTCACATGATGGTGTCTCCGTCAAGGGCTGATATGCAGACCGTGATCCAAGGCGGAGCTCGCGCGACATGAGTATTTCAGACACCCGAAAGGTCACCACGTCTGGATCCCGTTGTCCGCAATGGGAGCGCCGCCGAATTCGCGTTGCATGTTCACCGGCAAGGACTCGCGATCGTCGCGGTGGAATCATTCCGCGTCGGTGGAACCGCACCACAGGCCGTTGGAGTCTCGCTGGGAGCCGCTACCAGCCGGTCGGAACTTGTCAGGGCGTTGGATGTCGTCGCTGCCACATTGAAGTCATCGGCCGCCCGAACGCGCGTCGTTTAGCCAGCAGGATTTACCCGTGGTTCTTGTCGGGTTGGGAGTGAGGCAGTTTTTCTTTCCGGTTCCGAAGGCGAAAGCCGATAGGGATGCCGCCACGGGTCCCAGCATGAACGTTCTACAAATGCACGTCGATCACAAACCAAATTATAAAACTCTGCCGGCGCAGACGATGAACGACATGACATTCGTATTTTCCGGCAGCGATTGATTGGATTATCGAAACAAAGCGGGATAGTCTGTTTCAGGCCTGCCACGTCCGGCCCTTCTTTGAGCACGATCCGCTGCTGAGCGTATCGCGCCTCGAAGGCAGACTGAGGTCACCGATGACACTCGACCCGCTGATTCTCTCCCGACTGCAATTCGTCTGGGTGATCGGCTGGCACATCCTGCTTCCGGCGTTCACGATCGGGCTCGCGTCCTTCATAGCGGCGATGGAGGGGGCCCACATCGTCACTGGGCGAGAGGTGCTGTTCCGGATTTCCTCCTTCTGGATTAAGATCTTCTCGGTCGCCTTTGGCATGGGGGTTGTGTCCGGCATTGTGATGCCCTTCCAGTTGGGCACCAACTGGAGCCGGTACTCCGCAGCCACGGCCAACATCCTTGCGCCGCTGTTCGCTTATGAGGGGATCGTAGCATTCTTCCTAGAGGCCGCGTTTCTCGGCGTGCTGTAATTCGGCCGCAAGCTGGTGCCGCGCTGGGCGCATTTCGTCGCCGCGTTGATGGTCGCCCTCGGCACCCTATTCTCGGCATTTTGGATCCTCTCCGCGAACAGCTGGATGCAAACACCGCAGGGTTACAAGATTGTCGACGGCCGCTTCTTTGCGGTCGACTGGTTCGCGGTCGTCTTCAATCCATCCTTTCCCTATCGTTTCGCGCACATGGTCTGCGCCTCTTACATCACCACCGGCTTTGTGGTGTTGAGTGTGGGCGCCTGGTTGATCCGCAAAGGCCGGTTCGTCGAAGAAGGGCGGCTAATGTTCTCGATCACGCTGTGGCTGCTCCTGTTGCTCGTGCCTCTGCAGATCTTCCTCGGCGACCAGCACGGACTCAACACGCTTGAGCATCAGCCGGCCAAGCTCGCCGCTATCGAGGGCGACTTCAAGACAGAGACCCCGACACCGCTGAGCTTGTTCGCGATTCCCGACCAGAACACTGCAATTGATCGATTTGACATCGCGATTCCGAGGCTAGGAAGCATCATTCTCACGCATAGTTGGAACGGTACCGTGAAGGGCCTGGACCAGTTTCCGCGCCAGGATTGGCCGACGGTGATCTTTCCGTTCTTCGCTTTCCGCATCATGGTGGGAGTCGGCTTCCTGATGCTGGCCCTCGTAATCTGGGGCAACTGGATGCGGCGAGGTGACCGCTTGTTCCATAACCACCGCATGCTGCGCCTGTTTGAGTTTGCGGCGCCATTCGGCTTCATCGCCGTTATTGCCGGCTGGGTCACGACCGAGACTGGGCGACAACCGTGGATGGTGTATGGCCTGCTGCGCACCGTCGATTCTGTATCGCCCTCGCTCACTGGCTGGGACGTGCTGGTATCGCTGCTCGGCTATATCATCGCCTATGCCGTTATCTTTCCCTCCGGCTGGATCGTGATGTCGCGCATAGTCCGCCGTGGCCCTGAGGTGATGGTCGCCGAAGACGAGGAGGTCGAGAGTGGGCGGCCGGGTCATCCGATCACCGAACTATCCGCTTCGCGCTCCGAGGATGCAACGCAATGACCACGCTGACGCTTGGACTCGATTTCGTCCTGATCTGGACGATCATCCTTGGTGTCGGCGTTTTCTTCTACGTGTTGCTCGACGGTTTCGATCTCGGCGTAGGGATCCTGTTCGGCCTCGCACCGGACACGGCTTCGCGGAACCTGGCAATGAACTCGATCGCGCCGATCTGGGACGGCAACGAGACTTGGCTCGTGCTTGGCAGCATGGGCCTGCTGGCAGCGTTCCCCGTCGCATTCGCTATCATCATGCCTGCAGTATATTTCCCCATTTTGATAATGCTGCTGTCACTGATTTTCCGTGGCGTGGCATTCGAGTTCCGCTACCGTGACAGCGAGCACCGTACTTTGTGGGACCACGGGTTCAACTACGGATCGGTGCTGGCGACTTTCGCGCAGGGGATTGTGCTTGGCGCGTTCGTTCAAGGTTTCAGAACCGACGGGAACGTGTTCACCGGAAGCAGTCTCGACTGTTTCACCCCGTTCAGTGTTCTGGTCGGTGTCTGTCTGGTGTTCGGCTATTCGCTGCTCGGTGCGTGCTGGCTGGTCCTAAAGACCGAGGGCAAGATGCAGTCCTGGGCGCGCGCGATGGGCCGATGGGCTTTCATCGGGGTGTGCGGTGCCATTCTGGTCGTCAGCATCTGGACGTCGATCGCATTCCCCGACATCCGCGGCCGCTGGTTCTCGTGGCCTGGCATCGCGCTGCTGACGCCCGTGCCTATTGTCACCGCAGTTGTGGCGTGGCTAGAGTGGCGCTCCCTTAATCGGACCGATTCAGAGACTGGACCATTCATCGGTGGCGTGGCGCTGTTTGCTCTGTCATATCTCGGCCTCGGCATCAGCCTGTTCCCGTATGTGGTACCGCACCGGCTGACGCTGTGGCAGGCGGCGTCGGACCCTTCCGCACAGGTATTTCTGCTGATCGGCACGCTGTTCCTGCTGCCGGTGATTTTGATGTACACGGGATGGTCATACTGGGTGTTCCGCGGCAAGGTGCGGGCGGACACCGGCTATCACTGATGTGCGCCGAAGGCGATTGACTTCAACCGCGATTGCGGCCGCAGTCCTTCGAACAATCCGGGTCTGAAGCCTTCGCCATCACGCACGTTCGAGGTGCCATCAGGGATGCTCGCCATCGCCGACGAGGTGATCGAAAAGCTTTTCGCAGTGCGGCAATTGACAGTGGCAAACGGTCGAGTTGGGTCAATCGCGACTGGGGCCGGGCAAGCTGCGGGTCCAGCCATGTCCGCAATGCCCCGTTAGCGACGGTCGGCCAGGAAAAGGCGACCTGTCGTGAAGGGCCACAAGCTGACATGCTGCGCGGACGTATCCTCTCGCGGCTGGCGATTTGGCGGCGGTCATGCTGGCCGGTGGCGGAACGAGCCTCTCATTTTGAGGCCGTCACGCATATTAAGCGCAAGTAGCGTGATATTCGCCGCACCCGCAGCGAGTTCGAGCACCTGCACCGCGTAGAAGCTAATATCGAATTCCCCGGCCCTTGCCTTCGACGCGAGAAAGAGCGCCGAAGGAATGAGAACGAGGATGCCGTTAGCAGCGATAATCGGCATGCGCTTGAGCTTCGCATCGATTAAACCGGAACGCCGCCCTTTTGCCATCACAAACCCGGAGCCTCCCGCTGCCGCGAGCGCCGGTATCAGCAACAGAAAGCCCCACGGTATGGCCGTTTTAACAGTGGTCACGACCGCCTGAGAACCAAACAGTTCGGCGATAGCGGTCGAGAGCCAGAAGGTCGCAATCGTGAGGATCGCGACCACGCCTGCCGTTGGATGGATGATTTTAATCATGGCTTTACTCCCGTTCCAAGCGGCTACGCGACGCAGATGCCGTGGACCGCAACCTTCTGAAACAGGTGCGGGGAGGCAACGGCCGAAGACGGGTAAGCCGAGCGTTTTGCCCTGAACTCTGGATGCGCTAAGGCTGCCCGGAAGTCAGCATTCGACTCCCAGACCGCGTAGTTGAGGTAAGTTGGGCTTTCGCCGATTGCGCGATGAAGCTGGGTGGAGATGAAGCCCGGCTGCCGCTTCATGAAGACGGCATCGTCCTGCCAAGCTTTGAGAAACGTCTCCTCGTCGGCTTTGTCGAGCGTAAATAGGTTCACCAGCACGACCGGGCTGGCGTCGATAGGGATTTGACGTTCGATTGGGAAAGAGGGGTCTAAAGGGCGCAGTAGCAACATGACAAACCTCCTTATTGGTGAACGATGTCAAATTGGTATAATCGAGACATATAGTATTGACATTATGATGTCAATAGAGCATTACGGTGACAAATGACCAAGACAAGAAGGACGCCTGCCGGAACCGCCTTGACCGATCTCATTATCGACCTGTTCAGGTTCAACCGCAGAATGCTCACGGCGGGAGACAAGCTCGTGGCCAGGCTAGGTTTGACGAGCGCGCGCTGGCAGGTCCTCGGCGCCATTATCGAGGCAGATCGGCCGCAGCCTGTCGCATGGCTCGCTCGCGACATGGCTGCGCATCGTCAAAACGTTCAGCGGATCATCAATGATCTGCACAAAGAGGGACTCGTTGCATTCGAGGCGAACCCGCACCATCGCCGGGGGCAACTCGTGGTCCTGACTGACAAAGGAAAGCGGGCCTTTGAAGCCGCCATGACCATACAGGCACCTTGGGTGAACAGACTTTCCGACGGCCTTTCGGCCAAGGACATAGAAACTGTCCATCGCGTCGTAACGGCGGTGCAGAAAAAACTGGATGACAACGAACTTAAGGAGCGAGCGTGAATTCTGCCTCGGTGATCGTGGGCAGATGTGGGGGCTCATGTCCGAGATGGGCCATTCGCGACCGAGCCGTCTCGCTCGAAACGCAACTATGACTGCAGTTGCCTTAAAGCGGACATCCGCTGAGTGCTGACCGAACTCCTGCTCGAAACCGCGACGGATCAAAAGACTGTGGCGGCGGCCAAGCCATCCGGGCGGGCGCTGTCAGCGCAGTCGGAGAGCTCGAGTTCTGTGATGATCGATGGCTCCTCGCGTGAATCGCTCAAGACCGCGCGCGGTAAGCTCCACGTCGAGCAAGCGCCGATGCTAGCCGGACGGAGCGACGCCGTTGATGTGCGACACCTCTTTGTCGGTCACGCGCTTGGGATATTCTGAGTATTTCCACGCGCGTTCACCACGCTTGGCCTCGACCTGAATGCGCCTGCCTCGCAGCGCACAGTCGATGCGAGTGAACGAAGCGGCCCTCAGTCACAGATTATGGAAATGAGCTTTTCCACTGCAATCTCTGTTACAAAATATATGCCACAACGATGCTACAGAATCACATACTGGGGCGCCGCAAATCAGCTACGGTTCAATTTGTCCAACGAAGTTACCAATCATGGCCCATGAGAAGCCGCTATTCATCCCATTACGGACGGCGTGGTTCACGCAGTTCGCTCGTGGTGAAAAAGATACTGAATACCGCGCCTGGCCGCGTGTATTTGCGCTTTTTGCGGGTCATTGGACGCTTCCTTTGTCAGCTCGCTCTAGCATCGACGACACCGCCGAGGCTGAATATGGAAGACCGCTAGGGGTCACGTAGCCGCGCTCAGCAAGACCAGCAGCGACCTTGCGCAACGACATTGGGCGACCTCCGTGAGGATTTGCCCGCAGCTGCCGGGCCACCGAGATCAGCTCCTCACCCCCTACCCGCTCCGCATACGACTTGCGGCCCTCACACTTACCTCGCGCACGCCGGGCGCGGTCTCGCGCGCCCTTGAGTTTTGCCACGACCATTGCTTTGTCGAATTCGCTCACCGCGCCGAGTATCTGACGGATGAGCTTAGATGTGGGACCGTCGTCTAGAAACGAGGTCGGGCTGTCGGCCGCGATCAGCGTCACGCCCAAGGTGCGCAGCATCGCGAAACCTACCTCTTGAACCATGAGGTCACGAGCGAAGCGGTGCGCCGTCTCTACAACGATGGTGCGCACACCATTGCCCGCGATGCGCGCTAGTAAGGAGGCAAAGCCAGGGCGCGCCTCGATGGCATCGGCGCCGCTAACGGCCGCGTCGTAGAACCACTCCACAATCACGACACCGGCCGACTTGGCGTAAGCCTCAATCGCCTTGCGCTGGCGCGCCTCGCTGTCCTTCCCCTCCCCCACGTTAGTCGCCGAAGACGTGCGCATGTAACCGAAAGCCGGGACGCCTTGTGGACGTTTTCGCTGACTGGCCATTGGCTTAGTCAAGGAGTTACTCAAGCGCGCGGGCCGTCACGCCGCGATCTGGATACGGGCGGCGGAGGTGAATTCCCGTCGGCGGCGCGCCCATGGCGCCGGGACTGATGGCCTTATTGCGATGGCGGCAAGATAAAGGGAGGCGGGGGAGGAGGCGGAGGCTGGCGTGTGTAGTTTCGCCGGCCACCGCCAGCTTGCGCCCCAGTTTGGGCTCCACCGCCCCCAGCACTTGGTTCGGCGTTTGGAAGGGTGAATAAAGTAAAATTCGAAAGATATCCCTTTTGAAAGTCTTCCCGGGTCATGAACAATTCATGCGCTCCGTAGCGGCCAAGGTCTACAAGCGCCACGCCATCAGGGAGCAATCGGGTGGGCGCTGCGGAGGCGGCGTCGCTAGTCCAATACAGCCAGCCTCCCTTTAATTTTGGATTGACGTACTTGGGTCCTTTATAGCCGTTGGGTTTGCAGACGATGCATTGAGGTAACTGAAGGGAATAGGTGTCTGTGACGAGCTTCCCGTCCGCCAGTGTTCTTGGTACATGATACTCGCTCAGAAGATCTGAGCCATAAACTGCGTATCGATAAATCGCACGCAGATTACGTAGCGTGTTGGCATCAGTAACCGGCGACACGTTCCAATTTTGTTGCCATCCATCCGACAAGCTCGCGTTAAGACCGGCGCCAGCGATCGTGCTACCGGTGACCACGCCGGCCCCGTTCCAAGTTGACATTCGCGACAAAGGCGCCGAAACGGTCGGAGAGACCGAATTGGACGTCTGAATTGTTCCTGCTGAAAGATCGACCTGTGACGGAATTGTCTGAGGGTTGTCTATATATGCGCTGAAATTGGTCAATACCTGTCTTGTATAAAGATCTGCCAGGCTCGACGCGATATCGACGGTATTGAAATTAAGCTGGGTGCTCGCACAGCCACACAAAACACAAGCTGTAGCTGTAGCAAGAGTGATGACCTTCATCGTTGCCCCCGAAACGCCAAATAAAGCCATGTGGCCCCTTCCACACTCAAACGAAACGCTTACCTTGCACTGAGTTTTTGAGTAAGCGTCAGCGTCCCTCCAAGCCAGCCGCGATAACGGTCAAATTGCGGTCCGCTTGTCAGCCCAAAGCTGAACGTCGCAGCAGTCCCGCTATCGTTAATTCGACACGATTCACCGCTGGAATGATTTGCAGTCACTGCGTGCCAAGCACAATCAATTATTCGATAAGAGGACTCAGCCTTGAACTGGCGATTGTATTCTCGGGAACTAGGTGCGGCCAGGACAGGATGATCGTCTTTCGTCTCAGAGACCGTGTATGTTCGCCGCAGCAGTTCGGGCAGTGGCAACTGATCAACGGGTGCATTGGTGAGGTAAGGCATGTCTTGCCGACTGATCCGCACCTCGGCGGTTTCCCCCAGAGCTTTTTTCAGTGAGGATGTCAGACTTGGGATGTTTGAGCTCAGGTCAATATTGTACTTGATCAAATGCTCTTTGTTTGTTGGATGGATTTTTGCAGTGGCCCACGGTGTCCAACAGCTATCAGGCGCGGGGATTGATTGGATTGTTGGGAAAATCGAACTTTTCATAATTGTGAGCGCAGGAATAATGAAATTAACACCACTCACGCGCACACTCTGGCCGCCGCCGGTGTTCCAATTGACGATCCCACCAACTGCCAGACCGAGTAGCGCTTGGTTCTCATTGAATACGGGCCCACCACTGTTTCCAGGATTCATTACGGTGTCAGTTTGCCAGCGATCAGGGCCTTGGTTGCTAATAAGGCCTCCAGAGATGCTCAAATCCTGGTTTAAAGGGAAACCCAATAGATACAAAGACGCACCCATCGGAGCCTCGTCCGGGTCACCAATTACTGGCATCGGACATCGTGAGCCAGCCACTCCCTGCACTGGGGCGGCCAGTTCAAGAAGCGCCAGATCATATTGCGCGTCGCGCTGAACGTTTGTGACTGGCATCGGAGATTGCGCGCGAGATTGAAGCCGCACGTTAATAACCAATTTTCGGTAGTTTATTTCAAATGGAACAATATGATTGTTAGTCAGGACAAATTTGTTGCCTATTAAAATTCCAGAACCGCCGCCGACTTCCGTGCTGTTGTCGAAAAGAGTACCGATTGTTTCAATGCTCGCTGTGCGAACGCCATACCGCGCGGCAATCAGCACCGCCGTTTGATCCGCGTTCGCAGCCGATATTACACAGCATGTGCTGAGCGCTACTGCCCATACACCCTTTGTGCAGTTAAGATATCGAGTGCGCTTAATTTGCCGTCGCCGTTCCATTTTGGATTGCAATAGTTCATGATCGAGTTAGCGTCGTATTTCGTTACTTTATAGTCGCCGATTATGCCCTGCTGATCCTTCTTACATTGAGCAGGGGCATCGTCTCTGTTTTGTTCGTGAGTAAGGCCAATAACATGACCGAACTCGTGAACCGTAATAGCGTAGATGCAGAAATTGACGTTGCTCTGACAGTTTTGTCCCCAGTTTTTGTAAGTGAAATTAAGAGTGAGCCCGTGCGGTCTGCCGTTCAGATATTTGCCAACTCCAAGAGTGCCGGGGGGTTCTCCGGTATCGGAAATTAGAACCCGCAAGCCGGACGCATTGTCAGAGCACGCGGCCCATCCATCAAACCGAACCGGGGTTTGAGTCTCCCACGTCTCGTGAACCGCCTGTTGCGCCAGTTGGCGACCGTTATCGTTGCTAGGCGCGGGGTTTTCCCAGCACACCGGTATCGGCATTTTTGCCCATTTGGCATTTCTCACCATCGTCCCAAACAGTTCGTCTTCAGAGATGCCACTCGGAAGCGCAGGTTGAGCAACAGCAGTTGAGGCCGCAAACCAGACTACGACATGCGCGATGAGCAATGTCCGAAGCATGAAAGATCGTCGCGTAATGTAGCAAGTTAGCAACGTGCGCAAAACGCAGGGTCGCTCCGTCATGCTATTGCTCGAAAATCCCCCAAAGCGCATCTCGTATCGTATAGAAACCGCTCAGGTTGTCAATTTGGCAATAGCAACTCATGCCCCTATTTCAGCCCTATCAACTTTGCCGAATTACGAGCGTGACTACGTTTCAATGAGAATTGACAGCGGCACACCCATTTATGACGCGCAAGCTTTTTCCCCTAGAGGGTAGCTACCGAGCCATCCAGTGACCGGCGATGCGGTTGATGATCCGTTGCGGCCCAAGTTTGCGTTCCTGCAAGGCCCGATCATCCTCTACCCGTCCCATTCTCAACTGGCGATCCCTCGCGCCGCGTGCAAATGAGCGAGCGACCTCGGTATTTTAGTGCCCGGACCCATCCGCCTCTGGTCTCATATCGAGGGAAAAGGGGCCGTAGGCATGTCGCGTCGATCACCGGCGGGATGATGTCGGAATAGGTGCGGTTTGTAAGTGCGCTAAAAAGCCTTTTGCGCTCAATGAGGCCCGTCAGGCAGGTTTGTAGATGTAACCCATTGACGATGCGAGCCCTTGGCACTTCTGCCGGGGTCGCCAATAAAATCAGGGATTTCTCGCAGTTATTGTCCGGCAAATCTTCCTAGTGATCGACGTTGGGAAGCCGGTGAGAAAAATGCCGACATGGGGAGCGTGCGTTGCCAGCCCGGACTGTCTTTGCCGACTGGTCTCTCTCAATGTGGAGGATTCGAAATGATAGATCCCCGCACAAGTCACACTGGCGCTCCGCATGGCGATTGCGCGCCGCCCTACGCTATGATTGTAATTTCTTTGCACACGTGAACTAACTTACCCCCGACCCACAGGGTAGACTGTGCGCCGGGGCATTTTTTATTTCCAGACAACGCTATGATGGCGAGCCTGCTGCGCCAGCATTAAGCGCCGGGGCGCGCCAGGCGATGAGCTTAGTTCAGCAGCGGAAACTACTCCCCTTCGTTCCGCTCCTCAACGTCGCTCCTCGCGGTGTTCGCGCCGCTCGTGACGCCGCTCTCTGCGGTGTTCGCGCCGCTCATGACGCCGCTCCATGCCGGCCGTCTCGGCGTCAGCATCTGACACCATTAACACCGTGGGTGGAACTGCGAAGCCCAACGCAGCCGCTAGTCCGAGAAGGGAAAACGCCTTTCGACGCGAGATCATTTCCGATTCGATTTTTTCACTCATGTCCAACCTCCCAAACTTTGACCCCTCATTTTTAAACCTTGGTAGATGAACACCAGTTGAACAATTATGTCATGCCATCACGGTGCCCGCGGGCGGAATTGGGTATGGCGTGACAGTCGCGGTTTGTAACTACGTGAAAAAGGCTTTTGCCTTCGATTGGGCCCATTACGCGGGCTTGTAAATGCAACCCATTGACGATGCGGGCCTTTGGTACTTCTGCCGGGGTCACCAGCCAATCCGAGAACAGCCCACGGTTCGCGCCGCGGAAGAATTTCGGTTAAGTTGCTGACGGCGCTGTAAAGGCTCGTGCCGGGACGGGGGATCACATGGTTCTGGTCTTGATTCATGTGCTGATCACATGCGTTGTCGGCGCGATCTTATTCTGGGTCATCGACCGATTTGTTCGCGATGCCCGGCTGGGAAATTTGCTCAAAATTCTCGTTGTCCTCGTCTGTCTGGCGGCCATTCTGCAGCGCGTGCTGCCGGTGCTTGGCGTGGGGCTTTAGCGCGATGTCCATGGCCCCTGTCAGCCCTTCTAAGCTGACGGCAACAATCCCGCACAAAATTGCCTGTAAAAAATGTAGGCCCGTCGGCGAGGCCTTAATGCGTGCACGGAAAAGCCGCCCGAAGGGCTTCGCGGGCCGGCTTTTCGAAGTTTTCGTGCAGCCTCGCGGGTCTGCCGTCGATATATTTCACGACGACACCGGCGGCTTGTTCGGGAGTGGACGATGCGGGCGGGCATATACCGCGCTCTGCGATTATCCCGTCGATGATTTGGGCGCAGTACTTCGCAGCGAAGTAATCCTCGGTGGAAATATTCTTGCCGACATAGGCGCGACAACCGGCCATCAGGTCATGAGCTGAGAACGCGGCATCTTCGGCGACGGCAAAGCCGCAGCTCAAATTCATCGCCGCCATGACAGCGATGATGCGCAAGCCTGCAAACACGATCACAGCTCCGATGTACGACCTCGATTGCGGCAAGAGTTTAGCCCATGCCCGTTGCATTCGGTGTTGAACCCCTACGCGCGACCGCTCCCTCCCCGGCAAGGGGGCGGGAACGGTCCATATTCGTCGCAGGTCTGTCAGCGAGGTCGCGCGCGGCGACATCGGCGACGCGCATCACTCCTCGTCATATTCCGCCGAAATATCCTGGCCCGTGTAGTCGGGCATGAAAGACGCCGCTACCGCGCTGACGACGGCGCAGCCGGCGATGTAGATGGCGATCGCGTAGCCGGACTGGTAATGGGCGAACAACGCGGTGGCGATAATCGGCGCCGGGCCGCCAGCGATGATCGACGCCAGCTGATAGCCGAGCGAGGCGCCGCTGTAACGCAGGCGCGGCGTGAAGGATTCCGCGATCAGCGCCGCCTGCGGCCCGTACTGGATATCGTGCGGGATGAGCGAGAGCACGATGGCGATGAAAACCGCCGACGGGATCGCCGTGTCCACCATGCCGAAATACAGGAACCCGAACAGGCCGGTCACGGCAACGCCGATCAGGTACATCTTTCGGCGCCCGATGCGGTCGGAGATGTGACCGGAGAGCGGGATGCTGACGAAGGAGACGCAGGCCGCCACCATCACCGCGGTGAGAATGAAATTCCGCGACATATGCAGCGTGCCGACCGCATACGAGAAGATGAAGGCGACAAAAATATAGAAAGGAGCCTGTTCGGACAGTCGCAGCAATGCCGAGAGCATGATTTCCCGCGGCTGTTTCTTGATGACTTCGGCGATCGGGGCCTTCTCGATCTTGTCCTGGTCCAGGAGCTGCTGGAATACCGGCGTCTCGAGAATGCCAAGGCGAATCCACAGACCGATGCCGACCAGGATGATCGACAGTGCGAACGGTATGCGCCAGCCCCAAACCAGGAATTGATCGCCGGACCAGGTGCTGAAGGCGAGAACCGCCAAGTTTGCCAAGAACAATCCGGCGGGGACGCCGAACTGCGGCCATGACGCGACCAACCCGCGCTGGCCGTGCGTGCGCGACCATTCCATCGCCAGCAGCACGGAACCGCCCCATTCGCCGCCGACACCGATGCCTTGCACCGCCCGTAGGACGGTCAACAGCACCGCGCCCCACATACCGATCGAGGCGTAGGTCGGCACAAAGGCGATGGCGAAGGTCGCAAGCCCCATGCAGAGCAGCGTGGCGATCAGCGTCGCCTTGCGGCCGATGCGATCGCCATAATGGCCGAAAATTGCGGCACCGACCGGCCGCGCGATAAAGCCGACGAAATAGGTGCCGAAGGCAGCCAGCGTTGCCGTAAGCGGCTCTTCTTGAGGGAAATAGAGCTTGCCGAAGACCAGACCAGCCGCGGTGCCGTAGAGGAAAAAGTCGTACCACTCGATCGTCGTGCCGATCGTCGATGCGATGACGGCCTTGCGCAACTGCGCGCTGTGTTCGGCGTCCGTTAGCGGCGCAAACGTCGTTGCCATAGCCATGGCATCCCCTCCCCCTCTTCGCCCCTCAAGCGGAGTCGACCGTTTCTCCGGTCCGGCTCCTTTTGTGACGATACTTCAGGGTGCGATCGATGGCTATAGAGCGGAAACTGCTGGTGGATTATTCACGGCCTCACCGATCCGGCGCTCGACTCGTGGACTCGAGATCGGCAAGGCCACAGCCCACGGGCGGCATCCGCCGTTGTGGGCGGCCGGCTTAATACCGGATACCGGATTCGCAGCCTTTGTCCGCGGAATGATGGGCGGGCTACCGGCTCAGCCTGCTCGACGCCATCACGGTGACCGGCTTGTCGCGATAGAAATTGGCAAACAGCTCCTTCAGATTCTCCACCTTCGGCAGATCATTGTACAAAATGTAGGGATATGACGGGTGCAACACAGCAAAATCCTGGTGATAGTCTTCCGCCGGATAGAAGCCGTGCAGAACCTCAAGCTTCGTCACGATCGGCCGGGGAAAGGCGTGCGCCATGTCGAGCTGGGCGATATAGGCGCCGGCGATCCGTTTCTGTTCGTCGTTGGCGTAAAAGATCGCCGAGCGATATTGGGTGCCAGCGTCCGGCCCCTGCCGATTAAGCTCGGTCGGGTTGTGCGCGACCGAGAAATAAATCTGTAGAATCTTGCCGTACGAAATTTGCCGCGGGTCGAACGTCACGGCGACCGACTCGGCGTGGCCGGTGCGGCCGCTGCCGACCATCTCGTAATGCGCCGTCTGCTTATCGCCGCCGGCATAGCCTGAGATGGCCGCCGTCACGCCTTTGGTGTGCTGAAACACCGCCTGCACGCCCCAGAAGCAGCCGCCCGCCAAAACGATCGTCTGCGAACTGGGCTCGGCCGGCTCCGCCGCGTCGAGCGCCGGGGGCGGTATCACGACGGCGGGCTCGGCGGCCCGCGCCAAGTTCACCGTCAAACCGACTAGCGGCACAATCAGCGACGCCAGTACGATGCTGCGAAGCGAAAAGCTGCGACCGAGGCCCATCTGTTCCTCCGAAAAAAGAGCGCCGCTCGACGCGGCAACGATCGGCGCAATTTTTACGGCAAGGCGCGGACACGACGCCAATCACAATTGGCGCCCATAAATCGCACCGCTTGGTCACGACTTCGTGTGTCGTTGAGTTAATCGCGGCGACAGACGATGCGTCATCGCCGTGGCGCTGATTGATGCCGGGCCGGTGTCGGTCGGCGGCAGGACGATGAACGCCGCGCGATGATCTTTCCGGTCTTCGGCTGAATCCCGGTTGTCAGTGCGTCCAGGCTTCGCGGCGTGGGTAGGCGAAATTGTCGGAGTAACAGATCCGCTGCCGCACCGGCGGCTTGGTCTCGAACACTTGGTAGGGGATGCCGTAGCGCTCGCAATAAGCGACGGCCTCTTCCTTGGTATCGAAATGAAGGTGTACTTCCTGCTTCATGTCGGCGGAACTCGTCCAGCCCATCAGCGGCTCGACCATGCGCGGCTGTTCCGGCTCGTAATCGAGCACCCATTCCTTGGTATTGGCGGTGCCCGACTGCATGGCGTTGCGGGCCGGCTTGTAAATGCGGGCAGTCATCGGTGAACCCCATCCCCAGTTGATCGCGATCGAAAGTAAAGTCCGCCTTCGCCAAGGCCTCGGCGTGACACCCGCCTTCGTCTTGACTGCTGCGGACTTGCCGTGCCGTAGCAAAGCGAAGGCAGGTGGTCGGGGCAGCAGGATTCGAACCTGCGACCTGCAGTACCCAAAACTGCCGCGCTACCAGGCTGCGCTATACCCCGCCCGGCGCGTCGTTGGTACATGTTTCGCCGGCTCCCAGCAAGCCGTGAGGTCGCCAGGTTTCCCAATGACGGCGAGGCTTTGCCGCCTCTTGCCTAATGGCCGGTGCCGAAAATCGAGCCCTCCACAAGGTCGCCCGGCGCAATGCCGAGCTGGCGCGCCGTGCCGGCAATGACTTCGAGCACCGCCCGCACCGATCGGCCCGAGGGAATGAGACGGTCCGACATCGGCTCGGTATTCTCGGCAATGTGCAAAATGCGGCCATCGCCGCGGATAAAGATCATGTCGAGCGAGATGTAGGTGTTGTGCATCCAGAAGGCGACCGGCTGGTCGTGCTTGAAGTCGAACAGCATGCCCTGGCCCAGCGGTAGTTCTTTGCGGAACATCAGGCCCTTTTCCCGTTGCTCAGGGGTGCTGGCAAGCTCGACGGAGAAGGTATGGACGCCAGTCTTGCTGACGATATCGAGGAGTTGCCGATCGGCCGCGCGCGCCGGTGCGGCAGCGGCGACGATAGTGTAGAGCGCGACAAGCATCGCGGCGGCAAGCCAAGACGCCGACCGCCATCGTGTTGCGAAGCGTGTTGCAAGACGCGCGGCAAGCGCCGCTAATGCGAGGCGGGACCAAGCGGGCCGCTCTCGGGATGCACTTCGGCCGCCATCATCCCCTTCGGCCCGGGTCCGTAACGGACCAGCACGAACTGGCCCGGCCGCAGCTCGGTTATGCCGAAGCGCCGCAGCGTCTCCATATGCACGAAAATATCCGGCGTGCCCTCGCCGCGCGTGAGGAAGCCGAAACCGCGAAGCCGATTGAACCATTTCACCTGTGCCCGTTCGAGACCGCTCGTCGGGGTCACCGTAACATGGGTTCGCGGCGGCGGCATCTGCGCCGGATGGATCGCCGTCAATTCGTCCATCGACACGACGCGGAACGCTTGCAAGCCCCTTGCCCGGCTCAGCACTTCACACACGACCCGCGCGCCTTCGTAGGCGGTCTGATAGCCGTCACGGCGCAGCACGGTCACGTGCAACAGCACGTCGGCCATGCCGTTGTCGGGAACGATGAAGCCGTAACCCTTGGCGACGTCGAACCATTTGATGACACCGGAGATCTCGATGACGTGCGCCGCCGCCTCGTCGCTGAGATCGACGGCCGGTCCGAGCCCCGCTCCGGTGGATTTTGGTTCGATTCCGTCCGACGCCATGACGCCGTGGCCACTGCCGCTGCTGGCGCCCCCTGCGCGGGCGCTTCACGAATCTTTCGAATCGAAGATAACACCCGCCATCCAAGGCGAAAGCACAAAATTGCAACACCTGAGCTAAAAGCGTCACAGCCTGTGAACATCGGTGGATGACGCGCAATCGACGAACGGCGCCAGCACCGTGCCGATGTCCTGCCTCACGACGAGGTCGGCGATGTCGTCAAAGTCGGTCGGCTCGCGGTTGATGATGATCAGTCGGGCGCCGTTCCGCTTGGCCATCAAGGGAAATCCGGCCGCCGGCCAGACGACGAGCGAGGAACCGATCGCCAGAAACAGATCGCAGCACAAGGTGAGATCCTGGGCACGCCGCATTGCGGAATCCGGCATCGCTTGGCCGAATGATACCGTCGCCGTCTTGATGTGCCCGCCGCAGGTCGGACAGTCGGGCGCACAGCCGTTGCCTGATTCCATCCGCTGGCGCACCCAGGAGATTTCGTAGCGCCGCTCGCAATCGAGGCACAAAGCGTAAGTGGTGTTGCCGTGCAACTCGACGACATGTTCGGGCGCGATGCCAGAGGCTTGATGCAGATTATCAATGTTCTGCGTGACCACCGCCGGCACCTTGCCGGCGCGATATAGGTTGGCAAGCGCCCGATGCCCGCGCCCCGGCTTGGCGCGGCCGAACTCATCGCCCATGGCGAACCGGCGCCGCCAGGATTTATTGCGCGCTTCCTGGCTGCCGAGGAACTCGTCGAACGGGATCGGCCGGTTCTTGGTCCAGATCCCGCCCAGGGAGCGGAAATCGGGAATGCCGCATTCGGTCGAGATGCCGGCCCCGGTAAACGGCAGGATGACGCTGGCGTCGTGGACGGCTTCCTGCAGCCTTGCCGTCGCGGTGTCGAGATCGGGTGCGATCATCCTAGCCCTCGGCGCATTATCATACATATTTATCGGCGTAGAAGCGGCTTGCGAAAGGGCGGCAAGCCGCGGTCAGCGGAGGTCCATAACTATGCGCTATCTGCACACGATGCTGCGCGTGCGCAATCTCGACGCGGCGCTCGACTTCTATTGCAACAAGCTCGGCCTCAAGGAGCTGCGCCGCCGGGTCGACGACAAGAATAAGTACACGCTGGTGTTCCTGGCGGCGCCAGGCGACGCCGACCTGGTGGCCAAGGGACCGGCCGGCCGGTCGGCGCCGCTGGTCGAGCTGACCTATAACTGGAACGCCGAGGATTACGGCGAAGCGCGCTATTTCGGTCACCTCGCCTACGAGGTCGACGACATTTATGCGCTCTGCGAGCGGATGATGAAGGCGGGCGTCACCATCAACCGGCCGCCGCGCGACGGTATGATGGCGTTCGTGCGCTCGCCCGACAGGCATTCGATCGAACTGTTGCAGAAGGGCGCGGCGCTGCCGCCGCAGGAGCCCTGGCTGTCGATGCCCAATACCGGGCACTGGTGATGGGATAAGGCCAAGCTTTCAAATCCACCGCATGGGCGGTTGCTTGCCGCACGAGCATGATCCGGAAAACTGGAAACCGGTTTTCCGAAAAGATCATGCTCCATCAAAACATTAGAGCGCCATCGCTTCGATTGCGCTCTTAGCCAAACCTCTTTATATGTCGCGCCGCTTCAAGTGCCGCGCTTATCGCGCGTGCTTTTGCGCCCTTCGTCTAGCGGTCCAGGACGCCGCCCTTTCACGGCGGAAACACGGGTTCGATTCCCGTAGGGCGCGCCAATGATTTCAATGGCTACGGATCGATCAGCACGCCGGGATTGAGCAAGGCCTGCGGATCCAAAGTCGCCTTCGCCGCCTTCAGCGCCGCGGCGAACAAGGGCGGGCGCTGGCGATCGTACCAGGGCCGGTGGTCGCGGCCGACGGCATGATGGTGGGTGACGGTGCCGCCGTTCTCGATCACGGCATCGAGCCCGGCCGACTTGATGGTGTGCCACTGCGCGCTCAACTCGCCATGCCGCCCGGCGGCGCTGAACGTGAAATACGGCGCTGGCCCATCCGGATAGACATGCGTGCACCGGCAGGTGACAGAGCCGGCTTTTCCGGTTGCTTCCACGATCGCGCGCTCGGTCGCGGCCTTGACCTTGTCGTGGAAGGACTCGAACCGGTCCCAGGTGATCGCGGTCTCGAACGTATCATTGATGACGGCGCGCTCGATGGTGCGCTCGCGCGCATAGGGCATGCGGATGAAGGCGTTGCGCCAGGCGCCGGCGGCGCCTGCACGGTGGGCGTCGGCGGCATCGGCGCGATCCGGTTTGCCGCCGTGATCGGCGCAGCATTCGCGCGCCCGCGCCATCCACGGTTCGACCGGATGGTCGCCGGACTCGAAAGCCAGCACCATGATCGCCACGCTGCCGTCGGCGGCGCCGGTGTTGAAAGCCTCCTGCGGATCGAGGATGCGGCAGTTCGCCGGATAAAGTCCGGCCTGCGAGATCGCCCGCAACGCCCTGGCCGCGGTAAAGAAGTCCGCAAACTGCATGGCGCCGCCGGCGCGAAATTTTGGACGATCCTGCAACCGCATCCAAGCTTGCGTGATGATGCCGAGAATGCCTTCTGAGCCGATCAGCAGCCGGTCCGGACTTGGACCGGCGCCCGAGCCGGGGAGCCGCCGCGTCTCGATCACGCCCTTCGGGGTGATGACGCGAAGCGATTCCACAAGATCGTCGATGTGCGTATAGAGCGAGGCGAAATGACCGCCCGAGCGGGTCGCGATCCAGCCGCCGAGCGTTGAGCACTCGAAACTTTGCGGGAAATGACGGAGCGTGAGCCCGTGCGGCTTGAGCTGCGCCTCCAGCGCCGGACCGAAGGCGCCGCCCTCGATGCGCGCTGCGCGCGAGGTCTTGTCGACTTCGAGCACGCGGCCAAGCGCGCGCAGGTCGACGGTCACCGCCGCCTTGTATCGACCCGCGTCACGCCGCGGTTCGACTCCGCCGACCACGCTCGAGCCGCCGCCGAACGGCGTCACGCTCGCCTGCGCGCCGCCCGCCCAGTCGAGCACTGCCGCAACTTCCTGCTCGGTGCGCGGATAGGCGACGATGTCCGGCGCGCTGTGATAGTCGCCGAGGAGCCCGCGCACGTATTCGGGGAATGATTTACCGTGGGCGTGCGCGGCGCGGTCGTAGAGCGCGGTCGAGCAGAACGGCAACGATGCGGGCGGTTCAAGCCGGGGCGGATCGAGCTTGATGTCCTGCAGCTGCGGCGGTTTGACTTCGCCACCCACCGACGGCCCGAACCGCTCTTCGATGCGGCCGAGCACGAAGGCCAGTTCGGCCGGCGTCAAACCCTCGCCTTCCCGGCCCCATCCGAAATGCTTCAGCCGCGGTTGCGTCATTGCCTTCCTCCCGTTTTATTGCGGGCCCGATGGTTCCACATCAGGCAGCTTGAACGCAAACCGGCGGTCGAGCCGGCCTGACTGACCGGCTCGCCGCCTGGTTTACTCGATTGACCCGAAAGACGACTGTCGAAGACGCAGACGGTCGGCAACAACGACAGCGGTATTAGTTCCGCCGCGAGATCGCCCGATAGTCGCGGCGCGGCGAGCCGGTATAGAGCTGGCGCGGCCGGCCGATTTTCTGGTGCGGATCCTCGATCATTTCCTTCCACTGCGCGATCCAGCCGACCGTGCGGGCGAGCGCAAACAGCGCCGTGAACATGGTGGTGGGGAAGCCCATGGCGCGCAGCGTGATGCCGGAATAGAAATCGACGTTGGGATAGAGCTTCTTCTCGATGAAATACTCGTCATGCAGCGCGATGCGCTCGAGCTCCATGGCGACGTCGAACAGCGGATCGTTGACGCCGAGCTCATGCAAGACCTCGTGGCAGGTCTTCTGCATGATTTTCGCGCGCGGATCGTAGTGTTTGTAGACGCGATGGCCGAACCCCATCAGCCGGAAGGAATCCTTCGGGTCCTTGGCGCGCTTGACGTATTCGGGGATGCGGTCGACGGAGCCGATCTGGCCGAGCATTTTCAGCGCCGCCTCGTTGGCGCCGCCATGCGCCGGCCCCCACAGGCAGGCGATGCCGGCGGCGATGCAGGCGAACGGATTGGCGCCGGTCGAGCCGGCGAGCCGCACCGTCGAGGTCGAGGCGTTCTGCTCGTGATCGGCGTGCAAAGTGAAGATGCGGTCCAGGGCGCGGGCGACCACCGGATTGCTGACATAGTCCTCGCACGGCACCGCGAAGCACATGCGCAGGAAGTTCGCCGCGTAACTCAGATCGTTCTTCGGATACACGAACGGCTGGCCAATCGAATATTTGTAGGCCATCGCCGCCAGCGTCGGCATCTTGGCGATGATGCGGACCGAGGTCATCATCCGCTGGACCGGATCGCGGATGTCCGTCAAATCGTGATAAAACGCCGACAAGGCGCCGACGCTGCCGACCATCACCGCCATCGGATGGGCGTCGCGGCGGAAGCCCTGAAAGAAGCGGCTCATCTGCTCGTGGATCATCGTGTGGCTGACCACTTCGCGGTCGAAGCTCTGCTTCTGGGCCGCGGTCGGCAGCTCGCCGTAGAGCAGCAGATAGCAAGTCTCGAGGAAGTCACCCTGCTCGGCCAGGTCTTCGATCGGATAGCCGCGGTAGAGCAGGACGCCTTCGTCGCCGTCGATATAGGTGATCTTGGACTCGCAGCTACCGGTCGAGGTGAAGCCCGGATCGTAGGTGAAGATACCGGCCTCGTTGTAAAGTTTGCTGACGTCCAAAACTTGCGGGCCAATCGTTCCGTTGTAAAGCGGAAACGACCAATTCTTGTCGCCGAGTATGAGTTTGCCGGCCTTGACGCCGGCGTCGGTTTTCGCGTCCATGATCGCATCCTCGCTGGTGTGGCAGCCCAAACGGTGCGATCCACGCCGTCTCACCGCACCGCGAGCCCCCACGAGGATTTCAGGGATCGAGACGGCGGCACATGCTTTATGAATGTGTTACTTGGAGGCTTCTTTGATAAAGATCAAAAGGGCGCCGGACACGCGGGTCCGTTTGCCGCAACGCAGTGCCACCTCGATCGCATGGCTGCGCAGCGGCATTCCTAGCGGCATTCCTATAAGAACGGCTCCGCCCGCGCTTTAAGCTCGTCGAGCCCTAGTTCGTCGGGATTTCTCGGCTTGCCCGGATGGATGATCGAGACTTGGCAGCTCTCCGCCGCTTCCACCAACTGCCGATAGGTCCCCGCGTCCGGATTCGCGATATAGGCCTGCTTGTTGGCGTCGTAGGCAAACATCTTATCGTTGATCTGCGTGCACTCATTGCAAGTGGTGCAGCGGGGCGTCTCGATATAGGGATCGTCCGAGGGCCGCTCGGCTGCCGCCGGAGCCGGTTCGGGGGCCGCAACGGCCGGTGCCGCAGTGGCAGCCGGGCTCGCGGCGGCGGGCGGGGTTTCCACGGCGGCGGCCGCCGGCCGCGCTTGCTCCGCCCAGATCTTGCGCTCCTGTTCGAGCAGTCTGGCCGCATGCGAGTTGTGCACGCCGCCGAGCTCCTGCAGGCTGCGCCAGGCTTCGACGCAGCGGCGCGCGGCCTGCACCAGCTTGTCGTCGACGATCACCTTCTGCAGGCGATTGTCGCGGTCGACCATCAACAGCGACGGCACCTTATCGGCCAGATCCTGCGGCTGGCGCGCCAGGAATTCGGCCACCGGCAACAGATCGGCGCCCCATTTTCCGCGCGGCACCTTGGCAAAATGCTTGGCGCAGCGCGGATCGCAGGCGGCGAAATCGACCAGCGTGAACGCGAGGCTTTCCGATACGCGCTGCTGTTCCGCGTCCTCATAGTCGAGGCGCTGCAGCGGCCAGTCGAGGTCGATCTGCGAGTTGACCGTCAGTGAGAACCGCGACGCCCAATCCGGGCCCGTCGAAGGATCATAGATGAACGCCGGAAAAGCCCGCGACTCCGCGGCGGCGGCCGCTGTCAGATAAGGCGCAATGTCACTGCCGCTGGCACCGGAGAACACGCTGAACAATGCCGGCCCGTCGTAGGCCAGCCCACGGAGAATCTGCTCGCGGAGTTGGAACAGGCTCGAGCCGCTCGCCTGCAAGACATAGTACGTGCCGAAGCTCATCGCCGCGCTGGCAAGTTGCTTGTTGCGAAGGCCCGAGATCAGGTAGTCGCTGCCGATCGGCGATGGTTCGACGAGATCGTCGGTCTGGACCACGACCTTGGCCAGCATGCCGGCGACGAAGGCCTGCAAGATCAGATCGCTCTCCGCCGCTTCGAGGTCGGCGGCGCGCAGACAAATCAGATAGCCCGGGAACAAGGCGAGATCGGCGGGGTCGAGGCCGTTGTCGCCGAACTCCGCGAAAAAGGCGTCGTGACGTCCTTCGCTGTATTCCCCTTCGGTTTCGAGCCTGGCCATGGCGATCGCCTTGGCCAGCTCGATCATGCGCGGCAACCGCTCGCGGTAGGCGGCGACCGCATCGGCGCAATTTTCGAACACGAATGAATAGGGCTCGCCGACATCGACCCCTTTGTCGTTGTCGGCCGGCGCAAAGAAGCGCTGGGCGCGGAGCACCGAAAGCAAGCCGCGAACCCGCCGCCGGCGGCTTTCCGGGATCGGGACATTGGCCGAGGTTTCCACCAGCAGGCGAGACATCGCATCGAAATCGAACACGTCGCGATGGACCGCGCCGACCGTGGCGCGCAGCCGTTCCGCGCTCAGCCCTTCCTTCGAGTGGACGAAGTCCGCGCTCAAGATGTCGGACAGGTTCACGATCAGTTTATTGATATCGGCCCGGAAACTCTGAGTCTTGCGATCCTGCAAGCTCTGCCAGGCGTGCCGGAACAACCGAAACGGCATCGCCTTGTCGTAGCCGATGACGTCGCCGTCGACCTTCACCGCGGCGCGCAGGCGGCGTAGACTATCCTGCAGCAAATCGTCGCTCTTCGCGCCAATGGCGGCGGCAGCGAGATCCCAGATTTTCGCCAGCGAGCCCGCCGCGCCTTCGGCGACCAGCGTGCGGATTTCCCGTTCAAGCCGGTAGGCGTGCTTGCACACCCGGTCGGTGTCGCCGTCCGCGATGTCCTTGAGCGCGCCGTCGAACAATCCGGAAAGCGATTGCACCGGTTTGCGGTCGCCGCCGGCGCGGATCAGCACCAGCGGAAAATCATAGCGCAGCGCCGTGAGGTCCCGATAACCGGCGAGAACGGCGGGTTGCAGATCGCTCTGGGCGAGCGCGCCGAACGCGCCGCCCGAGATTCGTCCGGTGAGGTGAAATGCGATGAGCGCCTGAAGTTCTGCTTGCATGTCGAATTTGCCTTGACCGTTTTCGCTTGAACTGACCCGCGTCCTCACGCACTCGGCCGAACTTTGGGATCGGCGGCTTGCGGCCAAATCGTGAACTTGTCGAATTCCACTTCCAACCCGGCCTTGATGTAGCGCGACGAACGCTGCTGCCCGGCATTGCGCAGCTCTTCGTAACAGGGCACCTCGGGATTGCGGTACAGGATGCCGACCGGGATCGGATCCTGGACGGACGCGATCTCGCGTGCGCGATTGATATTGGAAGGGTCGTGCCGTTCCTGATTTTTATAGACCTTGGACAGACCGGGGCTGAGCTGCAGGCCGTCCTCGTGCGTCAGCAGCAGGGTCTTCAGCGGATCCTGCATCCACGGCTCGAACATGGACGGCAGCCATTCCGGGCAGCGCTGCAGGATGCGAATGAAAGAAAAACCCTTGTGCCGGTAAGCCGCCGCAATGATGTCGTAGAGCACTTCGGGAATCCAATCGACCGCCTGGGCGACGAAGGAAACGTTCTGCACGCCGAGCGTCACGGTCAAAGGCTGCAGCGGGTCGAGATAGCTGCCGCGCGGCGTGGTGTTGCTCTTGGTTCCCCGCGGCGATGTCGGCGATGCCTGCTTCTTGGTCAAACCGTAGATCTGGTTGTCGTGGAGCATCACGGTCATGTTCATATTGTAGCGGATGGCGTGGATCCAATGCGCCGCACCGATGCTGCAGCAGTCGCCGTCGCCGGTATTGACAAAGACGTGCAGATCCGGCCGCGCCATCCTGATACCTTCGGCGACCGGCAGCGCGCGGCCGTGGATGCCGTGGAAGCCGTAGGTCTTCATGTAATGCGGGAAGCGGCTGGAGCAGCCGATGCCGGAGACGAAAACGGTCTTCTCGGGCCGCAAATCTTCGTCGCGGCATAACCGCTGCACCGCCGCGAGAATGGCGTTGTCGCCGCAACCGGTGCACCAGCGCGGCACGCCGCTCTGGTAATCCTCAAGGTCGTAATGCTGGTCGTGCATCCGCAACAGGCATTCGCTCACGTGAATCGTCATGGCCGTGCCTTATCCCTGCTTTAGCTTTTTGAGGATGACGTGCCGGATCGAGCTCGGCTTGATCGCCTGGCCGCGCACCTCGCTCCAGCAATCGACGTCGATGAGGTAACGCGAGCGCAGCAGCATCGCCAGCGCCGAGTGGCGGCGATTGCTCTCGTCTATGATCGCGTCGTTCGGGTCATCGCTCCAATTGCTTTCGATGGTGATGACTTTCTTGAACCGCCGCATGATCTCGTTCAGTCCGGGCGCCATCGGCTGCAGGAAGGTCAGATGCAGCGACGACACCTTGTGGCCGTCGGCGCGCGCCGCCGTCACCGCCTCTTCGATGGCACCCTTGGTGCTGCCCCAACCGATGACCAGGAGATCGCCGTTCGGATCGCCGAATACTGGCGGCGTTTTCAAGGTCTTCTGCAATGCCGCGAGCTTGAGACTGCGCGCGCGAATGCCCAATTCGTTGCTCTCCGGGTCATAGGCGACATGGCTCAAGCGGTCATGGGCAAGGCCGGTCAAGGTGTGCATGCCGCCGGGCTGACCCGGAATGAAGCGGCGCGCCAAGCCGGTGGTGGGGTTCCAGTCATAGGGCTTGAGCCCTTCCGGCACTTCGCTCTGGTCGACCGGCGGCGCGAGCCAGGCCTCGCTGAACTGCGGCCGCGGAAACGGCTGCTGCGATGTGGCGAGACTGGCATCGGAGAGGATGACCACCACCATGTTGAAGGTTTCGGCGATCTTGCGGGCGGTGATGACCGAGTAGAAGCATTCTTCGATCGTGCCCGGCGCGATCACCACCTTGGGCGCGTCGCCGTGGCTGCCGAAGATCGAGGTCAGCAGATCGCCCTGCTCGACCTTGGTCGGCTGCCCGGTGCTGGGACCGCCGCGCTGCACGTTGATGACGACCAGCGGAATCTCCCCCATCACCGCCAGCCCGATGCCTTCCTGCTTGAGCGAATAGCCGGGTCCGGAGGTGACAGTGACCGCGCATTTGCCGGCATAGGAGGCGCCGATCGCGAAGGTGCAGGCGGCGATCTCGTCCTCGGCCTGATGCACGATGCCGCCGACGTTCTCGAACACGCTGCTCAAATAATGCGACACCGAAGTCGCCGGCGTGATCGGGTACATCGCGCAGATGTCCATGCCGGAAGCCAGTACGCCGAGCGCCAGCGCGGTGTTGCCGTCGATGACGATTTGCGGCTCGGTGCTGCGCGTCGCCGGGATGCGATACTTCAATTCGAGATTGGTCTCGGCCCACTCATAGCCGGCGTTCAACAACTTGACGTTGGTCTGAATGACGCTGGCGTGCTTCTTGCCGAACGTCAGCGCGATCTGTTCGCGCGCGAGCTGCAGGTCGAAGCTGTAGATATTGCACAGCATTCCCAGCGCAAACATGTTCTTGCCGCGCCGGGCGTCGGCGACGATCTTGCGGCATTCGCGTTCCATCGGAATTTCGTAGACCTTGAATCCCGCCGCCACCAATTCGTCGTAGGTCTCGCTGTAGGACGCGGCGATGGCGCTGTCCTTACTTTCGCGCCACATGCTTTCCAGCAGAATCGTGCAGCCGGGCTTGAGTTCGCCGGTGCGGACGCGGCCGAGCAGGACCTGCTCGTTGAAGGCGACCACCAGGTCGGTTTCGTTGCCGCCGTTGGTGACGCGGCCCGAGCCCACGCGAATGCGGTTGCCGCTGCCGCCGGCGACGCTGCGTGCCGGCGGGCGGATTTCCGCGGGAATGATCTCCACGGTCCAGACGCCGTTGCCGGTGCGGGCGGCGATGGCGCCGAACGATTGTCCACAGCGCTGCGCGCCCTCGCCGGAGTCGCTGACGATCTCGACGATGTGCTCGTTTAGTGTGATAGCCGCCTTCTTGGCGGGAGCGGGCTGAGCAGGCTGCGCAGGCTTGACCGCGCGCGGGCGCGGCTTGACGGCGATTTCGGCGGTGGTGTCGTTCATCTTGCTACCTTATGCGGCGCGAATCCGCGCGTAGTTGCGCTCCCGGAGATCGATCCCGAAGAACCTGCCGGCGTCGGCTGTACTGATGCCGTCGACGGCGGAATCACGAATTCTCAAATAATTCTTGATGCTGCGCGCGGCCTTGCGGCCGGCACCCATTGCCTCGATCACGGTGGCGGCGCCGGTGACGATATCGCCGCCGGCAAACACGCCGGCCATCGAGGTCGCCAGCGTCTCGTCGGTCTCGATATAGCCGCGCTTGTTGAGGCGAAGGTGCGAGGTTTGCCCGATGATCGGGTTGGCGTTGGTGCCGATCGCGAACACGACCTGATCGGTCTCGAACTCGAACTCGCTGCCGGCCACCGAAAGCGGCCGCCGCCGCCCGGAATCGTCGGGCTCGCCGAGCTCCATGCGGATGCAGCGCATGGCGCGAACATTACCCTTGTCGTCGGCGAGGACTTCCACCGGATTGGTCAGCCAGTGGAATTCAATGCCCTCTTCCTCGGCGTGGTGAACCTCTTCCGCCCGTGCCGGGCACTCCGCCCGCGACCGCCGATAGATGCAGTAGACTTTTTCGGCGCCGAGCCGCAGGCTGACGCGCATCGCGTCCATGGCAGTGTTGCCGGCGCCGATCACGGCGACGCGCCGCCCGAGCGGCAGCGGCGTGTCATAATTCGGGAATTCCTTCGCCCGCATCAAATTGCAGCGGGTCAAAAGCTCGTTGGCGGACAGCACACCGTTGAGCGAGTCGCCGGGGATGCCGAGCATCGACGGATAACCGGCGCCGGTGCCGATGAAGACCGCGTCGAAGCCGAGCTCGTCGCGCATCTGCTCGATAGTGAACAGGCGGCCGACCAGCGTATTGCACTCGAACTTGACGCCGAGCTTGCGCAGATTGTCGATTTCCGCATCGACCACCGCGTTGGGCAGACGAAAATCCGGGATGCCGTACTTGAGCACGCCGCCGGCCTGATGGAAGGCCTCGAACACCGTCACTTCGCAGCCGGCCTTTGCTAGATCCGCCGCGCACGCCATGCCGGCCGGCCCAGAGCCGACGATCCCGACCTTGAATCCGCTCGGCTCGATATGCGGAACGTTGGTCCACTTTTCCTTGATGGCGTAGTCGCCGACCCAGCGTTCGAGGCGGCCGATCGCCACCGGCTCGAGCGTCTCGCCGACCACGCACACGCCCTCGCATTGCGTCTCCTGCGGGCAGACGCGACCGCACACCGCGGCCAGCAGATTGCTGGCGGTGATGACGTCATAGGCACCGCGGAAATTCTTGGCGCTGATGGCCTCGATGAATTTCGGGATATTGATATTGACTGGACAACCGGCGATGCAGGCGGGGTCGGGGCACAACAGACAGCGCTCCGCCTCGTTCAGCGCCTGTTCCAGCGAATAGCCGCAATTGACTTCCTCGAAATTCTTCACCCGCAGCTGCGGATCCTGTTCGCGCACGGGAGTGCGCTGCTGCGGAATGCTGCGGATTGTCTTTTTCTTCTTCGCCATCGTGTAAATTCCGTGTGACTAAAGGACCATTGCAGCGGCCGCCGAGCGGGCGGCGCTGCGCCGACAAACTGCGAACTGACAAACGCGATGCCTGCGCACGCTATCCCCCCAGGGTTTCCTCGAACGGATCGGGCAGCACCATTGCCGGCTCAGCCGCCTCGGCGCCCTGCAAGAGCGGCGGGGCCTGCTGCATCATCCGGCAGCTTGCCGACCAACGGTCCAGGGCGACCTTTTCCTCTTCGGCGTAGCGCCGCAGCCGCATCATCAGGTCGTTGAAATCGACTTTGTGGCCGTCGAAATCGGGACCGTCGACGCAGGCAAACTTGACTTCATTGCCGATCTTGACCCGGCAGCCGCCGCACATCCCGGTTCCGTCGACCATGATGGGATTAAGACTGACGATCGTCTTGATGGCATGCGGGCGCGTCGTCTCGGCGCAGGCCTTCATCATGATGGGCGGCCCGATCGCGATCACTTCATCGATATCGCGATGGCCGGCCATGGCGACTTTGATGCCGTCGCTGACGAAGCCCTTGATGCCCGCCGATCCATCGTCGGTGCAGAGAATCAGTTCGTCGCAGCAGGCCTTGAACTTATCCACCCAGAACAGCAGCTTCTTGGTGCGAAATCCGAGCACGCCGATCACATAGGCGCCGTTCTCCTTAAATCCGCGGGCCTGCGGAAAAATTGGCGCGACACCCAGGCCGCCGCCGACACAGACCACTTTTTTCTTGCCTGCGAGCGGGCTCGGTACTCCCATGGGCCCAACCATCCCATAGAGCGAAGTCCCGACCTGGCAGGCCTGTTGCATTTCCTTGGTCGACTTGCCGACCGCCTGCACGACCAGCGTCACCGTCCCCGCGACACGGTCGAAGTCGGCGATGGTCAGCGGGATCCGCTCGCCCGACTCATGCGACATGACGATGACGAATTGGCCCGGCCGCGCCGCCTTCGCCATCAACGGATGATGGATGACCAAGGAATAGGTCACGTCGGAAAAATCTTCGCGGGCCAAGATTTTGAACCCGGCGCCGAGGCTTGTATCGACCATCGATTTCGACTCGCGATCGTGGTTGGAAAATTCAGCAAGCGGACATTTAATGATCGGTCCAATCGCCGCCTTGACATAGCGCAAAGGACCGCAGCAAAACGTAATTGGCCTTTAGTATGAAGGTGTTATCATTGCAGCGGCGCAAGCATGGGCTTACACCGCCCGATCCAAGACACCGCGCATTGGCGGTCTGCGAGCGATAGAAGAGCGGCTCTGGTCTGCCGCGCATGGCTGCGATGGCCGGCTGCCTCGTTCATGAAGCCGAGGCGGCAGCCCGCTGCGTTCGTTCCGATTCGGCCTCTTGCTCCCATTGCAAGATAAGGTACCGCAGCACGCGGTATTTGGCCTCCAGCGCCGTGTCCAAAGGGTCCTTCCGGGCGGTGAGTTTCGCGCGAATCTCGGCCCAGTCCTCGGACCGCAGGGCCCGAACCGCGGAAGGAAACAGCACGCGTTCTTCCATCGCCATGTGGCGGCGCTCATGGTCGATGAAGTCGCGGATGATCGCATCGACGGTGTCCCGCAGAATTTCCCGGTCGGCCAGCACACCTTCGATCGTCCGCGCCACCCGCGCCAGGCGCTTGGAGCCTTTCGTATGTTCAGCTTCGAGGTCACCGATGCTTGCCGCCGTGACCGGATCGCGCGTCTTCAGTTTCGCGAAGATCAAGTCCTCTTTGGGATGGTGACAGCCATCCGGATAGTCCTGAAAATATTCGATGACCGATTGCACGACGTGATAATCCGGCCGTTCGGCGCGATTAAACACAGACAACTCGCGATCGAGAACCAGCAGCAATTTTTCGACGTTGCGGTGCTCATCGCGCAAGATACCGATGATTTGCCGCATCGGCTGATGCCTTGCCGAGGCCCTCCCTTTGATAAGATGGCGGCGACCCATTTGGGCTCTCGCATGCGACGAAAAAGCTTGTTTCTACCCATCTGCGGCGCGAGACCTTGCGATAGATCAAATCGGCATTTCAACCGCCGGCAAGCAACCCCGGTCGAATGCCGCTCGAGGCGCATACGAGCAAAACAGGCGCCCGTGCGAACGACCAATCCAACAGAAAAAAGCACCCGCCCCGATCTTGCATCGCCGGCGGACGCCCGTCATGCTCGGGCGAACGGTGGCGCCGGGAAATGAACGCGAAGGGAAGAAGACCATGGCCGAGATCGTCCCGCTCAGAGAGTTGGCCGCGCAAGTGCATTCCGGGATGCGGGTCGCGGTGCCCGCCGACTATTGCGGTGTCGCCATAGCGGCGACCGCCGCCATCATCGCCTACCGTCCGGAAAACCTGCATCTTGTCTGCGTGCCGATCACCGGCATGCAAGGCGACATGCTGATCGGCGAAGGCCTCGTCGGCGTGCTCGAGACCAGCGCGGTGACGCTGGGCGAGGCCGGCGGCGCGCCGCGCTTCGTCGACGGCGTGCGCAACGGTGCCTTCCGTCTGCTGGACGCGACCTGCCCGGCAGTGCATTCCGGCCTGATCGCCGCACAGAAGGGCGTACCCTTCCTGCCGATCCGCGGCATTGTCGGCAGCGACCTATTGAAGACGCGGACCGACTGGAAAATCATCGCCAATCCGTACGCCGAGAACGATCCGATCGTGGTGGTGCCGGCGATCCATCCCGACATTGCGCTGTTTCACGCGCCCGAAGCCGATCGTTACGGCAATGTGCGCATCGGCCGCCGCCGCGAACTGGCAACCATGGCGTATGCGTCGAAAGCGACGCTGGTTACGGTCGAGCGGATTTCCGAGGCATCGCTGCTGCACGACGAGGATTCGGCAGCCGGCGTCCTGCCGGCGCTCTACGTCGACCGCATCGCCGTGGCGCCGCGCGGCGCCTGGCCGATCGGCTTGTGGGGCGAGTATCCCGCCGACACCGCCGAGATCGCCCGCTACGCCGCCATGGCGCGGACGCCCGAGGGCTTCGCGGCCTACATGGACGGATTCTCGCGCCGGCTGGCCGAGGCGGCATGAGCACGCAACGGCGGACAGCGCAGGACTATTCCGAGCGCGAGCTTCTGATCGCGACCATTGCCGATCTGCTCGACGGCGTTCGTCATGTCGCGGTCGGCGCCTCCTCGCCGATTCCCGCCGCCGGCGCGATGCTGCTGCGCGCGCGCAACGAAATGAGCGGACGCGACCCCGTGCGCATTTCGATCCTCGGCTCGCAGGCGCACAATTTCTTTACCAACGGCGGCGTCGAAGTATTCGACTGCGCCGCGCAGGGGCGCATCGACGCCTTCTTTCTCGGCGGCGGCCAGATCGACGGTCAGGCCAACATCAATCTGGTCGGCACCGGCGATTATCCGCGGAGCGACGTGCGTTGGCCCGGCTGTTTCGGTTCGGCCTTTCTCTATTTCCTGGTGCCGCGCGTCATTCTGTTCCGCGAAGAGCATTCGCCCCGCGTGTTGGTCGACAAGGTCGACTATATCAGCGCGCCGGGAACGAGCGAGGGCGTCACACGCAGCGGCGGACCCTATGCGCTGTTGACCGGCATGGCGCTGTTTTCCTTCGACCCCGCCCGCAAGCGTTTTGCCTTGCGCAGCGTCCACCGCGGCGCGACCGCGGCCGAGGTGCGGGCCAATACCGGTTTCGATTACGATGCGCCCGCCGATCCACCACAGACTGCGGCGCCCGACGCCGCGAAGTCTCGCTATCCTGCGCGGCCGCGTCACGCAAGAACTCGCCGAGACCTATCCGCAATTTGCCGAAATTCTGCGCAGCGCGCAGGCCGCGGCGTAGCGCGTGCGGATGCGACCGTGAGCGCAGCCATGACCGCGTACGAGGTGAACGCCTTCAATACGGCGACGGCTTCCGAGAACAAAATCCATGACGACGCGATGGCCCGGCAGTTCGGGTTCCGCGGCGGGCTCGTTCCTGGAGTCGAGGTGTTCGCCTACATGGCGCACATGCCGGTGGCGCGCTGGGGCCGGAGCTGGCTGGAAAGCGGGCAAGCGGAGTGCCGCTTTCTGAAGCCGGTTTACGACGGCGCCGTCGCGCGCGTGACGGCGACGGAGGATGACGACGCGTTGGACCTGTCCGTTATGAGCGGTCAGGATCGCTGCGCCACCGGGCATGCTTTTATCCCGGCGGACCGGCGACCGGCGCCCGCAAACGACGCGCTGCCGGCAGGAATACCGCCTGTCGAGCGGCCGGCGGCGAGTGAGACCTCGCTTAAGCCGGGCCGCGCGCTCGGCATCACGCCTTTGACGATCGACCGCGCCATGCTCGACAGCTATCTCGACGACATTCGCGAAACCGAGCCGATCTATCGTAACGAAGGATTGGTCCATCCCGGGCAAATCCTGCGGCTCGCCAATCTGGCGCTGGTGCAGAATGTCGTCCTCGGACCCTGGATTCACGTCGGCAGCAGGCTGCGCAATCACGCCGCCGTGCACGTCGGCGAACAACTGACACTACGTTCCAAGATCACGTCCAATACGGTCTCCAAAGGTCATGCGATTGTTGAATTCGACGCGATTGTCGTCGCCGACGGCGAAAGAAGCGTGGCCGAAATCACCCACGTGGCGATCTGGCGGCCGCGACAGGTTTCCGGGATTTCGCACGAAGCTGTCTGCTAGCACTACTTTGGCAGATTTACTCACGCTGCTTTTCCTCGCTGATCCAGGATCGGCAGTACGGACATCGCTGAGGACTTGATCGCATGATGAGGTCGACGATGGCGTGGCGGACCGCCGGCAAGGTCGGTTGAGGGGGCGGGCCGTTGATTTTTTTTCCCCGCCTCACTTTTTTGAGCCGGCGATGTTGGAGGAACGCGTAAGCAATCATCGCCATCAGCGCATGACGGTGAAGGCCGTGCCAAGACCTTCCCTCGAAGTGGTCGAGACCGAGTTCCTCCTTCAACTGTTGATGGGCCTGCTCGCAAATCCATCGTGCCTTGATCGTCGCGGCTAAGCTGCGGAGGTCCATTCCGGCGGCCAAGTTGGCGAGATAGTATTTCTTCTCTCCCGACGCGCGGTGCTCGCCGATCAGCCAGGCCTCGTCCCCTGGAAGATGCTGCTGGCCCTTGTCCCATATCCGCTGGGGAGGACCGTCGGCAGTACGCACACGGACGGCAGCAAACCGGGCTTTGAGCCGACCCTTCGTACCGCTGCGCCAACTCACAGTTCTCCACCGCGCACTGGCCATCATGTCTTCAGCTGCTGTCGATAGACTATCTGGCACCTGTCGTTTACGTGGCCGGCCTCGAACTTTGGTAACTGGCCAAATGAGCTGCACCCCAACGGGGTACACCTTGAGGTGACGAGGGATGCCAACCGCCCATGCAAGCTTGCGGGCCGTCAGCCCTTGACGGAAAGGCGCACTGAGACCGTAACCGGCATCCGCCAGCACACAGCGGAAGCGCACGCCGATCGATATCAAGCGATCAATCTCCGCCAGTGCGATCTCGGGCTTTGTCCGTGCAGTTCGATATTCGGCCGGAACACCAGCTCGCTTCAGCCGCCACCGATCGTTGACCCAACGGTCTGGAAGAAAAAGCCGCAATGCCACCATCACCGGAACTTCGCCGCGGGCGAGCGTCAGTGACACCAGAGTCTGGCAGTTGGCGGTCTTGCCTAGCGCTGAAGCGTATTGCGCAGCGACGCCGACCGAGTGCGTGCCCTTCTTTGGCACCGCCGTATCGTCGATTACCAACACAGCGTCGCTGCCACCAACGAGCCGATCCGCTTGAATGAGCAGCTCCGTCTCCAATGGCGCCGCGTCCCAGACGCCAGCCGCAACAAAATGATGCAGCTGGTCGTAATCGCCAGGCGCAAGCCGCTCCGCCATTGGCTGAACGCTCTTGCGATCGCCGGGTCCGATCAGCCCTGCCACATAAAGCGGACACATTCGCCGCCGCGATTTATGGCCTAGGCGATCCAAGAACGGCTTGAGCCATCCTCGAAGCTCGTCTTCCCAATTCGACGTTGTGCCTACCATGGTCGGCCCTCCAAAAGCCGACCACCCATAAATCATTGAAAAACTGATTTGGGAATCCCGTGCCGCTAAAAATCTGCCAAAGTAGTGCTAGCACTACTTTGGCAGATTTACTCACGCTGCTTTTCCTCGCTGATCCAGGATCGGCAGTACGGACATCGCTGAGGACTTGATCGCATGATGAGGTCGACGATGGCGTGGCGGACCGCCGGCAAGGTCGGTTGAGGGGGCGGGCCGTTGATTTTTTTTCCCCGCCTCACTTTTTTGAGCCGGCGATGTTGGAGGAACGCGTAAGCAATCATCGCCATCAGCGCATGACGGTGAAGGCCGTGCCAAGACCTTCCCTCGAAGTGGTCGAGACCGAGTTCCTCCTTCAACTGTTGATGGGCCTGCTCGCAAATCCATCGTGCCTTGATCGTCGCGGCTAAGCTGCGGAGGTCCATTCCGGCGGCCAAGTTGGCGAGATAGTATTTCTTCTCTCCCGACGCGCGGTGCTCGCCGATCAGCCAGGCCTCGTCCCCTGGAAGATGCTGCTGGCCCTTGTCCCATATCCGCTGGGGAGGACCGTCGGCAGTACGCACACGGACGGCAGCAAACCGGGCTTTGAGCCGACCCTTCGTACCGCTGCGCCAACTCACAGTTCTCCACCGCGCACTGGCCATCATGTCTTCAGCTGCTGTCGATAGACTATCTGGCACCTGTCGTTTACGTGGCCGGCCTCGAACTTTGGTAACTGGCCAAATGAGCTGCACCCCAACGGGGTACACCTTGAGGTGACGAGGGATGCCAACCGCCCATGCAAGCTTGCGGGCCGTCAGCCCTTGACGGAAAGGCGCACTGAGACCGTAACCGGCATCCGCCAGCACACAGCGGAAGCGCACGCCGATCGATATCAAGCGATCAATCTCCGCCAGTGCGATCTCGGGCTTTGTCCGTGCAGTTCGATATTCGGCCGGAACACCAGCTCGCTTCAGCCGCCACCGATCGTTGACCCAACGGTCTGGAAGAAAAAGCCGCAATGCCACCATCACCGGAACTTCGCCGCGGGCGAGCGTCAGTGACACCAGAGTCTGGCAGTTGGCGGTCTTGCCTAGCGCTGAAGCGTATTGCGCAGCGACGCCGACCGAGTGCGTGCCCTTCTTTGGCACCGCCGTATCGTCGATTACCAACACAGCGTCGCTGCCACCAACGAGCCGATCCGCTTGAATGAGCAGCTCCGTCTCCAATGGCGCCGCGTCCCAGACGCCAGCCGCAACAAAATGATGCAGCTGGTCGTAATCGCCAGGCGCAAGCCGCTCCGCCATTGGCTGAACGCTCTTGCGATCGCCGGGTCCGATCAGCCCTGCCACATAAAGCGGACACATTCGCCGCCGCGATTTATGGCCTAGGCGATCCAAGAACGGCTTGAGCCATCCTCGAAGCTCGTCTTCCCAATTCGACGTTGTGCCTACCATGGTCGGCCCTCCAAAAGCCGACCACCCATAAATCATTGAAAAACTGATTTGGGAATCCCGTGCCGCTAAAAATCTGCCAAAGTAGTGCTAGGCCGTGAACCCATAAATCTGCTGGGTGGACGGCTTGCCTGAGTCCGCTATGCCGCCGACTTCGACCAAATTCCGCAACGCAGCGAAATGACGCGATGGGCCGGTTTTGTTGAAGAAGTCAGCGAGTAATTGGAGATTAGGCTTTCGTGTACGGAGTACTTAACGTTGATTAATCCTACGCGAGGACAAATTCAGCCATAGGGGAAATTGAAATGCCCTCGATTTACGGTCGCCATTGCATTATTTCTGATGATGCGAAAATTGGCGAGAGCACACGTATTGGGAACTTTGTCTTTGTTCGAGAAAACACAGTGATTGGGAAGGGATGTCTAGTGGGCTCTTATGTCGATATCGAGGGAGACGTGCAGATTGGAGATTTCGTTTCGTTGCAAAGCGGCTGCTACTTGACGCGCGGCGTCATCATTGAGGACGAGGTGTTCTGCGGTCCTCGTGTAATTACCATGAACGACAAACGCATCACCTACCATCGGCCATCATTGGTTTTCGCGCGCCGTGCACCCCGACTATTGCGCGCCGCGCGGATCGGCGGCGGCAGCGTCCTCTGCCCCGGTGTGACCATCGGCGAGAACGCGTTGATAGGGGCCGGTTCGGTCGTGACACGCGACGTACCGGATCGGTGCATCGCGATGGGCAATCCCGCTCGGATCACGGGGCCCGTGCCGGCAGACCAGATCATCTAGCAGCGGTGTATATAGACGGGTATTATGGGCTATGCTGGCCGTTCTGACGGATTGTCCGTCGTCGGAGGCCGACGGGGGCTCGATGCCCAGCACGCAACGCGTTGCAGTCGCCCTAATCACGCATTATGAGCGATCGACGAACGATTCTGATTACCAACATCTGGCTTGCCGACTGGGCTGGATCGGAAGTGGTTGTTCGTGATCTGGCGCTCGGGCTGCTGCGGCGCGGCCACCGTCCCATTGTATATTCCCCGACACTCGGTCGCTTCGCAGAAGAAATTGCCACGCGAGGGGTGTCCGTCATCGATGATCTAAGGAAGCTCGGCGAACCGCCGGATATCATACATGCGCATCATTCCATCCCCTGCGGAGAGGTATTGATCCGCTTTCCGGATATCCCAGCGATCTACGTTTGCCACGCCTTCCATTCCTGGGTCGAGGCGCCTGTTCATTTCCCTCAGATTGGCGCCTATGTAGCGGTCGACGAGGCTTGTCGGGATCGCCTTGTGCATACGGAAGGTATCGATCCTGAGCATGTCCTAATCTTCCACAATGCCGTCGACCTTAGCCGCATTCCGCCGCGACCAACCTCGGTGAGGGAACGTCCGCAGCGCGCCGCTGCCTTCGGGAAGGCTGCCGCTGTGCCAGAGCTGCGGACGGCGTGCGAGCAATTAGGTATTCAGTTCGACGCAATCGGCTCCGCCGCCGGCAGCATCAGCAAATTTCCGGAGCGCGAACTCGTCCATTATGATCTCGTATTTGCGAGCGCTCGAGCCGCCTTGGAGGCGTTGTGCTGTGGCTGTGCCGTGAATCGTCTGCGACGCCCGCGGCTTCGCCGGTCTTGTTACGTCGCGGAACTTCGAGTCGCTGCGCGCGACGAATTTCGGTCTGCGCTCTCTGGCGGAACCGATCACCGTCGATCGTTTGGTGCTGGAAATCGGCTGCTATGACCGCGAGGACGCATCGAGGGTCGTCGAATGGGCGCGAGCAGATGCCGATCTGAGCAAACTACTCGGTAAATTCGAAGAGCTGTATGACGAAGTTCTAACCGGTGCGCGACGCCCCTCTGTCACCACGGAAGCGCGGGAGCGCGCGGTCGCACGATTTTTGCACGAAAATCTGCCTCGTCGACCCGGCGACGCGCGGTGGCCGTGGCTTGCCGAGCGAGAGAATCTTCAACGGGAGGTCGAAACGTTCGCGCACAAGGCCGGTGCGCTGACGAGCCGTCTGGACGAGTTGCAGCGCGAGCTCGCCAAAACCGTGCGTGAGCGTGATGAAACACGGTATGAATTGGACAATGCACTCTCCCAACTGACCGGATTGAAACGATCGCGCCTCCTGAAAATCGGGCGTTTGTTGAGACGGATCGCAGGGCTCCCGATGCCTTATTGATTTGATTGCCCGGGGGGTCAAGAGTTGCTGGATCGAAATGTTTGCGTCGCTCGTCCATTTCCGAGATGGGTCATTCGCGACCGGGTCGAACCAGCGGCAAGTCCTATGCCGCCGAAAGCGGAAGTAAATGTCAGAGCATTACCGGCTTCGCGACGAGCCATAGCGGCTTGATGGTATCGCCGTGGATATGATTTAAGCTCCGAACTGGCCTCGAATCATGCGCTACGAACTCATCGAATCATGAATGGACCGCCATCAAACCGATGCTGTCGAATAAGCCGCGCGGCGCCCCGCGTGTAAATGACCGTCGCGTGCTCAATGGCATCTCTCGGGTTCTGCGATCAGCCGCGAACTAAAAACGATTCCCTTGGAGTTGCAGCAGCGAGGCCCAAGCCTCTTATCGGCGGCTCGCGGCGCGAACGCTAATAACCCGATCGGCGGCGGTGACGCCGGTTATGAACGCACCATGGGCCGTCGAAAAGTCGCCGCTAGAGCAAGCCTCGCCGGTAAAGAACAAACGATCGTCGACCGGTTCGGCAAGAGCTTGACGGCAATCCGCGCGGCCCGGCAGCGCGAAGGAGTACGATCCGTGGGAAAACGGGTCGGTTCCCCAACGATGGATCTGGATCGGACTGATCCGGCGCGCGAACGCACTACCGAGCAGATTTGTGAGCTCGGAAACCGCAAAGTCGAAGAAGGCACCCTCGCCGCCCGCCTCGAGTTCGGATGCCAGCCTGCCGCCGAAATAGACTTCGATTTGCGGCCGCCCGAAGGGTCTGAAGTGATAGGCGCCGGTACCGGCGCGATCGATACGGCCGAACAGCCGCGTGTCCTTTTCGAATTCCTCGGCGGCCTCCAGCGAGAGGAACAGCTTGTCGGCGAGCCCAAGCGGTAAGCCTAAGGCCGCCTCCGTCTTGTCCGGCAGAGCCGGCGTAAACAGGAGTCTCTGCTCCGCCAGCAGCGTGCTTGGTATCGTCACGATGGCTTGGTCGACCTCAATCGCGCCCTTGGCCGTCTCGATCCGCAAACGCTTCGCGCTGTGGTCGATCCGCTGCACGGCGCAATCGAGCATGACCGGCAAATCCGCGCCGTGCGCGGCTATCGTCGAACCGTAACCCTCAACGACGCGCCAGTTCACGCCGCTGTCGTCGTATCGGTAGAAGTCTTTGACCGACTGACGATCCAGCTCGACGCCGCTAATGTAGGTACTGACGGCATTGATCAGGTTGTTCCAGCGGCCATCCGCGTCGAGCAGCACTGCAGCCGGCGCGTCCGGATCATTCTCGTCGCGGCGGTCGAGACGCGCAAAAAATCCTGCCAATGCCTTGCCGAATTCCTGTTGTTCGGAACGCGGGAATCCGATCTCAAGCGATGGCCGCATCCAAGGCGGCGGTGTTTGGTCGATCGAGCGGCCCTGCGCCTGTGCAATCTCGCGCCATGGGTTGCGGTCGGCGGAATGCAGCCACCCGCAGCCGAGGTCGATGGGAAAACCCGAGCGATCGACGATCGTCCATGCCCGGCCGCCAAGCCGCGCGCGCGCTTCGACGACAAGGCATCGAATTCCCGCTTCGCAAAGCCGCCGGCCCGCTGCAATACCGGCCGCGCCGCCGCCGACGATCGCGACCTCTATTTGACTGTTAGCCATTTGCGAAATTCTCTCGTGATTTAGCGCGTGAAATCATAAATGTGCCCGCGCGAGCGACCTACCAGAGTCCGCTTTTCCCCGAAAGCGACCGACAACCGCCTCGGGACCGCATGTCGCGATCGGCCAAAAGGCGACATTCTTTACAGTAGCGGAACTGCGAAGTACGTCACTGAACCCCTACGTTAACATGCTACCGTTCCCAGCGTTCCGGGGCGGGTGACCCATTGGGGATGGTCAAAGGCGCAGCGTCATGGTCGAGCCGATCGCGTATTTGGGGATTGGGTTCCTCGTTGCGGCGTTGCTCGGACTGCTGTTCGTTCCGCTCGTGCATTACCGCGCCGTGCGCCTGATGATGCGGCGCCTCGAAGCGGCCACGCCGCTTTCGATCGCCGAAATCCGCGCCGAAAAGGATCAGTTGCGCGCCGAGTTTGCAATGTCGACACAGTGGCTCGAAATGAGCGCCGAGCAGCTGACGACGGAAATGACGACACAACTTGCCGAGCTTGGCAGGAAGACGGACGCAATCAATCATTTCAGGAAAGAACTCGACCAGAACACCGCAACGATCTTCGCGCTGAGAATCGCGCGACAAGAATTTGCGGGATCAGTTGCGCGCTACCGAGAAGGCGATAGAGCTGAAAAGCAGCTCGCTGCGCGAAGCCGAGCGTGCCCTCGCCGACAATGAGGCGAAATTCGCCAAACTGCTCGCCGAGCTCGGCGAGCGCTCGATCGGGGTCGACAGTCAGCGCGTCGAGCTCGCCGCGCTGCACAAGCAGGTCGAAGCTATCAAGCTCAGCATCGCCGACTGCGAGCGCGCGGTGAAGGTGACCAAAGAACGCCTCGCGCGCGAGCGCGGCGACGCCGAGGCCGCGACGAATGAGTTGGATGAGACGCGCGGCAAGATCGCCGGCCTTGCCGCGCGCATTGGCGAGCTGGAGCGGCAACTCTTCGTACAGACCACCCAAGCGGAAATGCTCGGCCGTCGCGTACCGGAGTTGGAAATGCGGCTGGGCGATCAGGGCCGCCTTCTCGCCGAGCGCAAATTCGAGGTCGATAGGCTGCGCGGCGACATCGAAGCCGCGCGAAAGATCAACAGCTATCTGAGGGGCCTGATCGAGGAGCTTCCCAATCTGCAGCGCGTGAGTGCGACGATGAAGCGCGACGCGGAAGCGAGCCGGGCCGCCATGCGCGTCGAGCATGCGCTCTTGCGTGAGCGCATCATCGATGTTGCCACTGAGGTGGCGTGGCTCATCGCCGTGCTCGAAGGCCCCGGCTCGCCGATCGCATCCCTGCCGGCCGTCGCGGCGCCGCCCTTGGGTAAGAAAACATCGAGCGTCAATGCCAAAAGAGGTGAGGGCAGCGCTGCCACGCTTGATCCTCAACAGCCGGGCAAGGGCACGATCGCCAACCGCATCCGGGCGCTGCAATCGACCGCCTCGCGCGTCGCGTCGAATTAACCGGGATACCCCGATGACTTCCGAATTTCGGCGCTCTCCACAGGTCATCTAACCTAGGTTCTCAAACTCCTATCTGCTTCCAACAGCTTGTTGACTGACTGTGTTCTATCCAGCTTTTCCAATGCAAACTGCTCGGGGTGATGTTTCGCCAACACTTTCCAGAAGAACGTCACATGGCCATGTGGGTAGCCGCGGTCAATTTCCGCCTGGATTTCCGCCGCGGTGTATCCTTTCTTTCCGAGGAATACCCACGCGACGTTTATTGCCACACCTTCTATTGCCGCAGTCCGCCCGAAAACCTGGCAGACCTTCGTTCCACATCCACGTTCTATGAGTTCAGTTAGGCATTCCTCGGAAAACACCCTTGGTTCAATGCCAAGTGCTCTTAAACGGGCGTTCAGCATCCGCGTCTTAAGCTTGCCCTCAGGACGGTGGAAAGCCCAGCCTACGAACAGCGCTGCACCGATCAGTAGCAACAGCCCGAGTATTACAGTTACCCAGCTCATTGCCTAATCTCTCTTCCAGCTCCTTGATAATAAGGTACTTGGGACTCGAAAACCGATTGTGTCCTCAGGATAACGCCATGCAGAGTCAAGACATAGCACATCCGGGCATGCGGTATGGGGGTTGAAGGAGGAAAGAGGACGACAAGTTGCAGTTCGACATTCCGCGCTCCGCATGTCCGATCAGGGTCAAAACTGCCGCTGGAGTACAGCCGACCGATCAAGACGCCAAGCTCTCATATACGCGTTACGCTCGCCGTCGGTCGTGTGACTTCCCTTGAGTGTCCCGCCGACGCGGTGCGTACGCTTGAATATGCTTTCAGCGACGACGTATTCGGACGTATTAAATACCGCCACACCGATCTTCGCACTGCGGGTTTTGTGAACGTCGCAACGAACGCGACCGAAGCTGGCAACAACCTCCTGATCAGCGATCTTCGCGCGGGCATCGCGTACAAATTTCGCGGTGGTCCGGTCCTCGCCAGAGAGGCCGCGCCCTGGCGCAGCATCTTTGGGTAAAAGCCGAGAAGACTACAGAACGAAAGCAAGCCCGAGTTGGATCCGGCTCAATAGCCATGGCCGGTCATTTAATGATTGTGCGTATTCCAATCGGCAAAGCGTGGTAACGTCGAGAAACGTGGGGTTTATTCGATGGCCATGAAGCGCGTCGTCGTTTTTGGTTATGGCGCGGTCGGCCGTGAGATCACGGCGCTCTTTGCCGCGCGCGGCGATGACGTGCAGGTGGCGCAGCGGAGCGCACCGAAACAGCTCCCGGCCGGCGCCACATTCATCAGTTGCGACGTGACCGACGCAAATTCGGTCGCTGCGGCGTGCGCCGCGCGCGAGATCGCGATCTGCATTGTGGGATTTCGCTACATCGCCCGCGTCTGGGAGCGTGCATGGCCGGCCACCATGAACGCGATGCTCAGCGCTTGCGAGCAGGCCGGCGCCCGCTTTGTCTTTGCCGATAATCTTTACATGTACGGGCCGGTGACGGCGCCGCTCACCGAGACCATGCCGCTGACGAGCTACGGGAAAAAGCCGCGCATCCGCGCCGAGATTACCCGCCTATGGCAAGACGCTCATGCGGCGGGGCGGGTGAAGGCGGTCGCGGTTCGCGCCTCGGACTTTTATGGACCCGACGTGCCGAACTCGATGCTCTCGATGGGCATTTCACGCCTAGTCGCCGGCAAGGCCGCGCTCGTTCCCTTCTCTCCCGATCACCCGCATGATCAAACTTACGTTCCGGACTTTGCCCGCGCCGTCGTCACGCTGTGCGACGCGCCTGACGACGCCTACGGCCAAGCCTGGCATGTTCCCAACGCACCGACGCGCAGCCTGCGCGAGCTGTTGACGCTCGCCGCCGGGATCGCCGGGGTTCCGTTGCGGATGCAGGTGCTGCCCCTGTGGCTGCAGCCCATCCTCGGAATCGCCGTGCCGGAACTCCGCGAGCTAATCGAAATGCGGTTTCAGACCGAGCGGCCCTATTACGTCGATGCCGGCAAGTTCCGAGCAAGATTTGGGCAGGAGGCGAAGAGCTTCGAGGACGGCCTTGCCGCAACCGTTCGCTTCTATCGCGATGCAGCGCACGGCTCGGCCGGAAAAGCTTCGCGCTGACCGTGGCGTTGTGTCGCCACCGAGAAGCCGTCCGACATTTGCGCTGCACTGCATCATTTGTCTGCAAGTCGCAGAAGATTTGATTCAATGTCGGTTGGCGGACTCAGTTGCGTCATGCGGTCGCCACAGAGCCTGGTTAGCGTCGGTCATGGGAGTCGGTCATGGGAGGGGTGATGCAGGGAGGAGATCCATCATGGCACTGCACACCAATAGCGCGGCGCGCACTCACCTAGTCACCTACGATAAGAATGTTTGCCCGCAGTGCAGCTCATGGCTGCTGGCGCCCGACTGGTCCGAACATCTGAGCGAGCGTTGCGTGCGCCACACTTGGTCGTGCGAAGCCTGCGGTTATGAATTCGAAACCGCGGTGTTCTTCCCGGCGCTGGAAAAAACCGCCGCGTAGCGCGTGATCGGGAAAAGTGGAAGCCGGTTTTCCGAAAGATCATGCTCCACTAAAATATTAGAGCGCTAATCGCTTCGATCTGAAGCGATTGCGCTCGTCGGCGGCTCGGCAAACATTCAAGACGACCGTGGGGGCGGCGGATAGGCATGCCGCCGCCCGTTGAAATCTTCGACCACTGCACCGTCCTCACTCAAGTAATTCGGGCCGATCGGCGATTTGCCGTAGCCGTCGGGAATATCGAGCACATAGGCCGGTTGACAGAGGCCTGAATAGCGGCCGCGGAGGCCGCGCATCAGCGCCTGGCCTTCGGCGATGGTGGTGCGCAGGTGCGCCGTGCCGGGAGCAAGATCGCCATGGTGCAGGTAATAGGGCTTGACGCGGCACTCGACCAAGGCGCGCATCAGCGCGCCGAGCGTCTCGACATCGTCGTTCACCCCGCGCAACAGCACGGATTGCGACAGTAACGGTATGCCGGCATCGACCAAGCGCGCACAGGCGGCGCGGGCTTGTTTGGTCAATTCGCGCGGGTGATTGGCGTGCAGCACCAGGAAGGTTGCCTTGTTCCGCGCGCGCAACGCGCGAATAAGCGCGGCCGTTATCCGCTCGGGCGCCACGGCCGGCACGCGCGTATGCACGCGGATGACCTTGACGTGAGCGACGGCGGCAATCTTTGCGACCACATGCTGGAGCCGGCGCGCCGACAGCACCAGCGGATCGCCGCCGGTCAGAATGACTTCCCAGATTTGCGGATGGTCGCGGATGTAGTCGAGCGCCGCGGCGAGCGCCGCCGGCGACAGCCCTCCCTGTCCCGGTCCCACCATCTCGCGCCGGAAGCAGAACCGGCAATAGACGGCGCAGGCATTGACGACTTTGAGCAGGACCAGGTCGGGATAGCGGTGGACGATGCCTTCGACCGGGCTGAACGCAGCGTCGCCGATCGGATCGCGGCGTTCCTCGGGTTGCTCAAGGAGCTCGCGCGCATCCGGCACGAATTGCCGCGCGATCGGATCGTGCGGATCGCAGCGGTCGATCGCCTCGGCCATCAGCGGCGTGATCGCGACCGCATAGCGGGCGGCGACCACGGCGAGCTCATCGACCCGTTCGCGCGGCACAAGCGCCGAGCGGCAAAGCTCGTCAACGCCGCGCAAAGTGGTGGATCGGGACTTCATGCCAGCGGATTCCACAACACCTGCTCGATGCGCGAGGCTCCGGTTGCCAGCATGACTAGGCGGTCGAGGCCGAGCGCAATGCCGCAAGCCTGCGGCATCGTTGCCAGCGCGGCAAGGAAATCCTCGTCGATCGGGTAGCGCTCGCCGTAAATGCGCTCCTTCTCCGCCATTTCCCGTTGCAGCCGGCGGCGCTGCTCGGTGGCATCGGTGAGTTCGCCAAAACCGTTGGCGAGTTCCACGCCGCAAGCATAAAACTCGAAGCGCTCGGCCACGCGCCGGTCGGACGCCGGCCGCGCCAGCGCCGCCTGTATGGCGGGGTATTGATCGAGAATAGTTGCGCGGCCGAGGCCGAGATGGCCCTCGATCTTCTCCACCAGCACGCGGCTGAAAATATCGCCCCAGCGGTCGTCGTCGCCGATGCGGATGCCCGCTGCCGTCGCCGCGCGGGCAAGCGCGTCGCGGTCGGGTTCGCCGCCCGGCAGCGTCGCCAAGAGGTCGATGCCGGCAAATCGCATAAAAGCTTCGGCGACGGTAAGCCGTTCCGGCTCGCCAAATGCATCGGCCGAATGGCCGCGGAAGCTCAGATGCTTGGTGCCGGCCGCGTCCGCCGCGACCGCCAGGAGCGCCGCGCAATCGGCCATCAGCGTTTCATAGGGCTCGCCGGCGCGATACCATTCGACCAGCGTGAATTCCGGATGGTGCAGCACGCCGCGTTCCCGGTTGCGAAAGACTTTGGCGAATTCGACGATGCGGCGCTCCCCCGCCGCCAGGAGTTTCTTGCAGGCGAATTCCGGCGAGGTGCGCAGATAAAGTCGCGAGGAAGTGCCGTCCGGCGCCATGAGCGTGGTGGCGAAGGCGTGCAAATGGGTCTCGTTGCCCGGGGAAATCTGTAAGGCGCCGGTCTCGACCTCGATAAAGTCCTGCGCCGCAAACCAGGCGCGCAGCGCCGCTACGATCCGGCTGCGCGCCAACAGCGCCGGCCGCCGGTCGGCGTGGACGTGGCGAGCCCAGAAGGGCGAGGCTGGGGGCGAGGTTTCCGGCATGTCCTTGTGCGCGGGAAGGAGAGGAAATATGTGGCGATCGGGCTCAGGGATCGCTATGGTGCGCCCCTTGTTCAGAGGCAAAACGTCGAGGTAACCGTGAAAGTCATCGCCAGCTCGCTCAGAAAAGGCAATATCGTTGAGGTCGACGGCAAGCTCGGCGTCATCGTCTCGATCGAGAATATCCATCCCGGCAAGGGCACGCCGGTGACCCAGATGGACGTCCGCCGCATCGCCGACGGCGTGAAGGTCGCGTTGCGCTACAAGACCACCGACCAGGTCGAGCGGGCCTTCGTCGAGGACCGCAAGCACCAATACATGTACCAGGACGGCGACGGCTTTCATTTCATGAACATGGAAACCTACGACCAGGTGGCGCTGCCGCCCGACATCGTCGGCGACCAGGCGGCCTACCTGCAGCCGGAAATGGAGGTCACGATCAGCCTGCATGAGGGCGTTCCGGTCGCTATCGAGCTGCCGCCGCGCGCCACCCTCGAAGTGACGGAGACCGAGCCGACCATCAAGAGCCAAACGGCGGCCTCCTCCTACAAGCCGGCGCTTCTCGCCAACGGCGTGCGCACCATGGTGCCGTCCTTCGTCACCGCGGGCACCAAGATCGTGGTGAATACATCCGACGGCAGCTACATCGAGCGGGCGAAGTAGCCGATCATTCCAGGACACGGGCGAAGTCCGCGGTCCCGGAACGACTCTTAAAAAAAGGCGCGCGACTCACAGCTGAACATTCATTCATCGTGCGTAGCGGCGGCACCGCTTGGCAGCGCGCGCGTTGGCAACGATAGTACGGCGTTTTGCATTGGGATGAGCCGTGCCCGTTGCGGTAAAAATCGGCAGCCTTGCGCGGCTGCGCTTTTGCACAAGTGCGGTGTCCGGCGCCTTGACCGATCGGCACGCGCGCATCGGCGTCATCGCGACCGGCCTCGCCTGCGCGATGGTGAGCGCTTCTGCCGGCGCCGCCTTGAGCGCCGCCTGCAAGCCAAATCATTTCCGGCCGGCCTTCTTTGTGGACACGATGGGCCCTTGCGCCTTCGATCCGCAGACTTTGAGCTTTGCCGGCGATCCGGTGGAGCAAGCCAAGTGCCTGATGCGCGGCATGGACGCGACGCGGAACCTTGCCCCGGCGCTGGAAGGTCTGCCGCCGGCACTTGCCAGCCGCATCGGACAAGATAGCGGCCTGCCCTCGCGGGAGAGGCTGAGCACTTACCTATCCAAAGAAAATCTCGAGTGGGATTTCGCGGCCTATCTCTGGCAACCGGTGTCGCGCGCCCATGACAACGATCCGGACGCGCCGCTGACGCGCTATTTCGTCATCCACGACACCAGCGGACCGAATTACGGAGGGAGGTCCTTTCCCGCCGACACCGACGTCAGCACCAAGATCAACAATCTCGATAACTTCAAGTGCTCTGATGGATGGGGCAAGGCCCACGTGGTCGTCAATCGCTCGGGCGGGATGTTGCTCGATCACGATTTCGCAATTCCCTGGCGCGAGACACGGTTCGAGCAAGCAGCGAATTTCGCCGGCGCGCTGAAAGGGCTCTTTCTCCATGTCGAGCTCATCCAGCCGCGCCGCAGCGAAGCCGGGCGCGGGCGGCGCAACGACGCACAGAGCCCCAATCCGGGCTTTACCGCCGCGCAATATGACCGGCTGGCGCTCCTCTACGTCATCGCCAGTGTGCGGGCCGAGCATTGGCTCATTCCGGCGTTCCATGCGGCCATCGATGCCGGCATGCGCAACGGCCATGATGATCCGTTGCATTTCGACGTCGAAAGCTTTGCCGACAGCCTCGACCGGCTCGTCGCCGAACTGCAAAAGCCGCAAGGGCCGCAAGAGACGACGGTTGCGATTTACGCTCCCGCCGGCGCGAGCGATGCCACGCCCGGGCCGCATTCTTCCGTAATGCCCTCCCCGGAGGCGGCCACTCCTGCGCTGGCGACCGCTCTTGTCAAACCCGCCGCCGCCGCACAACCATGGGCCGCGAACACGCCCAATAGGGCACGCGAGAATGAGGCCAGACGTGAACGCAAACCGAACGAGCGGAGCGTCGCCGAACATTGCCAGACGCGCGTCGCTCAAGGTCATCGCCGGCGCGTTTGCTGGACTCATGTTGCCGGGACGCGCGCGCGCCGAGCATACGTCGTTCGATCAATGGGTCGCCGCGTTTCGTACCAAAGCGCTAGCACGCGGCATCACGCCGGAAACCTACGCGCGGGTCATGGACGGGTTAAGGCCCGACACCACCGGGCTTGAGGCGATCGGCAATCAGCCGGAATTCAACGAACAGCTCTGGCAATATCTCAACCGCCGCGTCTCCGACTGGCGCATCATCGCCGGCAAGGAGAAGGCCAAGGAGTTTGCGCCGCTTCTTTCGCGCATCGAACGGGATTTCGGTGTCGAGCGCTCGGTCATGCTCGGCGTCTGGGGCGTCGAATCGACCTATGGCGACCCTATTGTGCAGAAGAACCATATGCGGCCCGTCATCCCCGCGCTGGCCACGCTCGCCTGGGCCGCGCCGCGCCGCCGCGATTATTGGCAAGGCGAGCTGATCAACGCGCTGCAAATTATTCAGCGCGGCTGGAGCACGCCCGCCGAAATGGTCGGCTCCTGGGCCGGCGCCATGGGCCACACCCAATGGATGCCGGAGGTCTGGCTGCATCTCGGCATCGACTATGACCACGATGGCCGGATTTCGCCATTCGGCCGGCCGGACGACGCGCTCGGGACGACGGCGCGTTTTTTTGTCGAGCGCGGCAAGTACCGGCGCGGCGAGCATTGGGGCTATGAAGTGCGCGTGCCGGGAGCGGCCGGCGGTAACGCGTCGCGCAGCTACGCGGACTGGCTAAGGCGCGGCGTCGTGCGCACCGACGGCCAAGCTTTCCCGCAGCCGAACGCGACTGCGCGCCTGTGGGTGCCGGTACCGGGCGGCCCGGCTTTCCTGCTCGGCCCGAACTTTTTCGCCGTGCGCAGCTACAACCCGTCCATGAACTATATGCTGGCGCTCCTCCATCTCGGCGACCGGGTGATGGGCGGCGGCGAATTCGTCCAACCATTCCCCAGCGCCGAGCGGGCGCCGACGCTCGCCGAAGTGCAGGAGATCCAGCGCCGGCTCACCGCGCTCGGCTACAATACCGGCGGCGCCGACGGCCGCGTCGGCAACGACACCATGCTCGCGGTGCAAAACTTCCAGCGCAAGATCGGCATGGAGCCGGCCGACGGCTATGCCGGCCTCCAGCTCTTGGCCCGCTTGCGGCAAGGCTCGTGATGTTCAAGTCCCGCCAGGGAGACGGGGAATGAACCTGTCGATCTATCAGGTCGATGCGTTTGCCGATCGCGTGTTTCGCGGCAACCCGGCCGCGATCTGCCCGTTGCAGGCGTGGCTGCCGGACTCAACGATGCAGGGCATCGCCGCCGAGAACAATCTTTCCGAGACCGCCTTCTTCGTGCCGGAGGGAAGCGATTACGCGCTGCGCTGGTTCACGCCCGCCGTCGAAGTCGACCTGTGTGGCCACGCCACGCTTGCGTCCGGCTACGTCGTCATGCGTTTTCTCGAACCGCAGCGCGAAAGCGTGAGCTTTCACACCGCGAAAGCCGGCACGCTCACCGTAACCCGGCGGGCCGACATGCTGGTCATGGATTTCCCGGCGCGGCCGGCCGTTACCGTTGCGCCGCCGCCGGGTCTCTTGGCGGCGTTGGGCGGCATGCCGCGCGAGGTGTTGCGCGCCCGCGATCATCTCGTTGTCTACGCCAGCGCGGCGGAGATCGCGGCACTCGCTCCGGATCTCGCCGCGCTCGCCAAGGTCGACTGCTGGGCCGTGATCGCCACCGCGCCCGGCGAGAATGGCATCGATTTCGTCGCGCGCTTTTTCGCACCGGCGCAAGGCGTTCCGGAAGATCCGGTCACCGGCTCGGCGCATTGCACGCTGGCGCCCTATTGGGCGAAGCGCCTGGGCAAGACGAAATTCGAAGCCCGCCAGCTCTCGCAGCGCGGCGGCGCGCTCTTCTGCGCGCTAGACGACGACCGCGTCAGCATCGCCGGCCGCGCCGTCCTTTACCTCGAAGGCCGCATTGAGGTGTAGGCGGCGCCAACACGCCACGCGGTTTCGACGCCGGTCATCGGCCGACGGTAAAATCCAAAAGAGTTGGTGCGCTCGTCATAGGACACCTCCGCCTCTTGTTGCCGGCGCCGGGTTTGGTGGTGCTGCGGTCGTCGCCGCGCCTGCGGATTGCACGCTCGACGGCGCTCCGCCGACTTGTACGGTGAGGCCGCCATAAATACCGAAACCCGGCCGCAGGAAGCCCAGCGGATCTTCATATTGCTGGTTGAGCACGTTGTTGATGCGGGCAAACACGGTGACCCGCTCGGTGGCGGCATAGTTGGCGGCGAGATTGACCAGAGTATAGCCCGGCGCCATCAGTTCCGCCGTGCCCGATCGGTTGTAGTCCAGCCAGGGTCCGGCGTAGAGCACCTGCGCGGTGACGGTGAGGCGATCGGTCGCTTTCCACAATGCCGTCAGGCTCGCCTTGTTCTTCGGCCGGCGCAGCAATTCCAGGCCCGTCAAATCGTCCCTTGCCTCGGTATAGGTGTAGTCGGCGCGCAGGTTCACTCGACTACTCAAAGCCAGCGCGGCGAAGGCCTCGACCCCTTGGGTCGTCGCCTGGCCGACGTTCACATAGGTCGAAACGAACGTCGTCGGATCGGTCGTTCCCTCGATGAGATTGGCGATGTCGTTGTGGAAATAGGTTGCTCCAAAACGGAGTTGATCATGCAGCAAAGGTTGCTCGAATCCAACGTCGTAGCCCTTGCTGGTTTCCGGCAGAAGATTGGGATTGCCGACGACCATGAATGACGGATTATTGACGTAAAGCTCCGTGAGGGTTGGCGCCTTGAAGCCGGTCCCGTACGTGGCCTTGAGCTTGGTGTCGGTCCAGGGAACGATAAACGCCGGTGCCACGCGCCACGTCGCGTGGGGCCCGAAGCTTTCGTTGTCGTCATAGCGAATATTCGACACGGCGAAGAACCGATCCACAAACGCGGATTGAAGCTCGATCCAGCCGGCCTTGTCTCCGGTCTGCGCCGTCGTCGTCATCGGCGTGTAAGTGCCGAATGCGTTGAATGCGCCGGTCGAGTTTGTCCACAGCGATTTGGCTTTATCTTCCAACCCGAAAACTAGAATTTGTCCCTGCACCACTCTTGCTTCGCCGCGCCAATCATACTGGGTGCGCTGCCCCAAATTCGTCGTCGGCGGGGCGACCGCTGGCGGCGCGTTGAAGCTGTCCGGGTTGGGATCGAGGTTCCAGCTCCATGAATTGGTGTAGTTCACGCCGAAGACGTTCTTGAACCGGCCTTCGAACAGCGACCAGACGGCTTCGCCGCGACCGTAAAATTGATGGTCCACTTGCGTGCTCTGCAGCGCTTCGGGCGCCGGCGGAAAGAAATCGACGTAATCTTCACCGGTGAATCCAAGCCTCGAATCCGTATACCGGCCGACGAAATTGACCGTGAAATTGTCGGTCAGATTGGCGCCAAGTTTGGTCGAATACGTCCAATTGTTGTAGCTGTCGTTGATTTTTTGTTCCCCCGGCGCCAGCGCGTTGAGCGGCGTCACCGGCGTCTGTGTTGAAGAGAAATGCTGGATGTTGAACACGTAATTAAAGTTATTCTGAGAGCCGCTCAAGCCGGCGCGCTGGTTAAATGTTGCAAACGATCCTCCTTCCATTGTTGCGGTCACCTTCGGAGGGCCTTCCCCGTTTTTGGTCGTGATCGAAATGACGCCGCCGATCGCATCCGAGCCGTAGAGACCGCTCTGCGGACCGCGTAAGATTTCGATCCGCGCGATGTCGCCTGTCAACAGCTGGCCGAAATCAAATGATTGATTGGGGCTGCTGGGGTCCGACACGTCGACGCCGTCGATCAGAACCTTAACGTGGTTGGAATTGGTGCCGCGGATGAAGATCGATGTTTGGCCGCCCGGAGGGCCGGCCTGGACCACATTGAGACCCGGCACCGCCATGAGCGTGTCGGGAACCGTGCGCCATTGCTGGCTTTCGATATCGGCGCCGGTGATGACCGTCACCGAGCTCGCGGACTGTTCGGTTGGAGTGGGAACGGTCGTCGGACTGACGACGACCGAGTTGCCGGCGCCCTGGTTTGTCGGCTTCGACGGCGGCACCGTAACGGAAATGACCGGCAATTCGACCGTCTGCACGGCGGGCGCTTGTTGTTGATCCTGCGCGAAAACCGGAACCCACGGCGACAGCACGAGCAACGAAGCGACAACGCGCGCGAAGAGACGACCGGCGCAGCTCGCGCTGCGCCGCATGACGGCGGCATGAGGAAACATGCAGACACCTCGGGTAACACGCCCTGTGGCACGTCACCGCGAACTTGGTGTCCCGCACATCCTAAAAAGGATGATTGGTTCGCCCACCACCGGTACACCCCGACCGACAGCGCTCGCGTATGACCACGGCTGACGGCAGGTCTCCTGACTCGCGGGTCTTAACCTTTCGTCGCCTTCCCGGGACCCGAGTCCCAGTGGACATATGACGAAAGATTCGCCGCTTACAGTTGCGGGGGCAGCCGCAGCATTGGGCGATGTCTCGTCCGCACTGCGTTCCCATTTGATCCCCAATGGGGAACCGTCAGGCGCAGATAGGCATGGACTCGATCAGAGGTCAAACGGCCACGGGATTTCAGTTGCCGCATCGCTCTCGCTTGGCACCGATCGCCCGACATGGGCTTTGGGTTCCATGGTCGCCAATTGAGCGCGCACTTCCGCGGCCACCAGAGTCCTGATCATAGCGACGATGTCGGTCGCCACGGCGCGGCGCAGCTGGATCAACGTCTGCCGCCGAATTTCTGCGCCGATCGCGACATTGCCGGCCGGTGACGGACTGGCCCCTGGGAGAGCGGCCGGCGTCGGGCTTGCAGATGCGGCCGCCGGCTCATTCGCGCGTTTTGCCTGCACCGCCAAGACCGGCGCCAACGCAGCCGCGCGCTGGTCGGCCACGGCCTTGAGGATAGCGGCCCGCTGTCCGGCAAACTGGTTGAGCACCTGATCGCGCCGGGCGGACACGGCTTCATACAAATGGACCCGCTGCTCGGCGGCTGGCGATTGTTGCGTCGTTTCCGCCTGGCCAGCGCCGGCCGTCGTGTCAGCGGCGGGCGTCGCGGATTGAGCCTGATCGCCGGCGGCTGTCATTGCTGCCGGCCTGACGGCTTGCGGCGCGCCGGCCGCCGCGCCGGACGATCAACTCTCGTCGCGCTGTTCGAATCGAGATCGGGTGCCGTGGCGGTCCCCAGCACCCGGCGCACATTCTCGCTCAATTCGCGGATCATCTGCTCTGTCAGCAACTGTAACGGTCCATTCAACGGCTTGGTGCCAGGCCTTGGCTGCAAAACATCCTTCATCTTCGTCTCGAGCTCGCCGAGCGTCGTCACGAAGAATTCCTCCAGCGCTTTGCTGGTTTGCTGAATGATCGGATTCTCCGGCAAGCGTTTGCCTGCCTGGCCTCGCGAGCTCGCCGTCCGGTCGCCCATGCGTTCCTTTCCGATCCTGCTCGCGCAACATCTGCCGTTGCCGCACCCATGGAGCGTCCCGCCGCCGAGCCTTGGACGCTCTTGGACGCTATTTCCTCTCGTCGCGCGGCGGAGGGCTTGGCGTGGCCGCGCTTGGGGGCTGGTTGAAGTTCTGGATCATGCTGATGAGGTTATTGATTGCCGGAACCACGTCGTTGGCGACAAATTGTCGTTGATGATCGGGAAGGTCCTCCTCACCCAGCGATGCGTGGCAGAAGTTCCTGAGGCGCTCGACGGCTGGGAGTAGGTCGCCGAACCTGACGCGACGATAGTCGCCGATCTCGGCTGCGACGGCCTCTATTTGCGGAAGGATGTCCGCGAGAAGTTCTCGCTGCTTCTCGCTAAGCTCCTCGAGCTCCAGCGCCTGGCATAGCTCGACCATGGTCTGCGCGGCGGTGCGGAGATCCTGGAAGGTGGGGCCGACAAAGGGCCATCCGCCGGCCTCCCGCTCCAGCGCGCGCGCCTCGCGCTCCACAGCGCGGGCCTCCAATTCGACCGCGCGTGCCGAACTGTTGGGCCATGTCGCCCACGACAGGCCGTCGGTTGTGCTCTTCGCTTGGTTGTAAGCCATCGGTTTGCGCTCCTCTGCGAAGCTGGCGGGGAACCGTCCGAGCTGGGACGGCTGAAATCAGTCAGCATTCTCGCGGCGACCAATCGCGCCTGCTCTCGCCGGTTTAGACGGTCAAGAACGGCAATTGTGAACGACGCAGAACGAGTCGTTGCGAAGGCTTCGCCGAGCCACCGGCCGGCCGCCTCGCTGAAGGCCTTTCAACCAAGCGCATGACCGGTTTCGGTGAATCATCACCCACCCTTCACGGTTTTTCCTCCATATCGGTTCACAACCAGGAACCTAGCACGTCATTTATTTAAACGAAAGGTTGTAGGGCTAGGGCTGCTGATTGTGGTGAAGAGGGAGCAGGTTTCGACGTCCAACCGTACTCGCCGGGAACGGTGATCGTCTTCTGACAGCAGGCAAAGCCGGGGGAGCGAGCGCCGCAGACTGGCGAATGGACGTTGCCTGTCCGCGACAAACGTGAAAGTCGTAGCGTTTCCTGCTCGGCCAGTCCCGGGCGCCGATCGCGAGGCGGCCGCTCCCAATTTTTCCGGCCAAGCGCCATCCATCTCCGCGGAGACCGAGGTCAACGAAGCTCGCCATCGCGAGCGCACGGCACCGGCTGAACCGAACCCGGCAGTGGCGGCCGAGGCCGCGGTGCCGCGGCCGCCGATCAGAAAGACGGCCCGAAGAAAAAAACGGCGAGGCATCAAGCAGCCCGCCGCGGTCGCGGTACTGGCGCGGACGATCGAAGGCCCGACGAGCATCCGCCGCGACACGATGCTGCTCCTGGCGCATGTCTTCGATTTGAAATCGGCCCCTGCTGAAGCGCGGCCGGCCGAACCCGAGAGGGAGGTCGCGGCCGTCAGCAGTGACAAGCAAAGAGTTGCCGAGGCGCGCGCGACCGCCGACGCCGCGTTTTGGCCGGTCTGGCTCGCCCATCGCGACTATCTGTACCGGTCCAGCCTGCGCTTCTCGAATGGCAACACGGCCGATGCGGAGGATGCGATGGGCGAGGCCATGCTCAAGGCGGTGCAAGCGTTTCCGCATGCCGAGATCCGCAATCATCGGGCTTGGTTGCTGCGGCTGGTCCATAACGCCTGTATGGACCGCTACCGGGTCAAACAGCGGCAGAATCGCCTGATGAGCGATATTGCCAATGACGACGGGCAGTCTGTTCCCGCCGTCGCTCCCAAGCGCAACCGTTCGCCCGAGGAGCTGCTCGGCGCGGTTCAGCTGATCACCTGCCTGCAAGACGCCATGATGACGCTGCCCCGCTCGCTCGCCGAACCGCTGCTGCTTTATCTCGACGATTTGTCCGATGCCGACATTGCCGCTAGCCTGAACGTCACCAAGGAAGTCATCCGCAAGCGCCGGCAAATGGCCCGCGATTGGCTGCGTCGGAAGATGCTGCCGTAAAAATAGCCGCTATTTACCTGGCGATTTGCCTGCTGCCAGGGACGTCGGAAAGCCTTTCGCCACGTCCCCCGCCACGAAGTCAACCGCGGCGGCGGTAGCGGCCGCGCCGATCGAGGCGATGATGGCCAGCAGGAGAATCTCTGCATAGGGGTTGATCGTCTTTTCGGCAAACATCATCGCCAGCGCCTTGCCTTGTGCCACGGTGCTGATCGACAGGACATTGCGCTGATAGTCGGTGGCGTCTTGCACGGCCAGCGCCGCGGCTTGCGCGACCTTTTCGTAGGCGATCGCAGTGCCGGCATTTGCCCCCGACGCGTTTCCGGCGTTCGGTTCGAACACGAAACTGGTCGATTGGCCGACGGCTTCGACGATCTGCGTGTTCAAAGGCGGCGCAGTCGGCGGATCTATCACGGGCATCGTCTGTCTCCTGCTCAAGCGGCGCAACCGCGTCGGCCCGGCGCGGGTGTCTCATCAGGTTTTCTGGCCCGCGCCGGCGGCGTTCAAGATCATCGTGATCGCGCTCGAGGTGACGGCATTGCCGATCTGCTGCAGCCCGCCCTGGGCCTGCTGGGCATTCTCCATGGCCAACGAAATCGAGTGCGCCATGGTTTGATAGATCAGCGCCATCGACTGCGCCGGCGCCTCACCCAGCACCTTGACATTGGCCTGCGTCACCGCGTCGGTGATCTGCGAGTTAACCGGAGTACCATCCGCCATGATACGTGCTCCTGCCGACCCCTATCGCAACCCGAGGCCGGCTTCGCTCATCATCGGCGCCGCACCAGTTGCAACAGCGCCATCAGGTCGGCCGTCGAAGTACGCCGAGCGAGCTTCTGGGCCGCCACTGCGCCAGCCATCGTACTGACGCTGTAGACCTGTATGACGCCTTGGTTTGTCGCCGCCTGAGCGCAGATCGCGGCGTTGCGTTGGGCTTGCACGGCGTTCTGATAAAGAATGCTGATCGAATGCGCGGAGCTCTGATAGATGAGCCCCATGGCGACGGTCGGCGCATTGGCGAGGACGGCAACGCTCTGCTGCGTCAGGGCGTCGGTGATCAGACTGTTGACCGGCGTCGGATACGCCATGGCAGTTCTCGTCGCCTCTTACTACGTCCATCGGCGCCGTCCCGCGCTCTTCAACAGGACGCTTGCCGATCCGGCTTGTGAAGCATTGCATTGCTCATAAGGCGCCTCCTGCTTTCATGATCAGAGCCATCAGGGCGCCGGTCGAGGTGTTGTTGATCTGCTGCATGCCGCCCTGGGTTTGCGTGGCATTTTCCATGGCGAGGCCGGTCGCATGCCCCATGGCCTGCATCGTCACGGCAAGAGCCTCCGCCGGCGCCTCTCCAAGAACCTTGACGTTGGTCTGGGTGACCGCATCCGTGATCTGGGTATTGACGAGGGGTCCGTAGGGCATTCGCTGTATCCTCCGTCAGGTCGCGCAAAGCGCGCTCACGTGACGACCGGCGCGCCGGAAGCCTGGTCGAGGTGAAGCTGGAGGGCGCGCAACAGCTTCTTCATGTTTTTGGACGTCGCGGCCGGCTGGCTCGGCTGTCCGCCGAGAACGAGCATGGCGCTGTTGGCGGTGGTCGCCAGCTCGAGCGTGGCGGCCTGAGCGCTGTGCCGCGTGGCGGCATAGGCGGCATCGGCGGCGTTCTGCGACTGCGACGCCATGACCCCGAGCGCCGACACCAAGGATATGGCAGCCGCGACAAAGTCCATCGTCTCCGCCAGCTCCTTGGGCAAATCATCGTTCGCCATCTTCTGTACCTCGCTGCTGCGTCGCGTTCGCATGGCAACGCGAGCGCGCCTCCTACTCGTTGCCAAGCAGCGGCTCCAAATCCTCGAAATCGTCATCGTCGTCGTCGGACTGGCCGACTTCGAACATATATCTGACGCACTTGGCGGTGACCGACATGCCGAGAATGTTGGTCTTCTGCTGGTTGGCGACCGCGTTGTAGAACATCAGCGCGTCGGCATGATTGGCGGCGAACATGGCGGATGCCGGTCCGCAGGCCGCCATCAGCATGACTTGGCTCAGCACTCCGGCCGGATCGAAACCTGGCGCTTGTGCGCCGAGCTTGCCGCAGAATTCGGCCCACGCTCGTTCACGCCGACTGCCGCGATCCGTTTGCTCCTGCGCCGGCCCCGCCTTCGGTCCTCCAAGTTGTGCCGCCTGCGTCTTATCCTGCGTCTCTTCCGTCGAGCGCTCTGCCGCCGCCTTTTCCCTGGGTGGCTTGGGCATTGAACCCTCCTCCATCATGTGACGGAGGCGGTCCATCGCCCCCGCGCGCGGGGCGGAAGCGAGGACCGCAGCCGTTTTGCATCGTGTTCACGCCGCACAGCTCGACCGGCGCGGGCCAGCCCTACGCGGTCGTGGCGCGCAGCGCCGTCAACAGCGACAGCATGTTATCGGGGACATCGCTGCTGCCGAGCTTTGCCGCCGCGACAGCGCCGGCCATGGTATCGACACTGTAGATCTGGATGACGCCCTGGTTGGTGGCCGCCTGAGCGGCGATCGCCAATTGCTGCTGCGCGCTCGCTGCGTTCTCGTAAAGAATGCCGGTCGAGTGGGCGAGCGACTGATAGATCGCGCCCATCGCGATCGCCGGACCGTCGCCCAGCACCTTGACATTGGACTGAGTGACGGCATCGGTGATCTGGCCGTTCACGGGAGTTGGAAGTGCCATACCTTGTCTCCTTTGTCCTCGGAACGGCGCCGCTCGTTCCTGCCCGATCCAACTGCCGTCGTGTCAAAGACGATCCTGCGGGGCGAGTTGTGAGCGTCGGATGCCGATTATTTGCACCGGTCCCGACTTTCTGCGGCGCGGGGACAGCGGTATGGCGAACTCATCTCGCAAAAAGAGCGGGCGCCCTCGCGGGCGCCCGCGCCGAGCAGTGCTTCGGCATCGGTGCGATCGTAGCGAACCGTCCGGATCAGGCGACGGGACTCGTGCCCGCCCGCAGCGCGGAGAGCAGCGCCAGCATGTTGTCGGGCACGTCGCTCTGCGCAAGCTTGGCAGCCGACACGGCGCCGGCCATCGTGTCGACGCTGTAGATCTGGATGACGCCCTGGTTGGTGGCCGCCTGAGCGGCGATCGCCAATTGCTGCTGCGAGCTGGCCGCGTTTTCGTACAGAATGCCCGTCGAGTGGGCGAGCGACTGATAAATCGCACCCATCGCCATCGCCGGCGCGTCGGCGACGACTTTCACATTCGCTTGTGTCACCGAGTCGGTAATCTGACCGTTTACCGGAGTAGGTATTGCCATGGCATATCTCCATCCCATTCGCACCGCCGAATCTCCGGACACGACGCGGTGCACGATCCACTGACGCGCAGGACGCCATTTTGTGAGCAGCGAAACGACTTTTGTCTGCCGGTCTTTTGGTCCGTTCACCGCCTGGCAAACGGTTCCGCCGGCGCGATGTCGGTGAGGCGGAATTGCACCCGCTCTTCTCCTTGCCAGCGATCGAGCGCGAAGGAGCCGGCGGCATGGATCTGCCGGCTGCGGCTCGCCAACAGCGCGGCGCCGAGTTTTTGCCCGGCGGCGCGGAAGGCGATAGCGTTGACGGCGGCGCCGTCGGCGGATTTCAGCCGCACGCGCATATGTGCCTGACCAACCTCCTCGGCATAGACGAGCGTGTGCGCCGGCAACGCGATCACCGGCTCGGGATTACCCGAACCGAACGGCCCGGCGCGCTCGATCAGCGCCACCAGCGCCGCGTCCGCGCCGGCCGCGCTGACCGCACCGTCGATCAGAAGCCCCTGCGCGCGCCGCGCTGCTGCCACATCGGGAGCAAGCGTCGCTTCCAGAAACGCGCGCAACGGCGCGAGCGCGGCTTTGCGCAGCGTCACGCCCGCCGCCATGGCGTGGCCGCCGCCCTTGACTAATAACCCTTCCGCCACCGCACGCCGTACCGCGCGGCCGATATCGACGCCGGGGATGGAGCGGCCCGAGCCGGTACCGATGCCGCCGGGCTCGAGCGCGATCGCGAATGCCGGGCGGCCGAATTTCTCTTTCAGCCGCGCCGCAACGAGACCGACGATGCCCGGGTGCCAGCCTTCGGCGGCGGTGACCACCACCGCGCCCTTCTCTTCGATTCCGAGCGCGGCCATCGCTTCGGCTTCGGCCTGCGCCAACGTCTCCAGTTCGATCGCCTGCCGCTCGCGGTTGAGCCGGTCGAGTTCGGCGGCGATGCGCGCCGCCTCGATCGGATCGTCCTCGAGCAAAAGCCGCACGCCGAGGTCGGCGCGGCCGATGCGGCCGCCGGCATTGATGCGCGGGCCGAGCAGAAAACCGAGATGCCACGCCTCGGGCGGACCGGAGAGCCGCGCCACGTCCATCAGGCTGACGTGGCCCACACGCTGGCGGCGGCGCAGCGCGATCAGGCCCTTGGCGACGAAAGCGCGGTTGAGCCCGGTGAGCGCCACCACATCGGCGACAGTACCGAGCGCCACATCGTCGAGAAACGCCAGGAGATCGGGCTCCGGACGCTCCGCGGTCCAAAAACCGCGGGACCGCAGCACGCGGTTGACCGCCACCACGGTCATGAAGGTCAAGCCCACCGCGGCCAGATGGCCGAGGCCGGACAGGTCGTCGCGCCGGTTGGGATTGACGATGGCGACGGCCGGCGGCAGCACCTCGTCGGCCTGGTGGTGATCGATGACGACAACATCGACACCAAGAGCGCGCGCTTCCACGAGCGGTTCGATACTGGTGGTGCCGCAATCGACCGTCACCAAGAGCGTCGCGCCGCGCGCGGCGAGCGCGCGCACCGCCTCAACGTTCGGGCCATAGCCTTCGAACAGCCGGTCGGGAATGTGGATCAGGGGATCGATGCCGGCCTGACGCAGAAAGCGCGCGAGCAATGCCGCGGAAGTGGCGCCATCAACATCGTAATCGCCGAAGATCGCGATGCTCTCGCCGCGCATGATCTCGTCGGCTATCCGCACCGCCGCCTCCGGCATGGCGGTGAGCACGTTGGGATCTGGCATCGACTGCTTGATGGTCGGGTCGAGGAACGCCGCGACCGCGTCGACCTCGACGTTGCGGCCGGCGAGGATGCGCGCCAGCAGTTCGGGAAGATCATGCCGCTGCGCGATGGCGAGCGCCCGCGCCGAACCGCGTTCGTCGAGCCGGTTGCGCCACGCGCGCCCGGTCGCCGAGCTTTCGACGCCGAGAAAGAGGCCGTTATTCAAAGCGAACTCGCTGATGCGTGCCAAAAGCGGCGTCACAGTAGCTGATTTATTAAAAGATAGGGTGCCGCCGGCAGAACGCAGCGGCTTGAGCTTGGCGGCTAAAACTTATCGAGCTGGCGGTGCTCGGCCCTGATCCAGCGCACGGTGCCGCTGACCGAGCGCATGACCACGGTTTGCGTCTCGATAATGCCCTCGCGAAACTTCACTCCCTGCAGCATCGGGCCGTCGGTGATGCCGGTCGCGGCGAACAGGCAGTCGCCGCGCACCATGTCCTCGATCTGATACTTCTTGCGCGGGTCTTTGATGCCCATCTTGGCGGCGCGCACGCGCTTCTCTTCGGTGTCGACCACCAGACGGCATTGCATTTGGCCGCCGGTGCAGCGCAGCGCCGCCGCCGCCAGCACGCCCTCGGGCGCGCCGCCGATGCCGAGGCAAATGTCGATGCCGGTCTTCTCCGGTTCGGCGGTATGGATGACGCCGGCGACGTCGCCGTCGGTAATCAGGCTGACCGCGGCGCCGGCCTTGCGCACTGCCGCAATCAGATCGGCGTGGCGCGGGCGATCAAGGATCATGGCGGTGATGGCTTGCGGCGGCACTCCTTTGGCCTTGGCCAGATTGCGGATGTTTTCCTCCGCCGGGGCGTCGAGATCGACCACGCCTCTGGGGTAGCCCGGACCGACCGCGATCTTGTCCATATAGATGTCGGGCGCGTGCAGCAGCGTGCCCTCCTCAGCCATCGCGATCGTGGCTATAGCGCCGGGCATGTTCTTGGCGCAAAGCGTCGTGCCTTCCAGCGGATCAACGGCGATATCGACTTTGAAACCGCCTTTGGCGCCGACTTTCTCGCCGATGAACAGCATCGGCGCTTCGTCCATCTCCCCTTCCCCGATCACGACGGTGCCGTCGATCGGCAGCTTGTTGAGCTCGCGCCGCATGGCATCGACCGCCGCCTGGTCGGCGGCCTTCTCGTCGCCGCGGCCGCGCAACCGCGCCGCATTGACCGCGGCGCGCTCGGTCACGCGCACAATCTCGAGCGAGAGAATGCGCTCCAGCATGAGGTGGTGTGGAATGGTTATCGACGCCATTTCTCTTTTCCCTGCAAACCCATCGCATTAGCCGCCTGGACTAAAGTTGAGCATGATCTTGTCCGAAAACCGGTAGCCACTTTTCGGGATCATGCTCTCTTGTTGGAGCATGATCTTTTCCGAAAACCGGTAGCCACTTTTCGGGATCATGCTCTAATTCTTCTCGATCCGGATGACCTGCGGCCGTCCCGAGATGACGCGGTCGCGGCGAACTGCGGCGAGCGCCTTGCGCACCGCGTCCTCGGTAGTCGCGTAGGTAATCAGGATGACCGGCACGGGCTCGCCGGAGCGCCCGCGCTGGCCGACGACCTGCGGCCGGATTTCGTGGCGCTGAACGATCGATTCGAGCGAGATCTGCTGCTGTGCCAGACGCCGGGCGATGGTGGCGGCGCTGCCGGGACGGTCGCGCGCCAGCAAGCGGATGTAATAGCCGCCCTCGTGGCGCTGCATCGGTGCCTTGCGGATCGCCATCATGCGCGCGGCCGGACGTCCGAACGGCGGCGTGCGGACCCCGCGCGCGATGTCGGCGAGATCGGACACCACCGCCGAGGCGGTCGCCATGCCGCCGGCGCCGGGACCCACCAGCGTGATCGGCGTCAGTCCTTCGGCGTCGACCGTCACCGCGTTGGTCACGCCCATGACCTGGGCGATGGCGGACTCTTTCGGCACCATGGTCGGATGCACCCGCTGCTCGATGCCCGCCTCGGTCCGCACCGCCACGCCCAAGAGCTTGACGCGGTAGCCAAGCTCACCGGCGGCGTCGAGATCGGCGAGCGTGATCGAGGCGATACCCTCGGTGTAGACCGCGTCGGGATCGACCTTGGTGCCGAAAGCCAGGCTTGCCAGGATGGAGAGTTTCTGCGCGGTGTCGTGGCCTTCGACGTCGAAGGAGGGATCGGCTTCCGCATAACCGAGGCGCTGGGCTTCGCGTAGGCACTCATCGAAAGCGAGCCGGTCCTGTTCCATGCGCGAGAGGATGTAATTGCAGGTGCCGTTGAGGATGCCATAGACGCGCATCAGCGTGTCGCCGTCGAGCCCTTCGCGCAGCGTCTTCACGATCGGGATGCCACCGGCGACCGACGCCTCGAAATTGAGCGCGACGCGGTGACGCTCCGCCAGCACGGCGAGTTTATGACCGTGCCCGGCCAGCAGCGCCTTGTTGGCGGTCACCACCGGCTTGCCGGCGGCAAGTGCCGTCTCCACCGCCCGTTTGGCCGGGTCCCCTGCCCCGCCGATCAGCTCGACCAAAACGTCGATCGCCGGATCGCCGGCCAGCGCCGCCGGATCGGCGATCCAGCGGAATTTCTTCGGATCGATAGCGCGCTTCTTCCCCCGCGACCGCGCGCTGACGGCGACGACCTCGATCGCACGGCCGCAGCGCGCTGCGAGCTTGTCGCGGCCATGCTCCAAGAGCTGGACGACGGCCGTGCCGACAGTCCCCAGTCCGGCAAGACCGACTTTCAACGGCTCGGCCATAAACGTCGCTAACCTGGGATGAAAGCGTAGCGCGACTAACGTCGCGTCGCGAGGGGCACGACGTTGTGCAGCATTTCCGGCCCGGTTTCAAGAAAGCGCCGGATGTTGCGGGCGGCTTGGCGGATGCGCTGCTCGTTTTCGACCAAGGCGATGCGGACATGGCCTTCGCCGTTTTCGCCGAAGCCGGCTCCCGGCGAGACCGCGACGCCGGCCTTCTCGACCAGGAGCGTGGAGAACTCCACGCTGCCGAGCGGCTGGAAGGGTTCGGGAATCGGCGCCCAGGCGAACATCGAGGCCTGCGGCGGCGGCACCCGCCAGCCGGCACGGCCGAACGAATCCACCAAGGCGTCGCGCCGGCGCCGGTAGGTCGCGCGCATCTCGTGGATGCAATCGTCCGGACCATTGAGCGCCGCCGTGGCGGCGACCTGGATCGGCGTGAACGCGCCATAGTCGAGATAGGATTTGACCCGCGCCAGCGCCGCGATGATGCGCTCGTTACCGACCGCAAAGCCGATGCGCCAGCCGGGCATCGAATAGGTCTTCGACATCGAGGTGAATTCGACGGCAACCTCCATGGCGCCGGGAACCTGCAGAACCGACGGCGGCGGATTGTTTTCGAAGTAAACCTCGGCGTAGGCGAGATCGGACAACACCAAAAGGCCGTGCTTCTTCGCAAACGCGATGAGCTCGCGATAGAAGTCGAGATCGGCGACGCACGCCGTCGGGTTCGACGGATAGCAGGTGACGACGGCGATCGGCTTCGGGATCGAATGCCTCATCGCGCGTTCGAGCGCACCGAAAAAAGCATCATTGGCCTCGACGGGCACCGAACGGATGGCGCCGCCGGCCATCAGGAAGCCGAAGGCGTGAATCGGATAGGTCGGATTGGGAACAATGATGAGATCGCCCGGCGCGGTGATCGCCTGCGCGACATTGGCGAAGCCTTCCTTCGAGCCGAGCGTGGTGACGACCTGGGTTTCCGGATTGAGCTTCACGCCGAAGCGGCGCGCATAGTAGGCGACCTGCGCGCGGCGCAACCCGGGGATTCCCTTGGAAGCCGAGTAGCGGTCGGTGCGCGACTTGCCGATAGTTTCCTTAAGCTTCTCGACCACGTGCGCGGGCGCCGGCAGGTCCGGATTGCCCATGCCGAGATCGATGATGTCGGCGCCGCCATTGCGGGCCACCGCCTTGGCGCGGTTGACCTGCTCGAACACGTAAGGCGGCAGCCGGCGGATGCGATAAAATTCTTCCATGGGGGCCCCGACGCGTCGGCTTAACGACCTTCTACGCTTTTATCACGGCTTCGGGTCGGCACCAGCGGTCTGCGTGGCGGCGGATTGAGCGGTAGCGGGTTGCTTGGGGCGGCTTTTGCTGCGCCGGCGCGGCGGCGTTGGCCGCCGTGCCCGGCTGACCACTGGCCTGCACCTGGCTGCTCAGGTGGTCGCGCTCGGAAGTCAGCGCTTCGGTCTCCTGCTTCACCTGTTCGGGGGTGAGCGGGGTATCGACCCGCGGCGCCGGCATGTCGTGGACCGGCGGAAACAAGGCGTTCTCGGAGCAGCCGGAGACAAGAAAAGCCAACGCGGCGGCTATCGCCGTTCCAAGCACAAGCCTCGTCCCGCTACGCTCGCCGTTCACGCTGGTCCCCGCTGTGCCCCCCACCAGACCCCCGGTCGCGATCCGGCCGCTCGGTTTTCGCCACGCCGTGCCGGCCGCCCCGCCCGAAACCGCCGGCTGAAATAGTTAGCCCCTCAATAGTTTATAAAGATCAACTTAAAGAACGCACAAGTTGTCCCGATAACGCGCTAATATGGTGGAAACAAGGTCCACCGGATCGCCGCGGACCGCGCGGCTGGTGTCGAGCGACGCAAACCAGCCCTGCCTTGCGCGGGCGATTTGAACAGGCCATTTCAGCCGTAAGGGCGGATTATATCGCCCCTGCGGAAAGTGAGGAACGCTCGTGCGGGCTCCATCGCAAGAACCCCCGTCGCAAGAACCGATGAAAGTCGGAACCGTCGACGTCGAGGCGTTCTCGCGCAATCTGGCGCGCCTCGTCGAGGAGGGCGGCCGGGCGCTCGCGGCCTACCTCAAGCCCCTCGAGCAAGGCCGCAACGCCGACGGCACCGCCGCCGATGAAGTCGCCGAAGTGGTCAAGACGCTGGGGCAGGTCGCGGAATATTGGCTGGCCGATCCGCAACGTAGCCTCGAGCTGCAGACCCGGCTCGGCAAAGCCTACCTGGATCTGTGGGCAGCGGCGGTCAAGCGGCTCGCCGGCGAACCGGCCGCGCCGGTGGCTGCGCCCGCGGCCAACGACAAGCGCTTCTCCGACCCGGAGTGGACCTCGAACCAGTTCTTCGACTTCGTCAAGCAGGCCTATCTGCTCACCACCGGCTGGGCCAACCAGCTGGTCCGCGACGCCGCCGACCTCGATCCGCACACCAGGCAGAAAGCCGATTTCTACATTCGGCAGATCACCAACGCGCTGTCGCCGTCGAACTTCGTGCTGACCAATCCCGAACTGCTGCGCGAAACCCTCACCAGCAACGCCGAGAACCTGGTGCGCGGCATGCACATGCTGGCCGAGGACATCGCCGCCGGCGGCGGCCACCTGAAAATCCGGCAGTCCGATGCCTCGTTGTTCGAGGTCGGACGCAATCTCGCGACCACGCCCGGCAAGGTCATCTTCCAGAACGACCTGATGCAGCTCATCCAATATGCGCCGTCGACCGAGAAGGTGCTCAAGCGCCCGCTGCTGATCGTGCCGCCCTGGATCAACAAGTTCTACGTGCTCGACCTGACGCCGGAAAAATCCTTCATCAAATGGTGCGTCGACCAGGGCCTCACCGTTTTCTGCATCTCGTGGATCAACCCGGATACGCGGCTGGCGCAAAAGACCTTCGAGGATTACGTGCGCGAGGGTCCGATCGCCGCACTCGACGCCATCAAGGAGGCGACCGGCGAGGACAAGGTACACGCGGCCGGCTATTGCGTCGGCGGCACGATGCTCACCGTGGCGCTCGCCGCCATGGCGGTGTGGCACGACGAGCGCATCATGTCGGCAACGCTGTTTGCCTCCCAGGTCGACTTCACCTATGCCGGTGATCTCAAGGTCTTCATCGACGAGGAGCAGGTCAAGGCGCTGGAGCAGCGGATGGCCGAGCGCGGCTATCTCGAAGGCAAGACGATGGCTATCGTCTTCAATATGCTGCGTTCCAACGATCTGATCTGGCCTTATGTCATCAACAATTACCTGAAGGGCAAGGCGCCGTTCCCGTTCGACCTATTGTATTGGAATTCCGACTCCACGCGACTGCCGGCCGCCAATCATTCGTTCTATATGCGCAATTGCTACCTCGACAACAAACTGGCGCGCGGCGAAATGATGCTCGGCGACACCCCGATCGATGTGCGGTCGATCAAGGTGCCGATCTACAATCTGGCAACGCGCGAAGACCACATCGCGCCGGCGAAATCGGTGCTGCTCGCGTCGAAATTCTTCGGCGGCAAAGTGCGGTTCGTGATCACCGGCTCCGGTCATATCGCCGGCGTCGTCAACCCGCCCGACAAGAAGAAATATCAGTATTGGACCGGTGCGCGACCGCGCAGCGCCAACCTCGAGGCCTGGCTCGCCAAGGCCAAGGAGCATCCCGGGTCGTGGTGGCCGGACTGGCTCGCCTGGCTCAAGCATCAGGATCCGACTGAAGTGCCCGCGCGCGTTCCCGGCGGCGGCAAGCTCAAACCGATCGAGGACGCGCCGGGAAGCTATGTGAAGATGCAGGCCTGAGGCGCCAAGCGGCATTGCCTGACGCTCACTTCACTGTTATATGACTATGGTCATTGACTATGGTCATGAGGCCGCGGATGACGCGAATAATCAAAGCTTCCGAATTCAAGGCGAAGTGTCTTGCCCTGCTTGATGAGGTCGAACGGTCCGGCGACAGCCTTGTAATTACCAAGAAGGGCAAGCCGGTGGCAGAGCTTGTGCCGCATAAGCCGGCGAAGAAGCACGACCTATTCGGCCTTTACAAGGGCCGCCTGGAAATTGTTGGCGATATTATCTCGCCGATCGATGTCGAGTGGGAAGCACTCAAGTGATCTTGCTCGATACGCATGTCGCACTGTGGCTCATAATCGGCAGTAGTTCATTAGGAAAACAGTGTCGACGAATTGCTCGCCGAGCTGCGGCGGATGCTCAGCTTGCGGTGAGTGCTGTCAGCTTCTGGGAAATCGCTTTGCTTGTTGCCAAGCGGCGGCTGCGCTCGGCAGATTCGGCGGGAGAAATGCGGCGCCAAATTTTAGCCGCCGGCGCGAGCGAGTTGCCCCTCACCGGCGAAATCGCCATCCTCGCCGGCGAACTTGACGACCTTCACAGCGACCCCGCCGATCGCTTTATCGCCGCGACCGCCATCGCGTACGACGCGACGTTGCTGACTGCGGACGAAAGGCTGTTGCGCTGGCGGCACACCCTGCAACGACAAAACGCCGAGACTTAGGGCGCATCCAGACATCGAGCGCGAACGAGCCGGCCACATTCTTTCTGGCCTGCCTTGCGGCCCTGGAATTGGACGGCGTAGCATTGGAAGAGATTTAAAATGAGCGGCGATATTCAAGCTGGCCTGAGCGGCGCGGGAATCGGCCTCGCCCGCGCTTCACGGAAACAGCGCGACCTGCTCAAGCCCCATGGTCTCGGGGAGGCCGAGCATGAGGTTCATGTTCTGCACCGCCTGGCCGGACGCACCCTTGGTCAGATTGTCGAGCGCCGCGCCGATGATGGCACGGCCGGCAATGCGGTCAGCGGCAACACCGATGAAGGTCATGTTGGAGCCGCGCACGTGGCGAGTCTGCGGCAGCGCGCCGAACGGCAGCACGTACACGAACGCCTCGTTCGCGTAAGACTTTAAAAGTACCGCATGAAGGTCCTGCGCCGAGGCCTTGCGGCCGCGGACGTAAATGGTCGAGAGGATGCCGCGGTTCATCGGCACCAGATGCGGCGTGAAGCTGACGACCACCTCGCGGCCGGCGGCGCGGGAAAATTCCTGGTCGAGCTCGGCCATATGGCGGTGGTGACCGACGCCATAGGCGTGAAAGCCTTCGGACACTTCCGCGAACAGCATATCCTCGCGCGCCGCCCTGCCCGCTCCGGTGACGCCCGATTTGGCGTCGATGACGATCGCGTCGGGATCGATGGCGTTCGCCTTCAACAGCGGAATCAGCGCCAGTTCGGCGCAGCTTGTATAGCAGCCGGGATTGGCGACGAGCCGTGCCGCCTGGATTTCGTGCCGATAGATTTCGGTGAGACCATAGACCGCATGCTTTTGCAGCTCCGGCGCGGCATGGGCGTGACCGTACCAGCGCGCATAGGCGGCCGGATCGGCCAGGCGGAAATCGGCCGAGAGATCGACGACCTTGGTGCCCGGCGCGCGCGCCAAGAGGTCCTTGATCACCGTCTGCGTCGTGCCGTGCGGTAGCGCGCAGAAGGCAAGATCAAGCCCGAGCGCCTGCCAATCGGCGTCGTCGAGCGCCGACAACGTCGGCAACGCGTAGGGCAGGAATTGCGGAAACACGTCCGCCATGGCCTTGCCGGCGCGGCGATCGGCCGTGAGCAGCACGATTTCCGCGCGTGGATGGCGCAGAAGCAGCCGCACCAGTTCGGCGCCGGTATAGCCGGAGGCGCCGAGCACGCCGATCTTGGCCCTTTTTTCTTTTTTGTCGTTTTTTTCTTCCGCAGGCATTGTTCAACCCTCGATACGAGTTTTGCGGCTTGAAGCACAAAGACAGCGTCCGCGGGAAGATTTTTGCAGAAGGTAGTGCCGCGGCGCCGGCGGCACGAGTTTTTTCACGCGCGAACGCGCGCTCGTGCCGTGCAGCAACGGCGGCGACGGTTGGCGGCGACGGCCATAGGCCCCACGACGTTGGACGATCGGGTCATGCGTCGCGATATAGAGGCCAGGCCCGCAAGCGTCAATGCGACTGCACACAGATCAGCGACTTGGCATGCTGGGTGTAGAGGCTGAATTACCGTGCGGACGTTTGACCGCCTCTCTGCATTTATTGAACGCCCAGCAACGCGCAGAGCGTCGTCATCGCCACTCGACCGTCGTCGCGATGACGAGAACCGGCGAGCGGCTTGCCAAAATACATCAGCTCCTATGTGGCATAATCAACGCGTCTATTTCCTGACCAATTCCAACGCGTTCTTCAGGCTCTGCGCACTCCCCTGCAACCTGCTCCGTTCCTCGGGCGTCAGCTCCGGCTGCAAAACCGCGACAACGCCGGCGCGGCCGACGACGCTTGGCAGCGAAAGTGTGACGCCAAATGCACGCTGGTAGCTGCCGACCGGGATCGCCGCGCGTTCGTCGCGCAACACCATTTCTGCGATCCGCGCCGAAACAATACCGATGCCGTACTGGCTCGCGTCGTGTCCCTCGATGATGGTGATGTTGGCGTAGCGCACGTCGTTTTCGAGTTGCGTGCGCACCTCATCGAGCTTCTCACCACGCTCCTTAAGGAGTGCCGTCACCGGCACTCCGGCAATGCGTGCAGACGACCATAGGAAAACCTGCGAGGTACCGTGGTCGCCGATCACTTGCGCCTCCACATAGCGGGGATCCACAGCAAAATGCTTTCCCAGATGGAAGCGAAAGCGCAGGCTGTCGAGGAATGTGCCTGTGCTCAGTACGCGATCGTGACCGGCAGTATCGCGCGCGATATCGGCGAGCGGATCGGGTGGATCGGTGACCGCAACCAGCACCGCATTCGGAGCGGCGCGCACAATTTGCGGGACGATGTCACGATAGATCGCAGCGTTCTTTTCGAGCAGCCTGAGCCGCCCTTGCGGATCGTTGCGGTCCGTGGCGCCGCCGGTTTTCTCGTTGACGCCCGCAGTGATCACCACCACGCCGGCGCCGGCAAGCGCGGCGTAATCGCCGTGGCTGATATCGACCTTGGGCGTAAGCGGCGTGCCGTAGCCGATGTCGGTCGCTACCGCTTCCGCCGTCTTGCTGTTGCGGTTGACCAGCACGATTTCGCGCGCGCTGCCCCGCGTCACCGCCGCGAGCGCGATGGCATTCCCGACATTTCCGGTACCGATGATGCCGAGTTTCATGAGTTTTCTCGCTACTAGTCCGGGTCTCGCAGAATCGCCGTGGCTGCACCTACGGCTACCGGTACGACCAGGCACCAAAATCCCGTCCAATAGTACAACGCGGCGGCGGCACCACAGCCGGCGGCAAACCAGATGATTCCGCGAAGGATCCGCGCAAGACGCGCGCGAATGACAGCGGCATCGCTGCCGGGCTCGCCGCGCCATAAATCGACGGCGTCAAGGACCGCCTGCGTCGTGTTTCCGGTCATCAGCGTCGTAGGCGGGATCGCGGTAAAATGGACGCGTTGGACCGCATTCTGAATGGCCATTCCTGCAATTCCCGCAAAGCCGGTGAGCAGAGCCGCCGGCGCATCGCTGTCGGGAAATGGCCCGAGCATCACGCCCAGAACAAAGAACGCCAGAAGAAACATTACCTTTACGACGAGCAATATCCGCAGAGCATCGAATTGCCTTCTTCTCAAGAAGGCGCCGATCACGCGCGCCAGCGCCACAACAAGCGCAAATTCGGGAAGCGCCACCAACTTGGCAATCACGCCGTGCGTCCCAAACACCAGCGACGCCCCGAGCGTGACGAAATTTCCCGTCACGTGAGCCGTGAACAGGCCCTGCAGGCCGAGGAAGCCCGCGGTATCGACGAAGCCGCCGTTGAAGCTTAGCAGTCCTGCAACTCCGAGCTTTCTCATCGGCGAACACTCTTCAGGCCGCGAGCCGATCCGGCGGCGCCATGAATTCGGGGCCAACCGGCTCCGCGATTGATGTTTCGAGAATACGATCGATCTCGGTCATTGCAGAAGGGTCGATGTGCCAACCCGTCAGTTCGCTGACCGGGCTTAACTGGTCCGGTCGCCGCGCGCCCCAAAGGGCGATCGTCGAGTCCTGCCGGTCGAGAATCCAACGCAGCGCCAGATGGATGACGCGCTTTCCGTATTTTTCTTGCGCGAAGCGGTCGAGTCTTTCAACAGCTTCAAGGTATTGCGCAAAGCGCGGAGCTTGGAACTTGGGGTCGCCTTTCCTCAGATCATCACCGCCAAACCGCGTCTGCCTCGTCATGCGGCCCGCAAGCAGGCCGCGACACAACGCGCCATAGGCGAGGGTGACAATGTTCTTGTCCCGGCAGTACGGCAGAACGTCACGCTCGATGGCGCGCTCGAACAGATTGTACGGCGGCTGCGCCGTATGCAACGGGGCAACCTTGCGGAAGGCGTCCATCCGCTCCGGGCTGAAATTGCTGACGCCGATCGCCCGGATCTTGCCGGCGCGCTGCAAATCCGCCATCGCCGCCGCGGTTTCCTCGATCGGCACCTTGGGATCGGGCCAATGCACCTGGTAGATGTCGATGACATCGGTCTGTAGACGGCGCAGGGAATCGTCGATCTCTTTGTGAATGCGTGTCTTGCTGGCATTGCGGAACGGCTGCCCGTCCTTCCAGTCAAGGCCAACTTTGGTCGCGATCAGGACGCGCTGGCGCCGCCCGCCCTCGGCCAGCGCCTTGCCTACGATCTCCTCGGAGCGGCCGAAGCCATAGATGGGCGCCGTATCGATCAGCGTGATGCCGCGATCGACCGCCGCATGAATGGTACGAATCGCCTCCGCTTCATCGGTTCCGCCCCACATCCATCCGCCGATCGCCCATGTGCCCAGCGCGATGCGCGACGCCTTGAGCGACGTGCCGGGAATGTCGACAAACTCCATGTTGATTGCGGGCGTTTCGGTTTGACGGGACATGATCTTCCTCCTTGCTCGACGGGTTTGCGGTTCAGCGGCACTAGCGTGTGCTGCCTGCAGGCCAATTTTCAATTGTGGGCGACCGAAGGAGTGACGTTGAGTCCGGCTTCCTCAGCGGCAATCAGACCGAGCGCGGTCCAGTCGAGATCGGCATATCCGCGGGCAATTCCCGTGATCAGCCGGTCTCGCACGACGCTGACCGATGGCATCGGGGCGCCCGCATTCTCTGCCTCGGCCAGCGCCAAGCGCACATCCTTGAGCACCAGGGGCATGATGAATCCAGGTTCGTAAGACTGCCTGACAACCCTATCGCCATAGATTTTACGGACGCGTCCGCCGAACATTGTGCTTGTCATGACGTCGAGGAAAGGCTTGGGATCGAGCCCGCGCTTGCGAGCTACAGCGACGACCTCGCCCAGCATCTCCAGCGTGGTCGCGGTCATCATATTACCGAGCAGCTTGATCAGGTTGGCGTGCCCGGGATCGGTATCGATCACAAATGTTTTTTGTCCAAGACTGTCGAATAGCCGCTGACAGCGTTCGACATCGGCTCGGGCACCGGCGGCAACAATGAAGAGTTGCCGCGCCTTGGCAGCATCCGGATTTCCAAAGACCGGCGCTGCGACGTAGCCTTGCCCGTGACGAGCATGCTCCCGCGCGAGGTCAGACGCCGTAAATGTGCTGATTGTGCTCATGGAAAGGTGAATTGCGCCGTGGTTCAGTCCCGCGGCGAGACCGTCGACGCCGAGGACTTCTTGCCCAAACACGACGTCGCGAACGGCGGCGTCGTCCGGCAGCATGCTGATAACGATCTCGCAATCGAAGAGATCGGCGACGTTCGTTGTCGGCTCGAGGCCGAGCGCCGCAAGCTTGTCCATCCGCTCCGGGCGACGGACATAGGCAATCACCCGATACCCCGCGGCGGCGAGGTTTGCCGCCATGGCTGTGCCCATGCGGCCGAGACCGATAAATCCGACAGAGTTGCGCGTTGCGGTTCGAATACCCGCTCCGTTCGAGGACTCCGCGCTGATGGGGTTGGAAGGTAGGTCGTTTGCATCCTGGGCCATGGCCATGCCTCCTCGAAGGGAAATCACCGGAGCCTTGACTCACGGCGCTCCGCTTTACGCCGCTCACACCTTGAATATCGGCGCACGATTGTCATTGTGAATGCCGTATAAAGCTATTATTGTAATCGGATATCGTGATGATGATGGATTCATGTTGGATCCCATTCTGCTTCAGACTTTCTTGGCGATTGCCCAGACGCGGAATTTCACCCGGACCGCCGAGCGCCTCGGCTTGCGCCAATCGACCGTCAGCCAGCACATCCGCAAACTGGAGGAAGAGACTGGGCGTCGGCTCTTCGTCCGCGATACCCATTCCGTGACAATGACGGCCGACGGGGAGGCCATGATCGAGTTCGCGCGCGGCATCCTGGCGGCAAACGAACGGGCGGCGCGCTATTTTGCGGGCTCTCAGTTGCGCGGGCGGCTGCGGTTCGGCGCTTCGGAGGATTTCGCGGCGTCGCTTCTGCCGGAAGTGCTGCGGGAGTTTGTCCGCACTCATCCGTTGGTCGAATTCGAGCTCATAGTTGGCCTAAGCGGCGAGCTCAACGAGAAACTTGGGCGCGGAGAGCTTGACCTCGTCTGCGGCAAGCGTCGTCCGGGCGATGATCGCGGACGTCTCGTTTGGCGCGATCGATTAGTCTGGGTGTCCGGCAATCTGCGACGACTTCGATCCTTCAACGCCTGCACCGCTGATCCTCTATTCGCCGCCCAGTGTCACCCGCGAGATCGCTCTTGCGGCGCTTGAGCGGTCCGGTCGTTCTTGGCGCATCGTGTGCACCAGCGGCAACTTGAGCGGGTTGCGGGCCGCGGCGCTGGCCGGTCTCGGCGTCACGGTTTTCTCGGAAGGCCTGATTCCGCCGGGCCTCGCCGAGATGCCGAGCGGTCATGGTCTGCCCGATCTCGGCGCCGTCGAGTTCGCTCTGGTCGGCGTCGGCAGAACCATACGCGGACCTGCCGCCGAACTCGCGGACGCAATCCTCGCGAGCGGCATTCGGGCGTAGGTCTCGAATGCATGCTTTCCGGCCTGCTTTTGCCCGCCCTCATGGCATAGTCAGACGCTGATTCGTCGCCCGTTGTGCGCCGACGATCCAGTCTCCACATGGAAGACGCCGTGGGAAAAGCAGCCAAAACGCGGAAAACGTCCGATACGCCCGACCTGTTCGCCAATGCGCCGGGAACTCGGCGCGGCGGACGCCGCGCCGGTGGCGCTCCCCTACGCGGTTCCGCGGCGGAAGCGGCCTACACCGCGCGCCACATCGAGGTTTTGGAGGGGCTCGAGCCGGTCCGCCGCCGCCCCGGCATGTATATCGGCGGCACCGACGAGAAGGCGCTGCATCACCTGTTCGCCGAGGTGATCGACAATTCCATGGACGAAGCACTCGCCGGCCATGCCGACTGGATCGAGGTCGAAATGGCGGCCGACGGCTTTGTCACCGTCACCGACAATGGCCGCGGTATTCCGGTCGACCCGCATCCGAAATTTCCGAAAAAATCGGCGCTCGAAGTGATCATGTGCACGCTGCACGCCGGCGGCAAATTCGATTCCGAGGTCTATGAGACTTCCGGCGGCCTGCACGGCGTCGGCGTTTCCGTCGCCAACGCGCTGTCCGAGCGCATGGAGGTCGAGGTCGCGCGCGGCCAGCGGCTTTACCGCATGGCCTTCGAGCGCGGCAAGCCGAAGGGCAAATTGCAGGAAGCCGGCAAGGCGCCGAACCGGCGCGGTACGCGCATCCGCTTCCGGCCGGACCCGGAGATTTTCGGCGCCAAAGCCCATTTCCAGCCCGAGCGCGTGTTCAAGATGACGCGTTCGAAGGCGTATTTATTCGGCGGCGTCGAAATCCGCTGGGCGTGCGCGCCGGAGCTGTTGCGCGGCATCGACGATGTGCCGGAAAAGGCGACGTTTCATTTCGCCGACGGGCTCAAGGATTATCTGACCGAAACGCTCGCCAGCGTCACGCTGGTGGCGGACATTTTCACCGGCAGCGCCGGCAAGACCGGCGCGCACGGCGCGGCGCAATGGGCGGTGGCCTGGACCGTCGACGCCGACGGCTTCCTCAACTCTTATTGCAACACCATCCCGACGCCGGACGGCGGCACCCACGAATCCGGCCTGCGCGCCGCGCTCACCCGCGGGCTGAAGGACCACGCCGAGCGCGTCGGCCAGGGCAAGCGCGCCCAATCCATCACCAGCGACGACGTGATGGCGGGCGCCGCCGCCATGCTTTCGGTGTTCATCCGCGAGCCGGAATTCCAGGGCCAGACCAAGGATCGCCTCGCTACCGCCGAAGCGCAAAAGATCGTCGAGCAGGCGATCAAGGACCCGTTCGACCACTGGCTCGCCGGCAATCCGGCGCAGGCCAACAAACTTCTCGACTTCGTGGTCGAGCGCGCCGAGGAGCGCATCCGCCGCCGCCAGGAGAAGGACATCGCGCGGAAAACCGCGGTGCGCAAGCTCCGCCTGCCGGGAAAGCTCGCCGACTGCACCAACAGCGCCGCCGAAGGCTCGGAGATCTTTGTCGTCGAGGGCGATTCCGCCGGCGGCTCGGCGAAGCAGGCGCGTGACCGCTCAAGCCAGGCGATCCTACCGTTGCGCGGCAAAATCCTCAACGTCGCCTCCGCCGGCAAGGACAAGCTGGCGCAGAACCAGCAGCTCGCCGATCTTGCGCAAGCGCTCGGCTGCGGCACCGGCGCGCATTATCGCGAAGAGGAGCTGCGCTACGGCCGCGTCATCATCATGACCGACGCCGACGTCGACGGCGCCCATATCGCCTCGCTGCTGATCACCTTCTTCTACCGCGAGATGCGCGGCCTCATCGACAACCGCCACCTTTATCTGGCGGTACCGCCGCTCTATCGGCTCTCCCACGGCGGCAAGAATTTTTACGCCCGCGACGAAAAGCATCGCGACGAGATCCTGAAAAAGGAATTCCACGCCAATGCCAAGGTCGAGGTCAGCCGTTTCAAAGGGCTCGGCGAGATGATGGCCGCGCAGCTCAAGGAAACCACCATGGATCCGAAGCGGCGCACGCTCTTGCGCGTGGTGCTTCTCGCCGAGGCGCAGAAGGAGACGGAGAAATCCGTCGAGCGGCTGATGGGCACCAAGCCGGAAGCGCGCTTCGCCTTCATCCAGGAACGCGCCGAATTCGCCGAAGAGGATTTGCTGGACGTATGAACGCTTCATCCTGTCCGGCGAAGCAGGGGAGGATTGCAAGCGTCTATGTCAGGAACGGATTGGTTGCTCGTTCCTGGCCGATCGTGCTGGTCGGCCCATGTCCGCTGATGATGGTGACGTCGTCCGCCAACGGCAGGAGCTTGTCCCTGATCGACTTCAACAATTGTCGGTGATCGCCGCCGGGAAGATCGGTGCGGCCGATTGACCCTGCGAACAGCACGTCGCCGACGATCGCCAGACGCTGCGCCGAATTGCAAAAGACCACGCTTCCCGGCGAGTGACCCGGGCAATGCAGGACGTCGAATTTCAGCTCCCCGACCTGGACCTGATCGCCATCGTCCAACCAGCGGTCCGGCTTGACGTTGGCGGCGTCCGACATGCCAAAGGCCCGGCCGCTTTCGGCGGCATGCTCCAACAGAAACAGATCGCCCCGGTGCGGCCCCTCGATCGGTACTTTGCGGCTCGCCTTTAAGGCTGCGGCAGCACCCACGTGATCGACATGGCCGTGGGTCAGCCAGATTTTGTCGACCGCGACGCCAGCCTGAGCGATGGCGCGCTCGATGTCGGGCAGGTCGCCGCCCGGATCGATGACCACGGCACGCTTCGTGGCCTCGCACCACAATAGCGTGCAGTTCTGCTGAAAGGGCGTAACCGGGATGATGATGGCCTTGGCTTTGGTCATGGGTGGTGCGCGCCGGATCGGAATGGCATTTCAAGCTTCGTTAGAGCATGATCCGGAAAAGTGGAAGCCGGTTTTCCGAAAAGATCATGCTCCACTCACATATTAGAGCGCCAATCGATCCAATCTGAAGCGATGGCGCTAAAGTCCTCGCGTCATTAGCCGACATTTGCATTGCCCGCGTCATGTCTCATTTACCCCCTGGAAGCGGACATCGGCTCCGCATTCTGCGCGTTCGCGCCTGAGCGGCGCGAGGGTCGCCGCGCGACGCTGCTATCACAACTCGCCCAATGGCGAGAATTTCGCGCCAGTGCTATTGACATGAATATATATTGGCGTCATCATCAATGACATGAAAAGGAAGAAACGCCGCTATGCGATGACGGCGCGCGCGGCAAAAGCCGAAGCGACCAGGGCGCGTATCAGGGTGAGCGCGATGCAACTCTATTGCCAGCGGCCGATCGAGGATTTCACCCTGGAAGAGGTTGCGCACCGCGCTGGCGTCGCCGTCCGCACCGTATTGCGCGCTTATCCCAGCAAGGACGAATTGGTCTATGCGGCGCTCGACGAGATGGCAGCCGGCGGCGTCTACCTCAAGCCGACACCGCCGGGCGATATCAAAGCCGGGGTTTCTGCTTTTTTCGACATTTATGAGACCGTCGGCGATCTGGTGGTGCAGCGGCTGAGCGACGAACGCCGCCGGCCCGGCCTGAAACCGTCGCTTGAGCAGGGGCGGGAGAACCATCGCGACGGGGTGAAGGTCATCTTTGCTCCACAGTTGGCACAGCGCCGCGGCGCCGCACGCGCCGAGCTTTTCAACATGCTCGTCATCATGACCGACGTCTACGTCTGGAAGCTGTTACGCCGCGACATGGCGCTGACGCGACCGGCGGCCGAGGCCATCGTCGGAAAAATGATCTTCAGCATCATCGAAAGGGAGAACGGCAATGGCACGGATTCTCTGGTTGAATTGGTCGGGCGGCGGCAACCTACCGCCTAGTCTCGGTGTGGCGCGGGTGCTGACGGAACGCGGCCATCAGGTCGCGTTTGCCGGGCGGCCGGAAATGGTACCGCGGGTCAAGACGGCGGGCTTCCGAGCGGTCGAAATCACCGATGCCTATACCCAGGTCGATCGCTATCCACAGGGCCATTTCATGACCCGGGCCGCCTGCTATCTCACCTCACCCGCGGTCGAGGCGCAGGTCCAATCCATCGTCGCCACAGAGGCGCCGGATACCGTGCTGATCGACGCGATGTTTCCCGCGGCGTTGGCGCGCGCCCCGCAGTTCGGACGACCCTCGGTGGTTTTCGTTCACACCTTCGTGTTTCGTCAACTCGACATGTGGCGCAGGTTCTTTGGCATCTTCGACGGCATGCGGCAGCAGGCCGGTTTTGCCGGTTTGCCATCGCTTGACGATCTGTGGCGGCCGCGCGATCGCATCGTCTCGACGAGCCTTGGCGAATTCGACGCACCGCCTGATGCCGGCTGGGAGATGGTCCGCCATGTCGGGCCGGTGCTCGAAGACGAAAAATTCGCGGTGCCGACGACGTTGCCATGGCCCGAGGATGATGCAACCCCGCTTGTCATGGTCAGCTTCAGCACCGGCTTCGAGCAGCGCAACGTCGATAAGGTCCAGCGTGCTCTCGACGCGCTGGCCAGCTTGCCGGTTCACGTGGTTGCCACGACTGGTGGGATCGTCGCGCCGAACGAAGTTGCGGCGCCACCTAATGCCATTGTGCTCAACTACGCTGCGCACGATCCGATCATGCGCCGCGCGGCGCTAGTGATCACGCATGGCGGCCACGGCACGGCCATGCGCGCCCTGCGGCACGGCGTGCCCATGGTCATCATTCCGGGTCCGGCGGGCGATCAGCCTTACGTCGCCGCCGCCGTTCAAGAATGGGGCGCCGGCGTGGCGCTTCCGGGCGATGCGACCGTGGAGGCAATCCGCGCGGCGGCGCAAGACGTGCTGTCCACGCCGTCATACCGGCAGAAGGCAATGCAGCGCTCCGCTTGCCTCGCCGGAATCGACGGCGCCGCGAGCGCCGCGAATGAAGTTGAGTCACTCCTCGCGGGCGGCCGTGCAGAACCAAGCGCGCATCGCGATCGGTGCGAGCAGGTCGCGTAAGGCCATGCGCAGGTCGTAAGCTGCACATCACGATTCCATCCATTCGACCAGCGCCTGCGTCACCGCTTGCGGCCGCTCCAGCGTGGAGAGGTGTCCGCAATCCGCAATAACAACGAGCCGCGCGCCGGGAATGGCGGCGGCGATCTCTTCCGACAAATGCGGCGGCGTCAGTTCGTCGCCGTCGCCGACAAGAACAAGCGTCGGACATTGGATCGCGGCGAGGCCGGGCCGCGCGTCGAAGCGGCCAATGATCGCCTGCTGCTGGCGCAGGAATGCTTCCGGTCCGGTCTCCTCGGCCATCGCCTGAACAAGACGTTTGAGCGCCGCATCACCGTGGCGGTTGCGATGCACGACCAGGGGAAAGTGGGCATCCACCGTTTCGGTGAAACGACCGGCCTTCGTGAGTTCGATGCGGCGCTGCCGTCCTTCCGTCTGCTCGGCGGTTTCCGGCCGCGCGCCGGTGTCAAGCAGCGCCAGTTTGACGACCCGCTGCGGCGCCTGCCGCGTCATCTCCATGGCGATGTAGCCGCCCATGGAGAGGCCGGCGAGCGCAAAGCGCGGTGGCGCCGCGGCCAAAATACGGGCTGCGATGGCGGTCACCGAGTTGTCACGGGTGTGATCGGCGACCGTCACCGGACCGAACCGCCACAGCGCCGGGATTTGCTCGGCGTAAAGGCGCGCCGAACAGTTCAGCCCGGGAACGAGAATGATCGGCAGACTGTCGGTCAAAGCATGGTCCCTTTAAAGCGCACGACTCGCGCGTCATCAAAAAGTGAAGGAATCCGTTTAACTTAGCGCATAGTGACAGGTTGACTTTCGCCCGTTCGACCCTATGTTCCGCCCAGCAGAAGCAATGCAGATTCGCTTATTCTGCGTGTTTCCCCCGTTTAATCCATAGGTTGCCCGCGCCCGACGCCGGCCCTGACCCGAGGGTTTATGTCCTTCTCACATCTCGGCTTGTCCGAAAAAGTTGTCGCCGCTGTCGCGGCGGCCGGTTACCAGACCCCCACCCCGATCCAAGATCAAGCCATCCCTCACGTGCTCGCGCGGCGCGACGTGCTCGGCATCGCCCAGACCGGCACCGGCAAGACGGCGGCCTTCGTGCTGCCGATGCTGACCATGCTAGAGCAAGGCCGCGCCCGCGCCCGCATGCCGCGCACGCTCATCCTCGAGCCGACGCGCGAACTCGCCGCGCAGGTGGAAGAGAGCTTTGCCAAATACGGCGTCAACCACAAGCTCAATGTCGCGCTGATCATCGGCGGCGTCTCCTTCGGCGATCAGGATGCCAAGCTCACCCGCGGGGTGGACGTGCTGATCGCGACACCCGGCCGCCTGCTCGACCATAACGAGCGCGGGCGGCTGTTGCTCAACGGCGTCGAGCTCCTGGTCATCGACGAGGCCGACCGCATGCTCGACATGGGCTTCATCCCCGACATCGAGCGCATCTGCAAGTTGGTTCCGTTCACCCGCCAGACGCTGTTCTTCACCGCCACCATGCCGCCGGAAATCCAGCGCATCACCGAGCAGTTCCTCAGCAATCCGGTGCGCGTCGAGGTGTCCCGGCCGGCGAGTACCGTCGCCGCCACGACGCAGCTGTTGGCCAAATCCGGCCGCGAGCCGGCCGAGAAGCGCGACACGCTGCGCCACCTGATCCGCGCGGCGGACGGACTGAAGAACGCCATCATCTTTTGTAACCGCAAACGCGACGTAGCGACGCTGCATCGCTCGCTGCTGCGCCACGGCTTTTCGGTGCAGGCGCTGCACGGCGACATGGATCAGCCGGCGCGCACCGCGGCGCTCGAGCAGTTCCGCAAAAACGAGGTCACGCTGCTTGTCGCCTCCGACGTCGCCGCCCGCGGTCTCGACATTCCGGAAGTCAGCCACATCTATAATTTCGACGTGCCAATTCACCCCGACGACTACGTGCACCGGATCGGCCGCACCGGCCGCGCCGGCCGCACCGGCACCGCGATCACGCTGGTCGCCGGATCGAACGACGCCAAGGCGGTCGCGGCCATCGAGAAACTGATCGGTCAGCCGATCCCGTGGATGGACGTGCCCGGAGCTCCGGCAGCGGCGGCTCGGCACGCTGCGTCGGCGCCGCGTCAAGAAACGCGACAAGAAAAGTCACACGGAACTCCGCAAGGAGCGCACCGCCGCGGACGCCAGGACGGCCACCGCCAGCCGCACCGGCCTGCCGCCTCCGCTTCGATTGCGCGCATCCCGCAGCGCCCGCCGCAGCCCCGTCCGCCACAGCCCGCACAATCTCGCCCGGAAGACGGCGACGTGTCACACCTTCCCGCCTTCCTGCTGCGGCCGGTGACGCTCAAGGCTTAGGCCGTGTGCTGCTAAAACGCGTCGTCCGCGGCACCCGTTTTTGGTCCGGACGTCCTGCCATGAACGGACATCGCGCCTGTAGTTAATACGGCTGGAGTAAAACCTGCACGACGGTCTCAACCCAGCTGGACGGCAAGACGCTGCGCGGCCGTTTAATTACTTGATCCCTATTGTGCTTCCCGGCTAGCACCCCCATGTGACTACAAAGGCAAGCAGTCGCTTGTCCGAGAGCTGCCCGTAAATCGGGGACATACCGAAGTCTCCGTTCTCTCCAGGTGGCAGCGCAGGTGCCGTCGGCAGGCACAATCACACTCCAAGTAGAGTTGCGTTCGCGCGCAGGTGCTGATGGCACCGCGCCGATGCGTCCGCACGCCGGCTGCGGCGCGCGGTGCCCGCGCCGTAGTCGGCCGCGCTCCAGTGAGAGAGGCGTAAGGAACGTCATTAGGAGAGGATCATGCACATCAACGTTCTTCCTGATTACGTGATGCGAACAGTATTTTTGTCGCTGACAGGCGCAATCTTTGTGTTTGTTGCCATGTTGTTGTTGACGGCCCTGCATCCCTAGAAACGCGAGATCGAACTGAAACACTTCTCGAACGACATCCGGCGTCGAGGGCGGCGTCAGCGGTCTAACCAGAAACCGCCCTCTAAAGGATAAGTGTCATGACCGAAAACCAATACCGCCACCAAAACCAAGACGACGAAGCACGCCGCTCCCCGTTTGGCCTGCCGGACTACGGCATGCCGAAATTCGAGACCGCCGAAAATTCGACCTGGCGAACATGGAAATGCCGGAGGCATTTCGCGAGATGACCGAGAAGGGCGTCGCGCATGTCAAGGACAGCTACGCGAAGGCGAAAGTTGCCAGCGAGGAAGCAGCCGATCTGCTCGAAAACACCTATGCGACCGTCGCCAAGGGCGCCACAGAGTACAATCGCAAGCTTATCGAGTTCGCCCGTATCAACACTCGTGCCGCTTTTGACTATGCCCAGGGGTTGTTGGGCGTGAAGTCTCCGTCGGAGTTTATCGAGCTATCGACCGCACACATGCGCAAGCAGTTCGATACCGTTTCCACGCAGAATAAGGAGCTTTGCACGCTCGCCCAGGACACAGCGACCGAGGCCGCCGAGCCGATCAAGACACGCGTGTCCAATGCATTCAATAAGGCCACCTGATCGCTAGGGATGACCCGCAATATCGAACCCACAACGAGCAATTGCGAATAACGATCGGCTTTCCAAATCCGTAGACTTTTTGACAAAACCCTAGGAGCACACCAATGAAATTCCGACCGCTTCACGACCGCGTTGTCATTGAGCGAATCGATGCCGAGGCGAAGACCGCCGGTGGCATCATCATTCCCGACACCGTCCAGGAGAAGCCGCAGCAGGGCAAGGTCATAGCCGTTGGACCCGGCGGCCGCGACGAGAGCGGCAAGCTCATCCCGATCGACGTCAAGGTCGGCGACCGCATCCTGTTCGGCAAATGGTCGGGCACCGAGGTCAAAATCGATGGCGTCGAGTACCTCATCATGAAAGAGAGCGACATTATGGGGGTGCTGGTCGAGACCGAGGCCAAGAACGAAGCCAGAAAGAAGGCCGCCTGATCGCGCTCGCCGCCGTCAACTCGACGGTCGAGAAAACATCGGATCGATAATCCTCATCGTTGGGCTCGCCCAAACGTCGTTTCTCGAGATGAGGTCAAACAAAAAGGAATACTGCAATGTCTGCCAAGGAAGTGAAATTCTCAGTCGACGCACGTGACAGTATGTTGCACGGCATCGACACACTCGCCCACGCGGTACGCGTAACCCTTGGCCCCAAGGGCCGCAACGTCGTGCTCGACAAATCCTACGGCGCGCCTCGCATCACCAAGGACGGCGTCACCGTCGCCAAGGAGATCGAGCTCGAAGACAAGTTCGAGAACATGGGCGCGCAGATGGTGCGCGAGGTGGCCTCGAAGACGTCGGACGAGGCAGGTGACGGGACCACCACTGCAACCATCCTCGCTCACGCGATCGTCAGGGAAGGCGCCAAGGCCGTTGCCGCGGGAATGAACCCGATGGATCTCAAGCGCGGCGTCGATCTCGCCGTCGAGACCATTGTCGCCGACCTGCAGAAGAACTCCAAGAATGTCACCTCGAACGAGGAGATCGCCCAAGTCGGCACTATCTCGGCCAATGGCGATGCGGAAATTGGTCGTTTCATCGCCGATGCGATGAAAAAGGTCGGCAACGAAGGCGTGATCACGGTCGAGGAAGCAAAGTCGCTCGAGACCGAGCTTGAAGTGGTCGAGGGCATGCAGTTCGACCGCGGTTACATCTCGCCTTACTTCGTAACCAACGCCGACAAGATGCGCGTCGATATGGAGGACCCCTATATCTTGATCTACGAAAAGAAGCTGTCCGGACTGCAGGAGCTCCTGCCGCTGCTGGAAGCGGTGGTGCAGGCGAGCAAGCCGTTGCTCATCATTGCCGAGGATATCGAGGGTGAGGCGCTAGCCACCCTCGTGGTGAACAAGCTGCGCGGCGGCCTCAAAGTCGCGGGGGTCAAGGCCCCCGGCTTCGGCGACCGCCGCAAGGCAATGCTCGAGGACATTGCGACTCTCACGGGCGGCACCATGATGTCCGCCGATCTCGGCATCAAGCTCGAGAACGTCACAATCAATATGCTTGGGCACGCCAAGAAAGTGACGATCGACAAGGAAAACACCACGATCGTCGGTGGCGCTGGCAAGAAGGCCGACATCCAGGCGCGTATTGCCCAGATCAAGGTGCAGATCGAGGAAACCACCTCCGACTACGACCGTGAGAAATTGCAAGAGCGACTGGCCAAGCTCGCCGGCGGCGTCGCGGTCCTGCGCGTCGGCGGCGCCACCGAGATCGAGGTGAAGGAGCGCAAGGACCGCGTCGATGACGCCATGCACGCCACCCGGGCCGCGGTCGAGGAAGGTGTTCTGCCCGGCGGCGGCGTTGCGCTACTGCGCGGCATCAAGGCTCTGGAGAAGCTCAAAGTCCACAACGACGATCAGCGAACCGGCATTGAAATTGTCAGGAAGGCGATTTCCTGGCCGGCGCGCCAGATCGCGATCAACGCCGGCGAGGATGGCTCAATCGTCGTTGGTAAGATCCTGGAAAAGGACACCTACGCCTTCGGCTATGACGCACAGACCGGCGAGTACGGCAACCTGGTATCGAAAGGCATCATCGACCCGACCAAAGTCGTGCGAGTTGCGCTGCAGGGTGCGGCCTCCATCGCGGGTCTGTTGATTACCACCGAGGCGATGGTTGCCGAGCTGCCGAAGAAGCAAAGCTCAACGATGCCGGGCGGTCCCGGTGGCGGTATGGGCGGCATGGGCGGCATGGACTTTTAAGGGCGCCCGATCGATAAGGAAGGCCCGGAAACGTCCAGGCCTTCTTTTAACCTGACACTCGTCAAACATGACAAACAACGTCGCATTCGGCCGCAGCAACCAAAACACTGTGGTCAAAAATCAGCGGCGATCAGGTCGTAAGATCCCTTACGACGTCGCCCATAAACCTTAGCTGCGATCGCATAAATCAATTTGCGGTTCGAATCGAACGCGCTGAGAAATCCAACCTCGTCGAACCGCATGTCCGGTTTAATTCTCTTCAACGCATCGGCATTGACGAAAAACGATGCCTCCATCGCGCTGTCGTGCCCCCAAAACCGCACGGCACGCCGCGTTGCATCATAAAAACGGCTTTGATTTGGAAAACTAAGCGTCATGGTTTAGGTCGCGCTCTAGAGCTGCCTGGAGTTCTTGAGGATCAATGGCCACCATCTCGACCGAGGCGGCATGGTACGATTCCGCCGGCACGAAGATCATGGTGGCCACCCGGCGATAGGCGGGAAATGACAATTCTTCGATCAGTTCTTCGTCCGTCACGACCCGATAGTCTCCGGGCGGCAGGATTCGATCGACACCTTTCAGCTCAAATGGGTGACTGAAGACGATGGATTTGCTGCGCGAACGCGTGGTCATCGCGCTAGGCCGCCACGCCACGGGTCAAGGGATAGTCCATGCTCTCGTACAGGCGGTGAATTCCTCCGCTATCATATCTCTCCTCGTCCACTTCGAGAAAGGATCCCAGCAGAAGCTCAGCTGGAAGCTCTTCGATCGCGAAGCGGATGGCGTCCGCCGCGTGGGCAAACCGCTTGTAGCCGATTGGTTGGCGCAACCCTATTGGTTGTCGCCTGGGTTTCCGATTGCGGGTGGGGAACAGCTCCGCCTCAGCGCTGTAATCAAAACCGACCATGCTTTCTTCGACCATCGATGCATTTGTCATCTGGGTATCTCCAAATAAAAGGTCGAAGTATACTTTTAATGGTCATCCCTTAAGCCGTTTTTTTTATATATGATCGAAACTGCCGAAAGTAAGCCGTGGCCGCAGTATTTTCAGATCGCACTTCGCGAGCCAACGATGGGCGTCGCTCACGAGCTACTTCCGCGGCCCGATGAAGCTATCGCGTTGATGGCTTCACCTCGTTATTCGACCTCGTCTTTCCACGGCAATTGATCAAACGGCGGCTGGTAGCCACGAGCGCGGCAACGATCTTCCGCTACGTCGAGCTCCTGATGCTCGTCGTATTTGACTCAAACACAATGTTGAGTGCGCCAGCCGTTGCGTTTTCGGTAAATCCCACGTGCTTCCATATGCGTAGAATATAGACTCCGTGGTCGCAATGCCACCATTCTACGTCACGGCGTCGCAGAGTCGGCCTGCTCATCCGGCAACGCTGGCGTCAGCGCCGATTTTCAACTAACATTGCATATAGACTGCTTAATGTGGAGAGGATCGCTATTGGGACAGCTCGTCATAGTCTCGAACAGGGTCGCTATCCCCGGGAAAAATGCAAAGGCCCGCGCCGGCGGGCTTGAAGTTGCCGTCAAGGCGGCACTTAAGCACAAATCCGGCATTTGGTTCGGCTGGAGCGGAAAGGTCGCCACTCACACCAAGATCGCCAGACAGGCAGTCGTGCATGACAAGATCACCTACATCACGCTCGATCTATCCAAAGAAGACCACAATGAATACTACAACGGCTTCACCAATCGCGTGCTGTGGCCGATCCTGCACTACCGCGTCGATCTCGCCGAGTTTTCACGGCGGGATCTGAGCGGTTATTTGCGCGTCAATGATCACTTCGCACGCGAGTTGCACGAAGTACTCGGTCCGGATGACCTCGTCTGGGTGCATGATTATCACCTGATGCCGCTCGCCAAGGCACTGCGCGAGCGCGGACACAAGAATCGCATCGGCTTTTTTCTTCACATTCCATGTCCTCCGCCCGAGATACTGACTGCGTTGCCTCACCACGAGCGTCTCATTCCATCGCTCTGCCAATACGATCTCGTCGGCTTCCAGACCGGCGATGACGCCTTCAATTTCAGCCGGTATCTCACGCGCGAATGCGGCCTCCACAGCCACGATTTCAATTTCGTCGTCGCCGATCGGACGGTTCGGATCGATGTGTTCCCGGTCGGCATCGAGACCGCGGCCTTTGCCCATCTTGCCGAGCGTGCAGCGCGATTGCCGTACGTTAAGCGGGTGATCAAGAGCCTAGCTGGCCGTGCGCTGATCATTGGAGTCGATCGCCTGGACTACTCGAAAGGGATCGCGCAGCGGCTTTCGGCATTCGAGCGGTTCCTGCAGACGCAGCCCGATTGGCGGGGCAAAGTGACGTATCTGCAGATCGCAACAAAGACGCGCACCGAGATTCCGGAATATGCCGATATCGAGCAAGACATCGGATCGGCCGCGGGACGGATCAACGGCGCCTATGGTGAGGCGGACTGGACGCCGATCCGTTACATCAACCGCGCTTATAGTCACTCGACACTTGCTGGGCTATATCGCGCTGCGCGTGTCGGCCTCGTGACCCCTCTGCGTGACGGTATGAACCTGGTCGCCAAGGAATATGTCGCATCGCAGAATCCGGACGATCCGGGTGTGCTTATCCTCTCGCGTTTCGCCGGCGCGGCGCAAGAATGCAAAGCGGCGCTGTTGGTCAACCCCTACGATCCTGACAGCGTCGCGGTCGCCATCAGGCAAGCGCTCTCGATGCCACTGGCCGAGCGGCGCGAGCGGTACGACTCGCTGTTCCAGGTGCTCTCGCACAACGACATCCAACACTGGGCCGACCGCTTTCTCACCGCGCTGGAACGTGAGCCGAGGCCTCTAAGCCGGCTTGAGCAAGTGCCCTCTGTGGGATTGTAAGGTATCGTACCCATCTGGGTGCACTGGGCACGTGAACGAATGAGTCCGCTCAACATTAGGAAAGACGATGACCGGCGACAACAAAAAAGTTATATCCGATCCCGTTAAGAAAAATGAGCCCGCTGCGAAGAACAAGAGCACATCGGGTGAAGAGGCATCGAAGGCCGAGCGCGGCGAAACAGCCACCGGGACACCTTCCAACTACAGCCGGGGCGAAGGTCAGAAACCGGTTACTGCGGCCTACAAGGAAAACTGGAACGCGATTTTCGCCAAGAAGAACACGAACAAAAAGAAGCGATAATTCTCGTTGGAACAAGCAAGCGGCTTCTTGGTGCCCGTAAAGGCTTAAGCTGCGTACTGAAGTTACGCAGCGGCTCCATCAGTATACCCGAGACGTATCTGCTTCTCAGAATTTGGCTGACTTGCGCTTGTGGCGGCCTAGTCGCGCGGGTGCTTGGGCGTATCGTGTTTTGTTAAACGGGCTGATCCATCCATAGTTTGCCCCAGCACGCTTATCAGACAAATACTCACAAACGGCACACAGGATCGTCCCTTTGCCACTGCACTTGTCGCAACGCTTTCGCTTCATGGCACTCTTATGTCGTTTGGTGTTGCCACCTCTGTCCGCTTCACCTTCCTAAATTCTTGCCCTTCCCAGGTTGTCCAACCTGTCCCGCGGCGAATCGGACTTTTCGCCATAATATCAAATCGAGCGTCGCTTGGCGAGAATCCAAACGTCTGTTCGGACAGGCGCTCTGTTTCGGTTGATTTTTGCGACGTACCCGAAGCCGCCCCCTATTTCGCGTCGGCCGCGCCCGCGGCTGCTTCTTGCAGTTTCTTTACGTCGGCGGGCGTGAGCACCGGAGGCGCAACCGCGATCGTGAGCTTGTCGATCTTGCCGGTGAACTTGAACGGCACTTGATAGTCCTGATCGTCCACCGGGGTGCCGGTATCGGACCCGATGTCGAAGGTCTCGTCCCACGGCAGGATCATCGGCACGGTGCGCTGCATCGTCTGGGTCGAGACCACCTTACCGTCCACCTTCAGCGTCCCGGTGCCGGGACGGCCGATGCCGCTAAGGTTGTTGAAGGCCAGCGTCGCGAAGCCGAGTCCGTCGTACTTGAAATCGTACTCGATCGTGTGCTTGCCGGGCGTCAGCGCCTCCGCGCCTTCCCAGCGCACCCGCTTGAGGTCCAGCAGGTTCCACAGAAAGACCGGCTTGCCGTTCAGGAGATACAAGCCGTATCCGCCGAACCGCCCGCCTTCGGTGACGATCATGCCCTCGGTGCCACCCTGCGGCACGTCGATTTCCGCCGCGATGGTATAGGACGTGTTGAGGACATTGGGCGCGGTACCGGCCGGTATGCCGCTGATCGGCTCGCCGGAGTAGGTGAACACCTTTCGGCCTGCAATGAGCGATGGACGCTGTACCACCAGCCGCGTCGCGACCGACGCATCCAATGGCAGCACCTGATATTTGGCGAACTCGCCGAACATCAGGTCCGTCATCTCCCGCACTTTGGCCGGATTGGCCGCGGCCACGTCGGTGTATTGCGTCCAGTCACGGCGGACATCGTACAGCTCGAACTTGTACGCGCTGGCAGGGTCCAGGATCGTTTTGCCCAGCAGGTCCCACGGCGGACGAATCGGCACCGCGCTCAGCATCCAGCCATTGCTGTACAGGCCCTGGACGCCCAACATCTCAAAATACTGGGTGTGGTGCGGCGACGGCGCATCGGCGTTGGCCTTATCGAAAGTGTAAGCCATGCTGACACCTTCGATCGGCTTTTGCCCGATGCCGTCAACCATGACCGGCGCGGGAATGCCGGTGACCTCCAGGATCGTCGGCACGACGTCGATCACATGGTGGAACTGATTACGGATGCCGCCTTTGTCCTTGATCCGTGCCGGCCAGGCGATTGCCATGCCCTGGCTTGTGCCGCCGAAGAACGACGGAATCTGCTTCGTCCATTTGAACGGCGTGTCAAACGCCCAGGCCCACGGCACCGCCATGTGGGCATAAGTTTTGTCGTTGCCCCACGCGTCATAGAACTTCATCTGCGCGGCGACCGGCAGCTCGATGCCGTTGAACTGCAGCATTTCGCTGGGTGTGCCGTTGGGCGAGCCTTCCGCCGAGGCGCCATTGTCGCCGCTGATGTATATGATCAGCGTGTTGTCGAGCTTGCCCATGTCCTCGACCGCCTGGATCACACGGCCGATCTCGTGGTCGGTATAGGCGAGGTAGGCGGCATAGACGTTGGCCTGACGGATGTAGAGCTTCTTCTCTTCATCGGTCAGCGTATCCCAACGCTTCAGCATCTCCGGCCAGGGAGTCAGCTTGGCATCCTGCGGAATCACCCCGAGCCGTTTCTGGTTGGCGAAGATCTGATCGCGCAGCGCGTTCCACCCCTTGTCGAAGAGATGCATGTCGCTGATTTTTTTGATCCACTCAGGCGTCGGTTGGTGCGGCGCGTGGGTGCCCCCCGGTACGTAGTACAGGAAGAACGGCATCGAAGGATCGATGTCGTTCAATTGGTTCAGCCAGTGAATCGCGTCATCCGCCATTGCGGTGGTCAGGTTCCATCCGGAATGACCGATATAAGGATAAATCGCCGTCGTGTTGCGGAACAGGTTCGGCTGCCACTGGCTGGTGTCACCGCCGACGAAGCCGTAGAAGTAATCGAAACCCATTCCGGTCGGCCATTGATTGAACGGCCCGGCTTGGCTCGCCTGATAGGTTGGCGTGTTGTGGTCCTTGCCGAACCACGCCGTGCGGTAGCCGTTCTCCCGCAGGATGCGGCCAAGCGTTGCGCTGTCCTTGGGGATGATGCTGTCGTAGCCGGGGTAGCCGGACGCGGCCTCGGAGACCACGCCGAAACCGACCGAGTGGTGGTTGCGGCCGGTGATCAGTGCCGCGCGCGTCGGCGAGCACAGTGCCGTCGAGTGGAAGTTGGTATATCGCAGGCCTTCATTGGCTATTCGGTCGAGCGCCGGCGTGGGTATCACCCCGCCAAAAGTGGAGGGCGCACCGAACCCGACGTCGTCGGTCATGATCAGCAGGATGTTGGGGGCGCCTTTTGGCGGCACCACGCGCGCCGGCCAAGCCGGCTTCGATTGCGCGGCGTTGAGATTGATCTCGCCGAGGAACTTCTGCGGTGGCGGCGGCAGGTAGCGGCCGTCAATCGTCGTCGTGGCGTTGGGCGAGCCCGCAACTCCGGTGATCTGCTGGGCGTTTGCCGACACCGAGACCAACAGAGTCAGTGTCAAAGCGGAAAGTATTGATGCGTGATTATTCATGACGCAAATCTCCGCTGCTGAATTGCACCCTCGCGTTGGCGCGCCGCGAATGCGATCCTACCTGCATCATGATCGCTTCGGTCTTTGACTCAGACCAAGCATGCAGATGACGCCGTGAACGCGCGGAGGCTGCATTCTTTCAAAGGATGACACGCACATTGATTTGGGTCAAATGGGGCGTAAACTCCAAGCCGAACCTCGGCACCGTCTTTACTCTGTCACAAATCCTCGGAGCCGGAGCGATGATCGACAAATACAGCATGCCGCGAATGCTCGGCTCCGCCGCCGGCCGGCGGTTTCACGTCATGGCCAAGCCGAGCGGATCGACCTGTAATCTGGATTGCAAGTATTGTTTTTATTTAAGCAAGGAAACATTAGCCAATGGACCCGGTAGCGGCCGCATGGATGATGAGACCCTGGAGCTTTTCATCAGGCAATATATCGACGGCGTCACCGGCCCCGAAGTCGTATTTTCCTGGCAAGGCGGCGAGCCCACGCTGCGCGGGCTTGAGTTTTTTCAGAAGGTCGTCGCGCTTCAGCAAAAGTACGCAAAGTCAGGCCAACGCATCGAAAACGACCTGCAAACAAACGGTGTGCTGCTGGATGAGCAGTGGGCTGAATTTCTCAAGAACAATCGTTTTCTCGTCGGCCTGAGCATCGACGGTCCGCGCGAACTGCACGATCGATTTCGTGTCAACAAAGGCGGCGCGCCGACCTTCGACAAGGTCATGGCGGCAGCGACGCTGCTGCGGAAGTTCGGCGTGCGGTTCAATACGCTCACTTGCGTACACCGCTTCAATGCTTCGCGTCCGCTCGACGTCTATCGCTTTTTGCGCCGCGAATTGGATTCCACCTACATCCAATTCATCCCGATTGTGCAACACAAGCGCTTTGAAAACACGGCACCGCAAATCTGGGACTCATCCACGCTTCCCCTGCTCGGCAGCCCCGAAGCTCACCCGGACCATCCCAATTCTGTGGTCACCGATTGGTCGGTCGACGCCGAGGAATATGGTTATTTTCTCTCCAGGGTTTTCGACGAGTGGCGTCGCAAGGATCTTGGCCGAGTACTCGTCAATCATTTCGAGACGCTGGTGGCCCAGCACCTGGGCCTGCCCTCGCAGATCTGCATCTACAGCGAGTTTTGCGGCAAGGGTGTCGCGGTGGAACACGACGGCAGCACCTATTCCTGCGATCATTATGTTTACCCCGAGTATCGTCTGGGAACGCTGCGGGACAAGCCGTTGGCCGAGATGGTATTCTCGCCCACCCAGGTCAAATTCGGTTGCGCAAAATCCGAGACGCTGCCCGGCTATTGCCGTGCCTGTCCTTATCTCAGCGACTGCTGGGGAGAATGCCCGAAGAACCGTTTGCTACGAACGCCTGACGGCGAACCGGGCCTCAATTATTTGTGCGCCGGATTGAAGAAGTTTTACAAGCACGCCTTGCCGGAAGTGGAACGGATCGCAGCGGGGATCCGTCGGCAGGAGAAGTCGCCTGGCGCGCTGCTGCGCAGTTTGTAAAAGTAAATAGGCCGCACGGCCGATTATCGCAAAAGCGGCTGAGCGACACGAAGGCCCCGCAGCATCTCCGAGGCGTAGCTCATCCTCAGAATTTGCCAGACTTACGTTTATGGCGGCTGGGTCGCGTCGGTGCTTGGGCGTATCGTGTTTTGTTAAATACGCTCGCGACTATGCCTCGGCGCCGGTCTCGCCGCGCACCGGTTCGAGCTGCACCGATTCGCCGCAACCGCAGGCCGCAGTCTGGTTCGGATTGTTGAAGACGAACTGGGCGGACAGCTTGTCGATCTTGTAGTCCATCTCGGTGCCGAGCAGAAACATCACCGCCTTGGGGTCGATGAGGATGCGAACGCCCTTGTCCTCGAGCACCTCGTCGAGCGGATTGATCTGGTCGGCATATTCCATGGTGTAGGCCATGCCGGCGCAGCCGCCGTTCTTGACGCCTACGCGCACCGCCACGATCGCGCGTTCAGCGTTCGCCATCACCGCCTTGATGCGTTCCGCGGCGGCGTCGGTCAGCCGCATCACCTGAGGTCTCGGCCGGGCAGAGCCCATTTTCTGCATCCTTCTCGCGTCCCCTGTTCAAGAGGCACACACCACAGTTAGGAACCGGAATAATTCAAACTACTGACGACCTCACCAAGCTTGATGTAGTGCGCCGACCCCGCGGCGACAACTCGCCTCCGCTTGCCTCACCACATATTGAGCACCGCCCGCGCCTCGTCCGACATGCGGCTCGGCTCCCACGGCGGGTCCCAAACGATGTTGACCTTGGCCTCGCGCACGCCGGGCACGCTGGCGACGGCATTCTCGACTTGAGTCGGCAACTCAGCCGCCGCCGGGCAGTTCGGCGTCGTCAGCGTCATATCGACATTGACCATGCGGTCGTCGCCGATGTCTACTTTGTAGATCAGGCCGAGCTCATAGATGTCGGCGGGAATCTCCGGGTCGTAGACGGTCTTCAGCGCGGTGACGATCTCGTCGGTCAGGCGCGCCATTTCGTCCGCCGGAATGGCGGACGGCCGTTCCGCGGCGTCGGCCATACCGGCCGCCGCAACGGCGCCAATGTCGGGGTTGGGTTCGTCGATCATGCGAAAAAATCCTGAGCTTTGAGAAGCGCCTGCGCCAGGCAATCGACTTCCTCGCGGGTATTGTACATGGCGAATGATGCGCGGCAGCTCGCCGTCACGCCGAAGCGTGCCAGTAACGGCATCACGCAATGGGTGCCGGCGCGCACCGCCACGCCCGAGCGGTCGATAATGGTCGCCACGTCGTGCGGATGCGCGCCCTTCATCTCGAAGGAGACGATCGGCCCCTTGTCCTTGGCGCTGCCGAAGATGCGCAGCGAGTTGATTTCGCGCAAGCGGTCCTGCGCATAGCCCACGAGGCCGGCCTCGTGGGCGCGAATGCGCGCCTTGCCGACCGAGCCGACGTAATCCAGCGCCGCGCCGAGCCCGATCGCCTGCACGATCGCCGGCGTGCCGGCTTCGAATTTGTAGGGCGGATCGCCGTAGCTGATGCGGTCCTCGAACACTTCGCGGATCATCTCGCCGCCGCCGTTGAACGGCGGCATCGCCGCCAGATGCGCATATTTGCCGTACAGCACGCCGATCCCGGTCGGCCCGTACAGCTTGTGACCGGTGAAGGCGTAGAAGTCGCAGTCGATGTCCTTGACGTCCACGTCGACGTGGACGGCCGCCTGCGCGCCGTCGATCAGAACCGGAACCCCGTGGGCGTGGGCGATCCGCGTCACTTCTTTCACCGGCACCAGCGTGCCGAGCATGTTCGACATGTGGGTGATCGCCACCATCCTGGTGCGCGGGCCGATCAGCTTCTCGAATTCGTCGAGCAGGAAATGGCCCTCGTCGTCGACCGACGCCCACTTGATCACCGCGCCCTGGCGCTCGCGCAGGAAATGCCACGGCACGATGTTGGAATGATGCTCCATGATGGAGAGCACGATCTCGTCGCCGGACTTGATGCGCTCGCGGCCGAACGTGTAGGCGACCAGGTTGATAGCCTCGGTGGCGTTGCGGGTGAAGACGATCTCTTCCTTGCGGCCGGCATTGAGGAAGGCCGCCACTTTCTCGCGCGCGTTCTCGTAGGCCTCGGTCGCCTCGTTGGCGAGATAATGCAGGCCGCGATGGACGTTGGCGTATTGCGCGGTGTAGGCGCGTTGCACGCGGTCGAGCACTGCTCGCGGCTTCTGCGCCGAGGCGGCGTTGTCGAGATAGATCAGCGGCTTGCCGTAGACCTGCGTGGCGAGGATCGGGAAATCCGCGCGGATGCGGTTGACGTCATAGGCGCCATTGGTCAGCGCTTGATGCATGTCGTGCCTATGCAATCTTTTTCGTGCGCATGATCTTCTCCGCAAGCCGGTTGCTACTTTTCGCGATCATGCGCGCGCCTTGAGCCAGCCGGCGACGCAGTCCAGCAGCGCCTCGCGCAGGCCGGCATGCTCGATGCCCTCGATCGCTTCGCCGAGAAAAGCCTGGATCAGCAAAGCTTCGGCTTCGGCCTCTGGAATGCCGCGCGCCATCAGATAGAACTTGAGCTCGCGGTCGAGCGCGCCGGCGGTGGCGCCATGGCCGCATTGCACGTCGTCGGCAAAGATCTCGAGCTCCGGCTTGTTGTCGGCCTCGGCGCGCTCGGACAGCAGCAGGGCCCGCGTCATCATCTTGGCGTCGGTCTGCTGCGCGCCGGGCTTGACGATGATGCGGCCCTGAAACACGCCATGCGCCTCGTCGTCGAGCACCGACTTGAACACTTCCCGGCTCTGGCAATTGCGCGCGATATGGCTGGCGACCAGCGTGGTGTCGGCGTGCTGGTGACCCTTGATCAGGGTCGCGCCGCGGATGCCGGCGACGGTGTCCTCGCCGTCGAAATTGAGAAACAGCTGGTTGCGCACCACGGCGCCACCGATCGTGAAGGTGAAGGTGTTGAAGCGCGCCTTGGCGCCGATCGCCGCGGCGAGCGTCGAGACGTGCAGCGCGTCTCCCCCTTCGCCGATGATTTTCACGTGATCGACATGGGCGCCGTCGCCGACGAACAATTCGAGCGCGGCATTGACCTGATAATCGCTGCCGGGCGGGCCTTCGTGGCTCTCGATCAGCATGACCCGGGCGCCCGGCTCGACGACGACCAGCGAGCGCACGAAGCTCGCGGCGGGCTTTGCCGAAGCGACAAAGATCAGATGCAGCGGCCGTTCGATGGTCGAACCGGCGCCGATGCGGATGACCGCGCCGTCGCCCATCAGCGCGGTGTTGAGCGCGACAGCGACGTCGCTCCCCGGCGCCAGCTTGCCGAGTTTTTCCGCGAGCATCGGATCGCCATCGGCGAGCGCGGCGGCGAGCGAACCGACCGCAAGGCCGCCTTCCGGCGCCGCAGTGTCGGACAATTCCGGCACGAACGCGCCATCGACAAAAACGATGCGGCGGCATTCGACATCGCCGAGCAAGCTTCCCGCCGTCTTGGCGCGTGCCTTGGCCGCGGCATCGGGCGGGCTCGCCAGCGGCTTCGCCTCGCGCATCAGCGCGCGCAGGTCGGTATATTTCCAGTCCTCGACGCGGCGATGCGGTAGGCCTTGCTTGGCAAAACGCTCGAAGGCGGCCGCGCGTTGCGCGGCGACCGCGTCGCCGCCCGGCAGGCGGGCGCGCGCCTCGGTATAGAGGTCCGCCAGCGCGGTTTCCGCCGCCGTCTTCATCACCGTCACGTCAGCCGGAGCATTCATTGGTCGTCGGGCGCCGCGAGCCGCACAAGGCTCACGCCGCCACCTCCTCTTGATACTCGGCATAGCCGCGGGCTTCGAGTTCGAGCGCCAATTCCTTGCCGCCGGTCTTGACGATGCGGCCCTTCGACAGCACGTGCACCACGTCGGGCACGATGTAGTTGAGCAGACGCTGATAGTGCGTGATGACGATGAACGAGCGGCCAGGACCGCGCAGCCGGTTGACGCCGTCGGCGACGATTTTCAGCGCATCGATGTCGAGGCCCGAATTGGTCTCGTCGAGCACCGCCAGCCGCGGCTCGAGCAGCGCCATTTGCAAGATCTCGTTGCGCTTCTTCTCGCCGCCGGAGAAGCCGACATTGACCGCGCGGCGCAGCATCTCCGGATCGACGCCGAGTTTCTTGGCCAGCCCGCGCACCTTCTTCAAAAACTCGGGGGTCGACAATTCCGCCTCGCCGCGCTTCTTGCGCTGCGCATTGAGCGCGGTGCGCAGGAAGGTCATGGTGGCGACGCCGGGGATTTCCAGCGGATATTGGAAAGCGAGGAACAGGCCGTGCGCGGCGCGCTCGTCGGGCGCCATTTCGAAGAGATTGCGGCCGTCAAACCGCACCGCGCCCGCCGTCGGCCGGTAGCCCTCCTTGCCGGCGAGCAGGTAAGCGAGCGTGGATTTGCCGGAGCCGTTCGGGCCCATGATGGCGTGCACCTCGCCGGCGTTCACCGCGAGGTCGACACCTTTGAGAATTTCCTTGCCGTCGATCTCGACGTGCAGGTTTTCGATTTCCAACAAGGGCATCTGGTCCTACTCGTTTTCGCCGTCGTAATAATCCGCCACCTGGAGGCGTCCCATGCCGACATAAGTGGCGGTCTTGAAATCCGCATTCTTCACGCCGGCGGCGATCCCGACTTTTGCCGAATCGGGATACTCCACGATATCGACGCCGCCCATGGTCGAAATTCCGAGATAGCGGAGGTCTTGCGAGCCGGTATTGACGATCTGATGCGCCTGCGTACCGGCCGGCGCGCCGACAAGATCGCCGGCGCGCAACGGCAACCGTTGATCTCCGAAACGGTACTCCCCCGTGCCGGAGATGATGAAGAACAGCTCGTCCATCACATGATGGCGATGAAACGGAAATGCCTTCTTCCCGGGCGGCACGACGTGCACCGCACAGCCAAGACCGCTGAGCCCGAGCGCGGGTCCGGCGCGGCCCCACTTGACCGCAAACTGCTTGCCGTTGCCGCGCTCGGCAAGTGCCACATCGTCAATGTTGATGACAGGTTTTCCGCTCATCCCAAGTTGCCTCGCCAGATCGAATTCACCCGCTAATGGTCGCCCCATCGCCAACACCATTCGCCCGCCGTCTTGCGGCGGCTGACGACGAAAAGCGTGAATAAGGCGGCCGCGTCGAAGGCGAGCATCACCGCCAAGGCCCAATAATGTCGCTCGGTCAGCCGCAAATAGAGCGAAACCGCCACCATCGCGAGCACAGTTCCGAGCGTCACCGCCCAGCCTTGCCACGTCACCGGCGTAGCGCCGTAACCGTAACGCTTGGGTTTGAACCAATAGCTGGTCATGACACTCACGCGCGTTCAGCCGACGCTGCCTTCCAGCGACACCGAGATCAGCTTCTGCGCCTCGACCGCGAATTCCATCGGCAATTGCTGCAGCACGTCCTTGACGAAGCCGTTGACGACCAGCGCCGTCGCCTCCTCCGCCGACAGACCGCGCTGCTGGCAATAGAACAGCATGTCCTCGGAGATCTTCGAGGTCGTGGCCTCGTGCTCGAATACGGTCGAGGCGTTCTTGGCCTCGATATAGGGCACGGTGTGGGCGCCGCAGTGCTCGCCGATCAGGAGCGAGTCGCAATTGGTGAAGTTGCGCGCGCCGCTGGCGCGGCGGTGCGAAGTGACGAGCCCGCGATAGGTATTGTTGGAGTGGCCCGCGGCGATGCCCTTACTGATGATGCGGCTCGTCGTGTTCTTGCCGAGATGCAGCATCTTGGTGCCGGAATCGACCTGCTGGCGGCCATTGGAGATGGCGATCGAGTAGAACTCGCCGCGCGAATTGTCGCCGCGCAGGATGCAGCTCGGATATTTCCAGGTGATGGCCGAGCCGGTCTCCACCTGCGTCCAGGAAATCTTGGCGTTGTTGCCGCGGCAGTCGCCGCGCTTGGTGACGAAATTGTAGATGCCGCCGCGGCCGGCGGCGTCGCCGGGATACCAGTTCTGGATGGTCGAGTATTTGATCTCGGCGTCGTCGAGCGCAACCAGCTCGACCACCGCCGCGTGCAGCTGATTCTCGTCGCGCATGGGCGCCGTGCAGCCTTCGAGGTAGCTCACGTAGGAGCCCTTATCGGCGATGATCAGCGTACGCTCGAATTGGCCGGTATTCTTTTCATTGATGCGGAAATAGGTCGACAGCTCCATCGGGCAGCGCACGCCCGGCGGCACATAGACGAACGAGCCGTCGGAGAACACCGCCGAATTGAGCGTGGAGAAGAAATTGTCGCTGATCGGCACCACCATGCCGAGATACTTTTTCACCAGCTCGGGATGCTCGTGCACCGCCTCCGAGATCGGCATAAAGAGGACGCCGGCCTTAGCCAGTTCCGCCTTGAAGGTGGTGGCGACCGAAACCGAATCGAACACCGCGTCGACGGCGACCCGGCCATAGCCGTTGCCGCCCTCACCCTCACCTTCGCCGCCGTCCTCGTTTGCCGGCTTCTGGATGCCCAACAGCGCTTCGCGCTCGCGCAGCGGAATGCCGAGCTTCTCGTAGGTCCGCAGAATCTCCGGATCGATCTCGTCGAGCGATTGCGGGCCGTCCTTCTGCTTCGGCGCCGAATAATAATAGAGGTCCTGGTAGTCGATCGGGCCGTACTCGATCTTGGCCCATTTCGGCTCGCGCATGGTGAGCCAGCGCTTGTAGGCGTCAAGCCGCCAGGCCAGCATCCATTCGGGCTCGTTCTTCTTGGCCGAGATAAAGCGGACGGTATCTTCGGAAAGACCTTTGGGGGCCTTGTCGGATTCGATCAGCGTCTCGAAGCCGTACTTATATTGATCGACGTCGATACGGCGGACCTGATCGACGGTCTCCTGCATTGCCGGCATTCGTCCCTCCGCTCACGGTTTCAAGGACCGCGGGTTGGATTTGTCGGTTATGGTTCTACCTGGGTTGGTCTATCCCTGGTCATCCCATTTCAGCCGCCTGAACCATTCAACCGGCCGTAAAATCAGTCAGTTAAGCAGCGATGCCGCGCTGCTCCTTCGACCCCTTAGATAATGCACCGGCGAGCTTTCTCCAAGCATTTAGGAACCGCTCGATATCGGTCTCGGTCGTCGTCCAGCCCAGACTGACGCGCACGGCGCCGCGCCCCAGCGCGGGCGAAACCCCCATGGCGGCAAGCACATGGGAGGGCTGCACCTTGCCCGACGAGCAGGCGGCGCCTGACGACACCGCGACCCCTTCAAGGTCGAAGGCGATGATCGCCGTTTCGGCCTGAATGCCTTCGAGCGCGAAGAGGGTCGTATTCGGCAGCCGCTCGGCGGCGCCGCCGAGAATCACCACCTGCGGCGAGACGGTGCGCAGGCCGTCCTCCAGCAACCCCCGCAACGCCCGCATCTGCGCGGCCTCCTCCGCGAGCTGGCGGCGCGCCGTCGCGGCGGCCGCACCGAAAGCGGCGATGCCGGCGACATTTTCGGTGCCGGCGCGCAGCCCCCGCTCCTGGCCGCCGCCGCGGATCAGCGGATCGGCAAAATGGATGTGCTCGCCGGCGCGCACCAGGGCGCCGACGCCCTTAGCGCCGCCGATCTTGTGAGCCGACAGCGTCAGCAGATCGGCGCCGAGCGCGCGGATATCGCAGGGTATCCGCCCCGCGGCCTGCACGGCATCGACATGCAGAAGGCCGCCTGCCGCATGCACGATCGCCGCGGCCTCGGCGACCGGCTGCACCACGCCGGTCTCGTTATTGGCGAGCATCAGCGAGACCAGCGGCCGGGACGATTTGGCTGGGGTCAGCGCTTCCGCCAGCGCCGCAAGGTTAACCCGCCCGTCCGCCTCGACGGTGACGTCCTCGATCGCGCCGCGTAAAAACCGGCCGCCGGCGCGCACGGAAGGATGCTCGATCGCCGACATAAACAGCCGGTCGCGCGGTCGCTTCTCGCCGACAGTCTCGATCGCAGGCGTCAGCGCCAGCATGTTGGCCTCGGTGCCGCTCGAGGTGAAGATCACATCGGCCGGCTGGGCGCCGACAAGCGCCGCCACCTCACCGCGCGCCTGCTCGATGAGCCGCCGGGCGGCCCGCCCCTCGGCATGGACCGAGGAGGGATTGCCGACGAGCCCGGCCGCATCCTGCAAGGCGCGCTGCGCGCCTCCCCGCAGCGGCGCCGTGGCGTTCCAATCGAGATAGACGCGCTCCGTCATTGGCCGATGCCCTGTGATGCCCAAGCCTGGTGCCCAAAGTCTCGCGCAGGCGCTAAGCGGCTAGTGTGGCGGTTCAGAAGTCCGCATCATTTTTGCCGCGAACTCGTCATGCAGACTTCTGAACCAAAGCCACACTAGATCAATACGTTGCTAGTGTCCTTCCATTCCGAAGTTCGCAAACGAGGGTGCCGCATAATGATGCGAACTTCGAAATCGGGACACTAGCGGGGCCAAGTTCCACGCGGCTTTAGCCATCGTAACGCTTGCTTTTTATCCCCTGCCTTGTGCTAGAAGTCGCGGCCCAGCCCTTGCGCGCTGCGCCGACCGCCGCCATTTCCAAAATCTGAAATGGTTTTAGAGACTTAACCTTCGCCGTTCGGCGCCGTCAAGCGCCGCCCTCCTCCCCACCCTCCCCGCGCCGCGGGCAAGGATCAGGAGCGGGTCTGGCGCACGCTACATTGAGGTTACAAACATGCCCGAGGTCATCTTCACCGGACCGGGAGGCCGCATCGAGGGTCGCTACCACCCGGCGCGGCAAAAGAACGCGCCGATCGGCATCGTGCTGCACCCGCATCCGCAATTCGGCGGCAACATGAACCACCAGATCGTGTACCAGCTCTATTACGCCTTCGTGCACCGGAACTTTTCCGCGCTGCGGTTCAACTTCCGCGGCGTCGGCCGGAGCCAAGGCGGCTTCGACCACGGCATCGGCGAACTCTCCGACGCCGCCGCCGCGCTCGACTGGGCGCAGTCGGTCAACCCGGAAGCGCGCAGCTGCTGGATCGCCGGCTTTTCCTTCGGCGCCTGGATCGGCATGCAGCTTCTGATGCGCCGGCCGGAAATCGAGGGTTTCATCTCGATCGCGCCGCCGGCCAATCTCTACGACTTTTCCTTCCTCGCGCCCTGCCCGTCCTCCGGCCTGATCATCCACGGCGACAAGGACGCGGTGGTGCCGCACCGCGACGTCACCACGCTGGTGGAGAAGCTCAAGACCCAGAAGGGCATCGTCATCGAGCAGAAGGTCGTTGCCGGCGCCAACCACTTCTTCGACGGCAAGATCGAGCCGCTGATGAGCTCGATCAGCGCCTATCTCGACAAACGGCTCGGCACCAAGGGCGGCGACCGGCGGAACAGTGCGGCGTGACAGCACTGCTCCGAAGTTGTCCACGGGCTCGACCGGCGGCAAGACGATCAGAGCGAGGCGGGCCACTCCAGCGATTGGCAGAGCTCATTTGATCGCCGATCACCTTGCAGGTTACCTTAATTCGCAATCGAGACAACGCGCATCTGGACTGGCCGGCTCGTTCGTCAGCCAAGCGATCACGGCGCTTTGAGCTTGTCGGAAATACCCGGTGCTGTCACATTTGGGACGCAACCGGCGGCCATCTCGGGAAGGCCGAATCTCTTTTGTGAAGATCGAAGCCCGGCGGACGCAAAATGGCATGGGGCATTCATACCGTTTATATTCCGCGCGAGAATCTGCGGTTCCTGGAAGAATGGATTCAATACCATCTGCTTTTAGGCGCGGAGTACTTCTATTTATACGACAATACCGGGAGCACGTTCCTTGATCTCGGGAACAGCATCGCTATAACCGGCAAAAATAAATACGGCGTGCCTATTGATTTCTCTTTGACGGATGCCGAGGTCGAAGAAATAGAAGCCGAGATTTTCCGCAAATATCCGGTGCAAAAAATAAAATGGCAGCCGAGACAAGACGGAAAGATTGTCCTTGATCAGCCGGTGGCGTGCGATCATTTTGCCGAAACGTATTTGGTCGATTGGTGCGCGTTTATCGATACCGACGAATTTCTTTGCTCGCCATTCAAAATAGATGAATTGCTCGAGGGCAGTGCCGTCAGGATCTGTCAGAAAAAATTCGAGGATCGCCATCGTTATCAGAGGTGGTCCCACTTCCTAAGACAGCCGGTTAAGGTGGATTTGCCGATACAGAGGACGAACCATCATGAGGACGCGGAGACGGTTTTCGGCTGAGTTCAAAGCCAAGGTGGCGCTCGAGGCGATCAAGGGCCACGAAACGGTCGCAGAACTGGCGAGCAAGCACGAACTGCACCCGACCCAGATTGCTGCCTGGAAGCGTGAGGCGGTGGAGAAGCTGGCCAAGGTGTTCGACGAGAAGGGCAGCGCGCGCGAACAGAACCGCGACGCCGAGCTGACGAAGCTTCATGCCAAGATTGGTCAGCTGGTGGTGGAACGGGATTTTTTGTCGAAAGCCTTCGATCGCTGAGCCTGGATCGGAGGAAGACGATGATCGACCCCGGTCATCCACGGCTCTCGATCGTACGCCAGTGCGAGCTGGCGTCGATCAGTCGCTCGACATTCTATCGTAAGCCGACGGCGGAGAACGAAGCGACGCTGGTGTTGATGCGTCTCATCGACGAGCAGTTCCTCGAGACACCGTGGTACGGCTCGCGGCAGATGGTACGGCATCTGCGCCGCAACGGCTGCTGTGTCGGGCGCCATCGTGTCCGTCGACTGATGACCAAGATGGGCTTGGCGCCGATCTACCAACGCCCGAAGACCAGCGAGCGGCATCCGCAGCACCGGACATGGCCATACCTGCTTCGCCATCTGACCATCGACCGGCCCAACCAAGTCTGGTGCGCAGACGTGACCTACATCCCGATGCGCAGAGGCTTCCTATACCTGGTCGCGGTCATGGACTGGTTCAGCCGCAAGGTTCTGGCATGGAGGTTATCGAACACGATGGATGCTGACTTCTGCGTCGCGGCGCTGGCGGAGGCGATGGTCCGCTTCGGCAGACCTGAGATCTTCAATACCGATCAGGGCTCGCAGTTCACCAGCTTTACCTTCACCAACACCTTAAAGGCTGCCGACATCCGCATCTCGATGGACGGCCGTGGCCGCTGGATGAACAACGTCTTCATCGAGCGGTTATGGCGATCGTTGAAGTACGAGTGCGTCTACCTCAATGCCTTCGAGACCGGCAGTGAGGCACGAACAGGGATCGGTCGGTGGATCGGCTACTACAATGCCGATCGACCCCACTCGGTCTTCGGCGGCAGGACGCCCGACGAGGTCTATGCTACGCAGGCAAACGAGGAGAAATTGGCGGCGTAATCGAACCCAGAATCCACCTTAGCCAAGCCGCCATTCTGTCCCGTAAGGTGGGACCACCTCTATCGGACGGCTCTGGAAATAACCAAGTCGTTCTCGATCAACACGCAAAGATGGGCACCTAAATTAATTATTAGAATGAAAGACTACGTCATAGGCGCAAAATCCAAAGATTATGTCGTAGGTGACAAATCCATACACAACTTACCTACGCGGACTCCGCCTATTTCCTTGGCTTTGGACGTACTTCGCTTCAACCATTACAATCACAACCGCAGGGGACACCAATGGCTCTTGGAAAATTACCAGCAACTCGATCCATCTTGGCAGCCGAAAGCATTTGAAGTCGTTTTTGACGAGAACTGCGGCATCTTAAGCGGCGTTGCGAAAAAAATTGACTATTCAGCATTCACAAAAGTTACAAGGCCTGCGGCCGCGGCGGAGAATGCCGCCTTCACGGCCTTGCCAACACGCCGCCGCTGAGCGGACGCGGGGCGCCGGTCGTTCCCGGCAGCGTGATCGGCAAGCCGCGGATGCTGCGTACGGCGAGATAGGCGATGGCCTGCGCCTCGAGCGAATCGACCGACCAGCCGGCCTCGTGCCCGGTCTCGACCCGCGCCGGCGCCAGGCGTTGCGCCAGCATGCGCATCAGCGTCGGGTTGCGCGCGCCGCCGCCGGCGACGATCCAGGTTTTCGGCGCGCGCGGCAGCAGCGGCACGATGCGCGCGACCGCTGCCGCGGTGAGCGCGGTCAGCGTCGCCGCGCCATCCTCGACGCTGCAATGGTCCAGCGCCGCGCCGACCCAGCCGCGACAATCGTTACGGTCGAGCGATTTCGGCGGCGGTTTTCCGAAGAACGGATGCGTCAAGACGCGCGCGACAGCGGTGTCGTCGACGACGCCGGCCGCCGCGGCGCGGCCATCGGTATCGAGCAGCGCCCCGGTGCGCAGCCGCAGGAAATCGTCGAGCAAGGCGTTGCCGGGGCCGGTATCGCAGGCGATCAGATCCTCGCCGTCAATGTAAGTCACATTGGCGACGCCGCCGATATTGAGCACCGCAACGGGCGGCGCAAAATCCAGTCGCCGCACCAGCGCGCGGTGAAACACCGGCGCCAGTGGCGCACCCTGCCCGCCTGCGGCCACGTCGGCGGCGCGAAAATCGTAGACCACCGGAATGCCGAGCCGCGCGGCAAGAAAGCTGCCGTCGCCGATCTGGATGGTCAGACCGCGCTCGGGCCGGTGCAGCAAGGTTTGTCCGTGGAAGCCGATCACGGTCACGGCGTCCGGCGCGACGCCGTTGGCGGCGAGAAACGTCGCCACGGCTTCCGCGTGCGCGGCGTTCACCCGTTGCTCGGCTTCGGCGATGATGCCCGGCCGGGCGGTGCGCTCGGTCAAATTCGCCGCCACGGCGGCGGCGCTGCGCAACAGCGCGCGCTCCTCGGTGCCGTAGGGCCGGTACGCCGTCTGCCCGAACCGGCTGATGATCTCGCCGTCGGTCTCGATCAGGGCGACGTCGACACCGTCCTGCGACGTGCCGCTCATCAGCCCGATCGCCAAAACCGGCGGCGATTGCGGGGAAGATTCCGCCGGCAAATCCGCCGCCAAATCCGCGGCCATGGCTGCGTTCCCGGTTGAATCAGTTGCCGGACCTGTTACACCAGCGCCGCCGCCGCGGCGAGCGGCGCTTTCAGCACATGCTCCACCAACGAGCCTGCGGAACCCGATGAGCACCTACAAGTCCGACTTCCTCAACGTTCTCGCCGACCGCGGCTTCATTCATCAAGTCTCGGAGCCCGAGGCGCTCGACGAGCTGGCGCGGTCGTCGACGATCACCGGCTATATCGGTTTCGACTGCACCGCGCCATCGCTGCATATCGGCTCGCTATTGCCGATCATGCTGCTGTACTGGCTGCAGCAGACCGGCCATCGGCCGATCGCCCTGATGGGCGGCGGCACTACCCGGGTCGGCGATCCGTCCGGCAAGGACGAGAGCCGCCGGCTTCTGACCGACGATGTCATCAACGAGAATCTCAAAGGCATCCGCGCGGTCTTTTCCAAATTCCTGAAATTCGCGGACGCGGACGGTAGTTCATTGGGCAACGCCATCATGGCCAACAATGCCGAGTGGCTCAACACGCTCAATTACATCGACTTCCTGCGCGACGTCGGCCGCCACTTTTCCATCAACCGGATGCTCGCTTTCGATTCGGTGAAGCTGCGGCTCGAGCGCCAGCAGGAACTGTCGTTTCTCGAATTCAACTACATGATCCTGCAAGCGTACGATTTCGTCGAGCTGTACCAGCGCTATCGCTGCGTGCTGCAGATGGGCGGCTCCGACCAGTGGGGCAACATCGTCAGCGGCATCGATCTCGGCCGGCGGCTACACGGCGCGCAGTTTTTCGCGCTGACCGCGCCGCTGATCACCACCGCCGCCGGCGCCAAGATGGGCAAGACCGCGGCCGGCGCGGTGTGGCTCAACGCCGATATGGTGAGCCCATACGAGTATTGGCAATTCTGGCGCAATACCGACGACGCCGATGTCGGCCGCTTTCTAAAGTTGTTCACGACACTGCCGCTCGACGAAATCGAGCGGCTGGCGGCGCTCCAAGGCGGCGAGATCAACGAAGCAAAGAAGGTGCTCGCCACCGAGGCGACCAAGCTGGTGCACGGCCGCGCCGCAGCCGAAGAAGCCGCCGCCACGGCGCGCCAGACATTCGAGGAAGGCGAAGTCAGCGCGGGTTTGCCGATGGCTCGTGTGCCAAGGGAGAGACTCAGCGAGGGCATCAGCATTGCTGATGCGTCAATTCTCGCTGGCTTCTGCAACTCGAAAGGCGAGGTACGGCGTGCCATTGCCAATAGCAGCATCGCCGTAAACGACAGCCGAGTAACGAGCTTCGATCTTACGATAAGCGAGAAAGATCTCACACCTGAGGGCGTGATCAAGCTCTCGTTTGGGCGCAAACGTCACGTACTCATCACACCGGCCTAAGCGACGTTTTCTCGTCATTGCGAGGAGCGACAGCGACGAAGCAATCCAGAACGACGGTGCCGCATGGATTGCTTCGCTTCGCTCGCAATGACGCTAATTCAGCGGCGGACGCCGACGTTACCCGTGTTACCTATGTCGCCGGTGTCGCCCGCATTGCCCGTGTTATTGTCGTTGGCGGCGGGGAATTCGAACACCTTGCGCAGCAGTCCCGGCGCCAGCGCCGAAATCGGGTTGATGCGCAGCACCGGGTTGCCCGGCCGGCCGACCACCTCGTAAGTGATGCCGAGCAAACCCTCCTTGTCCCCACCCATGAATAGCCCGACTATCGGAATCTGCCCGAGCAAATTGTTGGGACCGTACAGCGGAACCAGGGTGCCGCGCAGGTGCACTTCATCGCGCGCGTAATCGACCAGCCCGTCGATGGTGCCGCCGAGCATCGGTCCGCGCACCACGCCTTCGCGCAACACGACCCGCCCAGGCATGCGGTTGAACTCGACCCGCATGCCGGTGAACTCGATAGCGTTGCGCTGGCGCTGCGTGCCGTTGGAGACGGCGCGCTCGAGCTGCGCCTCGTCATGAACCGCAAAATTGCGGACGTGCAGAACGCCCTGCTGCAGCGGATTCTGCGCCGACGGCGATTCCATCGCCAGCGCCATCTGCCCGCTGGTCATGCGCGAGTAGACGTCGGTGAAGCGAAAGAAAGCACCGGCATCATTGCTTTCCAGGTCGATCACCTGGCGTCCGCCGGCGCGGCCGCGCAGATCGCCGGTCAGCGTCGCGTCGCGCCCGATCTTGGCGGCCAGGCCGAAACTGCGAATCTCGCCGGCGCGGCGCGTCATCTTGATATCAACGCTGCGCAACGCCTCGCCGTTGAAGCCGACCACAGCGCCGAGCTTCAGATCGAGGTCGACGTCCATCGGCTGGTGCTTCGACGACGGGTTCGGCGGAGCGCCGCCGGCCGCGCTTTTGACGAAGCCGCGGCCGTCATAGACGTCGCCGCGCATGACCACGCGCAGCGCCCCATCCGGAGTGCGTTCGGCCTTGAGGCTGGCGCGGTCGCCGTCGGAGAAACCGTAGGCCGGGAAATTAGCCGACTGCACCTGCCCGGAGCCGTCGAGCTCGATGCTCCCTTTCACGCCGCCGCCGGCACCCTCGATCAAGAGATCCTCGATGCGGGTCAATTGCGGCTTGGTCGCCAGCGTGAAGGTCGCGCGCGCCGGCTTGCCGGATGGCTTGAACCAACCCGGCAACAGACCGTCGATCTGGGCTGGCGTGAGATCGGCCTCGACGGCGAAGCGGCCCTCGCGATCGGACGTGGTGGCGACGCGGCCGGCGAGCCGGATCGGGATGGCGCCGCTGATCGCATTGCCCGAATCGAAGCCGAGATTGTTCCGCGCCGCTTCGTCGAGCATGCCCTGGATGTGAACTTCAGCGTCAGGGTCGTTGCGTAATTTGCGGTATTCGAGACTGGCCGGCGTGCCGCCGATCTTGACATCGCCCTTGAGCTGGAAGCCCTGCGGCGTCGCGCTCGCCCGCAACAGCGCCGCTTCGACCTTCTGCCCCATAATCATGCGGTCGGCGGAAAAATTCGTGGCGTCGACCGTGATGGCGTAATTGGTTGAACCCGGCGGCAGTTCGGACGTGAGCGGCATACCGAGTGTCACCAGCGCGCTCATCGTGCCGCGGATTGCCGAAGGCTCGAAAGGAGCGTCGGCCACTTCGCGCAGACGGTCCATGCGCAGAAGCTCGGCAGCGGCCGGTATCGGCCCGTCGAGCTTGAAGCGGATGCGCGCCGGCGGCGCGTGCGGTGCCGTATCCGGTACCTCGAACACGCCGGACGACATGACGAGCTTGCGGCCGGAAGGCAGATCGGCGGTGGCCTTATTCAGCGTGATGGTGACGTCGCGCCCGGCGATATGCACGTTAAGGTCGGCATCCCGCAGCGCCGGCAGACCTTGCACCGGCCGGATCACACAGCCCGTTGCCAGCGCTTCGATCGACAATCCGTCGTCGGGAAGCGGCGGGCCGCCGTCCTTGAGCGTTGCGAACGGCGCGTTCACGGCGATCACAATGCGTTCAAGCGTGCCGCCGGTGAGGTGCGCGTTGAACCAGTCGCGCACCCTGGGCGCGACGAAAACCGGCCACAGCTTTTTCAGCGCGTCGGCCGGCATGCGCGTGCCGGCAACGCCCGCCTTCAGGCGCAGATCGCTGCTGGAAAAATCCATGGCGCCCGATAAAGCGACGCCGACATTGGTATTGCCGATGTCGCCTTCGTCGACGACAAAGCGGCGCGTCGTCGCGTCGTAACGGCCGCTCATGGCGATGCGGTTGAGGACCAGGGGCTCGCTTGGCGCTCCGGCGGCGGCCAGCACGACGGTGCCGCCGCCGATCTTAAACGACCAGGTGCCGCCGGTTTCCTCCGGCACTTCGACTTGGCCGATGAGCGTGAACCGGTTGCCGCCGGAGAGAATCTGGAACGGCACCGACAGCGCGCGGTTGCCGGCATCCCAATTGAGCTTGAACTCGGCGCGCTCGATCGCGATGCGGTTGTTGTCGTCGGCGGCGTCGCTGATCGAGCCCGCATCGGCGACGATGCGGCCCGACAAAGTTTGCGGCACGCCGTCCGGACCAATCTCGCCGCTGATGCTCGCGGACAGCGGCAGGTCGGTTTTCAGATTGCTGTCGCCCAAGCGAGCGGCCAAGAGAAGGTCGCTCGCCAAGACGCGGCGCGCTTCCAGCTCGACCTTGCGGAAGCCCTTCCGTGTCGGCGTGATCGAGGCGGTGAGCACCCACGGCCGCGCTGGGTTATCCGAACCGACGGTGAGCACGATCCCGCCGCCGTGCGGCCGCCCGACGCTGAGGCTGATGTCCTGGAAGGTCCAGTGCTTGCCGGTGCGCTCGTCGTCGACGGTCAGGTTGCCGTTCTTGAGCCCGAGCTCACGCAACTCATGGCCGTCGAGCCCGGTCTCGCCGATGCCGTCGATCCAGGACAACAGCGCAGCCACGATATCGCGGGCCTGACGCGGCGGGGGCGCCGCCTCCGGCTTGGCCGACTGGGCGGTGGCCAGCGCGGCAGCCGCAGGCGTCGGCGCGGTCGCTGCCGCTCGCGCGGTGCCTTGCAGTTTTTCCTGTCTGGACAGGAGCATGGCGGCGGAGAGCGGAACCGAAGCGGTCGCAATCGGGCGCTTGTCGGCGCCGGCGAAGATGGTGACGCCGCCGTCCTTCTCGATGCGCACGGCCATTTCCGCGCCGACAAGGTTGAGGCTTTCCGCGCGCATATGGCCGCTCAACAGACTCATGCCGGAGAGGCGGACTTCGGCCTTGGGCGCGCTCGCCACCACCGTTCCGTCGGCGTCGCGCACGACGATGTCGCGGATGCGCACGGCGGTGCCGCCGTTCTCGGTGCGCTCGATCTGAGTGCCGCCGACCTCGACGCGGCGGCTGCTGCCGAAATTCTCCTCGATGGCCGAAGCGAGCCAGGGCGTCACGACGTCGAGCTGAATGGGTCCGCTGGCGAGCCGCCACCACAAACCGAAGCAGCCCAGCGTCACTAGCGTAGCGGCCACCGCAATTCCGATCCCGGAGCGCCGGAAGAACCGTCGATGGCGCCCAAAGAATCGCCGCGAGCGGTAGAGCGGCCCCTCGCCGCCCGGACGCTGGACGCGGTCAATCGCGGTCAGGGGCGCCGGTCGTCGCAGATGGACGACCGAGTCCTCCTGCGGAAGCGCCGCGTTCTGCCGGTCCCGGTTTGTCATGCCCCCTCGGGCGTCCCCTCGTCCGCGGTGCCTTCAGAACGATTTGCAGTCAGGCGACACCGGTGTCCCGATTGCGAAAGTTCGCGGTCCATGCGCCCCACCCTGATGCGAACTTCGGATCAAGAGACACTTGCAAACTAACTATTCTAGGGTGGTTTGGGATCTTAAAGCTCCTCGGCGCGTGGAGCGACGCCCTGTCGGAGCTTCAACCCACCACACACTCGCCCAAGGAGCCGAAATCGGTCCGCAATGATCGACCCCGTCCACGCGCGCGCGTATTCTGGCGGTCGAGAATGCGCCTCGGAAAGCGTCGAAAGGAAGGCATATGTCCCGCGATCTTAGCCCCGGCGCGATGGCGCCGGCATTCACCCTCCCCCGCGACGGCGGCGGCACCATCTCGCTTGCCGATTTTGCCGGGCGCAAGCTCGTCCTCTATTTTTATCCGCGGGCGGATACCTCCGGCTGCACCAAGGAGGCGATCGACTTCTCCCGCCTCAAGGCCGCGTTCGGCAAGGCTAGCGCCGATATCCTCGGCGTCTCCGCCGACCCGGTTCCGGCCCAGGATAAATTCAAGGTCAAGCACAAGCTGGCGATCACGCTCGCTTCGGACGAAAAGCACCGCATGCTGGCGGCCTATGGCGTATGGCAGGAGAAGTCGATGTATGGACGCAAGTTCATGGGCATCGTGCGCACCACGGTACTGATCGGCCCCGACCAACGCATCGCCCGAGTCTGGCCGAAAGTCTCGGTGACCGGCCGCGCCGAGGAGGTCCTCGCCGCCGCCCGCGCGCTGTAAAGGCTCTTGTTTGACCGGATCTCTTGCGAAGGCACCGCCACGTCCATCAATCGGAGAAGCCTTTCGGATCATGCTCTTAGTTACTGAAGCATTTACCCAAGACTGCAAAATGCCAGCCGCAATTTCCTGAAAATTAACCATAGCCCGCTCAAATCCGCTCCCGGCCGGGCCTGGTCCCCGGCCTGTGTCGGGGAGCGTCGATGTTCGGGTGGCAAGCGGTTCGGTCAGGGCACACTGCGCATCATGCCGGCGACAACCCTGTTCCGCGCCAGCGGAGCGGGAACCGAGCCGGCGCCGGCTACACGATTGCCCATGCGGGACGCCAGATCAGGTTCGGACCGGTCGCGTTTTGGATTGCCGTCGGCACCGTCGTCATCATGGCCGGCTGGTCGGTCGCAACCGCGACCTATTTCGCCTTCCGCGACGATCTGTTGCGGAGCGTCGTGGCGCGCCAGCACGAGCAGCAATACGCCTATGAGGACCGCATTGCCGAACTACGCGCCAGGATCGACCGCACCACCAGCCGTCAACTGCTCGATCAGGAGCAGTTCGAGCAACAGCTCGATGATCTCTTGCGCCGGCAGGCGACGCTGGAGTCGCGGGCGGCGGCATTAAGCGGCATCTCCGATCCGATAACGACCGGCTCGATCCGGCCCGCGGCGCGGGGCCTCGACCACGGCACGTTGCTCGAACCCGATCTGGCGCCGGCAGGCCGCAAGGCGGGCAAACGGGCCGACATCGGCGCCAAGCTGTCGCGCATCGCGGCGGCGCTCGATCGGGTCGAACGGCGGCAGTCTGCCGTGCTTGCCCGGATGCAGGAGCGCTACGAAGGCAAAGCCCGCAAACTGCGGGGTGTGCTGGCCGGCCTCGGCCTTGCCCTCGACACGCGGCCGCCCGCGGGAAGCGGCGGCCCATTCGTGCCCGTCAAACTGCCCGGCGAGCGCAACGGCTTCGAACGGGCGCTCGCGCGCGTGAACATCGCGCGCGCGCAGGCCGAGCAGCTCAGCCGCACGCTCGTCTCCGTGCCGTTGCGCGTCCCGGTGACCGGCGAAATCGACATCAGCTCGGGCTTTGGGGTGCGCATTGATCCCTTTCTGCATATCGCGGCGATGCATACGGGCGTCGATTTTCGCGGCAATGCCGGCGACCCGGTTAAGGCCACGGCGGCCGGCACCGTCACCGTGGCCGGCTGGAGCGGCGGCTACGGCAGGATGGTCGAGATCGATCACGGCAACGGCCTCTCGACCCGTTACGGCCATCTTTCCAAGATCGAGGTCAATGTCGGCGACAGGGTTCGGCTCGGCCAGATCGTCGGCCGGCTCGGCTCGACCGGGCGCTCGACCGGCCCGCATGTGCACTACGAGACGCGCATCGACGGCGAGGCGGTCGATCCGCAAAAATTCCTCAATGCCGGCGCCAAGCTGAGCGGCGGATAGCCCTTTCGGACGAATAGCGAATAGCGAATAGTAGCGCCAGGCGGCCGGTCGCTGCCTCTGTCCGCGGGGAAAACCATGATCCGGGTCCATCATCTGAACAATTCGCGCAGCCAGCGTGTCCTTTGGCTGCTCGAAGAACTCGGCACGCCCTACGAAGTCGTTCGCTATGAGCGCAACAAGACGACGATGCTGGCGCCCAAGGAATTAAAACGCGTCCACCCGCTCGGCAAATCACCGGTCATCGAAGACGACGGAAAAAAGTTCGCCGAAACCGGGTTGATCGTCGAATATCTGGTCGACCGTTACGGCCCCGATCTGGCGCCGCCGCGGGATTCCGATCTCTATTGGCGCTACAAATACTGGCTGCACTACGCCGAAGGCTCGGCGATGCCGCCGCTCCTCATCAAGCTTATCATCGACCGGCTCGGCCTGTTGGCGCTGCCGGCGAGGCCCTTCGTGACATCGCAGTTGAAACTGCACCTCGACTATCTGGAGGGCGAACTCGGCGCCGCTCCGTGGTTCGTGGGCGAACGCTTCTCGGCCGCCGATATCATGCTGAGCTTTCCGATCGAGACCGCCAAGGCGCGTGCCGGCCTTGATCGGACCCGGCCGAGATTGATGGATTTCCTTGAGCGCATCCACGCCCGGCCGGCCTACAAGCGCGCGCTCGAGAAAGGCGGCTCCTACCGATACGCCGGATGAGGCAAACGTCTACTCGACATCTTCAACTTGCTTCGCCTCGCCGCCGAAGGCCTTTTGCGCCAGCGCGGCTTCCATGAACTGGTCGATGTCGCCGTCGAGCACGGCGCCGGTATTCGAGGTAGCGACGCCGGTGCGCAGGTCCTTCACCATCTGATAGGGCTGCAGCACGTAGGAGCGGATCTGGTGGCCCCAGCCGATATCGGTCTTGGCGGCCTGATCGGCGGCGGCTTTTGCCTCGCGTTTCTTCAGCTCGGCCTCATAGAGCTTGGCGCGCAGCATCTGCCAGGCCTGCGCGCGATTACGGTGCTGCGAGCGGTCGTTCTGGCACACCACCACGATGTTGGTCGGAATGTGCGTGAGGCGGATCGCGGATTCGGTCTTGTTTACGTGCTGGCCGCCGGCGCCGCCGGCACGCATGGTATCGACGCGCACGTCGGCTTCCTTGATGTCGATATTGATGCGGTCGTCGACCACGGGATAGACGGTGACGCTGGCGAACGAGGTGTGGCGGCGCGCATTGGCGTCGAACGGCGAGATGCGCACTAGCCGGTGCACGCCATTCTCGGTCTTCAGCCAGCCATAGGCGTTGCGGCCCTTGACCTCGATGGTGGCCGACTTGATGCCGGCCTCCTCGCCCGCCGTTTCCTCGATGTAATCGACCTTGAAGCCGTGCTGCTCGGCCCAGCGCACATACATGCGCAGCAGCATGTTGGCCCAGTCCTGGCTCTCGGTGCCACCGGCGCCGGCATGCACTTCGAGATAAGCATCGTTGGCATCGGCCTCGCCGGACAGCAGCGCCTCCAGCTCGCGGCGCGCGACCTCGGCCTTGAGCTTGCGTAGCGCCGCTTCGGCTTCGGCAATGACGTTTTGATCGTTCTCGGCCTCGCCGAGCTCGATCATGGTCAGCTGATCGTCGAGCTCCTGCTCGATGCGGGCGATGGCATTGAGCTGATCCTCGAGCGCGGTGCGTTCCTGCATCACGCGGCTGGCGCGCTGCGGATCGTCCCACAGATTGGAATCTTCGGCCTGCCGGTTCAGCTCGCCGAGCCGCGCGCGTGCCTTGTCGACGTCAAAGATGCCTCCTCAGCAGCCCGACGGACTGCTTGATCTCGGCGACGATCGTTTCGATTTCCGCGCGCATGATGGTGAGCGATTTAATGGGTCGCGCGCGCCGATGCAACGCGCCGCCGGGAAACTCAATAAAGTCCGCCGGTCCCGGTGCGAACGGCGCGGTCGGCATCGGGCGAGACCTGCAGCGGGCCGCCGCTGGGAGATACCGTCCCGATCACCGAGTAGAGTCCGGCGGCGCGGTGCCGGGCTTGAAGGCTTCAAGGATCACGTGGGTGTCGCCCGGGGCGGCGCGCATGCCGGTTTTCGCGTCGACCCGGATGAGCTTGATGCCGGGCGGCACGCGGAACGGGATCGGCGGCTTGTCGGCGAGCGCCACCTTGAGGAAATCGCGGACCACCGGCGCCGCGAGGTGACCGCCGGTCGCCAGCCGCCCGATATGCCGCGGCTTGTCGTAACCCATATAGACGCCGCAGACGATGTCGGGCGAAAACCCAATGAACCAGACATCCTTCTCGTCGTTGGTGGTACCGGTCTTGCCGGCGATCGGCTTGCCGACATCGCGGACCACGGTCGCGGTGCCGCGCTGCACCACCCCCTCCATCATCGAGGTGATCTGATAGGCGGTCATCGGATCGATCACCTGTTCGCGGTGATCGATCAAGGTGGGCTCCGGCTGATTGTGCCAGGAATCGGCATCGCAGCCGATGCATTCGCGCTGATCGTGTTTATAGATAGTATGGCCGTAGCGGTCCTGAATGCGGTCGATCAGCGTCGGCTTCACCCGTCGTCCGCCATTGTCGAGCATCGAATAGGCGGTGACCATGCGCAGCACGGTGGTCTCGCCGGCGCCGAGCGCGTAGGACAAATAAGGCGGCAGATCGTCGTAGACGCCGAACCGTTTGGCATATTCCGCGATCAGCGGCATGCCGACGTCCTGCGCCAGCCGCACCGTCATCACGTTGCGCGACATCTCGAGGCCGAAACGCAGCGTCGAGGGGCCATAAAACTTGCCGCCGTAATTCTCCGGCTTCCAGACGCCGCCACCTCCCGGCCCCATGTCGACTTCGAGCGGCGCATCGAGCACGATGCTCGAGGGCGTGTAGCCATTGTCGATGGCGGCGGCATAAACCAGCGGCTTGAACGATGAGCCCGGCTGCCGCAGCGCTTGGGTGGCGCGGTTGAACTGGCTCTGGTCGTAGGAAAAGCCGCCGACCATCGCCAGGACGCGGCCGGTGTGCGGATCCATCACCACCATGGCACCGGAGAGTTCCGGCACTTGGCGCAGCCGGAACTGACCCTGTTCTTTCGCCGGCTCGACATAGACGACGTCTCCGGGCGCAAGCACCTGGCTCACGCGCTGGATCGACTTGACCGGACCGCCCGCCGGCCTCGCCCATTTGACGCCTTCGAGCGGAAGGATGCCGACCTCGCGGGCCTTGAACAAGGCGCCGCCGGGGTCGCGCGGCGGCTGCAGGCCGATGCGCGCCGACTGATCGTTTACCTCGAGCACCACCGCAAGCCGCCAGGGATCGACATCGGACAGCGACTTCACATCGCCGAGCCTGACGCCCCAATCGCCGGCAATGTCGATCTTGGCGACCGGGCCGCGCCAGCCTTGCTGCTCGTCGAAATTAACCAGGCCATTGATCATTGTCTTGCGCGCCAGCACTTGCATCTTCGGATCGAGCGTGGTGCGCACGGACAGCCCGCCCTCGTAGAGCTTCTTCTCCCCGTAATTCTCGAAAATGTAGCGCCGCACCTCCTCGGCGAAATATTCCGCCGCGAAAGTGTGGGCCCCGGTCGGCCGCACGGTGACGCTGAGCGGCTCCTTCTTGGCTTTTTCGCCGGCTGCGGCGGCGACGTAGCCGTCCTCGACCATGCGGTCGATCACATAGTTGCGGCGCGCGACCGCCTCGTCGTGGTGGCGGAACGGGTTGTAATTGTTCGGGCCCTTGGGCAGCGCGGCAAGGTAGGCGGCCTCGGCAACCGTTAGCTCGTGGACCGATTTGTCGAAATAGAGGAGCGATGCGGCAGCGATGCCATAGGCGCCGAGGCCGAGATAGATTTGATTGAGATAGAGCTCGAGGATCTTGTCCTTCGAGTAGGTCCGCTCGATACGCAACGCCAGCAACGCTTCCTTGATCTTGCGCGTTACCGACAGCTCGTTGCTCAACAGGAAGTTCTTCGCCACCTGCTGGGTGATGGTCGAGGCGCCTTGCGGCCGGCGGTTGGAGCCGAAATTTTGCACATAGAGCAAGGCGGCGCGCGCGATACCGTAGAAGTCGAGCCCGCCGTGCTCGTAGAAGTTCTTGTCCTCGGCGGCGAGGAAGGCGTTGATCACGAGTTTCGGCACCGCCTGGATCGGAAGATAGAGCCGCCGCTCGTTGGCGTATTCGGCGAGCAGCGAGCCGTCGGCGGCGTGCACCCGCGTCATCACCGGCGGCTCATAATTCTGAAGTTGAGAGTAGTCCGGCAAGTCCTTGGAATAGTGCCACAAAAGGCCGGCAGTCGCACCGACGCCGACGACGAACAGGATGGTTCCCGCCGCGAATAAGAAGCCGAGGAAGCGCAGCAGGGTTTTCATCGAGACAATCGCAGCAAGCTTTTCATTGAGAATGTTCCGCCCGGATCGGGGCCGTCCCCGCTCGGCTCTCAGCCCGGCCAGGCGCCGAACATGCAGAGTAACACTCTTGGCCCAAATCCGCCGAAAGCCCCGCGATGCATCGCGTGTCGTCGCTCGGTTTTTTGTTCAAACTGAGGCCGCTCGGCCGGACCTGAGGCCTCGCCCCGCGCCTCAGTTCGCGCCGGTGCGGGCGCCGGCCATGTGGGTCGCGAAATAAGCCTCAATCGCTTTCGCCATCGTCTCCGCGGTTCGGTTGCGCCAGGTCTCGGACAAGAGCGATTGCAGGTCCTGCCGGTTGGAAACGTAGCCGAGTTCGACCAACACCGAGGGTATATCCGGCGCCCGCAAAACACGAAACCCCGCCGACTTCAGCGGGGTCTTGTGCAGCCGCGTCGCGGTTTTCATTTCACCGGCCAGCTTGTGGGCAAACTGCAGGGAAAAGCCCTTGGTCTCGCGCTCGGCAAGATCGATCAGGATGCCGGCAACGTCGTCAGGCTCGGTCTTGAGATCGACGCCGGCGATCACGTCGGCCCGGTTCTCCTTTTCGGCCAGCCGCGCCGCCTCCGAATCGGAGGCGGTCTCCGACAGGGTGTAGATGGTCGCACCCTGCGCATTGCCCTCCCGGCGCGGCAACGCGTCGGCGTGGATGGAAACGAACAGGGAAGCGCCGGCGTTGCGCGCCATGCGCACGCGGTCAGCCAGCGGCACGAAGGTGTCGTCGGTCCGCGTCATCAGCACGCGGCATTTCCCGCTCTTTTCGAGACGGTCGCGCAAGTGCAGCGCGAAATTCAATACGATATCCTTTTCCAATTCTCCGCCCGACGACTTGGTGCCGGTATCGATGCCGCCGTGGCCGGGATCGAGCATGACGAGCGGGCGCGGATCGCCGCTCCCGGGCTGCGGCCTGTTCGCACGGGGCAGTTCGGGGCCGGCGAGCCTGTTGGCGAGCGCGATTCTGCGCAAAAAGCTCTCGCGATCGGTCGCCACCAGTTCGAGCACCAGCCGAGCGGGCTCGCCGTCCGCGGCGTCGATGACCAGGGCCTTGTCGACACGCACCGGCTTGGCCAGATCCAAGACTAGGCGCGAGCCGCCCTGCATCACCAAGCCGAAACGAAAGGCCTTAATCAGCCCGCGGCCGCTCTCCCCGGTCTTCGGCGGCAGGCGGAATATCACCTGGGGGATGTCGACGACGACCCGATAGGGATCGGCGAGCGTAAAAGCATGCAGGTCTATCTTGCGACTGAAATCCATCACGAACCGCGTCTGCGACTCGTCGCCGGCAAGCCGAGCGGCCGTCGCGACCGGAAACGAATCGGCTGTTGCGGGCGCCGCCGGTCGCTCCGCCGCCGACGCGGCCACAGCGCAGAGGAGACCGAGGAAAGCCCAGCTCGCTGCCCGGACAGCCATCGGTTTTTCAACCCTCCACGCTGGTCTTACTCCATTAGGCAGGCGTGGTTAATCGAAACTTAAGTACCTACATTCGGGGTACGGGATTGGCCGGCGGGGGTGCCCAGAGCGAGGCTCCCCAATCGGCCAACCGCACAGGCGGCTTGCCAATTCCGTAGCCGCGGTCTTAAGAAGAAGAGGCTGACGGTCAAAGGTTTCGGTTGTGTCCCGTCAGGGCATCCGCCACGTCCGCCGCGATGGCTCCCGATAGCGGGAGCGGGCAGACGCCGCTTTCGACCCGTTTCGGCGCCCCCTTGGCGCCGGCCAGATGGCGGGGACGAATAAGCGAGGCGATGCCCTCAAGGAGCAGGGCAGCCGAAACTTACCGTGCAGCGCGCGCCGGCAGCTCTGTGCTGCCGGAGCGTCGCTGATACCGTGAGCACTCAGAGTAATCGCGGCGGCGCCAGCGCTGCCGTCCACCACGGTTTGGATTTCATGTTCGAGGCGCAAGAGGTTCGATCGTATCGGTTCGGCGGCGTTCAGGTGACGCTCGCCCGCCGGCAGACCGATTTCCGTCAGCCGCACTCGGAGTTTCCGATCCGTTTCCTTCACCGACAAACGGGCGGCTCGCCGTCCTCCGTCGCCGCTGCGGCGCGGAGCGTACGGCGTCGTGCCGGCCTTTACGAGATTAGCCAATGGCCAACAAAATGCTTATCGACGCGACCCATCCGGAGGAAACCCGGGTGGTGGTCTTGCGCGGCAACCGCGTCGAGGAATTCGACTTCGAAACCGCACAGCGCAAGCAACTAAGAGGCAATATCTATCTGGCGAAAGTGACGCGCGTCGAGCCGTCGCTGCAGGCCGCTTTCGTCGATTACGGCGGCAACCGCCACGGCTTCCTCGCCTTCAGCGAAATCCATCCGGATTACTACCAGATCCCGGTCGCCGACCGGCAGGCGCTGATCGACGAGGAAGGCCGCGCCCAGCGCGACGCCGAAGACGAGGCCGACCGGCGCTCGCGCAGGCATCGCGGCCGCGGCAGACCGTCCCCGGCGCGCCGCGACGAGGAGGTGGTGCGGAGCGACGCGACCGGGACACCAGCCGGTGGCGAAACCTCGACCGGCGAGGAAACGGTGGCGACAGCCGAACCTGCCGAGGGGCCGACTCTCGCCCAGTCGTTAGCCGAGACCGAAGAGGACGAAGCCGCCGTCGAGGCCGAAGACACCGAAGGACCGACGACCATTCCGGAGCCGACATTTGCCGCGGAACTAGAGCAGCCAGCCGGGCAAGAGGCTTCTGTTGCGGCGGAAAGCGCTGAACCGACCGAGGCGCCGTCGGATGCCCATCCTCTGACCGAAGCGGAAGCAGAAACGGGCCCTGCCGAAACCGAATACAGCGGGTCTCCTGCCACCGAGACCGCTGGCCTTGCGGTCGGCGCCGCTGAGGGCACGGGCAGCGTGAGCGACACCGCTGAGCATGGCGAGCAGGCTGCGAATGGCGAAGACGATGAAGTCGCCGAAGAGATCGTCGAATCGGTCGGAGGTGCCGATGCGCTCGAAGAGGTGCCCGATCGCGCGCCGCGCTATCGCCGCCAGTACAAAATCCAAGAAGTCATCAAGCGCCGGCAGGTCATGCTGGTGCAGGTGGTCAAGGAGGAGCGCGGCACCAAGGGTGCAGCGCTCACGACCTATCTGTCGCTCGCCGGCCGCTATTCGGTGTTGATGCCGAACACCGCCCGCGGCGGCGGCATCAGCCGCAAGATCACCAATGGCGAAGATCGCACGCGGCTCAAGGAGATCGCGCAGGAGCTTGAAGTGCCGGAAGGCATGGGCGTGATCGTGCGCACCGCCGGCGCCAGCCGTACCAAGACCGAGATCAAGCGCGATTTCGAATATCTGCTGCGGTTATGGGAAACCGTGCGCGACCTGACGCTGAAATCCACGGCCCCCAAGCTCGTCTACGAGGAAGGCTCGCTGGTCAAGCGCTCGATCCGCGACCTTTACTCTAAGGACATCGACGAGGTGGTCGTCGCCGGGCCGGAGGCCTATCACGAGGCCAAGGACTTCATGCGCATGCTCATGCCGAGCCATGCGAAGAACGTGAAGCTTTACGCCGATACGCAACCGCTGTTGTCGCGTTACGGCGTCGAGAGCCAGCTCGACGGCATGTTCACGCCCGTCGTGCAGCTGCGCTCGGGCGGTTACATCGTGCTCAATCAGGCCGAGGCGCTGGTGGCCATCGACGTCAATTCCGGCCGCGCCACGCGCGAGCACCATATCGAGGATACGGCGCTGAAGACGAATCTCGAAGCGGCGGACGAGATCGCGCGACAGCTTCGGCTGCGCGACCTTGCCGGCCTCATCGTCATCGACTTCATCGACATGGACGAAAACCGCAACAACCGCGCGGTGGAACGGCGGATGAAGGAGTGCCTCAAACAGGATCGCGCCCGCATCCAGGTCGGCCGCATCTCGCATTTCGGCCTGTTGGAGATGTCGCGCCAGCGCATCCGCACCAGCGTGCTCGAAAGCTCGACAGAGAAATGCCCGTATTGCGGCGGCAGCGGGCACGTGCGCGCGGTGTCGTCGTTGGCGCTCCAGGTGCTGCGCGCCCTCGAAGAGCAGCTGATCAAGGGCGCCACCCACAATCTCATCGCCCGGACCCGACGGGACGTCGCGCTCTATGTGCTCAATCAGAAGCGGGCGCATCTGCGCAGCCTGGAGGAGCGGTTTGCCATCACCATCACCATCAGCGCCGACGAGACGCTGGCCGCGCCGCAGGCTTTCGTAATCGATCGCGGCGAGCAGGTGCATTCGGTCGAAGCCGCCAAGGCGCTGGCCGCGCAGATCGAGCCGGCCGCCGCACCGCTGGAGGAAGAAGACGATCTCGAAGAGGCCGGCGCGGCCGAGACCGAGGAGGACGAAGCGATCGCGGCGGACGCCACCTCCGAACACGGCGAAGGCGGACCGCGCCGGCGGCGACGGCGGCGACGCCGCGGACGCAATGGCGGCGAAGCGCCGCCCCCACAGCCTTCCCTTCATGAGGACATTGCCGATGGCGCCGGCGAACCGGCCGCCCCCGCCGCCCCCGCCATGGACGCCACCTCGGCAGACGAGGATTTCGGCGAAGAGGTCGGTGACGCCGGCGCTGGCCCGGGCGACAGAGGCGAGCCGCAACGCCAAGGGGAGCCGCGGCGCCGCCGCCGCGGCCGTCGCGGCGGCCGGCGCAATCGATCGGAGCGCGAGGGCGAGGCGACGCCGGCAGCGCATGATCGCGACGCGCACGGGCCGCAAGATGCGCTCACCACGGCCGAAGAGTTGGCCGCGCCGCCTGCGACCGAACCGGAGCTTAAGGAGGCCGTCGCCGATCTTGATGCGGCGCCGACATCGGCGCCTCCGGCGCCTCCCCCGGCATCTCCCGAACCGGCGGCCGTCGTAGCAACATCGCAAACCGCCGCGCCGCCCGCTCCGGAACCGCCGCGGCGGCGTTCCACCGTACGCGAGCCGGCGCCCATCTCCGGCAACCAGGAAGCATCGCAACCGGCGCCGACACAGCCACCGCCTCCCGCACCGCAGCCGGTGATCACCGAACACGGCGAGAGCGAGGATACCAATCGGCCGCGTCGCAGCGGGTGGTGGTCACGCCGCATCGCCGGCGGGTGATGGAGCGGCCGCCCGTGTCCGGTGGAGCATGATTGTTTCGGGAAACCGGTTTCGACCCAGGATCAAGTCCCGGGCAGGCTCTTTCCGGATCATGCTTCCATGAAAAGCGCCTGGGTCGACCGTGACGCCGAGGCATTTGTGGCGCGCGGTGCGAAATGCGGGATCGATGGCGACCTAGCGCTGCGAATCTACACGACGCGGCTATACGGCCGCGACCCCAAGCTGGTGCTGCATGGCGGCGGCAACACCTCGCTCAAGACCCGTATGCGCGACCGCCTCGGCGAAGATATCGACGTGCTGCGGATCAAAGCCTCCGGCGCCGACATGGCGGCGATCGAAGCCGAAAGCCTGCCAGCGGTGGGGCTTCCACTCTTGCGCCGGCTGCGCGCGCTCGACGCCATCGCCGACGAGGAACTTGTCAGTATCGAACGTGCCAATCTGATCGATCCGGCGGCGCCCAATCCGTCGGTCGAGATCATGCTGCACGCGTTCCTGCCGCACAAATTCGTCGACCATACCCACGCGACCGCGGTGCTCGGCGTGATCGATCAGCCGGACGGCGAAGCGCGATGCGCCGAGGTTTTCGGCGGCCGGCTGGCCTTCGTGCCCTACCTCATGCCGGGCTTCGGCCTCGCCAAGAAGGCGATCGAAGTCTTTGAGCAAACCAAGCCGAGCGACGGGCTCATCTTAAGCAAACACGGCATCGTCACCTTCGGCGACAGCGCGCGCGAGGCCTATAAGCGCATGATCGAAATGGTGTCGCTGGCCGAGGATTTTATCGCGCGCCACCGCAAGGCGGTGGCCGTCGGCGCGCCTGCACCACGTCATGTCGCTGCGGTCACCGAGGTTGCGCCGATCGTGCGCGGCACCTGTAGCCAGAAGGACGCCCATATCGAAGGCGCCTGGCGCCGGCTGGTGCTCGAATTTCGAACCGGCGACGCTGTACTGAATTTCCTAAAAAACAAAGATTTAGCCCGCCTGAGCGAAAGTGGCGTGGTAACGCCGGATCACACCATCCGCACCAAGAACTGGCCGCTGGTATTGCCGCATCCGCAGGCCGGCAAACTCGATGATTTCGCCCGCGCCGCCCGCGAGGCGGTGGACCTGTTCACCACGCACTATCGAAATTACTTCGAGCGCCATAACAAACGCGTCGGCGGTATCAAAAAAGCGCTGGATCCGCTGCCCCGCGTCGTATTGCTGCCTGGCCTCGGCCTGTTCGGGTTTGGTCGGTCGAAGCATGATGCCACGATCGCCGCCGATATTGCGGAAGCCTGGGTCGAAGCCGTCAGCGATGCCGAAGCCGTCGGTCGCTTCGAGTCGATCTCCGAAGCCGACATGTTCGATTGCGAGTATTGGCCGCTCGAACAGAAAAAGCTCGGCGCGCGGATGGAGCCGCCGCTCGCCGGCCAGATCGTCGCCATCACCGGCGCAGCGGGCGTGATCGGCGCGGCCACGGCGAAGGCGTTCGCCGCGGCGGGCGCGGAAGTCGCCTTGCTCGATGTCAATCTTCCCGCCGCCACGGAGCAAGCGAAAGCGATCGGCCCGACGGCGCTCTCCGTCGCCTGCGACGTGACCGACGTTGCCTCCGTGCGCGCGGCGTTCGCTGCGGTGGCCGAAAACTTCGGCGGCGTCGATATCGTGGTCTCGAATGCCGGCGCGGCTTGGCAGGGCCGCATCGGCGAAGTCGACGAAGACATTTTGCGCAAGAGTTTCGAGCTGAATTTCTACGGCCATCAGCGGGTGGCGCAGGCCGCGGTGAAAATCATGCTGGCGCAGGGCACCGGCGGCTGCCTGTTGTTCAACGTCTCCAAACAGGCGGTCAATCCCGGTGCCAATTTCGGCCCCTACGGACTGCCGAAGGCGGCGCTGCTGGCGCTGATGCGCCAATATGCCCTCGATTACGGCGCCGACGGCATTCGCGCCAATGCGGTCAATGCCGACCGCATCCGTTCCGGCCTGCTGACGTCGGAGATGATCGCGGCGCGCGCCAAGGCGCGCGGCCTGAGCGAGAAGGATTATATGGGCGGCAATTTGCTCGGCCGCGAAGTGACGGCGGACGACGTTGCGCAGGCGTTTTTGCACCAGGCGCTGGCGCTGAAAACCACTGCCGACGTCACCACCGTCGACGGCGGCAACATCGCCGCGGCGATGCGGTGAGTGCGACTTAGCGCCTGCAAATTCAAGAGTTGACGTTCCATAAGGGGCTCATGCGGCTGTGCGCCGCGCGCAGCAGCGCAATCACGAACCACGCACAGGCTCAATCAACGCGCCCTGATTTTTCCTCGTCACAAGCTCGACAATTCGCCAGCGCGTCGGCATCAACGCTGCACCGGCCCCCGATCGGCCCGGCTTTCCAGGCGGAACGGTGCCGCGTTGCCGAAGCAGGATTAAGCTCACCTCTGTTCCGACCCGCATATTGCCGACTTCCCACATTGTCCTTAAGCCACCGTGGTTCGTTTTCGGCCGCCAGATGTAAAAGCGGCCCGCCCCGTCGTTACCGCCACGGCTCCCGGTCGTCGCCTTTCGCCGTGGTCCATAATTCAAGAATTTTGCATAGTCGATTTCGGTTCGAAAATGCGGGGGCTTTTGCGAAGTCGCTATGATCAGCCCGATTTTGCTCCGGCAAGAAGCAAATCAACCATCAGTGTCCAGGCGTGCTGGAATTGCGCCCGTTCGTCAGTGCGCATCACCAAGTTGATCATCAGGCCATCGAGCGCAATCTCAGCGAGCCGCGCGATCGACTCGATCTCAGCGTCCGAAACATTCGAGGGAAGACGAGCGCGTAGCGCCTCGACGACGAGGCGGTGCATGTCGGCAACGCCTTCGGATAATCGGGCGTTTATTTCGCGATCGAATATCGCTCTGGTGACGAAAACCGCTTGGGCTTTTAGCAGCACGGGATCGCCCTGCGCCGCGCGGACGAGCTGCTGGCCGAGGCCGTCGAGATAGGCGCGAGCCGACGTCGGTTGGTGTCCTTCAAGCTCCAAAGACTGACGCCAATCACACGCGGCAAGCAGGATTTCGTCGACCGACGCGAAGTGATGAAAGATCGTCGCCTTGCTCACGTTGACCTCTCGCGCCAACGCACCCGCACTGAACGCGTCAGGGCCGCCACGCCCCAGCAACGCCAGCGCCGCGTTCAGGATTTCCTTGCGAGTTTCTTCGCCCGCCGCAGTGCGCTGTCCCTTGATCGCCATGCGCTACAACTACTATTGACCGATCGATCGGTCAAGAGCTATTCTGATTTTGACGACAGCTCTCGTCATTGCGGCCGCAGGAGAGTGGTCCAACGCTGGAGAACGCAAATGATCACGCAATTGCAAGGGTTTCCCGAAAATGTCGTCGCCTTCGCGGGTCGAGGACAGGTGACGAAGGCCGACTACGTTTCGACCCTCATTCCAGCGGTCGAGAAGGCTTTCGCCGGCCGCGATCGCCTTCGTCTCTATTACGAGCTTGGAGGCGATTTTGCTGGCATTGACGCCGATGCGATCGTGGAAGATTTCAAGATTGGAATGCAACACCTCACGCGCTGGGAACGGGCCGCGGTCGTCACCGACGTCCAGTGGATCGCCCACGCGATTTCACTTTTCAGCTTCCTAATGCCCGGTGCGATGAAGGTCTTTTCGACGAAAGACGCCGATCAAGCGCGTTCGTGGATCGTCTCGCCCAGTTGAAGCGGCGCGAGACCTACCTCGGCATTGGCGTTCGATCTCCGCCGAAGTCTAACCCAAAGAAGACCGTCGGCTGCGTTCCTTCGTCCAAGCATGGCGGAATCCCCCGCGGCTTAGTACTAGCTGATCGGCGATAGAGGCTTCCCGAGCAACGTCATCCAGGCATCGAAGACGTTCTGTAGGACCGACGAGAGCGCTCGCTTGTCACCGAGCATCCGCGCTGACGGCCTCGCCCGTCTCAATCGCTCGATAAAATTACATTCTTGACGATCGGATAGACTTGGTTCTCCCAGCGCTTGCCGGAGAACACGCCGTAATGGCCGACGCCGGCCTGCATGTGGTGGCGCTTGAGATACGGGCGCAGCTTGCTGCAGAGATCATGCGCGGCGACGGTCTGGCCGACGGCGCAAATGTCATCGCGCTCGCCTTCGACGGTGAGCAGCATGGTGCGGCGGATGGCGCTCGGGTCGATGCGCGCGCCGTGGAATTCCAGCTTGCCGAGCGGCAGCGCGTGCTCCTGGAAGATCAGCCGCACCGTCTCCAGATAGAATTCGGCGGTGAGGTCGAGCACGGCGAAATATTCGTCATAAAACGCCTTGGTAATCGCCGCCTTCTCGACCTCGCCATTGGCGAGATTCTCATAAAGCTCGTGATGCGCCTTCACGTGCCGCTCGATGTTCATGCTCATGAAGGCGATGAGCTGCACGAAGCCCGGATAGACTCGGCGAAACGCGCCCGGATAGCGGATCGGCACCGAGGCGATGAGCGTGCGCTCGAACCATTCGATCGAGCGCTCCTGGGCGAGCACGTTGACCTTGGTCGGATTGACGCGGGTATCGATCGGCCCGGCCATCAGCGTCATCGAGCGCGGCTGCGCCGGATTGCCGGCTTGCGCCATCACCGCCGCGGCCGCGAGCACGGCGACACAGGGCTGGCACACCGCGACCACGTGGGCGCCCTGCCCCATCACCTCCAGGAACTTGATCAGGTGCTCGACATATTCGTCGACGCCGAAGCGGCCGGCGGTCAGCGGCGCATCGCGCGCATTGTGCCAGTCGGTGATGAACACGTCCTGCTCGGGCAGCATGGTGCGCACCGTCGCCCGCAGCAGCGTGGCGAAATGGCCGGAGAGCGGCGCCACCAAGAGCACGCGCGGCTGCGCCGTCGCGATGTCCTTCTTGAAATGCAGAAGCGTGCCGAAAGGCGTCGCGTACGCGGCCTCCTCGCGCACCTCGACCTCGCGGTTGCCGACGGTGACCGAGGTGATGCCGAAGGGCGGACGGCTGTGGGTGAGGCCGGCCCGCGCGATCAGCTCATAAGCCGCGGTCAGGTTTCGGACCGCCTGATTATCGGAGAGGAACGGCTGACCGTGGGCGGCGGCGATGGTCGCCCAGGCCCGCACCGGCGTCATAATATCGGATTGCAGTTGATAGGCGAGGTACAGCATCCGGTGCCCACGGGTGCCGAAGGCCGTCTGGCGACGGCCCACCTCGACCCCTCCATGGGAAAAGCTAGTGTATTTTTTGTTGCGCTGCGACAAAATTGTGAACATCCTGCACAGCGGGAACGGGGCGTGGGATTTTGGCCGATTGAAAAAACGCGCCGGCACGCCCGTCAAATGCCGTGGCTTGATCGTAAGTACCTGATCAAGCGTCACTCTTCACGACGAGACCCGCGCGATGTCCAAGGCCGTCCTCACCATTGCCAGCAAGAATTACGGCTCGTGGTCGCTGCGCGGCTGGTTGCTGTGCAAGATGGCAAAGCTCGATTTCGAGGAGCAGCACGTCGGCAGCGACGACCCTTCGACCCGGGCGGAACTGCTGTTGCTGTCGCCGTCCTTCCTCGTCCCCTGTCTGATCAATAACGGGCTCAAGGTCTGGGACACGCTGGCGATCGCCGAATACCTGCATGAGATCAGGCCCGAGGCGAGGTTATTGCCGGCCGATCAGGCGGAACGCGCCCATTGCCGCGCGATTTCCGGCGAGATGCATTCGGGCTTCAGCAATCTGCGCTCGGCGCTGCCGATGAATCTGAAGGCGCATTTTCCCGGCTTCAAAGCCTGGGCGGGGGCGCGCGCCGACATCGAGCGCATCACGGCGATCTGGACCGAATGCCTCGGCAAGTATCGCGGGCCCTATTTATTCGGAGCGAAACCGTGCGCCGCCGACGCCATGTACGCGCCGGTCTGCACGCGCTTTCGCACCTACGACGTCGCGCTCGACCCGCTCTCGGCGCAATACTGCCGCACCATCATGGCGCTGCCGCATATGCAGGAATGGATCGCCGCCGCCAAGGTCGAGCCCGACGAGCTGGAAGAGCTGGACGTGGAGTTCTGACCGTCTGCCCTTGGAACTCTTGTTTCATCGCGCGTCCGGACGGAAAACCGGTTTCCACTTTTCCTGGACGCGCTCTAATCCCATTTCTGGGTGCCGGAAAACGCCCAGTCGACGACGCGGCCGCGCGCATGCGCCAGCGCGGAAATCTCGGCCATCTCCTTCTTGCTCAGCACAAAATCAAAGATGGCCGCATTCTCCTTGAGCCGCTCGACCTTGCTGGTGCGCGGAATGACGACGATGTTCTGTTGCACCAGAAACCGCAGCGCGACCTGTGCGGCGCTCTTGTCGTGCGCGGCGCCGATGCGGGCCAGCACCCTGTCGTTGCCCGCGCCGCCGCGGGCGATCGGGCTATAGGCGACGACGGCCATGCCGTGCCGCCGGCAGGCGGCGATCACTTTCGATTGGTCGAGGAAGGGGTGGCACTCGATCTGATTGCAGACAATTGGTTCGGTTGTGGCCTGCAAAGCTTCCTCGACCTGCACCACGGTGAAGTTGGATATGCCGATATGGCGCGTGAGGCCGTCGCGCTTGACACGAGCGAGCGCGCCGAGCGTTTCCGCCAGCGGAATCTGCAGTTTGGGCCAATGCAGCAGCAACAGATCGACCTCGCTCAGCCGCAGCCGCGTCAAGCACGCACGCGCCGCGCGTTCAAGCTCGTCGGGCGCGAAGTGCGACGGCCAGATTTTCGTGGTCACAAAAACGTCGCCGCGCGTGACGCCCGAGGTTCGCAGGCCCTCGCCCACCGCTTGCTCGTTGTCGTACATCTCGGCGGTGTCGACGTGGCGGTAGCCGAGCCGCAAAGCCTGCTCGACGATGCGGGTGCAGAGCCGGCCACGCAGTTCCCAAGTGCCGAGGCCGAGCAACGGAATCCGCGCGCCGTTGGCATCAACGACCGGTGTCGTTTCTGTCGCGCTCACGTGTTCCTTCCGAGGCCGGCGACGGCGAGGCAAAAGTCAGCCCCCGCGCGCTCCATTTGGCATTTCTGCATGCGCGGCGCCGAATTCAAGGTCGGCGCTTCATTGAGCCCCGCGCCTGTTCAGCGCGGCTTGCCGCCGAGCACAGCAAAGGCGGCGGCGGGCGCTCGCTCGATCACCCGGAGCAGCGCGCGGGCGGGCCCGCGGGGCGAACGCTTGCCCTGCTCCCGGTTGCGCACCGTCTCGACCGGAACGCCGATCCGCGCCGCAAAGGCGGCCTGCGTGAGACCGGTCTGCCCGCGCACGTTGCGGGCATAGGCGGCGTCGAGAAAGCGGCCGTTGGTCAGGTGGCCGGCACGGTTGCGCGGCATCGGCCGGCAATCGGGTAACAAGGTTGGACGCTCGCTGCCGTCGGGCAGCACTTCGACCAAACGGCCGTCCGCCTTCAACCGCACCCGCAGCATGGCGCACGCTCCGTTGCCAGCGCCGGCAGCATAACTGATTCGCCCTGGATTCAATGAGTTAGAGCATGATCCGGAAAAGTGGAGGCCGGTTTTCCGAAAAGATCATGCTCCACCAAGAAATCTAGTACTCCGGAGGCACCGTGATGTCGCGCTATTGAACGACTAGTGCGATAGCCTAGTCGGCCGTTACCCGCCCGATTGGTTCGGCTGTCGGCCGATCAGCCCTTGGGCGGCACCACCTGCCTGCCGAGCGGCTATGCGTTTGACGAACGTCCGACGGCGGATAAAAAAGAGGATAGTGGCGCCCCCGCCCCATGATCGACCAGGACAGGAGACCGAAATGACAAAGCTCATCCGCGGCGGCACCGTCGTCAACCATGACCATTCGCAGCGCGCCGACGTTTTGGTCCGCGACGGCGTGATCGCCGCGATCGGCCCCGATCTGCAAGCGCCGGCCGGCGCGGAAATCATCGACGCCGGCGGCTGCTACGTCATGCCGGGCGGCATCGATCCGCACACCCATCTCGAGTTTGAATTCATGGGCACGGTGACGGCCGACGATTTCGAATGGGGCACCAAGGCCGCTTTGTCGGGCGGCACCACCATGGTGGTCGATATGTGCATCCCGACGCCGGGGCAGTCGCTGCTCGCGGCCTATCAGGATTGGCGCCGCAAGGCCGAAGGCGCCGCCAGCGACTATGGCTTCCACATGGCGATCAGCTGGTGGGACAAGCAGATCTTCGACGAAATGGAAACCTGCGTGAAAACCTACGGCATCAACACGTTCAAGCATTTCATGGCGTACAAGGGCGCGTTGATGGTCAATGACGACCAGATGTACAACTCGTTTCAGCGTTGCGCCGGGCTCGGCGCCATGCCGATCGTCCACGCCGAGAATGGCGATGTCGTCTGGCACCTGCAGCAGCACTACCTCGCCGCCGGCGTCACCGGCCCCGAGGGTCACGCCTATTCGCGGCCGCCGCTGGTCGAAGCGGAGGCTGCCAACCGTGCCATCATGATCGCCGACATGGCGGGTTGTCCGGTCTACATCGTGCACACCTCCTGCCGCGAGGCGCACGAAGCCATCGCGCGGGCGCGCGCCGCCGGCCAGCGCGTCTATGGCGAGCCATTGGTCCAGTTCCTGGTTCTCGATGAGGACGAGTATCGCCATAAGGATTGGGAACATGCCGCGCGCCGGGTGATGTCGCCGCCGTTCCGCAACAAGGAGCATCAGGCGAGCCTGTGGGCCGGCCTGCAATCGGGCTCGCTGCAGGTCGTGGCGACCGATCATTGCGCCTTCACCACCGAGCAAAAGCGGCTCGGCCGCCGCGACTTCACCAAGATCCCGAACGGCACCGGCGGGCTTGAAGACCGGCTGCCGGTGCTGTGGACGGCCGGCGTCAATACCGGGCGCCTCACCAAGGAGGAATTCGTTGCGGTGACATCGGCGAACATCGCGCGCATCCTCAACGTCTTTCCCAGGAAGGGCGGGGTCGCGGTCGGCTCGGATGCCGATCTGGTCATCTTTGACCCCACGGCCAGCAAGACCATCTCGGCCAAGAAGCAGGTGAGCCGCATCGACTACAACGTGTTCGAAGGCTACCGCTGCACCGGCCTGCCGCGGGCGACGCTGTTGCGCGGCGAGATCACCTGGCTCGACGGCGACCTGCGAGCGGAGGCGGGCGGCGGCCAATATGTGCCGCGCGATCCGTTCCCGGCCGTGCAGGTCGCCGACGCCACCTGGCGCGAGCTCACCGCGCCGCGCCCGGTCGAGCGCATGGAAGTTACGCCGTGAATGTTTGATCGCTTGAAGAACCCGCTAATGTGTTCCGTCATCCTGAGGTGCGAGCGAAGCGAGCCTCGAAGGACGACGGCCCCAAGTCGGCTGTTGCCGACTTGGCCACTCCGGATGCCAATCTCGGGCAAGCCCGAGGTTGGTGCGCCTCGGCTGCATCCTTCGAGGCGCGCCTGTTTGGCGCGCACCTCAGGATGACGGTAGGTAAGCCCGCGCATGACGGGCATGGGAGTTCCAAACATGCAAAAAATGCAAAACCTGCGGATCGACGCCCAGCGGCTCTGGGACACACTGATGGAGACGGCGAAGATCGGCGGCACGGCGAAAGGCGGCATCTGCCGGCTGACCCTGACCGATCTCGACCGCCAGGTACGCGACTGGTTCAAGGCGCAGTGCGAGGCGCTCGGCTGCACGGTGTCGGTCGACCAGGTCGGCAACATGTTCGCGCGCCGGCCGGGCAAGAACCCGGCGCTCCCCCCGATCGCCATGGGCTCGCATCTCGACACCCAGCCGACCGGCGGCAAGTTCGACGGCGCGCTCGGCGTCCTCGGCGCGCTCGAAGCCATGCGCACGCTGCACAATCTCGGCTATGAAACCAACGCACCCGTAGAGATCGTCAATTGGACCAACGAGGAAGGCTCGCGCTACGCGCCGGCCATGCTCGCCTCCGGCGTTTTTGCCGGCGTTTTTTCGCCCGACTACGCCTATTCGCGCACCGATCGCGACGGCAAGACGTTCGGCGACGAATTGCGGCGCATCGGCTATCGGGGCCAGGAAAAAGCCGGCGCGCGCAAATTCTCCGCCATGTTCGAGCTGCACATCGAGCAAGGCCCGATCCTCGAAGACGAGAGCCGCATGATCGGCGTCGTGCAAGGCGTCCAGGGCATGCGCTGGTACGAAGTCACGGTCACTGGCCAGGAGGCACATACCGGGGCGACGCCGATGCGGCTGCGCAAGAACGCGCTCCTGGGCGCCGCCCGCATGATCGAGCGGATCGACGCCATTGCGCTCGAGCACGCGCCGAACGCGGTCGGCGCCGTCGGCCTGATCGAAAACAAGCCGAACAGCCGCAACGTCGTCCCCGGCGAAGTTTTCTTCACCATCGATTTCCGCCACCCGGACGACAAGGTGCTCGACGTGATGGAAGCGAAATTGCGGCGCTCGCTCGCCGAGATTCTCGATCCGCTGAAGCTCACCTACAAGGAAGCGCGCATCTGGGATTCGCCGGCGGTCAAATTCGCGCCGGAGCTGATCGACTGCGTGCGCGCCGGCGTGGCAAAGGCCGGCTTTAGCTCGCGCGACATGATTTCCGGCGCCGGCCACGATGCCGCCTACGTCTCCCGCGTGGCGCCGACCACCATGATCTTCGTCCCCTGCGCCGGCGGCATTTCGCACAACGAAGCGGAGTCGACGAGCTTCGACGAATGCGCCGCCGGCGCGCAGGTTCTGCTCAATGCGGTGCTGGAGTTTGATCGAAGGTTGGGGTGAGCACGATGTAGGGAGGGTTATCCCAACGGGTCCGGCCCGAAGTGGCCGGCCCGATGACAGGCTCCGGGAAAACCCACCGAACGGACATGGTGGGTTACGCCGCTTCGCGGCTAATCCACCCCTACCCGTGTGTTTCGTGCGCCGAGCATGATCGAGCCGAAAGCCGGTCCCACCGCCGGTTTTTTAGGCGTGACGCGATGATGCTCGGCGGAGTCGTTGACCGTCTTTTGCGCATGATCTTGTCCGAAAACCGGTAGCCACTTTTCGGGATCATGCGGGCATCACTCGAGCGCGCATCGCGCCGCGAGACGGATATTTAATTCGTCATTGCCGGGCTTGACCCGGCAATCCATGCGGTCACGAAGCTTATTCAGACTACCGCGTGGTCTCTGTTGCCTCACGTCAGCATGGGAGTTACGGTGACAGTGAGTTACGGGAGTTACGGTGACAGTGCACTTATTATGATGACTGTGCCGAAATGTTCGCGATTGAGTGCAGTATCACCGTAATTCGGATTGAACGGCGGCGACATCCGGGATCGCCGTTTAAGCCGCTCGATCGTTCCCGTTCCGCTACGCTCCATACGGATTATATGTAGATCACGCTGCGGCGCGCTTGGCCGAGCGGCGTGCCGGCGCTTTCTTCGGCTGCGGTAACAGAAGGTCGGCCGGGACGTTAAAGCGCGCGCGCAGCCGCTGCACCATCGCCATGCTGAGCCCCTTTTTGCCGCGCAGCACCTCGCTGACGCGGCTTGGCGTGCCCAGGATCGGCACCATGTCGGCACGCGTCAGCCCGTGCTGCTCCATGAGGTGGCGGATCAGCTCCGCCGTGCTTGGCGGCCGGCGTGGCCATTGGCTCTCCTCATAAGCGGCGATCAGACGCGCCTGCGCCGCAAGCCGGGCGATGTCGGCCGGGTCATCCGACTCCCAGAGCCGATCAACGAGCGCACGGGCACGGGCAAGCTCAGCCGCGCTATCGATCAAAATCAGGTTTGCATCCATCACACGGTCTCCGCGTCGATTTTGTCATATTGGGCATGGGTGCCGAAGAACCGGATCGTCAAGACACCTGCCTGATATTGAATGCGCGCAACCAACCGGTAGTCGTTTCCCTTGATGTTGAAAAAACGACGCGGCCGGCCTTGAGAATGCTCGCCTTCGGGTAAGACGCCTTAACGTCCTCCGGGTTGCGCCACTGGGCACGACCGACAATGTCGAGCCAAGCTTGGTATTGCGAGCGGGCCGCCTTGATCCCCTTATGGCCGGCGTGATCGGCAAGATAATGCTCGATCAATTCCGTGCCGATTACGATCATTCCCGCAGCCTAGCACGAAATTCCAAAAATTGGAAGCGACGGAAAGTCAAACCGGTCCCACCGCCGGTTCAGGCATGACGCGATGGTGCTCGGCGGAGTTTTTTGATGTTTTTTGCGCATGATCTTGTCCGAAAACCGGTAGCCACTTTTCGGGATCATGCGGGCATCACTCGAGCGCGCATCGCGCCGCGAGACGGATATTTAATTCGTCATTGCCGGGCTTGACCCGGCAATCCATGCGGTCACGAAGCTTATTCAGACTACCGCGTGGTCTCTATTGCCTCACGTCAGCATGGACCACCGGGTCAAGCCCGGTGGTGACGAAAGGAGGCGTAGCGCGTCGCGAGAATGGTTTTATTCGTCATTGCGAGGAGCGGAGCGACGAAGCAATCCAGAACTTCCGTCGCGGGACTGGATTGCTTCGCTTCGCTCGTAATGACGAAAGGCCGCTCACAGGCTGCTTGCTGGAAAACGAGCGAGGGCTTGGCTGACGATCATCCGGTGGCGGCGCCAGTCTTTGGCGGAGCCATCGACCATGCCGTAGGCTTTGTCCGTCGTGGCGTTGAGGCCGGCTTCGACAATGCGCCGTGCGTTCTCCAGCACCGCGTCGTCCGCATCCGGCGCCACCCGGATCGGCTCGCCGATGGCGATGGCGAAGCGGCCGAACGGCAGATTGATGACCGAGCGGTCCCAATTATGCATTTGGATGCGCCGGCTCGTCGCCACGGCGACCGGATAGATCGCGCGTCCGGAGGCGCGCGCCAGCTGGACGATGCCGCGTCCGGCGACGCGCGACACCTTCGGTATGTCGGCGGTGAGCGCCACGCTGCAACCGTCCGCCAGCGCATCAAGCATCGCCTTGAACCCGGCGACGCCGCCCTTGCGGTGAAAGTCGCGGCCGCTCGTGCCCGATCCGCGTATCGTCTCGAGGCCGAGACGTTCGGCGGCGATGGCGTTGACCTCGCCGTCGCGATGGCGCGAGATCAGCACCGTGACGCGATGGCTGCGGCGGAAGAACGGCATCATGAAATGCTGGCCGTGCCACATGGCGACAATGATCGGCACATCCGGGACGATGCGCTGGTAAATATCCACCGGATCGATGGCAAACGCGTTCGTCTTCCAGACAAAGCGCAGATACTCCGCGGCCAAGACACCGGCGGCTTTCTGCACCCAGGGAATGGTTCCGATGCGCCTTAATGATAGCATTGAGCGCCGTTCAATTGACATTGCCGCTTGTGCAAGCTTCGCTTACACGCGACCGTTCTTGCCGATCACCTGGTCTTCTCGAAAATCTCGCGGCCGATCAGCATGCGGCGGATTTCGCTGGTGCCGGCGCCGATCTCGTAAAGCTTGGCGTCGCGAAGTAGCCGCCCGGTCGGGTAATCGTTGATGTAGCCGTTGCCGCCGAGGCATTGAATGGCTTCCAGCGCCATCCAGGTCGCGCGTTCCGCCGCATAGAGGATAGCGCCCGCGGCGTCCTCGCGCGAAGTCTCGCGGCGATCGCAGGCTTTCGCCACCGCATAGACATAAGCCTTGGCGGCGTTGAGGGTGACGTACATATCCGCGAGCTTGGCCTGGATGAGCTGGAAGCGGCCGATCGGCTGGCCGAACTGCGTGCGCTGGTGAACATAGGGGATCACCAAATCGAGGCAGGCCTGCATCAGCCCCAGCGGTCCCGCCGCCAGCACGGTGCGCTCATAGTCGAGACCCGACATCAGGACGTTGACGCCGTTGCCGACGACGCCGAGCACGTTCTCGGCCGGCACCGGACAATCCTCGAACACGAGCTCGCCGGTGTCGGAACCGCGCATGCCGAGCTTGTCGAGCTTCATGCCGGTGGAAAAGCCCTTGAACGTCTTCTCGACGATGAAGGCGGTGATGCCGCGCGACCCGGCGGTCGGATCGGTCTTGGCATAGACCACCAGCGTATCGGCCAGCGGACCGTTGGTGATCCACATTTTCGCGCCGTTGAGGACATAGTTGGCGCCGCGGCGATCGGCGCGCGTGCGCATCGACACCACATCCGAGCCGGCGCCCGCTTCCGACATCGCCAGCGCGCCGACATGCTCACCGGAGATCAATTTCGGCAAATAGTGCTTTTTCTGCTCAGGATTGCCGTTGCGCCTGATCTGGTTGACGCAGAGGTTGGAATGCGCGCCGTAGGACAGGCCGATCGAGCCGGAAGCGCGCGAAATCTCCTCCATGGCGACGCAATGGGCGAGATAGCCGAGGCCTGAGCCGCCCCATTCCTCTTCGACCGTGATGCCCAGGAGCCCGAGCGCCCCGAACTGCGGCCAAAGCTCGCGCGGAAAGCTGTTCGAGCGGTCGATCTCGGCGGCGAGCGGCGCGATCTTATCCTGGGCAAAGTCGACGACCGTATCGCGCAGCATGGTAATATCGCTGCCGAGGTCGAAATCCAGCCCGGGAAGGCGGTTCGCTATCATTTACGCGCTCCATCCCGCAGGCTTTGCGGGCGCACGGGGCGCCTTATAGATAGCGGTTGGCTGCGAGCCTGTCAGCGACGAAACGCCTACCCCGCCGCGGCACGAGCCGGACGCGCCAGCGCCTTGTCGATCTCCGCGGCCGGACCCGGACGGGCGAACAGATAGCCCTGCATCTCGTCGCAGCCGGCCAGCCGCAGCAGGACCCGCTGCTCGTCGTTCTCGACGCCCTCCGCCAGCACCTTCATGCCGAGCGCGTGGCCGAGCGTGACGATCGACTGGATAATCGCGCCGGTGTTGCCGGAGGCGCCCAGCGAGGCGACGAAAGCGCGGTCGATCTTGAGCTGGTCGAAGGGGAATTTTTGCAGGTAGCTCAAGCTCGAATAGCCGGTGCCGAAATCGTCGAGCGCGATGCTCACGCCAAGCGCGCGCAAGGCTTGCAGCCTGGTTTGCGCGTCCTGCGGATTATCGATCAAAATCCCTTCGGTGACTTCGAGCACGACGCGCGACGCGGCCATGCCGGTCTCCGCCATGATGGCGCCGACCAGATCGACCAGCCAGGGATCGCGGATTTGCAACGGCGAGAGATTGACCGCCACGGACAGGTTGCTCCAGCGCGCGCCGTCGGACAGCGCCCGCCGCAGCACGATCTCGCCGAGCTGCGACATCAGACCGCTCTGCTCGGCCAGCGGAATAAAGACGGACGGCGCGATGGCGCCGCGGCTCGGGTGGGTCCAGCGCAGCAGCGCCTCGACGCCGACGATGGCGCCGCCGTTGGCGGCGACCACGGGCTGGTAGTGGACGTCGAACGCCTGCAGCGAGATGGCGGTTTCCAGCTCGCGCAGCAGGTATCGCCGCTCGGCGTAGTCGGCTTCGATCTGCGGTTCGAAGCGTCGCGTTCTGCCGCGGCCTTCCCGCTTGGCGGCGCGCAGCGCCAGACTGGCGCGACGCATCAGCTCCTCGCCGGTCGTGCCATCCTCCGGCGCCTGCGCGATACCGATGCCGGCGGCGATCTGCCACATCCGGTCGATAAAGATCGGACGCAGCAGCGCAGCGCGCAGGGCTTCGGTGAGCACCGTGGCGGTTTGCCGATCGTCGCTGCTGACGATGACGGCGAACTCGTCGTCCTCGAAGCGCCCGAACAGCGCGCCCGCCGGCAAGCCGGCGCGCAAACGTTCGGCAATATTCAAGAGCACGGTGTCGCCGGCGGCGCGCCCCAGCGTGTCGTTGACGTCGCGAAAGCCGTCGAGGTCGATGAGCGCGAAGACGACGATGCCGGAGCCGCGCCGCGCCAGGACCTCGGCGAGGCTCTCGATCATCACCCGGTGATTGGGCAGGCCGGTCAATTCGTCCTGATGGGTCAGCTTGCGCACCGTCTCGGTGCTGCTTTCGAGCGAGCGCAACAGCGCGCGCAGGCCGCGCACGGCGAGAACAGCGCACAGTGCGAGCGCGGCGCCGACCGCCGCCAGCAGCGCCCACAGCCGGTCCATGGCGCGAAAGTGCGCGCTATCGGCCGTCCAACTGAACCAACCGACGATGCGGCCCCGCGCGTCGAGCAGCGACTGCAGCTCGCGTCCGGCCTCCGGCGTGGGCTCGGCATCGAACCGCAGGTCGGTCACGCCGGCACGCTGCTCGATCAGGCGGAGTCGGCCATCGTCCAGCCGCCCGACGTCACCGGATGCCCCGGCAAACTCGTCAAGCGCCAGCCGCAGCGCCGCATGCCGCTCGGCCTGGAGACGGCTCTCGCCAAACTGAGTGACGGTAAACCCGATCGCGGCGAAAACGATCATCGCCCCGGCGAGAAAGACCGGCAGGAATAAGGTGATGCGTACGGTTTTCGAATTTTTGCCGTCGCGGACCAACGAGCGCACCAACTCGCGCGAACGCCGCCGGTGTGCCGCCCACCATTCCCGGGCTGCCGCCGCGGCCGTCATACTCACGCCCCGTCAGGAAATGCCGGGAGGGAGATTAGGTGCTCATCATTAACGGCAAGGAAAGAGGCGAGTCCGCTTGGCACTTTTCAACAGCGCCTGGTCGTTCATTGATCGTTAACATAACATTAATTACGGCTCTCCGTAGTGCGAGTCGTAGAGGCGGTACCGCGGCGAGGGCAAGCCGGCCGGGTACCGAAATGGGGCATGCGAAGCCTTCGGGCGTCGATTCTTCTGGTTTTGGCTGCTGCTCTCGGCGCGACCGCCGGCATGGCTGGCGCGCTCGTCGGAGCCGTGCCCGCACGGGCGCAGGACTGTCCGGGAAATCCCAACGCGCTCGGAACCAGCCGCGTGCTCGTGCTGCCGCCCGGCGAGCTGACGCGCATCGGCCGGATGCAGTATCCCGAAACGCTGCCGCTTGCCGATAAGGAAGTTGTGCTGACGTTCGACGACGGCCCGTTGCCGCCGCACACGAACGACATCCTCGATATCCTGGCGTCGCAATGCGTCAAGGCGACGTTTTTCCTCGTTGGCCGCATGGCCCATTCGTATCCCGCCGTGGTGCGCCGGATCTATGAGGCCGGCCATAGCATCGGCACCCACAGCGAAGATCATCCGTCCCGGTTCGGCAAGTTGCCGGTCGAGAAAGTGCGCCAGGAGATCGACGAAGGCATTGCCGATGTTGGTGCGGCACTCGGCGATGCCGCGGAGCTCGCCCCGTTCTTTCGCATCCCGGGACTAGAGCGCTCCGACGCGATCGAAGAAGAGCTTGCCGCCCGTTCGCTCGTTGTATTCGGCTCCGACCTGGTGGCCGACGATTGGTACCGCCGCATCAAGCCCAGCGAGATCGTCCGCCGCGCCATGAGCCGCCTGCAAGCGCGCGGCAAGGGGATCTTGCTGCTGCACGACATTCACCCGAAAACGGTCGCCGCTCTGCCGGGCCTGCTCAAGCAATTGAGGGAGCAGGGTTTCCATGTGGTGCACGTGGTACCCGGCGAGCGGCCGGGCCGCATCGAGACGGCCGGCGCGCCGACGTCCTGGCCGCCGATCGCGGCGCTGCCGGTCGCCGATCGCGTCGTGCTGCCGGCGCCGGACGCGAAGTTCTTTGCTACCGATTATCACCCATGGCGAAAAGTCATGCTGGCGGACGGTTCGCCGGGTGCCGCAATTTTTGCCATCGCCATGACGCCATGGCCCGATCCGCCGACCGCCGTACCGTCCAACACTGCCGAATTGCCGGTACCCAGCATTGCGGACATCGGTCCTGCCGGGCGCTATTTGGGTGGCGGCCCGACGGTGACCTCGATCGCCGAGTAATAGGCGGCCAAATCTTCGATATCCTGGTCCTTGAGGGCGGGCGCCACCAGAGACATCATGTCGTTCTTGCGTGCGCCGCTGCGGTAGTCCTTCATCGCTTTGACGAGGTAGATGTCGTTTTGACCGGCGAGGTTCGGCGCTTCCGGGATTTTCGCCCTGCCATCCAAGCCGTGACAAGCCTGACACATCAGCGCCTTCTGCCGCCCGGCGGTCACGTTACCGGCGGCGAAGCCATCGTTCACGGCGAGGACCGCAGCCGCACACCCGCCGACGATAAAGGCCGCTATCCGAATCCGCCGCGTCATCATCGACTACCGTGTCCAGCTCCGTAACCATATAGGACGGCGCCGCGCCAATCGAGCGCGGCGCCGATGACGGAAAAACGCACCTCACCTATTTGCCGTCGTACCAGATCCGATAGAGCGCGCCGGCCAAATCATCCGACACGAGGAGCGAGCCGTCCCGCAGTTGCGCGACGTCCACCGGCCGACCCAGATATTCACCATTCTCGTCGAGCCAGCCTTCCGCGAACGGCTCGGTTTTTTCCGCCGTGCCGTCCTCTTTGAGGAAGGTCACCATGACGCGGGCGCCGACCGGAACAGTACGGTTCCAGGAGCCGTGCTCCGCATCAAAGATGGCGCCCTGATATTTCCGCGGGAACATCCTTCCGGTGTAGAAGGTCATGCCGAGATCGGCCGCATGCGCGACCATTTCCACCTGCGGGAATACCACGTCAGCTGGCGGCGTCTCGTTCTTGTACTCTTCGGTGCGGACATGGCCGCCGCCGTAATACGGGAAGCCGAAATTCTGACCGGGCTTGGTCGCGCGGTTCAGTTCGCCGGGCGGAATATCGTCACCCATGCCGTCGACCTGATTGTCGGTGAACCAAAGAGTCTTGTCCTTCGGATTGAAGTCCATGCCCACCGAGTTGCGGATGCCCCAGGCATAGACCTCGCGGTTCTTGCCGTCGCGATCCATGCGGATGATGCCGCCGAGACCCCATTTCTTGAATCCGTCGAGCTTTTCCGGCGCCGGCACGTTGAACGGCTGACCCAGCGTGATGTAAAGCTTGTTGTCCGGACCGATGCGGCAGACCCGCGCCGTGTGGTTGTAGCTCTCGTCTTCCTTCGGAATAAGCTCGCCCTGCGGCACGATCGGCACCGCTACCACGTCGGGGCTCTCGTAGAAGAACTCGGCCGCCGGATACATCAGCACCCGGTTCTTCTCGACTATGAACAGAAAGCCGTCCTTGGAGAAGCACGGACCGTTCGGGATGATGATGGTCGACGCGAACGGCTTCACCTCGTCGGCGACCCCCTTTTTGCCACGGTCGGTGACCGCATAGACGTGGCTCTTGCGGGTACCGACGAAAGTCACGATGCCCTGCGGCCCGACCGCCATGTGGCGGGCGTCGGGGACGAGCGCGTAGAGGCCGATGTGAAAGCCGTGCGGCAGCCTGATCTTTTCCAGATCCTTCTTGATCGCGTCGGCCTTGGGGCCGGTTTGCGGGATGGTCGGAATGTTCGGTGACGCGCCGGTCGTCTTGAACTGTCCAAGCTTTTCCAGATTGCTCGGATTATTTTGCGCGAACGCCGTTACAGAGGCCAGCAGCATTGCCGGCACGGCGAGTAGCATTCTCTTGTGCATATGAAACCCTCCCCTACTACGTTTATCGAAGATTGTATTTGGTGATTTTAGCCGTTGTGATCGTGGCACATTCTCGAAACGCTGAGCAAGCGATGACCGGAGATCAACGCTAGCAAGCAGCGCTGTGCGCGATGTGGGCGCAGGCCCACTAAACGCGGGCCGCCAGCATCGCGGCGGTAGTCGCAGGCATGGTAGCTGCAACCTCTAGCGCTGTCCGACGTCAGGTCGCGTGGCCATGTAATGCGCCAGCGCTTGCATGTCAGCGTCGTCGAGCTGGTACACGACGTCTGCCATGGAGGCTATGCCGGACCCAACGCGAGTGCCGGCTTTGAAGTCGCGTAGCGCCTTGAGCAGCACATCCTCGCGCTGGCCGGCAAGTCGGGCAGCCGTCACGTTACCGGAATAATTGTCGCCATGACACGAGCTGCAGCGGTGCTGCCGGGCGAGTTTTTCGCCGGTCTGTGCGATCGCATCGCTCGCAGCCTCCGGCTTCGGCGGCGGAAGCGAAGCGTAGTACGCGCCGAGGTTACGGATGTCCTCGTTATTCAACGCCTCGGCAATCGGCCGCATCACCTCGCTCTTTCTGGCGCCGGAGCGAAAATAGATGAGCTGCCATTGCGTGAAATAGTCGGGCTCGCCGGCGAGCGACGGCGTGAGCGGCGTCTGCGAGATGCCGTCCGCGCCGTGACAGCCCGCGCAGCCCGCCGCAAGCGCCTTGCCGGCCGCCACGTCTGCCGCGCGCGCGTTTCCGCCGCCAATCAGCAGACCGAACAACGCCGCGGCGAGCAGAAGAGACGACACCGATTTCATGTCGGTACACCGCGAACTGTTTGCCATGGATGACACATCGATGCGCCCAGCGCCGCTCTCACCAAACGACCGCAACGCCTCTCGATGAGATACGCAGCACCGTCACCCGAAGGAATTTTATTCGGCTAGGAAAACGGGTCCAAGCCGGAGCTCTCCGGCTTGGACCCCGCAGAGGATCAAGCAACGATCGCTCCAGCCATAGGCACGGAGCGATCGCAACCGACGGATCATTTGCTGTAGCTGATCCGGTAGATGGAGCCGGTGAAATCGTCGGCCACCATCAGCGAGCCGTCCTTCGCCACCAGCACATCGGCGGGCCGGCCGCGATACTTGCCATCGGACCCGATCCATCCCGAGGCGAACTCCTCCTGCTTCACGTTCTTGCCCCCGGCGTCGACCACGACGCGCATGAGCCTTCCACCCTGGAACTTGTGACGATTCCAGGAGCCGTGCTCGGCAATGATGATGTTGTCCTTGTAGTCCGCCGGGAACTGATTCCCGGTGTAGAACTTCATGCCGAGCGGAGCCACGTGCGCGCCGAGCTTGAGCGCCGGAGGAGCGAATTCCGAGCACTTATGCCCCATGGCAAATTTCGGATCCGGTATGTCACCCTCGTGACAGTACGGATAGCCGAAATCTTCGGCGATTTTCGTGATGTGGTTGAGCTTGTCGCTCGGGATGTTGTCACCAAGCCAATCGCGCGCATTCTCGGTGAACCAATAGTCGCCGGTACGCGGATCGACATCGCCGCCGACGCTGTTGCGAACCCCGAGCGCCACGATTTCGGCAAGGCCGTGCGCCGGATCGATATGGCGGATCTGCGCCGTCGATGTCGGCGGCAGGCACTCGTTGCAGGGCGGTCCGAAGGCGACGTAGAGCCAGCCGTTCTTGTCGAACGTCAGATATTTCCAGCCATGCGGAATGTAGGGCGGCATATCGTCGTAGACGACTTCCGGTTTCGGCATGTTGTCGAGGTTCGCCTCGGCGTTATCGTACTTGTAGATCTTGTTGACGTCGGCAACGTAGAGCGCGCCGTCCCGGAACGCGACGCCGGTCGGCACCGTCAGGCCCTTGAGGATGGTCTTGACCGTCTTCTTGCCGCCCTCGTCCACGACGGCAAAGACCTTGCCGACGCCGAACCACGAGCCGACGAACAGCGTGCCCTTGTCGCCCCACGCCATCTGCCGCGCAGCGGGGACGCGCGCCCACAATGCGATCTTGAAGCCCGGCGGCAGCTTGATGCCCTTGAGAGTGGCTTCGACCTCCTGGTCGGTGAAGCCGGTAGGCGGCGGCAGGGTATTGGCGACGGCGGTGCCCTTCTGCTCCTTCGTCTCGTCACCCATGAACCAGTCGTCCGGCGGATGCAGCCAGAAGTTCTTGTTGTTGGAATCGTAGTGCTTAAGCTCCTCGGTCCTGGCGGCGGACGCGAACAGCAAGCCCGCGACAGCAACCGCAGCCGCGGCCGCGATCATCGTCGCCACGCCCGGTTTCAACTTTGCTACAAGACTCATTCTACTTCTCCTCCCGTGGATCGTTTCCGTCTGGCCCGTCATGACAGAGGTCAGCGCCGCTGCAGCTGCGGACGTGATGTCCACCGGCCAGGCTGCAAATTGCGCCGTCGGTATCATGGCCGCCGCGGCCGCGAATTTTGCACCCGCGCGGTCAAGATCAGTAATGTGAATCAAGCTCGATCGCCCGGAACCCGGCGTCGGTACCCTCCCTTTTGCATCCCGTGACGGTCTTTTGGCCGATTGGGACGTCGCTTTGTCCAGCGACCAGCGAATTTGAGGGTACGTTACTCCAGGAAACTGTCAAGCTGGGAATATTTGCCCGTGCCGGAGACCGCTCAATGGCTGTGTGCTCGCGCCCGGGGGCGCCGTCTACGTACTATTGCTGAATTGTCCTCGAACGCGCCGTTCAGTACGACACCGTGGGAAAGGATGACTTCTAACAGTGGTTACCGCAAAGGTATTGCTTCATTTTCTGAAAGACGACCACGCCGCGAGCGCTATTGAATATGCGCTGATTATCGGGAGCCTTTCGATTGCAATCGGTGCCGTCCTGCACGGCCTCGGAATCGCCTTGGACGACACGTTCACGCGCATTTCGACATCCATTCATCAAGATGAGGCCGTGTTTGACGGGCCGCCCTAGGCCGTCAATCGGCGGCCACGCCTTCTTGCACTCGCCCGCGCCGCATCGGTGGCGCCCGTTCGTGCAATATCGCGCGTGGGTGTACCCAATTTATTTAGGTGGTGCGGTCGAGAGGACTCGAACCTCCACGGGTTGCCCCGCTAGCACCTCAAGCTAGTGCGTCTACCAATTCCGCCACGACCGCATGTGGGGTGAACGCGCCACGACCGGCGCGCGACGGGCGCGATGTAACAGGTCGCCCTTGCCCCGACAAGGCCCGCGCCTAGCGTAGTTTGCGAGGGGGGTTCGGTGCGATATTGTCCGCCCCGGCGGCATACGACAAGGTATCAACACGCGCAGCGATCTGACGATTGGCCTCCTTCCCGCCCCCGGCTCGCCGCCGGTCGAGTGGCTGTTGAGCGACGCACCCGTCGACTACGCGGGCGCGCTCGCCACCATGGCAGCCCGCGCGGCGGCAATTGCGCGGGGCGAGGCAAGCGAGCTCATCTGGCTCCTCGAGCACCCGCCGCTTTACACCGCCGGGACCTCGTCGCGGCCACAAGAGCTGATCGAGGCGCGCTTTCCCGTCCACGTCGCCGGCCGCGGCGGCCAGTTCACCTATCACGGTCCGGGCCAGCGCGTCGGCTATGTCATGCTCGATCTCAAGCGCCGCGCGCCGGACCTTCGTCGCTTCGTCGCCACGATCGAGGAATGGATCATCCGTGCGCTGGCCCCCTTCGATGTGCGCGGCGAGCGCCGCGACGATCGCATCGGCGTCTGGGTACGGCGCCCCGAGAAGGGCGAAGCCGCCGAGGACAAGATCGCCGCCATCGGCATCCGCGTCCAGCGCTGGGTGACACTGCACGGCTTCGCCCTCAACGTCGCGCCGGATTTGTCGCATTTCTCCGGCATCGTGCCGTGCGGGATTTCCGATCCGCGCCACGGCGTCACCAGTCTCGCCGAACTGGGCCGCCGGGTTTCGATGGCGCAAGTCGATAGCGTGCTGCGGTCCGAGTTCGAACGGCTGTTCGGCGCCACGGCCGATGTTCAACGCATTTCGAGTATCGAGAACAGTTCGCCGCGACGGCGCAACGCCAGTTCTTCGTCGGTGCCGTCGCGCTGATCGATTTGGACGACGCGGGCGCCGGGCGGCCCCTCGCGGCAGAGCTCGATCATGGTCAGGACAACCTCTTCCAAGCCGGCGAACAGCGCCTCAACCGAGCCGTCGCGGCAATTGCGCACCCAGCCCTCGACGCCGCGTTCGAGCGCCATCAGTTCGGTCCAGGCGCGGAAGCCGACGCCCTGCACCCGGCCGCGGACGACGACACAGCGGATCACATCCATCCGAATTCCTTGAGATTGCGGGCCCTGCCCCGAGCGGTCGCAATCGATGGCTCAAGGACGCAACGTATGAGCGCGGCAGCTCCCACTCGCGCGCTGCCGCAATCACGATCTCCATATAGCCCGCTCGCGGCCGTCCCGCGCGACGCTGGCGGGCAACATAAACCAGCGCCATCCGGCGGCGGCCGGCATACTGCACCGGCAGCATCTCGGCCCGATATAATCCGGCCGCGATGTTCTCCCAGGCGTCCAGTGTCGCGCGGTCGCGGGGGGTCAGCCGCCACAGCACGCCGTGGACCGCCTCAGCGCGCCGCGGCTCGATCGAGGCGTAACCGTCCGCGGTGATGACGAAACGGTGGTTCGCCAGCGTCGCGCCACCGAGCGGCACCGCGCCCGGAGCATGCGCCCGCATCACGGCGCGGCTCATGTTCGACCCATAGGCGAAATGCAGCATCACGCCGGCTGGCTTTCGACGCTAGGCCGTGTTGCAGCCCACAGCGTGCAAACGATAGCCAGGATGACCGGCAGCAGCGCCATGGCCGTCAATGCCGTGACCATCAGCCAAGCCACGTCGTATTGCGGCGACCCGAGCAACGCGACGATGATCGATACGAACAAGATCAAGCCCAGCGCGGTGGCGCCATTGTAGCCCAGCGATTCCGCACTGGCAGAATTGATCAATGAGACGGCAACGATCACGAGCAGCGCGACCGAAAGGGCATAAAGCAACGCGATCGCAACCGGCAGGTCGATGCTGCGCCCGGCATCGCGCAGGCGCTTGGCGTGAAGTGCAAACCAGACCCAGGTCAGGATGATCTGCATGACCACGAACGGCCACAGCCCGGCGCGCTGGATCAAATCCGGTCTGGTAAGCCACTGCGAGGCAGCGCCGGCGACATAGACCGCAACGACGGCAATCGCGAATGCCTGCGGCGGCAACCGCCCGTGCGGCGAGAAGAGAAAACGCAGTGCTTGCATGTGGTCGGTCCCGGCGACACCGGCCTGCGCGGCGGAATGACGCCTTAAGCAAATTCCATGATCACCGCATCGACGGCGACGCTATCGCCGGGCTTGACGCGGATTTTCTTGATGGTGCCGTCGCGCTCGGCACGCAAGATATTCTCCATCTTCATGGCCTCGATCACGGCCAACGTCTCGCCGGCCTTGACCTCCTGGCCTTCGGCGACGGCCAGCGAGACGACGAGGCCGGGCATCGGGCAGCGCACGGATTTTTCGCTGGCCGACAGCGTCTTGACCGGCATTAGTCGCGCGTAGGCGGCTTCACGCTCGGTATAGACAAAGGCCTTCACTTCCACGCCGCGGTGCGCCAGCTCGAAGCCGTTCGGGATCATGCGCACATGCGCCGCCACGGCGGCGCCGTCGAGCGAGCCCGCCCAAACCGGCATGCCGGGAATCCATTTCGAAGATAAAACGTAACTATTGCCGTCCTCGAACAGCACCGTGATAGCTTCGCCTTCGCGCACCACATCGGCGTGGATTTCGTCCGCGCCGAGCCAAATGGCACGCCGGCGTTCGCGGGTCACCGCGCTGTTCGATTGCCCCGAGATTCGCCGTTTGCGCTCGCCCATCACGTGGTCGATGGCCGCAGCGACCCCGGCAAGCGTACGCGCCACCGCGCCGGTCGGCCGCGGCCGCTTAAAACCGCCGGGAAATTCCTCGGCGATGAAGGCCGTGCTCAACTTGCCGGAGCGCCAGCGCGGCCGCTGCATAATCGCGGCGAGAAACGGAATGTTGTGGCGGATGCCTTCGATCGTGAAGGCATCGAGCGCGTCGGCCTGCGCATCGATCGCCTGCTCGCGGGTCTTTGCGTGGGTAACGAGCTTGGCAATCATCGGATCGTAATAGAGCGAGATTTCGCCGCCCTCGAACACGCCGGTGTCGTTGCGCAGCGTCACGCCGTCATGCTCGCCTTCGGCCGGCGGCCGGTAGCGCACCAGCCGTCCGATCGACGGCGCGTAGTTGCGGTAGGGATCCTCGGCATAGATGCGGCTCTCGACCGCCCAGCCGCTCAGCTTTATGTCGCTCTGCTTGAGCTTAAGCGGCTCGCCTGCCGCGACACGGATCATCTGCTCGACGAGATCGATGCCAGTGACCAGTTCGGTCACCGGATGCTCGACCTGCAGCCGCGTGTTCATCTCCAGAAAAAAGAAGCTCCGGTCCTGGCCGGCGACGAACTCCACGGTGCCGGCGCTGTCGTAGCCGACCGCTTTGGCCAGCGCCACCGCCTGCTCGCCCATTTTTGCGCGGGTCTTGTCGTCGAGCAGGGGGCTCGGCGATTCCTCGATGACCTTCTGGTTGCGGCGCTGAATCGAGCACTCGCGCTCGCCGAGATAGATGACGTTGCCGTGTTTGTCGCCCAAAACCTGGATTTCGACGTGGCGCGGATCGGTGATGTACTTCTCGATGAAGACGCGATCGTCGCCGAAGCTCGATTTCGCCTCGGAACGGGCACGGGCGAAGTTTTCCGCCACCTCACCTTTGGTGAAAGCGATGCGCATACCTTTGCCGCCGCCGCCGGCGGACGCCTTGATCATCACCGGGTAACCGATCTGTTCGGCGATGGTAATCGCCTGGATGTCATCCTCGATGACGCCGAGATGACCCGGGACGGTCGAGACCTTGGCGCGAGCGGCCGCCTTCTTCGACTCGATCTTGTCGCCCATGGCGGCGATGGCCGCGGCGTTCGGCCCGATAAACACGATGCCGGCCTTGGCCAGCGCTTCCGCGAACGCCGCGCGTTCGGAGAGAAAGCCGTAGCCCGGATGCACCGCCTCGGCGCCGCTCTCCTTGCAGGCGGCGATGATATTGTCGACGACGAGGTAACTCTGCGCCGCCGGCGGCGGGCCGATCGGGATCGCCATGTCGGCCATCTCGACATGCAACGCGTCGCGGTCAGCCTCGGAATAGACCGCGACGGTCTCGATGCCCATGCGGCGGGCCGTCTTAATGATCCGGCAGGCGATCTCGCCGCGGTTGGCAATCAGGATTTGCTTGAACATTCCGGTTATGAAACTCGCGTGCCGGTTGTTTGGCTTAACGGTGTCCTCGCCGCCGTGTCAATGACGGTGGCGAGCCCAGTCGACCGTTTGCCGGCGTAGCGACCGACAGCCCCCAGCGGCTTGTTTATTCGATGAATGGGCCCTTGGCTATTGGGCCGCAGGATTCCCGCCGGGCCTCAGCTGTCCAGCACTCCGGTGCTGGGCGTACGACGCCCCGCCGCCGTCACATCCGCGTGAAACTGCGACCGAGGCGACAACCCTCGGCGGCGATCCAATCGAGGATGGCAACGTCCACGTCATCGAAGCCGTCGGGAAGACGCTTCGCCAGCCCCGCGACGACGATTGGCGAATGCGCAATCGCTGTGACAAGCGTCTCGAGAGTGGCACGGTCTTGATCGATCGAGAGCTTCATCAGGACCTCCCGCGCGCACTCTCAACTGAAGGCGCCAGCGCACGGTTCCATCACGTTGTCCTCGTGCCCCTCGGTGGTCCGTTGGGACTCAACGCTTGGACGGAAATTGGAAGGTGAGGCGGGCCGCCGAAAGGCCGCGATAAGGCAAAGTCGGGGCAAAGCCGACGATTCCGCTTCAAGCATCGGTGATCGGGCCTGCGCTCTTGCCGGTAAACAGGTCTCGGGAGGCCGGCGAAAGTCTTGGAAATTTTTTCCACGGGCGAATGAACCGGCGATTCAATTCTTCTTGGTTTTCGGCGCAATTCAAACAAATGATCTTAGTAGATGGCCTAGTATTGCCGCGTCCTTAACGCCATGTAATACGAGAAAATATCTCCCGAACATCTCGGATCAGTCCATACGACGGAGGTTTGCATGGCACTCCAGATTGGCGATACCGCCCCGGATTTCGAGGCCGAAACGACGGAAGGCAAAATCCGCTTCTACGATTGGATCGGCAACAATTGGGTCGTGCTGTTTTCGCACCCCAAAGATTTTACGCCGGTCTGCACCACCGAATTGGGCACGATGGCGCGTCTCAAACCCGAGTTCGACAAGCGCGGCGTGAAAATCATCGGGCTATCCGTCGATCCGGTCGACAACCACAAGAAATGGTCCGTGGACATCAAGGACGTCAGCGGCTTCGCCCCGAACTATCCCATGATCGGCGACACCGATCTGAAGGTTTCAAAGCTGTACGGCATGCTGCCGGCGAGCACGGGCGGCACATCGGAAGGGCGCACGCCCGCCGACAATCAAACGGTGCGCAATGTGTTCGTCATCGGCCCCGACAAGAAGATCAAGCTCGTGCTGGTCTACCCGATGACCACGGGGCGCAATTTCGACGAGGTGCTGCGCGTGGTCGACTCGTTGCAGCTCACCGCCAAGCATCGCGTGGCAACGCCGGCCAACTGGAAGCAAGGCGAAGACGTCATTCTCACCGGCGCCGTCAGCGACGACGAGGCAAAAAAGCTCTACCCCCAGGGCTGGAAGACGCCGAAGCCGTATATCCGCCTGGTGCCGGCGCCGCGGCAGTAAGCTAGCGGACGCATTGAACTGCGAATTGCCGGGAGAGCGCGGCTGCGGCCGCGCTCTTGCTTTTAGGGACTCCCGCGGACACGCAGCAAGCGATCGGGAACGGCTTTACGGCACCAAAAGGACTTTGCCGATATTCCTGCGATCCTGAATAAAGTGATGCGCTTGCGGCGCTTCGTCGAACCGGAAGCTGCGCGCAATCTTCGGCTTGACGACGCCTTTCGTCCATAAATCCAGCAGCTGCTCGGCCCAACTGCGCTGGCGGTCGAGTTCTCCCCACAGATGGCCGAGATTGACACCGAACACGCCTTTGTTGGCATTCATCAGCGACAGCGGATTGAATTGAAACCAAGGAACGCGGGCAAGCGTAGCCAACATCCCCACCACGCTGCGCTCCTTGCCGCCTACAGCCGCAGAAAGACCGAACATGCCGAGCCGGCCTGTCGGTGCGAGAGTGCGATAACCCTTCTTCCACGACTCGCCGCCAACAGCGTCAAGAATAAGTTCAACGCCGCGACCATTGGTGATCTCACGGGTCCGGGTTTCAAAGTCCTCCGTTCGGTAATCGATCAGGTGATCGACGCCGAGCGTGCGCAGCTCGGCGTGCTTGGCCGCCGACGCGGCGCCGATGACGCGCGCACCGATATGTTTGGCGATCTGGGTGGCGGCAATGCCGACGCCGCCGCCGGCCGAATGCACGAGAACGGTTTCGTTGGGTTTCAGGCCGCCCATCACCACCACGAGCTGCCACGCCGTGAAATAATTCACCGGAATCGCGGCGCCTGCCAAGGCGTCCATGCCTGCGGGGCGCGCGAAGACCTGGTTGGCCGGGACGCAGACAACGTCGGAATAGCCGCCAAACCGGGTCACCGCGATGACGTCGCGTCCGACCCAAGCGGTGTCAGTACCCTCGCCGACCGCATCGATGCGACCGCTGACTTCGTAACCGGGCACGACCGGGATCGGAGGGAGGTCCGGATAGAGACCCATACGGCCGAGAATATCAGCGAAATTAATCCCACTCGCCTCGACCCTGATCCGCACTTCGCCGGCTTTCGGTTCAGGATCCGGCGCCTCCTTGACCTGGAGAACCTCCGGTGGGCCGGCTTTCGTGATCCAGATCTGCCGCATCAGCCTAACCTCCGGTAAGAGTGAGAGGCGCCCCGCTTTCAGCATAGCCGCCTTCGATCATATAGGACGGCCCCTTGCGGCGCGCGCGGGTTATCCCCCTGCCGCCAGCGAACTGCTGCCTTGTCATCGTCGGGTGGATCACTCAGCATCGGCAAACGATTGCAGCCCAACGTCGATCCCACGAGGAAGCCCATGAGCAGCCCCGCCGAACTGCGCGCCCCCTTCGCCGATTTCCTCGGCATCAAGATCACCCACGTCTCTCCCGAGCGTGTCGAGGCCGAGCTTCCGGTGCGTGGAGAGCTCGCCACCGTTCCCGATATCCTGCACGGCGGTGCCATTATGGCATTCGCCGACAATGTGGGCGCCGTGGGCGCCGTGGCGAATTTGCCGAAGGGGGCGCGGACAGCGACAATCGAGAGCAAGACCAATTTCTTCGCCGCCATTCCCGTCGGCGAAACGGCCCGCGCCGAGTTGACCCCGCTGCACCTGGGCCGCACCACGATGGTGTGGCAGACGCGTATCACGCGCAAAGACGGCAGGCTTTGCGCGCTGGTGATTCAGACCCAGATCGTCATCCCGGCTGAGAAAAGCTAATATCGTAACGCCTGCCGTCCAGCCCCCTTCCGCGGCGGCGCCGCGCACATCATTTGTATGGACATGAAAACACCATCGCGCCCTGCTCCGTCTTTCACCTACGGCGTCGTAAAGCCCGAGGAAGTTGCCGGCATGACCGGCCGGCAGATCATGCAGGCCTTGATCGACGGCACGATTCCCGCGCCGCCGATCGCGCAAACGCTCGGTTTCTGGCTGGTCGAAGTCGGTGATGGCACTGCCGTGTTCGAGGGCGAGACCGGACCGCATTTGCTCAACCCTTTGGGAGGGGTGCACGGCGGCTGGGCGCTGACGCTGATCGACAGCGCCGCCGGCTGCGCCGGGCATACGCTGTTGCCTCCCGGCGTCGGCTACACTTCGGTCGAGACCAAAGCGAACTTCACGCGGCCGATTACACGCGATACGGGGCGCGTCCGCGCCGAAGGGCGCGTCGTTAGCCGCGGCCGCCGGATCATGTCCGCCGAAGCGCGCATCCTCGATTCAGCCGGACGCATTCTTGCTCACGGCACGTCGACGATGATGGTTCTTGGCACTGGCAAGGAGCGAACGCAGGCACCAGCCAAATGACGACAAAGGTGCCGCGCAAGAAAGAGATCGGCAGCCTTCGCATCAAGCGCGCCTACGCGCCGGCCACCGCGGATGACGGGTTGCGCGTGCTGGTCGATCGGCTGTGGCCGCGCGGTATCGCCAAGGAAAAAGCCCGCATCGATCTGTGGCTCAAGGACATCGCCCCGAGCGAGGCGCTGCGCCGCCGCTTTCATGGCGACCCGAGCAAATGGCGGGAGTTCGTCGCAGCGTATGATGCCGAGCTTCAGCGAGAGCCGGCGAGCATGGCGGTCGCCAGTCTGCGCGAACGCCTGCGCAGCCAAGCGGTCACGCTCCTTTACGCGGCGCGCGACGAGACCCACAACAATGCGGTGGCGCTGAAGGCCTGGCTGGAACGGTTGAATTGACGGTGTCGAGCGCAAAACGGGCTTCGCGCGGCATTTCATTCACAGCATCTTATAAAACTTGAGCTTCACGCCGGCCGGCTCGCGTTCGCCGGTGCAGACAACAATGTGCCTGGTGATCCAGGCATAGTGCACCGCGCTGGTTTCGAAGAAAGTGGCGCCGCGAAAGTAGTAGCTGGCGGGATTGACCGAGCGGCCGGCGGTCAGCGCGGCGATGACTTCCGCCGGACCGTGGCGAAGCGCGTGGTTGCGGACATAGATCAGCGCGCCGTCGTCGGTCCGCAGCGTATAGCGCGCCTCCAGCTCGGCCACGCCGTCGCCGCGTAAAATCTGCCAGTCGGCGCCGCCCGGCAGCACCTTGCCGCGAAGCTGCGGCCCCGCGAACTCGCCGCCCGTGATCGGCACGATGCGCCGGCCGCCCTTGGCGACGTCGCCGAGATCGAGCGGCAGATCGACCGTCACATGGGCCGCAAAGATGAACTCGAGCTTCGGGAGAGAGTCCGCGTTCGTCATGGCCTTCTCCCGAAACGATTGCATAATGGGCGCGAGAGTCCTGATAATCGGCGGCGGTCGTCACCGTCAAGGCAACCGCCGGCATGCGCCGGCAATGACTTGATCGCTCAAACCGGATTCCTGACCATGTCGGCAAGCGCAGCAGCTCCCACTTTGTTTCCGACCACGATCGCCGGCAGCTTGCCGAAACCGGCCTGGCTCGCCGCGCCGAACAAGCTTTGGGCGCCCTGGCGTCTCGAAGGCGAGGAGCTTGCCGAAGCCAAGGATGACGCCACATTGCTGGCGCTCAAGCTGCAGGAGGATGCCGGCATCGACATCGTCGGCGACGGCGAGCAATCGCGTCAGCATTTTGTGCACGGCTTTCTCGAAGCGGTCGAAGGCATCGATTTCGACCGGCGCGTCGAGATGGGCATCCGCAACAACCGCTACAAGGCGATGTGTCCGACAGTGATCGGGCCGCTGCGGCTGCGCGCGCGCGTGCATGCCCGCGAGGCGCGGCTGGCGCGCGCCCACACCAGGCGGAAGCTCAAATTCACCCTGCCCGGCCCCATGACCATCGTCGACACCATCGCCGACGCGCATTACGGCGACCGCGTGGAAATGGCTTTTGCCTTCGCCGCGCTGCTCAACGCCGAAGCGCGCGGGCTCGCGGCCGACGGCGTCGACGTGGTCCAGTTCGACGAGCCGGCCTTCAATGTCTACATGGACGAAGCCGCCGGCTGGGGCATCGAAGCGCTGCACCGCGCCCTCGACGGCGTCACCGCAACGAGCGCCGTGCATATCTGCTACGGCTACGGCATTCCGGCCAATATCGAATGGAAGGCAACGCTGGGGCGCGAATGGCGGCAATACGAGAAATTCTTTCCGGCCTTAGCGCGTAGCCGCATCGACCAGGTCTCGATCGAATGTATCAACTCGCACGTGCCGATGAGCGTGCTCAAATTGCTCGACGGCAAGGATGTGCTGGTCGGCGCCATCGACGTCGCCACCGACAAGGTCGAGACGCCCGAGGAAGTCGCCGCGGTGATCGTGCGGGCGACCGAATATGTGCCCCGAGAAAAAATTATCGCCTGCACCAATTGCGGCATGGCGCCGATGCGCCGCGACATCGCGGTGAAGAAGCTCGAAGCCCTCGCCCAAGGCGCGGCGCTGGCGCGGAAGAACTTCGGCGCCTAGAGCGCGTCCAGGAAAAGTGGAAACCGGTTTTCCGTCCGGACGCGCGATAAAACAAGAACTTAGAGCGGGATGACGATTCGAAGATAAGTCATCTCGCCTAGCAGCGAGCTTGAACCACGCACCGGGCAACACCAGCAACCCGCTACAGCCCGTCATGCTAGGTGCCAAGCTTTGTTTTACTTCCGCTTTTTGGGCGTAGCGAACATCGGTCGGCATCGGGGCCGGATGGCTCGGTAGCAAATGACCCAACTGCGACACCGGCCGGCAGACCAGTCGACCAGGCAGTTCCGCCTTTTTGCCTTGTTGAGACCATGCAGAAGCAGCTTCTGAGACCTTCCGGCGAGTAAATCTTGTGCTTGAAAAAGTCCAGACCGCTCTCGAAGCTGCAATCAGGGCAGAAAACCTGCCATACTTACCGCGGGAATGGAGCAAAGGATGCATAAGTCTGGCGGCGAAGTCGGGCTGATAGGCCGAGTTTGGAAAAAGACCCGCGAGCATGCGTCAAACGCGGTCGTCGGTGGGGGTATCCTTGTGCTCACCGGATTCACGCCGGAGCATTGGGTTGCCACGCTTCTTGACCGGTTGCGCCTTTCCGATGTCCGTTCATATTGGCCAGCGTTTATTGATGGCCGTCTATTCGTGCTGACGCTTGGTGTTGCCGTAATTGTTGGCGACCTGCTGTGGCGGAAACACCGGCCGATGCCAGCGGCCGTTATCGCGACGGCCGGGGTCCCTCAGAGCGACGCGCCCGCGGCCGCCCCGGCCGAGGTGCCGCCAGTGCCCGACCGGCCGTCGATCGCAGTCTTGCCGTTCCAGAACATAAGCGGGGATCCTGAGCAGGAGTATTTTGCTGAGGGGATTGCGGAGGACATCATCACCGAGTTGTCGCGCTATCCGGACCTATTTGTTATCGCGCGCAACTCATCCTTCACCTATCGAGGCAAGGCGGCGCGCGTCACTGATGTGGCACGGGAACTGGGCGCCCGCTACGTGCTCGAGGGCAGCGTGCGGCGCGATGGCAACCGGGTTCGGATTAACGCTCAGCTGATCGATGCGGCGAGCGGCACGCATCTCTGGGCGCAACGCTATGACCGCAGCTTGGAAGATCTTTTCTCCGTCCAGGATGAGGTTACGCAGAATATCGTCGCGGTGCTGCCGGCTCGAATGCAAGCCGCGGCCCTCGAATATGCGAGTCGCAAAACCAGTAGTTCGCTGGACGCCTATGACTATTTGTTGCGCGGCAAGTACTGCCATCACCTAGAAACCCCGGACGCTAACCGCGAGGCCGAAGCTTACTTCGATCGCGCGATCGAGCTGGATCCGCGCTTCGCGTCGGCATATGCGTGGAAGGCCTGTACAATTGGCCAAGCAGTGGGTCGGGAATTCGAGCCGCGGACGCCCGAACTCTTGCAGCAATCGATGCAGCTCGTCGAACGAGCGATGAGCATCGATGAGAATGACACCGAATGCCATCGCATCATGTGCCGCATTGCACTGATGCAGGGGCAATTTGCCAAAAGCGAACACCATCTAGAATGCGCGCTGGCGCTCAATCCAAATGATCCGCGTCTCGTCGTGCAGCGTGGCATTAACCTAACGTTCTTGGGCGATTCTCAGGCGGCGATACCGTGGATCGAACGCGCCATGCGCCTCGACCCGTTTTCCGCACATCGCTACTACCTCGACATGGTGCGTGCCTTGTTTATGACCGAACGTCCCACCGTGGCCATCACCGTCTTGGAGGGGACGGCTCGCGCGCATTGGGAACACTATCTTTGGCTTGCCGCTTGCCGCGCTGCCGCAAACGAGCAAAGCGCCGCGGAACAGGCCGCACGGGAAGCCTTGGCGTTGCGACCTAAGCTCTCAATCACGACGTATATCGAGGGTGGGTTTGCCTGGAAACGGAACGAAGACAAGGCCCGGCTGCGCAACGCGCTAGCCCGAGCTGGGCTGCCGGCATGATCGCCAAAGTGCTTGTGCTGGCTGACGATGCGATCGAACAAGTCGCTTATGGCCCATCGCGACATTTCGCGACGAAAGCAACAATTCGATTGCTTCCGGAGCGAAGCGGACGTGGGGCGGTAGGCAAAATCCGGTGACGCAATCGAGAATGAGCCGGAGCGGAAATGGAGTGTGCAGCGCAACCGCGAAATAAAGATTGAACTTGCGCCTAGGTTGTCTGATGATTTGCGCGGGGTTCATGGGAGGGCATCAATGATAATCAGCTCGTACGGGCTTTTCTGGCGCGGCGACGAAGTTGTATGGTTTCCGGGTTACGGAAAGAATTTCAGACTCTACGGTCGTAGAGGGAAAAGCAGCAAGACGTTGCAGATGTGTGACTTCTGGAGGCAGGCGGGAATTTACATTCTTTATGGAAATCTGGGGTCGTATTACGGCGGCCTAACGAAACACATTGGGTATCGGCTACGTGACCATCAGACTGACAAACACAAGGATAATTGGGACAGGTTTAGCTGGTTCGGCTTTCGTCGCATCCTAAAAGGCACGGATGATGATGGATTGCAGAAACTCGGAAAATTACCGACTGCAAAATCTGTTAGTCCAGGAAGTGTGATTAAAGATTTGGAAGCGGTAGTCCTGAAGGCGATGGCTGTGCAAAACGCCAATGATTCGCATTTCACAATCGGAAAAAAATGGGATCAGGTAAAACTGGACGAGATCGATAAATATCTCAACAGACTGTAACTTCGATTCAGGCCCAGGTCGGACACTGAAGCGCGTCAGGGCCTTTCGTCCCCCCTTTGCGGCTGCGCCTCGAGATTGTCCCCATACCGATGACAATCGCTTGACAAGCGTCACCTATTATGTTACGAAACACCATCTCGCTCATCGAATCATTGAGGGGCGCCTTTCGCGAGGGTGCTCCTGAAGGCGGAGCGGGAGCGGTTCCCGCGGGCGGAACGACACATTCCGCTCCCGGGCGGCTCCGGGCATCGTCCCGGCCGGCACTATGACCGGCCTGCGAGGTGCTCGCTGCACTGGCGCCGGGGAGGGTCCTCCCGTTTGCACCCGGTAATTCCAGGAAGCGCGGCCCGGAGATGAGCCGAGCAGTCGGCGAAGTGCCGCGGTGGAGCGCCGGAAGGTGAGCACGCCCCGGCAAAGCAGGCGAACGGCGCACCGACACTTGCGCTGGTCTCGTCTGTTTGGCGCGCTGCCGTGCCCGGCTTATGGCACGGCCATGGTTGGATGCGCCTTTCGGCGCTCCGCCTCCCTCATTGTTGCGCATGATCATGCGCGGTGAGGGAAGCGAATCAAAAAGAGCTTTGTTGTTGTGGTGGTAGGCAAACCTCGGACGCAGGGATGCGCCGCGAGAACGGGTTTCTTTACCCTCCCCTGGAGGGGGAGGGTCGCGCCCCGAAGGGGCGCGGGGTGGGGTGATCTTTGAGCTTCTTTCAGATCGCGAGGCTGTTCACCCCCTCCCGCCGCACTTTCGCGCGGCGACCTCCCCCCTCCAGGGGGAGGTGAAGAAGCGAGCGCCCCGCGAGATGCATTCGCCGTCCCCTCTTCCCTGTGCGGGAGAGAGAAATCGCAGGAGAAGGTATTGCGCAGACAAAAGAAATTTCCCGGCGGCTTGACGCGCGAACAATGGCGGGCGCTGCCGCGCGATCGGCGCTCCGATCTGGTGCGGCGCGCGCAATCCGATTTTCTCGGCTCGTTCCGCTTCTGCAGCAACAAGGCCTGCCGCCGCGCCCGCTCCTGCGCCAGCCAGGATCCGAATGCCTGCGTGCAACGGCTCTGGCGGCTGGTAAAGAAGAAGCCGAAGATTTGGCGCCATGAATACGCCCGCATCGGCCAGATGGCGGATGGCTAGGCGGGCGCCGCCGCGGGCTGCGCGGGCTCTGTCGCCCTCACCGGTCGCTGCGCGACAGAACCTCGATCAGTTCGCTGACCTTGCGCCGCAAGGCGCGACCGTCTCGCTCGGTCTTGTTGCCGTTCGGGCTGTCGCTGTCGCCGACCATCGGGGCGGCGGCCATGGCGTTGTCGTCGGTCAGCGTCGTCGCCAACGCGTTGCGGCTGCGGCACGTTGCGCTGTCGTAAGCAGCGCTTTTTGCGGCCATCGTCGCGGCGAGCATTTGTCGGCGCGGCGTACGTCGGGCTTGCGGTCTTGCCGTATCCTGTCGCAGATATTCCGGCGCGCTGACGTTGCGGGGTGAGACGCTTGAGCAAGAGCCCATTTTACACCGCCGACCACATCGCGTTCCGTGACACGGTGCGCCGCTTTGTCGAACGCGAGATCGAGCCCTACGCGCATATCTGGGACGAGGCCGGTGAGTTTCCCCGCGCGCTCTACGAAAAGGCGGCACAGATCGGCCTGCTCGGGCTCGGATTTCCCGAGGCGTACGGCGGGACTGAGACCGACCGCTTCATGTGGATCGTCGCGGTGCAGGAACTGGCGCGGGCAGGCGCCGGCGGCGTCAGTGCCGGCCTCAACAGCCATTCGATCGGTGCGCCGCCGATCGCGCGCGCCGGCCGCGCCGAGCTGAAGGCCCGCGTGCTGCCTGAAATCCTGTCGGGCAAGAAGATTTCCGCGCTCGCCATCACCGAGCCGAGTGGCGGCTCCGACGTCGCCAATCTGCGCACCGTCGCGCGTCGCGACGGCGACTGTTACGTGGTCAACGGCGAGAAGACCTTCATCACCTCCGGCATGCGCGCCGATTACATCACCACCGCAGTCCGCACCGGCGGACCGGGGGCCGGCGGCGTCAGCCTGCTGCTGATCGAAGGCGCGACGCCGGGACTTAGCCGCACGCCGCTGAAGAAAATGGGCTGGTGGGCCTCCGACACCGCGACGCTGCATTTCGACGATTGCCGCGTCCCCGCCGGCAATCTGCTCGGCGAGGAAGGGGCCGGCTTCAAGCTCATCATGCACAATTTCAACAACGAGCGTTTGACGATGGCGGCCGGATGCACCGCCGCCGCCCGCGTCTGTCTCGAGGACGCCATCGAATACGCCAAGGAGCGGCACACATTCGGCAAGCCGCTGGCGCAGCACCAGGTGATCAGGCACAAGCTGGTCGATATGGCGCAGCGCGTCGCCGCCTCGCAGGCGATGCTGGAAATGCTGGCTTGGCGGCTCGATCAGGCTGAAAACCCGGTGGCGGAAATCTGCATGCTGAAGAACCAGGCGACCCAGACCATGGCGTTCTGCGCCTCGGAAGCCGTGCAGATTTTCGGCGGCGCCGGCTATATGCGCGGGCTGAAGGTCGAACGCATCTACCGCGAGGTCAAAGTCAATGCGATCGGCGGCGGCGGCGAAGAGATCATGAAGGATCTCGCCAGCAGGCAAATGGGCCTGTGAGCGGCGGTCAACCAGCGACAGGGGGCGCCATGATTACGCTTTATCATTGTGCGGCGGCGCGCTCGTTTCGCCCGCTGTGGATGCTCGAAGAACTGGGGCTTGCTTACGAGCTCAAGATGCTGCCGTTCCCGCCGCGCGTGCTGGCGAAAGACTATCTCGCCATCAATCCGCTCGGCACCATTCCCTTCATGATCGACGGCGAAACCCGCATGACGGAATCGTCGGCGATCTGCCATTATCTCGGAACGCGGTACGGGCCGACACCGCTCATAGTCGGCGTCGATGAGCCGGCCTATGGCGCATACCTCAACTGGCTTCATTTCGGCGAGGCCACGCTGACGTTTCCGCAGACTCTGGTGCTGCGCTATAGCCTGTTTGAGCCGGAGGAACGGCGCAGCCCGCAGGTCGCCGCCGACTACACCAAGTGGTTCTTCGGCCGGCTCAAAGCCATCGAAGCCGCGCTCGGTGAGGCGGAGACACTCTGCGCCGATCGGTTCACCGCGGCCGACATCTCGGTCGGCTTTGCCTTGCGGCTTGCCGAGAGCATCGGCCTGGCCAAGGACTTCGGCCCAAACGTGGCGGCCTACTGGCAGCGGCTGCAGCAGCGGGACGGCTACCGGCGCGCGGTGACGGCCGAGAAATTGGCCGGCGAGCAGCAGAAAGTCCCGGCGCTATTTCTGAAATGATCTAAGCCTCCATAAGACCGGACGGCGGGAGGAAGCGTCATCTCCACGTCCGGCGTATGCGCTCGCGGAGATCGACCGACATGCGGACTGGCTTTGCCGACGATTGCGCTGGCGTCGCGCGCGGCCAAGCGCAGCACTCGAAGTGTTCGAGCAGCGTCGCCGGGATAAAGCGCGTGCGCGATGCGTACATGTGGCGGTCGCCGTTCTTCCGTTGTGCGTGCACGAAAAACCGCTGCGGCACGATCACGTGAAGATGGTCCTTGGCGCGCGTCATGGCGACGTAGAGGAGCCGCCGCTCCTCCTCGATCTCGGCGCTCGTTCCGGTCGCCAGGTCCGCCGGCAAACAGCCGTCGACCGCGTTCAAGATGAAAACCGACTTCCACTCCTGCCCTTTCGCCGAATGAATGGTCGAGAGGATGAGGTAATCCTCGTCGAGCAGCGGGTCGCCGGCGCGATCGCTGGTCGCATCCGGCGGATCGAGCGTCAGCTCGGTCAAAAAGCGCTCGCGGCTTGGATAGGTCGAGGCGATCTGCACGAGTTGCAGGAGATCGGGCTGCCGCAGCATCGCGTCGTCATGAATGCGATCGAGGTGCGGTTCATACCAGCGGCGCACGAGATCGAGCTCCGCCGGCCATCCTGCCGCCCTGCTGCGGACCAGGCGAACGGCCTCGACAAAGGCCGGCCAATGCTCGGCCGCCGCGGTCGGCGGCTTGAATTCGCTCAATGTCGCGACCGGGTCGGCCAGCTCGCCGATGCGCTCCAGCACTTTCGCGGCCGTTACGGGGCCCGCGCCCGGCAGCAATTGCACGACCCGGAACCCGGCGACGCGGTCGCGCGGGTTTTCCGCCCAGCGCAGGAAGGACAGCATGTCCTTGATGTGCGCAGCCTCGAGGAACTTCAAGCCGCCGAATTTCACGAACGGAATGTTGCGCCGGGTCAGCTCCACTTCCAGCGGCCCCGAGTGGTGCGAGGCGCGGAACAAGACGGCCTGGCTCTTCAGCGCCAGCCCCTGCTCGCGATTCTCAAAAATCCTTTCGACGATGTAGTGCGCCTGATCGGCCTCGTCGCGCACGCTGACGATTTGCGGACGCTCGGCGGACTTTCGCTCCGACCACAAATTCTTGGTGAAGCGCTCATCGGCCAATTCGATGACCGCATTGGCCGCGGCCAGGATCGGCTGGGTCGAGCGGTAGTTCTGCTCCAGCGTGACGATCTCGGCGCGCGGACTGAAGTGACCGGGAAAGTCGAGGATGTTGCGCACGGTGGCGGCGCGAAACGAATAGATCGACTGCGCATCGTCGCCGACGACGGTGAGGCCCTTGCCGCTCGGCCGCAGTGCCAAGAGGACCGAGGCTTGGAGCTTGTTGGTGTCCTGGTACTCGTCGACCAACACGTGATCGAAGCGCGCCGCGACTTCCGCCGCGATCGAAGGCTCCTGCATCATGTGCGCCCAATACAGCAGCAGATCGTCGTAATCGAGCACCTGCTGGCGCTGTTTCGCTTCGACATAGTGCGCGAACAGCGCCGGCAGCTCATCCTGCCATGCCGCGCACCAGGGAAAGGATGAGGCGAGCACCTCGTCGAGGCTCAGTTCGCCGTTCACCGCGCGCGAGTAGATCGCGAGACACGTGCCCTTGGCCGGAAAGCGCTTTTCGGTTTTGGAAAGGCCGAGATCGTGGCGGACGAGGTTCATCAGATCGGCCGAATCTTCGCGATCGTGGATGGTGAAAGCGGGCGCAAGCCCGATCGTTTCGGCATATTCGCGAAGGAGCCGCGCGCCGATCGCGTGGAACGTGCCGGCCCAGGCCAGCACGTCGGCCAAGGCGCCTGCCGTGCCGCCGCTCCGTGCCCGCATAAACTCGGCGCGGATGCGGTCGACCCGCCGCGTCATCTCCGCGGCGGCGCGCCGCGAGAAGGTCAGGAGCATGATGCGACGCGGATCGGCGCCATGCTCGATGAGATAGGCGACCCGATGCGCTAGCGTTGCGGTCTTGCCCGACCCGGCGCCCGCGATGATGAGCAGCGGTCCGGCTTCTCCAAACGGCAGACCGCCATGCTCGACGGCGCGGCGTTGTTGCGGATTGAGCTTTTCCAGGCGCGCCGCCGGCATGGGACAGATTTTTTGGCTCGAATCACCGAGGACCGAGCCAGGACTGGATCACAATTCTTGTTTTGTTCGCAACGAGTTTTAGGTGCTGGCCGGTTTCCGAGGGCTTTGTCCCAATTTCATTATTGGCGTGTCCTAATTTGGCCGCGATAGACTCCTCCGCTATTGTTCGAGTGGGGATGGGTCCTTTCATGTACGCACGCATTGCAAGCCTCATCGCTTTGCTCGTTGCAGTGCTTACGTTGAGCGCCTGTGCGCCACGTCCTTGCCCGCTAGGATGGCATCCAGGGGGGCTGTGGGGCCAGAGATGTTTCCCTAATTACCCACCGCCACCGTACTACGCGCCGCCTCCCGGTGCGCCCGTATATCCACCACCTCCTGGGTATCCACCACCTCCCGGGTACGCGCCACCTCCTGGGTACGCGCGACCTCCTGGGTACGCGCCACCTCCCGGCCCGCCGCCGCCGCCGTCTTCGCCCCCGCCTTCGTAAGCGAGCGCACTAGCACTACTTTGGCAGATTTTTAGCGGCACGGGATTCCCAAATCAGTTTTTCAATGATTCATGGGTGGTCGGCTTTTGGAGGGCCGACCATGGTAGGCACAACGTCGAATTGGGAAGACGAGCTTCGAGGATGGCTCAAGCCGTTCTTGGATCGCCTAGGCCATAAATCGCGGCGGCGAATGTGTCCGCTTTATGTGGCAGGGCTGATCGGACCCGGCGATCGCAAGAGCGTTCAGCCAATGGCGGAGCGGCTTGCGCCTGGCGATTACGACCAGCTGCATCATTTTGTTGCGGCTGGCGTCTGGGACGCGGCGCCATTGGAGACGGAGCTGCTCATTCAAGCGGATCGGCTCGTTGGTGGCAGCGACGCTGTGTTGGTAATCGACGATACGGCGGTGCCAAAGAAGGGCACGCACTCGGTCGGCGTCGCTGCGCAATACGCTTCAGCGCTAGGCAAGACCGCCAACTGCCAGACTCTGGTGTCACTGACGCTCGCCCGCGGCGAAGTTCCGGTGATGGTGGCATTGCGGCTTTTTCTTCCAGACCGTTGGGTCAACGATCGGTGGCGGCTGAAGCGAGCTGGTGTTCCGGCCGAATATCGAACTGCACGGACAAAGCCCGAGATCGCACTGGCGGAGATTGATCGCTTGATATCGATCGGCGTGCGCTTCCGCTGTGTGCTGGCGGATGCCGGTTACGGTCTCAGTGCGCCTTTCCGTCAAGGGCTGACGGCCCGCAAGCTTGCATGGGCGGTTGGCATCCCTCGTCACCTCAAGGTGTACCCCGTTGGGGTGCAGCTCATTTGGCCAGTTACCAAAGTTCGAGGCCGGCCACGTAAACGACAGGTGCCAGATAGTCTATCGACAGCAGCTGAAGACATGATGGCCAGTGCGCGGTGGAGAACTGTGAGTTGGCGCAGCGGTACGAAGGGTCGGCTCAAAGCCCGGTTTGCTGCCGTCCGTGTGCGTACTGCCGACGGTCCTCCCCAGCGGATATGGGACAAGGGCCAGCAGCATCTTCCAGGGGACGAGGCCTGGCTGATCGGCGAGCACCGCGCGTCGGGAGAGAAGAAATACTATCTCGCCAACTTGGCCGCCGGAATGGACCTCCGCAGCTTAGCCGCGACGATCAAGGCACGATGGATTTGCGAGCAGGCCCATCAACAGTTGAAGGAGGAACTCGGTCTCGACCACTTCGAGGGAAGGTCTTGGCACGGCCTTCACCGTCATGCGCTGATGGCGATGATTGCTTACGCGTTCCTCCAACATCGCCGGCTCAAAAAAGTGAGGCGGGGAAAAAGAATCAACGGCCCGCCCCCTCAACCGACCTTGCCGGCGGTCCGCCACGCCATCGTCGACCTCATCATGCGATCAAGTCCTCAGCGATGTCCGTACTGCCGATCCTGGATCAGCGAGGAAAAGCAGCGTGAGTAAATCTGCCAAAGTAGTGCTAGGTCAGTCGCCTCTGCCGGCGGCCTTCGATCGAGCCAACGAATATCTCTCGCGCGGATTCCACCCCGGCCCTCAGGACATTCCCTTAGTTGCGGCTCGTCTTCCGCCCATGCCGTAATCGCTCGATGGCCAGCATCATCTACCGGTGCCCGACGACGGGCCTCAATGTGCAGGGCTGGTTCGCGGACGACCCGGCGCGCGCGGACGCCGACGATACCTATGAAGCCGTACGCTGCACGGCCTGCACAAAACTGCATCTTATCAATTCCAAGACTGGCAGGGTCCTGGGGGATGACAGGGAATAAGGCGCCTGGGGTGGCGGCCGCGCTACCCACTGGGCGACAGAGCGAATGCCGCCCTAACGGCGAAGCATCGGCCTAGTTCTCCGGCAGTGGAATGAATTCAGTTTCGCCCGGCACCGCTGCGAAGCGTCCGGTTTTCCATTCCTCCTTCGCCTGCTCGATGCGCTCCCGCCGCGACGAGACGAAATTCCACCAGATGTAACGTGGGCCTTCCAGCGCCGCGCCGCCGAGGAGCATCAGCCGCGCTGGCCGCGTCGCCGTCACCGTGATGCGGTCGCCGGGGCGGAACACCAGGAGCTGCGGCGCCTCGAACCTGTCGCCGGCGATGTCGACTTCACCTTCGGCGACGTAGATCGCGCGCTCCTCATGGTCGGCATCGAGCGGTACGCTTGCGCCCGCGTTGAGAAAAACTTCGGCATAAAACCATTCCGAGACCATCTTGACGGGAGATTTTTGGCCGAAAGCCGCACCGGCGATCACACGCGCGCGCAATCCGCCGTCCTCGACGATGGGCAGGCTCTCGGCGTCGAAATGCTCGAACAACGGCGCCATCTCCTCGTGATCTTGCGGCAGCGCGATCCAGCTCTGAATGAAGAAGAGACCGCCGCCGCTGGTGCGTACGCTCGCCGGCGTCCGCTCGGAATGGGCAATGCCGCGGCCGGCGGTCATGAGATTCAGCGCGCCCGGCATAATCTCCAAGGTGTTACCCTCACTGTCGCGGTGCATGACGCTGCCGTCGAAGACATAGGTGACGGTGGCCAATCCGATGTGCGGGTGCGGGCGAACATCCAGGCCCTTCCCGGCCATGAGCTGCACTGGTCCCAGTTGATCGAAGAAGATGAACGGGCCCACCATTTGGCGCTTGCCGTGCGGCAGCGCGCGGCGCACCAAAAACCCGTCGCCGAGATCGCGCACGCGCGGAACAACGATCAGTTCGAGGGCATCGCACGAGCGCTTGTCGCCGAGCATCGGGTCCTTGTCGGGTAACCAGCTCATCATCTCCTCGCAAAATCCATGGCTCCCCGCCCGACCTCACGGGTCAGGTCAACCGCCGGGCGCTTCGCGCGCCTTCGTTGGCGCTATCAGGCCATGTATGATAGGGCCGATCAAGCCGCCACGGCCCGACCTCGGTCAACGTCCACGGTCGATCTCATGATTTCGGCACCTTCAGTGACGAGCGTGGGTCTGCTTCTCGGCTTGAGCCTGTTTCTCGGCTTGGCATTCGAGGACTTTTTCGCCCGCACCGACACCAAACATCCGGGCGGCATCCGCACCTTTCCCATGCTCGCCGCAGCGGGCGGCGTGCTCTACCTGTTCGATCCCGCGCGTTTCCTCCCCTTCACCGCCGGCCTCATCGTGCTCGGGGCCTGGCTCGCGGTCTTCTATCACCAGCATGTCGGCGAGCAGGACGAGGAAGGCGAGCCCAATGTCGGGCTCGTCATCCCGGTCCTCAATGTCCACGCCTACCTCCTCGGCGCCATCGCCTTGGCATTGCCGCCCTGGGTGGCGGTGGCGTTTACCGTGACTGCGGTCCTCCTGCTCACCAGCCGCGAGAAGCTTCACGCTCTGGCGCGGCGCATCGCCGTGAAGGAGATCGTCACCGCCGGCGAATTTTTGATCCTGACCGGAATTATCCTGCCGCTTTTGCCCAACAAGCCGGTGACGAGTTTGACGACCATCACGCCGCATCAGGCGTGGCTGGCGCTGGTTGTGGTCTCCTCGCTGTCTTATGTGAGCTATCTCGCCCAGCGCTACTGGGCGGCCGCAGCCCGCGGGTTATGGATGGCGGCCCTGGGAGGCCTTTATTCGTCGACGGCAACGACGGTGGTGCTGGCGCGGCAGGCAAAGACCGGATCGGTGATGCGAAGGCAGGCGCAGGCCGGCATTACGCTCGCCACTGCGATCATGTATCTGCGCATTCTGGCGGTCGTGGCGTTTTTCAATATGACGCTGGCGCGGCATTTGATCCTGCCGCTTTGCGGCCTTTCGCTGGCCGGCCTCGCGGTTTGCGCGCTGCAATATCGGTTTGCAAAACCGGCGCCGCCGGAAGCCAAGGCGCAGCGGTCGACGTTGCCGCTATCCGGCGGCAACCCGCTGGAGCTCGGCCCCGCAGCGCTGTTTGCCTTTCTGTTCGTTGCCGTATCGCTGGTGTCGAAGTGGGCGACGACCCAGTTCGGAGCCGCCGGCATCTATTCGCTCGCCGCCATCGTCGGCGTGACTGATATCGATCCTTTCGTACTCAATCTGGCACAAGGCGGCACAACGGGGATGTCGGACAGCGCGCTGGCGGCGGCGATCCTCATCGCCGCCTCTTCCAACAATATTCTCAAGGCCGCATACGCCACCTTTTTCGCTGGCGGACGCGCGACCGCCGCCAGCGCTGCGGTCCTGGTGCTGCTCGCGATCGCCGGCGTCGCGATTGCGCAAGCGATGGGCGGCTTCTGGGGCGGCTTCTAGGCGCCAAAGACGCCAACGGTGGCGACTGACTTTGGCGCGATCATTTGATCGCCGCGTGGCTGTGGCGGAATTCTTCGATCATCTTCTTGTTGAAAGCCGGCAGGTCATCCGGCTTGCGTGACGTGATGAGGCCGCCATCGCTCACCACCTGCTCGTCGACCCACTTGGCGCCGGCATTCAACAGATCGGTCTTCAGCGACGGCCAAGAAGTCATTTTCTTGCCATTGACGCCGCCGGGCCGCTGGTTCCGCTAGGCTGCCGCTACGCATTCGGCACCGCAGCAGAGCCAAATTCCACTAGCGCCGCCGGCTCAGCTCCGATAGGAGCAGCGGTCCGGTTTTCGTCCGATCATTGAAGCGCATCGCCATGAACCCGCCTTCCCACACCCGTAACGACGTCTTCGGCGGCCTGGTATCGGCCGCGGTCGCCATTCCGCTGGCGATGGGCTACGGCATGTTCGCCTTCGCCTCGTTGGGCGAGGATTATTTTGCCTATGGCGCATTGGCGGGGATCGCAACCGCGTGCGTCGTTGCCATCGTTTGCGTGCTGCTCGGCGACAAGACGACGACGATCTATGCGCCGCGGGTAACCAGCACGTTTTTCCTCGGCCTATTGATCTACGGCCTCGTTCATTCCGACATGCCGGAGATTGCCGCAGGCGGCATTCCGCTGATCCTGGCGGTGGCGTTTTCGGTGGTCCTGCTCGGAGGCGCGCTGCAGGCGCTATTCGGCCTCGTCCGGCTCGGAACATTGATCAAGTTCGCGCCGCAACCCGTGATGGCCGGATTCCAGAACGCGGCGGCGGCGCTGTTGTTTCTCGTTCAATTGGGCAATGTGTGCGGCTTCGACCGGAATATCCCCTTCACGCAGCTGCCGCAGCATCTGCAATCCATAAAGCCGCTCAGCGTCGTCATCGCAGCCGTGACCTTTGCCGCGATGTGGAACGCCCGCAAGTGGCTGCCGAAGATTCCGCCGATTGTCGTCGGCATCGTCACCGGCTGCGGCCTTTATTATCTCGGCAGGCTTGCCGGTCTCGGTTTCTATCTCGGCCCGGTCGTCGCCAGCGGACCGCGCGCCGACATCGGCTTGACGGCGTTTCCGTATTTTGCCGCTCTGGCGCGCGGCGGCGACCTGGTTGCGCTCGCGCCGACCATCCTAGCCGGCGCGCTGGCGCTCGCCATGATCGCTTCCATCGATGCGCTGTTGTGCGCCAAGCTGGTGACTGCGCCCAACGAGCCGCGCCGCGACGGCAATCGGCTGCTCGTTTGCCTCGGTATCGGCAACCTCGCCGCCGCGTGCATTGGCGGCATCACCAGCGGCATCAACATCGGCCCCAGCGTCGCCAACCGCGCGTTCGGGGCGCGTACGCCGCTGTCGGTGCTGGTCAACGCCGCAGCGCTCTTGATCGCCGGCGCCGTCGCCTTCCGCTGGCTCGGCCAAATCCCGCGCGTCGCGCTGTCGGCCGTCATCATGGTCATCGCCGTGCAGCATTTCGATCTCTGGAGCCTGCGGCTTGCCGGTGGATTGCGCCGTGGCCCCGCCGCTTACCGGCTCAATGTCGCTCTCGACCTCGCGGTTGTAATCGTGGTGGCGGTACTCTCGATCGCCCTCAACGTCGTTTCGGCGGTATTCATCGGCGTGGCGATCGCGATCGCGCTGTTCGTGTTCCGCATGAGCCGGTCGATCATCCGCCGCTGCTATCGCTGCGGCGCGATCCATTCGCGCGGCGCGGACTGCGGCGGAGCGGGCGTTTCTCGAGCGCGCCGGCGACGCCATTCTGGTCGTTGAGCTGCAGGGCGCGCTGTTCTTCGGCACCGGCGAAAAAATGCTGAGCGATCTCGACGTTGCGCTGCGGTACGAAACCGCTTGCGTGATCCTCGATTTGCGTCGCCTCACCGAGATCGACTCGACCGGCGCCAACGCCTTGCTGGAACTCAAAACCGGCCTCGCCCAACAAAAGAAAGAGTTGCTGCTGGCGATCGCGGATCGGACGACAGCAATGGAGCGGTTGGAGAATTTCGGCGTTGTGTCATCGATCGGCGTTGCGAGCATCCTGCCGGACACCGATCGCGCCATCGAGCGAGCGGAGGATGATCTGTTGCGCGCGCAACCGCGGCTTTATCGCGAGGAGATGCCGCTAGCGGAGGCCGGCCTGTTTGCGCATTTCAATCCGACCGACCTGGCAACTATCGAGCAGCACCTGAGGCGGGTGTCCTATCAGCCGGGCGGCGTGATCTTTCGCGAAGGCGATCCCGGCAATGAGCTTCTGGTTGTTACCAAGGGCAGCGCAAGCGCCTACCTCGAATTGCCCAGCACCGATATCCGGCTGGCGACGTTTGCTCCGGGCACCATGTTCGGAGAGCTGGCGCTGCTTGACGCCGGCGCCCGGTCAGCGACGGTTGTCGCCGACGACGACCTCGTCTGCTACGCGCTGACCACGTCGGATTTTACCGCGATGGCGGCGAAATTCCCCATTGTCGCCATCCGGCTGCTGGCTGCAATCGGCCGCGAGTTGAGCGGGCGGCTGCGAACTGCCAACCGGACCATTCATCAACTCGAAACCTGAAGGCCGCGCCGCGCCGGCGGCGACTCGTCAGCTGGCCGGCACAGCGCTTCGGCTTGCACCGAAATCTACCGGATGGTCTGATCACTCTGATAGGTGGGCGGACCGAACGCGCAATTCTTCTCAGCCGCTACACGCCGCACGAGTTTATCGTCGCTGAGCACAGTCTCGTAATCGGTGCGATATGACAGGGCTCCGATCAAAGCGCCGCCGGTGCTTTCATTCGCCTTGTCCATCAGGTTGCGCAGTTCGCCTTCCCGTGCGGTCAAGGCCTTCAGTCGCGCCACGAGATCGTTGCAATGATACAAAGCGTATCGGCCGGGATCCAGCGCGAGGGTGCCTAATCCTCCCTCGCTGATTCCACAGCCGGCAAGCGCGCCGGCGGCGATGACGCCAATCAATCCGATCGCCCTCCGTCTGGCGCCCGCGCGGCGCCACAGCCCCGCAACCGGTCCACGGCCGTTGCCGGGAACGGCCGTATCAACGTCGTCACTTAAAGTCATGGGTGGCGTCCGACATAACAAAAGGCGAGTTCAATACCGATCGATCGCCGCAAATGGTCCGCATTCCGTTCGCAGCCTCCTGCGCCGCAAATAAGGCAAGCGCCGGCGCGCGCCTGGGCAGGCAACACAATAACCGCCGCGGTCGCCGATCGCCCCCGCAGCCCGAGGCCGAAAACCGATGGTAGGGGAAGTTCCGTGACATGGCCATCGGCGCCAGGCCTCCAATCAAGATGATGACGCATGCGCAGGAACCGCTGCACGGACTATGGCATTGCGTGACGATACTGTTACAATTCCATGAGCGTTCAGTAACGCCTGCGGATAGGCTGATGCGGCTCGACTGGCTCACTTGGTCAAATCCGGTTGCGGTCTGGTGGAGCTTTCTGGTCCTCGTCAGCGCCGCAAACATCGCTTTGCTGCTCGGGTTCCAATCCCGCTTTCGCGAAGCGCGCATCGTGCGGTGCGTCGGTGCGTTTGCGGTCGAGCCGCTGTTGCTGCTCGCCGCCGCCTATGTATTCGGCTGCGCCTTCCGGTCGGTCCTGCCGCGGGCGGATGTGCAGCGTATTTGCCTGTTCGACACCTGGCTGGTGCTCATCGGGCGGGCGGTCGCGACCGTCGCCGAGGTCCTGCTTTGCCGCGCAATGGGCGATCGTCTTACGCGAGTTCGCAAAAGTGGCGAATTCAGACACGGCGCGGAATGTCTCGAACGCAATCGTTCCTATGATCCTGGTCGCCGAGGCCTGCTCCTGGTACGCGGTCATCACCACAAATTATTTGGGCAATGTGCTCGAAAATTCGCTTTGGACGGTAGCCTTCCTCTTGATCGCAATTGCCCTGCTGCACCTGCTGACCAAGTTCCGCGGCGTCGTTCAATTCGCGATCCTGGCCGCTACAGCCGGTGTCGCCGGCTACGTCGGCTTCATGGTCACGGTGGACGTGCCGATGTATCTCGCCCGCTGGCACGCCGAGACGGCGGCCGGAAAGGAATTTTTCGGATTGCTCGGCGGTCTGCACGACGTGGCAACCCGTTGGGTCGTGACCCATGATATCGACCACTGGAAGAATGAAATTGCCTGGATGACCCTGTATTTCAGCGTAGCCGTATGGACGAGTCTCATCCTCGCCGGCTTCGGTTTGGTGAAACACCTGCTACCGCGCTACCGCGCAAACCCGGGGAATTCTAATCTCGCGGGCCGCCGTCCGGCGTCGATGCCGGTCGGGCAGTATTGATGTCAAGTGCACGTCGCGCAGAGAGTGAGCTTATGTCGGCCGTCGGCTGACGATCCTGACGCAACAGCGCAGTTGCGGCAGTGGCCGGCATTGGCCTGCCGAAATAGTAGCCCTGAGCGAACTTGCAGCCGGCGGAAATCAGAAAGGCCCGCTGCTCGGCGGTTTCTACGCCTTCCGCCACGACCTCAACGCCGAGCGCGCTGGCGAGGCCGACCATCGCCCGCACAATCGTTGCATCGTCGGAATCCGTCGTTACGCCGCCGACAAAGCGGCGATCGATCTTCAAGCGCGCTACGTTTCGCGTGACGCGAAACGTGCGCAAATAATCGAACGAGGAATAGCCGGTACCGAAGTCGTCAATGGCGAGGCGCACGCCGACGCGGCGCAGCCGCTCGAACTCTTCACTATGCCGCTGCGTCGCTTCCATAAGAACTGATTCGGTCAGTTCCAATTCCAACTGGTCCGCAGCAATGCCGTATTTGGCCAGAGCTGCGGCGACAACGAGGTCCAGATTGCTGGCCAACTTGAACTGCCCGGCGGAGATGTTGGCGGCGACGACCTGCGGAACGATGCCCTGCTGTTGCCAGACTGCGATCTGACGACAGACCTGTTCGATCACCCATTGTCCGATCTGGAGGATACTTCCGTTCGATTCCGCAATCGGAATAAACTGTTCCGGCAACAGCAAGCCGCGTTCCGGGTGTTTCCAGCGAATCAACGCCTCCAGGCCGACGATTCGTCCGGACTTCAGCTCGACTTGCGGCTGGTAGTACAGCTTCAACTCCTCGTTTTCGATTGCCGAATGCAGGCCCTCGCCGATCATCACCCGTTCGCGAACCTTCTCATCAAGCTCGCGGATGTGAAAGCGGAATCGGTTGCGGCCCTCGGTCTTGGCCCGATAGAGAGCAAGGTCGGCCTTCGTCATCATTGCCTCGGGGTCGGCAATGTCGCCCTGACAGGGAACGATCCCGATGCTGGCGCCAGTGTGAACCTGATTGCCGTCGAGCGAGAGCGGAGCGGCAATGGTCCGACAAATCTTCGTTGCCAGCGCCTCGGTGTCGGCGATACTGGTCACGTCCTCCTGCAGAACTGCAAACTCGTCGCCGCCGAAGCGGGCGACCATGTCCGTTTCACGCACACAGCTCTTGAGCCGATCGGCGACCACTTTCAGGAGCGCGTCGCCGATGGGATGCCCCAGCGTATCGTTGACGTCCTTGAAATGATCAAGGTCGAGGTAAAGAACGGCAAAGGACGTCGCGCCGCGTTTGGCGCGAGCAAACGCAAAATGCAGCCGGTCCAGAAATGCCACTCGATTGGGCAGGCCGGTCAGGCAGTCAGTGCGCGCGAGCTCGATGATCGTCTGCTCGGCCGTCTTGCGCGCCGTGATGTCGCGGAGGAACCAGATGCGGCCCAGATATTGCTTTTTTTTGCTGTCGTAGAGCGGCGCCGCGTAACGTTCGACCGTGCGTTCATCTTTGGTCTGCAACTCGTCACAATAGCTCGCCTCTGGACGGTCATAAAGGGCATGGACCTGATTGAGGAACTCGCTCTCGTTCTTCATGAACGAGGCCCCTATCTGCAATATGGGCTTATAGCTTCCCTTCATGAGTTCCGGCGGAATATTCCACATGTCTACAAAGTGTCGGTTGAAAGCCGTAATCTGCCCGTTCCGGTCGACGGCAAGAATTGCGTCCGGCGAATTTTCAATTGCCGCCGTCAGCAGGACATGGGACGCGGCGAGTTCCTGCTCGGCACGGCGGCGCTCCGTAACGTCGGTCAGGATGCCCTCGAGTGCGATCAAACTGCCGTCACCGTTGCGCAGCGGTTTCGTTTCCGCAACGAACCAAACGCGGGAGCCGTCCGGCTTCTTAAAGCGGAATTCCAGACGATCGTTTTCTCTTGTCCCCGCCACTATTGCCCTGAGGTTGGTCGTGGCGACGGCGAGGTCTTCACGTTCGATCAGCTTAGGCCAGCGATTCGGCTCGGCCATCAAATCAGCAGCGTTGTACCCGTAGCGGCGAATGTTGTGTGACACAAACACCAGAGGAAACGGCTCCTGCGGTCCTAGCCGATATACGACCGTCGGGCTCGCTTCGACGATCCGGTTCGCGTCGGCCAGGACCTCGACGCGACGCAAGGAAACGATTGCCGCGCTGACCAACTCGGCCAGAATCTTGATGGTGTCGATTTCGGGAGGGAGCCAGTCGCGCTCGCTGCGGCAATTATCGAAGCCGATAATCCCGCGCCACTCGCCATCGACGAAGATGGGAACGGCCAACGCCGACTTGACACCGAACGATTCCAGGAACTTGCGAGCCGAAGGATCCAAATCGCAAGTCCGCCCGGCGATCACTTCGCCGCCCGCAAGCCTGGGGAACCAGGAGGCTAGACCCACCTCGGCCATTGTTTTGCCGATGGTCAGATAATCGGGCGGCGATGAAACGCCGGGCGCGTTCCAGGTGTAGTATTGTCCAAGGACATAGTGTTCGGCCGATCGGGGGGTGGCGTCCCGCAAAAGTACGTGCAGCCGGTCTACGCCGGCGGCTTGGCCGACACGCTCGATCACTTTCGGCAGCGAAGCATCGAGGTTCGACGAACGCAGCAGCTCCTTGGCGCTTATTGCAATGGCTTCAAGGATGGCGTCGCGCCGATGGGCCGCCAGCGCGACCAGCGAATTCTCGAGCCGCGCGTCATTTGCCGGCTCGTTGGCAAGCGGCTTCAAGCGCGGGGCCACGATATCACCGGAGGGACGAAAGTACGAAGGGTCGGAAGACCACGAACCACATTCCTTCAAATGCTACATGGCAGATGTCGATATGCCATTGCGGAAATTGCTCAAATTGCGATTAACATGGTGCTGGTTGTGAATGCACTTGTGGTGTCTGAAACGCGCGGGCGCCGCCCGGAGCAACGTGGTATCGAGCATCGGCGAGGAGTGGACAATGGAGGGGCCAATGGAGTTCGAACGCGCGCGCCTGGACCGCGAGGGGGCCGTCGCCATTCTGAGCATGAACCATCCGGAAGTACTCAACGCGGTGTCGGCGGAGATGCTCAAGGGCCTGACCGATGCCCTCGATGTCCTCGCCGGATTGACCGATCGGACCCGCTGCCTGGTGATCACCGGTGTCGGACGGGCGTTTTCGACCGGGGCCAACCTGCAGGGACGGGGCAATGGCCCGATGCCGCGCGGCGCCGGCCAGGTGCTGGAGACGCTGTACCATCCATTCCTGCGGCGCCTGCGCGACCTGCCCTATCCGATCATCACCGCCGTCAACGGCGCTGCCGCCGGCGCCGGCATGAGCATCGCGCTGATGGGCGATCTCATTGTGTGCGCGCGTTCCGCCTATTTTCTGCAAGCGTTTCGCCGCGTCGGCCTGGTGCCCGATTGCGGCTCCACATGGCTGCTGCCGCGGCTGATCGGGCGGGCGCGCGCGATTGAGCTTTCGCTCCTCGGCGAGCGCTTGCCGGCCGCGACCGCGCTCGCCTGGGGCCTCGTCAATCGCGTCTTCGATGACGAGGCACTGATGGCCGAAGCGCAGCGACTGGCGCACGACCTCGCCAACGGTCCCACCATCGCGCTCGGCCTGATCCGCCGCCTCTACTGGGAGAGCCCCGAGAACGCTTTCGAGCAGCAGCTCGATCTCGAATGCCGCATGCAGCGCATCGCCGGCGCTTCGCAAGATTTCGGGGAGGGCGTCAGAGCGTTTTTAGAGAAGCGGCCGGCACAATTCGCCGGGCGGTGATGCTCGAATACATGCCGCCGACACGCGCGCGTCAGCTTGAAGGCGCGATTTGGCGATGTTCGTTCTTTCTATCAATAGTAAGCTGCGCGGCCGCCATGTCGTCGCACTGCAGTGGCGCGGAATAAGAGGAAATGCCGATGAACTGGCGTGCCGAACTGGAAGAGCTTCGCCTGCGCGAGCGGCTGGCCCACGAAATGGGCGGGGCCGACAAAGTCAAGCGTCAGCATGACGGCGACCGGCTGACCGTGCGCGAGCGCATCGACGGACTGGTCGACGCCGAAAGCTTCCACGAAACCGGCGCGATTGCCGGCAGCGCGACCTATGACGAGAACAACGAGCTCACGGCCTTCACGGCATCGAATTGCGTATTCGGGCGCGCTCGCATCGACGGCCGGCCAGTCGTCGTGGTCGGCGACGATTTCACCGTGCGCGGCGGATCGGCCGATGCCGCGATCCACGAAAAGTCGCTGATGGCCGAGCGGATGGCGGCCGAATTGCGCCTACCGATCATTCGCATCATCGAGGGCTCCGGCGGTGGCGGCTCGGTGAAGACGATCGAGACCAAGGGCCGTGCCAATCTGCCCGGCGGCGTCGGCCAATCGATGTTGTTCCATTACACCGACGCCAACATGGCCGTGGTGCCGGTCGTCGCGCTCGGCCTCGGATCGGTGGCTGGGCTCGGCGCCGCGCGGCTCGCCGCCAGTCATTATTCGGTGATGACCAAATCCTCCGCCATGTTCGTCGCCGGACCGCCGGTGGTGGCACGCATCGGCCAGAACCTCAGCAAGCAGGAACTGGGCGGCTGGGAGATCCAGACCCGCAGCGGCGCCGTCGATCATGCCGTCGAAACCGAGGAAGAGACATTCGCCTGCGCGCGCCGCTTTCTCTCCTATCTGCCGAGCTCGGTGCATGAGCTGCCGCCGAAGCTCGACAGCGACGACGATCCGGAACGCCGCGACGAAAGTCTGATGAACGCCATTCCGAAGGACCGGCGCAAGGTCTACAAGGTGCGCCCAATCATCGAAGCCTTGGTGGACCGCGGTAGCTTCTTCGAGATGGGCGCGATGTTCGGCCGCCCCATTGTTACCGGACTGGCGCGATTGGACGGCCGCGCCGTCGCCGTGATGGCAAGCGACCCGTATTTCTACGGCGGCTCCTGGACCGCCACCGCGTGCCAGAAGATCGTGCGCTTCGTCGACCTGGCGGAGACCTTTCATCTGCCGGTTGTCTATCTCATGGACTGTCCCGGCTTTCTCATCGGCCTCGAGGCCGAGCGCGCCGCCACCATCCGTCACGGCGTGCGCGCCATGGCGGCGATCAACCAGACCACCGTGCCGTGGTGCACCATCATTATCCGCAATTGTTTCGGCGTGGCCGGAGCCGTGCACCAGCCGGCCGGGCGTTTGGCGTTGCGCTATGCGTGGCCGTCGGGCTATTGGGGTTCGCTGCCGCTCGAGGGCGGTATTGAAGCGGCCTACCGCGCCGAGATCGATGCCGCAGCGGATCCGGCCGCCAAGCTCGCCGAGATCGAGCAGCGTCTGAACAAGCTGCGGTCGCCGTTCCGCACCGCCGAGGCGTTCTGGGTCGAGGAGATCATCGATCCGCGCGAGAGCCGGCCGCTATTGTGCGAGTTCGCGCAGCTTTCCGACAAGCTTGTCGCGCCCGGTCCGTCCGCGTTTCCAATGCGTCCCTGAAAGGCTTTTCGAGATGGCCGATACGTCGGTGGTTTCCGAGCTCAATGCCGTGGTGTTGACTATCGAAGTCGCAGCCGGCGATCGCGTGCAAAACGGCGATACCTTGATCGTCCTCGAGTTGATGAAGATGGAGATACCGGTCACCGCGCCGCGCGACGGCACCGTGGCGGCAATCCTGGTGCAGGAAAAAGAGACGGTCGAGGAAGGCCAGAAGCTTGCGATCCTCGGCGAGTGATGGTTCTCGACGGCCACGGGCGCGATGACACCACACGACCTGCCGGCGTCTTGTTTCAGCGATGGGACCGTCAGTCCGACAATCTTTCAGCATGCCCGTCTTGGGGTCCTTCGGGCATGTGCCATAATGCCAAGGCTAGAGCCCGGCGGAAGAGCGGCGAGGGTTGAGCCCGCCAGCCTTCTGCCGGGAACAAATCTCACCGCCTTTCGGTTGAACCGAGCGGGAGTGCGGGAAATGGCGACCGCAAGAGTTTACCAGCGATTCTCAGCCCGGTGCCTTGAAGCGGCGCGCAGAACCGATGATCCCCAGCATCGGGCATTTCTGGTCGAAATGGCCGAAGCCTGGCGGAGACTTGCCGAGCAAGCGATGAGTTCCAAAGGCGCCCAAGTTTGCTCCGTTGCAGAGCCCGATCGGGGCGATTAGACGCGTTGCGCTCCATCCTGATGGAGGTGGCTTAATTCACCCGCCGCGTGCTTGGCGTGCCATTTCGGCCCAGGACCGCGCATGTAATGCAGCTCCGGCCGGTAGCTGTCGACAGTGCGACCGACCGCTCGCCACAGTTCGCTGACAGCTTCCGCGAATTCACGGCGCATGATGCTCTCCCAGCGGTGCATTCTGGGAGGTTCTGTTGTTTCGACAATTCAGGGATTCTCCGTTAAGGGATGTTCCGTATTTATGGCCGCACGTCGCGCCTTGTCGGGTCGCATTGATTCAAGTCAATGCGTCCCGCCGATTATTCCGCCTGGCTGCAGCGAGAAACGCCGGGAGGATTTGATGCAAATCGGCAATTTCAGCTCCGCCTCGGGCGATGACCTCCTAAGCTGCCGAATGGCCATGCTGGGTCTCGATCTTAGCGCGATCGAAAGCTGCGGGGGCCAAGTGTTCGTATCAATCAAGGAGCGCTGCGCGCGCTGCGATTTTCGCGAAGCCTGTGCGGTCGACATCAAACGCGACCCCAACGACCCGGTCTGGGAAACCTATTGCCCGAATACGGCAACGCTTATGGCGCTGCCCGAGGCTTGGTGGCTGGGGGCCAGATAGGCCGAGCCCGATCGGTCAGCGCCGTTCCGCCATACTGCGAGCGGACGCAGGCGCGCAGTAGACCCGATAGACCGTGCGCACCAGCGCACGGGCTTGCGGGCTGCCGATCGAATACCAGATGGTCTGTCCATCGCGCCGCGCCGTGACCAGACCGTCCTTGCGCAGCAGCGCTAAATGCTGCGACACGGTCGAGTGGCGGATCTTCAGCAAGGCAGCCAATTCGCCCACCGAGCGCTCCTTCTCGATCAACTGACAGATGATGATCAGGCGATGCCGGTTGGCGAGAGCCTTCAATAGCCCGCTCGCCTCGTCCGCTGCAGCAAACATGGCATTGGCTTGCATTTTCATCGTCGCGTCCATATCGAACTGCGGCATTGATGGTCAATTGCCGCCGCGCGGCTCGCCAGCAGCATAGTGGCTGCTCGGTGTCGCAGCGCGCCTGCTTCACTCTACGGGGCCGCGGCGCGAACGCCAGCCCGCCATACCGCCCGGATAATGCCGCACGTCCTGCCGTCCGGCAGCGATCGCGCGCCGCATCGCGGTGGTCGACCTTGACCCGGCCTGACAAATCAGAACGACCGGCTTGCCGCGCGGAATGCGGGCCGGATCAAATTGCGAGAGCGGATGATTGATGGCGCCGGGGATATGTCCGCCAGCGTATTCGTGCGCCTCGCGGACGTCGACGACGGTACAGCCACCGTTGCGATGGGCCTGTTGCAGTTCCTCGTGCGTGACGGCCGGAACGCCGGCGGAGGCCGTAAGCTTGGTCAACAATCGGGACAGCATCGAACGCACCCTTCCCTGTCAGGCGACCTGGCCGCTCTTGACGGCCTCAAATTGAGCCAACGCCGCCACAGCGTGGCTCGCATACATGACCGAGGGGCCAGCGCCGAGATAGATCGCCGTCCCGAGAGTCTCCAGCACCTCGTCGCGGGTCGCGCCTTGGTCGAGTGCCGCCTTGACGTGGAAGGCGATGCAATCGTCGCAGCGGATCGCCACGGAAATACCGAGCGCGACTAGTTCCTTGGTCTTGGTGTCGAGCGCCTTGGGCGCCAGCGCCGCTTGCGCAATCGCGGAAAACGCCTTCATGACCTCGGGCGCACCGCCACGCAGATCTTTCAAAAGCGGGCGAAGCTGATCCGTCAGTCCCGGCCAACTGGCCTCCATTGTTCTTCTCCTATCAGTGGCAACGCGCCGCAGCGGCAGCGACGCCGCAGGCCTACGAATCCACGCGGCAGCCGGCGTGGCGACGCCTTGGTACTTACACACTTGCGCATATACGATTATGCGAATATAGTGTCAATAGCCCCGCTGCTCCGTTGACGCAATGGAAAAACGACGATGTGTGAACTCCTTGCGCTGTCGAGCCGGTTGCCGACCTCGGTAACACTTTCGCTGTCGACGTTCGCCCAGCACCGTGGCGCCGATGATGGCTGGGGGGTGGCATTCTACGACAGCGGCGATGTGCGGCTTTATAAGGAGCCGGAACTCGCCGCCGAAAGCGAGTGGCTCGCATTCATTCAACAAAGACGCTTATCGGCGTCGCTTTTCATCTCTCATATCCGTCACGCGACCCGGGGCAGTCGCTCGCTTCCGAATACTCAGCCGTTTTCCCGGGAACTGGGCGGCCGGGCGCACCTTTTTGCCCACAATGGTCGGTTTGACAGCATCGAACGCGATTACGCCGGCAGCTGGAAGCGGTATCGGCCGATTGGCGAGAGCGATTCGGAGATCGCATTCTGCATCCTGCTCGAGCGGCTGGCGCCACTCTGGGAGAGCGGTTCAACTCCCGCATTGGCGAGGCGACTGGCAGTCTTCAGGCGGTTTGCCGCCGACATGCGCGCCATCGGTCCCGCCAATTTCCTTTATTCGGATGGCGATGCGCTTTTTGTTCATGGGCATCGCCGCACGCAGGCCGACGGACATGTGGCGCCGCCAGGACTGTGGCGCCTTTCGCGTCAATGCGACAGCTGTGACGATGCCGCCAAGCCGGATCAAGCAACATCGTCCACCATAAACCGTGGCCAACAAGAGGTGATGTTATTCGCCAGCATCCCGTTGAGTGACGAACATTGGCTGCCCATCGCCGAGGGCGAGGTGCTCGCAATCCGGCACGGCAGATTACTGAATTCCGCCGGCCCGCACGTCGTGCGCGAAACTGTCCTCGCTCAATAAGCAGATATTGGCGGCACCGCCTGCGCTTCTCGCGACCTCGTAAAAATCGACCAGGCGCTGGTGCGGACGGCGGGACTTGAACCCGCACGGGGTTTCCCCCAAGGGATTTTAAGTCCCTTGCGTCTACCGTTTCGCCACGTCCGCGCAGCGGACCCAGAAGCGGTCCGCGCGACGCCCTTGTAGCACCCGGCGCGCGCGCGTCGAAACGCGGACTGCAAGGCCTGCGGCCGCTCTATAATCCCGCTTCGTTGATCGGCGGCTGGAAGGCAAGCCCGGTATCCCAGGGAAAGTAGATCCAGGTATCCTGCGACACTTCCGTGATGAAGGTGTCGACCAGCGGCCGGCCCATCGGCTTGGCATAGACCGTGGCAAGGTGGGCGCGGGGTACCAGAGCGCGTACGACGGTCGCGGTTTTACCGGTATCGACCAGATCGTCGACCAGGAGAACGCCGGCGCCCTCCCCGCTGCCGAGCGCGACGATGGCGGGGGCGACGCCCTTGAGCACCGTCACCTCGCCCTGGCTGGTGTGGTTATAGCTCGACACGCACACCGTCTCGATCACCTTGATGCCGAGTTCGCGCGCGACGATCGCCGCCGGCACAAGGCCGCCGCGCGTGATGCAGACGATGGCTTCGAACGGACCGGCGCCGCTCAATCGCCAGGCCAGCGCCCGTGAATCGCGGTGGAATTGTTCCCACGAAACCGGAAAGATCTTTTCGGGATTGCGCAACGGCGGTGTGTCGGGCTGCTGCACTGCGGGCTCCATTCTTTAGCCGGCCGCGAGATGCGCCTGCACGCGGGCAAGCATCGCCTCGACCGCCGCCTTGGCGGCGGCGAGCTTTTGCGGGTCGCGCGAGCGCAGCACCACATGGGCGTTGGCGGCACGCTTCTCGTCCATGAACGGGTAGGAGCCGATGACGACGCCGGGGTGCGCCGCGGCGACGGCGCCGAGTTCGGTGCCGATATCGCCCTCGCGGCAGTCGGCGCGCACGGTTTCCGACAGCATTTTGGCGCCGGTCTTGAGCTGCGGCGTCACGTATTCGAGCATCGCCTGCATGACTTGCGGGATGCCCGCCATGACGATGACATTGCCGATGCGAAAGCCGGGCGCCGCCGAGATTTTGTTGAGCACCAGCTCGGCTCCGGCGGGCAAGCGCGCCATGCGCATGCGCGCCTGGTTCATCACGCCGCCGGTTTGGGCCAGCCGGGCGCGCAAAATCTCGACCACGCGGGGGTCATAGTCGATCGACGCGCCGAACGCCTTGGCCACCGCGTCGGCGGTGATGTCGTCGTGGGTGGGACCGATGCCGCCGGTGGTGAAGATATAGTCATAGCGCGCGCGCAAGGCGTTGAGCGCGGCGACGATTTCCGGCTCTTCGTCGGGGACGACGCGCACTTGCTTGAGCTCGATGCCGATATTGGTCAGATATTCGGCGACGTAGCCGATGTTCTTATCCTTGGTGCGGCCCGACAAAATCTCGTCGCCAATGACAAGCAGGGCGGCAGTGACAATCTCGCTTTTGGCCGCGCCGGTCATGGGCAAAATCTCCGCGCTTCCCGGTTTCCCTCTAGCGCGGCAGCCGGGGCGGCTCAAGCGTGGCACCCATGCGCTGCCGCTGCTATGGTCAGGACGAGTTTTGCACTAGGCTTGTATAAATTGCGATTTTGCGCCGTCTATGTCGCGCAAAGTCAGGGAGAGGGGACGTCATGGATTTCTCGATATCGGAGCGGCAAAAGCACTGGCGTGACCGCGTCATCGCCTTCATGGACGCGCACGTCTATCCGGCGGTCGAAACCTACCAGCACCAGGCCGCCGAAGGCGAGCGCTGGAAGGTCATCCCGGTCCTCGAAGAGCTCAAGGCCAAGGCCAGAGCCGAGGGGCTGTGGAACCTGTTCCTGGCGCCCTCCTCCGCTCACGACGAAGGCGAATATCACGGCGCCGGACTGACCAATCTCGACTACGCGCTTTGCGCCGAGCGGATGGGCCGCATCTCTTGGGCTTCGGAAGTGTTCAATTGCTCGGCGCCCGACACCGGCAACATGGAAGTGCTGCATCGCTACGGATCGCCGGAGCAAAAGGCCAAATGGCTCAAGCCGCTGCTTGCCGGCGAGATCCGCTCGGCGTTCCTTATGACCGAGCCGGCGGTCGCCTCGTCCGACGCCACCAATATCGAAACCTCGATTACCCGCGACGGCGGCGACTACGTGATCAAGGGCCGCAAATGGTGGTCGTCGGGCGTCGGCGACCCGCGCTGCAAGATGTTGATCGTGATGGGAAAGACCGACCCGACCCGCGCTCGGCACGAGCAGCAATCGCAAATTCTCGTTCCGCGCGATACGCCCGGCGTCAAGGTCGTGCGCATGCTGCCCGTGTTCGGCTGGGACGACGCGCCGCACGGCCACGCCGAGGTCCTTCTGGACAACGTGCGCGTGCCAGCCGGCAATCTCCTGCTCGGCGAGGGCCGCGGTTTCGAAATCGCACAGGGACGGCTCGGTCCTGGGCGTATCCACCATTGCATGCGCACGCTGGGGGCGGCCGAAGTCGCCCTGGAGAAAATGACCAAACGGCTCCTCTCCCGTGTCGCCTTCGGCAAGAAGATCGCCGAACATTCCGTCTGGGAGCAGCGCATCGCCGAGGCGCGCATCGACATCGAGATGACACGCCTACTCTGTCTCAAGGCCGCCGACATGATGGACAAGGTCGGCAACAAGACGGCGCAGCTCGAAATCGCCATGATCAAAGTGGCGGCGCCGCGCGTGGCGCTGCGCGTGATCGACGACGCGATCCAGGCGCATGGCGGCATGGGCGTGACCAGCGACGCCGGACTGGCGTCGTCGTACGCCCATATCCGCACGCTGCGGCTTGCTGACGGTCCGGACGAAGTCCATTGCCGGGCGATCGCGCGCCTGGAAATGCGCAAATATACCAACACGCGGATCTGAGAATGTGCCTCGCCAAGCTCAATGCGCATGTTTCAGGAACAGGCGCGTGAGCTCGGTTTTCAGGATCTTGCCATTGGCATTGCGCGGCAGCATACCGGGGGAGAAGAGTATCTTCACCGGCACCTTGAAGGCCGCGAGCCGCTCGGCGACGAAGCCGCGCAATTCGTCTTCGTCCGCCGTCATGCCCGGCTTGAGCGTCACCACCGCGCCCGGCTCTTCGCCGAGGGAGTGGTGCGTGATGGGCACGATTGCGGCGTCGATGACGGCGGGATGCTCGTAGAGGACATTCTCGACTTCGATGCAATAGATGTTCTCGCCGCCGCGGATCAGCATGTCCTTGGCGCGGTCAAGGATGTAGCAAAAACCCTCGTCGTCGAGTCTCGCGATATCGCCGGTGCGCAACCAGCCGTCGATGAATGTCTCGGCGGTAGCGGCCGGGTTGCGCCAATAGCCGCGCACGACGTTCGGACCCTTGACCCAAAGCTCGCCGACCGCGCCGACCGGCAACTCATGACCATCCGCGTCCACGATCTTCATTTCGCCGACGGGCGTCGCCGGACCGCTGCTGGTCGGCCGCAATTGATAATCTTCAGCCGAATGACCGGTGAACGCGCCGGAAGTTTCGGTCATTCCCCAACCCAGCGCCGGCGCCGATTGCGGGAATTTTTCCTTTAATTTCGGCACCAACTCGGCGGCGGCCGGCGCTCCGCCATAGGCGACGCTTTCCAACGAGGACAGATCGTATTTTTCGAGCGCCGGGTGCTCCAGCAACTGCCAGGCGATGGTCGGCACGCCGCCGGTGACGGTGATGCGCTCGCGTTCGATGAGCTGCATCGCCAGCTCCGGATCCCATTTGTGGATGAAGACAAGCTTGCCGCCTGTCGCCACCAGCGGAATCATCGTGGCGTGGCAACCCGTGGTGTGAAAGAGCGGAACCACCAGCAGACAGGCCTTCTGCGGCGCATCGGGATCGGGCGCCGGTACCGGCTCGCCGCGCCGCACGAAGCTTCGCGCCAGCGAATACGCCCTGACCAGTACCCCGGTGCACGCATTGCGGTGCGTGCCGACGGCGCCCTTGGGTTTGCCCGTCGTGCCCGAGGTGTAAAGGATCGTGGCGTCGTCATCGGAATCGAGCGGCACGTCCGGCAGCGGCCGGTCCGGCAACAGGTGCCAGGAATTGACGTCGCCAGTGATCGATTCAAGCTTGGCGACCTTCGGATGCGCCACTTGCTCGCTCTCGCGGCTGACGAAGACGCGCTCCAGCGCCGGGCAATTGTGCAAATGCTCGAACAGCCGCTCGAGCCGTTCGCGATCGACGATCGCGACCTTGGCGCCCGAATCGTTGAGCCCGTACTCAAGCTCCGGCCCGGTCCACCAGGCATTAAGCAATGTCGCGACGCCGCCCACCAGCAGACAGCCGAACAGCGCGGCAGGCCATTCCGGGACATTGCGCATGGCGATGGCGACGCGATCGCCTTTGCCGACTCCGGCCTGTTGCAGCCCCTCGGCGATGGCGAGCGCGGCACGCGCAAAGGCCTCATAGCTCGCCCGCTCGTCGCGATAGACGACGAACGTCTTGTCGCCATGGGCGCGTCCCAAGATAAAGATGTCGCGCATGATCGGCGGCGCGTTCTTCCACACCCGCGTGCGGACGCCGCGAATGTCGCGTTCCTCGATCTCGAACGGAGAGCCTGGTCGGGTCAGCGCCGCGTTGGCTTGCGCAAGCGAGATGGCTGGGAAAGTCTTCGCTGCCGCCATGTTTTCTCCCTTACGCTGACGGCGTCACGCCGACGTGGAGCAATGGGACATCAGTAATTGTGCAACCGGGCGAGGCGGTCGGCGTGGAAGCCTGCGTCGCCAAACAGCTCCTGGCCGACCCGCGAGCGCTTCATGAAGAAGCCGATGTCGAATTCGTCGGTCATGCCGATGCCGCCGTGCATCTGCACCGCCTCCTGCACCGCCAGCGTCGCGCTCGCGCCGGCGCGCGCCTTAGCAACCGAAACGAACAGCGGCGCGCGTTCGAAATCGGTGTCGAGCATCTGCAGCGCCTTCAAGACCGCGGCCTGGGTGATTTCGAGCTCCGTGAACAGGTGCGCGGCGCGATGCTGCAAGGCTTGGAACGAGCCGATCGGCTGCCCAAATTGCTTGCGCTCCTTGAGGTAGGCGATCGTGCGCCCGAAAGCCTCCTCGCCCAGTCCGGTCAGTTCGGCGGCAACGGCGGCGCGGCCGACATTGAGCGCGGCTTCGAGAACCGGCAAACCCCGATCGACCTCGCCGATCACGGCATCGGCGTCGACCTGGACACGATCGAACCGGATGCGGGCCGCGTTATGGGCGTCGACCATGATCGTGGGCTCGACGGCGACGCCATTGGCCTTGGCGTCGACGAGAAACAGGGTCAGGCCTTCGGTTTCGCCCGGCGCGCCGGCGCTGCGCGCCGCGACGATCAACAGATCGGCGACGTGGCCGTCGACTACGAAACATTTGTCGCCGGTCAGCGCAAAGCCGTTGCCGCTGCGTTCGGCCTTGAGCGCGGTCGCGCTCGGCGCGTGTTTCGTACGCTCGTCAACCGCCAGCGCGAGAAGAAGATCGCCGGCGGCGAGTTTCGGCAAAAGCTCGGCGTTGCGGGCGCTGTTGCCGTCGCGCAGAAGCGTCGTGGCGCCGACCAGGGCCGTCGAGAGAAACGGCGACGGCGTCAGATTGCGGCCGATTTCCTCCATGATCAATCCGGCTTCGACATAGCCGAGGCCGGAGCCGCCCAAAGCCTCGGGCACGAGGATGCCGCAAAATCCCATCTTGGCGAACGCCTTCCACAGATCGCGGGAAAATCCGCTCGGATCGCGGGCATCGCGAAGCTTGCGTAAATGCGAAACCGGCGCTTTGGCGGCGAGAAAGGCGCGGGCGTTGTCCCGCACCATCGTCTGTTCTTCGGTGAGAATAAGGGCCATCGTTCGCTCCGCATCACGCGCCGGGCAGTTCCAGGATTCGCTTGGCAATGACGTTGAGCTGCACTTCGCTCGTTCCGCCCTCGATGGAATTGCCCTTGGTGCGCAGCCAGCCGCGGGCCTGCTCGCCACGCCGGCAGCGCTCGCTCTCCCATTCCAGTGCATCCGAGCCGCCCGCCGACATCAAAAGCTCATGACGGCGTTTGTTCAGCTCGGCGCCGTAATATTTGAGCATGGACGAAATCGCCGGGTTCGCTTGTTTGGCCTTCAAGAGGTCACCGGTGCGCTCCAAGGCGAGCTGAAACGCTAAAGCGTCGATTTCGAACCGTGCAATATCGGCGCGCAGACAGGTGTCTGCGAGGACGCCGTCCTCGGCGCCGAGCGAATCCGTGGCGATCTGTCCGAGCGGGCGCCCTGCCCCCAGCCCGATGGCGCTGATCATCTCGCGTTCGTGCGTCAACAGATATTTGGCAACCTCCCAGCCCTTGTTGAGTTCGCCGACCACGTTCGCCTTGGGCACCCGCACGTCGTCGAAGAAGGTCTCGCAGAACGGCGACATTCCGGAAATCAGCAGGATCGGTTTGGTGGAGACGCCCGGCGTCTTCATGTCGAACAGGATGAAGCTGATGCCCAGATGCTTGGGCGCCGCCGGATCGGTTCGCACCAGACAGAATATCCAATCGGCTTTGTCGGCGTAGCTGGTCCAGATTTTTTGGCCGTTGACCAGGAAATGGTCGCCCTTGTCCTCGGCCCGCGTCGCAAGCGAAGCGAGGTCCGAGCCGGAATTGGGCTCCGAATAGCCCTGGCACCAGCGAATTTCGCCGCGGGCGATCTGCGGCAGATATTCGCGTTTTTGCGTCTCGGTGCCGTATTTGAGCAATGCCGGGCCGAGCATCCAGATGCCGAACGAGTCCAGCGCCGAGCGGCAGCCGAGCTTGCGCATTTCGCCGCGCAGGATCTTGCCCTCCTCGCGCGAGAGCCCGCCGCCGCCATATTCTTTCGGCCATTCCGGCACGGTCCAGCCGCGCGTGAGGATTCGTTCGAACCACAGACGCTGGCCGTCGGACTTGAATTTGGCGTTGCGCCCGCCCCAGAAACGATCGTCGTCGTCCTCCAGCGGCCGCCGCATGTCGGGCGGGCAATTGGCCGCGAGCCAGGCGCGCGTTTCACTGCGGAATTTTTCCAGATCGGCCATCGGCTGGTTCTCCTTAGCGGCTTGCGCCGCCGCGCTCGTCGCGATCAGGCAATCGTGACGCCGCCATCGACGACGATAGCTTGCCCGGTGATGAAGCTTCCAGCCTGCGAGGCCAAGAGAATCGCAGCGCCGGCGATCTCGTCCGGCTCGCCGATGCGGCGCAGCGGCGTCTGTTCGTTCCTGCGTTGCAGATTGTCCGGATTTTCCCAGAGTGCGCGGGCGAAGTCGGTGCGAATGAGGCCCGGGGCGATGCAGTTGATCCGAACGTTGTGTGGTCCATACTCGACAGCAAGATTGCGGGCGAGCTGCAAGTCGGCCGCCTTGGAGATGCAATAGGCGCCGATGACCGGGCTGCCTCGCAGCCCGCCGATCGACGAGACGATAATGATCGAACCGTCCTTGCGGGCGGTCATCTGCGGCGCCACCATGGTGATCAGCCAATGATTGGAGACAATGTTATTGTCGAGGATCTTGCGCAGCTGCTCGTCGCTGATCGTCGCCATCGGCCCGTAATGCGGATTGGCGGCGGCGTTGCAGACCAGGATATCGATTTGGCCGAACGCCCGCATCGCCTCGCCGACGAGGCGCTGCAAGTGCTCCTTCGAGGAAATATTCGCCGCTACGGCGATGGCGCGGCCGTCGCCGTATTTGGCGTTGATCGCCGCCGCCACCTCGCGGCAGGGTTCGATATTGCGGGAGGAGACCACGACCTTGGCCCCGTGCTCGGCCATTCGCTCGACAATGGCGCGGCCGATGCCCCGCGACGACCCGGTGACCACTGCAACCCTGCCATGAAGATCAAATAGCGACACGAATGTTCCTCCTCGTCCGCATATTATGTATCTTGCGGCCCACCTTATTCAGACCGCAACAACCCGGCAAGCCGAGAGGAAACGAGCAATGGCCGCCATCAACTCCGTAACCGATCTCACCCGCGAAGGCGATATAGCCGTACTCACGATCGACTCACCGCCGGTCAACGCGCTGTCGGCGGACGTCCGCACCGGCCTTCGCGACGGCGTCGGGCAAGCCATGGCGGACCCCGCCGTCAAGGCCATCGTGCTGATTTGCGCCGGCCGCACCTTCATCGCCGGTGCCGATATTGCCGAATTCGGCAAGCCGCCGAAGGGCGCTCCCCTCACCGACAGCCAAGCCGCGATGGAAGGCGGGACCAAGCCGATCATCGCCGCGATCCACGGCACGGCTCTCGGCGGCGGTTTCGAAGTAGCCCTCATGTGCCACTACCGGGTGGCCGTGCCGTCGGCGAGATTCGGGTTGCCCGAGATCAAGCTCGGGATCATTCCTGGCGCGGGCGGCACCCAGCGCCTGCCGCGGCTGATCGGCGTCGAGAATGCCCTGGAAGCCATTCTTTCCGGCACGCCGTTCGCGGCGAAGCAAGCCCTGCAGTGGGGCGTCATCGACGAGCTTGTCGAGGAAGGAAAATTGCGTGAGGGCGCACTCGCGTTCGCCCGCAAGGTGATCGACACGCGCATGCCCTTGCGCAAAATCCGTGATCTCACCGACAAGATCGAAGCGGCCCGCGGCCGGCCGGAGATATTCGAGAAGGTCCGCCGCGACAACGCCCGCAAATTCCGCGGCTTTGAAGCCTGGAAGGGTGCCTTGCGCGCCGTTCAGGCCGCCGTTGACCTTCCGTTCGACGAGGGAATGCAACGCGAGCGCGAAGAGTTTCTTAATCTCGTCACCACAGCGCAATCGCAGGCGCAGCGCTACGTATTCTTCGCCGAGCGCAAGGTGTGGAAGATCGCCGACGTGCCGGACGACACGCCAACTCTGCCGATCAAGAAGGTCGGCGTCATCGGCGCCGGCACGATGGGCGGCGGCATCTCGATGAATTTCCTCAACGTCGGCATTCCTGTGACCATCGTCGAAACCGCGCAGGACGCGCTTGACCGCGGCGTCGCCACCATCCGCCGCAACTACGACAATACGGCCAAGAAGGGCCGGCTGACGCAAGCCGACGTGCAAACCCGGATGGGGCTGCTCAGCCCCGGCTTGAACCTCGACGCGTTATCCGACTGCGATCTCGTGATCGAGGCGGTGTATGAGAACATGGACATCAAGAAAGAGCTGTTCCGCAAGCTCGACAAGATCGCCAAACAAGGCGCAATCCTTGCTTCCAATACGTCCTACCTCAACATCGACGAGATCGCCTCGGTCACGACCCGGCCGGATCACGTCATCGGCATGCACTTCTTTTCCCCGGCGAACGTAATGCGGCTGCTGGAAGTCGTGCGCGGCGCCAAGACGGCCAAGCCGGTGATCGCCACCGTCATGCAGCTTGCCAGGAAGATCGGTAAGATCGGCGTGCTGGTTGGCGTGTGCCACGGCTTCGTCGGCAATCGCATGCTGCACCAGCGCCAGCGCGAGGCGCAAAAACTCATCCTCGAAGGCGCCATGCCCTGGGACGTCGACCGCGTCATCTACGATTTCGGCCTTCCCATGGGTCCCTTCGCCATGAGCGATCTCGCCGGCCTCGATATCGGCTGGTCTAAGGAGACGAGCAAATCCTCGACCATTCGGGAAATTCTTTGCGAGATGGACCGGCGCGGGCAAAAGACCGGCGCCGGCTTCTACGACTACGACGAGGCGCGCAATGCCAAGCCCTCGCCGCTGGTCGAAAAGATCATCCTCGATTTTGCCGCCAAGAAGGGCATCAACCGGCGCACCATCTCGGACGAGGAGATTTTGCAGCGCTGCATCTATCCGATGATCAATGAAGGTGCCAAGATCCTCGAGGAGGGCAAGGCACAGCGCGCCTCCGATATCGATATCGTCTGGATCAACGGCTATGGCTGGCCGGTCTATCGCGGCGGCCCGATGTTCTACGCCGATCTGATCGGTCCCGGCAAAGTCCTCGCCAAGCTGCAGGAGTTCGAAGCGACGATGGGCGCCGACTTCACGCCGGCGCCCCTGCTCAAGAAGGTCGTCGCGGAAAACAAGCGCTTCCAGGATCTGTAGCCGTGGCGGCGCGGCGTTCGTAGCGTGCACGCTACAAATTGCCGGTCAGGCGAAGGATGACCTCGATGACCGCCCCGGTGGACATGCCGAGCGCGCGCGACACGATGCTGAGATCCAATCCCAACTGGGCTCCCAGCAACGGCAGCACAAAAAGAAGACCGAGGAGGATTGCGATCCCATAGGGCTCCAATCGCGCCAACGGAGCCGCCGCCGCCCGCGGTAATATTCCGATCAGGATGCGGCCGCCGTCGAGCGGTGGCAGCGGAAACAGATTGAACACCGCCAGCACGACGTTGATCAGCAGCGCGTTCTTCAGATTCTGCGCCAGCCATTGCGCGCTGGTAGCCGGCAGATAAAACACCAAGTGAAACGCCAGCGCGCCAAGAATGGCGAGCGCAATGTTCATAGCCGGTCCGGCGGCGGCGACCAGAACCATGTCGCGTCGCGGGTGGCGCAGCGCGCGAAAATTGACCGGCACCGGCTTAGCGTAGCCGAACAAGAACGGCGAGCGCAGCAGCAGCAAGATGCCGGGCAAGAGGATCGTGCCTACCGGATCGATGTGCTTGAGCGGATTGAAGCTGACGCGTCCGAGCCGCCACGCCGTGTCGTCGCCGAGCAGGTGCGCCACAAAGCCGTGCGCCGCTTCATGAAACGTGATGGCAATGATCACCGGGATAACCCAGATCGTTGCCAGATAAATGATATTCGCCGTCACTGTGCTTTTCCCGGGTTACGCCCTCGATCTGCGGCTTAACCTTGCCAAGAGCGCGAGTTGGCCGGCGCGGTCAATGCTAAACCGGGAGGATTCCAACGCTTCCCCGCCGCTGCAATGATCATCTCGCCTAAAACATGAGCAATAACGGCGGAAACCGAGAGACTTACACCCGACCCGTTGCCCCTTCGAGTTGGCGCAAAGATTGCAACAAAGATTGCCACTGCTATTGATGCGGCAGGCATTTCGAGTATGCACTCGAATTGGCCGGGGACCGAAATGTTCGACGAAATGAGGGGCAGCGAAGGCACGGTGCGGCCGGCCTACGCCGAACTGTCGCATTGGTTGGGCGAGGTTCCGCCGGATGTGCTCGACTTCCGCCGGCGGGAGGCGGAGCTGTTTTTCCGACGCATCGGCATCACGTTTGCGGTCTATGGCGACCCCGAGGCGCAGGAACGCCTCATCCCGTTCGACGTCATTCCACGCATCCTTTCGGCGGCGGAGTGGACGGTCCTGCAACGCGGCCTGGAGCAGCGGGTCAAAGCCATCAATGCCTACCTCAAGGACGTTTACGGCCACCGCGAAATTCTGAAGGCGCAGATCGTGCCGGAGGACCTGGTCTTTCAAAATCCGGTCTTCCGCCCGGAGATGAACGGTCAAAAGGTGCCTCACGACATCTACGTCCATGTCGCCGGCATCGATATCGTGCGCGTCGATGCCGAAAATTTCTACGTGCTCGAAGATAATGCGCGCACGCCGTCCGGCGTCTCCTACATGCTGGAAAACCGCGAGATCATGCTACGGCTGTTTCCCGAGCTGTTCTCGCGCTACCGCGTGGCGCCGGTCGAGAACTACCCGGATGAACTTCTGGCGACGCTGCAATCGATCGCGCCGCCGACCACCTCCGCCGAGCCGACCGTCGTGCTGCTCACGCCCGGCGTCTACAATTCCGCCTATTACGAGCATTCATTCCTGGCCGACAAGCTCGGCGTCGAATTGGTCGAAGGCCGCGACCTCACGGTGAAGGACGACATTGTCCACATGCGCACCACCGAAGGCTTGAAGCGCGTCGACGTCATCTATCGCCGCATCGATGACGATTTCCTCGATCCGCTGGTGTTCCGGCCCGACAGTGCTCTCGGCGTGCCCGGCCTGATGTCGGCCTATCAGGCCGGCAACGTGACGCTGGCCAATGCGGTGGGCACCGGCATTGCCGACGACAAGGCGGTTTACAGCTACATGCCGGACATCGTGAGATTCTATCTCGGCGAGGAGGCGCTTCTGAAGAACGTGCCGACCTGGCGCTGCCGGGACAGCGAGCACCTGTCCTATGTGCTCGACCACATCGAGGAATTGGTGGTGAAGGAAGTGCACGGCTCCGGCGGCTACGGCATGCTGATCGGGCCGAAGGCGGACAAGGCCACGGTCGCGGCGTTCCGCGCCAAGCTCAAATCCGATCCGAAGAATTTCATCGCCCAGCCGACGCTGGCGCTGTCGACCTGTCCAACTTGCGTCGAGGAGGGCATTGCGCCGCGTCACGTCGACCTGCGGCCGTTTGTGCTGTCGGGCCGCGATCGCGTGCGCATCGTGCCCGGCGGACTCACCCGGGTAGCGCTGAAGAAGGGTTCGCTCGTGGTCAATTCGAGCCAGGGCGGCGGCACCAAGGATACCTGGGTGTTGGACGGATGAGGAAATCTTAGAGCGATGCTGTCGCGTACGGCTGATAATCTCTACTGGCTCGCCCGCTACGTCGAGCGCGCGGAATATCTGGCGCGCATCCTCGACACTACATATCGGCTGACGGCGCTGCCGCTGGCTTACGTCGGCGCCTCGAACGAGTGGGAATCCGCGGTCGCCACCGCGGGCTGCGCCGGCGCCTTCTTCGCGACCTATCCGCAAGCGAATGAGGAAACCGTCACCGAATTCCTCGCCTTTTCGACCAATAATCCGTCCTCGATCCGCAACTGCTTCGAGACGGCGCGCGTCAACGCCCGTGCGGTGCGCACCGCGCTTACCATCGAGATGTGGGACACCATCAACAGTGCTTGGCTCGAGCTCAAGAAGTGGGGCAACGGTCCGCGCTCGCGCGAGGAGTTTGCACGGTTCCTGCGCTGGGTGCAGGAATCCTCGCTGCGGTTCGACGGCTCGGCCTACCGCACCATGCTGCGCAACGACGCCTATTGGTTCTCGCGGCTCGGCGTCTTCATCGAACGCGCCGACAACACGGCCCGCATCCTCGACGTCAAGTATCATCTGCTGCTGCCAGCGCACGAGAAAGTCGGCGGCCCGCTCGACTACTTCCAGTGGGCCGCGATTCTCCGCTCGGTGTCGGCGCTCACCTCGTATCACTGGGTCTATCGCGAGAACGTCAAACCGTGGCTCATCGCGGATTTGCTCATGCTCCGGGACGAGATGCCGCGCTCGCTGGCCAGCTGCTATGAGAACCTGGTGCAAAATCTCGACCGCATCGCCCACGCCTACGGCCGGCAAGGACCGGCGCAGCGGCAGGCGCGCACCGTTCGTGCCCGACTGCAAAACAGCCGCATCGCCGAAATTTTTCAGACCGGGCTGCACGAGTTCATCGACGATTTCGTCGAGGACAACAACCGGCTCGGAACCGCCATAGCGCAGCAATATCTGCTGTGACCGGGGCCAGCGGTCAGTAATCAGGAGACAGCGCCGCTTCGCGTCGTCTATTCTCCGTTGGATACCTTTTGAGCTCCGACCTCTGACCCCGTTTCCTGATATGCGCCTTCGCATCGCCCAAAGCATGCTCCGCCGCTACGACCCGGCGGCCATGGGCATAATCCAAGTGCTGCGGCTCACCCCGCGCAACCACGAAGGCCAGTATGTGATCGGCTGGCGCATCGATGTGTCCGCCGACGTGCGGCTCAGCGCGCACGAGGACGCCTTCGGCAATCTCACCCACGTCTTTACCGCCGATGGCCCGTTCGACGCATTGAGCGTCAAGGTCGACGGCGAGGTCGAGACGCAGGACACCAACGGGGTGGTGCGCGGCGCCGTCGAGCGATTTCCGCCAAACCTGTTCCTGCGCGATACATCCCTGACGCAAGCCGATTCGCGGATCCGCGATTTTGCCGGCGATGTCCGCGCCGCGGATGGCGGCGACGTTCTTGCTCAACTTCATGCCCTGCTGGAGCGATTGCATGATGCGATAACCCATGAGGGGGATGCGCCGCCAGCCACGGCCGCGGAGGCGTTTGCGCATAAGCGCGGCGGCGCCCGCGATGTGACCCACATCTTCATCGGCGCGGCGCGTAGCCTCGGCATCCCGGCGCGTTATGTCGCCGGCTATTTGAGCGGCGGCGCCGCCGGCGACCCTATCGCCGAGGACGGTGGTCACGCCTGGGCGGAAGCCTTCGTGCGCGGTCTCGGATGGGTCGGCTTCGATGCCGTCAACGACGTCTGTCCGACCGACGCCTATGTTCGCGTCGCCATTGGGCTCGATGCCCTCGGTGCCGCTCCGGTGCGCGGCACGCGCTACGGCATGGGTGCTGAAACCTTGGCGGTTGCGATCAAAGTCGACCAGTGAGCAAGGCGAGCAGCCGCGCCATTGCCGCAAACGCAGCGCTGCCGCTATAAGGATCGCGCGGCGGAGCTGACGAATCGATGACCTATTGTTGCGGAATCCTGGTGCGCGAAGGGCTGGTGATGTTCGCCGACACGCGCACCAATGCCGGCGTCGACAATATCGCCACCTTCCGCAAGCTGCACATCTTCAAGGACCCCGGCAAGCGCATCATGGCGATCGCTTCAGCGGGAAATCTTTCCATCAGCCAATCGGTGGTGAGCGTACTGACGGAAGGGTTCGACAATCCCGAAACCGGCGAGCACGAAACGCTGATGAACGCCCCCACCATGTTCCAGGCCGCCCAGCGCGTCGGACATGTCATCCGTATGCTGCTTGCCACCGAGGGCAAGGCGCTGGAGGCCTCGGATGTGACCTTCGACGTCTCTTTCCTGTTCGGCGGTCAGATCGCGGGCGAACGCATGCGATTATTTATGGTGTATTCCGCCGGCAATTTCATCGAATCCACGACCGACACGCCGTATCTGCAAATCGGCGAGCACAAATACGGCAAGCCGGTACTCGACCGCGCGGTCAGCTATGGCATGGACCTGTACGACGCGCTGAAGGTGGGTCTCGTTTCCATCGACTCCACCATGCGCTCGAATTTGAGCGTCGGCATGCCGATCGACCTCTTGGTGGTGCGGCGCGATGTCTGCGATGCCGAGCTGATCCATCGCATCGAGCCGGGGGAACCGTATTTCACCGACCTGCGTGAGCGCTGGTCGGCCGCCTTGCGCGCCGCCCATATCGCCATCCCACGGCCGCCCTACAGTAACCGGCGGTGAGCGGCCGCATCAGGCCAGGCTTGGTAAAAGCGCCAAACGCCTCATAGCGCCTGCAGGCCAGGTCTGCCGCGACGAAAATTTACGCTGCGTTAACTTCGCTAACGAATTCACGGCCGCCAAGTACCGGCTTTTTCGGCTTAACTGCAAGCGAATTGCAATCTTTTTCGCCTTACAGTCGCGCCGAACAAGAATGGTGCAAAGAGGGAAGCGTGGCGACTTCGGCGCGGCCGCGGATCGCCGAGGAGAACAACCGCTCGCGCCATGACCGCGCGCGTCTGCGCCTGGTCGTGGCAATCGGCGTGATCGCCGTTGTGGCGATCGCTTGCCCCGTCGTCGCGGTATTGAATGCCGCCCGGCGTGCGGATGAAACCTCGCTCGAGCGCGAGCGGCAACTGATTCAGCAAGCGATCACAGATCGCGGGGCGCGCATATTGCGCGAAGTCGAGAGCGTTGCCGCAACGCCAGGCGCCACGCAGGCCATTCGCCATGACCACGATCCGCAATGGATCGAACGCCGTATCGGAAAATGGCTGGAGGAATTCTTCGATCATGACGTCGTGGTCGTGGTCGATGGCTTCGATCGAATCGAATACTTGCGCTCCCGCGCCCCCGGCGATGCCGGCGCGACAGAGCTGGCGAAAGACTTTGCAGCGAGCCTCGATCTGTTGCGTGGGCGGCGCAGAATGCCGCCCAGCGGCGCCGTCCGCATCATCGCCGCACGGGATGCCGTAAAGCCCGGCCGCTCCACGGCCCTGATCCAGCGTTTCCGGAACGGACCGGCGATCGTCGCGGCCGTCGCGGTCGGCTCGGACAGCGATCTGGCTTTCGGCAACGCCGGCGCGCCGATCGTCATTTCCGTAAAATATATCAATGACGACATGCTGCGCGAGATCGGCAATCGGCTACGGCTACCCGCCCTGCATGTCATCGACGAGACCGCACCGGCCCTCGGCAAGGAGGTCGCCACGATTGCCGCCGCCGAAGGCGGCGCGGTTGCGCGCTTTGCCTGGCAGCCGCTGCGACCCGGCAGCCAGATCGCGGGATACCTGCTTCCCTTCGTTGCCGTCGCGATTGCCGGTCTGGCCGTGCTCATCGGCCTGATGGTGCGGCACATGCGGCGCACCGAGCGGGCGATCGCCGCCGGCGAGACGCAGCTGCGGCACCTTGCCCTGCATGATCCAGTCTGCGGGCTGCCCAATCGCATCTATTTCGGTGAACGGCTCGAGACCGTGATCGACGAGGTCGGTTGCGGCGGCCCCTCAGCCGCGGTGTTCTATATCGATCTCGATCACTTCAAGGATGTCAACGATACGCTCGGCCACCATATCGGCGACGAGCTCATTCTCAAGGTCACGCAGCGCCTGAGTCGGGTAATGCGCGGCGACGATCTGGTTGCCCGGCTTGGCGGCGACGAGTTCGCCATCATCACCAGCTGCGCCTCCGATTCCTATTCGTTGCAGGCGACCGCCGGACGCATCATCTCCGCCATCTGCGCGCCCTACGCGATCAAGGGACACAATATCATCATTGGCGCGTCGATCGGCATTGCCATCATCGACCACCGCGCCAGCGACGCCGGCGATATCCTGCGCTATGCCGACATGGCGCTCTACCGCGCCAAGAATGAGGGCCGCAACCGCGCGTGCATCTACGACGCGGCGATGGACGCCGACCTGTCGCAGCGCAAGCTGCTGGAAGGCGATCTGCTGGAGGCGATCAAGAACGAAGGTCTGAAGGCCGCCTATCAGCCGATCATCAGTGCCAGCGGCGAAACAATGATCGGCGTCGAAGCCCTGGCGCGTTGGACCCATCCGCGTGCCGGGATCATTTCGCCGGCTGATTTCATTCCGGTCGCCGAGCACTCCGGCCTGATCGTCCAGCTGGGCGAGTGGATGCTGCGCCGGGCCTGCCTTGACGGCCGGAATTGGCCGGGACTGACCGTTGCCGTCAACGTCTCGCCGCTGCAGTTCCGTCGCTCGGACTTCGTCGATGTTGTCGAGCGTATCCTCAAGGAGACCGATTTCGACGCCAACCGCCTGGAACTGGAGCTCACCGAGAGCACGCTGATCGGCAATCTGGAACCGGCGGAGCAGTCGATGCTACGCCTCAAAGCCATCGGCGTACGTTTCGCGCTCGACGATTTCGGCACCGGCTATTCGAGCCTGCTTTATCTGCGGCGTTTTCCGTTCGATAAGCTCAAGATCGACTCCAGTTTCGTGCGCTCGATCGAGACGGCACCCGACGCAGCGGCCATCGTCCACGCCATCGTCAGCCTCGGTCGCGGGCTCGGCATGAAAGTGACCGCCGAGGGCGTCGAGAATGCGGAGCAGCATTTGTTTCTGCGCGCCGCCGGCGTGCATTATATGCAGGGCTACCGCTTCGGCAGGCCGGGCCCGGCAGCCGACATCGACGCGCGGTTGGCCTCTCCCGACGATTACCGCGTGGGCAGGCCCGACCAGGAAGTCGCGCTCGCGAGCTGAGCCCGCATTCGTATACAATCCCGGCTACGATAACGAACGCCACAAACAGGGAGGCGCCGATGACCGCGCGGAAAATCGCATTGGTGACCGGAGCCGGCAGCGGCGTCGGCAAGGCCGCCGCGCTTGCACTGTCGCGGGACGGCCATGCGGTCGTGCTCGCCGGACGGCGCGCGGATCGGCTTGAAGCGGTGGCGAAGGAGGCGAGCGGCACCACGCTGGTGGTGCCGACCGACGTCAAGGACGCGGCCTCGATCCAGGCTTTGTTCGCCAAGGCCAAGGAAACCTTCGGCCGGCTCGATCTTTTGTTCAACAATGCCGGCATCGGCATGCGCAGCATGCCGATCGAAGAGGTGCCGCTGGAGCGCTGGCAGGCCGTCGTCGCCACAAATCTCACCGGTCTGTTTCTTTGCACGCAGGAAGCGGTCAAGATTATGAAAGCGCAAGACCCGCGCGGCGGCCGGATCATCAACAATGGCTCGATATCCGCGCACACGCCGCGTCCCGGCACGGTTGCGTACACTGCGACCAAACACGCCGTCACCGGGCTGACCAAGCAAACCGCGCTCGATTGCCGCGACTACGACATCTGCTGTGGCCAGATCGACATCGGCAACGCCGCCACTGAAATGACCCAGCGCATGGCCGAGGGGATGTTGCAGGCGGACGGCCGCACCATGCCGGAAGCGCGCATGAGCGCCGACAATGTCGGCCGTGCCGTGGCCTACATCGCCAGCCTGCCGCTCGATGCCAATGTGCTGTTCATGACGGTGATGGCGAACAAGATGCCGTTCGTCGGCCGCGGATGAGGGCCGCGCCGGCGGCCCGCCGGCGCGACGCGCTGGGCCAACCGCCGTCCGCAAACTAATCGACCGCGCTGACGACGACCTTGCGGCCGGCCTTCACCTTCGCCAGCGTTTTCACGTCGTCCAGCGCCTTCGCCCAGATGTTACACGGGCTGGCAAGCCGGGTTTCGTCGCCCTTCGAGATCGGCGTGCGGCCGAAACCGATGGCGATCGCATGACCTTCCGGCCAGTAGGCGATCTCGCCGGGTTTTACGATCGCGCGGGCGTCCTTCTCGCGCGCCACCTTCACGGGAATGTCGAAATAAACTTCCTCGCCCCAGGTTAGCGCCGAAGCCGTGATCGGCAATGCCGCGCCCACCGCTGTCGCGGTGGGCGTATCGAGCGTCTCGGCATCAAGCGTGACCGAACCGAAATCGAAGCGAATACGCATGCGCGTCTGCCTTTCGTTTTGCGGCTACCGGATTGCCGGACTATTGGCAACAGGCGGCGCGGTCGTGCCCTCGTAAAAATCGCGTGGCATGCACTGCCGCGCCGCGCGTTCCGGCGCGCCGATATTGTCCGGTGTCGCCATCAAAATGTCCTGCCGCGCCTGCCACTGGGTGCGGTGCGGCACCACATCGAGCGCGCGCTTGAGACAGAGATTCGGATCGCCGCGGCAGGCGCCGTTGCGGCGGCAGCGTTTCAGCGGGCATTGCCGCCACAACGCGAAGGCGTCGCAATAGCGCCGCTGCTGCAACACCTTCTCCACCGCGAACCGCGTCGCGTATTGCGCCTTGCCAAGTTTGCGTTTGTCTGCCGGTTTGCGCATGGGCGTTCCGTTCATCCCTCCCCGTTGCATGCGGGAGGAAAAAAACCAGCGCTCCCGCGGCGCGATTTTGGTCGGCGCTGCGGGTTTGCGAAATCTTTGCCCCTCGAAATTCACGTCGCATCAATCGAGGAGACTCTGGCTTCTTCCTTTCGCTCCCTGGAAAAGAGAAAAAGGAAGCGGAACGCCGGTAGACGCTGATCCTTATCCTCCGCACCTCACGATGCGGCTCTGCCCCCCTCTCGGGAAGCAGCTCGCCTGCCGGCGTTCCACTCGCGGCTCTCGCCCAAGGGACTTTCGTCCCCAAGGCTCGGCGTCAGGCCATGCTTCCTGGGACGCGGCCAGAGCGTACGATCCTTTGATCGCCCTTCCGGGCGAGGAGCGCACGCCGCTCCACGGGGGTTACCCGCGCCGCGCCTGTCCCAGTCCAGTGAAGCACCTCACGCGCCGGTCGTAGTGCCGGCAGGATGATGCCCAAGCCGCCCGGGAACGGGCCGTATCCTCCCGCCCGCGGGCACCGCACTCGCTCCGCTTTCGGGAGTACCCTCGGCCGAAGGCGTCCTTCACTGAGCGAGATTCGCATCCTCTATAACCGAAACAGGGACCCTGTGTCAATGGAAATGTGACGACACTTTCCCCCATCCTCGGGTGCGAAACCGGAAGGTGAAATCACTGAGGTGAGCTACATGTTTGTAAGGCCGGGTCACGACAAAACGCCCGTGCCGAAGGTGAGCTTCGCAACCAAGGTCGGCGATCTGAACTGCGGCGTCGGCTATTACAAGTAGATCGTTCTGGAACCATCGATCTTGCGGGGCGCCCAGTACGGCGCCCCCTGTTCATTATTTTCTTACATCAACAAGTCCGATTTCGCGCCTGCATTTCCGCACGTGCAGTTGGCCGTCGGGTCTCGGCGGTTGAGATGTCCGGAACGGGGTTCAAAATCGACAAATCGGCGTGAAAGACAAGACCATCGAAGCTCTGTTGGAGCGCGATTGGGAAACCAACCACCTCATCGCCGGATTGCAGAAAATGCTCACGCCGCTACTCGGGCGTCCCGACGAGTCGCAGCCTGATCCCCGCTGAAGCAGGTCCGCTGTTTCCCAAAACTGGAAGTCTCGCCGGGTATGGCGGGACTTCCGGGAAGGGAACGGACTCACGCACTGCAACATGATCAGCGAGACGCATACCGCCTACCCTAGTCAAACGCGATCAACCACCTCAATGCGATCGCTTTAACACGCTGCTTGAGGATCGTCGGATGGCTTGAGCCGGGCAGGCCTAGACAGCGATCGAAGTCGTCGACGAACTGCGCGAGATGCGCTCTATATCTGCCGGCGTCCGTTCGGTGACTTGGCGACGACGCCAAAGTCGCTCGACTTGGAATTGCTGGGGGCCAACGCAAACCCTTCGGCCGCAAGCCCTCGCTTAAATAACTCGCGTACCGCTGCCGCTCGGCTAGGCATGCGCTTCTTGAATCGAAAATCGTCGACAAGGATCAACTCCTCGACGGAAAGCATGATTTGAAGCCGCTCGCCGCGCAATCTTTCCACCGGCATTGGAAAGCTCCCTGCCCTGTTAAGCTAGGCCACGACGCGCCCAGTTACTTACTAACAATTAAACACCAGCGTCTTTGGCGTCAAGAGTTAATTGTACAACCTGTTCATTAAAAGAGTTATTTGAGCCAGATTCTGGCAGATACAAAAAAACCAATACTCCTCAAATTTAATGAAGTAATTAAGGTATTTACTGTAAGTAAAAACAGGCGTTCGTAAGTATTAATTGACAATAGCCACAGCATTGGCAGGATACGAGATACCGCAAAGCGTGGTCCGCTCTGTGGCCCGCTTCTCATGGATTGGTCGGCCCTGCTCCCCCGGCAACAGCGGGCAAGTCATGGCAACCATTATCCCGCTCGGAACCGAGGCTGCTCTGAGGAATGGCGGGTGAAAGGAGCTGCTCCCACCATGGTCAGCAAAGGGAGGCCCCCATTCGATCCCAAAGTATTTTTGTCGAAAGTGAACGGGGGGCGAGCCATTTCCGATTATCGGAAGGATCAAATTGTATTCAGACAGGGCGATCCTTCGGATGCCGTTTTCTTCATTCAGAGCGGCAAAGTCAAGAAGACCGTCGTCTCCGAGCAGGGCAAGGAAGCCGTGGTCGCACTTCTGGAAGCCGGCGATTTCTTCGGCGAGGGCTGCTTGGCCGGAGAGGTGCTGCGTCTGTCGACGGTCTCGGCTCTAATGAAATGTGTGATCGTGCGAATAGCAAAGGCACACATCACTCGCTTGATCCACGAAGAGCCGGCGTTTGCCGAGTTATTTATCTCGCACCTCTTGGCCCGCAACAGTCGCGTCGAGGAGGACCTGGTCGATCAATTGTTCAATTCGAGCGAGAAACGTCTGGCACGGACTCTTCTGCTCCTGGCGAATTTCGGCAAGGAAGGTCGGCCGGAGCCGATCATAGCAAAAGTCAGCCAGGAGACGCTTGCGGAGATGATCGGAACGACCCGGTCGCGCGTGAGTTTCTTCATGAACAAATTTCGAAAACTGGGCTTAATTGATTACAACGGCGGCATCGAAATCCACAGTTCATTGTTGAACGTCGTTTTGCGCGACCAGCCGCAAATCAGGAATTAGAGCCGACCCAAGAAGACGTTGACCCGTGCGAGTGGGTGGTCGGAAGCAGAAAACATGGCCGCCGCCCTAGAACCAGCGCCCCCGGCCGTACCAACCGCCGCCGCCGACAAGCAACACTATGATTATGATGATCAGAAGAGTTGTGGTGTCCATGCCGTCCTCCTATAGCCGACGAGCGGGATCGCAGTCCGTGCAATCCAAAAAATCAAAAACGTCCATTCCCTGCTGCCAGAGGGCGCTAATTGAGGCAGCCTCGCTGGAACTTATTCGTCCCTCAGAACAGTATGCTTTCTTTCCAAGTAGCAGGCTGGACACCTATAAACGACCTCGTCAAGCAATGGAAATGTCATTGCCGGCATTATCGTTTTGATCTTCATCGGCGCGTCACAGCGCCAACAAGTCTCTGGTATATAAAAGTCACGCGGTTTTTGACGTTGATACTGGAGCGACATTGTAGCCTCCGTGCATGCAGTCGACCGCTATCTATTGCCACTGGCCCCACTGCATGGTGCGTCTGGCAATAAGGTGGGTCTGTATAAAATTGACCAGTCCGGACCCCGTTGGAGCGGTAGCGGTTCGCAGTCAAAGGAAGAGGTGGTCCCACCTTACGGGACAGAATGGCGGCTTGGCTAAGGTGGATTCTGGGTTCGATTACGCCGCCAATTTCTCCTCGTTTGCCTGCGTAGCATAGACCTCGTCGGGCGTCCTGCCGCCGAAGACCGAGTGGGGTCGATCGGCATTGTAGTAGCCGATCCACCGACCGATCCCTGTTCGTGCCTCACTGCCGGTCTCGAAGGCATTGAGGTAGACGCACTCGTACTTCAACGATCGCCATAACCGCTCGATGAAGACGTTGTCCATCCAGCGGCCACGGCCGTCCATCGAGATGCGGATGTCGGCAGCCTTTAAGGTGTTGGTGAAGGTAAAGCTGGTGAACTGCGAGCCCTGATCGGTATTGAAGATCTCAGGTCTGCCGAAGCGGACCATCGCCTCCGCCAGCGCCGCGACGCAGAAGTCAGCATCCATCGTGTTCGATAACCTCCATGCCAGAACCTTGCGGCTGAACCAGTCCATGACCGCGACCAGGTATAGGAAGCCTCTGCGCATCGGGATGTAGGTCACGTCTGCGCACCAGACTTGGTTGGGCCGGTCGATGGTCAGATGGCGAAGCAGGTATGGCCATGTCCGGTGCTGCGGATGCCGCTCGCTGGTCTTCGGGCGTTGGTAGATCGGCGCCAAGCCCATCTTGGTCATCAGTCGACGGACACGATGGCGCCCGACACAGCAGCCGTTGCGGCGCAGATGCCGTACCATCTGCCGCGAGCCGTACCACGGTGTCTCGAGGAACTGCTCGTCGATGAGACGCATCAACACCAGCGTCGCTTCGTTCTCCGCCGTCGGCTTACGATAGAATGTCGAGCGACTGATCGACGCCAGCTCGCACTGGCGTACGATCGAGAGCCGTGGATGACCGGGGTCGATCATCGTCTTCCTCCGATCCAGGCTCAGCGATCGAAGGCTTTCGACAAAAAATCCCGTTCCACCACCAGCTGACCAATCTTGGCATGAAGCTTCGTCAGCTCGGCGTCGCGGTTCTGTTCGCGCGCGCTGCCCTTCTCGTCGAACACCTTGGCCAGCTTCTCCACCGCCTCACGCTTCCAGGCAGCAATCTGGGTCGGGTGCAGTTCGTGCTTGCTCGCCAGTTCTGCGACCGTTTCGTGGCCCTTGATCGCCTCGAGCGCCACCTTGGCTTTGAACTCAGCCGAAAACCGTCTCCGCGTCCTCATGATGGTTCGTCCTCTGTATCGGCGAATCCACCTTAACCGGCTGTCTTAGGAAGTGGGACCACCTCTGGATGAGTCCCATGAGCGAATACGATAAGAGCAGGAAAATCACCAACGAGACCCTTGAAAAAGGCAAAGCGGCACCAGAGCAAACGGCGCGGTCCGTTGAGCAAAGCTATTCCGTCACGGTCGATAACGTCCGCGACTTTAACGTGAAAATGATCGACTTGGCGCAAGCTAACGCCGAGGCAGTATTCGAGTTTGCTCGCCAACTCGCGGCCGCGAAGCAACCGTCCGATATGGTCGAGTTATGGACGGCGCACGCCAAAAAGCATTTCCAAACGCTAACCGAACAGACCAAGGAACTGTCAGCGCTCGGACAAAAGATTGCCGGCGAAAGCGCCGAGCCGATCACCCGCGGCGTCAACCAGGCTTTCAAAAAAGCCTCTTGATCGCTCTGTCGGTCGAAAGCGGCGGCCACATCTCCCCGGTGTATTTACACTGGGGAGACCAATTCTATTCTCGCAAAAAGGTATACTGCAAAGACCCCATCTCACGGGGCGGCGCTTTCCTCTAATAGTGCGCGACACGCCTCATCATGGGTCGCTCGGCGTGCCCGCCGCAGGGTCGCGGTAGACACCAGGATTGCTTCTCGCACATCCTAAATTCAACGTCGTATCGGCTGCTGCTGCGTTGCACACTCCACTTCTGCAACGGGTCATTCGCGACCGGGGCAAACCAGTAGCAAGTCCGGCCCTGTCCGCTTGCTCTGAAAGCGGAAGTAAGATCAGGCCATTGGCATCTGTCGCGACGTGCGGCGTCTCAGGAGAGCTCAGTGCAAGCGGAACTCGCCGTCGACGGCGCGGATCTCGGCCGGCTTGATCAAGCGCGCATGTGCCACGGTGACCGAGTGCAGCGGGCCCTCGAGCTTTTCCAGCCAGAAATTGAGGAATTTGTTCAACTCGGGAAACCTCGGGCAAAGATCGTAGTCCTGCCAGACGTAGGTCTGTAACAGCCATGGATGATCCGGCCGCCGGTAGAGGATATTGGCCGTGGTCAATCCGTAGCCTTCGAGCTGCCGGCGAAAGTCTTGCGAAACCCAAGTCTCTTGCGAACCCATAGTGCCCTCCGTCCCAACACGGGCATTGTCTCGAGACTCGCTCCTCCATTGCAAGCCTCAAAAATGAAGAAGTTGTTTACTTTCAAGGCATTAGCAGCATTCCTGCGTCCGTGCTAACAGCCCGACTTGCCTGACGATTCAACGGAACTTTGTGGGAGGAGTTTCCGCGGCCACCGGCGCAATATTTTTCGTTGCCGGGAACCCGGACCTCGGCCGATTACCAAGTTGTTGGCAATCTCACTGAATGAGTGCTAAAAAAACTTCAGCGACCACTTGCGGGCCAAAATTGGCGTCCTATGTCGCGTCTAGGCGGTAGCCGAGGGACTTAAGGAAACCGCTCCACTCCAAAAACCTCAGTCCATTCATAAACTTAGGAGGACACCATGAAGTTTCGCCCGCTTCACGACCGCGTCGTCGTCAAGCGCATCGATGCCGAAGCTAAATCAGCCGGCGGCATCATCATTCCAGATACTGCCCAGGAAAAGCCTTCCCAGGGCGAGGTGATCGCCGTCGGCCCCGGTGGCCGCGACGAGGCCGGCAAGCTCATCCCCATCGATATCAAGGTCGGCGACCGCGTTCTGTTCGGCAAGTGGTCGGGGACCGAGGTCAAGATCGACGGCCAGGATCTCCTGATCATGAAGGAGTCCGACATCATGGGTGTCATCGACGAGCCCGTGGCCAAGAAAAAGGCCGCGTAGCGCAACAACGACATCGGTCATCCTGCGTGGCGCGCCTGCGGCGCGCATCCGAGGATGACGTTCAAAACACCAACGGAGATATTCAATGGCTGCCAAGGAAGTCAGATTTTCGGTCGATGCGCGCGACAAGATGCTGCGCGGCGTCGACATCCTCGCCAATGCGGTGAGGGTGACGCTCGGCCCCAAGGGCCGCAACGTCGTGCTCGACAAGTCGTTCGGCGCTCCCCGTATCACCAAGGACGGCGTCACCGTCGCCAAGGAGATCGAGCTTGAAGACAAGTTCGAGAACATGGGCGCCCAGATGGTCCGCGAGGTTGCCTCCAAAACCTCCGACATCGCCGGTGACGGCACCACGACCGCGACCGTGCTCGCCGCCGCCATCGTCAAGGAAGGCTCCAAGGCCGTCGCCGCCGGCATGAACCCGATGGATTTGAAGCGCGGCATCGACCTTGCGGTCGAGACAGTGGTCGAGGAGCTGAAGAAGAACTCGAAGAAGGTCACCTCCAACGACGAGATCGCCCAGGTCGGCACCATTTCCGCCAACGGCGACCAGGAGATCGGCCGCTTCCTCGCCGAGGCGATGAAGAAGGTCGGCAATGAAGGCGTGATCACCGTCGAAGAGGCGAAGTCGCTCGAGACCGAACTCGATGTGGTCGAAGGCATGCAGTTCGATCGCGGCTACATCTCGCCCTACTTCATCACCAACGCCGATAAGATGCGGGTGGAGATGGAGGATCCCTACATCCTCATCAATGAGAAAAAGCTGTCGGCGCTCAACGAGCTCCTTCCGCTGCTCGAAGCCGTCGTGCAGACTGGCAAGCCACTGTTGATCGTTGCCGAGGACGTCGAAGGCGAGGCCTTGGCGACGCTGGTCGTCAACAAGCTGCGCGGCGGGTTGAAAGTCGCCGCGGTGAAGGCGCCGGGCTTCGGCGATCGCCGCAAGGCCATGCTGCAGGACATCGCCATCCTGACCGGCGGCCAGGCGATCAGCGAGGACCTCGGCATTAAGCTTGAGAACGTCACGCTGGCCATGCTCGGCAAAGCCAAGAAGGTGATGATCGACAAGGAGAACACCACGATCGTCAACGGCGCCGGCAAGAAGGCCGATATCGAGGCGCGCATTGCGCAGATCAAGGCGCAGATCGAGGAGACCACCTCCGATTACGACCGCGAGAAGCTGCAGGAGCGGCTGGCCAAGCTCGCCGGCGGCGTCGCGGTAATCCGCGTCGGCGGGGCGACCGAGGTCGAGGTCAAGGAGCGCAAGGATCGCGTCGACGACGCGATGCACGCCACCCGCGCCGCGGTCGAGGAAGGCATCCTGCCCGGCGGCGGCGTTGCGCTTCTTCGCGCCAGCGAAGCGCTGAAGAAAGTGCGCACGCAGAACGAGGACCAGAAGCACGGCGTCGACATCGTGCGCAAGGCGCTGTCGGCTCCGGCACGCCAGATCGCCATCAATGCCGGTGAGGATGGCTCGGTCATCGTCGGCAAGATCCTCGAAAAGGATCAGTATGCCTTCGGCTTCGACGCCCAGGGCGGCGAATACGTCGACATGGTGAAGAAGGGCATCATCGATCCGACCAAGGTTGTGCGCCAGGCGTTGCAGGGCGCTTCCTCGGTCGCCGGCTTGCTCATCACCACCGAGGCGATGGTCGCCGAGCTGCCGAAGAAGAAGGATAATATGCCGGCGATGCCGCCGGGTGGCGGCGGGATGGATTTCTAAGCCATTGCGCAACGAATTTCAGGCGACGTAAATGCGAAGGCCCGAGACAAGATCCCGGGCCTTCGTCGTTATGGGGGCGTCTGGAGCACGACGTGATTGGACAACTACGACCACGAATGAAACGGTGCGCGTTCGTCCGGCGTCACCGGCTCATCGTGGCCGCTGGCAGCAGTGTGGAACTCAACCGCCGCCGGTTACTAGGACACTATGGTGCAAGCGCGTGACGCCGATGTGACGGGCCTGTCCGGTCAAATCCGCGTCGGCATCGGCGGCTGGAATTACCAGCCGTGGCGCGGCGTTTTCTATCCGGAGGGGCTGGCGCAAGCCAAAGAGCTCGCTTATGCGGCGAGCCGCCTCACCTCGATCGAGATCAATTCGACGTTCTACGGCTCACAGAAGCCGGCAAGCTTCCGCAAATGGGCGGCCGCCGTGCCCGAGGGCTTTGTGTTTTCCGTCAAGGGACCGCGCTTCGCCACCAACCGGCGCGTCCTTGCCGAGGCTGGCGATTCCATCAAGCGCTTCCTGGATTCCGGAGTGTTGGAGCTCGGCGAGCAGCTCGGTCCGCTGCTCTGGCAATTCGCGCCGACCAAGAAATTCGACGCCGCCGACTTCGGCAAATTCCTCGAGCTATTGCCGGCGAAGGCCGCCGGTAAGCGGCTGCGGCACGTCGTCGAAGTGCGGCACGGTAGTTTCCGCACACCGGAATTTATTGTGCTGTTGCGCGAGTTCGCCGCGCCGGTGGTCTTCACCGATCACGCCAAGTATCCCAACGTCGCCGACGTCACCGGCGATTTCATCTATGCGCGTTTGCAGAAAGGCCAGGATACGATCCCGACGGCCTACCCGGCAGAGGACCTCGACGCCTGGGCCCGCCGCTTGCGGCTGTGGGCCCAAGGCAAAGAGCCAAGCGACCTGCCGCGGGTCGATCCGGCGCCTGCACTGCAGAAAATCGCGCCGCGCGATGTCTTCGCCTACGTCATCCACGAGGGTAAAATTCGCGCGCCGGCGGCAGCCATGGCGCTGATCGAGCGATTGAAGGAATGAGCCGCCTAGAGAGCAATCGCTCCGGCTGGAACCAATTGCGCTCTAGTTTCACTGGTGGCGCATGATCTTTTCGGAAAACCGGCTTCCACTCTTCCGGAACATGTCTAGAGCGCCTTGTTGGTCGCGCGCAGCCGTCGCGCCAAGGCGCGCATCACGTTGAGCGCAAAGTGCGGCGTCCGGCTGACCAGGAACAAAAACTGCTTCTCGCCGACGGGTACGAGTTTCACGTCAGTCGCTGCTACCGCGGTCGCGCTGCGCGGCGCGCTATCGATCAAGGCCATCTCGCCGAAGATGCTGCGCTCCGGCAAGGTGTCGAGCAAACGATTGCCGAGGCGGATCTCGACGGTTCCGCTTTGGATGACGAACAGCTCCTCGGCCTTGTCGCCTTGTTGGAAAATGACATCGCCGGCCTTGTAGGCGCGCACCGGGGCGCCAGCCCCGGTCAGTAGGCCGAAATCGATACCCGTATCCGCCATAGCCATAACGGACCCCCTGTTCGTTCGCTCGATTATTCAATCACATGCCGGCGGACTATTACAGCCTTATGACAACAGCGCGGCGGGGATTTCGACGTGGGAAGCCGAGCCGACCCGTCAAAATGCTAACGGCCACGAACGAGAAGGTGCGCGTACATCCGGCGTCACCTGTCGTATCCGTGGCCGTCCGGCGACGGAGCCTCAAAGGCATCAACGCCGCTGTTCACACAAATAGGTACCGTTTCGCTATTATGCAAGGCGCCGTATTGATGTAAGAGTCCTGCTTTGAAGCGGTCAGGGAGCTTCCTGGCCGATTTGACGCTGCATGCCGACGATCCTTGCGTTTCTTAGCCGGCTAAGCAGTTACCGCGGAACCCCGACGACCAGTGACCAATTTCAAGGGAGGCAACGATGACATTGGATCAACAGAATGCCGAGCGGATGGGCCGCGTGCTCGCGGGAGCGATCCACGAGCACTGGGCCCTGTTTCTGGTCGAAGGCATCATTCTGGTCATCCTCGGCATTGCCGCGATCGCATTGCCGCCGATCGCCACGCTCGCGTTCACGATTATTATCGGTTGGATATTCCTGATCAGCGGTGTCGTCGGGTTGTTCACGACATTCTGGGCGCGGCATGTGCCGGGTTTCTGGTGGTCGCTGATTTCGGCGATCATCGCTATTGCCGCCGGCGTCGTGCTGCTGCTCTGGCCGATCACCGGAACGCTGTCGTTAACGCTGGTGCTGATAGCGTTTTTCGTGATCGAGGGCATCGTCTCCATCATGTATGCCATCGAGCACCGCAATCAGCTGACCGGCCGCTGGGGCTGGATGCTGGTGAGCGGTATCATCGACCTCATTCTCGCCGGCATCATCTTTGCCGGGCTGCCGGGGACGGCAGTTTGGGCGCTCGGCCTGCTGGTCGGCATCAATATGCTGTTCGGCGGAGGGGCGCTGATCGCGATGGCGCTCGCGGCGCGGCACCCGGCCTCGGCTTAGGCGGGAATGCGTCGAGCGTCGTTGCGAGGCTGATGGTCGGCCCGAAATTGCTGGTCCGATTAGGCTTCGCGCAGCAATTCGGTCTGGTGGCGCGCCGGATTGCTTCGTCGCTTCGCTCCTCGCAATGACGGGGTAAATCATTCCGCTGGCGCCGTTTGCGGCACCCGCGCCTTTTCGACGCCGTTGGCAAGGAACGCAATCAGCAGCGCCGCGACCAGGAAGCCAAGCGCCACAAACGCGGTGACGCCGAGCACGAGACCGAAGCCGCCGTGGCCGTACAGGATGGCGATCATCGACACCGCCGCGCCCGAGACCATGAAGGTGAGGAAATAGCGCACCGCGTAGACCCGCCCGCGCCAGGCATCGGCGGTATAGCGGGCAATAACGAGGTCGTTGACCGTGATCTGGCCGTAGATCGCCGCCAGGGTGAACGCGAGCGCGGCAAGCAGCATGGTGCCGGTCGCGTAGGCCGCCCACACCAAGCCGGTAAACTGCATGATGGCCATTGCGGCGAAAAGGATATGCGGCTGGATACGCTCCACCAGCCGGCCGACCGCGATCTGCGCCAGCCCGCCGCACAGGAAAACTGCCGTCGTCAAGCCGCCAACGGCGACCAGCGAGATGTCGTTGCCGACGCGCTCGTCGACGATCTTCGGCAACGCCACCGATATGGTGTTGAACACCAGCCCGGCGCTCAGCGCGACCACGACAAACAGGCCAAAGATCGTTGCGGCGATCTGCGCGGAAAGGGCAACGTCGGGGGACGTGCTGCGCGAGGTCGCATGCCGCCTCTCGTCGGCGACCAGCCAGAGATAGGCGATGCCGGCTGCGATACAGATCAGGCCCGGCACCAGGAAGGCGCCGCGCCAGGAGAAAGCGGCGGTTAGCGCGGCCGTGATGCCGGCCGCGAGCGACACGCCGAGATTGCCGCAGACACCGTTGAAGGCCAGCGAGCGGCCGCGCTGGGTGGCGTTCTCGATGAGCATCGCGGTGCCGACCGGATGATAGATGGCGGCAAAGACGCCGAGCGCGAACAGCGCCACAGCAAGCGCATAAAGCGAGGGAGCAAAGGCCGCGCCGAGCAGCGACAGCCCGCAGCCGATATAGAACAGCGCTATCATGTTGCGGCGACTCCAGCGGTCGGCAAGCCAGCCCGCCGGCAGCGAGAACAGTCCGAAGGCGATGAAGGATGCGGTGCCGAGCGCGATCAGTTCCGAATAGGAGCGGCCATAGATAGCCGCGAGTTCGATGACCACCGTCGGATAGATCAGGATCACGAAGTGATCGAGCGCGTGGGCGCCATTGAGGAAGCCGATCGCCAGCCGGCGTGAGTGGGCGGCTGTGCCGTCGGAGGGAAATCGCACAGAGGTCGAAACGTCGGCTGTCATTGATTGGTCCCTGGATGGCGCGCCGACTATATACGCCGAGCGACGCCTCGACCTACTCCCCATTTTGCAAGGCAGCCCGGCACCGCGACCGCCGCTGCTCATACAACCTCGCGTAGCAGCACGCTATCGACTTAAACTCAACGTGTCGCTAGGCCGAAGGGGCGGCGGGCGTATTTGAGGCGCATTGGGCGGAGCGGCCTCTGTGGGTATGTCGAGGGGTTTCAGCGCAGTCGGAGCCACCACGATGATGGTGCTTTGTGCAGCGGCGGCCCAGGCCGGTAGCGATGGGCCGAGCAATCCTTCTTTTCTTCTGTTCACCGGTACCGATCTGTGGCGTGGCGGCGCGTTTATTGATGGCGGCCTGTTGTGGTCCCCGGCGGGGCTGAATGCGACTGGATTTACCGGCATTAGGTAGCAAACTCACCTAGCCGGGGACCATTCTATGTCTCTGCAATTATTGGAAAATTCGGTCTGGCAGGGAACAGTCGGCTTCCTCCGTATTTATTACTATGGAGGTCCTAGCCGTCATCTTTGCGGGCATTGCCGCTCTCGCGAGCCTTCCCGGTTTGATCCGGGACTGTCGCACTGGCATCAAAGCCCTAAAGGTTTTGCTGAAAAGGGACCGCCGAAAGCGGCGCTCGCGTCGGCGTTAACCTTCCTTATTAATTCCCTAACGCCGCCCCCTATTCGTTCCCTTTCCTTCCACAACTCAACCATGCGCGAGTTGCCGCGCGGGAGGATTGTTCTGTGAACAAACTCTATTTCGGCGACAATCTCGACGTGCTGCGAGAGTACGTGCCTGATGAAAGTGTGGATCTGATTTATCTTGATCCGCCCTTCAACAGCCAAGCCAAGTTCAACGTTCTATTTCAAAGCCCAAAAGAGGATATTGCTTCTGCACAAGTCGAAGCATTCAAGGATACTTGGGCTTGGGGTGACGAGGCGGAATGGGCCCTCAAGGATATTATGAAGGCCGGCGGCGGAGCCGCCCGGTTTATTGACGCGCTTCGCTCGGCCCTGCGCGAAAGCGACATGATGGCCTATTTGGTTATGATGGCCAGTAGGCTAATAGAACTTCATTCCAAACTGAATCCAGACGGCTCCCTCTATCTTCACTGCGACCCTACAGCGAGCCACTATCTAAAAGTCGTTTGCGACGCGATTTTTGATCCACGAAATTTTGTAAATGAAGTCATTTGGAAACGATACGGCGCTCACAATGACGTTGGCCAAGGTTCCACCCATTATGGGCAGAGGTGGTCCCACCTTACGGGACAGAATGGCGGCTTGGCTAAGGTGGATTCTGGGTTCGATTACGCCGCCAATTTCTCCTCGTTTGCCTGCGTAGCATAGACCTCGTCGGGCGTCCTGCCGCCGAAGACCGAGTGGGGTCGATCGGCATTGTAGTAGCCGATCCACCGACCGATCCCTGTTCGTGCCTCACTGCCGGTCTCGAAGGCATTGAGGTAGACGCACTCGTACTTCAACGATCGCCATAACCGCTCGATGAAGACGTTGTCCATCCAGCGGCCACGGCCGTCCATCGAGATGCGGATGTCGGCAGCCTTTAAGGTGTTGGTGAAGGTAAAGCTGGTGAACTGCGAGCCCTGATCGGTATTGAAGATCTCAGGTCTGCCGAAGCGGACCATCGCCTCCGCCAGCGCCGCGACGCAGAAGTCAGCATCCATCGTGTTCGATAACCTCCATGCCAGAACCTTGCGGCTGAACCAGTCCATGACCGCGACCAGGTATAGGAAGCCTCTGCGCATCGGGATGTAGGTCACGTCTGCGCACCAGACTTGGTTGGGCCGGTCGATGGTCAGATGGCGAAGCAGGTATGGCCATGTCCGGTGCTGCGGATGCCGCTCGCTGGTCTTCGGGCGTTGGTAGATCGGCGCCAAGCCCATCTTGGTCATCAGTCGACGGACACGATGGCGCCCGACACAGCAGCCGTTGCGGCGCAGATGCCGTACCATCTGCCGCGAGCCGTACCACGGTGTCTCGAGGAACTGCTCGTCGATGAGACGCATCAACACCAGCGTCGCTTCGTTCTCCGCCGTCGGCTTACGATAGAATGTCGAGCGACTGATCGACGCCAGCTCGCACTGGCGTACGATCGAGAGCCGTGGATGACCGGGGTCGATCATCGTCTTCCTCCGATCCAGGCTCAGCGATCGAAGGCTTTCGACAAAAAATCCCGTTCCACCACCAGCTGACCAATCTTGGCATGAAGCTTCGTCAGCTCGGCGTCGCGGTTCTGTTCGCGCGCGCTGCCCTTCTCGTCGAACACCTTGGCCAGCTTCTCCACCGCCTCACGCTTCCAGGCAGCAATCTGGGTCGGGTGCAGTTCGTGCTTGCTCGCCAGTTCTGCGACCGTTTCGTGGCCCTTGATCGCCTCGAGCGCCACCTTGGCTTTGAACTCAGCCGAAAACCGTCTCCGCGTCCTCATGATGGTTCGTCCTCTGTATCGGCGAATCCACCTTAACCGGCTGTCTTAGGAAGTGGGACCACCTCTGCGGCGCGTTCACGATACGATCCTGTTTTATTCAAAATCTGACAATCGAAAGTGGACGCAACAATTTATCCCGCTCGATCCAGAATACATCACTGAAACATACAAGCATGTTGAGCCGGAAACTGGTCGCCAGTTCACAACGACTCCGATGACTGGACCGGGAGGTGCCGACAAAGGAAATCCAGTTTTTGAATGGAACGGACATACGCGAGCATGGCGTTATTCTAAAGCAACGATTTAAAAATTGCATGATGAAGGACGGCTTTACTATTCCAGAACCGGCTACGCGCGGCAAAAACTTTACCTCGACGAGTTGCGTGGCGTTCCAGTCCAATCCGTCTGGACCGACATAAAATCGCTCTCTGGCGCGCATGCCGAACGACTCGGCTATCCGACGCAAAAACCGCTGGCATTGCTTGATCGCATAGTGGCGACCTCGTCCGAAAAGGGCGACGTGGTGCTTGATCCATTCTGCGGCTGCGGAACAACGATCGAGGCTGCGGAGCGCCTTGGTAGGCAGTGGATCGGAATCGACATTGCCGTCCATGCAATCAAGGTGATCGAAGCGCGCTTGGCGTCGCGCGTCGGCAAGGTGAAATACGAAACCGAAGGAATGCCGCGTGATTTTGCATCGGCAGTGCAGCTCGCGCAAAAAGACAAATATCAATTTCAGTGGTGGGCAAACTATCTTTTCAACCCGCACGCGCTTCGCGAGCAGAAAAAGGGAGCAGATCGCGGGATTGATGGCGAGATTTTCTTCCCGAACGGTCCGGGACGCCCATGGGGTCGGCTTCTCACTTCCGTAAAAGGAGGCGATCAGGTTGGCCCGTCTATGGTCCGCGACTTTGCCCGCGTACTTGATCGTGAAAAAGCACAAATGGGGCTTTTCATATGTCTCTACACGCCGACAAAGGAAATGAAGAAAGAGGCATCCTCCGTCGGATATGCCGATATTGTTCATGGCGACGTTCCTGCTCTGCAAATCGTAGCGATTGAGGAATGGTTTGAGGGCAAAATGCCGCTATTGCCGCCGCTGGAACATTTGCCATCCGCCGCTTTCTCTGGTCGCCATCGGCCGAAAGCAAAGAAGCCAGCCGATGCGTCGCAGCCGGAACTTCCATTGAGTTTTATCGGAGGGAAATCCGGCAAAACTATCGTGCGCCATTTGAACCGCAGCATGATTACCGAAGCCGCCGGCTAATCCACTAACTGCCACAGATACTCGCCCATGTTTTTCGTTTTCGTTCCGACAGCTATTCCAGCGCCACGCATTTGACTGAACGCCCTTCCGACACGTCGCACAACGTCTGTGACCATGCGCCGATCATGAATGTCTTTGCCCTCAAGCTGTAGAAGTTTTATCGCCATCGCCCGCGCTGTCGCGGGGCCATGCTCGCGCAACTGTCTTGTTAGAAACTGCCGAAGTTCGCCGCGATAGAACAGCACAAGGCGCGTCGTGGGCTGCGTCAGCTTAATGTCACCATCATAGCCAAGTCGCTCCAGCACGCGGTCGATTGCTTCAACGTCGTTTGTGAGTACGGCAAGGCGTTCGCGCGTGACCGCCATTTCCTCGATTAACTCGCCACGCTTTTGCAAAAGCCCGTTGATTGTATGTTCGTATGTTTCGGTGCTCGTTCTCATTCCTTCCAACTCCTTTGCCAATAGCCCTTCCATTGGTTAGAAACGGGATGCTTTAGAGCGGCGTCCGCAGCCATGAGGTAAAGCACGCCGTTGCTCACTCGCCTGTTATCCTCTCGCCACGCCATTTCGTTCGCGTAGGCATTGAGGTACGGGCCGGCGATATGGTGGTGAGTGCCGATCTCGGCGCGGCGGAGGCGGCTAAAGAAACTCTCGGCTTGATTGGTGCAGGCGTCGCCGTCCGAATAGGCCAGTGAATGATTGATCCGCTTCGTCAGATAACGGGCGTGCAAGTCATCCCAATGGGCGGCTTCGTCGGCATAGATCGTACTGCCGTTCGCCACGCGGGCCTTGATCGTCGGAACCGCCGCGTCCTCTGAAAGGGTGACGAAAGGAAGCGTCTTGCCGTTGCGCTCGCGCATGACAATGACCACGCGGCGCTTCCCGGTTTGATGTTCGGCCCGGCGACGGTCAATGCGGTTTTCTTTGAGGTTCGCTGGTTTGACGTAGCCACCAAAATAACCGCCGTCGATTTCGACGCTGCCGGACGCCTTCTCATCGTCCGTGCCAGCGGCAACGGCTTCGCGGAGTTTGTGGGCCAGCACATAGGCCGATTTGTATTGGCAATCGAGGTCACGGCTCAATTGCAGGGCGCTGTGACCCTTCGCGCCGTTCACAAAGATCGCGATTGCCAACAGATAGTCCCGAACGGGCATCTTGCGGCTGGCGAAGATCGTCCCGGACGTGACCGTGAATTGGTGCGAGCAGCCTTTGCATCGAAACAGCTTACGGGTTCTGTAGGCATAGCTATCGAGGCAACCGCAGCGCGGACAGACCGGCTCACCTTGCGTGTCGGACCAGCGGATCAGCTTGAACGCCTGCCACGCCTCCTCCTCCGACATGCGCGCGACGGTCGCTAACGAGAGCGACCGGGCGGCTGTGGAAAGGAGGAAGTGCTGAGCCATAACGCCAACGTTTTCCGTTGACGTTAGTGATAAGCGTTAAAATATAGTATGTCAACGTAAATCGTTGGGGTTGACGAAAAGAATTTACGGGTGTATTCGTCGGGCATGTCGCCGGAACAGAGCCGCGCTGCCCGCGCATGGCTGGATTGGTCGCAGGAAGAACTTGCGGCCAAGGCTTCCGTTTCGCTCTCGACGGTGCGCGATTTCGAGAAGGGGCGGCGCGTTCCGATTGCGAATAATCTAACGGCAATGCGAGTTGCCCTAGAGGCGGCCGGGATCGCCTTCGTTGACGGGGCGGCATCGGGGATTACCTATTCGAAGCGGAAGCGTCGGTGAGCACGATAGAAGGAATCTGGCGCCTCTGGTAAAAGGTGGACCGGTTGGGGATTGGACCCAAGCCCGCGCAGGTGGAAATCCGGCGAACGGCACTAGCCCCGGCCCGTAAAAACGCAAAACGCCCCATCCGCCGGCAAGCGGGTGGGGCGCTCTTGCTCTGCAATTCCCTGTGCACGGTCGCCATAATATGCTTGCATTATTCGATTGCAAGCATATTCTTGCATTGTGCGATGCAAGCATGGGGATAACTCATGGACGACGAAATCACAGGGCGAGCGAAAGGCGGGGTTGCTAGGGCTGCGGCTCTTTCAAGAGATGAACGCCGGGCTATTGCAAGTCGTGCCGCCGTGGCGAGGTGGCAGAAGGGCATTCCCCACGCAACACACACCGGAATATTGAAAATTGCCGACTTAGAAATTGACTGCGCTGTCTTGGATGATGGCCGTAGGGTGCTTTCACAGCGGGGCGTGAATAAAGCTCTCGGTCGCAAGCACGGCGGCGCAATCTTTCGAATGGCTCAATCTCAGTCTGAGGCTGGTGGCCATCTGCCGATTTTTTTGACAGGAAGGTCCATCAAACCCTTTATTTCCGATGAATTGAGACTGGTGGCCAGTCAACCCATTCTTTATGACGCCGCTCCCGGCGGTATTCCTCTCGCGCATGGAATTGACGCTAATGTCTTACCCGCCGTGTGCGAGGTTTGGGTCCGGGCGCACCAAGCGGGGGCATTGAGGCCCAATCAGGTTCCGATAGCCATTCGGGCCGACATTCTGTTGCGCGGTCTCCAGCGCGTTGGCATTACGGCGCTGGTCGATGAGGCGACTGGTTATCAGCGTGATCGCCCGAAGGATGAGCTACGACTGATCCTTGAGGCTTACATTAGCAAAGAATTGCTGCCGTGGACGGAACGCTTTCCAGAAGATTTTTATCAAGAGATGTTTCGCCTTCGAAATTGGCCGTTTAGTCCGTTGGAGTATGACCAGAAAGGCCCACAGGGACCGCGATATGCGGCCAAGCTCACTACAGCACTTGTCTATGATCAATTGCCTCCCGGCGTTCGGCAGGCACTAGAGCGATTGAATCCCAAGACAGAAAAAGGGCGACGAAAATATCATCACCATCGTTTTCTAAGCGGGGAGATAGGTCACCCGCATTTGGAAAAACAGGTTGCAGTGGTGACGGCACTAATGCGTGTTTCGCCAGATTGGGAAACATTCATGCGAAATTTCAATAGGAATTTTCGCCCGCACATGCCTGAGCAGAAGGACCTATTCGAGGAACTTGGACCACTGCCTGAACGCCTTAAAGATCGACCATCGCGGGGTATTGCTCAGGCGCTCGCGGTCCTATCAGATGATGGGGGAGGATGAGAAGAAAAAAGCCCCGGCAGTGAGGCCGGGGCTTCGTTTCAACGTATATCTGGTTATGCGACCCTGATGCTCGGTGGTGGAGGCGGCAAGGAATCGTCTTCGCTCGCGCTCCATTCCATCAGTGCCCCACCTGCCCACGCTCGCAAAATCAGCGCATGAGCTTTAGGAAGGTACGGTTCAGCGGCTTCAAGCATAGCAAGCGCGCCGCGAACATAGCCGCGCCGATAATTCGGCGTCTGCTCTGGTTTTTGCATTCGATCATCGACTAATTCAGTGAGTATTCCCATAATGAAAACTCCTAACTTTGAACGCCTCACAGCCCAAAGGATAGATAAGCGCCGCCAGGTGAGTTTGCTACCTAATGCCGGGATTTACGCTCAAAGTCCTTCTCAACGGCGGCCTCTACACGTATCCCTCCGGCGGACTGCATATGGATGTGGAGGCCACTTTGCTGTCGGCCGCCGGCCTGCCCGGTTGGCGAATAACGCGCGACGGGCTGACCGTCGGTCTCTACGCCGGCCCTGTCGTCCAGGACTATCGGCTCACACCGTATGATCCCGGCAGCCGGCTACGCGGGCTGTACGGCGGAGCCCAGGTCGCCGCCGACGTCTGGTACCAGCCGAGCCCCGCGACCATGCTCGCACTGGACGGCTCTATTGCGTCCATCGACCTCATAGGATCCGCACGCGCCGCTATCGGCTGGAGGCTTGTCGAGCCCTTCTTCGTCGGTCCCGAGACCCAGGCGATCTGGTGTGCCGACTATCAGCAGCTGCGCCTCGGCGCACACATCACGGGCTTTCGTATCGATGCGCTGCAATGGTCGGCGGCCGGCGGCTGGGCTGTGGATTCCTTCGGCCGCGGCGGGCCGTATCTACGCCTTGGCGTCAACGCACGGTATTGAGGGCGTCGTTCTGACCTCGTCGCTCAACCCCGGAACGCCGATGATGTCGCTCGATGGTGCGGGCGGAAGCGCGTTACCGTGATGGTCATGGCCCGCGCCATTAAGCGGGCGAGTTACGTCGCAATGACCGGATGGGGGTACTCCGCCCCGGCCGACCGCGGCATGCGTCTCTTTTCCACACCGTCGGCAAGGAACGCCGTCGCGACAACAGCGACCAGAAAGCCCAACGCTATGACCGCGGTCGTGCCGAGGATGAGGTCGAAACCGCCGCGGCCGTACAAGAGCGCGATCATTGACGCGGATACTCCCGAAACCATGAAGGTAAGGAAATAGCGAGCCGCGTAGACGCGCCCGCGCCACGCATCGGCGGTATAGCGGGCGATGACTAGATCGTTCACCGTGAGCTGTCCGTAAACGGCCGCCATAGTAAAAGCGAGCGCCACCAAAAGAATCGGCCCCGTGGCGTAGGCGGTCCACAAAACGCCGACGAACTGCATAGCGGCGACCACGACGAAAAGGATGTGCGGCCGGATATGTTCAACCAACCGGCCCACTACGATCTGACCGAACGCGCCGCACAGCACGAGCGCCGTGGCAAGCCCGCCAACAACGACAAGCGAAACGTTGCTGCCGATGCGCTCGTCGACGATCTTCGGCAACGCGAGCGTTATCGTGTTGATGACAAGGCCGGCGGTGAGGGCGATCACCATAAAGAGGGCGAAAATCGTTGCGGCGGCAGGCGTGGATAGAACGACCTCGGCCGGGGCGTCACGCGATGCCGCATGCCGCGGCTCTCGTGGGACGAAACGCAGATACAACGCACCCGTTGCGATGCAGATAAGACCGGGTGCGAGAAAGGCGCTGCGCCACGACAACACCGCAGTGAGCGTTGCGGTCACGCCAGCGGCTAGCGCGACGCCGACATTGCCGCAGACGGCATTGAAAGCAAGCGTGCGCCCGCGCTGGGTAGCGTGCTCAAGCAGCGTCGCGGTGCCGACCGGATGGTAAATGGCCCCGAATACGCCGAGCACGAACAGCGTCACAGCAAGCGCGTACAGCGAAGGCGCGAGCGCCGCGCCGACAAGCGACAGGCCAGAGCCGAGATAGAACGCCACCATCATGTTGCGGCGACTCCAGCGGTCGGCAAGCCAGCCCGCCGGCAGCGAGAACACCCCGAACGCGGTAAAGGAGGCCGTGCCAAGCATGATGAGCTCAGAATAGCTACGGCCATAGGCGGTCTGCAGCTCGATAACCAGCGTCGGGTAAATCAGGATCACGAAGTGATCGAGCGCATGGGCGCCATGGAGGAAGCCGAGCACCACTCTCGGGTTTGACGGGTCGGATGCTTCAGTGGCGCGAAATCGATCGGTCGCCGAAATGTCGGCGGTCATGAATTGGTCCTGCCCCTGCCGTTCAGAAATCGATCAGCTTCAGGCAAACCTAACGGTCCTGCCGGTCCCCAACCGAGCTCGTCGAACAAGACGTCACATGCATCCAGTACCGTAAGCAGGCTTGGAGTTTCTGCAATTTGCCGGGGTGTCAGATGGTCGCGCACATCGACGGCCGCCGCGGCAACGCGGAGCAGCCGAATTTCGATTAACTCCGCAGTAGACATCATCGGTCTTCGTTGTTTCCTAGACATGCTCCAACTCCACGCTGCTTGGCTTTTTCGGCACCTTCGGATGAGTTATCTCGCTGGCCGACACTCAGGCGGCGACCGGCACCAATTCAGGAAGTCGGTAGGGCGGTCTTACAGTAGCGTCCCAGATCAGCACCGGGCCAGGGACCGATAGGTGCTGACAAACCTCGATCCATATCGCTTCGGAGACATCCTTTTCGATGGCAATGCAGTTAAGGCCGTTGATGTCTCGGGGAAGTCCTAGCGGCCGCAGCGTCCAGCCTATATTCAGATTGCGACTTATCCGCCATGTTTCACACATAGACCGTAATTTTCTCAGCCTCAGCGCGAGCGCCAGTTCAAGGCACCCGGCCATTAACAGAGAATCGACAGCGGGGCGCAAACATCGACCGCGTTTCTCTTTGACCACCCACAGCCGGGTGATTTCGTAGACATCCGGCGATCCAACAAGCGGCATCAACGATAGTTCGGGAAATATTTGGTTTAATAGGGTCTGTCCTGTTGAGGGATTAAAACGGAACCCGCCAATCACTTCGCTCCCTTCGATGGCGAGCAGATGAATAGCGTCCTCGGTGTCGAACTGGTCTATGTCGCGGCCGTCAGGCCGTTCGAGGTCCTTCCATCCCCGTTCGCGCACAAAGACATCGTAACGGCCCCTAAAATATTGGTCCAATTGCTCTCTGTAACGGTGTGAATTGTCGTGTCGGACCACATGCACTTCGGTCATCGGTCACCCCGCCGCATTTTGCGCGGTGAACGATGAGCCGGGCCTCACATGGGCGCTATTGTCGGAATCGACAAATTACAAAAAATAGGCACGCCGCCTCGCGGCCTCGCAACACGGCCTGGTTAAAGAGCGCAGACGGGCTTCTAGTGATTTAGCGAGATTTCGCCGACGCGCAGAGCTTCGGCAACCGCTGCGGGTCGATTCGCTGCATTAAGTTTGCGCGCCGCGTTAGTCACATGGGCGCGGGCCGTGCGTTCGCTTATATGGAGAATAGCGCTGATGTCCCAGTCTGACTTGCCGGCCGAAACCCACTGCAATACTTCCCGTTCACGATCCGTAAGCAGTTTCTGAATTTGAAATGAAGAGGAATCAATTATGGTGCGGAAACGATTGTATGAGAACAGTGCCATAATGTGTAAAGCTGCTCTGACGCCGGGACCCAGGTCCGGCTTCTCACCAGATACGTTTATTCCGGCGATCGGGTTGCGACCATGCTGGATCGGTACGCAAAGGCCTTCGTTCATCCGAAAGTCACTTGCGCGATGCATTATTAATTTGGCTCGCGTGTCATGCTGAGGATTGTAGCGTACCTCGCTCCACAAAAAAGGATTCAGAGAAAGCCAAAGTTGCCGACGCACCGGATCGGCTTCCGTCATGTTCTCGCTCTCATAGATTGCAGCCCATTGTGGATGCCAAGAGCGCGCCATAACGCGCCGTGGAAAATCACGTTTGTCCACGGCTACCATAATATATGAGTGGAATCCGACCTGCGCGATTTCGCGACGGAAGAGCTCCATGACATCCTCGCAGGTGGATACCGATGCGAGAGACGTCACGAACTCCAGCGCTCTAGCGGCCCAAAAACGATCTGCTGACCCTAGTTCTCCCACCGGCGGCTCTTCGGCAGATGCACATTTGCCCGGCACATACCCCCCGCCATTAACCTAACGAGGGGTAAAAGATTAATGTACAACCTATGGAGATTCCTGTCACGGCCCAAATAGAAAGTACAATTCCGGCAAGGTGTTAGCCGCTCCGCAACGTTCGCCGCCATTGCATCCTTCCGTTCGATATTTTTGAACAAGGGTTGAAAGACTCCCTCCTTCTGCTCAAGCGACTTGCGCGATGGATTGCTAGTCCTCAGTGAGCGGCGCCAGTTGAATTCCATGCATCTTTCCACCGCCCCGACACACCCACAACCGCGCCTTGGAGGTGGAGCACATCCTCTGCGGGAATATGAAAGTCGCCTGCAGTTGGACGGTTAAGCCGAGGCCACTAGGCATCGTTTCAAGCGGTCACTCCCGACGGCCGTTTTCCGGATTGCCATTGTCGCGCAAATGTCACAGAAGTGGCAACCCGAAGGGGCCGCCCGCATGTCCAGAAATCCAAATGCAATCGACGCCCACGTCGGCAAACGATTACGGATGCGCCGACTTGTGCTGCGAATGAGCCAAGAGACGCTCGCCGAGCAGCTCGGCGTAACGTTTCAGCAAGTGCAGAAATATGAGAAAGGCACTAATCGGGTCAGCGCCAGTCGTCTGCACGCGGTCGCCCACATTCTTCAGGTGCCAGTACAATTCTTCTTTGAAGGTCTGCCGGAAATCAAGGGAGCAGAGAAAGGCCGCCAAGGCGCATCTCACTCATTTACTTCCGACTTCCTCGCTTCCTCCGATGGCCTTGCGATCGCGAAAGCGTTCAGCCAAATCAAAAGTCGGACACTTCGACGGCTCATTGCTCAAATGCTGAAAGCGATTGCCGCGTCCAACACCATGGAAAAATGACCTGTCTGCTGTGGGAGCGCAGTCGCCTCGGCGGCCAGCGGCTGGGCTGCGGATTACTTCGGCTGAGTCTGTATCTGCGCCACGGCATTTATTGAGTTGTCGTTGTGACCTCGTCGTGGCGCGCATCCCGGAAGACGCCCGGCAAAAGTCGCGGCAGCGTCCAGCCATCATCGCGACATGAAACGCTTGTAGGGAACAGAGCACCCAGCCTCGCCGTGCGGAGCGGATTGCAATGATGTCTGCGGGGCCTTCGGGCCAACGGTTAAGGAGGGATGCCGATGACCGACAATGGATTGACGACAGTCCCCAGCCAGCATGGCGTTAAAGTCACAGTCGATCGGCTCGAAGCCGCCGCCAAGGCAAAGGGCATGACAATCTTCGCCCATATCGATCACGCGGCCGGCGCAATTTCGGCCGGAATGACGTTGCGGCCGACCGAACTTCTTATCTTCGGCAACGCCAAAGGCGGTACGCCTTTGATGCAGTTGCAGCAAACAATCGGAATCGACCTGCCGCTGAAGGCGCTCGTCTGGGAGGATGCGGCCGGGAAAACCTGGCTGTCCTACAATGAACCCGCGTGGCTAGCCGCGCGGCACACCCTTGCGGAGCGAGGCGGCAACTCCGCGAAAGCCTTGGCCGCCGCGATCGAAGCACTGGCGAAGAATGTTGCCGGTCCCTAAGCGCCGCGACCCATCAGAACCCGCTCAGCCCCTCTCATCGCAGGCCCAGGCGCGCACCACGCAATCGCGGCCGCCAAATTCATAACAGCGGCGGAGCGAAGTGTTCTCGGCCTTGCCGAGATGCGAATTAAGCGCCCAACCATACGAGCCGCAGGGGTGCTTGGCATCCACCGCCAGCGCCGCGCAGCCGCGCCGGATGGCGCCGACGATCTTGCAGGTGCCGGAACACTTTTGCGCCACCGCCGTGCGCGCGTCTGCCAGGCGTTTGTAGTCATAAGCGTAGCCGTATGCGCCGCAGGCCCCGACGGCAAACGCGCCGGCGGCATGGGCGGCGCCGATCGCCGCGATCACGGTGCCCGCCGTCACGACGGCGAATACGGACCTTCGCCCGAAGCTGACCATAGAAGCCCCTCCCCAGAGGACTTCGCTAACGCTAGCGGGCAAGGGTTGCCAGTTGGTGAATCGCGCACCCGGCGGTTATTCCGGAGCCAAGCGCTTACGTTCCTTCAAGCTCCGCCTTCACCGCCTGGAGCGCCTCCGGCGTATCGACGTCGGTGAGCGCGCCGGGGCCGGTGAGCGGCACCTCGACCACCGCCTCGCTGTAGCGGCCGATGAGATGGCGTGCGCCGATATCGCCCTCGACGGCCATGAGGTCGGGAAAAAACCGGCGCGACCAAACAACCGGATTACCGCGCTGACCCTCGATGGTCGGCACCGCGATCAGCGCCCCTTTGTCGGGATCGAGCGCGCCCATAAGGCGGTCGATCATGGCGGCGTTGACCTGGGGCATATCGCCGAGGCAGACGATGACGGCATCGGCCTGCGCCGGCAGGGCGGCGACGCCGGCGTGCAGGGAGGTACCAAGACCGTCAGCGAAATTTGCATTGTAAACGAAGTCGACCGGAAGGCCGGCCAAAGCCGCCTCAACGCGCTCGCGTTGATGGCCGGTGACCACGATCACCGGCCGCGCCGGCGAAGCTAGCGCCGCCTCGACGACGATGCGCACCAGCGGCCGGCCGCCGATCTCGGCCAAAAGCTTGTTCGGCCCTCCCATGCGGCTCGAACGGCCGGCCGCGAGCACCAGCGCCGCGACGTTGCGGGCGGGATGCACCGGCTCTTCGCGCGGCTGTGGCCGCGTGACGATCTCCATGAGCAGGCCGCCGACCCCCATGCCGGTAATATCCTCGCGCGGGACTGGCAGGCCGGCGAGGAGGCGCATCAGCACCCAGTCAAACCCGTTCTCCTTGGGAGAGCGGGCGCATCCGGGCGCGCCAAGCACCGGATGCCCGTTCGCCGTTCCGATCAGCAACAGATTGCCCGGATCGACCGGCATGCCGAAGTGTTCGATGCGGCCGCCAACAGCCTCTAGTGCGGCGGGGATCACGTCGCGCCGGTCGGCGATCGCCGAGGCGCCGAAGACGATGACGAGCTCGGCGCCCTGTTTGAGCACCTCGCCGAGCGCGCCTGCCAGCGCCGCGCGCTCGTGCGGTACGCGCCGCTCGGCGACGATCGTAGCATTGGCGGGCGCCAGCCGCCCGGCGGTGATTTTCAGCGTCTTCTCGATAACCTTGGGCGAGAGCCCGGGCAGCAGCGTCGACACCACACCGACCTTGCGGACGCGATAAGGCGCAATACTGACCAGCGGCTTTTTGGCCGCCGCCATTGCCAGGTCGCGCGCTGCGGCAGGGACGGCGAACGGAATAATCTTCACCGTCGCGATCATCTCGCCGGGAACGACCGCCTTATAGGCGGAAAGCGTCGCCACCGTGATCGCTTCGTCGATGCGATTGATGCGGTCGATGGCGTCCTTATCGACCACCAGAACGCCCGGCGCGCGGGCAAACAGGTTGGCGCGGCCGGTAAAGGCATGATCGACATGCACGCCCTCGCCGGCGATCGCGGCCGCGATCTCGGCCGCCGCCGCATCTTCCGATACATCGCCTGCTTCAAGCCGCGCCACCACGATGTCGTTGATGCCGGCGGCTTCGAGCGCTGCAGCCTCGGCAGCGCCGATTAGCGTCCCCTTTTTGAGCACCAGCGCGCCGTTACGGATGGTGTGCACGGCGACGGCGCCGACAGCGTCTTTTGGCGCGACCGCTCCGAACTTCATGACGCTGCCTCGGCGACTGCGCGGTCGGCTTGCGGTTCCTCGCGCAGCCGCTCGGTGATCTGTGCCATGATGGCGACCGCGATCTCCGCCGGCGAGACCGCGCCGATGTCGAGGCCGATCGGCGCATGGATGCGGGAAATATCGGCCGCGGTCAGGCCCTGCTGCTTGAGGCGGTCGACCCGACGCGCATGCGTCTTCCGCGATCCGAGCGCGCCGATATAGAAGCAATCTCGGGAGAGTGCGTGAATGAGCGCGGGATCGTCGATCTTCGGGTCGTGGGTGAGCGCGACGAAGGCGGTATAACGGTCGACGCCGAGCGGGGGCAGAGCTTGGTCGGGCCACTCGGCGATCACTTTCACTTCGGGGAAACGCTCGACCGAGGCGAACGCGGTCCGCGGATCGACAATGGTCACGTCATAGCCGAGGAGCCTTGCGATCGGCGCCAGCGCCTGGCTGATGTGCACGGCGCCGATGATGACGAGCTGCGGCGCCGGCACGTACACGGTGAGAAAAACCCGGCCTTCCGCGGCCTCTTCCATGCCGCTGCGGCCGCTGCGCAGATGCTCGCTCAGCACGGCCTTGAGCGGATCCTCGGCAATATCGGCGGCCTTCACCAGCCGCTGCCGGCCGCTTGCTACGTTGGTGACGACGATCGCCGCGCGGCGCGCCGCGCGCTCGGCATTGAGGGTGGCGAGGAGATCGAGTTTCATCGGTCCATCTCGGACATCATTCCAACTTCTCCACCAAAACCCGGATCGTGCCGCCGCAGGACAGCCCGACTTTCCAGGCGGTCTCGTCGGCAACGCCGAATTCCAACATTTTCGGTTTGCCGCTGTCGATGACATCGAGCGCTTCGGTGACGACGGCGCCTTCGACGCAGCCGCCGGAGACCGAGCCGAGGAAATTCCCCTCTCCGTCGATGACCAGATTGGCGCCGACCGGCCGCGGCGCCGAGCCCCAGGTTTCGACCACGGTCGCCAGCGCCACCGCCCTGCCCTCTCGGCGCCACTCCTCGGCGGCTCTAAGAATATCGCTATCGGTTGAGAGCATGTGGAAACCTCCGCTGACCGCTATATCCGGTTAAATATAGGAGCATCACGCCACCTTCTCCATCCAGGCCTTCGGGTCGTCAGCCCGGCCATCACGGCCTTGGAACGCCGCCACCAGCGCCGCCATCAACTCCAGATTATGCATGGGCCGGAACTCGTCGACGTGCCCTAGCATGGTCTTGATGCCGCGTGCGCGCGGCGCAAAGCCCTCGAAGCGTAAGAGCGGATTGAGCCAAATGAGCCGCCGGCAGGAGCGGTGCAGCCGGTCGATCTCGAAGGCCAGCGTGTCGTCGGCGTCGCGTTCGAGCCCGTCGGTGATGAGCAGAACGATCGCGCCCTGGGTCAGCACCCGGCGCGCCCACAGCTTGTTGAAGGCGTGCAGCGACGATGCGATCCGCGTGCCGCCGGACCAGTCGGGCACGCTTGCCGAGCAGGCGGCGAGCGCATCGTCGGGGTCGCGCTCGCGCAGCGCCCTGGTGACGTTGGTCAGCCGCGTGCCGAACAGAAACGTGCTCACCCGCTTCCGCGTATCGGTCAAGGCATGCAAGAAATGCAAAAAAATCCGGCTGTACTGGCTCATGGAGCCGGATATGTCGAGCAAGGCGACGACCGGCGGCGGCTTGGTCTTCGGCCCGACGAAACGCAGATCGATGAAATCGCCCCCACCTTTAAGGCTCAGGCGCAAGGTGCGGCGGATGTCGATCAGATGTCCGCGCGGATGCGGCTTAAGCCGCCGCGTGCGCACTTCGGCGAGCGGCAGGACCAGCCGCTTCATCGCTTCCTTGGCGGCGGCGATCTCGGCATTCGTCATTTGCGCGAAGTCCTTTTTCTGCAGGACTTCACGGTCGGAGACGGTCATGCGGGTGTCGAGCTCGATCTCGCGCTCCTTTTTGAGCTTGTCGTCGAGACCCGAGAACAGCGCCTCATGCACGCGCGTGGCGCCGGCTTCAGGCGGACGTGGCGTATTCGGCGCTTGCGGCAACATCATCGCCATCAGTTGATCGACATAGCCGCGGCGGCGAAAGAAGATGCGGAAGGCTTGATCGAAAATGAGCGAGTGTTCGTGACGTTTTACGAATACCGCATGCAGCGTCCAGTAAAAATCCTCGCGGGTGCCGACGCCAGCCGCTTTGACGGCTTCGAGCGCATCGATCACCGCGCCGGGTCCGACCGGAATGCCGGCCGCGCGCAACGCGCGGGCGAAGTAAAGGATGTTTTCGGCAAGGCGGCCGTCGTCCTTGCCCCTCTCCCCTGCGGGGAGAGGGTTGGGGTGAGCGGGGTCCGGCCTATCGGTCATGGTTCGTGTGCTTTCAACAATTCTATGGCCTACGCCCCAGTCCCTCACTCGGCGCGCTACGCGCGCCGGCCTCCCCCCATGGGAGAGGTGAAATCACTCCGCCGCGCGCAGCTCCGACTTCACCTCGTCGAGCAGTTCCTTGACCTTTGAGCCCTCGAGCCGTGCGATGTCGTCCTGGTATTTGAGCAGCACGCCGAGCGTGTCGGAGACCGTGGCCGGATCGAGCGCGACTACGTCGAGCTCGGACAACGCCGCCGCCCAGTCGAGCGTCTCGGCCATGCCCGGCGACTTGAACAAATCTTGCTTGCGCAGCGCCTGCACGAACGCCACCACTTGCTCGGAGAGCTTCTTGCCGACGCCTGGCACTTTGGTGCGCACGACGGCGAGTTCGCGCTCGGCGGTCGGATAGCCGACCCAGTGATAAAGACAGCGGCGCTTGAGCGCGTCATGCACCTCGCGAGTGCGGTTCGAGGTGATGACTACGACCGGCGGATGCGCCGCCTTCACTGTGCCCATTTCCGGAATAGTCACCTGGAAGTCGCCGAGCACTTCCAGCAGAAACGCCTCGAACGCTTCATCGGTGCGATCAATCTCATCGATCAGCAAGACCGGGGCGCCGGCGGTATCGGGCTCCAGCGCCTGTAAGAGCGGGCGCTTGATCAAGAAACGCTCGGAGAACACATCGTGCTCGAGCCGCTCGCGGTCGTGCTCGCCCCCGGCCTCGGCGGCGCGGATGGCGATCATCTGCGCGGCGTAGTTCCACTCGTAGACGGCGGCGGCGATATCGAGGCCCTCGTAGCATTGCAGGCGGATCAACCGCCGGCCCAGCGTCGCCGAGAGCACCTTGGCGATCTCGGTCTTGCCGACGCCGGCCTCGCCTTCGAGGAAAAGCGGCCGGCCCATCTTCAGCGCGAGGTAAAGCACCGTGCCGAGCGAACGGTCGGCGAGGTAGTCGGCCTCGGCAAGAAGCGCCACAGTGGCATCGATCGAAGCCGGCAGCGGTCGAACTTGTATGGGCTGCTTCACTTGAATTCGCCGTCCTTCAAACGCGAAAACCTCTCCCCGGCGGGGAGAGGTCGGTCCGAGCCGAAGGCGAGGACCGGGGATCGTCCCCAATATCTAGCGCGGGCACCTCTTCGGCCCAACCCTCCTCCCCTGGGGAGAGGCGGTGATTTTTACTTCCCGACCGCCTCGGCGACTGCGCGGCGGGCGAGCACGCCGATCAGGTGGGCCCGGTATTCGGCGTTGCCGTGAATATCGCTGTTGAGGCCGTCCGCGGATACGGTAAGGCCTTCGAGCGATTTCGGCGAAAAGCGCTTCTTCAAGGCCTCCTCGAAGACAGTAACTCGGAACACGCCATTGGCGCCGGCGCCAGTGATGGCCACGCGGATTTCGCTGCCGCGCTTGGCCACGAACACGCCGACCAGCGCATAGCGCGAAGCCTGGTTGCGGAACTTCTGGTAGGCGGCCTTCTTCGGGATCGGGAAACTCACCTTGGTGATGATTTCCGCCGGCTCCAGCGCGGTCGAGAACATGCCGGTGAAGAAATCGTCGGCCTTGATACGTCGCTTGTTGGTGATGATCGTGGCGCCGAGGCCGAGGCAGGCCGCCGGATAGTCGGCGCTCGGATCGTTATTAGCGACCGAGCCGCCGATGGTGCCCATGTGACGCACCGCCGGGTCGCCGATCAGGCCGGCGAGCTTGGCCAGCACCGGAATAGCCTGCTGCACCACAGGCGAACTGTGCACGTCGGCATGGCGCGTCATCGCGCCGATGGTGAGTGAGCGGCCAGTCAACTCGATTCCGGCCAATCCCTCGATGTGCGACAGGTCGATCAACTGCGGCGGATTGGCCAGTCGCAGCTTCATCGTCGGCAGCAGCGTATGGCCGCCGGCCAAGAGCTTGGCGTCCTCGTTCTTGCTGAGCAGGTTCACCGCCTGCCGCAGCGTCTCCGGACGATGAAAGGTGAAACTATACATCGGGGTTCTCCGTTATCTCTTGTTCGTCATGCCGCGTGCGGCACCGACCTGCCCGACTTCTGCAGCGCGGCCCACACCGCCGGCGGCGTCGCCGGCATGGCAATGGCTTCGGTTCCGATTGCATCGGTGATGGCGTTGATGACGGCGGCGGGCGCGGCGATGGCGCCGGCTTCGCCGCAGCCTTTGATGCCGAGCGGATTGGACGGGCATTTGGTGACCGTCGTCGCGACTTTCAGCGTCGGCACGTGATTGGCGCGCGGCATGGCATAATCCATGAATGAGCCGGTGACGAGCTGGCCGTCCGTGTCGTAAACCGCGCCCTCGCAAAGCGCTTGGCCGATGCCCTGGGCGATGCCGCCGTGGACTTGGCCCTCGACGATCATCGGATTGATGATGACGCCGAAATCATCGACCGCCGTCCAGGTCACGATCTCGGTGTTGCCGGTCTCGGGATCGACCTCGACCTCGCAGATGTGACAGCCGGCGGGGAAGGTGAAATTGGTTGGGTCGTAGAACGAGGTCTCTTTCAGGCCGGGCTCAAGCTCTTGGCCGGAGAATTTGTGTGCGATATAGGCGTTGAGCGTGACTTCGCCCCAGGCGGCGGACTTGTCGGTGCCGGCGACGCTAAATTTCCCGTCCTTGAATTCGATGTCGCCCTCGGCCGCCTCGAGCAGATGGGCCGCAACCTTCTTCGCCTTGGCCTCGACCTTGTCGAGCGCCTTGACGATTGCCGACATGCCGACAGCGCCCGACCGCGAGCCGTAGGTGCCCATGCCAAACTGCACTTTGTCGGTGTCGCCGTGCACGATGGCGACATTCTCGATCGGAATGCCGAGCCGTTCGCTGACCAGCTGCGCGAAGGTGGTCTCGTGGCCCTGGCCGTGGCTATGGGAGCCGGTCAGGACTTCGACGGAGCCCGTCGGATTAACCCGCACCTCGGCGGATTCCCATAAGCCGACGCCAGCGCCGAGCGAACCAACCGCCTGCGACGGCGCAATGCCGCAAGCCTCGATGTAGGTGGAGAAGCCGATGCCGCGCAGCTTGCCGTGGCGCGCTGCCTCGCGCTTGCGCTTGCCAAATCCCTTGTAGTCGGCAAGCTCCATCGCTTTCTTGAGCGAGGCGTTATAGTCGCCGGAGTCATAGGTCATGATCACCGGCGTCTGGTGCGGGAATTTGGCGACGAAATTCTTGCGCCGCAGCTCCGCCGGATCCTGCCCCATCTCGCGGGCGCCGACCTCGACCAGCCGCTCGACCACGAAGGTTGCTTCGGGACGTCCGGCGCCGCGATAGGCGTCGACCGGCACCGTGTTGGTATAGACTGCGTCGACCTCGCAATAGATCTGCGGAATCTCGTACTGGCCCGACAGCAGCGTGGCGTAGAGATAGGTCGGCACCGATGATGAAAAGAGCGACATGTAAGCGCCAAGATTGGCGATCGTCTTGGCGCGAAGACCGAGAATCTTGCCGTCGGCGTCGAAGGCCATCTCGGCGTGGGTAACGTGATCGCGGCCGTGCGCGTCGGTGACGAACGCCTCCGAGCGGTCGGAAACCCATTTCACCGGCCGTCCGACCCGCTTGGCCGCCCACAGCGCCACGACCTCCTCGGGGTAGATGAAAATCTTGGAGCCGAAGCCGCCGCCCACGTCCGGCGCGATCACGCGCAGCTTGTGCTCGGGCGCCATACCGATGAAGGCCGCGATGACGAGGCGCGCGACGTGCGGATTCTGCGTGGTATTCCACAGCGTGAACGCGCCGGAGCCGGTGTCATACTCGGCGAGAGCGGCGCGCGGCTCTATCGCGTTGGGCACCAGGCGGTTGTTGACGATATCGAGCTTGGTGACGTGCTGGGCCGCCTTGAAGGCGGCGTCGACCGCTTTCGGATCGCCGAGGTGCCATTGGTAAATCGTATTGTTCGGCGCGACGTCGTGAATTTGCGGCGCGCCTGCCTTCTGCGCCGCCGCCGGATCGGCGACGGCCGGCAGCACCGCGTAATCGACCTTGACCTTCTCGGCGGCATCGCGCGCCTGCGCCAGCGTCTCGGCAATCACCACGGCGACCGGATCGCCGACATGGCAGGCCTTGCCGCTGGCGAGCGCCGGGTGCGGCGCCATCTTCATCGGCGAGCCGTCCTTGGAATGGATCAACCAGCCGCAGATGAGATTGCCGATCTTGTCGGCGGCAAGTTCCGCGCCGGTCAGCACCGCGACGACACCAGGCATGCCGGAAGCGGTCTTGACATCGATTGATTTGATCGTGGCGTGGGCGTGCGGCGAGCGCACGAAATAGGCATAAGCCTGGCCCGGCCGGTTGATGTCGTCGGTGTAGTGGCCTTTGCCGGTGATAAAACGGTGGTCTTCCTTGCGGCGCACCGCGGCGCCGATCCCGGTCGCAGTCATGGCAGTGTCCTCCGGCAGTTTTTCTTGTTCGGCGAATCCCGTCCCAACGCGGCGATTTTCCTATTCGGCGGCTTTCGTGGCGGCACCGCCACCCTGCATGGCGCGGGCGCCGGCGGCGATCGCCTTGACGATGTTGTGATAGCCGGTGCAACGGCAGATGTTGCCTTCCAGCTCCTCGCGAATTGTCTTGTCGTCAAGCTCGTGACCCTTGCGGCGCACGATATCGACCGCGGTCATGATCATGCCTGGCGTGCAATAGCCGCATTGCAGCCCGTGGTTCTCGCGAAAGGCTTCCTGCATCGGGTGCAGCGGCCCATCGAGCGCAGCCAAGCCCTCGATGGTGAGCACGTCGGCGCCTTCGAGTTGCAAAGCGAGCACGGTGCACGATTTCACCGCCCTGCCGTTGATCTGCACGACGCAGGCGCCGCACTGCGAGGTGTCGCAGCCGACATGCGTGCCGGTGAGCCGCAGATTCTCACGCAATAGCTGCACCAGGAGCGTGCGCGGATCGACATCGGCGGTGACGGGTTTGCCGTTCACTGTCAGGGAAACGGCTGCCATATGCGCCTCCTTGAAAATCCCTTAAATCGTCTTCTTTGCCGGACGGCTCGCGGCCGTCGGCTGCCTCCGAGGGCGAAAACGCGACGATTTTAGCGGTTTCAACCTTGGAACTGGAATTAGTCTGAACCGCGGCCTAGCCGCCGGTCAAGGAGTTTCACGCGCAAATGATCCCCTTGCCTATTCGGCCGTCGCGCGCAGGCGGGCATCCATCATGCGCTCTGCTCTGGGGGGCTCTGCGAACTCACCGGTGAACTCTGCGGATTGACCGCGACGGAGAATTTTTGAAAAAATTCGTCGGCCAGTTTTTTGGCGACGCCGTTGACCAGGCGCTGGCCGAGCTGCGCCAGCTTGCCGCCGATATGCGCCTCAACCGTATAGCTGAGCAACGTGCCACTATCGTTGAGCGCGAGCGTGACGGTCGCGCCGCCTTTAGCAAAGCCGGCGACACCGCCGTCCCCCTGACCGGAGATCTTGTATCCGTTCGGCGGGTCGAGATCGGACAAAGTGACCTTGCCTTTGAACTTCGCCTTCACCGGCCCAATCTTGGTGGTGGCGACCGCTTGAAACTCGGTATCCGACACCTTGTCGAGCTGCTCGCAGCCGGGAATGCAGGCCTTGAGGGTTTCGGTGTCATTAAGCTTTTCCCACACCGTTTCCCGGGGGACTGCAAGCTGGTACTCGCCGCTCATCGTCATGGCCATTTGGCGTCTCTCCGCGCTGGCCGCTCTCTATTCACGCGAGCGTACCGAAATCATGCTTACTGCCTCGAGCGTCGGCTGAAAAGGCCGTCGTCGCCGCATTCAGGATTGGCGCGGCCACAATGGGCGGTTAAGGCTCCGACCCGCAAGGCCGAACCAAAGAAACCAGTCTGGGAGGAAAGCTTGATGCCGGACATCCATGCCGACGGCTGCGCGATCCACGTCGAGGTGGATGGCTCCGAGCAAGCGCCGGTGCTGATGCTGTCGAACTCGCTCGGCACCAATTTGCACATGTGGGACGACCAGGTAGCGCCGTTCACGCGCCATTTCAGGCTCTTGCGCTATGATCACCGCGGCCACGGCCGATCGGACGTGCCAAAGGGCCCTTATTCGATGGAGCGGCTCGGCCGCGACGCGCTCGCGATCCTCGATGGACTTGGCATCGAGCAGGTCAACTGGTGCGGACTGTCGATGGGCGGCATGGTCGGCCAATGGCTTGGCGCCCATGCGCCAAACCGCATCGGCAAGCTCATCCTTTCCAACACCGCTTGCTATTATCCCGACAAGACCGTGTGGCAGGGCCGCATCCGGCTCATACGCGAAAAAGGTCTGGCGGCGATCGTCGACGCCACCATGCAGCGCTGGTTCACCAAACAATTCCGCGACCGATCGCCGCAAACGACGGCACGAATTCGCGACATGTTCTTGGCCACAAAGGTCGAGGGCTATATCGCCTGCATCGAAGCGATCCGCGATACGGACCACCGTCCGTTGTTGCCACAGATCAATGCACCGACCTTGGTCATTGCCGGCCGGCACGATCCTTCGACGACGCTGGAAGCCGGCGAGTTCATCGCCCAGCACGCGCCCAACGCCCGGCTCGCCGTGCTCGATACCGCACACATCGCCAATATCGAACGGCCGCAGGACTACGCCGATACGGCGCTGGGATTTTTGCTGTCATCCGCTTATCCGCCGCGCTGATCGCGAAACTCGTGCGGCGTCGTAACAGTGTGTTGGCGGAAGAAACGGGCAAAATGCGAGGGATCGGAAAAACCAAGTTCTTGGGCGATGTCCTGGATCGGCTGCGCGGTGAAAACCAGTTGACGCTCGGCCTCGGTGAGTAGGCGATGACGAATCAGATGACCGGCGGTCACGCCGGTCGCGCGCTTGACGTGATTGTTGAGCCGGCTGACCGTCATGCCGAGTTTTTCCGCATAGAAGCCGAGCTGATGTTCGCGGCGGAAGAATTCGTCGATCAGCGCGCGCAGCCGCGCGACGGTGGCGTCGGCCGGCTGCAAGGTTACACTGCCGGTGCGCGCGCGGCTCGCGGCGAGCCGCGCCACGCCGACCGCGATGAGCGCGAGCAGGCCGCGCATCGCCATCTGATAGCCCTCGCGTGCCAAGTGCCCCTCTTCGAAAAGCTCCTTGCACAGCGCCGAAAGTCGCGCGCGCTCCGCGTCCTCGGCAATAGGAACGATGGGATGCGCGGCGAGCGCTCGCAGCCGGGAAAGCGCCTCGCCCGCACGGTCGGCGACCGCGCCGGCCGCATCCACCGTGAAGCTCAGCACCCAACCCTCGGTGATATCGGGCTCGAAGCGAAAGCCGTGAGCAACCGTTGCCGGAATAAGGATCGCGGCCGGCGCCGCGAACGCCAGCTTCGCCGCCTCGAATGTCATTTCGCCGCCCCCGCGCTCGATCAGCAGAATCTGAAAAAGATTGCGATGCCGATGGGCGCGAATGGTCCAGTCGTGCGTCGGGGCGCGCGCGGCGATCATCTCCGCATGGATGAAATCGCACGCCTGGTCGTCCGGAGGATCGCCGTAAAGATGGAACAGCGGCAGCGCTTTGACCATGGCGCAAGCATAGGCCGTTCGCGCCGAAGAAGAAGCGGCCTGTGAGAATGCAATAGCCGCTTTACACAAAAAACGACAGCCCGCCGGTCAGCGGGCTGCCGCACTGCAACGCAAGCCTCAGCGGTTCATGCCGCCGCCTTGCTGGCCGCCCTGGCCGGGCTTGTTTTGGCCGCTCTGCTGGCCGCCCTGCTGTCCACCCTGGCCGCCTTGGTGCTGCTGGCCGGGCTTGTTCTGGTTCTGCTGCTGTTGGTCGCGCTGCGGGCTGTTTTGCTGCTGTTGGTTCCGCTGCGGGTTCTGTTCATTGGCCATGTGCACGTTCTCCAACGATTTGAGGGTTTTGGATTGACAAGTCGCCCTCGCCCACCAAGACAACCTCGCACCCGGGCCGCGGTTCCGGGTCCCGATCGGTTAATTGTCCGTAAAAGATTGGAATACCACGTAAAAATGCCGCATTCCCGATCAATGCAGCAAAGCGCGGCGAGGCCACCAACCTTCGGCCTCACTTACCCAGAGTGTACGAGAGGATGGAAGCCGCGCACGCCCAGCCCGCGGCAATCGCAATTGCTTTGGACGCGAGGCCAACCTCGTCATCCGGCCTTTCGTCTCCGCCAACGCCGTTGGTGCGGAGCCAATCCCGGCACGCTTTCCCTGGACAAGCGCAGGCAGCGCGCTCTCGCTATCCGCAACGACGCGGCGTGCGGTCGCAGCGTTGCCGCATGTTGGCGCCCCTGTTAAGACTTTGGCGGGATTCGCAAGGCGGCGGACGCATGGAATATTTCGTCCAGCAGCTCATCAACGGCATCACGCTCGGTTCGATCTACGGCCTGATCGCCATCGGCTATACGATGGTCTACGGCATCATCGGCATGATCAATTTTGCGCACGGCGACATTTTCATGGTCGGCGCGTTCACGGCGCTGATCGCCTTCCTGGTGCTCGTCGCCATCGGTGTGACCGCAGTACCGCTGGCGCTTTTCCTCGTGCTCCTCGTCGCCATGGCGCTGACCGCGCTTTACGGCTGGACAGTGGAACGCATCGCCTACCGGCCGTTACGGCACTCATTCCGGCTGGCGCCGCTGATCTCCGCGATCGGCATGTCGATCGTGCTGCAAAACTACGTCCAGGTCGCTCAGGGCGCGCGCGTCAAACCGCTGCCGCCGCTGATCCGCGGCGGCTACACGCTGTTTGAGGGCAACGATTTCGCGGTGCGGCTGTCCAACATTCAGATCATCGTGGTCGTCACTACGCTGATCCTGATGGCCGGTTTCTCGTTCGTGGTCGCGCGCACGCGGCTTGGCCGCAACATGCGCGCCTGCGAACAGGACCTCAAAATGGCGGCGCTGGTCGGCATCGACGTCGACCGCACCATCTCGCTCACCTTCGTCATCGGCGCCGCGCTCGCCGCGGTCGCCGGGTTGATGTTCCTCCTGTATTACGGGGTCGTCGATTTCTTCATCGGCTTTCTCGCCGGCGTGAAGGCGTTCACCGCCGCCGTCCTCGGCGGCATCGGCTCACTGCCGGGCGCAATGCTCGGCGGCATCCTCATCGGGCTGATCGAAACGATGTGGTCGGCGTACTTTTCGATCGAGTACAAGGACGTTGCCGCGTTCGCCGTGCTCATCATCGTGCTCATTTTCCTGCCGACCGGCATTTTGGGCCGGCCCGAAGTCGAGAAGGTGTGAGCGAGCTGGCTCCCCTGCCGCGCGAGGCCGAATCCGCGGCAAAGCGGCTTGATATCTTTGCTGCGGTCAAGGAATCCGTGGTCGCCGCGCTGACGGCGTTCGGGTTGTTCGTGCTGCTGATCGGCATTCGCACCGAGCAAGGGCCGACCGGCGCGCTGGTGTTCACGACGCGCTTTCGGCTGCTCGCTGAAATCGTCGCGGCGGTCTTCGTCGGCAGGCTATTGCTGGTGTTGACCCGGCGCGAAGCGACCGTTTCCGTCGGGAGCTTGGTACCGGCTTCGCTCAAGGCGACTGCATCGGGCCTTGCGGTGTATGCCGCGGCCGCTTTTGTTGCGTTCGCGTTGCTGGTGCCGATCATTTTCTACACCAACCGCTATGTGCTCGATCTCGCCATCCTCATCGTCACCTACACGATGCTCGGCTTCGGCCTCAACATCGTGGTCGGCCTCGCCGGGTTGCTTGATCTCGGCTACGTCGCCTTCTACGCGGTCGGCGCCTATTCCTATGCGCTGATCGCGCAGAGCTTTGGGCTGTCGTTCTGGATCTGCCTGCCGCTTGCCGGCATTCTCGCCGCCTTCGCCGGACTGTTGCTTGGCTTTCCGGTGCTGCGGCTGCGTGGCGATTATCTGGCGATCGTCACGCTCGGCTTCGGCGAAATCATCCGCCTCATCCTGCTCAACTGGCAGGACCTCACGGGGGGGCCGAACGGCATCTCCGGAATTCCGCGGCCGTCGTTCTTCGGCCTGCCGTTCACTGCCGCGGACAACGGCTTTGCCGCGACTTTCGGTCTCCAATATTCCCCGACCCACCGCGTCGTGTTCCTCTATTACCTCATTCTCGCGCTCGCGCTCCTCACCAACTGGGTCACTTTGCGGCTGCGCCGGCTGCCGATCGGCCGCGCCTGGGAAGCGTTGCGGGAGGACGAGATCGCCTCACGCGCGCTTGGCATCAACACCACGACGACGAAGCTCACCGCGTTTTCGATGGGCGCGATGTTCGGCGGCTTGGCCGGAGCCTTCTTCGCCACGCGGCAGGGCTTCATCAGTCCGGAATCCTTCACCTTCGGAGAATCGGCCCTGGTGCTGGCGATCGTCGTCCTCGGCGGCATGGGTTCGCAGCTCGGCGTCGCCGTCGCCGCCACCGTGATACTCGGCAGCTTCGAGCTGTTCCGCGAGTTCGATCAATACCGCATGCTGGTATTCGGCGCCGCCATGGTCGCGATCGTGATCCATCGGCCGCGGGGCCTAGTCTCGACGCGAACCCCGTCGGTGTTCCTGCACCAACGCAAGGTCGTTCCGGCCGCTGTCGTGCAGGACGCGCGCACCGGCGTGGAGACACCCACATGAAGCGGGCGGAAATCCTCACCGTCGAGCACCTGACCATGCGTTTCGGCGGCTTGACCGCCGTCAATGATCTCTCCTTCGTTGCCCGCGAGCGCGAGATCACCGCGCTGATCGGTCCGAACGGCGCCGGCAAGACCACGCTGTTCAACTGCATCACCGGCTTTTACAAACCGACGGTCGGCAGGTTGCAGCTCGCGCACCCCGACGGCGCGTCGTTCCTGCTCGAGCGGCTACCCGGATTCCGCATCGCGCGCGAGGCGCGCGTCGCACGCACGTTTCAGAACGTGCGGCTGTTCGCCGGCATGACGCTGCTAGAAAATCTCCTGGTCGCGCAGCACAACGCGCTGATGCTGGCCTCCGGTTTCACCGTGCTCGGGCTCTTCGGCTCGCGCGCCTACGCCCGCGCCGAAGCCGCCGCCGTCGACAAGGCGCGATACTGGCTCGATCGCGTCGGCCTCGCTGCGCGCGCCGACGATGCCGCCAGCGCCCTGCCCTACGGCGCCCAGCGCCGGCTCGAAATTGCCCGCGCCATGTGCACCAATCCGGTGCTGCTTTGTCTCGACGAGCCCGCCGCCGGCCTCAACAACCGGGAGAGCGCGGAGCTCAACGAATTTTTGCGTGCGATCCGCGACGAGCGCGGCACCTCGATCCTCTTGATCGAGCACGACATGGGCGTGGTGATGGAGATTTCCGACCATATCGTCGTGCTCGATTACGGCGTGAAGATCGCCGACGGCAAGCCGGATGACATCCGCAATGACTTCAAGGTCATCGCCGCGTATCTCGGTATCGCCGACGAAGAGGTCGAGAGCGCAGGCGCGGAGATCGGGTTATGAGCGCGACGCGCGAACCGCTACTCTCGCTCCGCGGCGTCAAAACCTATTACGGCAACGTCGCGGCCCTCAAAGGCGTCGATGTCGACGTCAATGAGGGTGAGATCGTCACCCTGATCGGCGCCAACGGCGCCGGCAAATCGACGCTGATGATGACGGTGTTCGGCAGCCCGCGCGCCCGCGAGGGACATATTTGCTTCGCCGGCAACGACATCACCGCGCTGCCGACGCACGAGATCGCCAAGCTCCGCATCGCGCAAGCGCCGGAAGGCCGACGCATTTTTTCGCGCATGACGGTGATGGAGAATTTGCAGATCGGCGCTACCGTCACGAAAGCCGCCGACTTCGCTGCAGATCTCGAGCGGGTGTTTACGCTGTTCCCGCGGCTGCGCGACCGCAGGAGCCAGCGCGGCGGCACGCTGTCGGGCGGCGAGCAGCAGATGCTGGCGATCGGCCGCGCGCTGATGAGCCGGCCGCGGCTCATCTTGCTCGACGAGCCGTCGCTCGGCCTGGCACCGCTCCTGGTGCAGCAAATTTTCGCCGCCATTCGCGCGCTCAACGTGCGCGACAAGCTCACTGTGTTCCTGGTCGAGCAGAACGCCTACCATGCGCTCAAGCTGGCGCACCGCGGCTATGTCATGGTCAATGGCGAGATCACGCTGCAAGGCACCGGTCGCGAATTGCTGCAGCGGCCGGAAATTCGCGCCGCCTATCTCGAAGGCGGCACGCGCTGACAGGAAGCGGACATGGGAAGGCTCTATGCCGGCGAGAGTATCGCGCACGTTGTGCTGGGTGACCGTCATCCTGGGCGGTGGCGCCGCCTGGCTTTCCGGCCGCGCCATTGCCCGCGCCTGGCGCCCGCCATGGCGGGTTGCGATCGCGGCGCTTTTGCTCGGCGCGGCGGCACGCTTTATTCATTACGCCTTGTTCCAGGGCGAGCTTCTGTCGTTGGCGTCCTACTGTTGCGACACTGTAATCTTCCTCGCGGTCGGCCTGATGGGGTGGCGCGCCACGCGTGCGAGCCAGATGGTGCGGCAATATCCTTGGCTCTATACCCGCGCCGGTCCGCTCGGCTGGCGCGAAATCGGGCAGGAAAACGGGTGTTAGCGGTGATAGATTCCCGCCGACGCAAAGGCCTTACCGCTCAAGACCAAACGAGGGAACGGATATGAGCAAGCTACGGCTCGGCGCCTGTACGCTCCTGTTCAGCCTGGTAGCCGGACCAGCCATGGCGCAGGACATCACGATCGGCCTGGCTGCCCCAATGACCGGCCAATACGCCTCGTTCGGCACGCAATTGAAGAACGGGGCGGAACAGGCCGTCGCCGATATCAACGCTTCGGGCGGCGTGCTCGGCAGGAAGCTCAGGCTCGAAATCGGCGACGATGCCTGCGATCCCAAACAGGCGCGCTCGGTCGGCGAGAAGTTCGCCGGGATGCGGGTCCCCGTGGTCATCGGCCATTATTGCTCGTCGTCTTCGATCCCGGCGTCGGACGCCTATCTCGACGGCGGCGTTCTTCAGATCACGCCGGCCTCGACCAATCCGTTGTTCACCGATCGCGGCATGTGGAACACGTTCCGCACCTGCGGCCGCGACGACCAGCAGGGCTCGGTCGCCGGCAACTACATCGCCAAGCATTTCAGGGGTAAGAACGTCGCCATCCTGCAGGACAAATCGACCTACGGCAAAGGCTTGGCCGACCAGATGAAGAAGGCACTGAACAAGGCCGGGGTAAAGGAGAAGATGTACGAGGGCTATACGCAGGGCGACAAGGACTTCAACGCCCTGGTCTCGAAGATGAAGGCGAACGCCATCGATGTCGTCTATGTCGGCGGCTATCACACCGAGGCCGGGCTGATCCTGCGGCAGATGCGGGCGCAGGGGATGACGAGCCAGATGATCGCGGGTGACGCAATCGCCACCAAAGAGTTCTGGTCGATCACCGGCCCGGCCGGCGAGGGCATGATGTTCACCTTCGGGTCCGACCCGCGCAAACGGCCAACCGCCGCGGCCATCGTCAAGGAATTCAAGGACAAGGGCGTCGATCCGGAGGGCTACACGCTCTACACTTACGCCGCGGTCCAGGTCTGGGCGCAGGCTGCGGCCAAGGCCGGCACGATCGATCCGCAAAAGGTCGCCGCCGCCATCCATCGAGGCAGCTGGGACACCGTGCTCGGCCCGATCACCTATGACAAAAAGGGCGACATCAGCACGGTGGACTATGTGCTGTATCGCTGGAACAGCATGGGCAGCTACGACGAGATCCCCGACGCGTCGCGGAGTTGAAAGCTATCCGATCTTTCCCAGCATCGGGAACGTATCCAGCAGCCAGAAACTCGCCTGCGTCACCACGCCGGTCAGAAAGGCGACTCCGGTGAGAACGAGAAGGCCGCCCATCGCCTTCTCGACCAGGCCGAGATGGGCGCGGAAGCGCACAAGGAAAGCGGCGAACGGCTCGACCGCCAACGCCGCCGCGATGAACGGAATACCGAGGCCGAGCGAATAGACGGCGAGCATTCCGGCGCCCCTGGCGACCGTGGCCTCGGACGCCGCCACGGCCAGGATCGCGGCGAGGATCGGGCCGATGCATGGCGTCCAGCCGAGCGCAAAGGCGAGCCCCATCAGATAGGCGCCCCACAGCCCGACGGGCTTGGCGACTTCGAGACGTTTTTCCCGCATCAGCAGAGCGATCGGAGTAAGCCCGAGGAAATGCAGGCCCATGATGATGATGGCAACGCCGGCAACGATGGCCAGCTCGCCGGAATAGGCGCGTACCAGCGCGCCTATCACGCTGGCGCTGGCGCCGAGCGCCACGAACACCGTGGAGAATCCGAGCACGAACAACAGCGCGGCGGCGATCGTTTCGCGCCGAACCCGCGGTTCCTCTTCCGCGTCGGCAAAGCGCTCGAGCGAAGTTCCGGTGAGATAGACCAGATAGGGCGGCACCAACGGCAGCACGCAGGGCGACAGGAAGCTCAACATGCCGGCCAGCAGCGCGGCGGGGATCGTAACATTCAGCATGGCGCACTCATGCCCGCCGGCTTGCTGCCGCGCAAGCCCCGGCAGCGCCGCGCCCGCGAGGATGTGATCGGTTGACGCTGGCAGAAAAATCGTCTCCGTTGCCGGAACTTGCGAGGATGTCTTGCGCAACCTGATCACCGACGTCCCGGGGGTGAATATCGGCCATGCCGAGGATGCTCGCCTCGGCTCCGGCGCGACCGCGGTCGTGTTCGATGAGCCGGCCGTCGGCTCCATCGATTTGCGCGGCGGCGGGCCGGGAACACGCGAAAGCGCGCTGCTCGATCCGGCGCAGACGGTCGAGGGCATCGACGCCATCGCGCTGTCCGGCGGCTCGGCTTTCGGCCTCGATGCCGCATCGGGCGTACAGGCCTGGCTCAGGGAACAAGGCCGCGGCTATGCCGTGCGCACGGCACGCGTGCCGATCGTGCCTGGCGCCATCCTGTTCGACTTGCTGAACGGCGGCGACAAGGACTGGGGTCGCTTTCCGCCGTATCGCGAACTCGGCTATGCGGCCGCCGCCGCGGCCGGTCCCGATTTCGCTCTCGGCAGCGTCGGCGCCGGCACCGGCGCGACCACGGTCAATTGCAAGGGCGGGATCGGCTCCGCCTCGGCGCAAAGCTCGGACGGCCATGTCATCGGCGCGATGGCCATCGTCAACGCCGCCGGCAGTGTCCTCGTCGGTCGCGGCCCCTGGTTCTGGGCGGCCCCGTTCGAGCGGAACGGTGAATTTGGCGGGCGCGGTCTTCCTTCAGCGTTTCCATCTGCGGCCCTCGAGCCGTTCACCAAAGGTAGCGCACGCGAGAGCACTACCCTCGTAGTGGTGGCAACCGATGCCATTCTCACCAAGGCGCAGGCCAAGCGCCTCGCGGTTATGGCGCAATCCGGCTTGTCGCGCGCCATCTATCCCGTCCATAGCCCGCTCGACGGCGATGCGGTGTTCGCGGCCTCGACCGGCCGTCGGCCGCTGGCCGATGTCAATTTAGGATTGACGCGTCTCGGCACGATCGCGGCCAATGTCGTGGCGCGGGCGGTCGCGCGCGGCGTTTTCGAGGCGACGGCGCTGCCCTTCCCGGGCGCGCTACGCAGCTGGAAGGATCAATTCGGCTTATAAAACAAGGCGAGGGACAGCATCCAGCTGAGCCACACGCCCTGGAAACCACAACCCGTATCTTTCACGCTGTAACGTGTAGTCGCCGTTGACTCGCCCGCCGATTGCGCCTTCACTTTACGTGAATCGGTCCGCGCTGGCGGAGGAACACGATGCGCTTCGTCGTCATTGTTGTTGCCGCGTTGCTGAGCCTGGGTCTCGCGGCCTTCGGGGTTGTTTCCGCGCAGAAAGCGGCGGCCCCACTTTCAGCAGCTGCTCCGGCGACGCTCCTCGCATCGAACCCAAGCCCTGTTCCGACGCCGGCGACCGTGAACCAAACTGCCCAAACGCCACCGGCCCCCGCGACGCATGTCGCCCAAAACACACCCACACAAAATGCTCCGGCTACGAGCGCCAACGGCGCCGCCGTAACCGCGGCTGCCGCCCCGAGCGGCGCCGGCGTCGCGACCAGCAGCATCCCCGCTTGCGATAAACGGGGCGGCATGGGCCTGTCGCGCATCGTCGAGATCGACACGACGGGCGGGCCCGCATTCGGCTTCCAGCATTTCAAACAATACGATTTCCTCCGCGATAAGGAGGTGGTGCTGACCTTCGACGATGGCCCATGGCCGGAGAACACGCCTGCCGTCCTCAAGGCATTAGCCGATGAGTGTTTGAAGGCCACGTTTTTCGAAATCGGCGAGCACGCCACCTGGCATCCCGAAATCACCAAGCAGGTGATTGAAGCCGGGATGACGGTTGGTAGCCACACCTGGTCGCACAAGGATCTCGCTAGAAATCCCTACGCGAAGGACCTCGATCTGGCCAAGCAGGAAATCGAGATGGGCGTCAGCGCCGTGCACATGGCCGCCAACGCGCCGATCGCGCCGTTCTTCCGCTTCCCCGACCTGCAGCATACACCGCAACTTCTCGCCTATCTCGGCGAGCGCAATATCGCGACGTTCTCGACCGATATCGACACCCGCGACTTCAAGTTTCACAAGCCGGAGCAGGTGATCAAGTCGGTCATGAGTTAAGCTGGAGAAACGCGGCAAGGGCATCATTCTGATGCACGACTTCAAGCATGCCACGGCGGAGGCGTTGCCGGAACTGCTGCGGCAGCTCAAGGCTGGCGGCTACAAGATCGTCCACATGGTGCCGAAGCAACCGGTCACGACAATCCCCAAATACGACGAGATGGTCGCCCAGCACGACAAGCTGTCGTCCAACAACACCCGGCCCGAAGCGAGCGTTGTTCGCACCATCGGGCAATAAGGTCGCGTCAGTCGGCAAACCGGTCCGTCCCGTACGGTTTCGGATCGCAGAACGGCGTCGCGCCGGTCATCATCTCGGCGACAAGCCGGCCGGTTACCGGACCGAGCGTCAAACCCCAATGGGCGTGGCCAAAGGCAAGCCACATGCCGCGTTGCCGCGGCGCGCGCGCGATCACCGGTCGGGAATCGGGAAAACACGGGCGTGCGCCCAACCATGGCTGCGTCTCGATCGGTTCGCCCAGTGCGAATAATTCGCGCGCTTCCGGCAGCAGGCGATCGAACTGCACCGGCGTCGGGGCCGCATCGCGGGCGGCGAACTCGACACCCGTGGTCACGCGGATGCCCTGCTCCATGGGCGCCAGCACGTAGCCGTTCTCGGCATCAAGGACGGGGCGCCCGAGCGTGGCATTGCCCGGCGGCCGAAAATGCCGGTGATAGCCGCGCTTGACGGCGAGCGGCAGCTTGATGCCGAGGGGGCTGAGCACATCCGGCGCCCACGGACCGAGCGCGATCACCACGTCGCCCGCATCGAGCGGCCCGGCTGCGGTTTCCAGGCCGCCAATAAGGACGGGCGCGATGAAGGGTACGGGCGTCGCCGGTAAACATCAGCCCACCCAAGGCGGCGAAGCGCGCGGCGTAGGCGCGCGTCAGCGCCAGCGGATCGGTCACGCTCACCGCGCCGGTCCAATGCACGGCGTGGCGGAAAACCGGCGCCAGCGCCGGCTCGAGCGCGCGCGCCCCATCGCGATCGACTGCGACGTTATTGATGCCTAAGCGCGCGGCAAGCTCAAGCTCCGGGGCCAGCGCAGAGAACGCGCCATCGGTGCGGTAGAGCTTGAGCCAGCCGCGGCGGCTGAGATAACGCCCAGCATCGGCCTCGGCGACAAGAACGTCGTGCTCGGCGACCGCGCGGGCAAACAGCGGCCGCATCAATTGCGCCGTCTCGATCAGGCGCGAGGGCAGCGAAGCCGAGCGGAAGGCTGCCAGCCATGGCAGGATTCGCAGCAGGTGCGAAAGGTGATAGTTGACCTGCGGCGAGCGTTTGAGCGCGATGCCGAGCAGCGAGCTCCAATCCGAGGGGAACGCCGGCGGAAAGACGGTATTGCCCTCGATGATGACGGAATTGCCGTAGGAAGTGCCCTCGCCCGGTCCGGACCGGTCGATCAGCGCCACCGACAAGCCGCGTCTAGCGAGATGAACGGCGATCGAGGTGCCGACGATGCCGGCGCCGAGCACGATGACATCGGTACGGGCCACGATACCTCCGCTGCACTTGCAGCCTATCGTATGCGCACGCGCACGCCAGGCCACAAGGCCTGTCGCGTTGCCCGTCCAAGCTTGGCGTGTTAGGCGAACCGCAACTGTCGGAGAGCCCGGTGCATCGCCCGCTCATTATCGCCCCGTCGATCCTCGCCGCCGATTTCGCGAAGCTGGGCGAGGAGGTGCGCGCGGTGGATGCCGCTGGCGCCGACTGGATCCACGTCGACGTGATGGACGGCCATTTCGTGCCCAACATTTCCATCGGGCCGGATTTGGTCAAGGCGCTGCGCGCCCACACCAGAAAGGTGCTCGACGTCCATCTGATGATCGCGCCGTGCGATCCTTATCTCGAAGCCTTCGCCAAAGCCGGCGCCGATATCATTACCGTGCATGTCGAGGCCGGCCCGCACATCCATCGCTCGCTGCAGGCGATCCGCGCGCTCGGCAAGAAGGCGGGCGTAACCATGAATCCGGGCACGCCGGTGGAGAGCGTCGAGCCGGTCATCGACCTCGTCGACCTCATCCTCGTCATGTCGGTCAATCCCGGCTTCGGCGGGCAGAAATTCATCCCCGGCGCCGTCGACAAGTTGCGCAAGCTGCGCGCGCTGGCGGCGGGGCGCCCGATCGACATCGAGATCGACGGCGGCATCACGCCCGAGGTCGCCCCCGAAGTGGCGGGCGCCGGCGCCAATGTCCTGGTCGCCGGCTCCGCGGTGTTCAAGGACCGCACGGTGGAGTCGTACCGCGCCAATATCGCGGCGATCCGCCAGGCGGCAGCGCTGGCGCGCGGCGAGGCCGCCTGATGGGCATGCTCCTCGACGGCGCGTGGCATGACCAGGACCCGGCGGCGGAGACCGGCAAAGCCGGCAATTTCCAGCGGGTCGACAGCATCTTCCGCGACCGCATCACCGCGGACGGCTCATCAGGCTTCAAGGCCGAAGCCGGCCGTTATCACCTCTATGTCGCCTACGGCTGCCCGTGGGCGCACCGCACGCTGATTTTTCTGGCGCTGAAGAAACTACGAAGCGCCGTCAGCGTCGCCTACGCCATTCCCAGGCTTCCCGTGCAAGGCTGGACCTATGAGGACAATCCCGCCTTTCCCGACTGCACGCCGGATCGCGTCAACGGCTTTCACTATCTCCATGAAGCCTATACGGCGAGCGATCCGCACTATACCGGCAAAGTGACGGTGCCGGCCTTGTGGGACAAGAAGACCAAGCGGGTGGTCAACAACGAATCGTCCGAAATCATCCGCATGCTCAACAGCGAGTTTGCCGCGGTCGGAGCCGATCCGACCGATTATTATCCAGAAGCATTGCGCGGCGAGATCGACCGTATCAACGAAACGATCTACGCCAACGTCAATAACGGCGTGTATCGCTGCGGCTTTGCCCGCTCGCAGACCGCCTATGAGGAAGCCTACGACGCGCTGTTCGCCGCGCTCGACGACATCGAGGCGCGGCTGGGCCGCCAGCGGTATCTGGTCGGCCATCAGATCACCGAAGCCGATTGGCGTTTGTTCCCGACGCTCGTCCGTTTCGACGTCGCCTATTTCTCGTTGTTCAAATGCAATCGCAACCGGATCGCCGATTATCCGAATTTGTCGAACTACATGCGCGAGCTCTATCAGGTGCCGGGCATCGCCGAGACGGTCAAGCCGCGCTATTACGTGATCACCTATTATTCGATCGCCCGGATCAATCCGACCGGCATCATCCCCAAGGGAACGCCGGTCGACTTGCGGCAGCCGCACGATCGCGCCCGCCTCGCGGCGTGACCAGCCGCAGCCTGAGCGAGCATACGGTCTTAGCGCCGGCCGCGGCCGGAAGCGTGCTGATATTGAATATTGACGGCCGACAATTGCTCGCCGAAATGCCGGTCGAGCCAGCCGAGAAACGATGACAAGAGCCGCGCCTCGTCGCCCCGTTCGGGCGACTTGATCGCGACCTCCACCGCGTCGGACAGTCCGGGCTCGAGGTTGATCGAGCCTTTATAGCGGACGTGCGTCCAGCGGGCGGCGTTTCGCTTCCTGGCGCCGGCCCGGGAAAAGGTGCCGCGCCCGCTTTTGCGGATCTCGGCCTGCTTCTTGATCATTGCGCCATAAAGGCGCGCACCGTCGCGAGGCACGATCTGAAGCAATTTCATGGCTATCCCCGGTGATTTGCTTCCGATTCGTCAGCATCGCACAGCCGAGCACAATTGTTGAGCATCGTCCGATCTGCTACAGCCCAGGCTTGCCGGCGAGGTGACGATGATCCCCCGTTATACCAGGCCCGAAATGGCAGCAATCTGGTCGCCGCAGACGCGCCTGCGCATCTGGTTCGAGATCGAGGCGCATGCTGCCGACGCCATGGCCGAGCTTGGCATCATCCCCAAGGCGGCGGCGGCAAAAATCTGGGCCAAGGGGAAGGACGCCACGTTCGATATCGCGCGCATCGACAAAATCGAACGCGAGGTCAAGCACGATGTCGTTGCCTTCCTCACCCATTTGACAGAAATCGTCGGCCCGGAAGCGCGTTTCGTGCATCAGGGAATGACGTCATCCGACGTGCTCGACACCTGCCTCAACGTCCAGCTGGTGCGCGCCGCCGACTTGCTCATCGCCGACGTCGACGAGCTCAACGCCGCACTCGAGCGTCGCGCCCGCGAGCACAAGTTGACCCCGACCATCGGCCGTTCGCACGGCATTCACGCCGAGCCCACCACCTTCGGGCTCAAGCTCGCCTACGCCTATGCCGAGTTCGCCCGCGCCAAAGAACGCCTCACGGCGGCGCGCCAAGAAGTCGCGACCTGTGCGATTTCCGGCGCGGTCGGCACCTTCGCGCAGGTCGATCCGCGGGTGGAGGCCTATGTGGCGAAGCAGATGGGGCTGCGGGTCGAACCGATCTCGACCCAGGTCATTCCGCGCGACCGCCACGCCATGTATTTCGCCACCCTCGGCGTGGTCGCGGGCTCGGTCGAACGGCTGGCGACCGAGATCCGCCATTTGCAGCGCACCGAAGTCCTGGAAGTGGAGGAGTATTTCTCCGCGGGCCAGAAAGGCTCCTCCGCCATGCCGCATAAGCGCAATCCGGTGCTGTCGGAGAACCTGGTCGGGCTCGCGCGCATGGTGCGCGCCTATGTGACGCCGGCGCTCGAGAACATCGCGCTTTGGCACGAACGCGACATTTCGCATTCCTCGGTCGAGCGCATGATCGGACCCGACGCCACGGTCACACTTGATTTTGCACTCGGCCGCCTTGCGGGGATCGTCGACAAGCTGATCGTCTATCCCGACAACATGCGGAAAAATCTCGATCGCCTGGGTGGCCTCGTTCATTCGCAGCGCGTTCTGCTGGCGTTGACGCAAAAGGGGGTTCTGCGCGAGGACGCCTATGCCATAGTGCAGCGGAACGCCATGAAGGCTTGGCGCGGCGAAGGCGATTTCCTAGCGTTGCTGAAATCCGACGCCGAGGTCCGCGAGCATCTGAGCGACGCCGAGCTTGCCGCCAGCTTCGACCTCGATTTTCATTTCGCGCAGGTCGACGCGATTTTCCAGCGTGTCTTCGGCCGCGCGTGAGCCGCTGCCCGGCGCCACCGCCATGACGGGGGTGATTGCAGGCACCCAATTCGTCGTGTTTTCTCTTGGCCCGATGGACAAGCGAGAAACCATCCTTGTGTTCGATTCCGGCCTCGGCGGCCTCACGGTCTATCGGGAGATCGCGGCGGCGCGCCCGCATGCCGATTTCATCTATGTCGCCGACGATGCGGCCTTCCCCTACGGGGCGATGGCGGAGCCGGCGCTGGTCACCCGTGTCGTCGCGCTGATCGGCGAATTGATAGCGGCGCACCGGCCCGACCTCGTCGTCATCGCCTGCAATACCGCCTCGACCATCGTGCTGCCCGACTTGCGCCGGCAATTTTCGCTTCCCTTCGTCGGCACCGTGCCGGCGATCAAACCGGCTTGCTCGAATTCGATCACCAAGCGCGTTTCTGTGCTCGGCACCGAGGCAACAGTCGCGCGAGAATATACCCGTGGCTTGATCCGCGATTATGCGCAGGATTGCCAAATCACGCTCGTCGGCGCGAAAAAGCTTGCCGGCTATGCCGAGGCGGAGCTCGCCGGCGCACCGGTCAGCGACGCGGCGCTGTATGCGGAGATTGCGCCCTGCTTCCGCGACGACGGCGCGCGCACCGATACTGTCGTGCTTGCCTGCACCCACTATCCGCTGCTGATCGACCGCTTGCGGCGGCTGGCGCCGTGGCCGGTTAACTTTATCGATCCGGCGCCGGCGATTGCCCGGCGTGTCGGCGATCTGCTCGGCCCCGAATCGGCCGGGCGCGCCGGCACCACCCGCGCCATTTTCACGTCCGGCCGTCCGCCGGCGGCGGCCCTGGCGCGCTTCGGCATCCGTTCGGACGAACCGGCCGCGACCAGCTGATCGTCAGAGCGGCGGTTTGACACTGCGCGGGTTTCCCCCTAGAAACCGCGCGCGGCGCGGGCCCGGGCGGGCCCGCGCGGTGTTTCGCGACCCGTGGTTTGCGCCGGCGCTTCGGCAACAAACCTGTCGGTTCCGGCAAAAGCCCGGGACAGAGGAGGGCGCGATCCTCAGCCAGCACGGCATGATCCCGAAAAACGGCTACCGCTTTTCGGATGAGATCGAGCCGCAACGCACATTGTAAGGACGCGAATGACCAAGCGCCACGAGGCGAAGTACAAGATCGACCGCCGGCTCGGCCAGAACATCTGGGGCCGCCCGAAGTCACCGATCAACAAGCGCGAATACGGCCCCGGCCAGCACGGCCAGCGGCGCAAAGGCAAGCTGTCCGATTACGGCGTGCAATTGCGCGCCAAGCAGAAGCTCAAGGGCTATTACGCCAACATGTCGGAGCGGCACTTCCACGGCATCTACGACGAGGCGCGACGGCTCAAAGGCGATACCGGCGCCCACATGATCGGGCTCCTGGAACGCCGGCTCGACACGATAATCTACCGGGCGAAATTCGTGCCGACCGTGTTCGCCGCGCGTCAATTCGTCAATCACGGCCACATCAAGGTCAACGGCCGGCGCGTGACCATCCCGAGCTTCCGCGTCAAGGTCGGCGACCTCATCGAGGTCAAGGAGAAGTCGAAACAGCTCGCACTGGTGCTCGAATCAACGGCGCTCGGCGAACGCGACGTGCCGGACTACATCGACGTCGACCACACTAAAATGACGGCCAAGCTTTCCCGCGTGCCGACGCTCGGCGACGTGCCCTACCCGGTGGTGATGGAGCCGCACCTGGTCGTGGAATACTATTCGCGCTGACGCGACGGCTGCACCGGCTGACGCCCCTAGGCGGGGGGTCCGCCCTTCAAGAGGCGGGCGCGCTCTCCTTGAGCGGGACGCCCTTTTCCTTGAAGAGCGATTGCAGCTCGCCGGCCTGGAACATCTCGCGCACGATATCGCAGCCGCCGACGAATTCGCCTTTGACGTAGAGCTGGGGGATCGTCGGCCAATTGGAATAGGTTTTGATGCCGCCGCGCAGATCTTCGTTCTCGAGGACGTTGAGCCCTTTATACGGCACGCCGAGGTAGTCGAGAATCTGCACGATCTGGCCGGAGAATCCGCACATCGGAAATTGCGGCGTGCCTTTCATGAACAGAACGACGTCGTTGGACTTCACCTCATTATCAATGAACTGCTCGATAGACATCGCCGTTTCCCTTGTTGGCGCCGCGGGTCGCTCCCTCCCGCGCCGAATGAATATCACCCGTGGTTCAATATATGTAGCGGAAAACCGGCGCAAAGCCCATGCCCTGTTCAGCCCAGACGATCAAAATTTCGTCGGCAGTGAATGCGGCACGACCGCACCGGGGGTAGGAGGATCGAGTTCCACCGACGGCCGGGTCGGAGATAGGGGTCGGCGCGGGGAACCAACCTTGGCGGCTCAGCGCTCGGGGGCGCCGGTCTGCAGCGCCAGCGCGTGCAACTTGCCGCCCATCTCGTCCTTCAGCGCCTCGTAGACGATCTGGTGCTGCTGCACGCGCGACTTGCCGCGAAAGGACTCGGCAATGACGGTGGCCGCGTAATGGTCGCCGTCGCCGGCGAGATCGCGGATCGTCACCTTGGCGTCCGGAATGCTGGCCCGGATCAACCGCTCGATATCACTGGCAGCCATCGCCATGGCGCGCCTCTAAAACCCTTTCGCTACGCGCATTTTGGTCGCTTATCAGATCGCGTCGCCGTGGGGAAGCCCGCCGTCCCCGCAGCGCTTGCATCCGTCCGCTTTCCCACCGCATTCTGGCAAAAGCGTGTGCGGCCGTGTGCGGCGCGGGAGGGTTCAGACCGGCGAGGCCGCCATATAGGCCGGCAGCCAATCCTCGAAACGTGACACAAGGTCGCCGACGCGAAGCGGGCGCTCGTCCGCAATCACAAGGGCCCGACCCCCGGTCGCGCCGAGCCGAAGCAACGGCACGCCGGCCACCGTTGCCAACTGCACCACGGCCTCGGCATCCTGCGCCGTGACCACATAGCGGGCCTGATCCTCCCCGAACCAGAAGGCGTGGGGGGGCACGCCGGGTGGGGCTTCCAGCACGGCGCCGATGCGCGAGGCTATCGCCATTTCGGCCAGCGCCACCAGAAGCCCGCCGTCGGAAAGGTCATGCGCCGCCGTCACGAGGCCATCGCGGATCAACGCGCGGACGAATTCGCCGTGTCGGCGTTCGGCGGCAAGATCGACCGGCGGCGGGGCGCCCTCCTCCCGGCCGCAGATGTCGCGCAAGAAAACCGATTGGCCGAGCCAGCCTCGCGTTTGGCCGATTAGGAGAATGGACTCGCCCGCGGTCTTGAACGCGAGCGTCATCGACCTGGTGAAGTCGTCGAGCAGACCCACGCCGCCGATCGTCGGGGTCGGCAGGATCGCGCGGCCCAAATTTTCCCCTTGGAATTTCGTTTCGTTATAGAGCGACACGTTGCCGGAGACGATCGGGAAATCGAGCGCGCGCGACGCCGCGCCGATGCCGCGGATGCAGCCGACCAGTTGCCCCATGATCTCGGGCCGCTCCGGATTGCCGAAATTAAGGTTGTCGGTCAGCGCCAGCGGGCGCGCGCCGACGGCGCAGAGATTGCGCCAGGCTTCCCCCACCGCCTGCTTGCCGCCTTCGAATGGATCGGCCTCGCAATAGCGCGGCGTGACGTCGGAGGTCAGCGCCAGCGCCTTTGGCCCTTCGTTGACGCGCACCACGGCGGCATCGCCGCCCGGCCGCTGCACCGTGTTGCCGAGGATGACGTGGTCGTATTGTTCGAAAACCCAGCGCTTGGAGCAGAGGTCCGGCGAGCCGATGAGCTTTTCCAACGCATCGGCAATTCCCATCGGCGGCTTGACCGAAGCGGCATCGATGACGGGTAATTTTGCGCTTTCGGTGAAGGGCCGATCGTAGACCGGCGCCTCGTCGCCGAGCTCCTTGATCGGCAGGTCGGCCATGACGGCGCCGCCATGGCGAACCAGGAAGCGCCTGGTCGGCGTGGTCTCGCCGACCACCGCGAAGTCGAGGCCCCATTTGCGAAAGATCGCTTCGGCCTCCTGCTCCTTGTCGGGTTTGAGCACCATGAGCATGCGCTCCTGGCTCTCCGACAGCATCATCTCGTAGGCGCTCATGCCAGGCTCCCGGCATGGCACCTTGTCGAGATCGAGCGTGACGCCGAGATCGCCCTTGGCGCCCATCTCGACCGCCGAGCAGGTCAACCCGGCCGCGCCCATATCCTGGATGGCGATGACACAGCCCTTGGCCATGATTTCGAGGCAGGCTTCGAGCAGAAGCTTCTCCGAGAACGGATCGCCGACCTGCACGGTTGGGCGCTTCTCCTCGGCGTCGGCGCCGAATTCGGCCGAGGCCATGGTGGCGCCGTGGATGCCGTCGCGTCCGGTTTTCGAGCCGAGATAGACGATCGGCATACCGACGCCGGACGCCGCCGAATAGAAAATCTTGTCCTTGTCCGCGATGCCGACGGCCATGGCATTGACCAGGCAATTGCCGTCATAGCGGCGGTGAAAGCGAACCTCGCCGCCCACCGTCGGCACGCCGAACGAATTGCCATAGCCGCCGATGCCGGCGACCACGCCGGAGACGAGGTGGCGAGTCTTCGGGTTTTTCGGGTCACCGAAGGAGAGCGCGTTGAGGCAGGCGATCGGCCGCGCCCCCATGGTGAAGACGTCGCGCAGAATGCCGCCGACACCCGTGGTCGCGCCCTGGTAAGGCTCGATGTAGCTCGGATGATTGTGGCTCTCCATCTTGAACACCACCGCAAGCCCGTCACCGATGTCGATGACGCCGGCGTTCTCGCCCGGCCCCTGGATCACCCAGGGCGCCTTGGTCGGCAGCGTGCGCAGATGGATCTTCGAGGATTTGTACGAGCAGTGCTCGTTCCACATCGCCGAGAAGATGCAGAGCTCGGTGAACGTCGGCGCGCGGCCGATCAGCTTGACGAGGCGCTCGTACTCGTCCGGCTTGAGGCCGTGCTGGGCAATCAATTCAGGGGTAATGGGTGGCTCGTTGGACCGCACGTGAAGCGTTCTGGTGGCTTCCCTCTCCCCCTGCGGGAGAACTCGCCACCCTCTCCCACATGGGGAGAGGGATGTCACGCCGCCAGCTTGAAGTGATCCACAAGCCCGGCAAACAAGCCGCGCCCGTCGGTGCGGCCCATGGAGGCTTCGACGTGGTTCTCCGGATGCGGCATCAAGCCGAGCACGTTGCCGCGCTCGTTGATGATGCCGGCGATGGCGTTCATCGCGCCGTTATGGTTCCAGTTCGGATCGATCATGCCGTCCGGCGACGAATAGCGGAAAATCACCCTGCCCTCGCCTTCGAGCCGCGCGATGGTGTCGCCGTCGGCGATGTAGTTGCCCTCGCCGTGCGCCACCGGCACGCGGATCACCTGGCCGGCGTTGTAGCCGCGCGTGAACGGCGTATCCGAGCGCTCAACGCGCAAAAACACGTCGCGGCAGATGAAGCGAAGTTGCGCGTTGCGCATCAGCACGCCGGGCAACAGCCCGGCCTCGCAGACGATCTGAAAGCCGTTGCAGATCCCGAGCACCAGGCCACCCTTGGCGGCGAAAGCCCGCACCGCATTCATGATCGGCGCGCGCGCCGCGATCGCCCCGCAGCGCAGATAATCGCCGTAGGAGAAGCCGCCGGGAATGACGACGAGATCGATGCCGGGTGGCAGTTCGCGATCGGCGTGCCAGACCATCTCAGGCTGCCGGCCGGAGATCAGCCGCAGCGCGCGCGCCATGTCGCGCTCGCGATTGATGCCGGGAAAGACGAGCACCGCCGATTTCATCGCGATCCCCATCCGACCGTGATCATCCGGTCACCTCGACCCGGTAATTCTCGATCACGGTATTAGCGAGGAGCTTTTCCGCCGCGTTCTTGAGTGCCGCCTCCGCCTTGGCGCGGTCCGCGCCTTCGATCTCGATGTCGAAGACCTTACCCTGACGCACGCTGGCGACGCCGCTGACGCCGAGCGATCGCAGCGCCCCTTCGATGGCCTTGCCCTGCGGGTCGAGGATGCCGGATTTCAAAGTGACGGTAACACGGGCCTTCATGGCGGATGGCTCTAGCCTCGCCTCTTCAATAGGTAGGAATCGCCACGACCGCAACAGAGCTGGCCAGCATACCATTCGCCCCTCCCCGGCGGGGAGGGGTGATCGATTTTGCTATGTCGTTAGAGTATTCAGCTCTTGACGAGGATCGGACCAGTGCCCTGCGGCCGCTCGCCTTCGCTGAGGATGCCTAGTCGCTTAGCGACCTCGGTATAGGCCTCGACGAGCCCGCCGAGATCGCGGCGGAAGCGGTCCTTATCGAGCTTCTCGTTCGACTTCATGTCCCACAGCCGGCAGGAGTCCGGAGAAATTTCGTCGGCGACCACGATCCGCATCATGTCGTTTTCCCACAACCGGCCTGTCTCCATCTTGAAATCGACCAGGCGGATGCCGACACCGAGGAAAAGCCCGGAGAGGAAGTCGTTGACGCGAATCGCCAGCGACATGATATCGTCGATCTCCTGCGGCGTCGCCCAGCCGAAGGCGGTGATGTGCTCCTCCGATACCATCGGGTCGTTAAGCTGATCATTCTTGTAATAGAACTCGATGATCGAGCGCGGCAGTTGCGTGCCCTCCTCGAGGCCGAGCCGCTGCGACAGCGAACCGGCGGCGACGTTGCGCACCACGACTTCGAGCGGAATGATCTCGACCTCGCGAATGAGCTGCTCGCGCATGTTGAGGCGGCGGATGAAGTGAGTCGGCACTCCGATGTCATTCAAATGCTGGAAGACGTATTCGGAAATCCGGTTGTTGAGGACGCCCTTGCCCTCGATCACCTGATGCTTTTTGGCATTGAAGGCGGTCGCGTCGTCCTTGAAGTGCTGGATCAGGGTTCCCGGCTCGGGTCCTTCATAGAGGACCTTCGCCTTGCCTTCGTAGATGCGGCGACGGCGGCTCATCGGAGTGTACCGTGGCTTGGTGAAATCCATGGAATGCCGTGGCTCCAGTTCTAGGGTCGAGGTCCGCGGCGGCGGCAATGGGCGTGCAACTCAAACGCTGGCCCCTCCGCGACTTCGAGGCTAGCCGAACGCGACGCGGAGTACAATCGGCATAGACCGCCGCGGCCTCCGCCGCAAGGCGATGTTGCTCTCGATCAATGTTGCCTTGACGGGGCACCCTCGATATGCAAGGCGGCAGGCGATTGGCGCAGTTCCACACGACACCAGGACAAAGGGCAATGACCACGTTCGATAAGCGCGAGGAAGGTTTCGAGCAGCAATTCGCGCATGATGAGGAACTCAGGTTCAAGGCCACCGCGCGCCGCAACAAGCTCGTCGGCCTGTGGGCCGCGGAAAAACTCGGGCTCACTGGCGCCGAGGCGGAGAGCTATGCGAAGTCCGTGGTCATGGGCGATATCGAAGCGGTGGGTGCGCACGACGTCTTGCGCAAAATTCGCCAGGATTTCGACGCCGAGGGCGTCGTCCAGTCCGATCACCAGATCAATCGCGCCATGACCGAGCTGATGGAAAAGGCGATCACGGACATCAAAGCGGGCAAGTAGCGCCGTTCCTCCCGCTGTAGCGAGCGTCATGCGGCGATCGGTATAGAGCCAGCACGATGGCCATCCCAGCGTTCACCCTCGCTCGCCGCCTGCGCGCCGGAGAAACCGTGTTCAGCGGCTGGTGCGGCCTGCCCTATCCGATCGTCGCTGAGACTCTCGGCCGCGAAGGGTTTGCGACGGTAACGCTTGAGGCGCAACACGGACTGTGGGACATGAGCGCGCTCTTGACCGGCGTCGCCGCCGTGCGCCAGGGCGGCGCCGCCCCGGTCGTGCGTGTGCCGGTCGGCGATTTCGCGATGGTCTCGCGCGTACTCGACTTCGGCGCCGAAGGTATCATCGCGCCGATGATCAACACCGCCGCCGACGCGCGCGCTTTCGCCGCAGCCGCCAAATACCCGCCCATCGGCGAACGCAGCTGGGGGCCGCACCGCGCGACCACGCTGGCCGGGTTGCCCGATCAATCGGTCTATCTGCGCGAAGCCAACGACCACGTCATCACGCTCGCCATGATCGAGACCCGCACCGCGCTCGACAATCTCGATGCAATCGTCGACATGCCGGGCATCGACGGGCTGTTCCTCGGCCCCTCCGATCTCTCGATCGCGCTGTCCGACGGTAAGAACTCTCGACCCGCTGTCGACGGATGTCGAGCGCGCGCTCGACCGCATCATCGCCGCCGCGCAGGGCAGCGAAAAGATTGCCGGCGGTTACTGCCATTCGCCCGAACGCGCGGTTGCGCTCGCCAAGCGCGGGATGCGCTTCCTTGCGGTGATGAGCGATCTGGCGCTGCTGCGCGCCGGCATCGGCGCGGCGATGAAGGTGCTCAAGGGTGGCTAGGCCGACTGCCTTGGGGTGCCTATTATTTGGCCACGATGCGAAATACGAGATTGCCGTTCAGGTTGAATCCCTCGGCCCGTTGCTGACCGGCGAACTGGTTGGCGGGCGCCCGCTGGACATTCACGTTGAGGGATTCGAGTCGGCATTCGCTGGCAAGCACGTCGAGCAACATGGCGCACTCGTGCGCGGCGAGCTGGTAGATCATTCGGCGCCCAGCCTCTTGAGCCTTGACCGCCTGTTCGCCGTTGTCCGCCGGAGCCGGCACGAAGGTATTGAGTCCGACCGTTACGCGGATGTGCTCGGCGGCGACCGGCGCCATCGATGGCCGCGGATTGACCACGATCGTTTGCGCGGATGCGGCGGTCGCGAACGCGGTAAGCAGTGCAGCGGACAGGTAGAGACGCCTCATAGCGAACATCCTCCGACAGCGCGGGAACACGATACCGCCGACAAGTTGGCAGTGCCGTAAGAAATTATTTCAAGTTGTCGATATCGGTTGAGGATTGCGCACTGGACGACGCCTCCTGCAGCCTCGCCGATAAACGGTCGAGCACCGCCCCGACGTCTGCCTCGGCCTCGCGCGCGACAATCTCGATCACACGATAGCCGCGCGCGGCGAGCCAGGCGCGCCTGTCGGCGCGGGTTTTTGCCGCGGCGGCTTCCTCCTCGGCCGGCTTGAGATCGACAACCACGCGCAGCGGAAACGAGACGAAGTCGCAGATATGCGGCCCGATCGGCGTCTGACGCTTGAAACCGCGGCCGGCGAAGCGGCCGTCGTTGACCAGGGCATGCCACAGCGTGCGCTCGGCCTCGGTCGGATTGCGGCGGAGAAGCCGCGCCAGTCCGCGCACCGGGCCGCGCTCCGAGGGCACGCGGCCGCCGCCATGCTCGGCGAGCAGCGCGCGCAGCATCTCCGCTTCTGCGCCGTCAAGAACGCCGCCGCGGGCCGGCCCTTTGCGGCCTTCAGCGATCGCCATGATCACCCCATGCAGCGTCTGCATGTCCTGCCGGGTCGGCTGCATGCGGGTAAAAATGTTGCGCAGGTTGATCTGCATGGTGTCGCGCTTATCCGGCGGCCGGAAGAACTCGACCTTCTCCAATTCGCGCTCGAGCGAGGCAAAGAAAGCGAGCAGTTGCTCTTTCGGCGCCGGCGCCGATTTTTCCGGCATGGCAAACGGTAATTTGGCGTCGCTCGCCAGCTTGAACCATTCGTAGGCGACGATCGCCACGGCCTGCGCCAGATTAAGCGAGGCGAAGGCCGGATTAACCGGCAGCGTGAGGATGCGGTCGGCGAGCGCCACCTCATCGTTCTCAAGCCCGTTGCGCTCGCGGCCGAACACGACGGCCGCCAACTCGCCGGTGGCAATACGCGGCGCCAGCAAGGCGGCGGCCTCCGCGGCGCCGACGACAGGCTTGGCCTGGTCGTGGGCGCGCGCGGTCGCAGCGACGACGAACGTGCAATCGGCGATGGCGGCTTCGAGGCTGTCGTAAAGCTCGGCACCGTCGAGAATGCGGTCGGCGCCGGCGGCCATGATGCGCGCCTTGGCGTTGGGCCAGGCCTGCCGGGGCGCGACCAGGCGCAGCCGCGACAGCCCGAAATTGGCCATCGCGCGAGCCGCAGCGCCGATATTCTCGCCGAGCTGCGGCTCGACCAGCACCACTATGGGCGCCGGCCGCTCGATCCATCGCTTGGTCTTGTCTGTTCCTGCTCCGGGCATGGCGGCTCCGCGCGGACGGTATAGCGAACGGCCGCGGAAAAAGGCAGACATCATCCCGCAATGTCGGCTTTCTCGGCTGGCAGGCGAGTGCTATAGCCACGGCGCCCCTGCGGACGTCTGGTTGGCGCCGCCGCCTGCCTCATTCATTCAGCCCGGGATGCAAAGGTCGAAAACGCAATGGCTAAAATCAAAGTCACCAATCCGGTCGTCGAGATGGACGGCGACGAGATGACCCGGATCATCTGGCAGTACATCAAGGAAAAGCTGATCTATCCCTATCTCGACATCGAATTGTTGTATTTCGATCTCGGCATCCAAAAGCGCGACGAGACCCGCGACCAGATCACGATCGAGGCCGCGGAAGCGACCAAGAAAGTCGGCGTCGCGGTCAAATGCGCGACCATCACGCCGGACGAGGCGCGGGTGAAGGAATTCAACCTGCATGAGATGTACCGTTCGCCGAACGGCACCATCCGCAACATCCTGGGCGGCGTCATCTTCCGCGAGCCGATCATCTGCAAGAACGTGCCGCGGCTGGTGCCCGGCTGGACGAAGCCGATCATCATCGGCCGTCACGCCTATGGCGATCAGTATCGCGCTACCGACTTCAAGGTCCCCGGCAAGGGCAAGCTTTATCTCAGCTTCATCGGCGACGACGGCAGCAAGATCGAACGCGAGGTGTTCGAATTCCCCGGCAGCGGCATCGCCATGGCGATGTACAATCTCGACGCTTCGATCCGCGACTTCGCCCGCGCCTCGATGAACTACGCGTTCGACCGCGGCTATCCGCTCTATCTCTCGACCAAGAACACAATCATCAAAGTCTACGACGGGCGTTTCAAGGATATTTTTCAGGAGATTTTCGACGCCGAGTTCAAGGATAAATTCGCGGCTAAGAAACTCACCTACGAGCACCGGCTGATCGACGACATGGTGGCCGCGGCGCTCAAATGGTCGGGCGGTTACGTGTGGGCGTGCAAGAATTACGACGGCGACGTGCAGTCGGATACGGTGGCGCAGGGTTACGGCTCGCTTGGGCTGATGACGTCGGTCCTGACCTCGCCGGACGGCAAGATCGTCGAAGCCGAGGCCGCCCACGGCACGGTGACGCGGCATTACCGCGAACACCAGAAGGGCCGCGAGACTTCGACCAATTCCATCGCCTCGATCTATGCTTGGACGCGCGGGCTCGGGCATCGCGCCAAGCTCGATAACAACGCCGAGCTGGCGCGCTTCGCGACCACGCTGGAAAAGGTCACGGTGGCCACCGTCGAATCCGGCTTCATGACCAAGGACCTCGCGCTGCTGATCGGTCCGGACCAAAAATGGCTCAGCACCACCGGCTTCCTCGACAAGGTCGGCGAGAATTTGCAGAAGGCGATGGCGGCAACGGCGGGATAGACGATGGCCGGACACCGTATCGGGGGGCTGCTGGCGGTTTCGATCGCGGTGCTTGCGCTCGCCGCCGAGGGCGCGCCGGCGCAAATGCCGCCCGCAATCGCCGCGCCGGGCCAATCGGCGGTCGTCACCTTGCACGCCGCGGGCGCGCAAATCTACGACTGCAAACCCGGCAAGGACGGCAAGCTTGGCTGGGTTTTCCGCGAGCCGATCGCCACCCTCGTCCTCGGCGACAAGACGGTCGGGCGCCATTACGCCGGGCCGACCTGGGAGTACATCGACGGCAGTGCGGTGACCGGCAAAGTGGCCGCTACCGCGCCCGCCGCGACCGCGAATGATGTTCCCTGGCTCAAGCTCGACGTGTCGGCCGGCGCGGCAACGGAACGCTCGCCGATGTCACGACCGTTCAGCGGATCAACACAAGCGGCGGCGCGCTCGCCGGCGCCTGCGATCAGGCGGGCAGTTTGCGCAGCGTCCCCTATTCCGCGGATTATGTTTTCCTGCGCGCTGGCGGCTGACGCCGCGCGCCAGCGCCGGCTCGGTCCGCGATCCCGCGGCCACGGCTGGCGAACCGCGCAACGCCGACCTATCTCACTACGATGCGGATGCGAAGCATTTTGGGAACGGTTGCTCTCGTTGTGCCGCTCCTTGCCATTCTGGCGGCCGCGGCCTGGTTCGCCGCCGGCGCCTGGATTTCGGTCGAAGGACCGCCGATGCCAGCCACCGGTTACCTCGCGATGGCTCTTGGCGTTGTTTTTTCGCTCATTGTCGGCTGCGGGCTAATGGCACTCTTGTTCTATTCCAGCCGCCACGGCTACGACGAGCCGTTCCAGGCCCATGACGACCGCGAATGAGGCCGGGCCGTTGCCGGCAATTTTGTGACGGCCATCAACTCGCTTTTAGCTTTTCCCCGGTAGCAATACCCGGATAGGGCGCCGGCAGAGCGCCCGTCTCCCGGGTGCCAAACCCATCTACGAGCCAAAATCGGCTCGCGCTAAACTCGGAGGCATCGTTCATGATTTTTTTGCGAAACCACGTCAGGTGGACCGCGGCTGCATTGATCGCCGCGTCCGCCGCCCTTGCCGCAACGCCAAGCTTCGCCGTGCCGCGCTATGACGGCCTCTGGAGCGTGTCGATCGTCACCAAGAAGGGCGATTGCGTCGCGAGCTACCGCTATCCCATGCGCATCGCCAACGGCCTTCTCGCCAATGGCGGCGCCCTCGCCCTGACCGTCTCCGGCAAAGTCGCCCCAACTGGCGCCGTTATCGTCAGGGTGAGCAGCGGCACAACGAGCGCCGTCGGCGCCGGCCGTCTCGCCCCCAATACCGGCCACGGCTTCTGGCGCGGCGCTTCGTGCTCGGGCTCGTGGACGGCGGAGCGCCGGAGTTCGTAACAATACTCCGCCGAAGCGGATCTTCATTGATCCGTCCCTCTCCCTGGCGGGAGAGGGTCAGGATTGCACGCTTCACCGCTCCGCGGCGTCCTCCTCACTGGCGCTCTCGCCTTGTTCTCCAGCGAGAATTTTCTCGGCAATGAGACCGGAGTTCTGCCGGATCGCGGCCTCGATTTTTCCGGCGATGTCGGGATTGGCCTTGAGGAAGGCTTTGGCGTTCTCGCGGCCCTGGCCGATCCTTTGGCTGTCGTAGGAGAACCACGAGCCGGATTTTTCCACGACGCCGGCCTTGACGCCGAGATCGATCAATTCGCCGGTCTTGGACACACCCTCGCCATACATGATGTCGAATTCGACCTGTTTGAACGGCGGCGCCAGCTTGTTCTTGACCACCTTGACGCGCGTTTGGTTGCCGACCACCTCGTCGCGCTCCTTGATGGCGCCGATGCGGCGGATATCGAGGCGGACCGAGGCGTAGAATTTCAGCGCGTGGCCGCCAGTGGTGGTTTCCGGCGAGCCGTACATGACGCCGATCTTCATGCGGATCTGGTTGATGAAGATCACCATCGTATTGGAGCGGTTGATCGAGGCGGTGAGCTTGCGCAACGCCTGGCTCATCAGCCGCGCCTGCAGACCGGGCTGGCTGTCGCCCATCTCGCCTTCGAGCTCGGCGCGCGGCACCAAGGCCGCGACCGAATCGATGACCAGAACGTCGATCGCGCCCGAGCGCACCAGCGTGTCGGCGATTTCCAGCGCCTGCTCGCCGGCGTCGGGCTGCGAGATCAGAAGGTCGTCGACATTGACGCCGAGCTTTCGCGCATAGATCGGATCGAGCGCATGCTCGGCGTCGATGAAGGCGCAGATGCCGCCACTCTTTTGCGCCTCGGCGAGGCAATGCAGCGCCAGCGTGGTCTTGCCCGACGATTCCGGACCGTAGATTTCGACAACCCGGCCGCGCGGCAGCCCGCCGATGCCGAGCGCGATATCGAGGCCGAGCGAACCGGTGGAGACGGTGTCCACGTCCATCGACCGGTTGTTCTTGCCGAGCCGCATGATCGAGCCCTTGCCGAAGTTGCGCTCGATCTGCGAGAGCGCGGCGTCAAGAGCCTTCGATTTGTCCATGGACGATCCTTCGACGACGCGCAGCGCTGCACTCATGTTGTCGTGCTCCTTATGGCCGGGATTCGGAGACCCCACAACGGACGCCGCCGGCCCCCGCATTGGCAATGGCGATTGGGGCAATGTACATGATTTGTTCTCGGTTCGCAATATGTTCGCATAAATTTAATAAGATACTGATTTAACAATATATTCTGCGATAAATCCATTGACCCGATCGCAGAGAGACCGAGATTGATTAGCCAACGAGTTTGCCACCCCCTGGCCCGACCGCTCGATCCCTGCGCCGATCGCACTCGCCCATGCGCTGCGGTTGGAGACAGGCGAGCTTGCGCAACGTGTTGATCCCGCGAAGTTCCCTGGCCCCTGCCCGTCTCGCGATCGGCTAAAAAAATTTCGAACCGCGACGGTGACAAATTCAGCGTACCGTCGATTATCATCGACAGCGAACGAGGCCACAGCCGCCGGCGGCATGCGCCGGCGCTGCCGCCGGAGCGACGAGTAGCGTCATGTCCATTGTTCCGATGCTCGCCAATGCGTCGTTCGACCCGGAAACGGTCGAAACATTGAGCGCGGCGTTCGATGACGCCTGGGAAAAGATCAAACAATCCGGTTCTACCTTTGCCCGGCCGGCTTATGAGCGCGGCGCGCGCGAAATCCTCGCCAAATGCATCATCGAGATGGCGCAACGCGGCGAGCGGGACAAGAAGGTGCTCAGCGACGCTGCAGTGACGTATCTCGCCGAGAACTACAAGGGTTAGGCGAGCCCGACAGACGACCTCGCTCGCCTGCACCCGTGCTGCGAACCGCTGCTCCACCCTCCCCTGGAGGGGGAGGGTCGCTCGCCGAAGCGCGCGCAGCGAGCACAGGCGAGCGGGGTGGGGTGATAAACGAACTGGCGCGTGACCGTTTCACCCCCTCCCGCGACGCTGCGCGTCGCGACCTCCCCCCTCCAGGGGGAGGTGGACGGCGGTTACGCCTCGATGACGATCTTCGGCGGCGGACGGCTTGCGGCTCATCAAGCACGCCTACGCAAGTTGTGCATGATGAACGGCATCATTTTTTAGACCACCAAGCCAGACAACTTCTTCAGTTGCTCGGGTGTTAGAACTTCACCCTCCTTGGCGTCACAATTTGCGAATGCATATTGAACCGCGTCGTGAATGACACGATCTTTCTCCGTCTCAAACTTTTTCTTGAGTCCAGTTGGTATCACTTCCGTGAAGACACGTTGAAGCGCTCCATCCGGAAATTTTTGATACTTGTAAATTGCTTCGATATCAGACGTCGAAAAGGGAAGCCGAACCGACAAATTAAGTTCGGTTGAGTTCATCGGGTCGATCGCGTAAGCGCGATCTATTTGGCTGCCCTCAAATTTGTCCGATAGGCAAACTACTACACGTACTACGCCAAAATATTCCACGTATCCCAACAGCATGCCAGTCTTCGGGTTGCCAGAGATCGCCACACAATGAATGGGAACGCCCTTGGGCCGCGATTGGACTAGATCGTCCTCATAGAAGTACCCAAACGGAACGACCGTCCCGATTTGGCGTAGATAGCTTCTCGCGACATTGCAGTTTTCTACCGAAATGCCGTTGTAATGCGCGAAGGCAACGGCAGCTTTGACCAAAGATCGTCCAGCTATTTCTCCGCCAAACTGCAGGTCAAGTTTCACAGCTCCCTTTAGATACGAGGTGTTGACCGAAATGTTATCGAGGATACCGGAGACATCCGTCCGCGGATACTTACGCTTCACGCCCGCAAGCATCTTGCGTGCTTCATCCTTTGTCCGAGCAGTAATTTCAACTCTAATCCCATCATCGTTTGCCACTTCCCTGTAAGTCGGCCGATCCAAAGCGAGGCTACCATCGTGGCTAATTCGAATTCTTTCTCCGGCAGATGTTTCAAAGGCCTGCGGCGGAGAACGACCTCGATCTCGGATTATGCCGAAAAACAGACAAAGGGGATTTATTTGCCGGGCGAGTTCGGAATCCCACACCTCTCCGGCGGAGTTATTGCACTTGGCACAGATGAAACCCTTGGTCTTAAGCCTACCCCCAATCGAATTAGGAATGACATGTTCCCGCGAATTGTTAGCCTCCGTAACCGGATCGTCGCAACGTACGCACACGCGCAACGCGGACTGGTCGTGTTTTTCCATTTCACGCTCGGATTCAGCAGAGATTTGCGGAAAATTTTATCGAGATACATGGCGAAACGGTGACGCTGCCAGCGTTTCACCGCCGTGAGACACTGTCTTTCAACTAATTACTGCAACACTCTACGCCTCGATGACGATCTTCGGCGCCGGGCGGCTTGCGGCCATAAAGCCGTCGCGCACGCGCGCGGCGATCTCGCGGAAGATTTTGGCGTGCGGGCCATCCGGTTCGGTCGCCACCACCGGCGCGCCGGCGTCGGACTTTTCCCGGATGTCCATCGCCAGCGGCACCTCGCCCAGGAACGGCACGCCGAGCCGCTCGGCCTCATGCCGCGCGCCGCCATGACCGAAAATATCCGAGCGCGTGCCGCAATGCGGGCAGATGAACATCGACATGTTCTCGACGACGCCGAGCACCGGCACATTGACGCGGCGGAACATGGCGATGCCGCGCCGCGCGTCGATCAGCGCCAGATCCTGCGGCGTCGAGACGATGACGGCGCCCCTGAGCGGCACCTGTTGCGCCATGGTCAGTTGCGCGTCGCCCGTTCCCGGCGGCATGTCGACGACCATAACGTCGAGCGTGCCCCACTCGACCTCGCGCAGCATCTGCGTCAGCGCCGACATGACCATCGGCCCGCGCCAGATCATCGGCGTCTCCTCCTCGACCAGGAAGCCGATCGACATCACCGGCATGCCGTGGCGGACGATCGGTTTCAACCGGGTGCCGCCGACGGTCTGCGGGCGCTCGCGGATGGCAAGGAGTTTCGGCATCGACGGTCCGTAAATGTCAGCATCGAGGATGCCGACCTTGAGCCCGAGGTCGCGCAGCCCGAGCGCGAGATTGACCGCCACCGTCGATTTGCCGACGCCGCCCTTGCCGGAGGCGACGGCGATGATCGCGCCAACGCCGGGAATTCCCGCCGGCCCTGCCGGCCCGTGCGCAGCTCCCGACACCGCTTGCTCGCGGGGCGGCGCGCCGCCGGCACCTCCCGCGCCGGCCGGGGTCATTTGCGGCCGCGGTGGCGGAGCCGCGCCACTGCCGGCCGTGCGCTCGCCGGTCAGCGCGACCAGAACCGACCTGATGCCCGGCAGCGCGCGAATAGCCGCCTCGGCGCGCTCGCGTACAGGCTCCCATTGCCTCACCGCGCCGGCATCGACCGTGATGGAAAAGAACACCTTGCCGTCGGAAACGACGATGTCCGACAAGGTGCCCATGTCGGTAAGCGGTTTACCGTCGGGGCTCGGCACGCCGGCAAGCGTGGCCAAAACTTCGTCCCTGATCGATGCCATACTGACCCTCCCGGCGTTATGCCGACTAGATAGGACAGGGAGCATTGCGGTCAATCGCCGCCTGTCATCGGCCGGCCACTGCGGGCCGGACCCACCGGCTCGCACCTCGGGGTGACGGACATTGATATAAGGCATTCAGACCGTTGGAGGACGCGATGGCGAAGGTGGCGTTTGTCGGACTTGGCGTGATGGGTTACCCGATGGCGGGGCATCTCAAGGCCAAGGGCGGCCACGAGGTGACGGTTTTCAACCGCACCGCGGCCAAGGCCGAACAATGGGTTTCCCAGCACGGCGGCAAAAGCGCCCCGACGCCGCGACAGGCGGCGGCAGGCCAAGACTTTGTCATGGCCTGCGTCGGCAACGACAACGATCTGCGTCAGGTGATGCTGGGCGAGGACGGCGTGTTTGCCGGCGTGCGGCCGGGCGCCATCGTGGTCGACCACACCACCGCGTCGGCCGAGATCGCGCGCGAACTTCATGCCGAAGCAAAGAAACGCGGCTTTGCATTCATCGACGCGCCGGTCTCCGGGGGCCAAGCGGGCGCCGAGAACGGCGTGCTGACGGTGATGTGCGGCGGCGATTCGGCGCCGTTCGCGTCGGCCGAACAAGTGATCGCCGCCTATGCGCGCACCTGCAATCTGATGGGCCCCTCCGGCTCCGGGCAACTCGCCAAGATGGCGAACCAGATTTGCATCGCCGGAATCGTCGAAGGGCTCGCCGAGGCGCTGCACTTCGCCATGAAAGCGGGCCTCGATATCGAAAAGCTCATCGCCACCATCTCCAAGGGCGCCGCGCAATCCTGGCAGATGGAGAACCGTTACAAGACCATGGTCGCCGGAAAATTCGATTTCGGTTTCGCGGTCGATTGGATGCGCAAGGATCTCGCCATCTGTCTTTCCGAGGCGCGGCGGAACGGCGCCAGGCTCCCGGTCACCGCTTTGGTCGATCAGTTCTACGCGCAAGTGCAGGCCATGGGCGGCCGCCGCTGGGACACGTCGAGCCTGATCGCGCTGCTGCAACGGTGAATACCGCCGCGTCAGGTCATCCTTACCGTCGGCGGTCATTGCGTCAGGTTTCGCGACCGCCGCCGGGCCCTAATCACCACTGGCGAAACCGTGCTCGCTCACGCCAGCTTCACGAGCATCTTTCCCAAGTTCTCACCGGTAAACAATTTGAGAAAGGCCGCCGGCGCGTTCTCGATGCCATGTTCGACGGTCTCCCTCCAGGTGATCTTTCCGTCGCGAATCCATCCCGCCATGTCTTTTTGAAACTCCGGCAACAGGTTGAAGTGGTTGGAGACGATGAAGCCCTCGAGCCGGAGGCTCTTGCCGACGGCAAACATGATATTGCGCGGCCCGGCGGGCATTCCGGCGACATTGTATTGCGAGATCATTCCGCACAGCGCGAAGCGGGCAAACCGGTTTGCCGCCGTGAGCGCTGCCTCCAGGTGCTCGCCCCCGACATTGTCGAAGTACACATCGATGCCGTTGGGGGCGGCCCGCAGCAAGGCCGCGGTCAAGTTGTCGGTCGCCTTGTAGTCGATGACGTGGTCGACGCCGATCTGCTTGAGAAAGGCAGCCTTCTCGGCGCCGCCGGCCGATCCGATGACCGTGTGGCCTTTGATCTTGGCGATCTGACAGACGACCGAGCCGACGGCGCCGGCCGTTGCCGAGACAAACACCACGTCGCCCGGTTTCAGCGCCGCAATCTTCAACAGGCCCACCCACGCCGTCAGGCCGGGCATGCCGGCGACGCCGAGGAACGCCTGCGGCGGCAGCCCGAAGGTGTCCAGCTTCTGCAGGTTGGCGACCGGCGCGTTAAACGCCTCGCGCCAACCGAACATGCTCGAGACGAGATCGCCTCGCTTGAGCCGCGGATCGTTGGAAACGGCAACTTCCCCGATCGCGCCGCCCTGCAGCGGTTCCCCCAGTTGAAAGGGCGGAACATAGCTCGCGCGATCGATCATCCGGCCGCGCATATAGGGATCGACCGTCATCCAGAGATTCTTCACCTGGACTTCGCCGGGCGCGGGGTTGGGCACCGACACGGTGGCCAGCTCGAAATTTTCGGCACTTGGCATGCCGACGGGGCGGGATTTCAGACGGATTTCGCGCGACGTGACCATGGTCGAGAGCCTCTCTGTTGCCGCATCAGCGGCAGCGTGCGTTGTAGTGATGACCCGGAACGCGGCGTCACCAATTCGATACGCTCATTTATGCCGCGGCGCTCGGGCGGGCCGAAACCGCCTCGTGCCAACGCCGCACGTTGCCGAGATCGTCGGGGATGATGAGCTTGGACAGTTTCATGAAATCAACCGCCGCCAGCGCGGTGATATCGGCAACCGTGAATTGCTCGCCCGCGACATAGGGCCGGCTGGCGAGTTCGCCATCGAGGAAGTGTAGAAACTCGAAAATCCGCGGCTTGTTGGCCTCCCCCCAGACCGGCACCTGCGGATCGACCAATCGCTTCATATACGGATGCAAATGCTGGAATACGGTCGTGACCGGAGCGAGCAGGTGAAACTCCGCGCGCCGGTTCCACATCTCGACCAACGCGCTATCGAGCGGGCCGCGGCCGAACAGCGACGGGTCCGGGTAAAGCGCCTCGAAGTAGCGGCATATCGCCATCGATTCGGCAATCGCGGTGCCGTCGTCGAGGACAAGGGTCGGAAGCCGTTGCATCGGATTAATCGCGGCAAAAGTTTCGCTGCGGTGCTGCAAGCCGCCGATGTCGACCTGTTCGGTCGGAACCTTTATCCCCTTCTCGGCCAAGAATATGCGTACCCGCCGCGGATTGAGCGCCTGGCCAAAGTCGTAGAGCTTCATTCCCATCACCCTCTCTATCCCGTTGACGGTACGACCTTATCGCGCGCGGGCCGGGCCTGCCAGCACGCGGCCGAGGGATTCGGTATCCGGTTGCTTCGCTTTAACCCGCGGCCGAGCAACGTCTTAAGCCTGGTCTTAAGGAATTTCGGCGACTTTTGAATCCAAATCAGCGCCGGCCACGGATCATAATGCCAAGCACGACCAGCGAACCGCGCGAGGCCGCTTCGCCAAGCGTCGTCCCATCGACCAAGCGCCGCCTTGCGACCCGGCATGTGCGCGAAGCGCGCGATCGGCTGACCTCGACCAGCGGCACGCGGCCGGTCTTCGACTACGAACTGCTGCGCCAATTCGCCCAGAACCGCCTGTCGGGATCGCTGGTGATTTTGCTGCTGGTGGTCACCATCGGGCTTCTTTCCAGCCTGTGGACCGGAGCGCTCACTTCTGGGGTTTGGACCGCCGGCGCGCTGATCATTCATCTCGTGATCGTCCGCGCCTGCCGGCAGTTTCTCGATGAAGCGCCGGGCGCGACCAATCTCCGCTCCTGGCGGCTGCGCTTCATCCTGCTCGATCTGTTCTTCGGAATGGCGTGGACCTTCATTCTCATCCACCCGGTCGGCGGCGACGAGCAGTCGGGTACCTTCATGCTGTTCGTCATGCTCTTGGTGGTGGCGATATCGAGCATGCTGGCCTCGAGCCTGCCGATCGCGGTCCTCGCCATGACGTTACCGGTCAGCATCGCGATCGCGCTGGATTTCGCCTGCAAGGGCACGCTGCACGATTACATTCTTGCCGTCATGGCGCTGGCAGCGGAGGGTTACTTTTCGCTGTTGGGTTACCGACTCTACTCGACGACGCTAGCGACACTCGAGGCCCGCGCCGAGAAGGACGCGCTGATCGGCGAACTCGAACAGTCGAAGTCGATTTCGGACGAGGCGCGCCGCCGCGCGGAAGCCGCCAACATCGCGAAATCGCGGTTCCTCGCCCAGATGAGTCACGAGCTGCGCACGCCGCTCAACGCCATCCTCGGTTTCTCGGAGGTGATGAAGGGCGAGATTTTCGGACCACACGCCGTGCCGATGTACAAGGACTATGCCGCCGACATTCACAATTCCGGCGTGCATCTCTTGAACCTGATCAACGAAATCCTCGATCTGTCGCGCATCGAAGCCGGCCGCTACGAGCTCAACGAGGAAGCGGTCTCGCTTCATCGCCTGGTCGAGGATTGCCACCATCTGCTCAAACTGCGCGCCGGCAATCGCGGCATCACCATCCACGAGCTGTTCGAGCCGGATATGCCGCGAATATGGGCCGACGAGCGGGCGGTGCGTCAGATCTGCCTCAACCTCCTCTCCAACGCCATCAAGTTCACGCCGCAGGGCGGCGAGATCTGGCTGAAAGTGGGTTGGACGGCGTCCGGGGGGCAATACATGAGCGTCAGGGATACCGGACCGGGCATCCCGGAAGAGGAAATCCCGGTGGTGCTTGCTTCGTTTGGCCAGGGCTCGAACTCGATCAAGTCCGCCGAGCAGGGTGCCGGGCTTGGGTTGCCGATCGCCAAGAATCTGATCGATCTGCACGGCGGCACGTTCACGCTTAAATCAAAGCTGCGCATCGGCACCGAGGTGATCGTCACCTTCCCGCCGGAGCGCGTGATGTCGGCGCTCGCACCGATCCCCGACCGGGCGCCGCCGATCCAGCCGCAAGCCGAGGCGTCCTCGCCCGCCGAGGATAAAGTCCGCGCGCGTCGCGCGCTGTTCGGCACTTAGCGCATAAAGCTACGCCTCTCTCTGGCGCGATAGATTGAGCTTGCTATTTCCCATAGTGCAGATCGAATAACGGCGGTGAGGAGATGATATCGGTGCCCCAACGGCTGTTGTGGTTTCTGCTCGGCGGCCTGCTGATCGGCGCTGTCATCCTGATCGCCCGCCACGGCGAAGGAACGGTCGGACCGCTGTCGAGCGGTAATTTCGGTGCGCTGATTTATTGGGGCGCGCTCCTCGTCTTTCTCGGCGGCTCGGCATTGATCATGTTCCGCCGGCGCTTCGCGCAAGCGCTCATCGCCACGCTGATGTGGGTCGCGCTGGCGCTCATCTTGGTCGTCGGCTACGCGTACCGCTTCGAGCTGCGCAACGTCGCCGACCGGGTGATGGCGGAGCTCCTACCCGGCCACGTGATCACGCGCGGGCGCACCGTCGAGGTGGCACGCGCTTTTGACGGCGACTTCGACGTCCACGCGGAGATCAACGGCGCCCGGGTGTTGATGGTGCTCGACACCGGCGCGAGCTCCGTCGTGCTCACCCGCGAGGACGCCAAGGCCGCCGGCCTGCCGCTTGAAGTGCTCGCCTATACCGCGAATATCGATACCGCCAACGGCCGCACCCGCGCCGCACCGGTCGTGCTCGACCGCATCGCCATCGGCGGTCTGGTCGAGCGCTCGGTCGAAGCGCTGGTCGCGCAGCCCGGTCAGCTCAAGACCAGCCTGCTCGGCATGAGCTTTCTGAACCGGCTACAGAGCTGGGAGGTGCGCGGCGACCGGCTGTTGCTGCGCGGCTATCCGTGAGCGGCGGCCTACGCCGCGGCTCCCGCCAATTCGCGAATACGTTGCCCGTCCAGGACACCATCCGCCACCAGCGCCAGCGCGGCGGTGAGAAGTGCGGCGCCGGCGTTCGGCATGGTCGCGGCGCCGGCGAGATGCCGGCGGAACGCGCGCGCCCCCGGCACGGCGCGGAACAGGCCGTGCAGATGCCGCATGATGGCGTGCAGCTGTGTGCCTCGATCTAACTCGCGCTCAATATACGGGATCAACGCCGCCGCGGCCTCCTTCGGCGAAGCGAAGCGCGCGGCCTCGCCAAAGAACAACGGATCGACGGCAAGGAGCCGCCACGGCTCCTGATAAGCGGCGCGTCCCAGCATGACGCCGTCGACGTGGGATAGATGCGCCAGCGCCTCCTCGGCAGTGCCGATGCCGCCGTTGAGAACGACGGCGAGGCGCGGGTGCGCGGCTTTCAGCCGATAGACGCGCGCATAATTGAGCGGCGGCACCTCGCGGTTCTCCTTCGGCGACAGGCCGTTGAGCCAGGCCTTGCGGGCATGCACGATGAGCGCGTCAGCACCGGCTCGTTCGATGGCTTGGGCAAAAGTCTCGAGCGCGTCTTCCGGATCCTGGTCGTCGATGCCGATGCGGCACTTCACCGTGACCGGCACCGCAACGGAAGCCTTCATCTCGGCCACGCAGGCGGCCACCAAGTCGGGCTCCGCCATCAGGCAGGCGCCGAAGCGGCCATCCTGCACGCGGTCGGAGGGGCAGCCGACATTGAGATTAATTTCGTCGAAGCCCAAATCCGCGCCGATGCGGGCGCAGGCGGCAAGCGCCTGCGGTTCGGCGCCACCGAGTTGCAGCGCCAGCGGATGTTCGGCGGGATCGAAGCGAAGAAGCCGCGCCTGGTCGCCGTGCAGCACCGCGCCGGTGGTCAGCATCTCGGTATAAAGCAATGCCCGGCGCGTCAGCAGGCGATGGAAGAACCGGCAATGCCGGTCGGTCCATTCCATCATCGGCGCCACACAAAACCGCCAGGGGTCGCTCTTTGTGACTTTTCCTGATAATTCAACCACTTATTGTATATCCATGACGTTCAGGTTTATCGTCCCTTGAACCTTTTCGTTGTCATTCACCCAGGGAGGAGCATCGTTCGCGCTGCAAAGCCGAGCATAGCCGAGCCTCCTCGCGTCGCGCCGCAAGACCGGATCAATAGGAACCGGTATGGCCGGAATCGATATCGCGCCATCGGACACCCGGCGGGCGAACAGGCCGCGTGCAACAAACGACGGGTCGGCGACCGCCTCCTGCAGTGATGTTACTACCGAGACGCAGACGTCGAGGCCGACCAGGCGCCGCTGCCACTCTTCCGCAGTGGCCGAAGCGATGCGCCTTGCCACCGCCGCGATCACGCCGGCCGGATCGCAGGCGTCGTCGCGCTGTTCAGCCGGCAGGCCGAGGGCGTCGCAGAAAACTTGCCAGAATCGGTCCTCCAGCGGCGCGGCGGCGAGGTAACGGCCGTCGGCGGTACGGTAGATTTGATAGCGGGGGGAGCCGCCGCTGACCAGTTCTGCACCGGGCCGCGGCCAGGCCTCTGCGGCAAAACCGGCGCCCAGCGCCCAATAGGCGAAGGCGAACAGATTATCCGCCATGGCGACGTCGAGCCGACACCCCTCCCTGGTGGCATCGCGGCGACGCAGCGCCAGTAGAATGTTGATCACGGCCGGAAAGGCGCCGCCGCCAATATCTCCGGCCAGCACCTGCGGCAAACCCGGCGCTCCGTCGGGACCACAGGTCAAGCCAAGCAACCCCGTTTCCGCCATGTAGTTGAGATCGTGCCCCGCTTTGTCGCGGCGCGCACCTTCCTGCCCGTACCCGGTGATCGAGCAATAGATCAGCCGCGGATTGATCCGCCGCAGGCCATCATAGCCCAGACCGAGCCGGTCCATCACCCCGGGACGGAATTGCTCAATCAGGACGTCGGCGGCTCTGAGATACGGGTCGAGTTGCTTGAGGTCGGCGTCGTTTTTGAGGTCGAGGCACAAGCTGCTCTTGCCACGATTGAGCAACGCGAAGTTGGCGCTGGTGTCGCCGAACGGGATGGCGTAGCGGCGCATGTCCTCGCCGCCCGGCCGTTCGACCTTGACCACTTCGGCACCGGCCTCGGCCAGCAGCAGGCTGGCAAACGGACCCGGCAACAAGGTGCTGAAGTCAAGCACCCGAATGCCGGAAAGTGGCGGCATGGCGATATTGGAAGGCGCCGTTGATAGTGTCATGGCTTTGTCAGCTCGCGCAGGATGACCAGATGTTGGATGTCGTTGGTGCCCTCGTAGATGCGGGTGACGCGAGCATCGCGGTAGAGCTGCTCGACCGGAAAATCGCTGAGATAGCCATAGCCGCCGAACGTCTGGATCGCCTCCGAGCACACCCATTCCGCCGTTTCGGAAGCGACCAGTTTGGCCATGCAGGCTTCCTTAAGGCATGGCTCACGGCGATCGCGGAGTTGGGCGGCGTGCAGCACCAGTTGTCGGGCCGCCTCGATGCGGGTGGCCATGGCGGCGAGGCGGAAACCGACCGCCTGATGCTCGATGATCGGCTTGCCAAAGGTAACACGTTCCCGGGCATAGGCGAAGGCCGCCTCGAACGCGGCTTGCGCAATGCCGACCGCCTGCGCGGCGATGCCGACACGACCACCCTCCAGATTGGAGAGCGCAATCCGATAGCCCTGCCCTTCTTCGCCGAGGCGAAACGAGGCTGGAATCCGCAGATCCTCGAGCACGATTTGGCAGGTATCGGAGGCGTTTTGGCCCATCTTCGACTCGACCCGAGCGACGATATAGCCAGGCGAATCTACGGGCACGATGAAGCCACTGATGCCGCGACTGCCCGCATGGATGTTGGTCTTGGCGAAGACCAAAGCAACGTCAGCGTGCTTGCCAGTCGTGATGAACTGCTTGGTCCCCGACAGGACGTAGTGGTCACCGTCCTGCCGCGCCCGTGTCGTCATCGCGCCGGCGTCGGACCCACCCTGCGGTTCGGTAAGGCAGAAGGCGGATAGCATCTTGCCCTGCGCCATCGGACGCAAAAAGCGCTCCTTCTGCTCCAACGTGCCGAACATGGCGATGGGCATGCAGCCAACCGAATTGTGACCGCTCATGATAGTAGCGCACGCGGCGTCGCCGGCGGCGATCTCTTCGAGCGCGGCAGCCAGCGAGACGGTATCAGCTCCCACACCACCCCACTCCTCCGGCACGGTCACGCCGAGGAAGCCCAGACGCCCCATCTCCGCCAGCGCGTCGCGCGGAAAAATTCCGCCGCGGTCCCAAGCGGCGGAATTGGGTTTGAGCTGCTGGCGCGCAAACTGGCGTGCCGTGTCGCGGATCATGGTTTGTTGTTCGTTGAGCATCATGGGAGCACCCGAGTAACGAAAGGATTCAAAGAGGACGACACGGAGGCTTGCCGCGCCGTTTGACGGGGACGGAAATTCTGCATTTGCCACTGGCCGTATGCGGCATTGCAGGCAACACGTCGAGGCGTTCCGCGGCCACGGTCCGCAACGAAAAAAACCGACTGCGGAGAAGCCGCAGCCGGCACGACTTCACATCTTACAAGCGGGCGAAGGCGGCGCGATGGCGTGCGCAGCGTCCACGGTAACTTCGATCACCGGCTTGAGTTCGCCGTTCACACGGGCGACCCGGCCGATGTAGTTGGGGAGCATCAACTGATGATCCGCGGTCCGCATGGTGACCTTCCCGTAGAAGGGCACATCGAACGAAATATCGGACAGCGCCTTCGCCACCGCGCCGGGTTCGACGCTGTGCGCCTTTGCGACGGCGGCGAATAAAGCCTTCATCGCCACATAAGTCTCCGCCTCGAAGTTTCCCGGCTCCTTGCCATATACTTTCATCCACTCCGCAACGAAGGCTTTGTTGCCGGGCGTGTTCAGGGTCGACGTGTAGTTGACGATGCCCCAGACGCCATCGGCCAGATCGCCCATGCCCTTGATGGTAGACGGCACGGCGAAACTTTGGCTGACGGCGAAGACTGAATTGAACAGCTTGAACTGCTTGGCCTGGATGCCAAAATTAACGGCGTCGCGACCCGCTTCCGCCACCCACAAAGCGCGCACCCCGGCATCTTTGATCTGCTGGATGTAAGGCGCGTAGTCCTTGGTGCCGAGAGGCGCGAAGAGCTTGATTTTGATGGTCTTGCCGGCCGCTGTGGCGGCGGCGATGAACGCATCGGCCGAATCGTGACCCCAGCTGTAGTCGGCGGCCATCACGCCCCACTCGCGTTCCGGTCGGGACTTCAGCCATGGCCCGATTAACGCCATGTCCATCGAATCGGAGTGATTGGCGCGAAAGACTCGCGCGTTGCAGGCCTCACCGGTTAACCGATCGCTTTTGTTGATGGAGGAGATGTAAAGGGCATCCCATTTCTCCATTTGACCGCCGATGGCCAGTCCGACCGCCGACGAGATGGTGCCGGTCAACAGCCGATAGCCGCCGCGCACAAGTTTCTCCGCAGCGCGCCGCCCGGCGTCCGGATTTCCCTCGGTGTCGGCGTATTCCAACTCGACCTTGCGGCCGTCGACGCCGCCCTTGGCGTTGACCTCTTTGGCGGCAAACTCGGCGCCGCGCTTGACCTCCGCGCCGAGCTCGACATAGGGACCAGTGAGTGAGGTCGGTATCCCGATGCGAATAGGATCATTGGCGAGGGCGGCATTCGACCCCGCCAAGCCAGTGGCGATGGCCACCATCGATACAAATAAAGCGTTGCGCATTGTTCGTTCCTCCATTTCAGATGACGATGTGCTTTTGCAATTCCGCCAGGGTCGTATTGGCGAGGAGACCCTGTTCGACCACCCGCCCCTTCGAGAGCACGTGGTACGAACGGACCACCCGTTCGACCAGGCTCAGGTTTTGCTCAATCAACAAGATGGCGGTGCCTTCGTCGGACAGCCGTCGCAGCACCGTGGCAACGTCGTCGACGATGACTGGAGCCAAGCCTTCGCTCGGCTCGTCGAGCACCAGCAGGTCCGGGTTGGCCATCAGGGCGCGACCGATGGCCAGCATTTGCTGCTGCCCGCCGCTCAGCGCGTTACCCGGGCTTTCCGCCCGTTCCGCCAGGATTGGAAAGAGCTCATAAACGCGGCGCAGCGACCAGGGGCCGGGGCGCTTGGGAGCCGCACCCAGCAACAAATTCTCGCGTACCGTCAGATTGGGTAGAATGCCGCGCCCTTGCATCACTGTGGCAATGCCGGCGCAGGCCGCTGAATAGTGTCGGATGTCTCGGTATTTCGTGCCCTGCAGATGCACGCGCCCGGACAGCAAGCGGGCAATGCCGAGGAAGGTGTTGACGATCGTCGTCTTGCCTACGCCGTTGCGGCCGAGGATGGCGACGGCATCGCCTTTGTCGATGGCGAAGGAGATGCCATGCAGGATGCGAGCGTAGCCGTAACCCGCATCAACCGAGTTGAATGCCAACAAAGCATTCATGCGGCTGATCCCAGATAGGCTTCGATCACGGAACGGTCTTGGCGAATCTCATCGGGAGAGCCCTCGGCCAGGACCGCGCCCAATTGCAGGACGGTGACCTTGTCGGCGATCGAGAAGACCACTTCCATGTCGTGCTCCACAAGCAGTACGGTGACGTTCCAGCGCTGCGCCAAGCTGCGCAGACGCTGGGCCAGACGCTTCGACTCCTCGAAAGTGAGGCCGGCGGCGGGCTCGTCGAGCAACAAAACGGACGGCCGTCCGACGAGGGCCAAGGCGAGATCGAGACGCCGCTGGTCGCCATAGGCGATGGCGCCTGCCGCGCTGTTCGCCAGCGTCGCGAGGCCGAATTCCTCGAGCAGGGAGTTGCTGTCGCCGCCACCCACCCGCTCGGCAGCCAGGCGCAATTGCGCGCGCACGGTCAGGTTGGGAAAAATGCTGGTCCGCTGAAACGAGCGCGACAGACCGATCAGCCGCCGCTGCGATGCGCGGAGTTGACTGATGTTCCTGTCAAACAAGTAAACTTGACCGGTCCACTTGCGGGCGCGCCCCGAAATCACGTCGATGAGGGTGGACTTGCCTGCTCCATTGGGTCCGATCAGGGCGCGGATCTCGCCGGCCTCGACCTGAAGGTTCACGCCGTTGAGCGCGGCAAAGCCGCCGTAGAACTTCGTGACATTTTTGACCTCAAGAGCTGGCAACGGGATCCTCCCCTTGCCGACTTTCGATCAACTTACGCGGCCGAGGAACGAGACCAGCCAGGCCAGCGGGGAAGGCCACCGTCGTGACGATCAGCGCCATGCCGATGATGCTCAGCCAATGCGTTGTGTAATTGCTCAGCGAGTCCTTCACGAAAAAGTAGACGAATGCCCCCGCCACCGGTCCCCAGGGTGCTCCGCTTCCTCCCAAAATGGCCATGATCAGGGCCGAACCCGACGCGGTCCAGTGGACGGTGTCCGGCGAAATGAAGGCGTTGTAGAGAGCAAACAGCACGCCGCCGACGGCCGTCACCGCAGCCGACATTGCAAATATCGCCGCACGCGGCAGCAGCGTGCGATAGCCGAGGAAGCGTACCCTTTCCTCGTTGTCGCGGATGGCCTCGGTAAGAATTCCCAGTCGGCTGCCGCCGAGGACGGAAACCAGCCCGAGCATCGCCACCATCACCAGCCACGAAACGATCAGCATGCCGGCCGGCTGTTGGAAGGTTTTGATTGATAAGCCGAAGAGGTGCGGGGGCAGCCGCAGGCTGAGGCCGTCGTTGCCGCCGGTCAGTCCGCGCATGCGAGTTGCCGCCTCATAGACCGCTTGGCCGACGGCGAGCGTGAGCATGCCGAATGCGATGCCATGCACGCGCACGATCACGAGGCCGATGATGAAGGCCGAGCCGGCCGTCAGCAGCACTGCCGCGCAGATCAATAGTTCCACCGGCATCAGCTTGAGCGGAAGCAGAGCGCCCAGCATGTAGCCGGGTAAGCCGAAGAATGCGGCGTGGCCGAAACTGACCGTACCGTTCTGTCGCAACAGCAGCCCGACACCGAGCGCGAAGATGGCAAGGAACGTCGCTTGGGCGACCAGCGACTGGGTCAGCAGCGACGGCGTCAGCCAAGCGATCACCGGGCCGATGACCGCCAGCCCGGCCCACCCGAAAACTCGCATGGCGCTCATACGCGTTCTCCGGCGAGACCTGCCGGCTTCCACACCAGGACAGCGATCATCAGCAGAAACGGAAGTAGCGACGTCAATTCGGGCATGAAGACCACGCCCAGGACGTTGATCTGGCCAAGCACAATGGCGGTGACGAACGCACCACCCATACTTCCAAGTCCTCCCACCACCACCACGATGAAAGAGTCGACCAGGATGTCGCCCGCCATGTTGGGCGCCAACGACAACAGCGGGGCTGCCACCACTCCGCTCATGCCGGCAAGCGAAGCGCCGATCGCCACCACCAACGCGCTGACACGGTCGGTGTTGATTCCCTGCACAGCAGATATCACCGGGTCTTGGCTAGCTGCACGGACAAACAAGCCAACCCGAGAGAGTCTGAGCCACAACAGAAGCCCGAGCGCCGCGAGGGCGCCGAAGCCGATGATCGCCATGCGGTAAGCCGGGAAGCTTGTTCCAAACAAAGACCAGTCGCCCGCCAGCGCGGAAGGAGCGGAAAATGACAGGGTGTCTTTGCCCCACACCGTCAGCACCAGGTCCTCGGCGATGAGCGCAAGACCAAAGGTGACCAGCAGCGTGGTAAGAGCGTCACGCCGCTGCAGCGGCCGGAACACGACGCTGTCGAGCAGCAGGCCGACCAATGCCAGACAAGTCCCGGCGGCTACCAAGCCGCCCCAAAACCCGAACAGGGTGCTGGCGCTGTACCCGACATAGGCGCCCAGCATGTAGAGCGATCCGTGGGCGAAATTCACGATCCGTCGAAGCCCGAACATCAAGGCGAGCCCGGACGCGACCGTGAACAGCAGGGCGCCGTAGACAAGACCATTCAGCAGCTGAATTGCCATGTGCCGTTTCGCCCCCACAGAACGTCGGCTCTCCGTGCCCCAGGCGCCGAGACGGCGATGCGCCAAACACTGAGCCTGATTGGCAATTCGAAAAATGCATGCGTAAAATCGAATGACTGTTCATTCGAATGCTAATTTGATAGCCTAATCCGAGTCAAGTCCGACCCAAGGTTGTACCAATAGACCGTTTTCACCTGCTGTTCGATCGGTCTCCGATCGCACCGCTGGTTTGTGCATACTCGCAAAGGATCAGAAGCCCAATTTTCTATCGGCTCACTTGACTTTATTGGGCAGCGCGGTCAAATTTGAATGAATGTTCAATTATAGCGCGTGACGCAGGCCTGAGGCGCGCTGCTCAAGGTCATCCCAGGACAACGGATGGATACCGACCCTCACCAGACTGAGAATTCTGATCGAGTGGAATGGCGGCGCGAACAACTGGTTCGCGCCGCGGTCCAAAGGTTCGCAATCAACGGCTATCATGGCACAACGATTAAAGAGATCGCCGACACAGCGGGGGTCAGTCCCGGGCTGATCTATTCCTACGTCAAGGACAAAGAAGAACTGTTGCTCTTCGTATTCATGGCGATCTTCAAAAAATATCAGGAAGAAATACCAAAACAGCTCGAAGGAATGACCGACCCATTGAAGCGATTCTGCACGGCAGTGAGAGCCTATTGCGAATCGGTGGGAAGCAACGTGGGTGCCACGGTCGTCGGCTATCAGGAAAGTAGGTCACTCAGTCGGGAGCGAAGGAAAATAGTCAAGGCCCTCGAACTGGAAACAAACGAACTAATCGCCGGACCAGTGAAAGAATGCATGAAGGCCGGATATTTCCGGTCGGTCAATGCCGACCTCCTGACATTTCGCCTCGTCCTCTTCGCTCATGGCTGGGCGCTCAAGCACTGGTATTTTAGGGATATCATTACGCTCGACGGATACATCGAAGAGGGAGTCAATCTGTCGCTGCATGCCCTGCTCACTCCATCCGGATGGCAGCATTGGCACTCGCTGATCGGCGGCGAAGCGGGAACGCTGGAGCCGCGGCGGCCTCGGAAGTCGCTCGCCGACCTGTCGAAAGAACAAATAACGCAGGGCGAAGGCGCGAAGCGGGAGGAGCGGCGATGAAGGCGGTGATCGCTCGGTCTTTCGGCCCGATCGAATCGCTGGTGGTGGAGGAGTCGCCAGATCCCGTCGTCGGTCCCGGCCAAGTGGTGATCGATGTCGCCGCCTCCGGGGTCAACTATCCCGACCTGCTCGTCGTCGGCGGCAAATACCAAATTCTTCCGCAGCCGCCGTTCACACCCGGCAAGGAAGCAGCGGGTGTGGTGTCGGCGGCTGGTTCCGGCGTTACGACTTGCCGTGTCGGCGATCGCGTGATGGCCTTGGTGGAACATGGGGCCTACTGCCAACGCCTGTTGGCCCCGGCCGCCAATTGCTTCGTTCTCCCCGAAGGCATGGGGATGACCGAGGCGGCCGCCTTCGGCTTGACGCTACAGACCGCTTACTTCGCCCTCGTGGTGCGGGCCGGGTTGACGTTCGGCGAAACGGTCCTCGTCACCGGGGCGGCTGGAGGTGTCGGGATGGCGTGCGTTCAGCTTGCCCGCGCTCTAGGCGCTACGGTGATCGCCGGCGTGAGCAGTCAGGAAAAAGCCGCAGTGGCGCGCGCCGCCGGAGCCGACCACGTGATCGATCTTTCCGGCGCGGGGCTGCGCGACCGCATACGAAACGACGTGCGCGCGCTGACCGACGGCAAGGGCGCCGACGTGATTTGCGAAGTCGTTGGCGGCGATGTTTTCAATGGTTGCCTGCGCGCCCTGGCCTGGAGCGGCCGCATCGTGGTGCTCGGTTTCGCCGGCGGCAGCATTCCGTCAATCCCGGCCAATTACTTGCTGCTCAAGAACATCTCCGTCACCGGACTGCACTGGAGCGACTACCGGGAGTGGCATCCGGAGTGGATGCGGCGCGGCCATGAAGTCCTGTTCGACCTCTATCGCAAAGGACTGCTCAACGCCCCGGTTTCCACCGCTTACCCCGTCGAGCAAGTGGTGGAGGCGATGCGGCAACTGCGCGACCGACTGGTCAAAGGCAAGGTCATTTTAACAATGGCGGGATGAGGGAGACTTCGGCCACACGTCGCTCGCTGCCACCAGTCTGAACAATGCATTTGCGTGTCAGCGTCGGCGATTAGCTAGTCGGTCGCGGCAAAATTATCCGCCGGAGGCGTTCTTCGGTTTTCATTGGCGGCGTCATTTGCCGCGCCGGACGACAACTGAATGAGACCGCGTCCCATGACTGAACCAACTCTTCCCGTCTGGACACCAGCCGAATGGGCGCGCACCCACTGGCCGCAACGGATGCTGACCGATTATCTTGACGACGCAGTAAGCCGCCATCCCGACAAGGTGGCGATCGTTGACTACAACAGCATGAACCGCGCGGCGACGACGATGTCGTATCGGCAGCTGCAACGCATGGTCGGCCGCGTCGCCGCCGGACTCGCAACGATGGGGGTGAAAAATGGCACCATCGTCGCGTGCCAATTGCCGAATTGGTGGCAGTTCGTTGTTCTCTACCTCGCTTGTGCACGCCTGGGAGCGATTATCAATCCCTTGATGCCGATCTTCCGACAGCGGGAATTGCGTTACATGCTCGGCTTCGCCGAAGCCGAAGTCATGGTGGTGCCGCGATTCTTCCGTGGCTGTGACTATCCCGCCCTGATCGCCGACCTCCGTGCCGATCTGCCGCGCCTCACCCATCTGCTGGTGATCGGTGGCAGCGGCGAAGAGTCCTTCGAGCGGCGCTTGTTGGATCGCCGCTGGGAGGACGAGGTGGATTTGGCGACCTTGTTCGCACACCATGCCCCTTCGCCCAATGACGTCACTCAACTCCTGTACACGTCGGGAACGACCGGCGAGCCAAAAGGCGTGATGCACACATCGAATACGCTGCTTAGCATCCTGACCAAATATGAGGAACGCTTGGGGCTCGGCGGCGACGACATCATTTTCATGGCCTCACCCATGGGTCATCAGGCCGGCTTCATGTACGGCCTGATGATGGGCCCGATGCTCGGCGCCAAACTGGTGCTGCAGGACATCTGGAACGCCGATCAGGCGGCGCTACTGATCCAGGACGAGGCCGTCACTTATACTATGGGGTCCACGCCATTCCTTGCCGACCTCACCGATTTGCCAGCGCTGGAGCACACCAACATGTCCTCGCTGCGCACTTTCGTATCGTCTGGGGCCCCCATCCCCAGCACCCTCGTGCAACGTGCAACGCGCCGCCTGGACGCCCGTATCATTTCCGCCTGGGGCATGAGCGAGAATGGATCGGTGACCACGACTATTCCCGGCGACCCCGACGATCGCATCTTCGGCACCGACGGCGTCGCCCTGCCGGGTATCGAGGTGCGCGTGGTCGACGGCAACGGCAGGGCGGTCGAGACGGGCGTAGAAGGACATCTGCAGTGCCGCGGCATCAGCATGTTCATTGGTTACTTCCGGCGCCCTGAACTCAATCAGGCGACGCCGGATGGTTGGTTCGACACCGGCGATCTCGCCCACATGGACGACGACGGTTACATCCGCATCACCGGACGCGCCAAGGACATTATCATTCGCGGCGGCGAGAACATTCCCGTGGTGGAAATCGAGAACCTGCTCTATCGGCACCCGGCCATTCGCCAAGTCGCCGTCGTCGGCGTGCCCGACCCGCGACTAGGCGAACGCGCCTGCGCGTTCGTCGTTCTACGCGAGGGCCAGCGCCTCGACTTTGCCGAGATGGTGGCTTACCTCGAGAGGCATCAGTTGGCCCGCCAATATTTGCCTGAATATCTCGAAGTTCTGACACAGATGCCGATGACGGCGAGCGGCAAGATACAGAAATTCCAATTGCGGGAAATAGCAAAGAATGCGAGTTGTCTGCGGTCGATAAAGCCATCGCTTTAGCCTGCGAAAGTCAGGCCGCCGCTGACGCTCAACACCTGCCCGGTGATGTAGTCGGACTTCGAACCAGCAAAGAAGACAATGGCGTCCGCTATCTCCTCCGGCTTGCCGAGACGGCGGAAGGCGATCGCCTTAACGAACGCCTCCTTGAGCTTGTCGGAGCGCGTGTTGAGCAGCGGCGTGTCGGTCGGACCCGGACAGACGCAATTGACGTTGATATTGTAGCGAGCCACTTCGCGCGCCAGCGATTTGGTGAAAGCGATGATGCCGCCCTTGGCCGCCGCGTAGGCGGTTTCGCCCGTCGAGCCGACCCGGCCAGCATCGCTCGACACATTGACAATTTTGCCGCGGCGGTTGGCGATCATCTGCGGCAGCAAGGCCTTCGTCAGATGCAGCGCCCCCGTCAGATTTCCCCGGATCACCTTATCAAGATAGTCCGGCGGCGTATCGACGAAGAGATGGAATTCACCGAACCCCGCGGCGTTGATGAGGACGTCTACCTTCGGATGACGCGCCAGTACCGCGGCCGCGCAGCGTCGCACCGAGTTGCCGTCGGTGAGGTCGATCGGCTCGTAGTCGATGGCGGAGCCCGATGCCTTTGCCTCCTCGACCAGAACCTTGCCTTTGGTCTGGTCGATGTCGGCGCAGATGACACTAGCACCGTCCCGCACAAGCTGCATCACCGTCGCCTTGCCGATGCCCGAGGCGCCACCCGTGACCAGCACGGTTATGCCTGCAAACTCCATCTTTCCCTCCTATGTTTTTCGTTGGTCAGAACCGAGCGCCGTCGAGAAATGCCTTGACGCGTTGTCGCGTCTCGGGATCGGTCTGCAAACGATAAGTCGCTTCGAGTTCATCGCTGAAGCCGCCACGCCCGGGCTCGCCCGCGGAGGCGACGCAGAGCTTGGCCGCTGCGAGCGCCGCGCGCGGCAGCGTCGCAATGCGCCGCGCAATGTCGGCGGCGCGCGCCGCAAGCTCCGATTTCGAACAGCACCATTGTACGATGCCGAGCCGTTCGGCCATCGTGCCGTCGACGGTCTCGGCCGCGAGGATTATACGGTTGGTGAGGCCACGGCCAACGAGCCGCGTCAGCCGCTGCGTACCGCCGGCTCCAGGAATCAGTCCAAGCTTTACCTCCGGCAGGCCGAGCTTGGCCTCGGCCGCCGCAATCCGCAGGTCGCAGGCCAGCGCGAGTTCGAGACCACCGCCAAGCGCCGCCCCGCCGATCTCGGCAAGCGTCACCTGCGATAACGCCTCGATGCGCGCATAGAGGCGCTGGATCGTCGCGACATAGGCATAAGTGCGATTCGGACCGTCGGTGGCATCGAAGCGCGCGCGCATCTCCTTGAGATCGGCACCGGCGCAGAATGCCTTCTGATCCGAACGCACATGCAACACTTTCCAATCGCGCCGCGCTGCGAGCTCGTCGACAATCCGCAGGAAATCGGCCACCCAGGCCTCGCTTAAGGCGTTGACGGGTGGCGATTGCATGACGACTGTGGCGACCTGATCGGAAACGCTTACTGCAAACATGGCTGGGACCTATACGTTGCATCCTACGAGGGGAGAGATGCGAGCCGTAGAGCGCTCGCCGCGTCTGCGCGACGGAGAGCCTCCAATGACCGGCGGCGTGAGGGGCCCTCGCGGATCAGTTCTTGTTCCCCCGTCAGGATCATGGATAATGTTTTGAATCAACGTTCATTCGTAGCACGAAGACTGTCCTTTCCAACATGCCTGTCAAGTACGCTGCCGTGCCGGAGAAAGCCATCCAGCTGCATGGCGCGCGTTGGCGTGAAATACTCGTATCCTGCTCGCAGCCTCTTGGCGCAGTTGTCGTGCGCGCTCGCACCGTCGCAGCGGATTGCGGTCACCGGGATCGAGGCCTGCGATGCGGCGCCGCTTCGCCCAATCGCTCATGACGCGGCCCGCGAGTTGCGATAAGACCGCCTCAGTGCGGCAACCGCGGTCCAGCGGCCGGCGACGGACCAAGCTAGCCGGCACGCAAAGATCATGGGATGAATGTCGCACGTAAAAGGGAGGGAACATGAAATTTGACACCATGATGATCGAGGCGCGCGGCAAGGAGATGCGCGCCCGCGGCTATTGGCGAGACGAGTTGTTCACCAACCATCTCGATCGCTGTGTGGCTGAGACCCCCGACAAGACAGCCATTGTCGATTTCAACTCGATGGAAGGCAACGGGCGGCGCCTGAGCTATCGGGAGTTCGGAGCGCTGGTCGACCGCATTGCCGCAGGCCTGGCCGAGCTGGAGATCGAAAAGGACGATGTCGTCTCCTGTCAGCTCCCGAACTGGTGGCAGTTCACGGCACTTGTGTTCGCATGTTGGCGCATCGGCGCGGTCTTTAATCCGATGATGCCGATCTTTCGCGAGCGCGAGGTCAAATTCATGCTGGGCTTCGCCGAGAGCAAGATCGCCATTGTGCCGCGCGAGTATCGCGGCTTCGACTATCCGGCAATGCTGCGCAGTATCCGTTCCGAGTTGTCGCACCTGCGGCAGATGCTGGTGATCGGAGGCAGTGGCGAGGAGAGCTTCGAGCGGATTTTGCTCGAGACGCCGTGGGAAACCAAACGCGACACCAAGCGTCTATTCGCCGAACGCCACAGGACTCCGGATGACGTCATCCAGGTGCTCTATACGTCGGGTACGACCGGAGAACCGAAAGGCGTGATGCATACCTCAAACACCCTACTGTCCAACATCTATCCGTTTCGCGAGCGGCTCGGACTCACCGCAGACGACATCGTATTAATGTCCTCGCCTATGGCTCATCAGTCCGGCTTCCTCTACGGTCTGCTGATGCCGGTCATCTTGGGCACCACCGTTGTCCTGCAGGATATCTGGAGCGGCAAGCGTGCGGCAGAGCTGATTGACGAGGAAGGGGCAACGTTCACGTTCGCTTCGACGCCGTTCTTGTCGGACCTCACCGATGCGGTCGAGCAGGGCGCCGGCAAGGTGGCAAGCCTGCGGTTCTTCGTTGCCGCCGGGGCGCCGATTCCCCGCGTTCTGGTCGAACGTGCAACTAAGACGCTCGGCGCGAACGTCATTTCGGCCTGGGGAATGACCGAAAACGGCGCCGTTACCACGACGCAGCCCGGCGATCCGAACGAAAAGGCGTTCTTCACCGACGGCCGCGCGCTGCCTGGCATGGAAGTGAAGGTGGTTGCAGCCGACGGCAGCCTACTTCCGCCCGGAGAAGAAGGGCTTCTCAAGGTGCGCGGCTGCTCCAACTTCGTCGGATACCTGCGGCGGCCGCAACTCTACAATCACGACCCCGAAGGTTGGTTCGATACCGGGGATCTGGCCCGCGCGGATGCGGACGGCTACATCCGCATTACCGGCCGCGCCAAGGACATTATCATTCGCGGCGGCGAGAACATTCCGGTGATCGAGATCGAGGGCTTGTTGTTCCGGCATCCCGCCGTGCAGTCCGTCGCCATTGTCGGAATGCCGGATGCCCGGCTTGGCGAGCGCGCTTGCGCCTTCGTCGTGCCGAAATCAGGTCAACGGTTCGGCTTCGATGACATGGCCCGCTTCATGACCGAGCAAAAGATCGCTCGCCAATATGTGCCGGAACGTCTCGAGTTGCTGGATGAGTTGCCGCTGACACCCAGTGGAAAGGTGCAGAAGTTCAAACTGCGCGAGATGGCGAAAGCGTTTTCGCAGACGGCGTGAAAGAGCCGGCCCGGCTTATTGCAATAAGTGTCACCTCGCCGCTATCCAATTTTCCACGGAATTGCAGCAGCGTGTAGATAGAAGAAAACGGACAAAACGAAGCCAATCAACTCGACGCCGGAACGTCAAACAGCGCCGCTACATTGAGGCGCGCAACTGCCACCTATGAACCGTCCCCGGCAGGGCCGCAGATGAACGACAAGGAAAAAGCCGCGCTTGGATCGATCGCCGCCTCCGCGGGGCTCACCGCAGCGAAGGCCATTATCGGCTTGCTCACCGGCTCGCTGGCCATCCTGTCGGAGGCCGGCCATTCGCTGCTCGACCTCGCCGCGACCGTGCTGACCTATATCGCGGTGCGGGTCTCCGGCAAGCCGGCCGACGCCGAGCACCAGTACGGCCACGGTAAGGTGGAGAGCATCACCGCGCTTGCCGAAACCGCGTTGCTGTTTCTGCTCGCGGCCGTCGTGATATTTGAGGCGGCGCAGCGGCTCATCGGCGAGCGCGTTTATGCGGTCGAGGCGACAGCCGCGGCTTTCGCCATCATCGCCGTCTCGATCGTTGTCGATTTTTTCCGCGCCCGCACGCTCGGACGCGTCGCCGAAGAAACATCAAGTCAGGCGCTCGAAGCCGACGCGTTGCATTTTAGCTCCGACATGTGGTCGTCGATCGCCGTGCTGATCGGGCTGGGCGGCGTCGCGCTCGGCTATTCCCGGGCCGACGCGGCGGCGGCGCTCGTGGTCGCGATCTTCATCTGCGTTGCCGGCTGGCGGCTTGGCCGGCGCACCATCGACACCTTAACCGACACGGCGCCGGCCGGGGTGCGCGAACGCGTGGCGGCGATCGCGCGCCGCGTGCCCGGCATCGTCGCCGTCGACCGGGTGCGGGCGCGGCCGGCCGGAGCGGTGCTGTTCGTCGAGCTCGGCGTCGGCGTCAGCCGCGCGCTGCCGCTCGAACGCGTCGCCGCCATCAAGGACGGGCTGACGCGCGCCATCCGCGCCGACATGCCGCAGGCCGAGGTCACCATCACGACCGAGCCGCGCGCGCTCGATGACGAGACGGTGCGCGAGCGCGTGATGCTGATCGCGCGCAATCGCGGGCTGGCCGTGCACCATGTCGCGGTCCAGGCGATCGCCGATCGCTTATCGGTTTCGACCGATCTCGAGGTCGAGGGAACGCTAGCGCTCAGCGCCGCGCACGACATCGCCAGCCGGCTCGAGGAGGCGATCCGCGAGGAACTTGGGCCCGACGTCGAGGTCGAAACGCATATTGAGCCGCTGCCGGCCGTCGTCCTCGCCGGCCACGACGCGATTGCTGCGCGGGTCGGCGAGATCGGCGAATCGCTTGCCGCGCTCACCACCGGGATCGCCGGACTCGGCGAGGTGCATGACGTGCGCGTGCGCGAGACCGCCGACGGCGAGATCGTCAATTTCCACTGTCGCGTCGACCCAACGCTGTCGGTCAGCGCCGTCCACGACCTCGTCGATGCCGTAGAGCGCGGGCTACGCCGCCGCTTTCCGAGTATCGCACGCGTCATCGGCCATGCCGAGCCGCGACGATAGCATTACCAGGGTGAAGAATCGTTTATTTATACGTCTTCACCTGAATCATTTATGCTGAGATCAGAAAAGCTTGAAGAGAGAAACAGGCATGGTCGATTCTCACGGCCGTTTCGTCTGGTACGAGTTGATGACGACAGATATGGAGGCCGCCAAGGCCTTCTACACCAGCGTCGTAGGGTGGGGCACCCAGGACGTGTCGATGCCCGGCATGCCCTATACGCTGTTTACCGTTGCCGGGTCTTCGGTGAGCGGGCTGATGCGGCTGCCGGAAGACGCGAAAAAAATCGGTGAGAGATCGAGCTGGATCGGATATGTCGGAGTAAGTAACGTAGACGCAACGGCCGAGCGGATTAAGCGCCTGGGCGGAGCCGTGCACGTGCCGCCGCGGAACATCCTCAACATCAGCCGCTTTTCGGTCGTCGCCGACCCGCAATTGGCAACGCTTGCCTTGGTGCAGTGGCTGACCCCGCGCCGCGAGCCAGTCGCCGAACCGAGCGCGCCCGGCCAGATCCGCTGGCACGAACTGTTCGCCGCCGATTGGGAGAAGGCTTTCGCCTTTTATGGCGATGTTTTCGGCTGGCAAAAAGAGAACCCCGATAGCGCCGCGATGGACGCGTATCAGTTGTTCTCGGCCGGCGGGGAGACGATCGGCGGCATATTCACCAAGCCTCCGACGGTTGTGGTCCCCTTCTGGCTGTTTTACTTCAACGTCGGTAACATCGACGCGGCGGTGAAGCGCGTGAAAGCCGGCGGGGGCCAGATCCTCGAGGACCCGCTCGAAGTGCCGGGCGGCGGCTGGACCGTCCAATGCACTGATCCTCAGGGCGCCATGTTTGCGCTGGTTGGAAGTCGGAACCACAAGCCTATCGGCTATTTCGAACGCGCCGCACCAGGCGCTCCGTCCGATCCGCGCAGCCGGCGATGGTCTTGGTAGCGCCGGCAACCCGCGGCGGCGCCGTTGGCATTGCGGCCATGCTACACCGACAGTGCCATTTTCAGTTGGAAGCCGCGGCTGCCATGCCGCGGCCGATGGCAAATTGACCGACCGGGCCTTCGACGTGGAATTCTATTCCCGTCATCTTCGCGAACAGATCGATATTGGTAAGCCCGATCGCACATCCGCCCAGCCCCATGTCAGTCGCCATGAGGTAGAGTGTTTGCGTCAATACACCGACGTCCTTGAGAATGAGCGAATAGGCGACCGAGCTGTACTTCCACGAAACCCGGCCAAAGCGCGCGGCGATTGTGATCAGGACCTGAGGCGCGGCGGGCGCGCCCATGGCATATTTCGCTCCCGCCAACAGCGCTTCCAGCTCAGGCGTGCGAGCATCGATCGGCATCAGCGCATGGCCGCCGGCGTCGTAATGATAGAATCCGCGGGCAATCCCGTCGCATTTGTCGACGGCCAGATAGAGCTCGAGTTCGTAGGCGGCGCCCCCCGCCGGATACGGCCTGGCGGCGTACTCGACCACCGGACCGCCGTCGCCGACCCTGCTTTTCGATCTCGACACGACGCGCGCGACGCCGTCGAGAAACCGCGAAAGCTCGGCGAGCGTGATCGGCCGCTTGTCATCGAAACTGCGCGTCGAATGCCGTTCACGTAGCAGCCTTGCGCCCGGCGCGATGCCTTGCGCATCCGCGGCCGAGAATTTGCGCAAATCGATTTTCTTGCCGGGCCAGCGCGGCCGTACCGCCGGCAGCGGAGCAATCACGCCGGCATACGGATAAAATCCACCCAGCGGGTTGGCCTGCCGGCCTGCCGTGCTGCGGGTGTGGAACAGAAGATCGTGAAAATCCCAAAGCACGAGGTTGTCGTCGCCTTCGGCCCGTCGCAGCCCGCTGTCGCGAGCGGCGTCGATCTTGAAAAGGATTTGGCAATCAAGGAGCAGGGCGAAAAACTCGACCCCGGGAAAACCGTCCTGCCGACGCAGCCGTTTGATTTGTTGCGGTGTCGACAGCATGGCGATGGCGGCCACAAGCTTCGGATCGCAAATTTTGAACAATGCGGCGGCGCGCGGCGATTCCAGGACCATCGCATTAGCGCGCCGCCGCAGGTAGGCGAACCGCGACAGGACGAGAACGTCGGCATTGCCGAGCTGCGGCGTTCGCGGCCAGTAATCGGCAGCCTGCGGTTCGATGACCAGGAGGTCGTCATCCTTTGGCGAGCGCCGCAGGCGGTACTCCAGAAGGCCGCGTCGGGCCAGTCGCCGGACCAATAGATCGATTTCCTTGTCGATGTCGCGGCCGCCGGGGGCAAAAGAGGCGAGCGGCAGACCGGTGCGCAGCTCCTGCGCGCGATCCGCCGCGCCTGCGCTGAACGTTCCCAGCCCGACCGAATAGCCGTCGAAGCAGGCGGCGACTGCTCCGTCTGCCCGCGCTTCGAGCGTGACTTGACCGCTGAGCCGGGCGGAAATAATTGGGGACCCAGCCCGCCACGCTGACTTTGTTCCGGGAGCGCGCAAGCTGGAATGACCCTCAGGTATGGGGATGAATCGGATTAAGCTCGTCTTCCGACAGCGGCTGGTTTCGCCATCCGAGCTTGACCGGAACATCGTAAAGCCGGCCCGGCGCGAAGCGGCGATAGAAATGCCGCAGTCCGGGAACGATCACTCTGACCACAGGCACCTCGATATCGGGGCGCGTCTGATCGAGGACAAGGAAATCGAGGCCCGCTTGCTTGGCGATCTGCACGCAACTCATCACCTGCTCGCGCGTGTCGGGATGATCGAACTCCGAGCCGGATCCCGGCTGGGTCGCCGGATTGTTGCTTGGTGTCAAATAGGGATGGTCCTGCAGACGCAGGGGCGTGACACCGTCAAGGCTCGATTTTTCCCCGGTCCCGCCGCCTAGGAAACCGATGGACATGAATTGGTTCAGCTCCGTCAGCGCCCGCAATGCCGCGATTCGCGGATCGAAGTGCGCGCCGGAACCAAACTCGATATTTTCCTGCCCGTTTTGCATCCAGTGCGTTATCGCGACATAGGTGGGAATCCCGAGATCGCTGGTGACGTCGAGTACCCAAAGCCGGCGTCCGGTTTCGGTAAACTGGGTTCGCACATCGCGGATATAGGAATCGTCGAACTGGCTAAGGTCGACTTGCGGCCGCTGCAATCGATTGTACCACCAGATTGCATAGGCATCGCGTTCCACCAGCTCGAGGAACCCCTGGACGATGCCTTCCTCGAGCGTGTTGCCGGCGGCGCAGCCGTTGGAATCCGCCAGGAAGGCGGCCGGGCCCCGGTAGAAAAAATACATCAGCGTGGTCGGCAGGTATTTGAACCGCTTGTCGCGGAGCGACCAGACCGGCGACCATTCGATCTCGGCCGATCGGTCGAGTGGAATAGGCCGCTGCGGCTCGTCGGGATCTGCGGTCGGCGCCTGGCCTCGCCGGTATTGCGCGTCACTGAACAACAGGACCTTGTTCGGATGAATGACCTCGCCCGACGGGAAGTCCGTAAACCGCCGGGTTACTCTGATCTCGTCGCCCTGAAAAATCCCGGTATAGCGCTCGATCGCCTCCATCAGCGCGCTGGCCTCACCCTGCTCTGCAGTGCTGCCCTTGCCGAAGCTGGCACCGCCCAGTCCTGCCCTGAGGTCGTGGACCGTCTGCGCCGGCGGCGCAAAATTGTGCGTGGCGTGGAAATTGGTGTTCAGGGGCAGATCGGCTTCGATCCGTTCGAGGCGCGACACCACGCCGGTGAGCGGGCTCACATATTTGCGGAAACGCGCCACCGTGGCGCGCGATGAAACGGTGCGGTAGCCGCCGCTGGTCATGATGAGCTTGCCGCCGGCGACCGGCTCGACCGGCACCGGCGCGCGGTGCGGATCCCGCAACTCCTTGCGGCCGCAGGCCGGACATTGCGGGCGGGCCGCCACGTAATGCTTCACGATGGTCGAGCCCAACAGGTCGAGGCTGATGATGTGATCGCGTAATTCGGTACGAAAGTCGGTGGCGATGGCTTTGGCGATCTCGACGGCTGCGAGCTGAGTAGCGCTCTGTCCTAATGTGTTGCGTGCTAGCGGCGAGACCGCGACGCAGCGGGCGGCACCTCGCTCCAGGAGCGCCTTGACCTCTCGGTTCCGCTTCATCCGCTCGGCAAGACACATCCAACAAGCGCCTTTGCCCGGGCTGAACATCGGCCCAACCAGGGGAAAAATGCCCGAGGGTTGCGCAAGTAGCCAAGGCGTATGGTCGGACAAATGCTGCTGGTTCAATTCGGCTAGCCGCCCTTCGAGATAATCGCTCACCAACGTGACCGTCAGGTCGGGCGAGCGCTTGACGACGCGAACGCCCAGTCCGGCCAGGGCGTCGCCGAGTTCACTTGCCCCCTGCACATCGATTGCTTGAATGCGCACCCGCGTCTTCTGGAGATTTTTCTCCGCGGTCTCCGGCAGCAGACCGAGGCTCGCCCAATAGGCGGCCGCCGTGCCGGCGGAAGAACGCGACGTGCGGACGACGTAGCGGCGGTCGACTAGCCGCTTCAGGGCTTCCTGGATTTTGTCGGACGGAAAATGCTGCTCCAGCTCGCGAGCAAGCTCGCGAAAACTCCTGCCGCCCTCCGTGATCGCGGACGCCAATGCACAATAGAGCTCGCCGTGAAGGAAGAACTTCCGGTGTTCCGAATAGAGACACACGACATTGGGCGGCAGCACATAGACGGTGAAATTCGGCGCGAACTGCGGAACGTCTTTGCTGTCGAATTGCGGTGAGCTTTTAGCGTGATCACCTGTGATGGGGTCGGCACGCGTGCCTCTACGCTTGTTGCCGCCAGTGTGGATCACCATTGCAAAGCAGGTATTCTTTGGGTTGCGACTGCGCCGTCTCGCTCGTGTGGCGGCGCTTGTCGATATGATTGGCCGCTGACGTGGCGGTCATTCGCAGTACTACCCGCGCTTGCGCGCGGGTAGCCGCAAATAAACCAGGAGTGCCCCGGCCAAGCAAGACTCAGCCGCAACGACCTGCGTCTGTCAATGCAGTCGGACAGTGTACGGCCTAGCAGAGGCCGCAACCGCCCCACGACAAACAGCAACCGCAACCGCAGCCGCCCCAGCAGCCGCAGCCGCCCAGGCCGCAGCCGTGTCCGCCGCAGCCGCGTCCGCCGCAGCCGCGTCCGCCGCAGCCACGTCCACCGCAGCCACGTCCGCCGCAGCCACGTCCACCGCCGCAGCCTCGGCCGCCGCCTCTGGCAAGTTGTACGTTTGCACCGAGCTCGGATGCGGCGTCTTCCTTGTCGAAGACATAGAACGTTCCCAAGCTGACGTCGGAGATTTCCTCCTCGCCGAGAATAATTTGGTGACTCAGCGGGAGATTTTGCGATGGGAGATTCTCTGTGGCGGGAGCGGTCGCTGCCGATGCGCCGCCCGCCATCGCCAATGACATCCCGGCGATTCCCACCGCCGGCACGGCCTTCCTCAGACGTTTTCGCTTCGAAGCCTGCTTCGCATGCGACATAGCGAGTCCCTCCTGCCTGTGAGCACTTCTTCCTCGAAAATCTAACCTTCAGAGCAATAGAACCTATACATCTACCACTCTTTGCGCGGTTTGTCTACGCAGAGGCAAGCATTCCAACATCGGGCCGGTCGATCCGCAGTTTGGCGGTATACCCGTTAGAGCCTTCGAAGGGTTCCATCCTCAGGGTTGTTTTTCCCCAGGGTTGTTTTGGCTAACGAACAGTATCCCTGAACCGCCATCGCATTCACGGAATAAGCACGGCGACGCCCTCGAAGCGGCCGGCCCGCAAGTCGGCCAGCGCTGCATTCGCTTCGGTGAGCGGATAGCATGTGACCTGCATCTTGATGCCGACCTGCGGCGCGATCGCCAAAAATCCCCGCGCGTCCGCCCGCGTCAGATTCGCGACCGAGACGAGCTGGCGCTCCTCCCACAGGATGCGATACGGGAAGCTCGGGATATCCGTCATATGGATGCCGCCGCAGACCACGCGGCCGCCTTTCTTCACCGCGCGGAGCGCCGCCGGCACCAGCGCACCGACCGGCGCGAAGATGATGGCGGCGTCGAGCGGCTCCGGTGGCAGGTCTTCGGAGCCGCCGGCCCAGACCGCGCCCAGCGAGCGGGCGAACCTTTGCGAAGCCTCGTCACCGCCGCGGGTAAAGGCGTAGACGCGCCGTCCCTGCCAGGCCGCGATCTGGGCCAGGATATGCGCAGCGGCGCCAAAGCCGTAGAGGCCGAGCGTTGCCCCCTCCCCGGCCATGCGGTAACAGCGCCAGCCGATCAGGCCGGCGCACAGCAGCGGCGCCGCCTCCGCGGCGTCGACGGCTTCAGGCAGCGAAAGGCAAAAGCGCGCGTCCGCAACCGTATGCGTCGCATAGCCGCCGTCGCGGGTGTAGCCGGTGAACAGCGGGCGGTCGCACAAATTCTCGCGCCCGGAACGGCAATAAGGACAGGTGCCGTCTGTCCCGCCAAGCCACGGCACGCCGACGCGCTCGCCGAGCGTGAAGCCGGTCACGCCCGACCCGATCGCCGCGACGCGGCCAACGATTTCGTGTCCCGGCACGAGCGGAAGCTTCGGGTGCGGCAGGTCGCCGTCGACAACGTGCAGATCGGTGCGGCACACCCCGCAAGCGGCGATCTCGACCAGGATTTCGCCACCGGCCGGCTGCGGAACAGGCCGCTCGCGCAGAACCAGCGGCGTCTTCGGCCGATCCAAAACCATCGCGCGCATGGCTGACATTGGGCGATCCCTGTATGCCGCAGGCCAACTCCTGCGCTTTCAATTAGTCTGCAAAACTTCTACATCAAGCCGATCATGCGCACCGAAGAACCGCGTCCCGTCCGCCTGAAGGATTACCGCCCGCCCGACTGGCTGATCGACACCGTCGACCTCGACGTGTCGCTCGATGCAACCGCGACCACGATCCGGGCCAGGCTCAGGCTCAAGCCGAACAACGCCGGGGCGCCGGCGCCGCTTATTCTCGACGGCGAGGAACTCACGTTGCGTTCGCTCAGGCTTGACGGCAAGCCGCTGACCGACGGCAGCTTTCTCGCCACGCCCGAACAGCTCACCATCGCGCAGCCGCCGAACCGGCCGTTCGAGCTCGAGATCCAAACCGTCGTCAATCCCGCGGCCAACTCGCAGCTCATGGGCCTCTATCGCGCCGGCACCACCTATTGCACGCAGTGCGAGGCCGAAGGCTTTCGCCGCATCACTTACTTCCTCGACCGACCGGACGTGATGGCGGTGTACACCACGCGCATCGAGGCCGACAAAACCGAAGCGCCGGTACTTCTTGCCAACGGCAATCTGGTCGCGCACGGCGACGTTGCCGGCAGCAACCGGCATTTCGCGGTCTGGCACGATCCGTTCAAGAAGCCCTGCTATCTGTTCGCGATGGTCGGCGGCAATCTGGCGCGCGTCGCCGACAGCTTCACCACCATGTCCGGCCGCCAAGTCGCGCTCGCCATCTATGTCGAGCCGGGCAAGGAGGAGCGTTCGCGCCACGCCATGGACAGCCTCAAGCGCGCCATGCGCTGGGACGAGGAAGTTTTCGGCCGCGAATACGATCTGGATATCTTCATGATCGTCGCCGTCTCCGCCTTCAACATGGGCGCGATGGAGAACAAGGGCCTCAATATCTTCAACGACAAATATGTGCTGGCCTCGCCGGCGACCGCGACCGACAACGACTATGCCCATATCGAGGCGGTGATCGCGCACGAATATTTCCACAATTGGACCGGCAACCGCATCACCTGCCGCGACTGGTTTCAGCTCTGCCTAAAGGAGGGCCTCACCGTCTTCCGCGACCAGGAGTTTTCCGCCGATCAGCGCTCACGCGCGGTCGAGCGCATCGGCGACGTGCGCGCGCTGCGCTCGCATCAGTTCGTCGAGGATGCCGGACCGCTGGCACATCCGGTGCGTCCCGAGCTCTATCACGAGATCAACAACTTCTACACCACCACGGTCTACGACAAGGGCGGCGAGGTGGTGCGCATGATCAAGGTCCTGCTCGGGGCGGATATGTTTCGCCAAGGCATGGACCTGTATTTCGCCCGGCATGACGGCGAGGCGGCGACGGTCGAGCAATTCGTGCAATGCTTCGCCGACGTCAGCGGCCGCGACTTCTCGCAGTTCATGCGCTGGTACACCCAGGCCGGGACTCCGGAGATTGCGGTCTCGCCACATTACGATCCGCGCACCAAAACCTACCGGCTCGATATCGCGCAAACCATTCCGTCAACGCCCGGCCAGCCGCACAAGCAGCCGATGGTGATTCCGCTCGCGGTCGGGCTGGTCGGCAGCAATGGCGGCGATCTGCCGCTCGCGCTCGACGGCCGCCCACTCGCCCGCGGGGTTATCGAGATGAGAGAGCCGAGCCGGAGCTTCGTCTTCACCGGGGTGGCCGAGCGGCCGATCCCGTCGCTCAACCGCGGCTTTTCGGCACCCATCAAACTTAATTTGCCGGTCGAAGCCGATGACCTTCGCTTCCTCGCCGCGCACGATTCTGATCCCTTCAACCGCTGGCAGGCGGTGCAGACCCTGGCGATGGCGCTGTTGACCGCGAACGTCGCGTCGTTGCGCGCGGGAGCGCCGGCGCGCAACGACGATGGCCTGATGGCCGCTCTCGGCGCGATCCTCGCCGACACCGAGCTCGAGCCCGCCTTCATCGCGCTGATGCTGACGCCGCCGAGCGAGCCCGATATCGCGCGCGAGATCGGCCGCGATGTCGATCCCGATGCGATCTTTGCCGCGCGCCGGCAATTGCGCGCTTCAACCGGCATGCGGCTCAGCCCGGCGCTCGTCGAAACCTATTCGCGGATGATCACGCCCGGGCCCTATCGGCCCGACGCCGCCAGCGCCGGACGGCGCACGCTCAAAAACGTCTGCCTCGATCTGCTGGCGGCAACCGACGCTAGCCAGGCCATTTCCCGCGCGCGTTCGCAGTACGAAAACGCCGACAACATGACCGACCGCATGGCGGCGCTCGAGACGCTGGCGTTGCACGACCGGCCCGAGCGCGCCGCGGCGCTTGATGATTTTTACCGACGTTATGCCGACGATCCGTTGATCATCGACAAATGGTTGGCATTGCAGGCGACGATTCCGGAACCGGCCACGCTGGAGCGCGTGCGTGCGCTGACCGCGCACCCGGCATTTTCCATGGCCAATCCCAACCGCGTGCGTTCGCTGATCGGTTCGTTCGCGCAGGCCAACCATACCCAGTTCAACCGACCCAACGGCGCCGGCTACAATTTCGTCGCCGATGTCGTGCTCGCGCTCGACCCGAAGAACCCGCAGGTAGCTGCCCGTCTGATGGGGGCGTTCCGTTCCTGGCGCGCACTGGAAGCCGGCCGGCGCGCATGCGCGCAAGCGACGCTGCGCCGCGTCGCGTCAGCGCCGACGCTGTCACGCGATGTCGGCGACATCGTCGCCCGCACGCTGGCCGAGAGCTGATACACGGGGATCCGGAAAACGAGACCCGGATTGCTTCGTCGCTTCCCCTCGCGCTGTGCGCTTTGGTTGGACTCAAAAACCCGGCATGGCCCGTCGAGCGAGCGTGGGCGGGTCGCTCCTCGCCATGACGGGGACGAAGGTGCAGCCGCAAGTAGCCCGGGATAGCAGTGAAAAAAATATTGACTCTAGAGTCTCTGGACTCTCGACAAACCGATTCGCATCGATTCTTATCAAGGTGATTTGGCAAGAGATGTGGCACATCCTTCCGGCCGCGGGTGCAGGGGACAGTCCGAACGGAGGCAGGCGATGGCGCGCGCCGACACGGCGAGTGCGTCTCTACGTTCCGATTCGATTCAGGGATTGGCAAAATCGATTGCCAAACCGGCGTATCGGCGGCTGTTAAGCGCCGAGCCGCTGCTGCGCCGCGCGGTCCCAGTTCTCATCATCGCCTTTCTGATCACGATCTTCATCGGCGCCGTCGTGCAGATGCTCGAACTGCGCCGCCTGGTCATCGTCGACGCACGCCAGGTCATGGAGGCGCTCGCCGACGAGCTCGCCATCGCGCTCGACCATCCCGGCAGAGACGGCAGAGCGAATCTCGGGCGCACCTTCGCGGCGCTGGAGCGCGTCCTGCCGGCCCGGGCAACGGCGCAAGGCCGATCGATCATCGTCGGCGACGCCAACGGCACGATCATCGCCAGCGTGCCGAACGATCCGCAGAAGCTCGGTCGGCAAATTCTCGACGTGCTCGGTCCGTCGCAACCGTTGACCACATTCGGCGCCGCCGCCGGCACGCTCGAGATCACACTACCGGACGGCGCCGCTGCCTTCGCCACGGTGCGGGCGTTGAAGAACCCGCTGGGTGTCGTCGCCGTGGTCGAGACGGCGAGCAGCGCGCTGACCAACTGGCGATCGATGAGCGCGCTGACCGTGACGCTGTCGGCGACGACCGGCTTCGTGGTGCTGATTCTCGGCTTCGCCTTTCACTGGCAGGCGACGCGCGCGCGGGAAGCCGATCTCATCCACGACACCGTGCGCAGCCGCATCGATACCGCGCTCAACCGCGGCCGCTGCGGCTTGTGGGATTGGGATTTGGCGCGCGGCCGGGTGTTTTGGTCGCGCTCGATGTTCGACATCCTCGGCCTGCCGGCGAAGAATGAGCTGTTGACCTTCGGCGAGCTCAACGCGCTGGTGCACGACGGCGACATCGACCTCTACGCGCTGGCCAGGCTACTGGCGGACGGTAAGCTGCAATCGATCGATCACGCTTTTCGCATGCGTCACGCCGACGGCAGATGGCTGTGGCTGCGGGCGCGCTGCGAGTTGGCGCGCCAGGAAGGCGAAACCGGTTTGCATCTCATCGGCATCGCCGTCGACATTACCGAGCAAAAGAGCCTGGTCGAAAAGACTACGGCGGCCGACTTAAGGCTGCGCGACGCCATCGAAACCATACCCGAAGCCTTTGTGCTGTGGGACGCCGATAATCGCCTCGTGCTGTGCAATTCGAATTTCCAGGAACTGCATCGCCTGCCCGACGAGGCGGTCGTGGCCGGTACGCCCTACGAAACTGTGGTGGCGGCGGGCCGCAAACCGATTATTCGCACTACCATTGCCAACGAGGACGGCCAGACCCAGGGCGCGCGCACCTTTGAGGCGCAACTCAACGACGGCCGCTGGCTGCACATCAGCGAACGCCGCACCAAGGACGGCGGCTATGTCTCCGTCGGCACCGATATCACCAAGATCAAGCGACACGAGCAGAAACTGATCGAGGGCGAGAAACGGCGGATTGCGACCATCACCGACCTGCGCCAGTCGCAGCAGGCGTTGGAACGCCAGACCGGCGAGCTTGCCGACTTGGCGCAGAAATACGCCGAGGAAAAGACCCGCGCCGAAGAGGCGAACCAGACCAAATCGAAGTTCCTCGCCAATATGAGCCACGAATTGCGCACGCCGCTCAACGCCATCATCGGCTTTTCCGAGATCATGGAATCGGCGATGTTCGGGCCGCTCGGCTCGGCAAAATACAGCGAGTACTCGCGCGATATCCGCGAAAGCGGCCAGTATCTGCTCGACGTCATCAACGACATCCTCGACATGTCGAAGATCGAGGCCGGCGGCATCCGGCTGGCGCCCGAAGCGGTGGAGCTTGACGACATTCTGGCCGACTGCCTGCGCGTGATTTCGGGCCGCGCCAACGAAAAGCACCTGACGCTGAATTCGCACATCGCTTCCGGCATCCGGCTGCAGGCCGACCGCCGCGCGGTCAAGCAGATCACGCTCAATCTCCTGTCGAATGCCGTGAAGTTCACGCCCGACGGCGGCGCGGTCACGTTGCGCGGGCGGCTGCGCGGCGGCATGGTCACGATCGCCATCGAGGACAACGGCATCGGCATCCCGAAGGACGCGCTGCATAAGCTCGGCCGGCCGTTCGAGCAGGTCGAAAGCCAGCTGACGAAGCGGCACCAGGGATCCGGCCTCGGGCTGGCGATCGCCAAATCGCTCGTCGAGCTGCACGGCGGCGCCATGCGCATCCGCTCGGTGCTCGGCGCCGGCACCATGGTGGTGGTGCGGCTGCCGCTGGAAGCGCGCGAACCCCTGCGCGCGGAGCGGGACGTTGCTTCCCCTCCCCTTGCGGACAGTCACGCTGTTCTGGTGTAGTTGCCGCCAATGTCGATGGGCAATGTCCCGGGCCGCTTCCGGGACATGCTCCTTGCCCAACGATCAAGATGGACCGCGTCATGGCTCAGAAAATTACGACCGGGTTTCGGGCTCTGGTCGATACCGCCGAGCGCGAGATCGAAACGCTGTCGGTCGAGGAGGCCATTGCCCTTCATGGGCGCGACGACGTGACCTTTATCGACGTTCGCGACATCCGTGAACTTGAGCGCGAAGGCCGCGTGCCCGGCGCCTTCCATGCTCCGCGCGGCATGCTCGAATTCTGGATCGATCCGGAAAGTCCCTACCACAAACCGATCTTTGGCGAAGAAAAACGCTTTGTGTTTTTCTGCGCCGGCGGCTGGCGTTCGGCGCTGGCGGCGCAAACGGCGCACCGGATGGGGCTGCGTCCGGTCGCCCATATCAAGGGCGGATTCGGTGCCTGGCGTAAAGCCAACGGCCCAGTCGAGCCGCCCGCGGCCAAGCGCGAAACCAAGTAGGCTGCCCGCGCTCGCTAAGGCGCCCGCCCCAAGAATTCGCACAAAACATCCGCGCACCTGGCGCTGGGTTTCCACGACATGGGCCTGCAGCGCGGGAAAATCCGGCAAGTCGGCGGCGCGGGCCAAGAGCGCGAGCACGCCGGCATTCGCCGATTTCGGATCGAACGCGCCAGGCAGGCAGAGCCGCAAAATCTGCGTCAGATCGTGAAACAGCAGCACCGCGGGACGCAGTACCGCGGCGTCCTCGGCGGCGAGCACGCCGAGCCGCGCCGCCTTTTCCAGCATCCGCGCCGTCGACGTATCGAGGATGTCCGGCGTCGCCGCGGCGTGCACGAGTTGCAGATATTGGGCGATGAACTCGATATCGACCAGCCCGCCAGCCGCGTATTTGAGATCCCAGGGATCGGCATCGCCTTTTTCCTTGGCGATGGCGGCACGCATCTCGATGACATCGGCGGCGACCGCGCGCGCGTCGCGCCTACGGCAGAGCACGTGGCGGATCGCGGCCTCGACCCGCGCGGCGAAGGCCGGCGAGCCGGAGACGACGCGGGCGCGGGTGAGCGCCATATGCTCCCAGGTCCAGGCCTCGCGCTCCTGGTAACCGATGAAGCCGTCGATTTGCGTCGCCAGCGGCCCGGAGCGGCCGGAAGGACGCAACCGCATGTCGACCTGGTAGAGCACGCCGTAATTGGTCTGCACCGTCAGCGCGCTGATCAGGCGCTGGGTGAGACGGGCAAAATATTGCGCGCCGTAGAGCGGACGCTTGCCGTCGGAATTGGGATGCTCGGCGTCGAAATCGTAGACGACGATGAGATCGAGGTCGGAACTCGCGGTCATCTCGCGCGCGCCGAGCCGGCCGAGCGCCAAGATCGCGGTCTGTTGGCCGCGCACGCGTCCGTGCAGGGCGGCGAAATCGGCTTCGACTCGCTGATGCAGCGCGCGGATCAGGACATCGGCCAGCCCCGCGAACACGTCGCCCGCCTGCTCGGCCGAAACCGATCCCGAGAGGATGCGCGCGCCGATCAGGAACATGTGTTCCTGGCCGAACAAGCGGATCGCATCGAGCACATCCTCGTAGCCGCCGGCCTCGCCGAGCGCACGCGCCAGCTCGGCTTCAAGCCGCGTCGTCTTCGGGCAGCGCGCCGAAAAAGCTCGGGTCGATCAGCGGATCGATGACGTGCGGATTCTGCGCCAGAATGTCGGCGAGACGCGGCGCGACGCCGAGAATAAGCGCGATGAAGCGAATGAGCTCCGGATTCTGCCGCAGCAGCGACAGCAAACGTCCGCCGGCGCGCAAGCCGGCGAGGAATTGATCGAAGGCGGTGAACGCGGCGTCCGGGTTTTCCGCTTGCGAGAATTGATCGATGATGACCGGGACAAGCGCGATCGAGGTTTCCGCGCGCCTGCTCGCCGCGCAAGGCGCGGTAAGCGGGCGTGTGCCAGCGCTGCACGGCGGCGGCAACCTCGCGCGGCTGCCGAAAACCCATTTCCGACAGCCGATCGAGCGTCTCGCTCTCGCGCTCCGGCGTCGTGAACGACAGATTCTGCTGCTGCGCGAGCAAGGCCGGCGCGCGCTCGAACAGCCTGACATAGTGCGTCTCGACTTTGCGCAAATGCGCCAGCAGCACGGTGGCGAAATCGTCGCGATCCGCGAAGCCGAGAAACCGGGCGAACGCGTCGAGCGCCGCGCGATCGGCAGGCAACGAGTGCGTTTGCTCGTCGGCCATCATCTGCAAGCGGTGCTCGACACGGCGCAAGAAATCATAGGCCGCCGTCAATTCATCGCGCACCGCGGCATCGATCCAGCCGTCCGCCGCCAGCGCGGCAAGCGTCGCGACGGTCGAACGGCCGCGCAGCTCGCGGTGGCGCCCGCCGGCGATGAGCTGCTGGGTCTGCACGAAAAATTCGATCTCGCGGATGCCGCCGCGGCCAAGCTTGATGTTGTGTCCCTCGACCGCGATCTCGCCGTGGCCGCGATAGGCATGGATCTGCTGCTTCATCGCATGCACGTCGGCGACCGCCGCGTAATCGAGATATCTGCGCCAGATGAAGGGCGAGAGATCGCGGATCAGCCGTTCGCCGGCGGCGAGATCGCCGGCACAAGGCCGCGCCTTGATGAGCGCCGCGCGCTCCCAATTCTGGCCCCGGCTCTCGTAATAATCGAGCGCGGCTTCCATCGAGATGGCGATTTGGGTCGAAGCCGGATCGGGGCGCAGCCGCAGATCGACGCGGAACACGTAGCCGTCCGCCGTGCGCTCCTGCAGCAGCTTCACCAGTTCGCGCGTCATGCGCACGTAGAATGGCGCGGCCTCGACGTCCGGCCCGAGCGGCGCCGTGGTCGTATCGAAAAACACCATGAGATCGATATCGCTGGAAAAATTCAGCTCATGGCCGCCCAGTTTGCCCATCCCCAGCACGATATAGCCGGACCCTATGTCGGGATTTTGCGGATCCGGCGGATGGAACTTGCCGTGCCGGGCCGCCTCGCCGAGGAGATGGCGCACCGCGGCATCGAGCGCCGTCTCGGCGAAATCGGTCAACGCCGTCGTCACGCCGGCAACCGACCACACGCCGCCGATATCGGCGAGCGCGACGATCAGCGCCGCTTCCGCCTTCAGGCGGCGCAGAACCCGCATGATTTCCGCGGAACCCGCTGCTGTCGTGGCGGCGCTGCGCGCCTTGCCGAGCAGCGCGGCAAATTCCTGTTCCAGATCTCGGTTGAGCAGACGAAGCAAGCGCGCTGGGTCGGCTTCAACGAGGCCCCAGAGGTAAGGCGCCGCTTCGGCCATACCGTCGAGCAGGCTGGCCAACGCTGGATGCTGCTCGACCAACCCCTTGAGCGCCTTGCCCGAAGCGGTACGCGCGATGCTCGCAAACCATTCGCTTGCGCGTGCGCGACCCGACGCCGACGCATAGGGCAAGGCGCCGGCCAATCGCCGGACCAACGCCGCTTCATCAAGGTTGTGGATCGGCCGCCTGCCGGTCGTGGGCCGGCGCATCACGTCCCCGCCGGTCCGGCGCGCGGCAGTTCGATGGTGCTCTTCAGGCCGGGGTGGTTGTCCTCGAGCTTGAGCTCGCCGCCATGCAGCCGCGCGACGGCAGAGGCGAGGCTCAAGCCCAACCCCGAGCCCGGCTGTGACCGACTCTGTTCGAGCCGCACGAAGCGCTCGACGACGCGGTCGCGATCGGCGTCGGGAATGCCGGGCCCGTGATCCGCCACCGTGAGCGTAATGCGTTCGCCGTCCGCGCCGGCCCCGACCACGATCTCGGCGGGCGCATTGTTGATCTCGATGTGCGGCCCGGCATATTTGATCGCGTTATCAACCAGGTTCGCCAGCGCCTGGCTTACCAGCTCGCGATTACCGCGCACCGGCGCGGCGGCCGGTGCATCGACCGTGAGCGCGAGCCCTTTCTCGTCGGCCAGCGGCTCGTACAATTCGCCGACATCGCGGGCGATCTCGGCGGCGTCGAATTCGGTCATGTTGTCGCGCGCGTGCCCGGATTCCGCGCGCGCGATCATCAACAGCGCGTCGAAGGTGCGGATGAGTTCGTCGGATTCCGCGATAGTCGATTCCAGCGCCGCGCGATAGTCGGCCTCGCCCTCGGCGCCGCGCAACGCCTGCTCACAGCGGTTGCGCAGCCGCGTCAGCGGCGTCTTGAGGTCGTGGGCGATGTTGTCGGAGACCTCCTTGAGGCCGCGCATCAGCGCCTCAATGCGCTCGAGCATGGCGTTAACGTTGTCGGCGAGGCGGTCGAGCTCGTCGCCGGTGCCGGCGACCGGCAGGCGGCCGGCGAGGTCGCCGGCCATGATGGTGTGCGCCGTTTCGGTCATCGCATCGATCCGATTGAGCACGCGGCGGCTGACGAAGAATCCGCCGGCCAGCCCGAGAACGATGACCAGCGCGGAGGACCAGCGTCCGGCATTGGCAATGATGCCGTAGAGACGCTCGCGCTCCTCGAGGTCGCGCCCGACCAGGAGGTGAAAGCCGTCGGGCAGCTGCACGACCTGCACCAGCGCACGATGCTCGGCTTCTTCCGGCGCATCGATCCGGCGATACGAGGTTTCCAGCCAACCCGGATGGTCGAGAACGCCGGGCTCCAGCGACCCGACATTGCCGGCCAACCCTTCTCCCGTCGGCGTGGTCACGAGATAGAGGCTCGAACCTGGACGCCGCGAGCGTATATCGACGACGATCACCAAGCGCCGGATGCCGCCTTGCATATAGGCGTCCCGCAAGCCGCTGATTTCCGAGTTCACGGTATGGGTAATCTGATCGGTGATAAGTCGGCGGGTGTTCAGCGCGAAATAGCCAAGCAGCGACACTGCGAACAGGACGAAGATCAGCAGATAAACAAGCGTGAGCTGAAATGCAGTCGTGCGGAGCAGTTTACCGAGCGCCGCCACGGTTCAGATACTCTCAGCTTCCCGGTGCAACTCATCCTCGGTGAAGTCGTCTTCCCAGAACTCCAGCGCGGCCCGCTTATCGGCGGCCCGGTTGGCGGCTTCGCCGCGACGCAGCGCGACCCGGCGGATCTTGCCGGAGATCGTTTTCGGTAGGTCGGCGAATTCCAGCCGCCGCACCCGTTTGAAGGGAGCCAGCGCCGCGCGGCAATGCCGGATGATCGACAGCGCGGTATCGCGATCCGGCGTTTGGCCCGACGCCAGCGTGACGAAAGCCTTCGGCACCGCAAGCCGCATCGGATCGGGCGACGGCACCACCGCCGCCTCGGCCACGGCCGGATGCTCGATCAGGACGCTCTCGAGCTCGAACGGGCTGATCCGGTAGTCGGATGATTTGAACACGTCGTCGGCGCGGCCGACATAAGTGAGATAATTGTCGTCGTCGACGGCGGCGACATCGCCGCTGCGGTAGACGGCACCGCCGATCGGAAGGACGGTGTCGCCGTCGCCCTGGTAGCCTTGCATGAGCCCGGTCGGCCGCGGGCTCAGCGTGAGACTGATCTCACCCTCCTGCTGTGGCGTGCCAACGGGATCGAGGAGCGCGACGCGGCAGCCCGGCAGCGGCCGGCCCATCGAGCCGGCCTTCACCATTTGCCCCGGCGTATTGCCGACCAGAGCCGTCGTTTCGGTCTGGCCGTATCCGTCGCGGATGACAATGCCCCAGGCCGCTTTGGCGCGCTCGATGACTTCGGGATTGAGCGGCTCGCCGGCGCTGATGAGTTCCTGCAAGCGGACCGGCCAGGCAGCGAGATTCTCCTGGATCAGCATGCGCCACACGGTCGGCGGTGCACAGAACGTGGTGACGCCGCAGCGCGCGATGGTGTCGAGCAGACCGCGCGCATCGAACCGGCGTTGATTGGCGATGAACACCGCAGCGCCGGCATTCCACGGCGCGAAGAAACAGCTCCACGCGTGTTTGGCCCAGCCCGGCGACGAGATATTGAGATGCACGTCCCCCGGCCGCAGCCCCAGCCAATACATCGTCGATAAGTGGCCGACAGGATAGCTCTGATGGCTGTGCAGCACGAGCTTGGGCGTCGCCGTCGTTCCCGAGGTGAAGTAAAGCAGCAGCGGATCGTCGGCGCGCGTTTCGCCGTCGGGCCGAAAGGCCGCCGGTGCCTCATAGCTATGCTCGTATGGGAACCACCCCGGCACGTCGGCGCCGACCGCAATCCTCGTATAGTCTCCGGGCAGATCGGCGAATTTCGCCGCGACGTCGGCGCTGGCGACGACGTGGCGGACGCGGCCACGGGCGAAACGGTCGGCGAGATCGTTGCGGGCCAACAGCATGGTCGCTGGTACCATCACCGCGCCGAGCTTCATGGCCGCCAGCATGCATTCCCACAGCGCAACAACATTGCCGAGCATGAGCAGCACGCGGTCGTCGCGCCGCACGCCGAGCCGGCGGAGTTCGTTGGCGACGCGGTTCGAGCGTTCGCTTATTTGCGCGAAGGAGAGTTTGGTCTCGCCGGCCTCCTCGTCGGCAAGCCACAGCGCCGGCCGCGCATTGTCGCGCGCCATGACGTCGAAGTAATCCAGCGCCCAGTTGAAGCGGTCGAGCTTTGGCCACTGGAAGTCGCGGTAGGCGGTGGCGTAGTCCTCGCGATGACGAAGGAGGAAATCGCGCGCCGCGATGAAGGGTGCCGCGTTACTTAAGGTCATGGTGATGTCCCGGCCGAAGATCGGCGATGGTTTCCTGTTGACAAGAAGTTGGGCACACTCCCCTTTCTGCCTGATCGTTTGCCAGAGTAGCTTCCCGGACGCCAATGAAAAACAAGAAAGGTTGAAGAACGGATCATGGGCCCGCTTGCCGGTTTTCGCATAGTCGAGTTCGCTGGGATCGGCCCGGCACCGATGGCGGCAATGCTGTTCGCCGACCTGGGCGCCAGCGTCATCCGGCTGGACCGGATCGAGCCGAGCGGCCTCGGCGTCGACATGCCGACGCGCTTTAGTTTGTTGGCGCGCTCGCGTCCGTCCGTAGCGGTCGACATCAAGCATCCTGACGGGCTGGCGCTGGCCGCCGGTCTCATCGCCAAGGCCGACGGCCTGATCGAAGGCTTTCGGCCCGGCACTATGGAGCGCCTCGGCCTCGGGCCGGAGACGGCGCTCAAACGCAACCCCCGGCTTGTCTACGGCCGCATGACGGGGTGGGGCCAATCGGGTCCGCTCGCCCACGCCGCGGGTCACGACCTGAACTACCTGGCATTGACCGGAGCACTGGCTGCCATCGGCCGTGCCGGCGCCAAGCCGACGCCGCCCCTAAATCTCGCGGCGGATTTCGGCGGTGGCGCGCTCTACCTCGCCTTCGGCATGGCCTGCGCCATGCTCGAAGCACAGCGTTCCGGCAAAGGCCAAGTCGTCGACGCGGCCATGACGGAAGGTGCCGCGTCGCTGATGACGATTTTCTATGGCCTGCATGCCGCAGGCCTGCACAGTCTCGAACGGGGCAAGAATCTGCTGGATTCCGGATCGGCGATCTACGACACCTACGAATGCGCGGACGGCCGTTTCGTCGCCATCGCGCCGATCGAGCTGAAATTCCGCAAAGTCTTGTTCGAGCGGCTCGGCCTGCCTTACACCAAAAGCGACGGGCCAGAGCTGCGTGGCAAACTCGAAGCCTTGTTCAAGACCCGCACCAGGGACGAATGGTGTTCGCTGCTCGAGGGCACCGACGCCTGCTTGGCGCCGGTCCTCACCATGGAAGAGGCGCCGCTTCATCCGCACAACGTCGCCCGCGGTTCCTTCATCGAGCTCGACGGCGTGGTGCAACCGGGCCCGGCGCCGCGCTTTGGCCGCACGCCCGCCAGCCGACCGACGCCGCCGCAAGCACCCGGACAAGCCTCGCGGTCGGCGCTTGCCGACTGGGGCATCGCTGCCGAAAAGATCGAGGCGCTGTTCGCGGGGGGCGTGCTTGGCGAGCCTTAGGGCCTTCCTGAATGGCGCAACGGTACGATGTCCTCCACGCGTCGGAGCAATTTCAGGATTGGCTACTGGCTCTCAAGGCAAGGGCTAATGCTGCAAGCACACAATCAGAGCCAGGCAATGTTCCGTGCCGTGTTGCATGAACTTCGCCGTCATCTAACGACTGAACAGACGCTGACCTTTGCCGCCGTTGCCGCCCTTGCCGTGTTGTGTCTTCCTTGAAGGTTGGCGTCCTGCAAATCCACTACCAGCGACTTCCGCAAGTGATTTTGTCCAATGTGTAATCGAAAGAATGTCGTCTCAGCAAATCCCGCCAGCTTCCATTGCGGCCGATGTATTCGCCGTTTCGGCGGAGCGATCGGAGCCTACAAACGCGAGTGCCATGCGGGAACAACTGCCGAGCCAGCTCAAGTCGCTTTGGCCGTGAGGCCAGAGCCAGCGCAACCTCACTATCGCGAGTCGTCGCGGATCATGTAGCCCGCGCCGCGCACCGTGTGCAGCAGCGGCTGTGTGAAGCCCTTGTCGATCTTGGAACGCAGCCGCGAGATGTGGACGTCGATCACGTTGGTCTGCGGGTCGAAGTGATAATCCCAGACGTTCTCCAAGAGCATGGTGCGGGTAACGACCTGGCCGGCGTGCCGCATCAGATATTCGAGCAGACGGAATTCGCGCGGCTGTAGTTGCAGCTCTTGGCCGGCGCGGCTGACTTGATGAGACAGCCGATTAAGCTCGAGGTCGGCGACGCGATAGACGGTCTCCTCGCCGCGACTACCCCGCCGGCGGGCCAACGCCTCGATACGCGCCAGCAATTCCGAGAACGCGTAGGGCTTGGCGAGATAATCGTCGCCGCCGGTGCGCAGCCCCTTGACCCGGTCGTCGACTTGGCCGAGCGCGGAGAGGATCAGCACCGGAGTTTCCACCGACTTGCTGCGCAAGGCGCCGATAACGGAAAGTCCGTCGAGCTTCGGCAGCATGCGATCGACGATCAGCACGTCATACTGACCGTCCAACGCCAGCGCCAAGCCCTCCTCACCATCGGTCGCCCGGTCGGCGATATGGCCGACCTCGCGGAATGCCTTCACCAGATAATCGGCGGCGTCGCGATCATCTTCGATGATGAGAAGGCGCATGATGGCCTAATTGGCGCGCTGGCAGAGCAATTTGGACCGGGACAGCGGTCTTATCACCGATGAGATCGTTTCGCACGGTTCACCCGGCAAGATGCTCACAAAATAAGTGAGGGGGCGGCAAGCGCCAGGCTCGCCACCCCCTCGACCGACTCCACCCCGGCGGGGGCGACGGATGCCGGGAGGCAGAGTTGGTGTTCGGCGGGGACGGGCCTTACGGCCCGTCCCCAGGGGTACGCCCGCCAGCGGGGGCGACGGATGCCGGCGGATCGCCCCATTACTCCAGAGCCATGGGTTCGGACGGACTGCGAACCCGACTCCAACTTGCTGTGAACGTGAGCTCCTTCTGAGTACGCAGATTCATGCTCTAGGCGCTGCCAAGCGGCAGAGCCACGAAGTGCGTGCCCTCGCCGGACTTCACCCGGAACAACAGCGTGTGCTTGCCTTGCTTGCGGGCATCCGCGAGTTCCTTGCGGACATCGCCGGGACTCGAGACCGATTTGCCGCCGACATCGAGGATCACGTCACCGACTTGGAGGCCGTGATCCGCGGCGACGCCGTCCGGATCGACCGCGGTGACGACCACGCCGTTGCCGTCCGCGCCGGCGACCTTGCTTCCGGGCGCCAACGTGAGCCCGAGCTTCGGCATGTCGTTGTCGGCATTGTCACGCTGGTTTTGCTGATTGGCGGCTTGGTGTTCGCTCGGCAATGTGCCCAGCGTCAGTGTCACGGTCTTCTCCTGACCCTGGTGGATCAGTCCAAGTTTGACGGTGGTGCCGGGAGCCATCGTGCCGATCCGGCGTGCCAGCTCACGCGCATTAGCGACGGATGTGTCGTCGACCGATGTGATGACGTCACCGCTTTCGATTCCGGCCTTGGCCGCCGGGCTGTTGGGCTGCGGCTCGGAGACCAGCGCGCCGGCGGCCTTCTTCAAGCCAAGGCTGTCGGCCAGATCGGGCGTCACCGGCTGAATTTGCACGCCGATCCATCCGCGGGTGACGCTACCTTTCTCGCGCAACTGCGTGACCACGCTCTTGACCGTATCGGAGGGAATGGCGAAGGCGATGCCGACGGAGCCGCCGGAGGGCGAGAAGATCGCCGTATTGACGCCGATAACGTTGCCGTCGACGTCGAAAGTCGGGCCGCCGGAATTGCCCTTGTTGACCGGCGCGTCGATCTGGATGAAGTCGTCGTAGGGACCGGCGCCGATGTCGCGGCCGCGAGCCGACACGATGCCGGCGGTCACGGTGCCGCCGAGGCCGAACGGATTGCCGACCGCCAAGACCCAGTCGCCGACGCGCGGTGCACCGTCGGCAAGCTTCACATACGGAAAGTCCTTGCCGTCGACCTTGATCAAAGCGAGGTCGGTGCGCGGATCGGTGCCGATGACCTTGGCGCTGTGGGTCTTGCCGTCATCGGTCGTGACCTGCACGGTCTCGGCGTTCTGCACCACATGGTTGTTGGTCACCGCGTAGCCGTCGGCGGTGATGAAGAAGCCGGAGCCCTGGCCGGTAATGACTTGGTGGCCGCCGCCCTCGCCAAGATTGGGCATGCCGAAACGCCGGAAGAAATGCTCGAAGGGCGAGCCCGGGGGGAACGGCAAATCGTCATTGCTCAATCCGGTGTGTGCCGGCCGCTCCATCTTGACGCGCACCGAGATCACCGCCGGTTTGACCTTGGCGACGATGTCGGCGAAGCCGACGGGATGCTGTGGAAGCTGCTGTGCCTCTTTCGACAGATTCTGCGCATGCGCGACGTCGGCAAACAGGAAATCAGTCTTGGGCGCGACGTAGGGCGCCAAAACCGCTGCCGCGCCAAAGCCGACAATCGTCGTGGCCAGAAGCGCCATACGCCGCACAGACAAGCTGCGGCGCGAGGGTGGTGTACTGCCGTTCATTACCGTCTCCAAAATCGGTTATCTGCCTTATGCGGAAGGTGCCCACCGGGGCCCAGATTTGCCCAGAATGTGAGGAAGCACGCCTTACGGCGTGCTGTCGGCGGGATTAAAGGTTCGTAATGTGGCGGGCGATGAACCTTGCGGCCAAGGCTGCCGGTTCAGCCTTCGCCGTGGATGAGATTGGCGAGGCGTGTTTCCTCGGCGTGGGTGAGGTTGGCGGTTTCGGTGAGCGGGGCGGCGCGGCGGCGGCGCAGCACGACGACGATCATGCCGATGCCGATGAGCAGGACGGCGGGCGGCAGGCCCCACAGCGCGGCGGTGTGCCAGGACAACGGCGGCTTGAGCAGCACGAATTCGCCGTAGCGGGCGACCAGGAAGTTGAGCACCTGGGCGTTGCTGTCGCCGGCCTTGAGCCGCTCGCGCACCAGCACCCGCAGGTCGTGCGCCAGCGGCGCCTCCAAATCGTCGATCGACTGGTTCTGGCAGACCATGCAGCGCAATTCCTTGGACAGCACTCGGGCGCGGGCTTCCAGCGTCGGGTTGGCCAGCATCTCCTTGGGCTCGACCGCCCGCAGCGGCGCCACGGCCGCGAGCAAGAGCGCCGCAGCGAGCGCCGTCGGCAGCAGCAGCGGCAGGCGCGCGGTCGCCATGGCGCTCACTCCGCCGCCTGCAGCGCCGCCGGGGCTTTCGCCGGCCGCGGCGCGCCGACCCGCAGCCGCCGGTCGGACAGCGACAGCGCGCCGCCGGCGAACATGATCAGGGCGCCGAGCCAGATCATCAGCACCTGCGGCTTGAAGTAGAGCCGCACCGCCACCGAGCCGTCGGGGTTGGGATCGCCGAGCGACAGATAGAGCTGGCTGAACCGCCGGTTCATCAGCGCCGCCTCGGTGGTGGCCATGTTGCGGGCCGGGAAGGTGCGCCGGCTCGGCTCCATGGCGCCGAGCAACTCGCCGCCCGGGCGGCGCACGGTGAAATGGCCGACCAGTTCGTGATAGTTGGCGCCGGCGCGCTCGAACAGGCCGTCGAAGGTGAGCCGGTAGTGCGCCACCTCGAGGGTCTGCCCCGGCTTGATCGCGGCGATGCGCTCCGAGCCCCAGGCGGTCACCGCGACGATGCCCATGAGCGTGACGCCGATGCCGAAATGCGCCAGTGCCGTGCCCCAGGCCGAGCGCGGCAGTCCCGCCGCGCGCCGCAGCGCCGCGCCGAACGGCACCCGCAGGATCATGGTGCGCTCGGCCAGATCGGTGAGCGCGCCGGCCATGACGAAGATCGCCAGCCCGATGCCGAACGGCGCCAGCACCGGGCCGCCGCGTTGCAGCGCAAACGAAGCCGCGATGGCGACGGCGGCGAGCAGCGCCGCCGCCAGCAGCCGTTGCGCCGCGGCGAGGAGGTCGCCGCGCTTCCAGCCGAGCAGCGGCCCGAACGGCATCGCCAGCAAAAGCGGCACGAACAGCGGGCCGAAAGTGGCGTTGAAGAACGGCGGCCCGACCGAAATCTTGGCCCCGGTCAAGGTTTCCAGCGCCAGCGGATAGAGCGTGCCGACCAACACCGTGGCGCAGGCCGAGGTCAGGAACAGATTGTTGAACACCAGCGCCCCTTCGCGCGAGATCGGCGCGAACAGCCCGCCCTGCTTGAGCAGCGGCGCCCGGGCGGCATAAAGCGCCAGCGCGCCGCCGATGAAGATCACCAGGATCGCCAGGATGAAGATGCCGCGCCGCGGATCGGTGGCAAAGGAGTGCACCGAGGTCAGCACGCCGGAGCGCACCAGGAAGGTGCCTATCAGCGACAGCGAGAACGCCAGGATCGCCAACAGGATGGTCCAGACCTTGAGCGCGCCGCGCTTCTCCATCACCACCGCGGAGTGCAGCAGCGCCGTGCCGGCCAGCCACGGCATCAGCGAGGCATTCTCCACCGGATCCCAGAACCAGTAGCCGCCCCAGCCCAGCTCGTAATAGGCCCAGTACGAGCCGCCGGCGATGCCGAGCGTCAAGCACATCCAGGCGCCGAGCACCCACGGCCGCACCCAGCGCGCCCAGGCGGCGTCGATGCGGCCTTCCAGCAGTGCCGCAATGGCAAACGAAAACGCGATCGAGAAGCCGACATAGCCGAGATAAAGCATCGGCGGATGAAACGCCAAGCCGGGATCCTGCAGGATCGGATTGAGGTCGCGGCCCTCGAACGGCGCGTTCGCGATGCGCAAAAACGGGTTCGAGGTGATCAGAATGAACAGATCGAAGGCCGCCGCAATCCAGGCCTGCACCGCCAGCGAATTGGCCTTCAGCTTGACCGGCAGATTGTTGCCGAACACCGCCACCAGCGCGCCGAAGAACGTCAGGATGAACACCCACAGCATCATCGAGCCTTCGTGGTTGCCCCAGATGCTGGTCAGCCGGTAGAGCAGCGGCATCGCCGAGTTCGAGTTCTCGTAGACGTTGAGCACCGAAAAGTCGGAGGTGACGTAGCAGATCGCCAGCGCGCCGAACGCCAGCGCCACGAAGGCGAATTGCGCCAGCGCCGCCGGCGTCGCCATGCTCATCAGCACCGCGTCGTTGCTGCGCGCGCCAATCAGCGGCATCGAGCCCTGGATCAGCGCCAGACCCAGCGCCAGCATCAGCGCGTAGTGGCCGAGTTCAGCGATCACTTGCCCCCTCCCGCAACCGGTAACGCCGCCTTCTTGGCGTAATCGTCCTTCCAATGCCCGGTCTTCTTCAAGGCGGCAGCCACCTCCTTCGGCATGTAGGTCTCGTCGTGCTTGGCCAGCACCGTGTCGGCCTCGAACACGCCGCTGCCGTCCAGCACCCCTTCCGCCACCACGCCCTGGCCCTCGCGGAACAGGTCAGGCAGCACCCCCCGATAGCGCACCGCGATCTCGCGCTCGCCGTCGGTGACCTCGAAGCGAACCCGCAGATTGTCGCCGCGCACCAGGCTGTCGGCCTTCACCAGACCGCCCAGCCGCATCCGCGTGCCCGGCGCCACATGCTTCTCCACAACGTCGCTCGGCGAATGAAAAAATACAATCGAGTCGCGCAGCGCGTCGAGCATCAGCGCCACCGCAATCGCCAGTACGCAAAGCCCGCCGCCAATCAAAATAAGCCGTCGTCGCTTCCGGGTCATGACTGTCTTTTCCGCGGCATGATCTGCTCCGTCAACCCTCCAGGCCGAGCCCTTTGACGAGCTCATCGATGCGCTTGATCTCATCGGGACGATCGGCAAGCGCGCGCTTGGCGTCGGCGGCGGCGTCCTTCGCCTTATCGCGGTCGCCGAGCACGACATAAGCGCGCACCAGCCGCAGCCAGCCCTCCACGTCACTGCCGTTATCGCGGAGCCGGGTGGCGAGACGCGCGACCATACCGCGGATCATGTCGCGCCGCTGGTCATCACTCATGTTGGCGGCAGCGGCCACGTCGCTGGCGCTCGGCCCTGCTGCGGCAGGGACCGGCACGCCAGTCGCGTGGGCAAGCGCCTCGCGCACGAATTCGACCCATGACGCGCCGGCCGGCGCGTCCGCCAGCAGAGCGCGCCAGATGGCTGCAGCCTTATCGCTGTTGCCGTCCTGCTGGGCCGCGAGACCGAGATAATAAAGGGCTTTTGGTTCGTGCGGATCGCGCGCTACGGCGCGATCGAACGCCGCCTTGGCGTCCGCGGTCACCACGCCGTCAGCCGCCGCAGTCAGCGCCTCGCCAAGGCCGGCCTCGCGCGCCGCGGTGTCGCCGTTGAGCGCAATTGATTTCCGATTGGCCTCGACTGCATCGTCGTAGCGGCCGAGCCGCATATAGACTGGCGCGATCACCTCCCAGCCGACCCCATCATTGGGATTGCCCGCAAGATGGGCTTCGACCTGGCTGACGAGGCTTGCAACCGACTGCCCCCCATCTTGGCCCTGCGCTGTCTTGACGCGGGCTAGCGCCGGCTCTCCTGGAACGTTTGGCGAGCCGAGCGCGACATAGAGCCCCGGCGCACCACACGGCAGAATAATCAACGCCGCGACTGCCGCCACGCGGCGCCACCGCGGGTTTCCCGGCGCGGCAGCCGCGGATGGCTTCTGCGGCTGAGCATCCGCCGCTGCAAGGAGCCGCCGGGACACCTCGAGCCGGGCGGCCTCCGCCTCCGCCTCGCCGATCAGCCCGGCAGCGCGGTCGCTATCGATTTCCTGTAACTGATCCTTGTAGACGTTGAGGCCGCTACCGCCGCGCGCCACCCGCAAGCTGCGCCCGAGCGGCCACAACACGGCGAAAATCGCCGCAGCCGTCATCGTCGCAAAAATCACCCACAGGATCATAGCTTCCTTCATCCGAACGGGGTAAACGCAGGCACAGCCGCCATCGAAGCGCGGGGGGTTACATCATCACGGCACTAATGCTGTCGCAATGGGAACCCCGGCGCGGCAATTGCGCACTGTGACGCGGCCAGCGCTTTATCAGGCGGTACGGGAAAACCCAACAATTCCCAGGCACAACGCCGGCTTAGCTGGCCTCGCCGCAGCTTGCCGGCCACAGCCCGGCCGATCCGGAAAACACCTGGACCAATCAGCTCACGGTCGTCCACGTGCCGTCGGGATTGCGGCAAGCGGTGCCGCGGTCGATCTGCGGCTTGCCATCGATATAGACCGTATGCGTGTACTGCCGGCAGGGAGCGCCGTTGACCTGGTAAGCGGGGCCCGGCACGACATTGCCGTAACGTCCGGAATCCGGGTTGCGCCAGGCGACAGGAGCGCCCGAGGGGCCGGTTTCCAGCGCCTGCATTTGCGCCGCGTAAGCGCGGCGCTTGTCCTCATCGTCGAGGGCAGCGCCGATACGGTTGCCGAGGAAGGCGCCGAGTGCAGCGCCGGCCAACGTTCCGACGACGGGATTGCCGGCGCTGCCGCCGATCGCGTTGCCGATCACTGCCCCAGCCACGGCGCCGCCCGCCGTCCCGCCAACTTCCTTCGGACCGGAATCGGCCGAGCACGCGGCCAGGCTCAAGCCGGCCAACGCAATTGCAACAAACCTGATTGCCGCCATGACGCCCCCACCGCCGACGCGGACAGCAAAGCTTCGTCCGGCCCTGGCCGCTTTATCCACAAGGGACGATTGGGGCAAAACTCTGTCGGATCATCCCCCCGGCAGCGCCAGCTCGGCGCGCAAGCCGCCGATCGGCGCGGTGCCGAGCGTGAGCACGCCCCCATAGAGGCCGGCGAGTTCGACGACGATGGAGAGGCCGAGGCCGGAGCCGGGTTTGCTCTCGTCGAGCCTTTGCCCGCGCAACGCGACCTGCCCGCGCTCCGAAGCAGAAAGCCCGGGCCCGTCGTCATCGACGACGACGCGCACGCGAGGCTTGCCGTCGCCCGCGGGACCGTCAGTCGCTACCTCGATGGCGACCCGCGACTGCGCCCATTTGCAGGCATTGTCGACCAGGTTGCCGATCATTTCCTTCAAGTCCTGCTCTTCGCCGCGAAAACGCGCGTGGTCCGGCATCTCGACGGCGATGACGATGTCGCGTTCGCGGTGCAGCTTTTCCATGGTGCGCGCCAGCGCGGTTACCACCGGGGGAACATCGATCAGCGTGCCGACGACGGTAAAGCGCGCGGCGAGCCGCGCGCGTTCGAGCTGGCGCGCCACTTGATGGCGCATGATGTCGGCCTGTTCGAGCACTTTCTGCGCGAGTGGGTCGCTTCCCCTTGCCGCCGCTTCATTGACGAGGACGGAGAGCGGCGTCTTCAGCGCATGGGCGAGATTGCCGACGTGGGTGCGCGCGCGCTCGACAATCTCGCGATTAGCTTCGATCAAGGCGTTGGTCTCGCGCGCCAGCGGCGCAATCTCGACCGGAAATTCGCCCTCCAAGCGTTCGGCCAGCCCGGAACGGATCGCGGCAAGACTTTCCGAAATGCGCTTGAGCGGCGATAGGCCGAAGCGCACCTGCAAGGCGATGGTCAACAGCAGCGCCGCGGCTAACCCGGCAAAGATCGCACCGATGACACGGTCGAAGCTCAGCATTTCCTCGTCGATCTCGGACGCATCGCCAGCCACCTCGATCAGATAGCGGCCGTCGTCGCCGAGGTCGATGTTGCGCTCGACGAGGCGCAGCCGCACGTCCTCGGGGCCTTTTGCGTAACCCTGTCGGTATCCGCTGGATGCAGCAGTGCGGTCTGCGGCCTTGGGCAGCCGCGGCAGATTGGAATCCCACAGCGAGCGCGAGGAATGCACCTCCGGCTTCGGCGTATCGAGCCGCGTGACCTGCCAATACCAGCCCGACAGCGGCAGTTCGAACAGCGGCTCGCCGATCGATTGCGGGAACTTATCGTTGCCTTCCTCGGGCGAAGCGACGTCGGCGACCAGCGTGCGCAGGTAGACGTCGAGCCGCCGGTCGAAGGCACGCTCGACGGCGTGGCGATAGAGCGAGGACAACACGATACCGGTGACAATGAGGATGATCACCGTCCAGCCAGTCGCCCATAGGAACAGGCGAAACGCGAGCGAGCTAGCGCGCATCGGGCGGAGTTCAGCAGATAACCGAGGCCGCGCACCGTCTGGATCACGTCGACGCCGAGTTTCTTGCGGATGCGCCCGACGAACACCTCGATGGTGTTCGAAATCGCGGTCGAAATCCTGGTCGTAAAGGTGCTCGACGAGTTCGGTGCGCGACACGACGCGGCCGGTATGGTGCATGAGGTAGGACAACAACCGGTATTCGTGCGAGGTGAGCTTGACCGGACTGCCATCGACGGCGACGCGGCCGGTACGGGTGTCGAGGCGGACCGGCCCGCAGGTAAATTCGCTCTTGGCGTGGCCCGCCGAGCGGCGCAGCAGCGCGCGGACCCGCGCCAGCACTTCTTCGAGGTGGAAGGGTTTGGCGACGTAATCGTCGGCGCCGGCATCGAAACCTTGCACCTTGTCGCTCCAGCGATCGCGGGCGGTGAGGATGAGCACCGGCATGGCACGGCCGGCGCGGCGCCAAGCTTCCAGGACCGAAATACCGTCCATCTTCGGCAGGCCGATGTCGAGGATGACGGCATCGTAGGGCTCGCTCTCGCCGAGGTAATGGCCTTCCTCGCCGTCGAAAGCACGATCGACGACATAGCCGGCATCGGTCAGCGCGGTGGCAAGCTGCCGATTGAGATCGGGATCGTCTTCAACAACGAGAAGGCGCACGAAACGCTCCGAACAAAGGCCGCGCTCAACGCCCGCCGACCAGCGTACCTTTCACGGCATCGACCACGATTCGCACCACTTTGCCATCGTGCGCAAGCACTGTCAGCACATAGACCAGGCCCTCGGAGCGGCGGCACAGCCGCGCCCGCACCAAGATCCCCGGCATTCGGCTCCTGACGGCGTGCATGGCGGCGGCGAGGCGCAGCACCGTACCGTTCTCGACCAGGGCGCGGCGCTCCTTTTGATTGAGACAGACACGCTGCGCGGGATCGGCACCGTTGCGCGGCGCACGGACGGCCTCTTGCGCGCGCACGGGCACGAGCGCAACGGCAAGAGCGAGCAGCGCAGCGACGGACGCTTGCTTCGCGGTACCCATGCGGCCTCCCGAGCGCGGATTTAAAGAACCAACAGTATCGCCGCAACTTCGCAGCGGAACTTCAAATCCAAACATTCACACGACCAAAAGGTTGCTCGCGTCGCTCATTCCGATGTTCGCACGCGAGCGCGCGGCAGGCGCGAACCTCGGCAAGACATACTAGGCGCCTGGCAGTGAACCCGGCGTGAACGGCTGATTTAGGGCAGTTCTGCCGCTGCGAGCCGCTAGGCACTATAGCGCCGATTTGGGATCGGGAAGCCGCAGCTCGAGCCGTCGGTCACCTGCACCTCATCTTCCCAAGGCAGCCGATATTGGCCCGCCATCAGATCGCGCATGTAGGTGTACGGGCAATCTTGCGCCCCGCCTTTGACCGCGACGAAGCCGCGATGGCCGAATTGGTAGATGTTGTTTTCCACGCCCCAGATTCGCCGAGCCTCGTCGGCGAGCTTCGGCCGCACCTCGGCGGTGATGATCTCATCGGGCACGCCGTTGCCGGCGACGAGCGGCACGCCGTCGAAATTGACGATCATGCCTTCGCCCATGGAATTGAACACGCCGTCGGTGCCAGCCATGCAGACGTTCGCCGTGTACATCAAGTTGGTAAACGCGTTGCTTTGATTGCTGACGTGCCAGGCGTGCCGAATCGGCGCCGTATAACCGGCGGTGCGCAGCATGATATTGGCGCCCTTGTAAGCGCATTCGCGCGCCATCTCCGGGAACATGCCGTCGTGGCAGATGATCAGCGCCACTTTGCTGCCGTTCGGACCATCGCACACCGGAATGCCGAGATTGCCCGGCTCCCAGGGCTCGACCGGCACCCACGGGTGCATCTTGCGGTAATAGAGTTTCAGTTCGCCCTTGTCGTCGATGATGAGTCCTGAGTTGTAAGGATTGCCGTCGGGATTGTATTCCATGATGGAAAAACAGCCCCAGATGCGGTTGTCGGCGCAAGCTTTCTTGAAAGCGGAGACTTCGGGCCCGTCGAGCCGCGACATCAGCTCGGCGGTGGTCTCCATCGACAGCCCGTGCAGCGAATATTCGGGAAAAACGACGAGGTCCATGGTCGCCATCGCCTTGCGCGCCTTCTGCACCATGGCGCAAATCTTTTTCGTCTGTGCCGCGAGATCGCCCTTGTCGGCGATCATCGGTAGTTGCAACTGAACGAGCCCGATGACCACGCCGTCGGGAGTCTTGTTCAATCCGCCGAGCCCGCTCATTCCCTTCTCCTCGTTTCGCTTGCTGTGCTCCCGGTCGCTCGATTATCTACACCTTTCCACGGCCGAGTTCTGCAGCCGCGCGGAGTCGCTCTCCCACCTGGAAGAGGCGAAGATAAGGGGATCCGCACCCTACCGCCGCCGCGCCGCCTTCGGCAGTTTCTGGGGCCAGCTCACGATGTGGTCTTCGAGGTCCTCGTCGGGCACGTCTTTCTCGCTGGCGCCGACGCGGCCGCGCACCGAAACGCCCGCGGCATGAACGCTCTCGGGATCGCCGGAGACCAGCGGATGCCACCAATAGAGGTCCTTGCCGGCGGCGAGCAGCACGTAGGCGCAAGAAGGCGGCAGCCAGGTGATGGTTTTCAGGCTCTCCGCCGTGAGCTGCACGCAGTCGTCGACTTTTTCCAGCCGGTGCGGATAATCGCGGCAGCGGCAAGTATCGCCGTCCAGCAAGCGGCAACCGACGTCGGTGTAATAGGTGCGATCGGTGCCCTCTTCTTCGAGCTTGTTGAGGCAGCAGCGGCCGCAACCGTCGCAGAGGCTCTCCCATTCCGAATCGGTCATTTCATCCAATGACTTACGCCGCCAGAACGGGATGTCCTCGGGGCTTTGATCGGTTGCCATCTGTTCTCCGGACCGGCGAGGGGCCGGCAGCAAAACTCTTACGCCCAATTTGCCCCCCATTTCCATTCACACTGTCACTGACACGTCATTGGCCGGTGCCAGCGGCTCGGCTAGATCTCGTTGACTGAGTCGGCAAGGACGGGGCGGAACCCGTTCCGGGAGTACGCAACGCGTGACGGACCTGTTCCCCGAATCGAGTAACGATTGGCGGCGCAAGTTAAAGCGCCTGCTGCTCGATCTCGATGCGCGCATCGATTCCGCCGTGTTCCAGAGCGGCAAATGGGCGCGTGAGCTGTACGAGCGGTTCACCGCGATCATGGATCTTTGCCATGTCGCCGGCTGGCGGCGCTGGCTCATCGTGGAGCCGCTGTCGGAAGCGGCTACTTTGGGCACCGGCGCGTTCCTCCTCATGCTGGCACTCGCCGTCCCCGCCTTCCGCGAGACTTCGGACCAAGACTGGCTGAAGAGATCCGAGCTCGCCGTCACCTTCCTCGACCGCTACGGCAACGACGTCGGCAACCGCGGCATCAAGCATAACGATTCGGTGCCGCTCGAAGAGATGCCCGATCACCTGATCAAGGCGGTGCTGGCGACCGAGGACCGCCGTTTCTACGAGCATCACGGCATCGACTTCTACGGCACCTTCCGCGCGCTCATGACCAACGCCAGGGCCGGCGGGGTGGTGCAAGGCGGCTCCACCATTACCCAGCAGCTCGCCAAGAACCTGTTCCTGAGCAACGAGCGCACGCTCGAGCGCAAGATCAACGAAGCGTTCCTCGCTGTCTGGCTCGAGTCGCGGCTTTCCAAGAACGAGATTCTCAAGCTCTACCTCGACCGCGCTTACCTCGGCGGTGGCGCTTTCGGCGTCGATGGCGCGGCGCAGTACTATTTCGGTAAGTCGGTGCGCGACGTGACGCTGCCGGAAGCGGCGATGCTTGCCGGGCTGTTCAAGGCGCCGACCAAATTCTCGCCGCTGGTCAACCTGCCGGCGGCGCGCGCCCGCGCCAACGTCGTGCTCGACAATCTGGTCGACGCCGGATTCATGACCGAAGGTCAGGTCTACGGCGCCCGGCGCAATCCGGCGACGCCGATCGACCGCCGTCAGGAGGACGCGCCGAACTATTACCTCGACTGGGCGTTCGACGAGATGCGCAAACTGGTCGACACGTTCCCGAAATCGGTGAACGAGAGCTTCTTCGTAGTGCGCACCGCGCTCGATCCGAATCTGCAACACTACGCCGAACGCGAGGTCGAATTGGCGTTGCGCCAATATGGTCACGATTACGGCGCCAGCCAAACCGCCGTCGTCATCGCCGATCTCGACGGCGGGGTGCGCGCGATGATCGGTGGACGCGACTACGGCGCCAGCCAATTCAACCGCGCGGTTGACGCGTTGCGCCAGCCCGGATCGTCGTTCAAGCCCTATGTCTACGCCACGGCTTTGGCGAACGGCTTCACGCCGAACTCGATCGTCGTCGATTCGCCGGTTTGCATAGGCAATTGGTGTCCGCACAATTATTCCGGCGGTTATTCCGGCGCCGTCACGCTGACCCAGGCCATCACCCATTCGATCAACGTCATTCCGGTCAAGCTTTCGATCATGCTCGGCGACGGCAATCCCAAGCTCGGCCGCGCCAAGATCATCCAAACCGCGCGCAATTTCGGCATCTGGACGCCGTTGCCGGACACGCCGTCGCTGCCGATCGGCGCCGATGAGGTCAACGTGCTCGAACACGCCGTCGCCTACGCCACCTTCCCCAATCTCGGCAAGGCGGTGACGCCGCATGCGGCACTCGAGGTGCGCACCGGCACCGGCGAGTTGGTGTGGCGCTTCGACCGCGACGGCAAGCGGCCGCAGCAGGTGATCTCGCCGCAGGTCGCGCTGGAAATGATCGGGATGATGAACTCGGTGGTCGAAAACGGCACCGGCCGGCGGGCGCAACTCGACGGCATCAAAGCCGCCGGCAAAACCGGCACCACCAACGGCTGGCGCGATGCCTGGTTCGTCGGCTACACGGGAAACTTCTGCGGCGCGGTCTGGATGGGCAACGACGATTATACGCCAACCAAGCGCATGACCGGGGGCACGATCCCGGCGCTGCTCTGGCACAACATCATGGCCTACGCGCATCAGGGCATCGAATTGCGGCCGCTGCCCGGCCTGCCGGCGCCGCAGCACGCTCCGACCGTCGCCGACGCGTCGCTCGAGGGCGGCCAGGCGCCGCAGCAAATCCTGCTCACCCGCAAAGGAACCCAGGCTCTCATCCGCGTCGAGCATCTGCTCGACGACGCCAGCCGGGCGATGGCGGTCCAGGCCGTCCCCCCCGCAACGCTCGGCGCGCTGGGCGGCGGGCGTCGCGCCAACCCTGTCACGGCAGCAAGCAACCAGCCGCCTGCCGCAATTTCCCGCGGCGATTAGGAAGCGTGTCCGCGAGATAATCGTCATTCGATCGGGTCGAACGTGCGCCTGTTCTTCGGTTCCTGTTTTACGTTGCTGCTCGCCGCAGCCATCGGGCTGGGCGCGACCTGGCTGACGCTCACCCGCGGCGTTGCTTTCGGTTCGCTGACGATCGGCGCCTGGACGGCCTGGCCGAAGAGCGGATCGGTCGACATCGATCCCTACGCTCGCGCCACAATCGCCCGCACCGGCGAATTGCCGATCGGCACCGGTGACGGCGTCGCCTTCTATGCCCACACCGACGATGCCGGAAACCCCTTCGACGGGCGCTGCACCTTCACGATCAGCGGCATGAGTCCGGCGGCGCGCTATTGGACGGTGACGCTCTATGACCCGGAGGGCCGGCTGGTCGCCAATACGATCAACCGGCACGGCTTTACCAGCGCCGAAGTCGTGCGTGACGCGAACGGACGCTTTGCGATCAATGTCGGGCCGCGCGCACGGCCGGGAAATTGGCTGCCGAGCGGCGGGGTCGAAAAATTCGTCCTGGTGTGGCGGCTCTACGACACACCGATCGGCGTCGCGATGCGGACCACGAAGGAAGGGCCGATGCCGGCGATCGTGCGAAAGGGCTGCTCATGATCCGGTTGCCGCTATGGATTCTCGGCGCCCTTCTGCTGGCCGGCATCGTGCATCTTTCGACTGTGCTTGCGATGCCGCAAGCGGCGACGCAAGACGCCTATGCGCGGCTGGCGCCGCTGGCGCCCGTCAACGCCGTGGTGCCGCTCGCCCCGCCGACGGCAAAGGCCGCGATCATGCCGTTCATGGACCCGGCCTTCGCGGTCGCGGTGTGCCGATACGATCTTTCCAGTGGGGCGCTCAAGCTCAACGCGCCGGTGAGCTTGGCCTACACCTCGGTCACCTTCTACACGCGCAACAGCGTCGCCTATTACGCGATCAACGACCGCGCCGCCGGGCGCCGCGCGATCGAACTCGATCTCATGACGACCGAGCAGCATGCGCAAATGCCCGAAGAGGAGGACGTGACCGCGGCCGACCGATTGATCATCGAGTTGCCGACCACGACCGGATTGATCGTGTTGCGCGCATTGGCGCCAGAGCCCGGACTCATGGCCATGGCGCGCCGGGCGCTTGCCGGTGCGCATTGTCGAATTGAGCAGGGGCAGCAATAGCTCTTCAGCGGCGTCTCACGCGCCGCCGACCGCTATTGTTTGCAGGCGGATGTGTGTGAGGTTCGGCGTCTGCCGCACACAACTCGCCGTGTCGCTCGACCCGGATGACCGGCAGAATGATGACCGTCGCGGACTCATCCGACATTTCCGCACGGCCGAAGCGGACGATGCGCCCCTCGTCGGGGAATTTTACAATGGTGCCCATGTTGGCGGCGACCCGTCGTCCGCTGCCTGCCCGGGTAGCGGACCCCCTGCCCCGATGCGCCCGCATCGGCGTCTAATCGAATAAGCGGCATGCAGGGTTAACGCTCCGCTAACGGCGGCAACTTAGGCTGCTGACCCGGTCCGTGGGGCCCAGTCCGCCCCGGTCCGCTGTTGCGGTTGAGTAGCGCAGAATGGCAGCGCAGAGCCTCTTCGGCCTCGAGGGTCTCACAGATTTCGGCTTGCGCAGCGGTGTCGATGTGCGGCCGACCTTGGTGCGCGTCCTCACCGACCTTTACGTCCACGCGCCCGCTCACACGCCTGACGAGGAGCGCCATTATACCGAGCTGGCGCTGCGCCTGCTTGAAGCTGTCGATGTGCCGACGCGCATCGCCGTCGCAAGGCGGCTTGCGGGCTATCGCTCGGTGCCGCTGCCGGTCTTGCAATGGCTGACCGAAGATGTCGGGGAGGTTGCCGGCCAGCTGCGCTTGCGTTCATTTCCGCAACCGTCTGCCGAGGCCGACACGGCCGCGCCGAATCCTGCCGCGATGCCAGCAGCGAAAAACGAATCGTCGCCCGAAGCCGAACAGTTCACCGACACGATCCATGTGATAGATCGGACCACCGCCGGCGTACTCAACGAGCTGTTCTTTACCGCGAATGCGCAAGAACGACGCCTGATTTTGCTGAATCTCGACGTGGTCGCTCCCATTCCGGCCGGGCGTGTCGGCGTTGCGCACGATCCGTCGGTCGGCCGGCGGCTGGAAGCGGCGGCACTCGCCCGCAACAACGAGGAGTTCGCGCAACAGCTCGCACGTGCGCTGCGGATTCCACGCGAGCAGGCACGCCGCATGGTGCGCGACGAACTGGGCGAGCCGGTCGCGGTGGCGGCAAAGGCGCTCGGCCTGGCGCGCGATGTGCTGCATCGCATCCTGTTGTTCGTCAATCCCGCCGTCGGCCATTCGGTCGAGCGCGTCCATGCGCTCGCCGCGCTCTATGACGAGATGACGCCGCAAGCGGCGGACGGCATGATCGAAATCTGGCAGACGCTGCAACAGAACGAACGTGTCGGTGCCAAGCATCAGCCTCTGACGCGGGACGAGGCCATGCGCCGGGGCCTACGCGCAGCGGTGGCGCCGCCGCGCGCTGCTGCTGTACCGCGAACGAACGAACGCCGCAGCGTTTCTTGATGTGTGGCAACAGTTCGGCGATCAGCCGGCCACGACATCGAGAAAATTTCGTCCGGCGCGATCTTCGACCTCGATGATCCAAACATCCGGATCGAATTTCACCTGTCGCGCGAGATAGGCGTCGACCGTCGCATCGGGTGCCGATTGGGTGGCAAGGCTCGGCGTGAACGCCCGCGCCGCCCCTTGCGCGGCGTCGAACGCGCTTTGCGGCGCCGGGCCGAACAGGTCCGAGGTGCCATCTAACCTGCTGATGCGAACGAAAACGGCGCCGGCCTCTTCCGCTCCGCGCCGGCGCACGACACCGGAAATGCCTTCGACTTGACAGCGCCGCAGATAGGCGGCGACCCAAAGTGCGGTTTTCAGGCGCATGGTTGCACTCACGTCATTCCGGGACACCTCGGGGCCGCGCGTCCGGGAATCCATAGCGACGGAAGTAGTGTTTGCGAAGGTTCGAGCCGTTAGTCGAGAGGCGATGGATCGGGGGCTTGGCTATTCAGACCACTCCGGAACGGCGGCCTTTTCCGCAGCCCACTAGTCCAGCGGCCGGCCGGCCATCACGGCAAGTCCGCTGAGCAGACGAGTGGAGAGTCCCCCGGTCACCGGCAATTTGTGCTCGCGTTCGAATTTCTCGATCGCGGCACTGGTCGGTTCGTCGAGAACGCCTGAGGGCTTGATTTGGCCGTAGCCAAACTCCGACAGGACGCGCTGCACCGCCAGGACGCGCGATGGCGAGCCGATCAGGTCGGCGATCGGATCGTTGTGCCGCGCAGAGATAGTTTGCGGTGTTCGTGGGCCGCTGGTCGGACGCGCAGCGACCGCGTCGGCGGGCCTGGACGTTGCCACACCCACGACGCTAGGACGACTGTCGGTCACCCGCGACGGCGAAGTCGGCATCGCGAAGAATGGCGCCGGATGCGCACCGGTTTGCAGAAAAACGGCGTTGACGATGATGACAAGACTTGCCGCGCCGGCACCGAGGATTGACAGCGAATCGAGGGGACGATCCGCGGCCTTCCCCCATATTCGCAATCCGAGCGTTGCGAGCGTGGCGGCGGCGCCGGCAGTCGTGCGGCGACCATGGTTGCGACGGTTACGCACTTTTCTTCACCCGAATGTCGGTCCGCAGTGCGGTCTCTTCGCCAACCTTCGCGGCGCGCGTCCGATGAGCCGGCGCGCGATCCGGCAAATGGGCCGGCAAATAGCTCGTGACGCCGGCCGGAAGCGCAGTTGAACGCCTTTTTCCCGGCGCCGTGCGCTCGCAGTCGAGCGGCAGGCGCACGGACACGCGCGTGCCCTCGCCGATCCGGCTGCGGATGTTAATCTCGCCGGCGTGCAAACGTACCAGCCCCTTGACGATGGAAAGTCCGAGACCGGTGCCGCCGTGGCGACGGTCGTAGGAAGCGCGCGCCTGAAAGTACGGCTCGCCGACCCGGGCCAGATCTTCGTCGCTAATCCCCACGCCGTCGTCCTCGACCACGAAGACGATGCTTCCCGCTTCGGCACGAGCGCCGACCGTGACTTTGCCACCGCGGTCGCTGAAGCGAATCGCGTTCGACAACAGGTTGAGCAGAATTTGATGGAGCGCGCACTTGTCCGCGACCATTTCGGGGAGATCGCCGGTCGGCGTCTTTTCGAGCCGAACCCCCGCCTCCTGCGCCCGCAGCGCCAGAAGATCGCAGCAGCCGGCAACGACCTGAGCCGGCGCGAACAGCTCCGGCGTGATGTCAAAATTATTGGTCTCGATTTTTGACATATCGAGAATCCCATTGATGATGGCGAGCAGGTGGTGTCCGGAATCGTTGATGAGGCCGGCATATTCGTGGCGGCGTCCGGCGTCGAGCGCCAGCACTTTCTCCTTCATCAACATTTTCGAGAAGCCGATGATGGCGTTGAGCGGCGTCCGCAATTCGTGGCTCATGGTCGCGAGGAAACGGCTCTTGGCGGCATTCGCGCGCTCGGCCTCGCCGCGGGCGTCCTCAAGTGCCTGCTCCTGCCGCTTGCGTTCCGTCACATTACGCAGCACGGCGACGACTTCGCGGCGGCCGTGACCGGCGGCCTCGACCGCCAACTGTTCAAGCGGCCGGCAGCGCATTTCTACCCAGACGAATTCTAGCGCCGACCGGCCGCTGGCGTCGGGCTGATCGCGGCGTACGCGAAACTCGACCGAGCGGCTCTCTGCCAGGGCCGCCGCATCGCCGAGCGCGGTCAGATAGGCCGGGCGGTCGGCAACGTGGACGCGGTCGAACAAACCCTGCCCGTGCAGGTCGACGATACGGCACCCGAACAACGATTCGGCCGCCGGCGATGCGAACAGCACGGCACCGTCGCGGCCAAAGCGTGTGATCACGTCGGTCATATTGCGTGCCAGCAGCCGGTACCGATCATCCTCGGCGTACGGCAGCCAGACGCTCGCGCGCGCGCGCACCGCGACGCCGAGCGCGAGCCCTGCAGCGCAGAGTGCCACCGACACGATGTCGAGCGCACCGAGCGCCGCATTGCCGCTCGCTGCGGGCGTCGGCAGCAGGTTGAGTTCACCGACAAGCACCAGCAGGCAGGCCGCAGCAAGCGCGAAAGTCGAAGCGATCGCGACGACACGGCGCGACGCCGAAAGCGCCGCCTCGAGCGGCACGATTATAAGCCAAACGGCGGCAAAGGAGACGATGCCGCCGCTGCATACCGCCACCATTGTCACCAGTGCCGTCAAAGCGAGCGACGACAGCACATGAGCGTTCTCGTAACGGCCGGTGCGGGAGAGAAAGTAGGCAATGAAAATCGGAATGACCAGCCAGGCAAACACCATGAGCTCGATTGTGCCCGGGGCGCCGCGCACGATCAGATAAGCCGGAAACGACGCCAAGGCGATGATGCTGCCGACCAATCGGGGTGCGATAAAGGCGCGATGCAGCGCCGCAGTCTGTGCATTCTGCCGCGCCGACGGGTGCACCAGACTGTCGATATAACCTCGTACTGGCGCGAAGAGGCCCACGGTCCCGTTTTGCACGCCTGACTTTGCAGACGCGCTCCCCATTTTCTGTGCTGGATCGTGTCAGACGCCACTTAAGCGAACGCTAAGGCGCCGTGTGCCAACCGCGCAGGAACGCCGCGGCTGCGCTCTGCGCCCGCGCCGAGACGGGGGAATCGCCCATCATGGTGAACGGGCCGTTGCCGGCGTGCTCGGATCGCATCTGCCGGGCACGCCGGCATTCGCAAAAAACCGTCGGACCAAAACACTCGCCGGAGGCGCAAACACCGCCAAAGCAAGCCTGGCATGCGTTGGCACAAATTTTAGGCAAATCATATTTTTTCAAACTGCTCGAAAATTTGCGGCGTATTCTGCTCGATTATGGGCAAAAACGTTCCTGCACCGCCAACGCGACTTTCAAGGCTGCCTGCTAAGTTGCGCGCTGATCCGGCAATATCGGCCGCAGGGGATGCGGGTCTCATGTTCTTTCTATTGCGAATGGCGTTCTGGCTCGGCCTGGTGCTGGTGCTGTTGCCCAGTGGCTCCGCCCAACCCAACGCGCCGCGCGCCGAGGTCGGCGCCTCCGAGGCCCTCTCGGCCGCCTCCGCCACGGTCGGAGATCTTCGCGGCTTCTGCACGCGCCAACCCGACGCCTGCACGGTCGGCTCGCAGGTGGCGATGGCCATCGGTTACAAGGCGCAGGCTGGCGCCAAGATGCTTTACGATTTCTTGACCGAGGCGCTCGCGCCCCGCGAGACCGGCTCGCTGACAAGCGGCGCCCCGCGAGGCGGCGGCAGTGTCAAAGCGACGCCGGACAAATCATCGCCCGAGCGCACCTCGCAAAGCACTCTGACCCCCTCCGATCTGGCGCCCGCCTGGCGCGGCCCGGTGCCGCGCAAGGACGGCAAGCACTCCGCATAATTCAGCACCGCCGCGTATCATTCGCGGGCGGAGCGCGGTTTCGGAATAGCCGCGCCCGGCCGCACGGCAGTAGCGCCCGCGACAACATCGACCTCGCCGGCTCGCCGCTCTATATAAAGGGCGACGAAGGACCACCGCCGCGATGGCTGAAATTGAAGAAATCATCGATAATTTCTCGACCCTCGACCACTGGGACGATCGCTATCGCTATCTGATCGAGCTCGGGCGGGAGCTGCCTCCGCTTGCGGCAGCGGCGCATAGCAACGCCAATAAGGTGCAGGGATGCGCGAGCCAGGTTTGGCTTGAAACCAGCGTGCGTCCGAATGGCGCGGGCGGCCCGGTGCTGACGTTCGCGGGCGACAGTGATGCCCATCTCGTGCGCGGATTGATCGCGATCCTGTTCGCCATCTTTTCCGGCAAGAACGCCAAAGACATTCTGGGGATCGATGCGCTCGAGCTGTTTCAAAAAATGGGCTTGCGCGAGCATCTGACGCCGCAGCGATCGAACGGCTTCCGTTCGATGGTCGAGCGCATTCGTGCGGACGCCCGCGCTGCCCTGACGGCCGCCGCTGTATGACCGTCGTATGACCGCCGGTCACGATTGGCACAGGCCAATTGCCGTTGCCGCCGGGGCGCGCTGTCCCTTAGCTACGGGAATTCTAGCCACGCCTGCGATGGTGTTGTAAGTCTCGCCGGGGCTCGCACGTTGGCGTCCGGGAAGGTCAAAAAGATGGCGGTCAGCCGCGTCGGGGTGGACAGCCCGTTCAGCAACCCAAAGTTCCGCGCCGTGCTAACCGACATATTTGCTGGCAGCATCTGCAGCATCCTTTCGATTGCCTATTGCTTGTCGTACGCCGCGCTGATTTTCACCGGCCCGCTTGAGCATGTGCTCTCCTACGGCGTTGCAGTGACATTCCTGTCAGCCGCCGTGGGCGGATCGATTGTTGCGTTGCGCAGTTCGCTTCCATTCGCGATTGCCGGACCGGACAGTTCCATTTCCGTGGTCATGGCGGCGATGGTGGCGACCCTCGTCCACCGGCTGGTTGCTCATGGCGGCACCGATCTACTTGTGCCGACGCTTATCGCAATGTCGTTGACGACCGCACTTACCGGGCTGCTGCTTTGCGTACTCGGGTTCACGCATGCGGGCCGCGCCATTCGTTTCGTGCCCTATCCGGTCATCGGCGGCTTTCTCGGTGCCACCGGATGGTTGATGATTACCGGCGCGATGCAGGTGCTGACCGATCAACGTCCGGCACTCACCAATATCGGAGCGTTCCTCGATGCCGCAATCGCCGGCAAGCTCGCCGCCGGGCTGATTGTGGCCGTCACGTTGTTTGTAGTGCTGCGTCGCTCGAAGAACCCCTTTATTCTTCCCGGTGTGCTGCTCGCGGCAATCGCGGCGACATATCTATTTCTGGTTTTGACTCACTCGCCGCTCGTGGTGGCCCAGGCCGAGGGCTGGATGTTCCGGCCGCAGCCGATGGCCGGGCTAATCTCGCCGTGGCAACCCGGCGCACTGCGCGGCTTTTCCTGGACGGCGCTGCCCGCCCTCGCTGGCGATCTGCTCGCCGTCATGTTTGTCACGGTCATAAACTTTTTGCTCAACACCACCGGCATCGAGATTGCGACCCGAACCGAGGCCAATATCGAGCGCGATCTCAAAGTGCTGGGGCTTGCTAATATCGCGACCGCCGCACTGGGCGGTTACGTGAGCTGCACATCGCTGAGCCGCTCCATGCTGGTCCGCATGGCCGGGGCCACCAGCCGCATATCCGGGCTGACGGTCGCCGCCATCTCGGCGGCCGTGCTTGTCGCCGATCCCGGATTTCTCGGCTACGTGCCCAAATATGTCCTCGCCGGCCTGCTGTTCTATCTCGGTGGCGGCCTGGTCTATCAATGGATGATCCGATCCTCGCGGCAATTGCTGCGCCTGGAATATTTGTCGCTGATCGCGATCGCGCTGCTCATTATCAATGTGGGCTTTATTGCCGGTGTCCTGATCGGTGTCGTGATCGGTTGTGCCACCTTTGCGTTAAGTGCGAGTCGCGTGAATGCGATCAAGTTCAGTTTCGATGGTTCGGAGTACCGCTCTTCGCTTGATCGTGGAGCCTACGAGCAATCTCTCCTGGCCGACCATGGCCGGGAGATCCAGGGCATGGCATTGCAGAGCTATTTGTTCTTTGGCTCCGCCAATCGGCTTTACCAGTACGTCAAGGCATTGCTGGCGCAACAGCCGAATTATCGCTTCCTGATTTTCGATTTTCGCCGCGTGACCGGTATCGATTCCTCGGCGACACAAAGCTTCGCTCAAATCAAGCAGGCGGCGACCGACGCCGGCGCAAGAATTGTTCTCGTCAACCTCACGCAGGAACTGGAACGAGCGTTTCGCGCCGCCAGATTCATTTCCGACGACATTACCGTCGCGCCTGATCTCGATCGAGCGCTGGAAGCCTGCGAGAATGCGATCCTCGAGGCGCATCGCGCTCACGGCAGCGAGACACGATCGTTGCGCGCTTGGTTGTCCGAAGCACTCGGCGATCCGCGGCTTGCCGATCGCTTGGTCGAGTATTGTCGGCGTCTCGAGGTGCAGGCGGGCGACATCGTCGCCCGGCAAGGCGACGCGGCCACCGTCATGCATTTCATTCTCGAGGGCCGCGTCGGCATCATTGTCGACCTGCCTGAAGGACGTACCGTGCGTGTACGCAGCCTAGGCCGGCATACGATGGTCGGCGAAATGGGTCTCATAGCCCGCTCGCCGCGCAGCGCGACGATCCAAGCCGAGGCCGCAAGCGTGCTTTACGAGCTCGATGCGGAGGCCTTCGAACGCATCAAGCGCGAGCACCCGGCGCTGAGCCAGGCACTGCTGGCTTATGTGATCAGGGTGATGGCGGAGCGGCTCAGCTTTGCGAACCGGGCGATCGGTGTCCTGCAGCGTTGACCCGGCAAAAGCGCCGATGAAACAGACCAGCGCGCTACCTGCGGCGGCGGCGCTGCTGGCCGAGCCCCATCTGCTTAGCGAGCTGTGATCGAGCCGCGGCGTAATTGGGCGCGACCATCGGGTAATCGGGCGGCAATCCCCATTTCTCGCGATATTGCTCGGGCGTTATGCCGTACTGGGTCCGCAAGTGGCGCTTCAGCGATTTGAACTTCTTACCGTCTTCGAGGCACACAATGTACTCTGGCGTGACGGAACGCTTGATTGCGACGGCCGGCTTGAGCGGCTCTACCGGCGTCGTCACCTGGCCGCTCGAAATCCGCATCAATGCGGAGTACACCTGAGCAATCAGATTAGGTATGTCCGCGCTCGAAACGGTGTTATTGCTGACGTAGGCGGAAATGATGTTTGCCGTCAGCTGCAGGTAACTGCTCTCGCCTGAATTCTCGGCCATGTTGGGTCTGATCTCTCGAGAGTTGCGGCCTGCCCCAGGCCGCTGCCCCGGCTCAAGGCGTCCGCCCAGTTCGGATCGAGCAAGGAACGGCGTCGACCGATCGCATATCTTGGCGCTGGCGATGCCGGACGGGTCTGGAAGACTATACTAGAACATCTCAGATGTTAAAGAAAAAACGCAGCTCTCCTGGGGGTGACAACAGTTGAATATTCAAGCTGTATTCGCGCTTATACAGAATTTCGCAGATTGAATTTTTCAAGCGCGGCAACGAGGCAAGAGGCCGCGCTCGATGAAAGAGCTCGGTACTTGGTTGTCCAGGTCGCGAACGGATGCTACGCGCCACGCTCGATGTGGCTGCGGAGTGCGGCGATCGAGCCGAACCGCAACTTGCCCTGCGGCAGCTGCGCCTCGATCGATCCGTCTGAGTAGAGGGTATAGGCCATCCCCTCGACCACACCGGATTTTAGGGCAGAGACCGGGGCGGTGGCCTCGCCGGCCGCGGGGCTGGCATCGCGGGCCACCCCACCGACGGTCGCCGGCTCGCTCGGCTGCGGCACCGCGGGCGCAACAACTTGGGCGGGTGCCGGCGGCACCTCCCGTCGCGAAGTCGCAGGCCAAAAAGCGTTGAATACTGACGCTTTCGCTCGGTCGGGCGAGGCCGCAGGACGAGCCTTCGCATCGAGCCGCGGCGCCACACGAGCGGGTGCGGCACCATTCGTTCGTCCTCCTGCGACAGCCGCGGTTTTTTTCACCTCGCCAACGCTTCCTTCCGCCGGCGGGGGAGGCTGAGTGACCGTGGAAGCCTCGCCCCCCCCAACGACCGCACCGTTTTCCAACCTTGCCAAAGTCGGGAATTTCGCTCGCAAGCGCTCAAACGCCCCATCCTCGGTTGGCGACGGCACAGTTGGAGCGGCAGTCGACGGCTGGATAGCAGGCGATGGCTGGGCGGCAGGCGACGGCTGAGCAGCGGGTGATGACGGAGTGGCAGGCGACGGCTCAGCAGCGGGTGATGACGGAGTGGCATCGGCGACAAGCAGCTCCGGCTGCGAAACGGAGTTGGTCTTCGGCTTGGGTGGAAAGGGAATTCGCGACGGCGGATCGGCGGCGGTGGTGACGGCGGCGGGCGTTTCACCCGGGCGCGCGGAACGCAGCGCCGACGGCCCTGCAAGGGCCTGCTCGATTCGCTGCAACTCGCGAACGGCAAGCCCCAATCCAATCAGGAGCAGCCCGCCGACGGTCGCGATCGTCCCGGGCGTAATGCTATCCATGTCGAGAACACCATCGTGGATGGTCGCACCGGACGCCACAAGGGCCAAGCCCGCGGCCGTAGTCACAACACCCAAAAGCAACAAAAACACCGACATGACGCCCGTCTCCCACCCCTATTTAGACGCCGGCGACACAAAAAAGCTATTTTGGCCGCCATCCCGCCACGGTGCAAGAACTTATTCCTGCGCCTCTGTGCGGCCGTCGCTTCGGCCCAACTTGTCCTTGGCCGAGATCGACGCGGCCGTGGCCGACCTTGATCCAAGGATTGCCCGCACCTTCGCCGCGGCGGACATTGCCCAAACCCGCCGGTTCAGCCTATTTAAAGGGGAAACCTTGCCTTCCTTTGGCAGTTTTACGGATACACGCCGCACCGCGGTCCGGTTTCACATTGAGGAGTAGACCCCCATGGCTTTCACCCTCCCCGACCTGCCTTATCCCTACGACGCCCTCACCCCGCACATGTCTCGCGAGACCCTCGAATACCACCACGACAAGCACCACCAGGCTTACGTGACGACTGGAAACAACCTCGCCAAAGGCACCGAGTGGGAGAACAAGCCGGTCGAGGAAGTGGTGAAGGGCACTTTCGGCAAGAACCAAGCTCTCTTCAACAATGCCGGCCAGCACTACAACCACATCCACTTCTGGAAATGGATGAAAAAAGGCGGCGGCGGCGACAAGCTGCCGGGCAAGCTCGAAAAGCAGATCACTAGCGACATTGGCCCGATCGCCAAGATGAAAGAGGATTTCGTCCAGGCCGGCATCACCCAGTTCGGCTCGGGCTGGTGTTGGCTCGCGGTGAAGGACGGCAAGATCACGGTGATGAAGACTCCGAACGGCGAAAACCCGCTCGTGCACGGTGCCAAGCCCATTCTCGGCTGCGACGTGTGGGAGCATTCCTACTACATCGACTATCGCAACCGGCGGCCGGACTACCTCAAAGCGTTTCTCGATCATCTCGTCAATTGGGATCACGTGGCCGAGATGTATGAGGCGGCGATGAAATAGCGACGGGCGTGAATGCGGGACCTTGGTCCTGCTTCTTGCGGCGATGTCGGGAAAAGGCCGGTCTAGCGGCACCATAAGCATTGCCCGGGATGCAATGAGATTTTTGTGCTGAACGTCGCCACGAAGCCTTCATCCGACGCAACTCGGATGACGTCGTCGACCGCGGTGAAGTCCGGCAGCGCACTTGCGGAGGCTGTTGCCGGCCCGCACTGGCTCGACGTGCTTGCGATCGGTGCACTGGTTCTTGTTGCCCTGATCGCCGCGCTGACGTTCCGCGACTATGGTCTGGGCTGGGATGACTACACCCATTCGCAATACGGCCGCCTGCTGGTCTCGCTTTATCGCTCCGGCTTTGCCGACAAGCGCGCGCTGTCGTTCGTCAATCTCTACATGTATGGCGGCGGGTTTGATCTTCTGGCCACGCTTTCGGCAAAGGTTCTGCCGTTGGGCCTGTTCGAGACGCGCCGGTTGGTCGGTGCCGCGGTCGGCCTCGTCGGCCTTTTTGTCACTTGGCGACTGGGGCGCCGTCTCGGCGGCCCGCTCGGCGGCTTGATCGCGCTCCTGTTCCTCGCCGCTTGCCCGCTTTATTACGGTCACATGTTCATGAACGCGAAGGACACACCCTTCGCGGTCGCCATGGTGATCGCGCTGCTCGGCATCGTGCGCGCGGTCGACGAATATCCGCGCACGACGCCGGCGACTGTCGCGCTGTGCGGGGTCGGGATCGGCCTCGCGATCGGGTCGCGCGTCATGGGCGGCTTTGCGCTGATCAACGCACTGGTGCCGCTCCTGCTCATTTTGGCTCGCAGATGGCGCGCGAGCGGGCTAAAGCATGCTCTCGGCGAATGGGCGGCATTCCTCGTTCCATTCATTCCGGGCGCCATCCTTGCCTATCTGATCATGGGCCTGGTTTGGCCGTGGGCCGTGGTGTTGCCACTGAACCCGTTTCGCGCCGTGGAATACTTTTCCAACTTTTTCGAGAAGCCTTGGCGCGAACTGTTTGACGGCCAGCTGATCCTGGTTCCCGACATGCCGCGCAGCTATGTGCCGACGCTGGCCGCACTGAAGCTGCCCGAATTGATGCTGGCGCTGGGGCTCTGTGGGACGATCGGCGCGATGTTGGCCATGGTGCGCGGCGAAGCGGGGCGTGCGGGCCTCACCGCCGGACGCCGCGCCGCTCTGTTGGCTGTTGTGCTCGCCGCGGTGTTTCCGGTCCTGGTGACGGTCGCCACACGACCGGCCATGTATAATGGCATCCGGCATTTTGTGTTCTTGATGCCGCCATTCGCCGTACTCGGCGGCATCGCCGCGGCATGGATCGCGGGACAATTGCGGCCTCATGGCCGGGCCGCCATGGCAGCGGGCGCCGCGGTCCTGATCGCGGGCCTCGCCTCCCCGGTCATCGACATGGTGCGGCTGCATCCTTACGAATATACGCATTTCAACCATATCGTCGGCGGTGTGGCGGGGGCGCGGCCGCGCTACATGGTCGATTACTGGGGCCTGTCGATGCGGCAGGCCTCGCTGGAATTGCGCCGGCTACTCGCGGCGCGCGGCGAGCAGCCGCGCGACGGAAATCTGGAAGGTCGCAGTCTGCGGACCGCATCCGGCGGTGCAAGTGGTGCTAGGCGAGCAGTTTTCGGCGATCTGGAAGCCGAAGGGGGCCGACTTCGCCATGATGCTCGGCGAGTTCTATTGCGCCAAGCTCGATGCTCCGATCCTGTTCGACATCGTGCGCGAAGGCGTGGTCTATGCACGTGTCTACGATATTCGCGGCCGCTCGATTCCGACGCTGCTCACCGTGCGTGGTCCCGATGCTGACTAGACAACGTCAGGCCGTGGCATGAGCGAAGTCCCAGTACAGCTCGCGCGCCTTCAGGTAGAACGGGCCTGGCTGTAATTCCCGCTCGTCGATCCGCGTGATCGGTGACACCTTGGTGTAATTGCCAGTGGAAAAAATCTCATCGGCCGACTGAAAATCGGAATAGCCCAGCATCGTCTCGACCACGGTGGCGCCGGCCGCACGCAGGAGAGCAATGACCCGCGCCCGCGTGATGCCGGCGAGAAACGTACCATTGGGGGCGGGCGTAAACACAACGCCGTCTTTCGCCATGAAGACGTTGGCGGTGCCGAGCTCGGCAATATTGCCCAGCATGTCGCACAACAGGCAATTATCGAAGCCGCGCGAGTGCGCTTCGATGAGCGCTCGTGCATTGTTCGGATAGAGGCAGCCGGCTTTGGCTTCGACCACGGCGCATTCCCGGGTCGGCCGCCGATAGGGCGACAGCGTGATGGCGGTGCCAGCGCGCTTCGGAAACGGCGCGATGTAGAGCGTGAGGCACCAGCGGGTCGAGTCGGGGTCATGGCGTACGGCGCCAACCGCCGCCTCTTCGGCCCAGTACATCGGCCGAATGTAAAGCTCGGCGTCGCGCTCGAAACGCGTCAAGCCCTCGCGGACCAAAGCGACCCATGTCTCCGTCGAGACCAGCGGCTTGAGCGACATCACCTGGGCGGATTGGTTGACGCGCGCGCAGTGCAGATCGAGATCGGGAGCGACGCCCTCGAAAGCGCGCGCGCCGTCGAACACCGAGGTGCACAGCCATGCCGCATGGGTCCGGGGGCCCATGATGGGCACGTTGCCCTCGTGCCAGTCGTCCTCGAAAAAGGTAACCGTCCTGGTCCAGGCGACGGGCCGGCGCATCGAATCATCCTTCCGTCGGCCTATTGTCTCGACGGCACGACCTTTGTCACCATTCTTGCAGTGAAGGAGTTTGGGCATGTTTAACGCTTATGTCTTCGATGCTTATGGCACGCTGTTCGACGTTCATGCCGCCATTGCACGCCATCGCGCCGTGGCCGGCCGAGATGCGGAGCGATTCTCCGAGATTTGGCGGTCAAAGCAGCTCGAATACACCTGGACGCTGACGCTGGCCGGCCGCTATGTCGATTTCTGGACGCTGACCGAGCGCGCGCTGGACTACACGTTTGCTCGGGTCCCTTCGGTTGACCGCGCGCTGCGATCGCTGTTGCTCGACGCCTATCTCAAGCTCGACGCGTTTGCCGGCGCCCGCGGCGTTCTTGGCGACCTCAAGGCGCGTGGCGCGCGCTTGGCCATCCTCTCCAACGGCTCGCCGCGCATGCTGGCAGCAGCCGTCGGGGCTGCCGGCTTCGCCGGGCTGTTTGACGCCGTGATTTCGGTGGATGCCGTGCGCCACTACAAGCCGCGGCCGGAAGTCTATGCGCTGGTCACCGACGCGTTGGCAGTCGGCGCCTCCGATGTCGCATTCGTGTCATCAAACCGCTGGGACGTGATGGGCGCTGTGTCGTTTGGCTTCAACGCGTTCTGGGTCAATCGGGGGCGCATGCCGGATGAGTATACGGACCTTGCGCCGCTGCGCGAAATTCCCGATCTTGCGGCGTTGCCGAGCATCGACCGCTAAGAGGCTGCCTGCGGCCTAATCGGGTCTTAGGCCGCGTGGTTGTGCGGCTCGGTCGTCTCAGGATTCTTAAGGGCCGTCACGATCTGCTGTTTGGTCAGCCGTGTGCCGTCATCGCCTTCGACCAGCAAAGCGACGCGGCCGCTGTCGTTGATATGCCGCGCCCAACCCATGGCCTCGTCTAGAAGGCTGAACTCTTTGTAAAGGTGACGATCCTTCTCCAGCGGGGAGATGGACTGCGAGCCACGCGGGCCGGAATAGACGCGATAGGCCATCCTCGGACCTCCTTCTGTAAGTTAAAGACCGTCTCAGGATTTAGATATTACTCCAAAATGTGCCGCGCATATGTCGCTACGCGCGGCGCGTTGACGCGGGCGAGGCTTTATTTCGGCACGGCAAAGGACTGATTGCTGTAAGGCAGCGACGTCGGGCGCTGGATGACGATGAAGGCATGATCCAGCGCGTGATGGCAGCTGTTGCAGCCGGCGGTGAGCTGATCGAAGGCGCCGGCGAAGGCCGCACGGTCCTTGGCCTGAATGGCCTTCTCGAGAGCGCCAATCCGGGTCCCGACAGCTTTCTCCACCGTGTCGCCGCCGAGCCGCTGGTTAACGTCGTTGAAACCATCTTTCAGCTCGTCGATCTCGTAATCGGCCAGGGGCCAATTCCCCGCACGGCCGGCGAACCAAAGTTTGATGTGGCGCATCTGCTGCAGCGCCATGATCTCGCCGAGTCCGGGCTCGTACGGCTCGCTTGCCGGGCCCGGCATTGCGGCTCGTCGTGTCGATGCCTCCTGCGCGCTCACCTGGAGCGACGCGAACAGCGCCGCCGTCATCAAGACGGCAATAATCGGCTTCATGGCTCCTCCTTTCCGGGCGCGCAGCTCGGCGCATTCACAACGCCCGAAAACCGCGGCGACGCTCCGCAACGGCTCAATTCGTGGCCGGCAGCGGTTCGTAGCACTGCTTGGAATAGACTTGCTGGCAAGCCTGATAAAGCGCCGGGCAGGCCTTCGCCGCCGTGAGCGCCGCTTCGATGGTTTTGAGCCGCTCGCCTGCCGCGCGCGATTGCCCGTAATAGGTGAGGACAGCGTCGGCGCGTTCCAGCCCGCGATCGTTCATCAGAAAATGCTCGGCTCCGTCGAAATAGGTCGTCGCGGTTCTGATTGCCTCGTTGAGTTTTTTGGTGAACTCGGCGTTCGCCCTGGGGTCGGGCTTGACGACGCGGGCGCGCACCGCGACGTCGGTATAAAGGATGTTCAGCCTGAAATAGATACCGCCGCATTGGGCAAGCGCCAGCCAGTACGGCCGGCCGGCGAAGGCACCGGGCATTGCCACGATGCTATCCCGCTTATTGATCTGCACTGTGGGCATCGGAGGCTCGACCGCGCGGCGCTCGCGTTTGTGACGGGCGGCCTGCGCGTAGGCACCCGTGGTGGCAATCATGAGGGCGAGTGCGAGCAGTATCGCCTTTGCGATCATCCCCGGCATGGCGGGATTATACCCGAGCCGCGGAACTGGACTCAAAATCTCTCCACCCACGGCCGCAGCTCGATTTCCCAGGCCCAGGCGCTGCGTTGCTGCTGCAGCAACTGCAAATAGCTCTGCGCGATGGCATCGGGATCGAGCAGGCTGTCGGATTTTCCCGGCGGATCGGGGCGTTCCGCGCTGCGGATGCCGCCGTCGACCACGACATGGCCGACATGAATGCCCTGCGGAGCAAGCTCGCGCGCCAGGCTTTGCGCCAGCCCGCGCAGCGCGAACTTGCCCATGGCGAACGGCGCCGACTGCGCATAGCCCTTGACGCTCGCCGATGCGCCGGTGAACAGGATCGCCCCGTGGGCCCGCGGCAGCATGCGTTTGGCCGCCTCCTGGGCCACCAAGAAGCCGCCGAAGGCGGTCACCGCAAGCGCCTTCTCCACGTCGGCGGCATCGAGCTCGACAAACGGTCCGCGCGTCCGATAGCTCGCATTGTAAACGACGACGTCGGGCGCGCCGAAGGTCGCTTCGACGTCGACGAAGAGTTTCGCCACTTCCGCGCGTTTTGTTGCATCGCAGGCAAAGGCCTTGCCGCCGATCTCCCTGGCCAATTCCGCAATCTCGGCAACTCGCCGCGCCGCCAGCGCGACGGTCATGCCGGCTTTGGCGAAAGTCCGCGCCAGCGAGGCGGACAGCCCGGCCCCGGACCCGACAATCAGCGCGGTTCGATAGGAAACCTCGGTCATGCAGCCTCCGGTGTCGGCTCGGTGTTTGGCAAAAGTGGACCATGAGCGCCCCGCGGCGCGCGGCGTCAAGCGTCAGCGAAAATCCTTGATCGCTGACGGGCGCTCCCCACCTTTTCTGTGAGGTCGCCGATGGACATACAGCGTTTTTTGATCGGGCTCGGACTGGTCATCCTGGTCGCTGGAATTGTGGCCGTTGTTGTCGCGGATCGGGCTCGGCCGGCTTCCCGGCCATATCATCATCCACCGCGGCGGCACCACCTTCTTTTTCCCGATCGTGACCTGCATCTCACCAGCATCCTCCTCGGCGCCCTGTTTTGGCTGTTCAATCGCTGACGGGCGCGACACTCGGCGACGCCCACCTCATCGACAATGGCGACGGTACACAGGTGCGGTGACGCCGGCGAGATCGACCCTCGCGATGGTCTCGGGCAGAGTTTCCCTGTTGCTTGATGTCAGGCCTTCCGTACATACATGCGCTCAGAATCGCGATGCGCGGATGAGCAGGAAAACCGCGTTTCCATCAAGAACGCAAAGGCTGGCCGGATCGACTTGGGAGCCCGATGCAATCGTAGGCCGGAAGGATGACAAAAAGTTTGTCAGGAGAAAAAATTATGTTGCATAAAACTGTAAACACGGGTTTGGCCGCGGCCACTTTCATTGTCGGCTCCGCGATCGCGCCCACTTACGCGCGCGGGGCATTTGGCGGCGCAAACTGGCCGCAGGAGCGGACTTGGAACTGGCTGGTGACGTGCAAGTAGGTCGCAGTCCAGGTGAAGCCTTACAATCACAAGCATCCCAACTGGCAATGGGTTAAGCAGTGTCAGTAGCGGCCTGGACCCGGACAAGTCGCGATTGAAGCGGGTGTCGCTTCGCCTCGAGCTACTCGCTGTCCGTGGCAACCTCACATCCGAAACACGCCGAAGTTCGTCTCCGGGATGGGGGCATTCAGCGAGGCGGAGAAACATAAAGCCAGCACGCGGCGAGTCTCAGTGGGCGCGATGATGCCGTCGTCCCACAGCCGCGCGGTGGCGAAATAGGGATCGCCTTCCGCCTCGAATTGGTCGCGGATCGGCTTCTTGAATTTTTCCTCTTCGGCCGCGGGCCAGGTCTTGCCGGCAGCCTCGATGTTATCACGCCGCACGGTAGCGAGCACGCTCGCCGCCTGCTCAGAGCCCATCAGCGCCACGCGGGCGTTCGGCCAGGTAAACAGAAAGCGCGGACTGTAGGCGCGGCCGCACATGCCGTAATTGCCGGCGCCGTAGGAGCCGCCGATCACCAGCGTGATCTTCGGCACCTGCGCGCAGGCCACCGCCGTCACCATCTTGGCGCCGTCCTTGGCGATGCCGCCGGCTTCGTAGTCGCGCCCCACCATGAAGCCGACGATGTTCTGCAGGAAGAGGAGCGGCACCCGGCGCTGGCAGCAAAGCTCGATGAAATGCGCGGCCTTGAGCGCGCTCTCCGAGAACAGAATGCCGTTGTTGCCGAGAATGCCGACCGGAATGCCGTGAATGTGCGCGAAGCCGGTGACCAGCGTCGTGCCGTAAAGCGCCTTGAACTCGTCGAACTCGGAGCCGTCGACCAGCCGCGCGATAACCTCGCGCACGTCGAATTGTTTCTTCAGATCGACCGGCACGATGCCGTCGAGTTCGCTCGCGTCGTATTTCGGCTCGACCGGCTTGCCGAGCGGTATGCCGATCGATTTCTTCGTGTTCAAATTGGCGACGATGCGGCGGCAGAGTGCCAGCGCATGGCGGTCGTTCTCGGCATAGTAGTCGGCGACGCCGGACTTTTTCGCATGCACGTCGGCGCCGCCGAGCTCTTCGGCCGAAACGACTTCGCCGGTCGCCGCTTTCACCAGCGGGGGGCCGCCGAGGAAGATCGTCCCCTGATTGCGCACGATGACGGTTTCGTCCGACATCGCCGGCACGTAGGCGCCGCCCGCAGTGCACGAACCCATGACCACCGCGATCTGCGGGATGCCGGCGGCCGACAGCGTCGCTTGATTATAGAAAATGCGACCAAAATGCTCGCGATCGGGAAACACTTCGGGCCATTGCGGCAGGTTGGCACCGCCGGAATCGACGAGGTAGAGGCAGGGCAGCCGGTTCTCGCGCGCGATCTCCTGCGCCCGCAGATGCTTCTTCACCGTCAGCGGGTAATAGGTGCCGCCCTTGATGGTGGAATCATTGCAGACGATCACACATTCGCGTCCGGCGACCCGGCCGATGCCGGTAATGATGCCGGCCGCGTGGATGGGCTCGCCATACATGCCGTGGGCGGCGAGCGGGGACAATTCGAGAAACGGCGAACCGGCATCGATAAGCGTCATCACCCTCTCGCGCGGCAGGAGTTTGCCACGCGACAGGTGACGTTCGCGCGAGCGAAGCGGCCCGCCCTCGGCGGCTTTGGCGCGCCGCTCTTGCAGTTCCGCGGTCAGCGCGTGCATCGCCGCCTCGTTGGCGCGGAACTCCGGCGACGCGGTGTCGATGCTGGATGTAATGGCGGTCACGACTCCCCCTCCGCTTCACCGGATTTGACTATGGCGCGAGCACCGGCGCAACGCGCTCGAACGGCTTGCTGCGCGATTTTTCCGGGTTTGGAGCGAATGGCTGCGCCGGGGACGGGCGCCAACCGCCGCCGGGTGCTTTCATGCGCGCATGATCGCCTAAAAACCCGGCATCCACTTTCGGGATTTTGCGCTAGGCGCGCACTTCCTGACGCTGGAAGATCACGTAACCGATGACGAACAGCAAAATGGCGGACGCGATCATGCCCACGGTCTGCGGCCAGGCGATCAACACGCTCTCGGAAAGCGGCAGCGGCGCGCCGAGCACCGCGCCCTGAAGCTGGCTCAGATAGATCGGCCCCAACGAGCGGGTTGTCGGATCGAGGATCGCCACCACGGCCTCTCCGAAGAGTGTCGAGGGCGAAAGGCGGGCCAGAATCTGCTGCAACTCCACGGTGCCGGGAGTCTGCAAACCTAGCGCCACGTACCGCGGATCCGGAGGCGCGATCGCTTGCGCAAGAACCTCAGCGAGAATTGGCCAGAGCAGATAAACAAACAGCCAGAAGCCTAATGCCACGAGCGCCGCGGTAGCAGCCGAGCGGAAGAGAATTGAAAAGAGCAGTGAAAGCGCTAACCACACGCCCGCGTAAACAATTGTGACCACCAGGAAGACGAAACTACGTGCAATTTCCTCACCGCCGGGAGGTATGCCGAGGAAAAGGAGACCAAGCCCGATCACCATTAGCCACAGCACAACAAGGGCTATCGTCAGCGTCACGAGTCCGCTGAGAAATTTGCCGAATAAAAGTGCGTCGCGATAAATCGGCTGTGACAGAATACGCGACAGCGTCCGTCGATTGTACTCGCCATTCACGGAATCAAAAGCTAGTCCGATTGCCATCAACGGTACTAATAACGACAGCCAGAACAGAAATGCCGGAAGTGGTTCGCGTGATGTCGTGAACAACCGTAAGAAAAGGAACGGGTCTTCTGCGGTCGTGTCCTTAATCTGCTGGGTCGCGGCATACACAGTGACCAGCGAAATGAGCACGACAAGCAACTCTAACACGAAGAAACGGATACTGGTGAGGTGGTCGGACAGCTCTTTGAGCACGACCACACCGAGGCCCTGGAAGGCCGAACCCTCACGCCGCATGGCGCGCTCCTTCCTTCATAGCCATTTCCTCGCCGGGCCGGCTCTCGAAATAGCGCGCATAGATGGCCTCGAGGCTCGGCTCCTGCACGCCGAGAAACTTGAGGCGGCCCTGCATCGCGACCACCTCGGCCGCAGCTTCCGGACGTACGTCGCGATCCGCGTGCAGCCGCAGCTTGCCGATGCCGGTCTCCTCGACGCCGCTGACGCCCGGAATGAGCGCCAGCCGCTCGGCGAGCCCGGCGCCGTCCGCTTCGATGTCCACCACGTAGCCGCCGCCGAGAACTTCGCGGCCGAGATCGGCCACCGAGCCCATCAAAGCGATATGGCCGCCGCTGAATAGCGCGACGCGGTCGCACACGCTCTGCACCCGTTCCAACAAGTGCGAGGAGAGCAGCACCGAAACGCCCTCCCCTTTGAAGCCGCGGATGATGGTGAGCAGCTCCGCCGTGGCATGCGGGTCGAGCCCGGATGTCGGCTCGTCGAGGATGGCGATCTGTGCGCCCTTCATGAGAATCTCGGCGAGCCCGAGGCGCTGGCGCATGCCGCGAGAGAAGGTGCCGACGCGCTTCTCGGCGAACTCGGACAGTCCGACCTGATCGAGTGCGTCGGCGATCCTCTTTTCGCGTTCGGCCTTTTTGAAGCCGATCAGGCGGGCGGTGTAGCGAAGATTGTCGGCGGCGGTGAGCTGATCATAGAAACCGACCGTGTCGGGCAGATAACCGACGCGGCGCTTGACCGAAAGCGGCTCACGCGCCGGATCGAACCCGAGCACACGCACCTCGCCGCCGGAAATATCGGTAAGTCCGAGCAGCATCAGGATGGTGGTGGTCTTGCCGGCGCCATTGGGTCCGAGCAGGCCGAAGATCTCCCCACGCCCGACGCTGAACGAGATGTGATCGACGGCGACAGCCTGTCCGTAGGTCTTGGTGAGGCCCCTCGCCTCGATGACGATGTCCTCACTCATCGGCGGCCGAACCTCGCCACCGCGCCGACCATGACCAAGAGCGCGATGCCGATGATGCCGACACCGGCGATGCCCCACATCGTCGAAGTCGTCACCGTGACCCGGAAGGTGGTGGAGGCCGCCTCGCCGCGGGTGGAGGCGCGGATCGTCATAACGTAGTCGCCCGCGATCGCCTTTTCGGTCGGCGTAATCAGCGCCTGCACTTCCTTGTTGGCGTTCGGTGCGATGTGATCGACCGTCTTCGGATTAAAGGTGATTTTCCACCCGCTAGGTGCCGAACCGCTCAGTTCGACATTATCGGCCGGCGCGGTGCCGGTATTGGTGATGACGACCGGCATCGTGCTCTCCTTGCCGGCCGAGGCGCGCGTCGAAACAAGACCTTCACGGCCGCTGATATCGAGCTTCGGCTGGCCGGTGATGTCGAGCGTGAGATCGGCCGTCGCCGAAGCGTCCTCGGCGCCGACCCGCGCCGCAACTTTGTAGCTTCCGGCGGCGGCCGTGTTAGGCGGCGTCACCTTGAGCTTCACCTGCTTGGTCTGGCCGGCATCAATCGGGACTGCGTTGAGCTCTTGGCTGCCATATCCCTCTGTGAACGAAGCATCGAAATTCTGCGGCACCTGCGCCGCGAGGCTGACCGTGAGCTTCTTGCCGCTGTCGTTTTTGATGCTGAGCTGATACTCGAAGCTGGATCGCGAAGTGCCGCGCAACTCGGGAAGTTGCGGTGTCAGGCTCAGCTTGGCCGGCAACTCTTTAGCGAGCGTGACCGCAATCGGCAGCTGCACGTTCGTCGAACCGCCGGTGGCGGCCACGGTCAACGTTTGCGTGCCGATGGCGGCATTCTTTGGCACATCGAGCCGCAATTCGAGCGAAACGCTGGAATTGGTCGCCGGCATCGCCGCGGCGACCGGCTGGCCCCCGCCCATCAGCGTCGCCGTCCATCCCGCGGGCACTCCGGAAACCGACAAAGCCAGACGCTCAGGCGGCAAATCGTAATTCTGCAGCCGCAGATTGATCGAGGAGGTCTCGCCCGGCCGCAACGTAACGGCCGGATAGTCGCTCATGAGATAGAGGCCCTTGACGTCCTTGGGGACATCCTTGGGGACATCATCGGCCTTGGCAATCGGTGCAAGCAGCGCCGCGAAAGCGGCGAGAGCGGCGATCAATCGATATCGCATTGGTGTTGGCTCCGGTGCAGGAAATGGTTCGGCGTGCCCCATCCACGCCCGGTCAATGAGCACGAGCGAGGAACCCGGCATTGTTGGCGTAATCGTGACAAAATCATGCAGACAACGGTCCGTTTGGCAAGACTTGTTTAGAAAGACCTGCGGTAGAGAGCCGCAGTTTCAGTTACATTGCGCGGATGCGCCGCAGGGCAGAAGTCAGTGCCGGTCTCCTGGCGTTCCGGCAAGTGGGCGAGCTGGAGGTGCTACTCGCGCATCCGGGCGGCCCGTTCTGGGCGAAGAAGGACGATGGGGCGTGGACGATCCCGAAGGGCCTCGCCGAGCCCGGAGCAAACCTCCTCGACACGGCGCGGCGCGAATTCGCCGAGGAGACGAATCTCGCCGCCGCGGGTGAGTTCAGTGCACTGACGACGGTCAAGCAGAAGAGCGGCAAAGTAGTCCACGTCTGGGCGTTCGAAGCCGATTTCGATCTGACGCCGTTCGCAAGCAACACGTTCGAGATCGAGTGGCCGCCGAAGTCCGGACGGCGGCAGCGGTTTCCGGAGATCGATCGCATTGGCTATTTCACGCTGCCGGTCGCCATGACCAAGATTCTCCCCTATCAGCGGCCGCTGCTACACGAGCTCGAACAGCGCCTCGGCTAGTTCTTTGAGCATGATTTTTTCCGAAAGCGGCTTCCACTTTTCGGGATCATGCCGTGAGCGGCGTCACTCCCGCTTCACGTCAGGCCAGTCGACCTCATCGTGCGGCAGCACCCACGGTTCGTGCCGCGCCGCCTCGTGCCATTCGCTCCACGCCGGCAGCGCCATGAGCGTGCGCATGTAGGCGCCGGCGGCCGCGCTTACCGCGACCGCGTAAGTATGAAAGCGCCAGACCACGGGGGCATACATGGCGTCGGCTGCGGTGAAGGCACCGTAGAGATACGGCCCGCCACTCCCGAAACGCGCACGGCACTCGCTCCAGATCGCATCGATGCGCGCGACATCGGCTGCCGCGTCGGCCTCGAGCGCGCGCGGCATGACCCGCCGCCGGACATTCATCGGCAATTGCCGCCGCAGCGGCAGGAATCCGGCGTGCATTTCCGCCGCGATCGCACGCGCATGCGCCCGCGCCGCCGGATCGTTAGGCCACAAGGCGGCGCCGGGTAATTTCTCGGCCAGGTATTCGAGGATCGCCAGCGATTCCCAGACACGCGTGTCGCCGTCGATGAGCACCGGCACTTTGCCGGCAACGCTCAATGCCGTCAGCCGCGACTTGAAGTCGGGTGCATCGAGCGAAATCAGCGTTTCCTCGAACGCGATCCCGGCGACTTTCATCGCCAACCAAGGCCGGAATGACCAGGAGGAATAATTCTTATTGGCAATGACCAGATGCAGTCCCATGACCGCCCGCCCGCAGATCGCAAGCAAGAATGAGCATACCGCTCTCACGCAGGCAAGACGCGGCCGGTCACACCAATCCAGCCACCGCCGCCGGCAAGCAACGCAACCGGGACGACCCCGATGCGAGCTGTCAGTTGCAAGGGACGGTCAGGGGCTGGGGAACAATTCGGCCGTCTTGCCGGCGAGCCGATAGGCCACGAGGCCGATCCACTCGCGGACCGCCGTGTCGGTCCGGCGCAGGCCGTCGCCAAGCGAAGCGGACGGCCATGCCGCGTCGATCGAACCACGCGTGCGCCAATCGACCGGATAAGCCTCGACCGGAAAACCCGCCGCCCTGAATGCCGCCATCGCCCGCGGCATGTGATAGGCGGACGTCACCAAAAGCCAGCACTCGCCAGGCCTCGGATTGGCGATGAGGCGCGAGAATACCGCATTCTCGATCGTGTTGCGCGATTGCTCCTCCGCCGTAATACGTTCATGCGCTACACCGAGCGCCAGCAGTTGCCGGACGGCGAAGGTGGCCTCGGCGCCACCCTCGAAAATCAAGGAACTGTTGCCGCCGGAGAAAACGATGCGCGCATTCGGATAGCGGCGCGCCAGCTCGGCACCAACAGTCAGGCGCTCGGCGGCTTCGTTGAGCGCCACCGCACCGCGTGCCGCCGACACATCCTCCGCGATCGCGCCGCCGAGGATGACGATGCCGTCCGGCGGCCCGCGCGATGCGTCCCAAGGCGGGAAGCGCTGCTCCAATGGCAGGATGAGAGCATTGCCGAGCGGCGACCATCCGGCGACGGCAATCAGCACAAGGCTGGTCACAACGAGCCAGCTGGCTAGCCGGGTAAAGCGCGTCAGCAGCAGCACGAGACCGACCAACCCGATCGTCATCAACAGGTTCGACGGCAGGGCGAAGAAGCCGAGAATTTTGGAGAGAGTGAAAAACATCCGCACTGCTCAGCAAAATAATGACCAGCAGATTGCGTCGTTATGCAGTCATCGGCGCGACTTTCGCCACGCCGCGTAGCGTGCCTTGGCGTCGTTGTCCGGCGGATAAAGACCGGGCAGCTTCACGCCATTCTCGACCTCGCTGAACACCCAGCTTTCGTAAAGCTCGTGCTCGGCCCCTTCCTGCGCGACGAATTCCAGCATGGCCTGCGGCACGACGACTGCGCCGTCGTCATCCGCCACGATGATATCGCCGGGAAATATCGCGCAGCCGCCGCAGGCGATCGGCTGCTGCCAGCCGACGAAGGTCAATCCGTTGACGGAAGCCGGCGCGGCGACGCCCGCGCACCACACCGGCAGCGCGCTCATCAGCACGCCGGCGCGGTCGCGCACGACGCCGTCCGTGACGAGCGCGGCGACGTTCCGCTTTTTCATGCGCGCGCAAAGGATATCGCCGAATATGCCGGCGCTGGTGACGCCCATGGCGTCGGCGACGGCGATCACGCCCTCCGGCATGTCCTCGATCGCAGCCCGCGTCGAGATCGGATTGCCCCAGCTTTCGGGAGTCGCAAGATCTTCCCGCACCGGAACGAAGCGCAACGTGAACGCCCGTCCGACGACGCGCTCACCCCTTGGAAGAAGCGATTTTGGACCATTCATCCAGCAGCGCCGGACACCCTTCTTTAAGAGCATGGTGGTGATCGTCGCGGTCGTCACCCTGCGCAGAATGTCAAACAAAGCTTCGCTCATCGTTTGCCTCGCTCACGGAGAAACAAGTTGTTGCCGGCGCGCCACGCTCATGACGCGGCTTTCCATTTTGCATAGCCGTCGGCGCGCAGCCGGCACGCGGGACATTCACCGCAGCCGAAACCCCAGGCATGGCGGTGCTGGCGGTCGCCGAGGTAGCAAGTGTGGGTCTGGTCGAGAAGCAGTTCGATCAACGGATCGCCGCCGATCTCGTGCGCGAGCGCAAACGTCGCCGCCTTGTCGATCCACATCAGCGGCGTATGGATGACGAAGCGCCGGTCCATTCCGAGCGTCAGCGCAACCTGCATTGCTTTGATCGTATCGTCGCGGCAATCCGGATAGCCGGAGAAGTCGGTCTCGCACATGCCGGCGACGAGGTGCTTGATGCCGCGTCGATAGGCAAACGCGCCGGCGAAGGCAAGGAATAGGAGATTGCGGCCCGGGACGAAGGTCGTCGGCAGCCCCGTTTCGGCGACTTCGATCGCGACCTCGCGCGTAAGCGCGGTTTCCGAGATCGCCGCCAGCGCATCAATCTGCACCACATGGTCGCCGGCGAGCCGCGCTCCCCAGGCCGCGGAAAGCGCCGACAGACGCGCCCGGATGCCGGCGCGCACCTCGAGCTCGACGGCATGGCGCTGCCCATAATCGAACCCGATCGTCTCGACGTGGGCAAAACGCTGCAGCGCCCAGACCAGGCACACGGTCGAATCCTGGCCGCCTGAAAACAGCACGAGCGCCTTGTCGAGCAAGCTCACCGCTGCTTATCCTTCAGCCAGAAGCAGATTTGCTCGACCGCTTCGCGCATCTCTTCGCGCGTACCGGCGTAGCATAGGCGCAGAAAGTTTCGGCCCCGCAGTGGATCAAAATCGATTCCGGGCGTCGTCGCCACGCCCGCTTCCTCCAACATGCGCGTGGCAAACTCGAAACTGCCGTTCGAGAAGCGCGAGACATCAGCATAAAGATAGAAGGCGCCGTCGGCGGGCGGAAACGAATCAAGGCCCACGCCCGGCAATCCGTCGAGCAAAATCTGCCGGTTTTCCTCGTAGCCCCGCCGCACGGCTTCCAGCTCCGCGCGCCCGTCGAAGGCGGCCTCGGCGGCGATCTGCGAGAGCGTCGGCACCGAGATTGCGAGGTTCTGCTGCAGCCGCTCGACCGCGCGCACTAAAGGCTGCGGCATCACCATCCAGCCGATCCGCCATCCGGTCATGCAGAAATATTTGGAGAACGAGTTGACGGTGATGACATCGGGCGAAATGCGCGCTGCGCACTCCGCGGCGAAGGCGTAATCGAGGCCGTGATAGATTTCGTCCGAGATGACGATGATACCGGCGTCTTCGGCACAGCGGATCAGCTCGGTGAGCGCCGATGCGGTCATCATGGTCCCACTCGGATTGGCCGGCGAAGCCACCACCACGCCCTTGAGCGGGCGCGCGCGGTGGCAAGCGATCAGGGCTTCGCTGGTGATCGACCAGCGCGTTGACGCGCCAGTCTCGATGCCGACCGGTTCGCAGCCGAGCGCGGTGAGGATGTGGCGATACGGCGGATAGCCGGGCAACGCCATGGTGACGCGATCCCCCGCCTCGAAGGCGGCGAGGAACGCCAGAATGAAGCCGGCCGAGGAGCCGGTGGTGACGACAATGCGGGCCGGATCGAGGTCGAGCCCATGCCATTCGGCATAAGCACGGGCGATACGCCGGCGCAGCGAAGCAATGCCCAGGGCTTCGGTATAACCGAGGCGAGCTGATGACAGCGCGGCCCGCGCCGCGGCGATCGCCGTAGCTGGCGCACCCGCTGCCGGCTGGCCCACTTCCATGTGGATGATGCGGCGGCCTTGCGCCTCAAGCCGGGCGGCCGCAGCCATGACATCCATCACCATAAACGGCGGCACGGCGCTGCGCGCCGATGACTGCAAGAGCTGTTTGGCTCTCTCAAGCATCAATTCGCCTCGACCGGTCGTCGATGCTACGGCGTCGCCCCGGTGCTGCCGTATTCGCCGGGTTTCGTGACCTCCGGCTTCGCCTTTGCAAGACGGCGGCCCCGTGTTGACCGTAACCGGTTCCATCCATAGCCTGGGTCCACGGACCGAGGGACCCATAATTGTCCCAGATGATTGTCGCCAGACCTCCTAGCAAGGTGCGCCCGGTGGGGCCAGCGTCGCGCGCCGTCGCGCTGACCGCAGCCGCCGCAATCGCGCTGGGAAGCCTCCCGGCGCGGGCGCAGACCGGATCCTCCGCCGGCATCCCGATGATTTGCGATGCGGAGATCGAGCAGCTTTTGCGCGACTACACACAGCCGATTTTTCGCGCGGCCGGCCTTAGCCAGCAAAACATCCGCGTCGTTATCATCAACGAAAATGTGTTCAACGCTTTCGTCATGGACGCGCATCGTATCTTCATCTTTACCGGCGCTCTGAAGCAGGCGACTACGCCAAACCAAATTATCGGCGTCCTCGCGCACGAGACCGGACACATCGTCGGCGGCCACCTGTCGAAGATGCGCCAGGAACTCGCCAACGCACAGACCGCCGCGATCGTCGCCATGCTGCTCGGCCTCGGTGCCGTGGTGGCCGGAGCGCGTTCCAACAACCTCTCAAACAGTCTGGACATGGGCAATATCGGCGCGGCGGTCGTCAACGCGCCGCAGGCTTACCTTCAGCACACGCTGTTGGCCTACCAGCGCGCCCAAGAGGAACAGGCCGACCGCGCCGGCGTCCGTTTCCTGACCATGACCGGTCAGTCGGCCAAGGGTATGTACGACACGTTCAAGCGCTTCGCCGACGAGATGATGTTCTCGGCGGCCTATATCGATCCGTACGTACAGAACCACCCGATGCCGGCCGAGCGCATGGCCGCGCTCGCGGAACTGGTGAAGACCCCTTATTGGAACAAGAAAGATGCGCCCGAACTGCAATTCCGCCACGACATGATGCGGGCGAAGCTTTATGGCTTTACCGAGCGGGCCGACGTGGTGCGGCGGCGCTATCCATCCTCCGACACCAGGCTGCCGGCCCGCTACGCGCGCGCCATTTCCGCCTATCGCTTTGGCGACCTCCGCTCTGCCATCGGCCAGATCGACAGCCTGATCGAGGCGTTGCCGAACTACCCTTACCTCTATGAGCTCAAGGGTCAGGCGCTGCTCGAAAACGGGCATGCGGCGGAGGCGGTCGCGCCGTTGCGCCATGCCATCGCGCTCGCGCCCAATCCCGCCCTCATCCAGATCCTTCTGGGGCAGGCGCTGATCGCGACCAACAATCCCAAGATGGCGGCAGAAGCGATTCCGCTGCTGCGCGCCGCCCTCATCAAAGAGCCCGAATCCGGCGACGCCTATGAGCAGCTGGCCATGGCCTACGGCCGCAGCGGCGATCTGGCCCATGCCGACCTGGCCTCGGCGCAGGCCGCCTTCGCGCGCGGCGACAACAAGACCGCGCGTGAACTCGCGGCGCGGGCCAAGATGCGCTTCCCGGTCGGATCGCCGGGCTGGGTGCGAGCCGACGACATCGTCGCCTTCAACAAGAACGTGAAGCAAAACCCGCTGAGACAATGATCGCAAAAGGACAACCCAGATGACATCGAACGCGCGCACGGCAGTTTTGATCGCCGCCACCGTATTCCTCGCCGCACCGGCTGCGGCCCCGGCGCAAGCGCAAGCGTTCTCCTCCGGCCAACGTCAGGAAATCGAAAGCATCGTGAAGGGGTATCTGCTCAAGCACCCCGAGCTGCTTCAGGATATCATGGCGGAGCTTGATAAACGTCAGCAGGCGGCGGAGGCCGAGAAACATCGCGCGGCGGTCATAGAAAACAACGCCACGCTTTTCCGCTCGCCGCACCAGGTCGTACTCGGCAATCCGCAGGGTAGTGTCACGATGGTCGAGTTCTTCGACTACAATTGCGGCTTCTGTAAACGCGCTCTTCCCGACATGCTGGCTCTGTTGAAGACGAATCCCAACCTCAAATTCGTCCTCAAGGAATTCCCGGTCCTCGGCGAGGGGTCGGTCGAGGCCGCGCACGTTGCGGTCGCCGCACGCATGCAGGACGTCACCGGCAAGAAGTACATCGAGTTCCACCAGAAGCTGCTGGGCGGTCGCGGCCCCGCCGACAAGGCGCGCGCGCTTGCGGTCGCCAAGGAGGTCGGGTTCGACATGGCGCGGATCGAGAAGGATATGGGCAGCGATGAGGTGAAGAAGACGATCGATGAGAACATGAAGCTCGCCGACGCGCTCGGTGTCACCGGCACGCCGACTTATGTGGTCGGCGATGAAGTCGTGGTGGGAGCGGTCGGGATCGATGCGCTGAGAGAGAAGATCGCTGCCGAGCACAAATAGGCGCCCGCGCCTTCGCCACCAACCTTGCCGCGTTCCGGCTTCCCCTTTGCGGGTGCCTTCCGTATAACGGAACCGCCGCGGCGGGCGCCTGCCCGCCGCGATGACACCCAGGGCAGCTGGCGAAAATGCCGAAGACCGTCTACATCTTAAACGGACCTAATCTCAATCTGCTCGGCGCGCGCGAGCCGCATATCTACGGACGCGCCACGCTCGGCGACGTCGAGAAACTCTGCCGCGCGACGGCGGAACGGCACGGGCTTGCGGTGGAATTCCGCCAATCCAATCACGAAGGCCAGATGATCGATTGGATCCAGGAGGCCCGCGCCGAGAAGGCGGCGGGGCTCATCATTAACCCGGCGGGATACGGCCATACCTCCGTAGCGATCCTTGACGCGCTCAGCGCCATGGACGCGCCCATCGTCGAGGTGCACATCAGCAACATCCACTCCCGCGAGCCATTCCGCCGGCGGTCCTATGTCTCGCAAGCGGCGCGCGCCGTCATCTGTGGCTTCGGCATTGACGGCTATGCACTCGCTATTACCGGCCTGGCCGCCATGATTGAGTCCAAGGATTGATCGTGGCGCGCAAGCCCGGGACCCCGCCGATGTCAAAGACGCCCGCGATCGACCACGACGCGATCCGCGATCTGGCGAAGCTGCTCGATGAAACCGGCCTTTCCGAAATCGAGATTCAGCGTGACGGAGTGTCGATTCGCGTGGCGCGGGATCTGAATGCGACGGGGACACGCGCGCGGCCATCGGAGCCGCCCGCTGGCGCGTATTCTGCGGCGGTCGCGGCGCTGGCTGACGTACCAATCGACCCGATGCAGCACCCGGGTCTTGTTGCCTCGCCGATGGTGGGCATCGCCTATCTCGGCGCGGCGCCGGGTGCGCGACCTTTCGTCGAGATCGGCGGTCAGGTGAAGACCGGCGAGACGCTGATCATCATCGAGGCGATGAAAACAATGAATCAAATTCCCGCACCACGCTCCGGCACGGTGACCCAGATCCTGATCGAGGACGGTCAGCCGGTCGAATACGGCGAGCCGTTGATGATCATCGAGAGTGAAACGAACGGCGTGTAGCAAAATGGCGAATGATGAATGGCGAGCGGCGTCGTTCTGGTCGAACTCCCTACCGCTATTCCCCATTCGCCATTCGGCTCGAAACAGCGGCCGCTATGTTTGACAAAATCCTGATCGCCAACCGGGGTGAGATTGCGCTGCGCGTGTTGCGGGCGTGCAAGGAGCTCGGCATTCCCACGGTGGCGGTGCATTCGACGGCGGATGAGGACGCAATGCACGTGCGGCTCGCCGACGAGAGCGTCTGCATCGGCCCGCCGGCCGCCAAGGACAGCTACCTTAACGTTCCGGCGCTGCTCGCCGCTTGCGAAATCACCGGGGCCGACGCCGTTCACCCGGGCTATGGCTTTCTCGCCGAGAATGCCCGTTTCGCGGAAATACTCGCCGAGCATAACGTGCAATTCATCGGTCCGCGCCCCGAGCACATCCGGCTGATGGGCGACAAGATCGCGGCCAAGCGTGCCGCCATTGAGCTCGGCATCCCGACCGTCCCCGGCTCCGAAGGCGGCCTCGGCTCCGATGCAGAAGCGAGCCAATTCGCGCGCGAGGCAGGCTTTCCGGTTATGCTCAAGGCTGCGGCTGGCGGCGGCGGCCGGGGCATGAAGGTGGTCCGTGCCGAAAGCGAGCTTGCTTCAGCGCTGGCCATGGCACGCGCGGAGGCGAAAGCGGCCTTCGGCGACGATACGCTTTATCTCGAAAAGTATCTCGAACGGCCTCGCCACATCGAAATCCAGGTGCTCGGCGACGGCAAAGGCCGCGCCATTCATCTCGGCGAGCGCGACTGCTCGCTGCAGCGCCGTCACCAGAAAGTGTGGGAGGAAGGCCCCTCGCCTGCCCTCAATACCGACACCCGCGACCAGATCGGCGAGATCGTCGCGAAAGCCATGCGCGATATCAAATATCTCAGCGCCGGCACCGTCGAGTTCCTCTACGAGGACGGCAAATTCAACTTCATCGAAATGAACACCCGCATTCAGGTGGAGCATCCGGTGACCGAGATGATCACCGACATCGACCTCGTCGTCGAACAAATTCGCGTCGCCGCCGGCAGCGATCTCGCGTTGACGCAGAGCGACGTAAATTTCCATGGCCACGCCATCGAGTGCCGCATCAATGCCGAGAACCCGGTGTCGTTCCGCCCCGCGCCGGGCAAAATCATCCATTACCATCCACCCGGCGGGCTGGGCGTGCGCATCGATTCCGCCGTCTACCACGGCTATACGATTCCGCCGTTCTACGATTCCTTAGTCGGGAAGCTCATCGTCCACGGCAAGACGCGCAGTGAATGCCTGATGCGGCTCAAGCGCGCACTCGACGAATTCGTTGTCGACGGCATCGAGACCACGCTGCCTCTGTTCCGCGCCTTGGTGCGGGAGGCGGAGATCATCGACGGCAATTACCACATCCACTGGCTCGAGGAATTCCTCGCTCGCGGCGCGCTCGAGCAGTAGCCGTTACACCGGCACGCGCTCGGCGGCGGATTTTACGGCGTTGGTGAGAACGCGCCCGATCAGTGAGGGGACGTAGGGCTTCGGCACGAAAGTCGAGCCCGGCACGCGCACCTGCGGGTCGAGGATGTTCACGCGTCCGGAGGCATAGACAACCGGCAGGTCAGGCAATAACTCGCGCGCCCGACGTGCCAGCATCGTACCGTCCATGCCTCCCGCCAGGTTGATATCCGTGAACAGGATGTCGACCCGGGCCGCGGCCAGACACCTCAACGCGTCCATCCCAGTTGTCGCCGTGCACACTGCGAAGCCTTGCTCCGACAGCGATTCCGCGACCCATTCGCTGATGAGATATTCATCCTCGACGAGGAGCACCCGAATCGGCTCGGTTTTGCTGACGGATGTTTGCATCGGCTCTAGTCTTTGTATTTCAGCGGCTTATCAGTGACGGCGTAACGCGCCAGGAGCAAATACGTTCAAGCTGACGAAAATCTTACCGAAATTTTGGTGTGCGAAGGGTTAAGCTGGAAGACGCCGCGCGATTGGCCGGCAACGTCGCCGCTGAGTCGCAGGCCCGCCCCTTGAACGATGCGCTCAGAGCCGGTTAAACGAAGCGCATGGCAAGCCGCGAGTCCGCACTCGTCGACATCACGCCCGAGGTACTGCTGAAGGCCTATGCCTGCGGCATTTTTCCCATGGCTGAAAGCGCGGAAGACCCGGCCCTCTATTGGATCGAGCCGGAACGGCGGGGCATCATTCCGCTGGATCGGTTCCACGTGCCGAACCGCCTCGCCCGCACGGTACGTTCCAGTCGTTTCACCGTCGCCGTGGACCGCGATTTTGACGCCGTGCTTGAGGGTTGCTCGCAGCCGATGCCCGGTCGCACCCGTACCTGGATCAATGGCCGCATCCGAAATCTCTACCGCAGGCTCTACGAGCGCGGAGACTGCCATACGGTCGAGGTGTACGAAGACGACGCGCTGGTCGGCGGGCTCTACGGCGTTAGCCTTGGACGTGCTTTTTTCGGCGAGAGCATGTTCCACCGCGCCCGCGATGCCTCCAAGGTCGCCCTCGTGCATCTGGTGGCACGGCTTAAGGCCGGCCGGTACCGCCTGCTGGACACTCAATTCGTCACTGAGCATCTGCGGACCTTCGGCGCCATTGAGGTTTCGCGGCCCGCCTACCACAAGCTGCTTGATGCCGCGCTAATCGGCGAAGGAAATTTTGGCGCGCTTGCGCTCGATCGTCCTGTTTCCGGCAGCGTCGTACTTGCCCGCCTTGCGGCGGCGTGATCCGCCTCAGCGCGGCTGGGTTGGGCCCGCGGGTGCGATCGGCGGCGCAGGTTGCCGGCGTGGAGGCGTTCCCTTGCGCTGCCTGGGCGATGGCCGGGGATTTGCGGGAGCGGCGGTAGGCTCTGGCTTAACGGCCGGCTCGGCGATCCGTGTCGGCAATGGCGCCGTGCAGTTCGTCAGCCAGACGTCATAGATCGGATGCTCGACCGCGTGCAGGCCCGGACTTGAAGCGAACATCCAACCATTGAAGATGCGCTTGATCTCGCCCTGGAGCGTCACTTCGTCGACTTCGACGAAGGCGTCGGTATTGGTTGCCTCGGTAGGCGGACGCGTATAGCAGACCCGCGCGGTAACCTGCAGCGCGCCGAATTGAACCGTTTCACCAATCGCCGCATCGAACGAGATGATGCGGCCCGTGATCTTGTCGAGCCCGGAAAACACAGCCCGGGCGTTCGCGATCTTTTGCGACGGCAACTCGGTAATGACCGTGTCGTCGGGCTGGGGCGAAGTGTCCGCCGGTTGCGGTGGCGGCGGATTAGCCGGCGCTGGTATGACGCGCGCGCGCTGGCCCCCCGATGGCGGTAGCGGCGCGATCGCTTGGCCAGCCGCAGGGGCTGGGGCCATCGTCGCTCCGGGAGGGGGCGGCAGTGGCTGCTCTTGAATGGCGGAAGGCGGGCTTCCCGCAGGTGCCGGGAACGGAGATGGCCCGGGGTACCGCACCGGCGGGGGTTGCGGGGGAAACGCTCCGTTGGGGATATCGGCCGGCGGACGCGGCGGCGCATCGCCAAAAATGCCCTGCGCCCCGACCGGTCCCGCTGCAAGCGTTCCGCCGAGCACGGCCAATAGAGCGGCGATACGGAGCATGGAACCTGGGGCGCGATCGGGTTTAACGCGCTATCGCGTTCGCACCGGTTAACATGCCGAATGCGGCGAAACCAGGGAGTGGTTACCGGTTACCGGGCGTCCAGGCCTTGTAGTCGCCCGTCGCCTTGGGGCGACGCCCCTGCGCGAGGGTCGAGCCGCTCGGGCGGTAGGCGCCAGGTGTGCCGGTCAGGTTGGGCCGATGCGGCTTCTCCCAAGGGTGCGGCTTTGTCTGGTCCTGCGTCGGCGGCACATCAACCACGTGATGCAGCCATCCATGCCAGCTCGGCGGCACGGTGGATGCCTCCGCAACCCCGCTGTAGATGACCCAGCGTCGCTCAAAGCCAAGCCCCGGATCGATCTTGCCGCCCTTCGTCCGGTAGTAGCGGTTGCCAAATTCGTCCTCGCCAACGAACTCGCCGTAGAGCCACGTCCACAATTGGGTTCCGAACGTTTGGCTGTTCCACCAGGTGAAGAAACGCAGCAGTAAAGTCTTCATCGGCGACCGCGCCTGTGTCAGTTGCATGCCAACCGGCGCTTTGATGCCACCTCGCAGCGGCACTGTCCAGAGCGCAATCGGACAAACGCCGCAAGGCAAACCGTGCGCATCCTTGCGCGTTTCGCGATATAGTTCGCGACATGTGGCAAGACCTCGTCCACCGCGTTCAGTCGATGTTGCGTGCCGCAGGCAACGCGCTCTCCTTCGCGCCACCTTGGGCCGTGTCGTTCGGGCTCCTGGTGGGAGCAACTGCGGCGGCCTGGCTGTTGCATTCCGGAATTCTCGCGGTCCTGCGCCGCCTGCTGCGCCGACGCCGGCCCTATCTGCGATCGGTTCTCGACAAGACCAGAAATCCGATGCGCCTTGGTCTGTTGCTCATGGCGCTTGCCATCGCGCTGCCGACCGCTCCGCTCGGATCCGACACCAAGAGCGTGATCGCGCGGCTCCTGGTTTTGGGGGCGATTTGCCTGCTCGGCTGGATGGCGATGACCGCGCTGCATCTCGGCGCCAACTTCTACTTGATGCGCTTCCGCACCGACGTCGAGGACAACCTGTTGGCGCGCAAGCACGTCACCCAGGTGCGCGTGCTGATGCGCGTGCTCGACACCGTCATCGTGCTGCTCACCGCAGGCTTCGCCCTGATGACTTTCGAAACGGTGCGCCAATACGGCGTCAGCCTGTTTGCCTCTGCCGGCGTGGCCGGCGTCGTGTTCGGTCTCGCCGCACAGCCGGTGCTGAGCAACCTCATCGCCGGCGTCCAGCTTGCGGTGACGCAGCCGATCCGGCTCGAAGACGCCGTCACGGTGCAAAACCAGTACGGCTGGATCGAAGAAATAACGGCTACCTACGTGGTGATTCGGCTGGAAGACCGGCGGCGGATGATCGTGCCGCTTAATTTTTTCATCCAGCAACCGTTCTACAACTGGACGCGGCGGGCTGCGCCTACGATCGGTGACATCGTTCTCTACCTCGACTACGCCGCCCCGGTCGACCTCATCCGCAAGAAGGCTGCCGAGCTGGTTGCCGACGCAAAACAAGACAACGCCAAGGTCACGAGCGTCCAAGTCACCAACGCAAGCGCCGACGCGATTGAGGTTCATGTTCGGGTGGATTCGGATTCGGCCGCGACTACGGGCAATGTCAGCGTCGATCTGCGTGAAAAGTTGATCGCCTTCCTCCAGCGGGAGCATCCCGAGGCGCTGCCGCGGCGCCGCTACGAAGCCGCAGAGAAGACCGCGCTGCAATCGGACGAAGCGCGCGAGGCCCGCAGCTCACGCGGGCGCTGAGCCGAGATCGAGACGTCGAGAGGACCAATGGAGGCGGGAAACGGCCTATCGAGGAACGTCATGTCTTTCTATCAGGAGCACATATTGCCCCCTTTCATTCACCTTGCCATGTCAAGCCGCTGGCTTCGCGACTACCGGCGGCGAACCATTGCGGCGGCCCAAGGGCGCGTCTTGGAAGTCGGAATAGGGTCCGGAATTAATTTACCGCTTTACGGCAGCGACGTTTCGAGCGTGTGCGGCATCGAACCGTCCGCCAGTCTGCTCAAGAGGGCGGCCAATCAGCAGACCGCGACCATCAGCGAATTCATTAGAGGCTCCGCCGAAACGATTCCCTTCGAAGATAAAGCATTCGATTCGGTCGTGACGACCTGGACCTTGTGCACAATACCGGACGTGCAGTCGGCGCTTCGCGAAATGCGACGGGTGCTTCGCAGCGACGGCCGGCTGCTGTTCGTCGAGCATGGGTTGGCGCCAGACGCCTCAATCGTGCGGTGGCAAACGCGCCTGACGCCTTGCTGGAAGTGCCTTGGCGGAGGATGTCATCTCAACCGCAAAATCGATGATCTGATCGTCGCCGCAGGATTCACAATCGAACGCCTCGACACCGGATATTTGCATGGCAGGAATCCGTTCGCGTACATGTACCAAGGCGTCGCTCGTCCCTGATCAAGTGTCCAACGGATCAGACGCATGAGCGAGGCGCTGTGAGCAGTGCGGCGACAATCGCCGCCCATTCCGCCGCCAACTCGCCGGTTGCGGACGCGCGGCCGGCCCGCCGATACCAGTAGCGGGCGTTGTCAAGGTCACCTTCGACGCGGTGCAGGTGAGCATGCACCCAAGCGCAATCGGCATCCTCCGCGCTCATGGCGAGCTCGTGCGCCTTGTTCCATTCGTCCTTGCCGATCCACCATAGCGCCGACAGCGCGGGCGAAAGCCCGGCCGGAGGCGACCGTCTGGCGAGTGATCTTTGGAACTCGGCCGGGGTCATTTCAGTAAGCGACGCACGCTGTCAACGGCCGCGAGCTTACCACCATCGCTCCGGCGTGAATCGGCCCGCCGCCTCTTCGATCACGGCGCCGAGCGCGAACAGCGTCTCTTCCTCGAACGGCCGTCCAATGAGCTGCAGCCCCAGCGGCAGGCCGCTCGCGTCGAGCCCGCTCGGCACCGAAATGCCCGGCAGTCCGGCCATGTTCACCGTCACAGTGAACACGTCGTTGAGATACATCTCAATTGGATCGACGCGACCCTTTTCGCCGACGGCAAACGCAGCCGACGGTGTCGTCGGCGTGAGGATCGCGTCGATGCCTTGTGCGAAACATTGCTCGAAGTCGCGTTTGATCAGCGTGCGCACCTTCTGCGCCCGCAGATAATAGGCATCGTAATAGCCGGCGGACAGTACATAGGTGCCGATCATGATGCGCCGGCGTACTTCCTTGCCGAAGCCGGCAGCACGCGTACGCTTATACATTTCGGTGATGTCGCGGCCAGGAACGCGCAAGCCGTAGCGCACGCCGTCATAGCGAGCGAGATTCGACGAAGCCTCCGCCGGCGCGACGATGTAGTAGGCCGGCAGCGCGTATTTCGTGTGCGGCAGCGACACCTCGACGATCTCGGCATCAGCATCCTTGAGCCACTCCGCGCCCTGCTGCCACAACGCCTCGATTTCCGCCGCCATACCGGACACGCGGTATTCTTTCGGTACGCCAATGCGCATGCCTTTGACCGATGCCCCAACGGCCTTCTCGTAGTCGGGCACCGGCAGGTCGGCGCAGGTCGTATCGCGGGGATCGTGACCAGCCATCGAGTGCAGCAGGATCGCGCAGTCGCGCACGTTGCGCGCGAACGGGCCGGCCTGATCGAGCGAAGACGCGAACGCCACAATGCCCCAGCGCGAGCAGCGGCCGTAGGTCGGCTTAACCCCGACGATGCCGCAGAACGCCGCCGGCTGGCGGATCGAGCCGCCGGTATCGGTGCCGGTGGCGCCGACGCAAAGGTTTGCAGCCACCGCCGCCGCCGAGCCGCCCGAGGATCCGCCGGGCACAAGCTTGGCGTCCGCGCCGCGCTGGCGCCATGGCGACACGGCCGGGCCGAAATACGAGGTCTCGGTCGACGAGCCCATCGCGAACTCGTCGTTATTGAGCTTGCCGAGAAGCACCGCGCCATCACGCCACAAATTGGCGGTGACGGTCGATTTGTAGGTGGGAACGAAGTTCTCCAGGATGCGCGAGCACGCCGTGGTGCGAACGCCTTCCGTGCAGAACAAATCCTTGATGCCGAGCGGCAGCCCTTCGAGCGGGCCGCCCTCGCCTTTTGCCAGCCGCGCATCGGCCGCTCGTGCCATGTCGCGGGCGCGATCCGGCGTTTCCAACACAAAGACGTTGAGTGCGCGCGCCTGCTCGATGACGGCGAGATGCGCACTGGCGAGTTCGCTGGCAGAGAATTCCTTGCGGCGGAGCGCATCGCGCGCCTGCGACAGGGTGAGCGAGGTGAGTTCGGTCATCAGGCCGCCGGGTCGACGATCATTCCACCACCTTGGGCACGAGAAAGAAATGATCCTCCCGCGTCGGCGCATTGGCCAAGATGGCGTCGGCGATGCCGCCGTCGGTCACTTCGTCCTTGCGCATCTTCATCGCCATGGGCGTGACCGACGTCATCGGTTCGACGCCCGCGACGTCGACCTCCGCGAGTTGCTCGACGAAAGCCAGAATGGCATTGAGTTCGCCCCGAAGATGCTCGACCTCCTCCTCGGCTACGGCGATGCGCGCGAGATACGCGACCCGGCGGACGGTCACGGCGTCAACAGACATGGCGGTAGCCTCAAGCTCAAATTCGCAGCAGCGCAACGCCCGCCTATAGCAGAGGGCCCATTTCGAGCCAACAGTCCCCTCTTACTGGGGTCAAACCCTACCGCGGAATGCAGCGGCGGGTCCGCAGGATGTGTTTGGTGCCGCCCACACTAACGTGATTACCACCAATCACCTGCTTGATCTGACCCGCCGGACACGTGCCATCATCGACCAGCGCGACCTGGCCTTCGCGCATCTGCCCCATGGGCGGCTCTTTCTTGAGCACCGCAGCGTCGGCCTGGTACGCGGTGGCGGTTGTGACAATAGCCGATGCGACTGCAAAGAGCAGGATTTTGCGATTAGACATCGGATGCCTCACAATTCATGAACACCGGCCGCAGACATTGCCCGGGTGACGGTGTCTGCTTATTTTCAGATCGTGACTCATTCCGTGGCGCCCGTCCATATCGTCGGCGGTGGTCTCGCTGGCTCCGAGGCCGCATGGCAGATCGCGCGCCGCGGCGTGCCGGTGGTGCTGCACGAGATGCGGCCCGATCACTCGACCGCCGTTCACAAGAGCGGACAATTCGCCGAGCTGGTTTGCTCGAACTCGTTCCGCTCCGACGATGCGGAGGGCAGCGCCATCGGCCTCCTGCATGCCGAGATGCGCCGGCTTGGCTCGCTGGTGATGGATGCGGCCGATACCCACAAGCTGCCGGCTGGCGGGGCGCTCGCCGTCGACCGCGAGGGCTTTGCCGCCGCGATCACAGCGGCGATCGAGCGCAAGCCGCTCATCGAAATCCGCCGGGAGGAAATTCTCGAGCCACCCGCGGACTGGGACAGCGTCATCATCGCCACCGGCCCGCTCACCTCGCCGGCGCTTGCCGAGGCGATCCGCGCGTTCACCGGCGAAACGGCGCTCGCCTTCTTCGACGCCATCGCGCCGATCGTGCATCGCGACTCGATCGACTTCGACGTCACCTGGTTCCAGTCGCGCTACGACAAGGCCGGACCCGCCGGCTCCGGCGCCGATTACATCAATTGTCCGCTGACGCGCGCGCAGTATGAGGCCTTTATCGATGCGCTGCTCAGCGGCGAAAAGATCGCGTTCCACAATTTCGAGGCAACGCCCTATTTTGACGGCTGCCTGCCGATCGAGGTGATGGCCGAGCGCGGACGCGAGACGTTGCGCCACGGACCGATGAAGCCGTTCGGCCTCACCGACCCGCATCGGCCGGCCGCAAAGCCTTACGCGGTGGTCCAGCTACGGCAGGACAACAAGCTCGGCACGCTGTTCAACATGGTGGGATTTCAGACCAAGCTGAAACATGGCGAGCAGGTACGCATCTTCCGCATGATCCCCGGCCTCGCCAACGCCGACTTCGCCCGGCTCGGCGGCCTCCACCGCAACACCTTCCTCAATTCGCCAAAGCTGCTCGATGATACATTGCGGCTCAAGGCGATGCCGCGGTTACGCTTTGCTGGACAGATCACCGGCTGCGAGGGTTACGTCGAATCGGCGGCGATCGGGCTGCTTGCCGGGCGCTTCGCCACCGCGGAACGGCTTGGCGAGCGGCCGTTTCTGCCGCCGCCGAGCACGGCGCACGGCGCGCTCCTCGGCCATATCACCGGCGGCCATATCGAGGCGATCGACGCCGGTGCACGCTCGTTTCAACCAATGAATATCAATTTCGGCTTGTTCCCGCCGCTTGGCGGCGGCACGGCGCGAGGCACCAAGAAACAGGCGCTTTGCGCACGCGCCCTTGCCGACCTCGATGCCTGGATCGGCACAGCCGTGCCGCACGCGGCAGAGTGAAATGTCAACTATCCGGCAATCCGCGCCGGATTTCGCGCCGCGCGCCAGATGAGCCACTGCCGCCGCCACGGGGCGATCTCGGCGGGCGAGAACGGATCGCCACGCTCCAGGCGACTGAGCGCGGGCCGCACCAGCGTGACGGGAAGCAACGCCGGCACCGCCTGCTGCGGCAGCGCCGCCATCCGCTGATGTGCCGCGTCGAGATGGCGGCGCCCGAGGTCGCGTAGTTCCGCGAGCGCCGCCTCAAGACCGGCCGAGGAACGGCCGGCGAATATGTCATGCGGGCGGACCTGGTGACGATCCAGTAGCTCCATCGGCACATAAAGTTGGCCCCGCGCCGCGTGACGCGGAAAGGCGCGCAACAGGCCCGCAATCGCGAAGGCAATTCCCGCCGGGATCGAGACCGCATCGGTATCGACGCCGGCGAGAATTTGCGCCGCGAAAGCAAACAGCACCGAGGACGTTTTGTTGGCATAGGCTTCAAGGTCGCCCAGCACCGCCATCGGGTCGTCATAAAGATCGAAGCGGCGCGCTTCGACGAGATCGATCAGCTTGGCCGAGGACAGTTGGTAGCGCTCGATCGTGGTGAGAAGCGCCGCGGCGACCGGGTTGGCGCGCGCCTCCTCGTCCCGCTCGCGGTTGATGACGTCGCTCCACCATTGCAGCCGGATTTCACCGGGCAACGGCTCGCGCGCCACCTCGCGCACGCGAGCGATCTCGCTGTTGAAGGCGTACAGCGCGTGAATCGCTCCACGGTGTTCCGCCGGGGCGAACAGCGAGGCGATGAAGCGATCGCGGTCGGCAGCGCGGACAAGCTCGGCGCCATAGGCGAATGGATCCTGCATGCCGGTAACTTAGCAGCTTAGAGCATGAGCTTGAGAAAGTCTGCCCGGACGCGATACGGGCCGGACAGCGGCTTCCGAAAGGTCATGCTCCGACGAACGGCTAGACCGCGATCAGGCCGGCGCCGACGCGGCGGCTCTCCATCAGCATCACGTTATAAGTGCGCACGGCGGCTGCGGTCGTCATGGCATCGAGGGAAATGTGCGCCTCATGGAATCGCGCGCGCAAAGCTTGCGGAAAGACCCAGGGCTTGGAGCCGGTGCCGAGGATAAAGAAATCAAGGCCGTCGGCGCCGGCAAAGACCCGCGAGAGGGATTCTTCGGTCACCGCGTCGGGAGCTGCGACCGGCCAGGCCCAGATGCCGCCGGGCAAGCACAAGAGCGAGCCGCGATGCGACATGCCGGCGAAATGGAACCCACCACCGCCATGGCTGTCGATCAGCGTCTGACGCGGTAGGTGCGGCTCGTCCACTAGCGACGGACCCTCGCGCGCCGAGGCGGCGGAGAAGGCTTCGACGGCGTCGGTGCCTTCGGCGGCAAGCCCGGCGGCGCCGCCGGCGCCGCCGCGCCGTCGGCGGTGCCTCGGCTTCCGTATCCTCCGGCTCGCCCAGCCGTGTCCTGCCGACGCCCAGATAGATCAGGATCGGCGAGGCGATGAACACCGACGTATACGTGCCGACCAGCACCACGCCGAACATCATCGTCGCCGTGAAGCTGCGGATCGCCTGCCCGCCGAACAGCAACAGAGCAAGCAGCGACAGCGACACCGTGAGATGGGTGACGATCGAGCGCGACAGCGTCGCATTGACCGACGCATTGAGCAGATCGGGCATCGGCATGCGCTTGTAGCGGCGCAGCATCTCCCGGATGCGGTCGTAGATCACTACCGTGTCGTTGAGCGAATAGCCGAGAATGGTGAGCAACGCCGCGATGCTGGTGAGATCGAAATCGATCCGCGTCAGCGACATGAAGCCGACCGTCAGCACCAGGTCGTGAACGTTGGCGATCATGGCGCCGAGCGCGAACTGCCACTCGAAACGGAACCAGAGATAGATCAGGATCGCGCCGATCGCGAGCACAAGGCCGATGGTGCCGTAGGAGAGCAGCTCCGTCGAGACGCTCGGTCCGACCACTTCGACGCGCCGATAATCGACGGCGTTGCCCAGCGCATCGCGAACCTTCTGCACCGCGACCTCCTGCGCCGCGTCGCCGCCCGGTTGCTCGGAAATGCGGATCAGCACGTCGTTCGGCGCGCCGAACTGCTGGAGCTGGAAATCGCCGAGATGGAGCGAGCCGATGGTCGCGCGCATCTTGGCGAGATCGGCCGGTCCGGCTTTCGTCTGCACCTCCATCAGCGTGCCGCCGACAAAGTCGATGCCGAAATTGAGCCCGTGAAAGAAGTAGAGCAGAATCGCCGCGATCGACAGCATTGCCGATATGGGAAAGCTGATGCGCCGAAAGCGCATGAAGTCGAAACGGGTGTCGTCGGGAACGATGCGAAGCAGGCGCACGATGGTTCACACTGATGAGCTGGTTAGAGGGGTACGGTGCGCGGCCGCCACATGCGCACCCAATAGGCGACGATCAGCCGGGTCAGCGTGAAAGCGGTGAACAGGCTGGTGAGGATGCCGACGCCGAGCGTCACGGCAAAACCGCGGACCGGTCCGGTTCCGATATAGAACAGCACCGCGGCGGCGATGAAGGTGGTTATGTTGGAATCGAGAATGGTGGCGAGCGCGCGGGAAAAGCCGGCGTCGATCGCGTTGATCGCGGTGCGGCCGCTGCGGACCTCCTCACGGATACGCTCGTAGATCAGCACGTTCGAATCCACCGCTATGCCAACCGTCAGCACGATGCCGGCGATGCCGGGCAGCGTCAGCGTCGCGCTGAGCATCGACAACACGCCGAAGATCATGGCGACGTTGACGGCGACGGCGATGTTGGCGAACAGCCCGAACAGGCCGTAGGTCACCAGCATGAAGAAGACGACCAGCGCGGCCCCCACATAGGCGGCATGTTCGCCAGCATTGATCGAGTCCTGGCCGAGGCCGGGTCCGACCGTGCGCTCCTCGACGACGGTGAGCGGCGCCGGCAGCGCGCCGGCGCGCAGCAGGATGGCGAGATCGTTGGCCTGCTGAACGGTGAAATTCCCGGAAATCTGCCCGGAGCCGCCGAGGATCGGCTCGCGAATGACCGGCGCGGAGATCACCTTGTTGTCGAGCACGATGGCGAACGGCTTGCCGACGTTCTGCTGCGTCGCCTCCGCGAACTTGCGCGCACCGGTCGAATTGAAGCGGAAGCTGACGATCGGCTCGCTGTTACGCTGGTCGAAGCCCGGCTGCGCGTCGACCAGATCGGCGCCAGAGACCAGGACGCGCTTCTCGATAAGAAACTTCTCGCCTTTCTCGCCGTCGAGGATTTCCGCGTCCGGCGGCGGGTGCGTCGCCATCGCCTGCTCCGGCGTCATCGACAGGTCGACCATGCGGAAATCGAGCTTCGCCGTTTTGCCCAGAATTTCCTTCAGCCGCGACGGGTCCTGCAGGCCCGGCACTTGCACGAGAATGCGCGAGGCACCCTCGCGCTGGATCGTCGGCTCGACCAGACCGAGCTCGTTGACGCGGCGCTCGATGATCTGGATCGACTGGTCGACGGCCTGGCGGATGCGCTCGGTGATCGCGGCATCCGAGGGGGTGAGCGTGATCAGGCCACCCTTCTCCGAGATGTCGATACTGCGCTGTCCCGAAGAGCCGAGGATACCGGAGAGCGGTTGCGACAGCTCGCGCAACTTGCTCAGCGCGGTATCGACGTCACTCTCGCGCGTGATGTGCACCTCGACGCTGTTGCCGCGGATGGAGCGTCCGGTGAAGGGGATGCGCGCCTGGCGCAGCACGCGCAGCAGGTCGTCCGCAAGCCCTTGCAGCCGCTCCTTGCGCACGGCATTGGTGTCGACCTCCAGCAGCAGGCTCGATCCGCCTTGCAGGTCGAGCCCGAGCACGATGTGACGCTGCGCCCAGGAGGGCCAGGTCCGCACCGTGCTTTCGGCAAAGAAGTTCGGTACGGCGAACAGGCACACGATGAACGCCGTGATCAGGATGCCCGCCGCCTTCCACCGTGTGAAAAACAACATCGATTCGATAGTCCTCGTTACGATCGTGTCACGCCGGCCGCACGATCAGCCGGCGCTGTCGTCCTTCACCGGCTCGCCCTTGGCGCGAACCTCGGACACCATCGAGCGCATCTGCCGCACCCGCACCCCGTCGGAGATTTCGACCTCGATCTGGTCGTCGTCGACCACCTTGGTGACCTTGCCGACGAGCCCGCCGTTGGTCACCACGGTATCGCCGCGGCGCAGCGCCTTGACCATCTGCTGATGCTGCTTCACCCGCTGCTGTTGCGGGCGCAGCACCAGGAAATACATGATCACGACGATCAAAATCAGCGGCAGCAGCGACGTGATCATACCGCTGCTGTCGCCGCCGCCGAGGCCGAACGGCAAGCCTTGCGCGAATGCGGGCGTGGTCAGCATTGCTCCTCCGGGTCCGCTTGGGGACGCGCCGGCCTCACGATGAAGGGCCGATTTTGCGCGAGAAATCGGCGCGGACTATAGCTGCCGTTGGCCTAATTGCAACGCCGCGTCCGGCGCGCTTGCGAGGGTTCCGGAGCCCCGCTAAGGGGGATGGCCCGGCAACTCGGTAAAAGCATGCCCAAACCTCCTCCCAACGTCCGGAACAAGGCGGCGGATAAGCGCGCCGGCATTGAGACAAAACACGAATCTATCGCCGATAGCGGCGTCGACACCATACTCGGTCGGATTGCCGAGGCCCTGGAGCGCCTGGCTCCAGCCATGCCGCCTGGGCCCGATTTTGCCGCCGCCGAGGCGTTCGTCTGGCATCCCGAGGGGCGAAAGCTCGCGGCGGTCCGCCGCGTCAACCGTGTCGAGATGTCGCTTCTCAAAGGGATCGATCGCGTGCGCGATCTTCTCGTCGAGAATACCGAGCGCTTTGCGCGCGGCTTGCCGGCAAACAATGCGCTGCTATGGGGCGCGCGCGGAATGGGGAAATCCTCGCTGGTCAAGGCCGCCCATGCCGCGGTCGGCGCCGCGCATCCCGCCGCCGGGCTCAAGCTGATCGAGATTCATCGCGAGGATATCGAATCACTGCCGGAGCTGATGGGCTTGTTGCGGCATGCGCGGCAGCGCTTCATCGTGTTCTGCGACGATCTCTCCTTCGAGGCCGAAGATACCACTTACAAGGCGCTGAAGACGATGCTCGAAGGCGGCATCGAGGGCCGGCCGGAGAACGTGATCTTTTACGCCACGTCGAACCGGCGCCACCTGATGGCGCGCGATATGGTCGAGAACGAGCGCACCACCGCGATCAATCCCGGCGAGGCGGTCGAGGAGAAGGTCTCGCTGTCGGACCGCTTTGGATTGTGGCTAGGCTTCCACCGCTGCAGCCAAGACGAATACCTCGCCATGGTCGAGGGCTACGTTACCCGATTCCGCATCCCGCTTGCGGGCGCCGAGCTGCGCCGCGAAGCGCTCGAATGGGCGACGACGCGCGGCGCGCGCTCCGGGCGCGTGGCCTGGCAATACGTGCAGGATTTGGCGGGTCGGCTTGGAGTGAAAATGGACGACGGACGACGGGCGACGGAGGACGGATAGGAGCGATCCGTCATCCGTGGTCTGTCGGCTGTCGTCCGATTTCAGGCGCCCTTGAGGTATTGCGCCGGATCGACCGGCGTGGCGCCCTTGCGGATCTCAAAGTGCAGTTGCGGCGCCGTGACATTTCCGGTCTGCCCCGACTTGGCAATCACTTGGCCGCGTTTGACCGTGTCGCCGCGCTTGACCAGAATTTCGCTCGCGTGCGCATAAGCGGTGACGAAGCCGTTGCTGTGGCGCACCAGCACCAAGTTGCCGTAACCCTTGAGTTCGTTGCCGGCATAGGCGACGACGCCGTCCTCGGCGGCTTTGATCGGCGTGCCCTCGGGCACGGCGAGATTGATGCCGTCGTTCTGTAAGCCGTTCGGCTTCGGCCCGAAGCCGGCGATGATGCGGCCGCGCACCGGCCAACGGAATGACGGCAGCGCGCCGGCAGGCTCCGCGGTCTTCACCGCGCTCTCCTGGCCGCTCGGCGCAACAGGCGCGGCAAGCCGCGCGCTATGAGGAGAATCGGCGGCGGCGAGATTTGGCCCAGCCGGAGCGATCGCAGGAGCTTCGGCGCGCGAGGCGGCCGGGGCCGACCGCGTCGCCGCGGCGGATGCCCGAACGTCGGGAATGACGAGGCGTTCGCCTATCTTCACCATGGTGTCCGGCGGGATATTGTTGGCCTTGGCGAGCGCCAGGACCGGCTTGCCGTAAAGCCGCGCAATGCTGTGGAGTGTCTCGCTCGGCGCCACGATATGGACGCTCGCGGTCGGCGCCAGCGCGGTCCGCGGTGGACCAACCGGCGCGGCGGACGGCACAGTCGCTGCGGTCGTGGCAACGCGCGTTTGCAGCGCTGATGACGCCGCCACTCCGCGACGGCGCGGAATAACCAGATGTTGGCCGGAACGCACGATGGCCGGGGCGGTGATGCTGTTGGCCTCCATGATGGCCGCGACCGGCACGCCATACCGCCGCGACAGCATTTCGAGGTTTTCGCCAGGGGCCACTACGATCGGGGTGCCGCCTTCCCAGGTCCAGGTGGGTCGCGGTGGGGCCGCCGGCGGCAGGGATCCGGTGACCTCGCCGTTGGCGGGCTGATAGGAGCCCATGCCGCGGCCGCCGCCTGAGACCCCTTCCCCGGCATTACTGGCAAGGCGCGGCAGGGGCCGGCTTTCGACGCGGTTCGCGCCCTGCGGGATCGAGCCGGTCACTTCATTGCGCGAAGCGCGGTCGGAGCCGAAAACGTCCGTGAAGCGACCGGAATCGCTGCTGCAGCCGGCGACGCCTAATCCGATTAACGCAATGACAACTAATTGGGGCCCAACGGCCGAACGACGCAATGCGCACATGGTGACTCGCTCGCACGCAACTTTACCTGTGAGCGAATAAACATCGTTGCGGTAAACAGGGCTTTAAGTATCCGAACAGGAGCCAAATAATGCCGGGCTGCGATAAAATGGTTACAGCTCCCGCGCCTGGCCGCGCAACAGCGGCACAAATCGCACCGCGATGAGATTTTGGCGCGTCAGTCCGCCGCCCGCCGCCTTGAAAAGCTTCACGAGGTGCTGTGTGCCGTGACGCGGACCGAGCGGCAGCACCATTTTGCCGCCATCGGCGAGCTGATCGACAAGCGCTTCGGGCACTTCCTCGGCGGCGGCGGTAACGATGATGCGGTCGAAAGGCGCCCGCTCCGGCGCGCCGGCAAAACCGTCGCCGGTGAGAACGGTGACATTGGCATATCCGAGCGTCTTGAGGCGTTCGCGCGCGGTATCGGCGAGCGTCCGGTAGCGCTCGATGCTCAAGACTTCGCGCGCCAAGCGCGAGAGAACGGCGGCCTGGTAGCCGGAGCCGGTGCCGATTTCAAGAATGCGGTGGTGCGGCTCGACTTCGAGCTGCTCCGTCATGTAAGCGACCACGTAGGGCTGGCTGATGGTCTGCCCGCAGGCGATCGGCAATGCCTGGTCGGCATAGGCGCTGTCGGTAAACGCCGAAGCCACGAAGTGCTCGCGGGGCACCTCCTCCATGGCGCGCAGCACCGCCTGGTCGCTGATACCACGCCGGCGCAGCCCGAGCTGAAACTCCATGCGTTCCACGTCGGCTGCTTTGATCCCGGTCACTGTGACCTCGCCCTTATGAACGCGCCGTGCCGTGTTCTACATTATGCGACCGCGGCTTGCACCGGGTCTCCGGGGGGTATCGCGGTCTTATTGCGCGCACGGCTTCGGCGGAAGCGCCAGACCCGGCAATCCAGCCCGGCAGTCCAGGCCGGCCGCGGAACCGATCGTGCGCCTCAGCGTTATGGTTTTTAATGCGGTGCACGGTTCGCGTCGGCCAACGGGCGGCGATTGATCCATAGGCGAATTGCGAAGTATTTTCGAATGCGCCGCAGGCACGGGGTTGCAAATGACTGCTCAGGAGAAATCTCCAGAGGGCAAGCGCGTCCTTGTCGTCGAGGACGAGTTGATGATCCGCATGCTGCTTCAGGACATGCTGGCGGACCTCGGTCACACGCTTGCCGGCGAAGCCGGCCGGATCGAGGAGGCTTTGGCGCTGGCGAAAAAGGGGGAATTCGACGTGGCCATCCTTGACGTCAATCTCAATGGCCAGCCGATCTCGCCCGTGGTCGAGATCCTGATCGAGCGCGGACTGCCATTCGTATTCGCCACCGGCTACGGGGCGCGCGGCGTGCCGGAGCCGTATCGCAACACCCCGACCCTGCAGAAGCCGTTCCGGGCGGACGCGCTCGCGCAAGCGATCGAGACGGCGGCACCCGCGGTACGCACATGACCGCGCCTTACTCGAACAATTCGGCAAGCTTCGTCATATAGGGCTCGTCGGTCATGTCGAGCCGCAGCGGCGTGACCGCGATGCAGTGCTCCTCGAGCGCGGCGAGATCGGTGCCCTCCGGCGCCTTGGCGAAGCCGTGGCGTACATAAGCGATCCAGTAATAGGGATTGCCGCGACCGTCTTTGCGCCGATCGATTTCCAGCCGCTCCTGGCCGGCGCGCCGCCCCTGGGCCGTGACCGCGATGCGCTTGACTTCGTCCGGCGGGCAATCGGGAAAATTGACGTTGATCAGCACGTCGCGCGGAATGCCCTCGGCGACGACACGGCGAATGATGTCGGGTCCATAGCGCAGGCTCGTCTCCCAATAGGGTTCACGTCCGCTGCGCCCCGCATAGGCTTGCGACAGAGCAAGCGAGGGAATGCCGATCACGGTGCCTTCCACGGCGCCGGCCACGGTGCCGGAATAGATCACGTCCTCGCCGGCATTGCGGCCGCGGTTAACGCCGGAAAGCACGAGGTCCGGCCCCTTGCCGTCAAGCAGGTGGCGCGCGCCCATGATGACGCAGTCGGTCGGGGTGCCGCGCACCGCGAAACGCCGCTCGCCGATTTGGCGCAAGCGCAGCGGATCGTTGAGCGACAGCGAATGGGCGACGCCCGACTGGTCGTATTCCGGCGCGATCACCCAGACGTCGTCGGAGAGCTCGCGCGCGATCTTCTCGCACACGTCGAGCCCTTCGGCGTGGATGCCGTCGTCGTTGGTGACCAGAATGCGCATCGGGCTCTTCATTTTTCGATCTTCTTTATTCCGCCCATATAGGGCGCGAGCGCTTCCGGCACACCGATCGTGCCGTCTTCCTGCTGATAGGTCTCCATGACGGCAATGAGCGCCCGGCCGACGGCGACGCCGGAGCCGTTGAGCGTGTGCACGTGGCGCACATTACGGCCTTCCTTGGCGCGATAGCGCGCGTTCATGCGCCGCGCCTGGAAATCGCCGCAGACCGAGCACGACGAGATCTCGCGATACGTATTTTGGCCCGGCAGCCATACCTCGATGTCGTAGGTCTTTTGCGACGCAAATCCCATGTCGCCGGTACACAACGTCACCACGCGATAATGCAGATCGAGCCGGCGCAGAATTTCCTCGGCACAGGACAGCATGCGCTCGTGCTCGTCCCTCGATTGTTCGGGCGTGGTGATCGAGACCAGTTCGACCTTCGTAAACTGATGCTGGCGGATCATGCCGCGCGTGTCCTTGCCGGCGGCGCCCGCTTCGGCGCGAAAGCACGGCGTGCAGGCGGTGACCCGCATCGGAAGTTGCGCTTCGTCGATGATGGACTCGCGCACGAGATTTGTGAGAGGAACTTCGGCGGTGGGGATGAGCCAGAGCTTCGTCTCAACATCGATAATGAACGGTAGCAAAGCGCGCGTGTAGACTCCTACGTTGGCCTGAGCTTGTTTCAATTCTTCTTCTTTTTCAGGCACTCGGAAGCGGGTGGCAAAAAACTGATCCTCGGCAAACTTCGGCAATTGGGCTGTGCCAAACATCACCTCGTCACGCACCAGCACTGGCGGCGCGACTTCGGTGTAGCCATGCTCGGTCGTGTGCACGTCGAGCATGAATTGTCCGAGCGCACGTTCGAGCCGGGCCAAACCTTTCTTCAGCACCACAAAGCGTGCGCCGGAAAGCTTGGCCGCGGTCTCGAAATCCATCTGGCCGAGCGCTTCGCCGAGATCGAAATGCTGCTTCGGCGTAAAACCATAATCGCGCTTCGTCCCGAAACGATGATGCTCGACGTTGTCGCTGGCGTCCTTGCCGTCGGGCACATCGTCGAGCGGAAGATTGGGAATTTCGGCGAGCGCGTTTTCCAGCTCCTTTGAGGCCGCCTTTTCTTGCGCCTCCATCGCCGGGATCGATTCCTTCAGCGCCGCGACCTCGATCAGTAGGCCTTTAGCCTTTTCCTCGTCCTTGGCCTTTTTCGCCTCGCCGATTTCCTTCGACGCAGCGTTGCGGCGTGCCTGGGCGGTTTCGAGCGCGAGGATTTTTTCCCGCCGCTTCTCATCAAGCTCGATCAGCCGTCGCGCTTGCGGGGAAAGCCCGCGCCGCGCCAGCGCGCGGTCGAATGCATCGGGATTGTCGCGGATGAAGCGGATGTCGTGCATTTTATATCCACAACGTCATGCCCGGCGTCGTGCCGGGCATCCACGTCTTGATTCACGCAGACAAAGACGTGGATGGCCGGGACACCACGCGCGAAGACGGCGCTTCGCGCCTTGTGCCCGGCCATGACGAATCAAAAGCCTGCATCGGCAACATTATACGCACCAATCACTCGGCCGGCTTGGCCGACGCGGCCGCAGCGGCAGCCGCGCGCTCGGCGGCCACCCGCTTCTCCACCCAGCGTACCGACCAGACCGAGCCCTCGTAGAGGGCGACCAGCGGCAGCGCAAGCGACATCTGGCTGAGCACGTCGGGCGGCGTGAGCACGGCAGCGATCACAAAGGCAATGACGATGAAGTAGCGGCGCTTCGATTTGAGCTGATCCGAGGTGATGATGCCGACGCGGCCAAGCAGCGTCAGGATCACCGGAAGCTGGAAGGCGATGCCGAAGGCAAGAATGAGCTTCATCATCAGCGCGAGGTAATCCTCGACCTTCGGCAACAGCTCGATCGTTGCCTGGCCGGGGCCGCCGAATTGCTGCATGCTGAGCGAAAAGCGCGCCAGCATCGGCCAGACCAGGAAATAGACGACCATCGAGCCCAGCAGGAAAAAAATCGGCGTGGCGATGAGGTAGGGCAGGAACGCCTGCCGTTCCTTCTTATAAAGTCCCGGGGCGACGAACATGTAGATTTGGCCGGCGATCACCGGAAACGCGATAAACGCCGCGCCGAACAGCGACAGCTTGAGCTGGACGACGAAATATTCGAGCAGGCCGGTATAGATGAACTTGGAATTCTCCGGGCCGGCCACCCAGATGTAAGGCCAGGTCAGCACGTTGTAGATGTGCCTGGCGAAGAAGAAGCAAACCACGGCGGCAAGCGCGAAGGCGGCGAGCGCCTTGATGAGCCGCCCGCGCAGCTCGACCAAGTGTTCCATCAACGGCGCCTTGGTGGCTTCGATCGCCGTCTCTTCGTCGTCGGTGGTCATCCGCCGGGCCTCGTTCTGTCCGGCTCGGCGATTGTCTCGGCACTCTCCGGCGCGACCGGGCCTATGGCCGCGTCCACGACAGCCTTCTCCCGGGTGTAGGTGGGCGTTTCGGAAGCGGGGAATTCCCCGGCGGCTTGCTCGGCAGCTTCCGGCGTGACCGGCCCTGTGGCCGTGGCTACGACATTCGTATCGCGGAGATCGGCGGCGGCTTCGGCGATGGGAAATTCCACGGCGGGGGCCGGCGCCGAACCAGAAGGCAACGAGAGGGGAGCGTCAATCCCGCTCACCGCGACTACTGGCGCGGACGCGGCCGCGTAAGTTACCGGCGCCGGCTTTTGCTCCAGCGAAGACTGAATGTCCTTTCCTGCCGCCTCGACATCGGCGCGCACGTCCTTGAGCGGGTCGAAACGCTTGATATCGTGCGCAATGTCGTCGATGTCCTTCTTGAGGTCGGCCATCTCCGCTTCGCGCATGGCTTCCTGGAACTGGTTCTGGAAATCGGCGGCCATGCTGCGCACCTTGCGCGTCCATTGCCCGAGCGTGCGCAGGACCGCAGGCAATTCCTTGGGCCCGATCACAATCAGCGCCACGACGCCGATGAGCAGGAACTCGGTCCAAGAGATGTCGAACATGGAAACTCCCCGGCCGGCTCGACCGCCTCCGCGTCAACCGCCGGCCGAAGGTCCGGAAGGACTAGCCGCAAGGGACGTCGCAAGGGACGTCAGGACAGCGTGCCTCCGACCTTGCTTTCGGTCTCGGCGCGCCGCTTGACCTCGCCAGCCGCCTGGTGGTCGATCGACTTGACCGGCGCCTCGGACTTTGCGGCATCGGCCGCGTCTTCGTCGGACATGCCCTTCTTGAAGGCCTTAATGCCCTTGGCGACATCGCCCATCATGTCCGAAATCTTGCCGCGCCCGCCGAAGACCAGCAGCAGGACGGCGCCGACGATGAGCCAGTGCCAGATGCTCAGAGAGCCCATGAAATCCTCCGTGCGCACGCGCGCCCGCGTTCAGGCGTGAATTCAGCCAGAAACTAGGCTCGGGGGGCGGTAAAAACAAGCACAACACGACGTGCCGCCACGCCGCAGCCTGCGGTAACGCCGAAGTGAGTGCTCCGCCTATTCCTCGGAGCGCTCGGCCGGCGGCGCCAACCCAAAATCGAGATCGCCCGGTTCCAGCGGGTCCTCGTCGTCCCGCAACGCGGGATCGTCCGAAGGCACCGGCACGGTAAAGCCGGCCGGCAGGGATTTGTCCATGAGGCCGGCGCCCTTGAGTTCGTCCAGGCCGGGCAGATCGGTGAGCGCATCAAGCCCAAAATGCGACATGAACGCCTCGGTGGTCCCGTACGTCACCGGCCGGCCGGGCGCCTTGCGGCGGCCGCGCAGACGGATCCAGCCCGTCTCCAGGAGTACATCGAGCGTACCCTTCGAGGTGGTCACGCCGCGAATCTCCTCGATTTCCGCGCGCGTTACAGGCTGATGGTAGGCGACGATGGCCAGCGTCTCGATGGCGGCGCGCGACAACTTTTTCGTGACCACCGTTTCGCGCGTCAGCAACCAGGCCAGATCGCTCGCCGTCCGCAGCGACCATTTGCCGCCGACCCGCACGAGATTGACGCCGCGCGGCGCGTATTCCTTTTGCAATTGGACGAGCAGCCCGTGCAGGTCGCTTCCGGCCGGCAACCGTGCCGCCAGGGTCTTCTCGTCGAGCGGCTCCTCGGCGGCAAATAGCAGCGCTTCGAGAATGCGCAATTCCTCGGCGCGCTCTTTGGAATCCTTATCGCCGATGATCACACGCATTTCCGCGACATTGGAGATCATGTCGGCCTCCCCCTCATTCATTCCCCGGTTCCACTACGACCCCGCCTTCGTCCTGAACTCGCCGTTGGCGGACGTAGAGCGGAGCAAACGCCGCGTGTTGATGCACTTCAAGACGACCCTCGCGCACCAATTCGAGTGCTGCGGCAAAGCTCGAAGCGCGAACTGTCGCGGCATGCGAGGGCTCGACCATGTAGGCTAAGAGATAGTCATCGAGCACGCACCAGTCGGTCGCGCGTCCGATCAGCCGTTCCAGTGCCTCACGCGCTTCGGCGAGCGACCAGACCGTACGCTTCGGGACGCGCACGACGGCTCTGGCGTGCTTCTGCCGCTGCCCCGCATAGGCCGAAAGCAGATCGTAGAGCGTCGCCGACCATTGCGGCCGCTTGATTTCGGCAATCGGCTCTGGCTCGCCGCGGGGAAAAACCTCGCGGCCGAGCTGCGGCCGATTGAGCAATAGTTCGGCCACCTGCCGGATCGCCTCGAGTTGCCGCAGACGCTGCGCCAGCGCGGTCGCCATGTCCTCGGCGCTGATGCCGTCGGGCTCGGATTGCTCAGGAAGCAGCAGGCGCGATTTCAGATAGGCGAGCCATGCGGCCATCACCAGGTAGTCGGCGGCAAGCTCGAGCCGCAGCTTGCGCGCCTCTTCGATGAAGGCAAGGTACTGGTCGGCGAGCGCCAGGATCGAGATTTTGGCCAGGTCGACCTTTTGCTGGCGGGCGAGCGTCAGCAGGAGATCGAGCGGACCCTCGAAGCCTTCGACGTCGATCACCAGCGCGGGCTCGTCGGCGGCCCGCTCCGGGAGCTCGGTGACGAACTGCAAGTCCTCGGCGATCATGCGTATCCCTGCGCCGGCTGCCAGGCGCCGGTCATGAGCTTCAAAAACTCCGAGCGCGCGGCGGCAAGATCGATCGGAACCGCCGGCCTCTTCGCCGCCAGAGCGGCCGCAGCACGTCGCGCCGCGTCGCCGGCCAGCAACGGCGCTTCGGCGGCAACCGCGAGCATTTCCGGCATCTCGCCGTTGCAGTGAAGCACCAGATCGCAGCCCGCCGCGATCGCCGCGCGGGTGCGTTCGCCGACCGAGCCCGACAGGGCGCCCATGGAAATATCGTCGCTCATCAGCAGACCTTGGAAGCCGATCGAATCACGAATCACCTCACGCACTATAGTTGGCGAAACGGTAGCGGGCGCGATGGGGTCGATCGCTGTGAATACAACATGCGCCGTCATGGCAAGCGGCAGCGCCGCGAGCGGACGGAAAGCGGCGAAATCGGTCGCCTCGAGCACAGCGCGGTCGGCATTGACCACAGGCAGCCTCTTGTGGCTGTCAGCGGTCGCCCTGCCGTGACCGGGAATGTGCTTGACGACCGGCAGCACGCCGCCCTCGGTCAAACCTTGCGCGATCGCGTTGGCGATGGCGGCTACCTTGCCGGGCTCGTTGCCGTAGGCGCGGTCCCCGATCACCGTATTGGCGCCCGCGACCGGCAGGTCCGCGATTGGCATGCAATCGACGTCGATCCCAACGGGCGCAAGATCGGCGGCGATCAGATGGGCGCCAAGCCTCGCCGCTGCCAAACCTCTTTCGCGATCGCGGTCGTAAAGTACGCCATAAGCGGCGCCCGGCGGATAGGCCGGCCAAAGCGGCGGGCCGAGGCGTTGCACGCGGCCGCCCTCCTGGTCGATCAGCACCGGCGCGGCGCGTCCGAGTGTCGTCCTCGTCTCACCGATGAGACGGCGCAGCGCGTCCTGCTCCGCGACGTTGCGCCGAAAGAGGATAAGACCCCAAGGCTGCGCCTCACGCAGGAAGGCTCGTTCCTCGTTCTTCAGCGCAGGTCCGGAAACGCCAGTAATGAAGGCGCGCATGGCGGCCGCTTAGCTCGCGCGCCGCGCCAGGGTCAAGCGCGCGTGCGGCGGATTGGAGGTCCTAGGGTCTAGATCGGGATACTCGCCGTCAATTTCTCTGGACAATGCAATTGCCACCGGCGGCCTTGAGGCTGCTGCACATTGCGGCGGCCTCTTCCATCGAGGCAAAGGGGCCGACAAGGGCGCGGTAATAAACTCCCTTGGCACCGAGATCGGCGCGGCGGAGGATCGGCTCGCGGCCGCCAAGCTGATCGGGAAATTTGGCCCGCAGCGCCCGGAAAGCTGCCTGGGCCCCGGCTTCGCTGCGGTGGGATGTGAGTTGCACCGCATAGCCGCCTGCGGATCGGGTTGCCCCGACCCCCGCTACGGGTGTTGCGCTCGCCACCGCGGTGGGCGCGACCGACATGGGCGCGGCTCCTCCGCGCGCGCGCGCCGGCGCTGCAGCGGGTGCGCCGCCCTCGGCACCCGGGACGATTGAAAGAGGTGCGTTCGACCCGGCTGGCGCACTTGCCATTGTGCTCGGCCTCGACGCCGCGGCCGCTGACCGTGCCGCGCTGCGGGCGGTCGGCGCCGGAACAGGCGCCGCACCCGAGCTGTTCGGCCGATCGGCGCGGATTGTCACGGTGTGGACTTTCCTCGGCTCCGACGAAACGGGTGCCGGCACTGGCGCCGCCGACGGAGGCGGGGCTGCCATGGACGCCGCAGGAGAGCCACCAGGCGAAGCAGCCGCCGGTAAGCCAGCGACCGGCGCAAGCGCGGCCGGTGCAGCCGGTGCCGAGCTCTGCCCCGCCGAAATCGGAATGGTGGAAACAACGCGAGGGGCCGCCTCTGGCGGTTCGATTTTGACCGGCTGTTCCTCACGCGAGACGAGATGTTCGGCCGAGCCCACACTCGCGGCTCCGGCTTGGCCTGACTTGTTCGCCTGCGCGTCACCGTAGCTTGGCATGATCTTGTTCGGGCCATTGCTGGCCTTGATGATCGGTGGCAGCGTCGGCAACATCGAACTACCGAACATGGCGCGATATCCGAATGCGCCCGCAGTTCCGACCACCGCCAAGCCCAGCACCGCCATGACGACGACCAAACCACCCCGGCGCGGGTTCGGCGCCTCATCGCGATAATCGTCCGCGCCGTAACCTTGACCGTCGCCGTGCTCCTGCTCGTCAGCCTCATAGCCGTCCTCGGGCGGCACGGCCGCGAAGGCCGTTAGCGGCCGGCCTGATGAAGTCGGCGCTTGCTCGTGGTACTGCACATCGTCCGCTGCCACATAGTCACCGTCATCCTCACGAAACCCACTGAACTTCGTTGCCGGTCCCGAAAAGTATCGGCTGCTCGCCACCGGCTCATTCTCATAGCCACTGTGCTGTGGTGCGCGAGAGGGATATGGATCGGCCGGCAAAGGCGGTAGAGGCGGCGGTGGCTGGACGTAGCGGTCTTGCGGGCTACTGTGTTGGTCGGCGTAGCGGTCGTCGGCCGGCCAATCGCGGCCGGAAGCGGCGTCAGCTTCGTACTGGGCAACATGCGGGTCGGTCTGACCGATCAGCCGAGCCAGCTCCGCAAGCGGATCGGCGGCCTCTTCGCGTCCAGGAGAATTGCCACCGCCGCGGGCTAGCGGATCGCGGCCGCGGTAGGAGCGGAAATTGTTATCAGCCATCGACCTCGCCCCGATTGTTGAAACAATCTCGGTCAGCTATTCCCTCACCTGCTCTCGCCGCTCGTTCCAACCGGCGAAGAGGGAAACTAGCGCATCTCGTTTGGCGCCTCGACGCCGAGCAATGCGAGCCCCGACGCGAGCACCGCGACGACGCCTTGTACGAGCACAAGGCGAGCCACCGTCATTTGTCGATCATTCTGGATAATGAAGCGTAAATGTGGCGCGCTGTTGCCGAGTGTCCAAAGCGTGTGAAATTCGCTGGCTAAATCATACAGATAAAAGGCGATCCGATGCGGTTCATGGGCGGCGGAAGCAGCCTCCACTATGCGCGGATAAAGCGCAATTCGCCGCATCAGCGCGATTTCCGCCGGGTCTGAAAGACGCTCCACCTCCGCGGCGAGCAGGATCGCCGGATCGCTCAGGTCAGTCGGGAGGTCGGAGAACACCTGGCGCGCGTTGCGAAACACCGACTGGCCGCGGGCATGACCGTACTGGACATAAAAGACCGGGTTGTCGCGCGACTGCTCGATCACTTTGGCCAAGTCGAAGTCGAGCACGGCATCGTTCTTGCGGAACAACATCATGAAGCGGACGGCGTCCCGACCGACTTCATCCACAACTTCACGAAGCGTCACGAACTCGCCTGCCCGCTTGGACATTTTAACGGGCTCACCGGCGCGCAGCAGCTTCACAAGCTGGATGAGCTTGACGTCGAGTTCGGCCTTCCCGTCACTCAGCGCGGCCACCGCCGCCTGCATGCGCCTGATGTAGCCGCCGTGGTCGGCACCCCACACATCGATCAGCGCGCGAAAGCCACGCGCGAGTTTGGTGCGGTGATAGGCGATGTCGGAAGCGAAATAGGTGTAGGAGCCGTCGGATTTTTTCAGCGGCCGGTCCACATCGTCGCCGAATTGGGTCGAGCGAAAGAGCGTCTGTTCGCGGTCCTCCCAGTCCTCGACCGGCGCGCCCTTCGGCGGCGGCAACCGGCCTTCATAGACATAGCCGCGCGCCCGCAGCCAATCGATCGTTTCCGCCACACGATCAGTGACGTCGACGAGCGCGCGTTCGGAATAGAAAACATCGTGCGTAACATTGAGCGCGGCGAGGTCGGCGCGGATCGCCGCCATCATCGTGTCGACCGCCTTTGCCCGAACGACCGGCAGCCATTCGGCTTCGGGCCTTCTCGTTAGTGCATCGCCAAACTCCGCAGCGAGCGCCACCCCCACCGGCTTGAGATAGTCGCCGGGGTAAAGCCCCTCGGGGATTGCGCCGATATTCTCGCCCAGCGCCTCGCGATAGCGCAGATAGGCCGAACGCGCGAGCACATCGACCTGCGCGCCGGCATCGTTGACGTAATACTCGCGCGTGACCGAAAAGCCGGTGAAGGCGAGCAGGTTAGCCAGCGCGTCGCCAAACACGGCGCCGCGGCAATGCCCGATATGCATGGGTCCGGTGGGATTCGCCGAGACGTATTCGACGTTGACAGCCGCGCCGCGGCCGATATCGCTCTTGGCGTAAACCGGGCCGAGTTGCACAGCATTGCGCAGCGCCGCGACCCAGGCGGTCGGCCTGAGCGTAAGATTGATGAAGCCTGGCCCGACGACCTCGACCTTGCCGACCAGATCGTCAGCGCGAAGCTTTTGTGCGATTGCGTCGGCAAGTTCGCGCGGCTTCTTGCCGGCATCCTTGGCGAGCACCATCGCGGCATTGGTCGCCATGTCGCCGTGCGCCGCATCGCGAGGCGGCTCGACCATCACGCGCGATTGATCGATGCCAGCCGGTAACATGCCGGCGGCAATCAAATCATCGTTCGCGCGCCGAATCCGATCGAGCATTTCGGCGAAGATGTTATGGGCCATAAGAAATCTACGTTGCGGCGCCAAGTTGAGGCGCCGCGCGCCTAACGCAATTCCGGGGTCGAGTCAAAAAGCCGCGTGTGCTCGGCCAGCGCATAGCGGTCGGTCATGCCGGCGATGAAATCGGCGATACGGCGGGCGCGGACCGCCGCGTCGGCGCCAGCCAGCCCCTCCCGCCATTCCGCCGGCAGATCATCGGGATGGGCGCTGTAGCGCGCAAACAGGTCGCGGATTACACGGGCGGCCTCGTCCATGACGCGCCGGACCCGCGCGTGACGGTACATGCGCGTCTCAAGAAAGGCCTTGATGGCACCCTCGGCCTCCGCGATCGCGGGTGACAATCCCGCGACTCCCGAGGGCGCTCGCCGCACCTCGTCGGCCGAGCGCGGCGCCAGCGCGGCCAATCTGCGTCCGGTCTCACCGACCACATCCTCGATCAGGAGGCCGATCAGCCGGCGGATGAACTCGTGGACCAGACGCCCCAGATCGAGGCCAGGATAGGTGGCGCGGATCGCGGCGATAATCCGGCCGGGCAGCGCCAAGCCGGCGATCTCGTCGAGGCTGAACAGCTCGGCGCGCAGGCCGTCATCGATGTCATGGGCATCGTAGGCGATGTCGTCGGCAAAGGCGGCGACCTGCGCCTCGACGCTTGGGAAATTCCACAGTTGCAAATCCTGCAGGCGATCGTATTGCCGGATCGTCTCGGGAACACCATGGGCGCGATAGCGGCCGAGCGGCCTACCGTCCCGGTCGGTGAGCGGTCCGTTGTGTTTGACCAGACCTTCCAACGTTTCCCAGGTGAGGTTCAGTCCGTCGAAGGTCGGGTAGTGGCGCTCCAGCGCGGTCACCACCCGTAAGGTCTGCGCATTATGATCGAAGCCGCCGAAGGCATTGAGGCACTGGTCAAGTGCACGCTCGCCGGCGTGGCCGAATGGCGGATGACCGAGGTCGTGGGCAAGCGCTAGCGCCTCGGCCAAATCCTCGTTGAGGTCGAGCGCGCGGGCCAGAGCGCGGGCGATTTGCGCGACTTCGAGCGTGTGGGTGAGCCGCGTGCGGTAGTGGTCGCCTTCATCGAACACGAAGACCTGCGTCTTGTGCTTGAGGCGGCGAAAGGCGGTCGAATGGATGATACGGTCGCAATCGCGCCGAAACGGGCTGCGCCCTTTGCTCGGCGGCTCGGCATGGAGCCGGCCGCGACTTGCCGCCGGGTCGCAGGCATAGGGGGCACGCTGGGATGCGGTATCGCTCGCCATCGATCTGCGCGGCCCTACGATTGACTCGGCATTTGCCGCACTTAACTATCCTGATGAAGCCGGCATTCAAGAGGATTCCCGGCCGGAGAAGGCGATAGTGGCCAATATCATCGTCAGCGAACGGGCGGCGCGCAGGATCGGCGAAATTCTGCGCCAGGAGCCTGCCGGCGCCATGCTGCGGGTCAGCGTCGCCGGCGGCGGCTGTTCCGGATTCCAATACAAGTTCGACATCGAGCGCGCCAAGGCCGACGATGACATCGTGATCGAGCGTGCCGGCGCCACCGTGCTGATCGATCCCGTCTCGCTCAACTATATGGCCGGCGCCGAGATCGATTTCGTCGACGATCTGATCGGGTCGTCGTTCAAGGTCAACAATCCGCAGGCCACCGCCTCCTGCGGCTGCGGTACCAGCTTCGCGCTTTAGGCATGATCCCGAAAAGTCGATAGCGGTTTTCGGAAAAGATCATGCTCCCGTAAAAGGCTCCATCCCGAAACCTGGGCGCTCGCCCGTGCGCATCGCCACCTGGAACGTCAATTCGATCAAACAACGGCTTGACTCGGCGGTCGCCTGGCTCGCCGAACGCCAGCCGGACATTGTCTGCCTGCAGGAGACAAAATGCGTCGACGGCGCGTTCCCGCGGGAGCCGTTCGAGACGCTCGGCTACAATCTCGCGGTCCACGGGCAGAAAACATTCAATGGCGTGGCGCTGCTCTCGAAACTTCCGTTCGACGAGGTCAGCATGGGCTTGCCCGGCGACGAGGAGGACGATCACGCGCGCTTCATCGAAGGCGTGGTTTCGACCGCGCAGGGCGTGGTGCGGATCGCGAGCATCTATTTGCCGAACGGCAATCCCGCCGCGACGGAAAAATACGCGTACAAGATCGGCTGGATGAAACGACTATTTGCCTACGCGCGCGACCGGCTTTCCCTGCAGGAACCACTCGTTCTTGCCGGCGATTTCAACGTCATTCCGGCTGCGGCTGACGCACGCAATCCGCAGGCCTGGGTCAACGATGCACTATTCCTGCCGCGCACCCGCGCGGAATTTCGCTCGCTCATCAACCTCGGCCTGACCGACGCAGTGCGGGCGGCGAGCGACGAGCCTGGCCTCTATACCTTCTGGGACTATCAGGCCGGTGCCTGGCAAAAGAACATTGGCATTCGTATCGATCACGCCTTGCTCTCCCCCGAAGCCGCCGACCGGTTGACCGACGTCGGCATCGACCGTCACGTGCGCAGCTGGGAAAAGCCGTCCGACCACGTACCGGTGTGGCTCGATTTGGCGATCGAGTCGCCGAACCAGTCATAGACGGAAGCGAACGCAATCCCATTGCAGCATCGAAGAATTCCGCCGCGCGCAATTCTCGGCGGCGCGGCGCCTATTCCCTGCGGCCTTTCAGCCAGTCCTCAAGGAAGACCAGCGCCATGGCCCGCTCGTCGTCGTTCGCATGATGAAAGGCGTTGTCATAGAGCGGCTTGACCCAGTTTTCTTCCGGACCGGCGCAGTCCTTGCTCAGCGTGAGCCACATCAGGCCGCGCGCGGCTTGCCGCGGCAGGTGTCGGCCTTGGAACAGCATGTCGCCGAGGACTGCCTCGGCGCGGCAGTCGCCCTTGGTCGCCGCCAGTTGGAACCAGCGCGCCGCCTGATGCGGATCGCTTGGCGTGCCGTCGAGGTAAAGCCGGCCGAGCTGGTACTGCGCGTCCGCGTCGCCGAAATAGGACGCTGCGTAGGCAAACATCTCACGCGCGCGCGTCGTATCCTGCGCGACCGCCGAATTGGGAATACCGGTGAGGTAGTAGTGTCCCAATGCGACGAAGGCATTGGCGACGATATGCGCCTGGGCGGTGCCCGGCATCTCGTCCGGATGGGTATTGGCGATCTGACGGAAATAGTTGAAGGCGCGCAGGTCGTCATGGGGTACGCCATCGCCTGCCGCATACATGCGGCCGACCTTCCATTGCGCCGCCAGGTGCCCTTGATCGGCCGCATATTGGAGGGCGGTAAGCGCTTTCGCTTTGTCGCCGGCGTCCGGCGTACTGGTCGCGCCACGCAAACCGTCGCTCGGCGTGAGCGATGCAGTGCTTGGCGTGGCGGTTCCGTCGAAGGCGAGCGCCGGTCGGGGTGCGAGGCCAAGCCCTGAGCCCGATGCGAAACCGAACGCGAGGCCAAGTCCGCCGACAAAAGCGAGCAGCGCGGCGCCTTTGGCGAGAGGAGCCGTTACGCTAGATGTCCGCATAACACGCCTTTTCGACCGTCCCGCCCGGGTGGGTGACAGCGCCGTGACGCGCCGATCCGACCTGTTGGGCGTATTTCCACAAATATCCGGAGGTGAACTCATCGCCCCGCGGTCTCCATTCCCGCGCGCGCCGTTCCAGCTCGTCCTTCGGCAGCTTGACTTCGAGCGTCGCCTTCTCGGCATCGAGCTCGATGATGTCGCCGTCGCGCAGGAGCGCGATGGGCCCGCCCACCGCGGCTTCCGGCCCGACATGGCCGACGCAGAAACCTCGGGTAGCGCCAGAGAAGCGGCCGTCGGTGATCAGCGCGACCTTGCCGCCCATGCCCTGTCCATAGAGCGCCGCGGTCGTCGCCAGCATTTCGCGCATTCCGGGTCCGCCCTTCGGGCCCTCGTAGCGGATAACCAGCACGTCGCCTTCCCTGTATTTCTTGTTCTTCACCGCCTCGAAACAGGCTTCCTCACCATCGAAGCAGCGCGCCGGTCCGGCGAAATGCAAGCGCTCCATCCCGGCAACCTTAACGATGGCGCCCTCGGGCGCGAGGTTACCTCTAAGACCGGTGACGCCGCCGGTCGGCAGGATCGGCCGATCGGCCGGACGAACGACGTCCTGATCGGCGTTCCACTTCACCGATTTGAGGTTCTCGGCCAGGGTGCGGCCGGTGACGGTCAGACAGTCGCCATGCAGGAAGCCATGGTCGAGTAACGTCTTCAGCAACAGCGGAACACCGCCCGCCTCGAACATGTCTTTGGCGACATAGCGGCCGGACGGCTTCAAATCCGCGATATACGGCGTCTTTTTGAAGACCTCGGCAACGTCGAAGAGATCGAACTTGATGCCGCATTCGTTCGCGATCGCCGGAAGGTGCAGTGCGGCATTGGTCGAGCCGCCGGTCGCGGCGACTACGGCCGCGGCGTTCTCCAGCGCCTCCCGGGTCACGATATCGCGCGGACGGATGTTCTTGACGATGAGATCCATGATCATTTCGCCGGCGAGCATGCAGAACCTGTCGCGGATCTCGTAGGGCGCCGGCGCGCCGGCCGAATAGGGCAGCGCTAGGCCGATCGCCTCCGACACCGTCGCCATGGTGTTGGCCGTGAATTGCGCGCCGCAGGCCCCGGCCGAAGGGCAGGCGTTCTGCTCCAGCGTGTGGAGATCGGCGTCGGACATTTCGCCGATCGAGTGCTTGCCGACGGCTTCGTAAACGTCCTGGATGGTGACCGGCCTGCCCTTGAAAGTGCCGGGCAGGATCGAGCCGCCGTAGATGAAGATCGACGGCACGTTGAGCCGGCACATGGCCATCATCATGCCTGGCTGGGACTTGTCGCAGCCGGCGACCCCGATCAGCGCGTCGTAGGAGTGGCCGCGCATCGTCAATTCAATGGAATTGGCGATGACCTCGCGCGAAGGCAGCGACGACTTCATGCCGGCATGCCCCATGGCGATGCCGTCGGTCACGGTGATCGTGCAGAACTCGCGCGGGGTGGCACCGCCGACGGCGACCCCCTGCTTCACCGCCTGGGCCTGCCGCATCAGCGCGATGTTGCAGGGGGCGGCCTCGTTCCAACAGGTCGCAACGCCGACGAACGGCTGGTGGATTTGCTCACTGGTCAGGCCCATCGCGTAATAGAAAGCGCGGTGGGGTGCTCGCTCAGGCCCCTCGGTGGTGTGGCGGCTTGGCAGCCTCAATTTCAAATTGGTTTTGGCATCCATCGAACTCTTACGGGCCAAACAGGCCCCCTCGCCCCCATTCGATTTCAAGGCAAAGTCGCCTAGAAATCGAAAACGCCGCAACGCTTTGTCTCGACTGGCCGACAGTCGCAGCCATCGATGTCGAAAAATCCTATGGCTAAAAAGCGGCGCTTTGGATGGGTGCAGTGCGGAATGATCAAATGTTCGAAGCGTGTTGCAACGGAGACACAGATTCGACCTGTGTCCTCTCGCCGCTTAAGTCTCGATTTACCATCGGCCGTGGAGCCTGCCACGATGGGCGCGTGAAGAATCGTCTCACCAAAGCCTTTTTCAGCCGCAGCGTGCACGAGGTCGCTCCTGATCTGATCGGAGCGTTGCTGCTTTTCAACGGCGCCGGCGGTCGGATCGTCGAAGTCGAGGCCTATCACCACACCGATCCCGCAGCACACAGTTATCGCGGTCCAACCGACCGCAATGCGGTGATGTTCGGCCCGCCCGGCTACGCCTACGTCTACCGCTCCTATGGCATTCACTGGTGCCTGAACTTCGTTTGCGAGCCCAAGGGCTCGGCCAGCGCCGTGCTCCTGCGCGCGATTGAGCCGACCGCCGGCCTTCCGATCATGCGCCGGCGGCGGGGTGTCACCGAAGAGCGGCTATTGTGCGCCGGCCCCGGGCGGCTCTGCGAAGCGCTGAGTATCACCGGCGCCATCAACGGGATTCCACTCGACGCCCCGCCCTTCGCGCTCTCCGCGCGCCAGGATGCGCCAGAGATCATAGCCGGGCCTCGTATCGGCATCACGAAGGGGGCCGAACGGCCCTGGCGCTATGGGCTGAAAGGCTCCCGGTTTCTCAGCAAGCCATTTGCATCGGCAGCTTGACCGGGCCAAATTCGCCCTTTGCGTCCGGCTCTTCGCAGCGATTATTCGTCGCGAATAACAACACGCGGCTTGCGGTCGAACCTGATGGTCGGGACCAGCAGGATGAGCGGCAGCGCCGAGAGCGCAATTGGCAGGAAGGCGAAACCGGTCGTTCCCCCAAGGTCCCAGGCTACGCCGCCTGCGAGCGAGACGGCTACAGCAGCCGCATAGCCGATGGTGAACATCGCCGCCGATACCCGTGCGACTTCGCTTGATGTGCTCAACAAGGGTGGCAGCGTGAGGCCAAGCGCGAACACGGCGCCTGCGGCAAAGCCCAGCACGCCCGCGCTCATCACCGTGAGGGATCCGGCGTGGGCGACCACGCCGGCGATCCCCGCCAATCCGAGCACGCCGGCTAGCACGAACGGCCAAACCCTGCGTTCGAGCCAGCGCGAGAAGGCGATGAGGATGAGGGACGCGGGGAGCTGGCCGGCATTGAGAGCGGTCAATGCGGGACTAACCAGATCGGGGCGGCCGGCCTCGATCAGGTGGCTGGGGAGGAATCCATTGCTCGCGTAGTAAAGGGCGCTCGAGCTGCCGAACACCAGGCCGATGGTCCAGATGTCGCGCGCGGGCCAGTCGGGCCACCAGCGCTGCGCCACTGCCGTGGCCGCACGGGGGCTGCCGTCCCGTGGCGCCACAACCATCATCAAGAGCGCAATCCCGACAATCGGGACCGCCCAGAAGACGAACGTTGCGCGCCAACTGTTTCCGAATAGCGGAAAGAGCAGAGGGAAGAGCGCCACCGGCAGGATTTCGCCGACCAGCAATCCGTTCGTGTAGATGCCGGTGCCGAGACCGATGCGACGCGGCAGCCAGCGACCGACCAGCGCCGGCATGGCCGGCTGGGTTACGGCGACGCCGGCGCCCATCACGATGGTGGCGGCGAACAGCGTTATCACCTCGCCCGCGGCGCCCCGGAGCGCCGAGCCCGCGGCGGTGAGCAGCAGTCCGGCGATGGCGGCGGCCACGGCGCCGAGCCGGCCCACAAGCCGCGAGCCGAGCAACGCCGCCGCTGCAAACAGCGTGATCGGCAGGCTGGTAAGGATCCCGATCTCCGTGCCGGACAGGTGGAGTTGGCTGCGCAGCGCCGGGATCACCGGCGGAACCGCGAGAATCGGCAGCCGCAGCGCGTTCCCGACGAGCCACAGCAGCACCAGAGCGATCGGAAAGGAACGGGAGGTCACGCGGCGCCTTTGAGCCGCTCCAGCGCTTCGACGATCTTGGCCCTGCGCGCCTGCGCCTCCGCCCGCTTTTCCCGCTCGCCTTCGACGACTTCTTCGGGCGCGTGCTTAAGGAAGTCGGCATTGCCGAGCTTTTGATCGACCCTGGCGATGTCGGCGTCGCACTTGGCCATTTCCTTGGCGAGGCGCGCGCGCTCGGCGGCAAGATCGATCACGCCGGCGAGCGGCAGCTCCACGACCTCGCCACGCACAACAAGCTGGACGGCGCCTAGCTGATGCACAGGCGCCCTACTCACGTCTGAAATTTTGGCCATCCGCTTTATAAATTCAGACCAGCGCTGGGCCCTATCCCAAACGTGGTCGCCTATCCTAACCATCACAAGCGGAAGCGGTACATTGACATTCATCTCGGCGCGTACCGAGCGGATTGCAGTAATTAGATCGATCACCCAGCCAATCTCAGCTTCCGCTTTAGCGTCGCCGATCCCTTCGAGCGAGGGCCATTCGCTGAGAGCAAGGAGGGATCCGCGCTTTGTCGAGGCTGTGACCGCCCACAATTCTTCTGTGATGAAGGGCATGAACGGGTGCAGGAGTTTTAGGATTTCGTCGCGTGCCCAAGCGACCATAGCTCGAGTCTCGTCCTTTCCGACGCCGTCAGGGCCGGTAAGCAACGGCTTTGCGAGTTCCAGATACCAGTCGCAATAAATATTCCAGACGAAACGGTACGCCGTGGCTGCTGCATCGTTGAAACGGTAGACGGTGATCGCTTCGGTAATCTCAGCCGCGGTCTTTGCCGTTTCGTGGGCGATCCAGCGGTTCAGAATTTCGTTCGCCCCGCGCGGATCGAAGCTTTCGATAGTAGCGCACCCATTGATCTCGGCGAAACGGGCCGCATTCCAGAGCTTAGTCGCAAAATTGCGATAGCCGGCGACGCGCTCTTCTGACAGTTTTATGTCCCGCCCCTGCGCCGCCATGGCGGCGAGCGTGAAGCGCAGTGCGTCGGCGCCGTATTCGTCGATCAACGCCAGCGGATCGATGACGTTGCCTTTCGACTTCGACATCTTGGCGCCGCTGGCGTCGCGCACCAGGGCATGGATGTAGACCGTGGGAAACGGCACCTCGCGCATGAAATGCAGGCCCATCATCATCATGCGCGCGACCCAGAAGAAGATGATGTCGAAGCCGGTGACCAGCACGCTGGTCGGGTAATAGCGCTTCAGCTCGGGCGTTTCGTCGGGCCAGCCGAGCGTCGAGAACGGCCACAGCGCCGACGAGAACCAGGTGTCGAGGACGTCTGGATCGCGCCCGATGCCGACCCGTTCGACCTTCCTTCGGCCGAACGAGTCGACAGCGGCATCGAACGCGACATTGATATCAAGCGCCACTTTAACGTCCGGGCCGTAGTACAGTTTGGCGGCCCCCAAAGCCTCTGCCTCGTTTTCAGCAACAAATTCGTTGTAAGGGCCGTCCACCACGTACCCCTGCTTATCAACGCGAGGTCCGTACCAAGCGGGAATCTGATGGCCCCACCAGATTTGCCGCGAGATGCACCATGGCTGGATGCTCTCCATCCAGTTGAAGAACGTCGCCGTCCATTGCGAGGGCACGAATGAAGTCTTGCTTTCGCGAACCGCCGCGATCGCCGCCTCCGCCAGCGTCTTGGCGTCGACATACCATTGATCGGTGAGGAACGGCTCCAGCACGGCGCCGGAACGGTCGCCGTGCGGCACGGTGTGCACGGTGGATTCGATCTTGTCGAGGAGACCCATGGCTTGCAGCCGCTCGACGATTTTCTTCCGGGCTGCGAAGCGCTCGAGGCCGTGCAACGCCAGCGTTTCTTGGAGGTCGGCCGATGGCGCAAGACCTTGGAGAAACTCCGCGTTATCCTTGAGGTCGAGCCGACCCTCGATGTCGAGTACGTTGACCGGCGGCAAGTTATGACGCCGGCCGACCTCGAAATCGTTGAAGTCGTGCGCCGGCGTGATCTTCACGGCGCCGGTGCCCTTTTCCGGGTCGGCGTAGTCGTCGCCAATGACAGGAATAGGGCGGCCGACCAGCGGCAGGATCGCCGTCTTGCCGATCAGGTGCTTGAGGCGCTCGTTCTTAGGGTGAACGGCAACCGCGACGTCGCCGAGCATGGTCTCCGGTCGGGTCGTCGCCACGATGACAAAGTCATCGCTGCCCTCGATCGGATACTTGATGTGCCAAAGATTGCCCTTGGTCTCGACCTGCTGCACTTCGAGGTCGGAGATGGCGGTCTTGAGCTTGGGGTCCCAATTGACCAGCCGCTTGTCCTTGTAGATGAGGCCTTCGCGATAAAGCGCGACGAACACCTTCAGCACCGCGCGCGAAAGCCCTTCGTCCATCGTAAAGCGCTCGCGCGACCAGTCGCAGGAGGCGCCAAGCCGCTTCAATTGCTCGATGATGATGCCGCCCGATTCCGCCTTCCATTGCCAGACGCGTTTGATGAAAGCCTCGCGGCCAAGCTCCCGACTGCCGGGCTCTTGCCGCTCCATCAATTGGCGTTCGACTACGGCCTGGGTGGCGATGCCGGCATGATCGGTGCCCGGCTGCCACAACACATCCTTGCCGCGCATGCGCTCGAAGCGGCACAGAATGTCCTGCAAGGTGTTGTTGAGCGCGTGACCCATATGCAGCGAGCCGGTCACGTTCGGCGGCGGAATCACGATGCAGTAGGGCGCCGCCTTGGCGCGCTCGGGCCGGCCGGCGCGAAAGGCGCCGGCGGCCTCCCAAGCCGCGTAAATGCGGCGCTCGACCGCGCCGGGCTGATAGGTCTTGTCAATGGTCATGGATTCGCTTCGGCCGCATCGCGCGCTAACAAACCCGCGCCGCGCCCAGTGTCAACGCCGACGCCTGCAGTTTGGGTAAATTGGAATTTCATGGCGCGAGGCAATCCGAAAAGCGCCGGCTTGCCTCGCAGGGCCCGGCATCGGGCCGGCGCACTTCGCCCCGGCTCGCAACGAAGCGGGCGGGACTCGCTGGCCTAGACCTTGACCAGCGGCACTTTCGGCACCGAGCCCCGGCGCGGGGGCGTATCGTTGCCGCGCGGTCCTGGCGGCTTGCGCCGCGGACTGGAGCGGCGCTTCTTGGCGCGGCGCGGCTCCGGCAGCTTTTCCGGCCGGGGCGTCACCGGGCCGTCCGGGTACTCGAAGCTGAGCTTGCTGTTGCCGATCTCGTCGGTGACCACAACCACACGGACGTGGCCGCCAGACTTCAAGCGTCCGAACAGCACTTCGTCGGCAAGCGGCTTCTTGATGTGCTCCTGGATCACCCGCGCCATCGGCCGGGCGCCCATTAACTCGTCGTAGCCGTTCGCAATCAGCCATTTCGAGGACTCGTCGGTCAGCTCGATGGTCACGTCGCGATCCGCCAGTTGCGCCTCGAGCTGGAGGACGAATTTCTCGACCACCATGGCGATCACTTCCTGCGACAGATGGGCGAAGGTGATGATCGCATCGAGCCGGTTGCGGAATTCCGGCGCGAACATACGGGTGATCGCCTCCATGTCGTCACCCTCGCGCTTGCTGCGGGTGAAGCCGAAGGCGGCTCTCGCCATGTCGGCGGCGCCGGCATTGGTGGTCATGATCAGGATCACATTGCGGAAGTCGACCTGCTTGCCGTTGTGGTCGGTGAGCTTGCCGTGATCCATGATCTGCAGGAGCACGTTGAACAGGTCCGGATGCGCCTTCTCGATTTCGTCGAGCAACAGCACGCAATGTGGATGCTGATCGACACCGTCGGTCAATAACCCGCCCTGGTCGAAGCCGACATAGCCCGGCGGAGCTCCGATCAACCGCGATACGGTGTGGCGTTCCATGTACTCCGACATGTCGAAGCGGATGACTTCCACCCCGAGCGTTGCCGCAAGCTGGCGCGCCACTTCGGTCTTGCCGACGCCGGTCGGACCGGAGAACAAGTAGCAGCCGATCGGCTTTTCCGGCTCGCGCAGCCCGGCGCGAGCGAGCTTGATTGAAGCCGCCAGCGCCTCGATCGCCTTGTCCTGGCCGTAAACGACGCGCTTGAGCGTCTCTTCCAGGTGCTGCAGCACCTCGGCATCGTCCTTCGACACGGCCTTGGGCGGAATCCGGGCCATGGTGGCGATCGTGGTCTCGATCTCCTTGATGCCGATGGTTCGCTTGCGCCGGCTCTCCGGCAGCAGCATCTGCGCCGCGCCCAACTCGTCGATCACGTCGATGGCCTTGTCGGGCAGCTTGCGGTCGTGGATGTAACGCGAGGACAGCTCGACCGCCGCCTTGATCGCCTCATTGGTGTATCTGAGCTTGTGATAGTCCTCGAAATAAGGCTTCAGCCCCTTGAGGATTTCGATGGCGTCGGGGACCGTCGGCTCGTTGACGTCGATCTTCTGGAACCGGCGCACCAACGCCCGGTCCTTCTCGAAATACTGGCGGTATTCCTTGTAAGTGGTGGAGCCGATGCAGCGCACGGTCCCGGACGCCAAAGCCGGCTTGAGCAAATTCGAGGCATCCATGGCGCCGCCGGACGTGGCGCCGGCGCCGATCACGGTGTGGATCTCATCGATGAACAGGATGGCGCCCGGATAGGCCTCAAGCTCCTTGATGACCTGCTTGAGCCGCTCCTCGAAGTCGCCGCGATAGCGGGTACCCGCCAGGAGCGTCCCCATATCGAGGGCGAACACGGTGGCGTTGCGCAGCACGTCCGGCACCTCGCCGTGAACGATGCGGCGTGCCAAACCTTCGGCGATCGCGGTCTTGCCGACGCCGGCCTCGCCGACGAACAGCGGATTGTTCTTTTGCCGGCGGCAGAGGACTTGGATGGTGCGGCTGATCTCGGCTTCGCGGCCGATCAGCGGGTCGATCTTGCCTTCGCGCGCTTTCTTGTTGAGGTTGACGCAATAAGCGTCGAGCGCATCGCCTTTCTTCTTCAACTCGTCGCCGTTCTTGGTATCGGTATCCTCGTCGGCACCGCGCACCGGACGCGCTTCCGACATGCCCGGCCGCTTGGCGATGCCGTGGCTGATGTAGTTGACCGCGTCGTAGCGCGTCATGTCCTGTTCCTGCAGGAAATACGCGGCGTGGCTCTCGCGTTCGGCAAAGATGGCGACCAGCACGTTGGCGCCGGTTACCTCCTCGCGGCCCGACGACTGGACGTGGATCACCGCGCGCTGAATAACGCGCTGAAAGCCGGCGGTCGGCTTGGAATCATCGGTCCCGTCGGTGACCAGATTATCGAGCTCCGATTCGAGATAGGCGACGAGGCTGCGGCGCAGCTTGTCCAAGTCGACATTGCAGGCCCGCATGACCGCCGCCGCATCCTGATCCTCGATCAGCGCCAGCAGCAGGTGCTCGAGTGTGGCGTATTCGTGATGACGCTCATTGGCGAGCGCCAGGGCCCGGTGGAGCGACTGTTCGAGGCTACGCGAAAAGGTGGGCATTCAGGCTCTCTTCATTTGTCAGGCGTTTCCCCCGGAATCACTTCTTTTCCATGATGCACTGCAAAGGATGCTGATGTTTGCGGGCAAAGTCCATGACCTGCGTCACTTTGGTCTCCGCCACCTCGTAGGTAAAGACCCCGCATTCGCCGATCCCGTGCTGGTGGACATGCATCATGATCCGATGTGCCGTCTCGCTGTCCTTGTTGAAGAAGCGCTCGAGCACGTGAACCACGAACTCCATCGGGGTGTAGTCGTCGTTGAGCAGGAGGACGCGATAGAGGTTCGGCCGCTTGGTCTGCGGCTTCGTCTTGGTGATGACCGCAGTCCCAGGTCCGCTCTGATCGCCCTTGCGCTTGCGGTCGTCGTCCGCCAAGCGAACCGGAAAATCGCTGGTGCTAGTGTCATTCGCCGGCATTGCTTCGTCTATCATCCCAACCCGGTATTGCGTGATCGCTGGACCGCGGTGGCGCCCCGAAGGCTTCCGCTTCCGACAATCCCCAACACACTATCATAGAGTTGGATCGGCTCGCGTTCCAGATCGATGACGGGGTATCGATCGCAAAACCCCTGCCCTGCTTCCGCGTTCCGTCTCACTCGCGCCGGCACCGGCGTGCGAAGGACAGTTTCGGCTACGCGACTACCCCAAGCTTTCCCGGGTTGGTGCCGCCCGCCGACTCGGATATTCATCGCGGCAGGGAGACAGGAGACAAACATGGTCGACTCCCCACGCCGCGCGAAACTCCTCCGCGACCTCGAGCAGGAATTCGTTCCGGATTACGACGCCCAGAACATGCCCTCAGCCGACAAACGAGCGGCGTACGCGCTCGAACACATCGCCTTTCGGGTCGGACGCATTGAAGAGACCCTCGCCAGGATCGCCGCGGCTATCGAAGCCGTCCTGCCGAAGGCGTGAAGCGACGCGCGACATCGAAGCGCCGCCAGCATTCCAACAAGGAGAGCAGCGCGGCCGAATGACACCGGCTCTCATGCACTTGGCTTGCCGCGCTCATTACTTTGCGGAGGCCTTCGCGAGCGCGCTTTCAAACGGCTTGTAAGCCTCCTTGGCGAGATCGACGCAAAGCTCGCCGAGCTTGGTCGATTGGGCGATGAAATCCTCATAGGACGATTTGAGGTACTCGCTCTGCACCTCCATGGCCCTTTCCAGGCTCTTTGCGCCCAGGAGCTTTTCCCACGCTGCGGCGGACTCCTCGAACGACTTCTTCGAGTAGTCTGCGATCTCCGACGCTATGGCTTGCGCGTTCTGGGTCCAGGCGCCGAATGAGTTGAGTGCCATGTCCATGTTGTCTTTGCCGAACTTGTTCATCTGATCCATCGTGGTCCTCCGCGGCAGCCGGCCTGCCAGTTTGCCTTGAAAAGGCCCTTTCCAGCGTCAATTATGAGTATAGTGCACCGCACAAAAAATTCAATGGATTCCCGCAGTGCACAATTCGAAGCGCAGTGGGTTAACGCTTTCGCAACAGCGTTGCCCTAGCGTGCTTGACCGTGTCGTTCGTGTGACGACCGGTCCTGGTCGGGGCATGCCTCACCATCGGACGGGTGGCCGAGCCGGCCGCTTGCCCCCGGGGACGCATCGTCCCGAAGGAGCAAACAGGTGGGCTCCCATCGAAGGAGCTCCATGTGCGTCGAGGACGGGGGGCGTAATGGGTCGGTTTCGTTCTGAAGCCTTGTATGGGCTTCGTTGGGGCGTCGTGGGCCTTGGCGCCGTCGCAGCGGGTCTCATCTTCCCCAGCGATTCCGCCCACGCCCGGCATCATTATCGCGTCCACGTGTATTTCATCCGCCATGCGGCGGGCATCCATTCTCGCGCTCGGACCGAGAGCTATAGCCCGCCGTTTGCCTCGATCGTCGTCGACGGCAACACCGGCAGAGTGCTGCACGAGACAAACGCCGATGCGCTGCGCCATCCGGCCTCGCTGACCAAGATCATGACCCTCTACCTGCTGTTCGAGCGGCTCGACGCCGGCAAGATCAGACTCGACTCGCCGCTTAAGGTTTCCGAGCACGCGGCCGAACAGGCACCAACAAAGCTCGGACTAAAACCCGGCCAGATCATCGCGGTCCAAGATGCCATCAGGGCGGTGGTTACGAAGTCAGCGAACGATGCCGCCGTCGCGATTGCCGAGAATCTTGGCGGAGATGAAGACGCGTTCGCCAAGCTCATGACGCAAAAGGCCCACGCATTAGGCATGAGCCGCACGACCTACGTCAATGCGTCCGGCCTGCCGGACGACGACCAGATCACCACCGCGCGCGACCAGGCCCTGCTCGGGCGCGCCATCCAGGAGCGGTTTCCGCACTATTACAAATACTTCTCGACGGAAAGGTTCGTTTACCACGGCATGGCAATGCGCAATCACAACCATCTGCTCGGCGTGGTCAATGGTGTCGACGGCATCAAAACGGGCTATACTCGCGCCTCGGGCTTCAATCTCGTCACCTCGGTTCACCGCGACGGACGCTATATCGTCGCCGTGGTGCTCGGTGGCCATTCGGCATTGCAGCGCGATGCTCAAATGCGCGAATTGATCAGCGCGCACTTCAAAGAGGCCGTGCTGCGGCGCGCAGCACCGGCGATCGCGGAGAAAGAACGCGGCGATCCGCAACCGGTGGCCTTCGCAAAGGCGCCGCTGTCGTCGCGACCCGACCCGGCGCCCACGGCAAGCGTAAATCGCCGGCAGGCTGCCGGTTCCAATGACCCGATTCAGCCGGTCCTGGTCAAGACGATTTCCTATCGCACCGCACCGGTGCAAACGGCATCGCTCGCGCCGATGCCGATGCTGGTGCCGGTCGCCGCGCCCTCCTCCCAACCGGCCGCGGCGCCGATAGTCCGCACGCCGCCAGCCTCATCAACGCTTGCTGCGCCCAGCACAATTGTGGTGCCGTCGACCGAGCCTGCTACGATTGCGGTTTCCGCCAAAAGCGAACCTTCCAGGAGCGTTCCCGCAAAGCCTGAGCCCGCCGCGCCGCAGATCCGCGTGTACGGCGGATGGCTCATCCAGATCGGTGCCTTCGAGGACGAAGACGAGGCCAAGCAGCATCTGAGCGCCGCGCAGCTCAGTGCTCCCGCCATGCTTGCCGCAGCGGACGCGTTTACCGAACGCGTCCAAAAAGGCGACAAGGCGCTCTACCGGGCGCGCTTCGCCGGCTTCGACAAGGCGACTGCGGAAGCTGCCTGCAAACAGCTCAAGCGCAGCGATATCGCCTGCATCTCTATGAGAAACTAGAGCATGAGCTCGAAAGGCAAATTCCGGTTCTCGGAAGATCATACTCCAACAAACAAAGTCCCGGCGAACCGGGACGCGCGACGAGACGTCATTGTCGGACGGGGTGCCACGCGAGGATCCTTTCAGGGAATCTCAGCGATGGCTGCGAAGCAGAACATCCTTGGCCTCATTGACACGGGCCGCAAGGTACGTCGACCCCCCCTGGTCGGGATGCAGTTTCTTCATGAGGGATCGGTGAGCACGACCGATTTCCTGCGCGCTAGCCCCAGCCTGAAGGCCAAGGATCTGATAAGCCTCCTGTTCGGTCATTTTGCCGCGCGCAGCGCTGCTCGCCTGCCCCCTTCCCGCATCACCCTGCGCGTGTTCACGCCAGCGGGGCGTCCTGCGGTCAAGATAAGCCATCAGTAGCTGGCGGCTGTCGTTATCGATCTCGCCGAGGAGACCAATGAGAGTCGGCGGATCGAGCGCATCGAGCGAGTCTCCCTCGTAGCGCCCGGCGAGAATGCGGCCCCGCATCGCGCCGCTATCGTGATCCAGCTCCATTTCCAGGAAGGCCGAGCGTACGCGCGAAACTTGACCCGGACGTTTTTGCGTACGGCCTCCGAAGCTCGCCGGCCATAGCGACAGCCAACCGAGCCAGCCGAGCCCGACGGCGCCGACCGGAACGGCAAGCCCGATCTCGCCTCGAAGCAGGAGAAACAGGGCAAAGACCAGCGCAGCGACGCCACCAATATAGCGCAACAGCCGTACGGCCTGCTTGGGATCGGCCTTGGAGAATGCGTTGACCGCCCACAACAGCAGGATGAGGACGACGACACCGAGAAGAAGGGGCATAGCTATTTCAGCTGCTCGATCAGCCTGACCGCACCGGTTGACTGCCTCGCCTGGAGATCGGCGAGAGCTTTCATGCCGCCAGCAGCATAAGCCGCGGCCGCGCGCAACAGCTCCCCCAGCTCATGCCCGGCACCGGGCGCGAAGCGGCAATAAGCTCCGCGCGTCAGCCGGGCTATCTCGCGAAAGGCCTGCTCGCAGACCGGATCGTAGCCCTCCTGGAACATAAAAGCCGGCACGTTGCGCAGGCCAAGCTCCCCGGCCCGGGCGCATAAGTCGTCGAGTGCTTCCTCCATGGCGTCGCCGACAAAGACCAGGGCGCCGATCTTGCCGTTGTCGTTTTCGCGCCGCGCATGAGCGAGGACCTTCGCGATTTGAGTATGACCGCCGCGACACTCGATGCGCGACATCAAATCACCGAGGCGCTGTGGCTCGGCAACCCAGGGCGACGCGCGGCATTCCGCAAGTCCGCGATAATAAACCAGTTGGATATCGAGGCCGCCGACAGCGACCGCTTCGCGGAACATGTCGGCCTGCAACACGCAGGCCTGATCCCACGTCGGCTGCCGGCTCATTGTCGCATCAAGCGCGAAAACCAACCGACCGCGTCCGCCAACCTTGACCGCCGGGCCGAGCGTGCTGACGCGCGTGAGGAAAGCGTCGAGCTCCGCGCGCGGAGAGGCGGGCGGAGCCCGGTCGGGCGCTCTGGAATGAACCGGGTCATGGCTCGGCACCGGCGTGCGGCCGGACCGGTCTTTGCTCATTGCGGAGCCCTTCGCGGCAGGTCAAAACCTCTCGCCATAAGGTGGCCTCCTCGGCCAACTGGCGCAATGGGCGGGCGCCTCAATCGGCCAGCAGATCGTGGGTGTCGAGCGGCTTGCCGGCGGCGGCGATCCATTCCGCCCGCGCGGCGGCACGCCGCTTGCCGCGCTCGTCGATCGGCAGCTTTAGCGCCTCGATCAGGTTCTTGACCTCGTCCCGGGCGGTCGTGTGCGCAGGATTGGAGCGCGAACCGATTGTACTCTCATCGACTTCATCGAGCGCGGTCAGTCCACGCGGAAAGAACTCACGATAGACGACCCGCTCGGCAAAGCCATCGATGGCGCGAAAGCCGAGCTCCTTGGCAAGGGCATCGAGGCCGGTCCCGACCAGCCGCTTGTTGCGCGACCCGAGTGCCGACAGGCGGTTACGCACGACCACCCAGTCGGTCAAGCCGCCATCCACCAGGCGGCGTTGCCGGCGCGCCTCACGCACCATTTCCGCGTAGTGACTGATGCCGGCAACCTCGAAAGTGCTCGGATTGAGCACGCCAAGCACATCGAAATCGACGAAGCTGTCGTTAAGCGGCGTAATCAGCGTATCGGCCATCGAATGGGCCAGCCGCATCAGGTACGAATCGCTCCCCGGCGTGTCGATGACGACAAAATCGTAGTTGCTCTCGACCGCGCTCACAGCTTCGGCGAAAACGCCGAACTCCTGCGCCTCGATTTCGTCGAGCCGCATGCCAAAACCGCGTGCGACACAATAATGCTGGGGATGGTCGAGCTTGACGCCGGCGCGCGCTGCCCAGTCGCGCCGGTTTTCAACATAATGCGTGAAGCTGCGCTGGCGCGAGTCGAGATCGATCGTGGCGACACGCTGCCCGGCCTGCAGCAGCGCCACAGCAACGTGCATGGCCGTGGTCGACTTTCCAGAACCGCCTTTTTCGTTGCCAAGCACGATGACATGTGCCGAGACCGGCTTGCCAACATCCGCCTGCATGAACATCGAGACGCAACCTCTGCGGGGCGATCCCTTCTCCGGCTTGCAACCTCCGGCTTGCAACGCGTAGCGTCAAGATACAGCATTGTCCTCGACAAGTTAATCATTAACCACACCGCGCATGGCGAATGCGCGCAGTGTAATGTTTGCGCGGCAACGCCACCATGGCCGGGACTTCCTCAGGATCGCAGCATCGCCGACCGCGCGTCATCCGGACTTTGCCGGCACTCGCCCGCATGCTGGCGCAGTGGCGCGGGCGGCGGAACACCATCGCGCTCGTGCCGACCATGGGCGCACTGCATGCCGGTCATCTGGCGCTGGTGCGACTGGCGCAACGGCGCGCCGATCGCGTCATCGTCTCGATCTTCGTCAATCCGACGCAGTTCGCCCCGCACGAGGACCTCGCCACCTATCCGCGAACGTTCGCTGCCGACGTCGCGGCGCTCGCAGCCCTAAAGACCGATCTGGTCTGGGCGCCCGCTGTTGAAACCATGTATCCGTCCGGCTTTGCGACCCAGATCGTGCCGGAAGGCCCGGCCAAAGCCGGCCTCGAGGATGCCTACCGGCCGCATTTCTTCACCGGCGTCGCTACCGTCGTCGCCAAACTCCTGATCCAATGCGGACCTGACATCGCCGTGTTCGGCGAGAAGGATTATCAGCAGCTCAAAATGGTTACGCAACTCGCGCGCGACCTCGGCCTGAAAACCCGCATCGTCGGCGCGCCGATCGTGCGCGAGGCGGACGGGCTAGCGCGCTCTTCGCGCAACCGCCACCTCTCGCCCGACGAGCGCGCAGCGGCGCCGACGCTCCATCGCGTGCTCGCCGAATGCGCGAAAAAAATCGCCGCGGGCGAGCCAATCTCTTCCGTCCTCGGCGAGGGCCGCGCGGCGATCACGCGGGCCGGATTCGCGCTCGATTACATCGAAGCGCGCCACGCCGAGACGCTCGCCCCCGTTGCCTCGTCCCAGGAACGGCCGCTCCGCCTCTTGGTTGCCGCGCGTATCGGCAAGACGCGGCTGATCGATAACGTCGGGGTATAGGAAGACCTGGGTCGGAAGGAAATTCACCAGACATTGCCATTGCAAGTCAATTCGTTGTATCTAAAGCTCATACCCTACCTGGAGTGGTGGCATGCCGTGGTCGGACGATCTGCCGGCCGGAAGTCCAGCCTATGCAATAGCATCATCTGTAAATCCGCGGATCAGGGTGCTAGCCGGCCCCGGAACCGGCAAAACATTCGCAATGAAACGACGCGTCGCGCGCCTTTTGGAGGATGGCATTGACGCGAGTGTCTTGTTGCCTGTCACGTTCACGAGAGTGGCAGCTGAAGATCTTCATCGCGCGTTGGTTGGCATGGGCATTGCGGGATGTGACGGGCTTAACGGCGTCACACTCCATAGTCTCGCGCTTCGACTACTCCTCAGAAACCATGTTTTGGTGGCTACCGGCAGAATTGCAAGGCCGCTTAATGAATATGAAGAAGCGCCACTGATCGCCGACTTGGAAAGAGCGCATGGCGGCAAGAAAGCGGTTAAGCGATTAAAGCAAGCCTACGAATTGGCGTGGGCTAGACTCCAGCATGAAGACCCCGGACACGTTCAATCCCAAGAGGATGCCGCATTTTCAGCAGACATTCTGGAATGGCTTAGATTTCACGAGGCAATGCTGATCGGAGAAGTTATTCCCCAAGCCTATGAGTATCTGCGCTCGAACCCGGCTGCGCCAGAGCGAAAGGAATTTCAACACATCCTCGTCGATGAGTTTCAAGACCTCAACAAGGCAGAACAAGGCGTAATTGTGCTCCTCTCAGACGATGCAGATGTGTGTATCGTCGGTGACGATGATCAATCAATCTATTCTTTCAAACATGCGCACCCCGAAGGAATCCGAGATTGGATCACAATCAACTTAGGTGCTGATGATCTTCAGCTCGCGGAGTGTCGACGATGTCCCACTACTGTGGTCGCAATGGCAAATAGTTTGATTGGACATAATAAAATGCGCCCTGTGCCCCGATTGCTGACACCTCGACTAGAAAACGGCCCTGGGGATGTACGCATTCTTCAGTACGACTCACTGGGGGACGAAGTAGTCGGAATCACAAATATCGTCCAAGGCATGGTCGATGCCGGAATTCCTCCGGGAGATATCTTGATCCTGGCCCAGCGCGGCGCAATTGGTACACCTATCTACGAATCGCTCAAGGGGCATAATATTCCTGTAAAGTCGTATTATTCAGAGGCAGAACTAGACGCGCTAGATGCACAGCGGCGCTTTGCCCTACTCAAACTTTTTATTGATCGCGAAGACAGAGTGGCCCTGAGATGGCTCGTTGGGCAAAGCGGGAATAATTGGAATGCGGCTGGCTATCGGAGAGTAAGAGCGCACTGTGAAAGCACCGGCCTGACGGCATGGCAGGTGCTGGAGCAACTTTCAGCCGGTACGCTAGAAATTTCGCATACGGGGAATATCGTCTTAGCCTTTGATGCGATCGTTGCTGAGCTACAAAAGCTCGAAGCGCTTCCTGGCCGCGGTGATTGATGAGCTCCTTCCGGCGGGGGACGATACTGTGCGCGACCTTCGGGACCTTGCCGTTGAGGTTCTGAACGAAGTGGGTGCTGCTGACCCAGGCGAATGGTTGATCCGACTTATGGAAGCGATCAGCAGACCAGAAGTTCCCACAGAGATCAGCGACGTAAGGATTATGAGCCTTCACAAAAGCAAAGGCCTTAATGCCCCCGTCACAATAATCGCGGGGTGCGTGGAGGGATTGCTTCCCAAGCAGCCTGAAAAGGGAACACCCGCCGCTCAGACCGTTGCTCAAATTGAAGAACAGCGTCGTCTGTTCTTTGTCGGAATCACTCGCGTGAAAGCTGATCCACAGGCGGGAAAGCCCGGCACGCTCATATTGACTTATTCTCGACGCATGCCTTTGGCCACAGCAATGGGGGCAGGGATTTCGCCCGCAGGTGTCTCATATGGCGTGGCTCGATTGAACGCGAGCCGCTTCATCCGGGAATTAGGTAAGGATGCTCCGGCGCCTATGGCTGCCCAGCAATAGTTTGATTTTCTTTTTGATACGAATAATTTTCACGTTCGCCGAAATTTCATCACCCAATCTCGAAGGCCTTTTCCGTTCATTAGTTCAAGACGGGTGGGAATATAGGGTTTGATGAAGCGGGCATTTGGTAGATTTGCAGGAAAATCCGAAGTAGTAACGATCAATCCCTTCGATGCGTCTTGTTCGCCGTGGAGAACACCAAGAAAAGCACGAACGTCGTCATAAGGCACGAGCCGCCCTTGCGCATATCGCTTGACTGATCCAATAATTTTGACGCAGTGTCGTCCAGTTTTCATGGCAATTACGTCGCGACCGTCGTCCCCGGACCGTTTTGTTAGTATGACTTGATCATATCCGTCCTTTTTGTACGCGGTGGCAACAAGCTCCTCTAGTTTTTCGAATGGTATCCGGTAAATTTCCGACCAATCCCTTTCAAGTACAGGCATGAGCGCGTCCCAGACCGGCGAAACCGCCTCGATAAGCCGGCCCTCGTAGATTCCCCGAGCCGGTATTATTACAGATGAAACAGATATCGACGCCCGCGAAAACTCGCTAAGAGTCTTTGCGCGCTTAAGATTCGACCCACGCTCAGAGGTGGTCCCACTTCCTAAGACAGCCGGTTAAGGTGGATTCGCCGATACAGAGGACGAACCATCATGAGGACGCGGAGACGGTTTTCGGCTGAGTTCAAAGCCAAGGTGGCGCTCGAGGCGATCAAGGGCCACGAAACGGTCGCAGAACTGGCGAGCAAGCACGAACTGCACCCGACCCAGATTGCTGCCTGGAAGCGTGAGGCGGTGGAGAAGCTGGCCAAGGTGTTCGACGAGAAGGGCAGCGCGCGCGAACAGAACCGCGACGCCGAGCTGACGAAGCTTCATGCCAAGATTGGTCAGCTGGTGGTGGAACGGGATTTTTTGTCGAAAGCCTTCGATCGCTGAGCCTGGATCGGAGGAAGACGATGATCGACCCCGGTCATCCACGGCTCTCGATCGTACGCCAGTGCGAGCTGGCGTCGATCAGTCGCTCGACATTCTATCGTAAGCCGACGGCGGAGAACGAAGCGACGCTGGTGTTGATGCGTCTCATCGACGAGCAGTTCCTCGAGACACCGTGGTACGGCTCGCGGCAGATGGTACGGCATCTGCGCCGCAACGGCTGCTGTGTCGGGCGCCATCGTGTCCGTCGACTGATGACCAAGATGGGCTTGGCGCCGATCTACCAACGCCCGAAGACCAGCGAGCGGCATCCGCAGCACCGGACATGGCCATACCTGCTTCGCCATCTGACCATCGACCGGCCCAACCAAGTCTGGTGCGCAGACGTGACCTACATCCCGATGCGCAGAGGCTTCCTATACCTGGTCGCGGTCATGGACTGGTTCAGCCGCAAGGTTCTGGCATGGAGGTTATCGAACACGATGGATGCTGACTTCTGCGTCGCGGCGCTGGCGGAGGCGATGGTCCGCTTCGGCAGACCTGAGATCTTCAATACCGATCAGGGCTCGCAGTTCACCAGCTTTACCTTCACCAACACCTTAAAGGCTGCCGACATCCGCATCTCGATGGACGGCCGTGGCCGCTGGATGGACAACGTCTTCATCGAGCGGTTATGGCGATCGTTGAAGTACGAGTGCGTCTACCTCAATGCCTTCGAGACCGGCAGTGAGGCACGAACAGGGATCGGTCGGTGGATCGGCTACTACAATGCCGATCGACCCCACTCGGTCTTCGGCGGCAGGACGCCCGACGAGGTCTATGCTACGCAGGCAAACGAGGAGAAATTGGCGGCGTAATCGAACCCAGAATCCACCTTAGCCAAGCCGCCATTCTGTCCCGTAAGGTGGGACCACCTCTCTCTTGCAGATCAGGCTCTTCTTCGGGAAAAAGCTCTTGGCGCAGTCGACGCCTCATTCCGTTGGACGATGTGAACTTGTCTTCAAATACTAATCCGCCTTTGGGTGACAATCGCTCGGCCGCTCGCGCCAGATTCAGCGCACGCCGAATCACGTCTGACCTAGATTCGCCTCTAAGTCTAAGCTCGTCGAGCGACCGAGCGGTTCGTTCGTCAAGCTCAAACGTAAGTCGCGGTTTTTCGGCGCTCATGTCTAGCTCTTAACTAGCTCTTGTTCACACGTAAAATCATTACGGTAAGAAGGGCGTTTTTCAACGTCTAGCTACAGACCCTTATACGTAGCAGGCTTCCGTGTTTAAGCGGGACCAACTGTAACCGCTCACCCGCTCTTTCTCGGGTCTTTTACATTCGCAAAGCCTCGAACTCCGTGTTCAGAGTTGCCTCACGCCGGTTCGAGAATGGGGAATTTGCGGCCGCTCGCCCACCGCCTTGCCGGAGATCGGCGGCTTCGGCAGCCGCGCGGTGCCAGCTTCCATGACGAAGCTATGCGTGAGCGAATACCACGGCGGCTTGACGTCGGCAGCCGGCGCCGGCCCGGCCTCGTGCCGTACAAAATTTCCCAGCAAATGGCGGGTGACGCCGAACTGCACGTCGCTATCGATGTATTTGTCGTCGGGCGCATAGACCTGCGAGACCAACGTTCTGAATCCGACCTTGTAAGCCAGGAAATGTAGATGCGCCGGGCGCATGTTGTGCCGTCGCTGCGCTCGCAAAAGCTCGCCCACCGGACCGTCGATGGGAATGGGATATCCGGCCGGCTTCACGCTGCGGAAACTGATATGGCCTTCCGCGTCGGTGATAAACTTGCCGCGCAAATTCATGTCGGACTGGCTCGGGTCCTGGTTTTCGTAAAAGCCTTCCGGCGAGGAGTGCCAGACATCGACCTCCGCGCCCTCGATCGGCCGGGCGCATACATCGCGGTAATAGGCATCGACAAAAAGCGCCGGCCCCGGCGTGGGCGAGCGCACGATCGAACCGCCGCTCGGCGTCAGCGGCGAATTCATGCGCCAGAACGGGCCGAGCTGGCTGGCGTCGGTTTCGGTCTGACCATGATCGCCGTTGTTGAGGAGACAGACGAGCGCCGATAGGCCGAGCGAGCCCGCCATCAGCACAGCTTCGTTGTGGTTCTCGTTGCTGTGCTTGCCGAGCGCATTGACGTAGGCGACCGCCGCCTGAAATTCCTGCTCGGTCAACTTCACTTCGCGGGCGAAATCGTGAAGGTGGCGAACGAAGGCGGACATGATCTCGCGAAAGCGCGGATCGGGCGCCCGCCCAAGCTCGCTCAACACCGCCTTGGTCACATCCTTCTCGTTGCCGATGATCATCGTGTCACTCCACGCGCCTGCTCCTGCCGGCCGTTGCCGCGGATTCTAGGTGATCGCTTTCGCCGGCGCTATGTGTGACGCGCGCCGAAGGATCGACGCGCTCACATCAGGCCGAGTTCGCGCAGCTCTCGCCGTAATTTTTCCGGCATGGCGGTGGCGCCAGGCGCAGCCTTCTCGAGGTCGCGGGGGGCATCCTTCGCGGCGAGGTAGCGCCAGCCCTGAAAGGCGCGAAAAGGCCGCGGCGCAACGAGAACCACCTTGGGATCGAGCACGAGACCGCAGCGACCGACGCCCTCTCGGTCGCGAAACGGCCTCACATCCAGGATGCGCTCACGGCACGCGATCTCACCGCGGATCACCCAGTAGAGCGAACCGCCGTCGACAAGCTCTGCCGCGCGCTTGGGCACCATGCGCGTCGTATGGACGTGCTCCTGCTTTTGGCCGCGCTTGCGCTTCTCCTTGAGCTTTTGCCTGATCCAGGTCTCGAGGTCGCGGACCGAGTCACAGCCGACGCAGAGCTTGATGAGATGCAGGGCCATACTTCCACATTATCCTTCCGCGGCCCGTTCGATCACCATGATCTGCGCGCCTTCCACAACTTGGGCGCCGGCACCGACGGCAACCTCGACGACAACGCCGGCAAACGGCGCCCGCAGCGTATGCTCCATCTTCATCGCCTCGATCACCGCCAGGCGCTGACCGCCGTGGACCGACTCGCCGCCGCCGACAAAGAGTTCCAGGACCCTGCCGTGCATCGGCGCCTTGACCACACCGTCGCCGGCGCCGGCTTCTGCGGCCGCCGCGGCAACATCCTTGAGACGGACGCGGGTCTGGCGGCCGTGGCGCAGAACGTAGACCTCCTCCTCCGCGTCGAACGCTCGCGCATCGGTCGCCGGCGCCGTGCCGTCGATCGCAACCTTTATGCCGTTCTTGTCATAGGTGACCGTCGCGTCAGCGCTCTCACCGTCGATGAGCACCGGCACGGTAATCGAGCGCGTGCCGCCGAGCTGAAAGCCGTCGCGCGCCGCCCACGGCGAATTTACCTCGAAACCGCCGTCACGCGGCGGGGCATTTTCGCCGCCGGTATCGCCAAATACCTCGTCCATCTGGGCGCGCGTCAGCAGGCGTGCGAGACCCAGGGCAGCGGCGGCGCGATCAGGACTCTGCGGCACGGCGCCGAGCGCGGCGAGATTGCGATCGATGAAGCCGGTATCAACCTTGCCCTGGCGGAACTTGGGCGCGCGGCACAACGCGCCGAGGAAGGCCACATTGCTGCGCACGCCGGCAACCACCGTGCGATCGAGCGCGGCCGCAAGCCGGTCCAGAGCCTCTTGCCGCGTCGGCGCGTGCGCAATCAGCTTGGCAATCATGGGGTCGTAGAAAGGAGTCACTTCGCCACCGGCTTCGATTCCGCTTTCCACGCGAACATCGCCGGGCAAATCCAACCCCAGGATCGTGCCGGTCGACGGCAGAAAGTCGTTCTCCGGATCCTCGGCATAAACCCGCGCCTCGATCGCATGCCCGTCGAACTTGACCTCTGTCTGGGAGAGCGGCAACTTTTCGCCCGCGGCGACTTGAAATTGCCAGGCGACGAGATCGAGACCCGTGACCGCCTCGGTCACGGGATGTTCGACCTGGAGCCGTGTATTCATTTCGATGAACCAGAAAGCTCCCGCCCGCAGTCCCTTGGTGCCGTCGGCGACGAACTCAACGGTGCCGGCGCCCCGATAACCGACGGCTCTTGCCGCCTCGACCGCGGCGGTGCCCATCTGTGCCCGCAGCTGCGCCGTCATGCCCGGCGCGGGGGTTTCCTCGATGACCTTCTGATGGCGGCGCTGCAACGAGCAATCGCGCTCGCCCAGATGGATAATGTTGCCATGCCCATCGGCGAAAACCTGGATCTCGATGTGACGCGGCGAGGCGATATATTTCTCAATCAAGACGCGGCCCGAGCCGAACGCCGCCGCCACCTCCCGGACCGCGCCTTCGAGCGCATTTTTGAAGTCGGCCTTCTTGTCGACCCGGCGCAGCCCGCGGCCGCCGCCGCCCACAGCCGGCTTGATCAGCACCGGATAACCGATCGCGTCGGCCTTCTGCTCGAGAAACTTGGCGTCCTGGCGCGCGCCGTGATAGCCGGGCACAATCGGGACGCCGGCCTTTTCCATCAGTGTCTTGGCACGGTCTTTGAGCCCCATGGCGCGGATCGCCGCAGCGGGCGGACCGATGAATACAAGTCCGGCTTGCCCACAGGCTTCGGCGAAATCCGCGCTTTCGGACAAGAACCCGTAGCCGGGATGAACGCATTCGGCGCCAGCCTTCTTTGCAACCTCGATCAGCCGTTCGATCGACAGATAGCTTTCGCGCGGTTCCGCGGGCCCGATGAAATACGCCTCGTCGCAGAGCCGCCGATGCAGCGCGCGCGCATCCGCGGCCGAATAGACGCCGATCGTGCGCATGCCGAGGCGCCTGGCGGTACCGGCGATGCGGCAGGCGATTTCGCCGCGATTAGCGATGAGGACTGAGGTGAACATGACGGAAGCTTCTTACCGCTCGCGCACACCGATCCGCCAGAGGGGCGGCTTTGAGCCGAACGTTCAGCTCATTGCGAGCGCACGTTCATGCCGGCGCTTGCGTTGGATGGAGGCGGAACGGGATTGAGCTGAATTGGCCCGGACCAGCCAGATGCCGCGCCGGCTTTCGGAGGCGCTGGGACGGGCTCCGGCCAAATCGGTTCAGCTGCCGCCGAAGGAGGCGATTGAGCGGCAGTTTGTGAAGCGGGATTGGCGGCCTGCTTTCGCGAGCGTCGCGCCGAAGATGCGGCGTTCGGCTGCGGGTTCGGATTGGCAGCGGCGGCGGCTGCCACGCCCGGCAGGACCGGCCCTGCAGGTTCGGGATTCATGATGCTGACCGCCGGGATCGACGCAGCCGTGGGGAAATCGGCGTTGATAGTCCCCTTGCGCGGGCCTTGCGGGATCGCGGCGGTTTGAGCCGGCGCCGCATCCGCAAGTGCACCGTCGGGCGCCTTCGCCCAGAGCGGCAGATAATGCTCTAGATAATGATCGAGCCTCTCTGCGCTCAGATTGGCACGCACGCGGCTCGCATCCTGCAGGAGCGCGAGGGCCTTGCAATTATGGCTCGTGCAGCCGTCGCGGATGGAGAGCACATGGCCGAGGAAACCGAAGGGGTCGGCCTCAAGCGAGCGGCGCAGCGGCGACAGCACATCCTCGATATCAGCGTCACCGCGTTCGGCATACGCCGCCATGGCCGCGAGTAATGCAAGCCGCTCTGCGACATAGGACGAAGCGGCCGCCACGCTCGCAGGCGAAACGAAGAGCGCCCTCTCGCACGCCGCCGCCACGTTCTCGCCGGCCACGGCGTCGAGGCAGGCAAGCGGCGAGCCCGGAGCGAGGGCTCGCGCGCTCAATTCCTGCGCGCGCAGTTCGAGAGCCTGGCGTTCGGCACTGCGGTCAGCCACAGCGGCGCGATCCAGGAAGGCCCACGTCATCGCCGCGCCGAGAACCGCACCGAGGATCACGAAACCGGCGCGAAATACGGGAGCGGCCCGGCTTCCGGCCCGAGGCCGCGACAGCGCCAGCACACAAATGACCAGAAGCAATGCTGCCGACCCGGCGGCGACCCACAACCGCAACGCTGAGGTCCCGATCTCGGGCGCAATGCCGAGCATCAACCCACTCCGCCCACTGAAAGAACGCCACTCCCTCGCGAAGTATGGCCCAGGGGTCCCGCAGAAGCCAGCCCGCAACTGACCTGGAACAATCTGCGCTAGCTGCGATACGGTATGCCCGCGCCGCCAAGGGTGCCAGACGCTCGGAGAACGCGATCAATGATCGAGTTCGAGTTGGCTTTCTTTGGCCACGCGCTCGAACGCTTCGCCGGGATTTTTGATCCGGTATTGGTAATCGTCGCCATCGGACGGCAACAGCTTGACGACTTTGTAGGTCCCGCTGGCGCCCGGGCGGCTGATAGGGCTCGACGTATACAGCACTGTTTGGCCAACACGGAACTTGTGGGTTCGCAACACCTGGCTGCGCACGGACGCTTGATGAGCGACAGCTATCGCAGCGATCTTCACGGCATTATTATTCGGCTCCGGTTTGCCCGAAACTTGCCGCGAAACGGCCTTACGAACAACCGGAGTGCGGCTTGCCTTGACTGCCGGCCGCCTTTTCACTGAAGGTTTGTTCATGGAACCACTATATATGCAATCTACGCTTCGGGCAAAAATATAGTGTCGAAAGTCAGGCTTTGCCACGCGCTCTTAAGACACATGATTAAGATGGAAAATCTTTTCAAATCAAGGTGATGCAGCGATACCCTGTACTGGACTTGTAAATGCGTTCAGGGTTGGCGCCGCCAGCCGCCCTTATCATCAGCCTGCCAGTAGGTCACCTCGAAGCCCGCCGATTTGGCCTCGCTCCAGCGCGCGCGCGCCGCCTCGACGGCATCGGCATCTTCTCCGTCGAAAAGCACCACGACGCGCTGATATGCGGAGGCATCGCTCGGCATCCCGGCCCCCTCAATGAGGAAGCGCACGGTGGCGCCGTTCGGATTGTCGTCGTTGACGGTCAGCATGATAGGCTGCTGGGCCGCTTCGGCGTCGCGCCAAGTCCCGTGCGGGAGAAAGGAATCGTCCCGCCACGTCCACAAATGGGCGTCAAGCGCTTCGATGCGTTCTTCCGAGGACGCTTGCACCACGACGCGCCAACCACGCTCGAGCGATTTCAAGAGGAGCGCGGGCAAGACCTGTTCCGGTGTCTGCCCTTTCAGGTGATAGAAGAGGATTTCAGTCATGCGGTGGTTCTACTGAAGGGTCGGGGGCCGAATATGCCGAATCCGCCATCGGATGATAAACCTTGACTATCGCAACCGACCCGATGGTCCGCGGTCGTCTCGGCCGTGACAAGCTCACTTAAAATTATTGGAGCAGCCCTGCAACCTTCGCGGCCGCTAACGGCCATGCTAGGGAGGTAACCACACGACAACACAGGCGGCTCCGTCATGACCGGCGAACTCAATCATCAGATCCGACTGGCAACGCGCCCGATCGGCCTGCCGAAGCGCAGCGACTGGCAATTCACCGAGACGCCAGTTCCGGAGCCGCGCGACGGCGAAGTTCTCGCCAAGGTCTTGTATCTCTCGCTCGACCCGGCCATGCGCGGCTGGATGAACGAGGGCAAATCCTATATCGCGCCGGTCGGGATCGGCGAGGTGATGCGCGCCGGCGGCGTCGGCAGGGTCATTGCCTCGAAACATTCCGGTTTTGCCGTAGGCGACCATGTGAGCGGCGCGCTCGGAGTGCAGGAATACGCCGCGCTCGACGGCGCGCAACTTACCAAGATCGACCCCAAAGTCGCGCCGTTGCCGATGTTTCTCAACACGCTCGGCATGCCGGGCATGACCGCCTATTTCGGCTTGCTTGACGTTGGCCAGCCGAAGCCTGGTGAGACCGTCGTGGTCTCGGGCGCCGCCGGTGCGGTCGGCGCCACCGTCGGCCAGATCGCGAAGATCAAGGGATGCCGCGCGGTCGGCATCGCCGGCGGCGCCGCCAAATGCCGCTACCTGGTCGACGAACTCGGTTTCGATGCGGCCATCGACTACAAGGCGGGGGACATGCGCAAGAGCTTGCGGACGCATTGTCCGAATGGCGTGGACGTGTATTTCGACAATGTCGGCGGCGATATCCTCGACCTCGTGCTTACTGTCTTGCGGAGGCATGCCCGCGTGGTGATTTGCGGGGCGATCTCGCAGTACAACAACACCACGCCGATCAAGGGCCCGAGCAACTATCTCTCGCTCCTCGTCAACCGCGCTCGCATGGAGGGCATGGTGGTGTTCGACTATGCCGATCGCTTTCCGCAGGCGGCGCGCGAAATGGCCATTTGGATCGCCGCGGGCAAACTCAAATCGCGCGAGGACATCGTCGATGGCCTGGAGACATTTCCGGAGACGCTGCTGAAACTGTTCAGCGGCGAGAATTTCGGCAAGCTCGTGCTTAAGGTGGACAAGTCTCTTTGATGGCGATGATGCGCCTTTCGGTGAATGCTTTGGAGACAAGCGGTTGCCGCCGAGCAAAGGCGAAGAGGTTGGTGAGGGTGGGTGGCCGCACGCGGCGCCCTTAGGTGCTTCCTTGTGCAACCCACGGCCGCCGTGATCAGCGCTCGTAATAGTCCTCGACTAGCCGGTCGAGCAGGCGCACGCCCCAGCCGGCACTCCAGCTTTTGTTGATGTCAGTCTGCGGCGAGCCGAGCGCCGTGCCGGCGATGTCGAGATGCGCCCATGGCGTTTTGTTGACGAAACGCTGAAGAAATTGCGCGGCGGTGATCGAGCCGGCAAAGCGGCCGCCGGTATTCTTCACGTCGGCGATTTTTGAATCGATGATCTTGTCGTATTCGGGCCCGAGCGGCATGCGCCACACCCGCTCGTCGGCCGCCTCGCCCGCTTTGGTCAGGCGCTCGACGAGCTTGTCGTCGTTGGAGAACAAGCCGGCATATTCCTGTCCGAGCGCGACCATGATTGCGCCTGTGAGCGTCGCCAGATCGATCATGAATTTCGGTTTAAAGCGCTTGTTGATGTAGTGCAGCACGTCGGCGAGCACGAGGCGGCCTTCGGCATCGGTATTGATGACTTCAATCGTTTGACCCGACATCGTGGTGACGATGTCGCCGGGGCGCTGCGCCTTGCCGTCGGGCATGTTCTCGACGAGTCCGATGGCGCCGACCGCGTTGACTTTCGCTTTGCGCGCCGCGAGCGCCTGCATCAACCCGACGACACACGCCGCCCCTGCCATGTCGCCCTTCATGTCCTCCATGCCCTGCGCCGGCTTGATGGAGATGCCGCCGGTATCGAAACACACGCCCTTGCCGATGAATGCAATGGGATCGGCACCTCGCTTGCCGCCGTGCCAACGCATGACAACGAGCTTCGGTTCATGCGCCGACCCCTGGCCGACGCCGAGCAGCGCCCCCATTCCGAGCTTCTTCATTGCCGCAACGTCGAGGACCTCGACAGTGACGCCCAGCCTCCGCAAGGCCGACGCTCGACGGGCAAACTCGCCGGGATAGAGCACATTTGCCGGTTCGTTGGTAAGGTCGCGCGCCAACACGACGCCGTCGGCGAGGCCCATCGTGCGGGCCCAGGCCTTCTCCGCCGCGGCCGGGCTCGCGCACGCGAAATTCACCTCCATCTTTTTCGCCCGCTCCTCGCCTTCCTTGCGCTTGGTCTTGTAGCGGTCAAACGTATAGGCACGCAGGCGTCCGCCCAGCGCCAGCTGGGCGACCTGATCGCCCTTGAGTGCGCCCCCTGCAAATTCGGCGAAAATCGTCGCCTGCGTCGCGGCGATCGGTATCTTGCCCATAGCGACGCCGCCGAGCCTGACCAGATCGCGCTCCTTGAGCTCGCGCTCCTTGCCGGTGCCGACGATAACCAGACGCGGCACGTTGAGCCCGGAAGGCGCAATGATGTCCAGGGCCGATGCCTTCTTGCCGGTGAAGCGATCGGCAGCCGCTGCACGGCGTTGAAGATCGCCGATCGGCGACAGCGCCTTTTGGGTTGCCGGGCCGAACTTGAGACCTTCCGCGCAGAACGCAACGAGAACGCCCCGCAATCGGTCGAACGAGGTAAAGCCGAGCTTGAGGGAGTTGGTCATGGTCGGTCCTTCTTCGCCGGGTCAAGGATTTCTTGACCCGACATATGACCCGGACCGCGCCGTCCTGCAAAGCGCCTTCTCGCAACGGACGGCGAATGTCCGCCGGCCCGTTGCAACCTCAACCACGTTGCCTTGGCGAGGCCATTTTGTGAAAGCATGAAATTGCAAGAACTCGACTCGGGAGGCGACGCGGCCTCGGGGTCCGGCGCGGCCCATGAGTTGGCCCGTCAGGGGGATGTAAAGTCCGATGGGGTCGATCGGCCGCTACATGTTTCGCACCACGATGGGTGCGTTCCTGATCACCCTTGTCAGTCTGACTGTCGTGATGTGGTTCACGCAGGCGATCCGCGAATTCGATCTGATCACGAGCCAGCGGCAAACGGTCTTCGTCTTCGTCGGCCTCACCGGTCTGTTCATTCCCTTGCTCGTCATGATGATCGCGCCGATCGCGCTGGTGCTGGCTGCCGCACATGTCCTCGGCAAGCTCAGTTCGGATTCCGAGATCATCGTCATGAACGCCGCCGGCGTCTCGCCATGGCGGTTGTTTAGTCCATTCCTTGCCGCGGGCTTCGTCGTTTCGCTGCTGGTCGCCGGCATGGCCGTCTATGTGTCGCCGACCGCGCTGCGCGAGATGCGCGACTGGGGCACCCGGGTACGCGCGGATATCCTCACCAACATCGTACAACCGGGCCGTTTCGCCACGGTCGGCGGCAATCTCACCTTCCACATCGCTGATCGGCGGCCGAACGGACTCCTGCTCGGAATATTTCTTGACGATCGGCGCGATCCCAACGAGCACGCCACCTATCTCGCCGAGCGGGGCGAGATCGTGAAGAACAAGACGGGCTCGTTCCTGGTGCTCGAAGGCGGCAGCGTGCAGCGGCTCGAAGCCGGCCAGCGCGATCCGCGCATCGTGACATTCGAGCGATACGCGTTCGACATGTCGAAATTCATCGCCGGCCCGCAAAACGTCGTCTACAACGCCCGCGAGAAAAATATTTGGGATTTGTGGCGGCCGCCGCCCGGCGACGTACTCTCCGTGGCGCAGTCGGCCCAGTATCGATCGGAACTGCACGACCGATTTGCGGCACCGCTTTATCCGCTGGCATTCGCCATCCTTGCCTACGCCCTCCTCGGTCCACCGCAAACGACACGGCAGAGCCGCACGCTGGCGCTGTTGAGCCTGGTCGGCGTGGTGTCGTTGTTGCGCGTTGTCGGCTTTTTCAGCGTCATCGTCGGCGTAAGCGCGCCGAGCGTGCTCGCCGTCCAATATGTCGCTCTCGTCGGTTCGTCCGCCGCCGGACTGTGGCTAATTTCTCGCGGCCAGGCCTTCGAGCCTGCGGCGGCGGTGTCGAAAATAGCCACTGCCATCGGCGACCGTGTCGCGCGAGCGACGGCCGGTTGAGGAGCGCGCCGATGCTTATGGGTACGCTTTCACGTTATTTCGGATTTCGCTTTCTGAGATCCGTCATCGCCACGTTCTTCGGCGTCGTCGCACTCGCGGCGATGATCGACTATATCGAACTCATGCGCCGCAGCGCCGACTGGCCCAAGGCCACGGCCTGGATGCTTGCCGAGATTTCCCTGTTCCGCGTGCCACAGTTTGCCGAGCGTATCATGCCGTTCGCGGTGCTGGTGGGCGCGATGTCATGCTATCTGACGCTGTCGCGCCGCCTCGAACTGGTGGTTGCGCGCGCGGCCGGGATTTCCGCGTGGCAATTCGTAGCGCCAGCGATGATCGCGGCGTTCCTGTTCGGCACGGTGGCCACCACCGTCTACAACCCGATCGCCGCGATTCTGCACGAGCGCTCGAAACGCCTCGAAGCCGAAATGCAGGGCGAGCAGCCAACCTCGGCACTGCAAGAAAACACGGCCGGCTTCTGGGTCCAGCAGAAGAGCGCCGACGGTGCGGCCATCATCAACGCCAAGTCGAGCCGCAACCAAGGCGCCGAGCTCGGCGGCGTCAGCGTCTATACCTTCGATAGCTCCGGTCACTTCCAGGAGCGGACGGAGGCGAAAAGTGCGGCGCTAGAGCAAGGTTACTGGCGGCTGGATGAGGTACGCACCTATGCGAGCGGCGCGCCGCCCGTCACCCAAGACACCTATCGGCTCAACACCAACTTGACGCTCGAGCAGGTGCGGGAAAGCTTTGCCACGCCCGAAACCGTGCCGTTCTGGCAGCTGCCCTCTTACATCGAATTGGCCGACCGGGCCGGGCTGGTCGCCGCGGGTTATCGGCTGCAATACCAGCTGCTGCTGTCGCGTCCGTTCCTGCTCACCGCCATGGTCCTGCTGGCAGCTTCGGTAAGCCTGCGTTTCTTTCGCTTCGGCGGCGTGCAGAAGATGGTGCTGAGCGGAATCTCCGCGGGCCTCTTGTTGTTCGTATTGTCGAAATTCACGGAGGACATGGGCAAATCGGAGCTCATGCCGCCGGTCATGGCGGCGTGGATTCCGGTGCTGGTCGGTGGTCTGACGGGATTTGTCGCGCTGTTGTACCAGGAGGACGGCTAGTGCAGCGCTCCGCGTTCTAAATTCCTCGTTGAGATGCTAATGGTGCATTTCATGAGGATTGCAGTAACCAAGCGAGGGGCAGTAGCGCCCTTGGTCGAGGGAGAACAAGAGTTGATATCGCGAATCCCGCTCCGTACCCGCCGGCAGGCTTTCGTTGCGACGATGCTCGCCGCAGCGGTCATGCTCGCCGTGCCTTCGAGCGCCCGCTCGCAACAGGTCGTAGCGTTCGTCAATGGCCAGCCGATTACGACACTTGATGTCGAGCATCGGAGCAAATTCATCCAGCTCAGCACCAAAAAGCCGCCAACGCGCAAGGAAGTGCTCGATAGCCTTATCGACGAAATTCTGGAGGTGGCCGAGGCCAAGCGGTACAGCGTCGAGGTTCCCGATTTGGAAGTGGAAAAATCCTATTCCGCCGTCGCGACCCGCATGGGCGTCGACGCGCCGAGGTTGACCCAAATCCTTGTCAGCAGCGGCGCGAGCGCCGACACTCTCAAGCGGCGTTTGCGGGCGCAGATTGCCTGGACCAATCTGGTGCGCGGACGCTACAGAGCGAGCCTGGAAATCAGGGACAAGGACGTCGAAGCGCAACTCGAGCTGCACAAGCCCGCGGAAAAAGACGAGGTTGGATACGAATACATCATGCGCCCGGTCGTTCTCATTGTGCCGCGCGGTTCGCCCGAAGCCGCTTACGAGGCGCGCAAACGTGACGCCGACGCCTTGCGCGCGCGCTTTCAGAACTGCAACGATGGCATTTCTTTTGCTCGCGCTCTGCCCGACGTCGCGGTCCGCGATCAGGTTTCGAAATATTCCGCCGAGCTGGCGCAGCAATTGCGCGAGATTCTCGACAGCACCGGGGTCGGCCACCTGACGCCGCCCGAGACGACGGCGGAGGGGGTGCAGATGTTCGCGATTTGCGACAAGAGGGAGACCAAATCCGATTCGCCCGGAATGAAGGAAATTCGCGATCAAATGTTCCAGCAAAAATTCGGCGCCCAAGCCAAGCGCTACCTTGAGACTTTGCGGCGCGCGGCAATGATCGAATACAAGATGCCCGAAGAAAAATAGCGGCGAGAAGCGAAATCGTGCAGCCATTGGCATTGACGCTCGGCGAGCCGGCCGGCATCGGTCCCGACCTGGCCCTCGCGGTCTGGCATCGACGCGCCGAACTCGACATTCCGCGATTCTACCTTGTCGCCGATCCGGATTTTCTCGGCCGGCGCGCCCGTCGTCTCGGCCTCGACGTTCCGATCGTAACAGTGACGCCGGCCGCGGCCGCCGCCGCGTTTGCTGCCGCCTTGCCGGTGGTTGGTATCGACGTCGCGGTGAGCACCGAGCCGGGCCACCCGGATCGATCGAGCGCGCCTGCCGCCATCGCCTCGATCCGCCGCGCGGTCGCCGACGTTATGGCGGGCGCGGCCGCAGCCATCGTTACCAACCCGGTGGCGAAGAACGTGCTCTATGACTCGGGTTTTGCCGAGCCCGGCCACACCGAATTCCTGGCCAGGCTGGTGCAGGAAGCGACCGGCAAGGCGTTGCGGCCGGTTATGATGTTGTGGTCGCCGGAACTAGCCGTCGTGCCGGTGACGATCCACCTGCCGCTCAGAGAAATCTTCAAGCATCTTTCGACGGAACTTGTGGTCGAGACCGGACGGATTGTCGCGCGCGACCTTGCCGTGCGCTTTCGCATTTCGCGCCCGCGCCTCGTGGTCGCCGGCCTCAACCCCCATGCCGGCGAAAACGGTGCGCTCGGCGTGGAGGATCGCGCCATCGTGGCGCCGGCCGTCGCTCGGCTTATGGCCGACGGCATCGACGCGAGGGGCCCGCTGCCGGCCGATTCGCTGTTCCACGAGCGGGCACGCGCGACCTACGATGCGGCTCTGTGCATGTATCACGATCAGGCGCTGATCCCGATCAAGACGCTCGCCTTCGACCACGCGGTCAATGTCACGCTCGGCCTTCCCTTCGTGCGCACCTCGCCCGATCACGGCACCGCTTTCGACATCGCCGGCACCGGTACCGCCGACGCGACGAGCCTGGTTGCGGCGCTGCGGCTGGCGGCGCGGCTGGCCATGGCGGACAGTCAGGCGCGGCTGTCCGCGTCGTGACCTCCGCGCCGGACGGCTTGCCGCCATTACGCGACGTCATTCGCCGGCACGATCTCGTCGCCAAAAAATCGCTTGGACAGAATTTCCTTCTCGATCTCAATCTGGCGGCTCGCATCGGGCGCGCGGCGGGAGCGCTCACCGGCGTGACGGTATTGGAGGTCGGCTCCGGGCCGGGCGGCCTGACACGCGCGCTGTTGGCCCTCGGTGCCGCCCGCGTCATCGCGGTCGAACGCGATGTGCGCGCAATTGCGGCTCTGCAAGAGATCGCCGAACGCTATCCCGGGCGTCTCGACGTCGTCACGGCGGACGCGCTCACGTTCGATCCGCGCTCGCGCCTCGAGCGCGGCCCGGTGCGCATCGTCGCCAATCTGCCCTACAACATCGCCACGGCACTGCTCGTCTCCTGGGTCAGCACCGAGCCGTGGCCGCCCTGGTACGAGGCCGCCGTCCTGATGTTCCAGCGCGAGGTCGCCGAGCGCATCGTTGCCGCGCCCGGCTCAAAAAGCTACGGCCGGTTATCCGTGCTGGTGCAATGGCGTTGCGAGGCGCGCATTCTTTTCGACGTCAATCCTTCGGCATTCGTGCCGGCGCCGAAAGTCACATCCTCGCTGGTCCGTATCGTGCCGCGGGCTGCGCCGCTGGCTTGCGAGCGCAGGCAACTTGAGGCCGTAATCCAAGCCGCCTTTGGGCAACGGCGCAAGATGCTGCGCCAAAGCCTGCGCTCGCTCGGCGTCGATGTCGCGGACCTGCTCTCGACGGCCGGCCTAGCCCCGACGGCGCGCGCCGAGGACATTTCCGTCGCCGGCTTTGTCGCGCTGGCAGGGGCCCTCGCCGCCTGCCGCGGTCTCAGGCATGATAGCGGCGGATGAACGTTGCGGATGGGGGACCACAATGACGAAAATGCATCGCCAATCGCTTGTTGCCTATGGGCAACCCCTCTGCGAGACCGTCGTGGAGTGCCCCGCCCCCAGCGGCAGTGAAGTGCTCGTGCGCGTCGAGCGTTGCGGCGTGTGCCATTCCGACCTGCATCTGCAGGACGGCTATTTCTCGCTCGGCGGCGACAAACGGCTCGACGTCACTGCGGGACGCACGCTGCCGTTCACGCTCGGCCACGAGATCGCCGGCGTGATCGACAGTACGGGAGAGGACGCCGGCAGCGCGACCGTTGGTCGACGTGTTGCAGTTTATCCGTGGATCGGCTGCGGCCAGTGCCCGGCCTGCCTTGGCGGCGAAGAAAATTTGTGCGCGAGTCCCCGTCATCTCGGCATCACCGTCGATGGCGGGTTCGCGACGCACGTCCTCGTCCCGCATCCGCGCTACCTGCTCGATTATGCGCCATTGTCGCCGGCCTTTGCCGGGATGCTGATGTGCTCCGGTTTGACGGCCTATTCGGCGCTCAAGCGGCTCACAGGTCGCCCCGAGCGTGGCCCGGTCCTGCTCGTTGGGCTTGGCGGAGTCGGCATGATGGGCCTTGCGATTGCCCGCGCGCTTTTTCACACGGCGCCGATCGTCGCCGACATCGATGCGGAAAAGCGCAAGGCCGCGCTCGCAGCCGGCGCGGCCCAAGCCTACGACCCGTCCGATCCGCAAGCGCGAAAGGCGATCATGACGGCAACTGGCGGGGTGCTCGCGGCCTGCGATTTTGTCGGCTCCGATAAATCGCTGCAATTCGCGACCGGCCTGCTCGGCCGCGGCGGCAAGGTGGTGGTAACCGGACTTCTCGGCGGTAGTTTCTCGATAGCCGCCGCAATGTTCGGGATCAAAGCGATTACGATCGAGGGCACGCTGACCGGCACGCTCGCCGAGGCACGCGAGCTTCTCGATTTGGTGCGTGCAAAAAACATCGCGCCGATTCCGACGCGCGACCGCCCGCTCCGGGAAGCGCAGGCGGCGCTCGATGACTTGCGCGCCGGTCGCGTCGTCGGCCGCACCGTGTTGTCAGCGCTGGATGACAGAGGACAGAGATGACTGACGACGGACACGATCCGTCGGTTATCGTCCGCCTAAGGGCATCACAGCCTCGCCTGCAAAGCGCGTACGAAGCTGGAAAGACCGATTTGCCGCTCGCGTTTTAGCCGCTCCGCCGCAAGGATGGCCTTCACTTCGGCAAATGCCTCATCTTGGTCGCGGTTGACAATGACGTAGTCGTATTCCGGCCAGTGGCTCATCTCACCCGCCGCCTTGGCCATGCGGGAGCCGATGATGTCGTGGCTGTCCTGCGCGCGTCGCTTGAGCCGGCGCTCAAGCTCCTTCACCGTCGGCGGCAGGATGAAAACGCTGACCAGATCGTCACGCGCTTTTTCGCTGAGCTGCTGCGTGCCTTGCCAATCGATATCGAACAGGACGTCGCGGCCGGCTTGCAAGGCCTTCTCCACCGGCCGGCGCGGCGTGCCGTAGCAATGGCCGAAAACTTCGGCCCACTCCAGAAGCTCGCCCGATTTCACCATGGCCTGGAAGCGATGCGGATCGATGAAGTGATAATCGCGGCCATCGACCTCGCCGCGGCGTTGCCGGCGCGTCGTTACCGACACCGAAAGCTCGACATGACGATCGGCCTTGAGGAGCATGCGCGACAGCGTGGTCTTGCCGGCGCCTGACGGCGAGGACAAGACGAGCATGAGACCGCGACGCGCAATTTTCCTCTGCTTCCGCCCCCCGCTCGCCATGCTTTATTCCACGTTCTGCACTTGCTCGCGGAATTGCTCTACCGCGGCCTTGAGCTCCAGCCCGATATTGGTGAGTTCGACGTCGTTCGCCTTGGCACACAGCGTATTGGCTTCGCGGTTGAGCTCCTGGGCGAGAAAATCGAGGCGGCGGCCGATCGGCCCGCCTTGCCCGATAAGAAGCTGGGCCTGCGCGACATGGGCGGCAAGCCGGTCGAGCTCCTCGCGTACGTCGGCTTTGGCCGCGATCAGGATCGCCTCCTGATGCAGCCGGTCAGGATCGAACCGATCAGACTGCGCCAGCAGCATCGCGACCTGCTCGGCAAACCGCACGCGTATGGCGTCGGGCCGCCGGCCAGGAACCAGTTCCGCGCGTTGCGCCAGCGCGGCAATTTCGCCAAGCCGCGCGCCCAGAACCCGGCCCAGGGCGGCGCCTTCGTGGCGGCGCATTTCCACGAGCGCTCCGATGACCTCGGCGAAGCCGGCAATGACCGCCGTTTCGGCAGCGCGCCGCTCCTCCTCACGTTCCTCGATGTCGCCGACCTCCATCACGCCCTTGAGCGCAAGCAGGCCATCGAGCGACGGCGGCGATGCCTCGATCCGCGCTGCGAGCTGTCGTACCGTCGCCAGGACCGCCTCGAGCACCGCCGTGTTGACGCGCACGACCGGCAGGACACCGGTGCGCTCGACCGTCAGGTTTGCTTGAATCGAACCACGTGCCAGCGTCTCCGCGGCACGGGCGCGAACCGGCACTTCGATCGCGTCCCAGCCCGGCGGCAGGCGAAGCCGCAGATCGAGGCCTTTGCCATTGACCGATTTGACCTCCCAGGCCCAGGCATACGGGCCGCAGACGCCGTGGGCGCGAGCAAATCCAGTCATGCTCGACAGCGCCATGGAACGCGATCTCCGGCAAAATTGGGAAAGAGACGCGCCGAACTTAGCGGCGGCTTTCCAGGGTCACAAGGGCGATCAGGGCAGCCTCGGGCGTCGCAGGGGAAATCCTGCATGACCCGACGCGCGGCAGATGATGCGGTGCACGTTCGCCCGGCGAATCCGCCGCGCCGGGATCATTCGTTTCGCTAATGCGTGCGATGGCTGGGCGAGCGCCGCGGCGCCGGGGCAGGCGCGGCGGCGGGCGGCGATGAAACTAGCTGCGCATCGGCAGGAGCCTTATCCTTTTGATCGGTTTCGATCAGCCGCAGGCGCGCGACGTTCTTTTGATGTTGCTCGTAAGTCTCGGCGAAGGCGTGACCGCCGGTGCCGTCAGCCACGAAATAAAGTTCGCGCGTGCGCGCCGGATTGGCTGCGGCCTCGAGCGAAGCGCGGCCCGGATTGCTGATCGGTCCCGGTGGCAGCCCCTCGATCTGGTAGGTGTTGTACGGCGTCGGCTGATCTATCTCGCTCTTCATGATCGGCCGCCCGAGCGTGGCCTTGCCGCCGACCAGCCCGTAGATGATGGTCGGATCTGATTGCAGCTTCATCTTCTGCTTCAGCCGGTTGACGAACACGGCCGCGACCCGCGTGCGCTCCTCTGGCTTGGCGGTCTCCTTCTCGACCAGCGACGCGAGAATGACCAACTGATCCGCTGTTTTGATCGGTAGATCGGGCGAGCGGCGTTCCCAGATTTCCTTGACCAGACGCTGCTGCGCTTGTTGCATGCGCTGGATTATCTGTTCGCGCGTCACCCCGCGGGTGAAATTGTAGGTATCGGGCAGCAGGCTGCCCTCGCGCGGGATTTCCTTGATGTTTCCGGTCAGTACGTCGTCATCCAAGAGGCGCGCCACAATCTGTTCGGAGGTCAAGCCTTCCGGAATGGTGAGCTGGCGCGTCACCACTCGGCCCTCGATGATGGTCGCGACCACGTCGCGCAAGCTGGCGTGGGCCTTGAACTGATATTCGCCGGCTTTGAGATCCTCGCGCGCCTTGAGCACCAACACGCCGCCAATGAACACCCAAGGCTGATCGATGACGCCATCGTGCACCAGGACGTCGGCAATATCGCGAATGCCGGAGCCGCGCGGGATATTGACGATGCGGTCCTCCGGCAATGGTCCCGCAGCTTCGAACCGCTGCTTGCCGATGACCAGCGCGATGCCGGCTACGATCGCCGCCAGGACAAAGATGCTGATGATGGCGTTGCCGATCACGACAAAAGGATGCCGCACACTCTTTGAGCGGCGGGCCGGCATTTCCACGGTATCTGGCTCGAGCGCCGTTCGCGGGCTGCGCGGCGTGATTTGCTTGGGAGTTTTCGAACCCATCGGAGTCGCACCATTTCCGCTCACCAGCCGGTCCGATAGAGGCGGATATGGCTCGCCCGCGCCCGGCACGGCTCTTTTTTCTTCTCGCGAGGATGAAAGCACAGAGGAAGCCCCGCTCCCTGACCGAAGGCGCGTCGTCGAGGCGGTGAGCGGTGCGGCGCCGTCCCCATTGGGGCCCTTGCGCGTCTTCGTAGCGCCCACCGCGGTAGAGGATTGTCGCGCCGCGGGTGCTGCGCCGCGCGGATTCGGATTGGGTTGGTCCACGGCACGCACCGGTGCCGCACGCGGACGTACCCTAGCGCGGTCGCTGCCGTTGCGTGGTGGATCCGAGCTTGTCACCGCCGCATGCTCACTTTTACGCTATGCATCATCGGTGAAAACGTGAGCCCCGTCCAGCGACCGAATGGCGCCGATTCTCCCGCGTCCGCCCATCGTGCGATGGGCTCGTAGTGAATTGCAGGCGAGTGCGGAGCAAATATGGCGAAACGGCGATGGCCTGCACTAATCCGACACCCGGCTGAACACGACTGAGGCATTGGTGCCCCCGAATCCGAACGAGTTCGAGAGCGCAACATTGACGGAGCGCTTGCGCGGCTGGTGCGGCACGAGGTCGATGGCGGTGTCGACCGACGGGTTGTCGAGATTGATGGTGGGCGGCACCACCTGATCGCGAATTGCGAGTAGGCAGAAGATCGCCTCGACTGCGCCGGCTGCGCCCAGTAGATGACCAATCGAAGACTTCGTCGACGACATGGTGATGTGGCCCGCGGCATTGCCGACCAGTCGTTCGATGGCCCTGAGCTCGATCTCGTCGCCGAGCGGCGTCGAGGTGCCGTGAGCATTGATATAGTCGACCTCACCGGGTGAAATGCCGGCACGGCGAAGCGCGGCTCTCATGCAGCGTAGCGCCCCATCTCCGTCCTCCGCCGGAGCCGTAATATGGAACGCGTCGCCGGACAGGCCATAGCCGATGAGTTCGCCATAAATGCGAGCATCGCGGCGCTTCGCGTGATCGTACTCTTCAAGCACCAACGCGCCGGCACCCTCGCCCATCACAAATCCGTCCCGATCGCGGTCGTAGGGCCGCGAAGCGCGTTGGGGTGTTTCGTTGTAGCTGGTCGACAACGCCCGGCAGGCAGCAAAGCCGGCAAGCGCGAGGCGGTTGACGGGCGATTCCGTGCCGCCGGCCACCATCACATCGGCATCGCCAAGCGCGATGAGTCTGCCGGCGTCGCCGATCGCGTGAGCGCCGGTCGAGCAGGCGGTGACCACCGAGTGATTAGGGCCCTTCAGCGAATGCGCGATCGATACGTAGCCCGAAGCGAGATTGATGATCCGACCCGGGATGAAGAATGGCGACACCCGGCGCGGACCGCGGTCGCGCAGGAGCAGGGCTGTTTCGGCTATGCCTTCAATGCCGCCGATACCGGAGCCGATCAGCACTCCACTCGTTATTTGTTCTTCGTAGTTCCGCGGGTGCCAATCGGCGTCATCGAGCGCCTGTTTTGCCGCTCCCATGGCATAGAGGATGAAGTCATCGACCTTGCGCTGTTCCTTCGGTTCCATCCAGTCATCGGGATTGAAGGTGCCGTTCGAGCCGTCGCCGCGAGGAATCTGGCCGGCAATCTGGCATGGAAGATCGGCGACTTCGAAATTCTCGACGCGCCCGATCCCGCTCTCGCATGCGAGCAACCGCTGCCACGTCTGCTCGACCCCGCAAGCCAGCGGAGTCAGCATGCCAAGACCAGTAACGACGACGCGTCTCATCATCGGCGCTCCCGGCAGACGCGTTGGCTGATATTGCCTCGGTAAAACCGGCCGCTGCAGCATCCGCCCGCCCCCGATGGCGGGCGAACGTCACCCCTGGGCGCGCAATCCATGACGCGCAACCGAGCAGTGCCGGATATCAGCTCTTCGCGTTCTTTTCGAGGAACTTTATGGCGTCGCCTACCGTGAGAATCGTTTCGGCGGCGTCGTCGGGAATCTCGCAACCAAATTCCTCCTCGAAGGCCATGACGAGCTCGACCGTGTCGAGGCTGTCGGCGCCGAGATCGTCGATGAAGCTGGCGTTTTCGGTCACTTTGTCGGGCTCGACGCCGAGATGCTCCACGACGATCTTCTTCACCCGCTCGCCAATATCACTCATCGTTTCCAACCTCTTCTTTGCGCGACCCGATCGATGTCTCGGCCCGGTGACGGGCAATAGCCGCGGGTCGACAGCGAACAGAGGCGGACGTCTATTCCCCGCTCTCCGGCTTTCCGGCTCCCTCAGCTCAGTCTCGGTCCGGTTACCACACTTCCATAGCGTTGACCAGCGCGGCCGCCGGCCGTCGTTGCGACCTCTATCGCCTTCAAATCATGGCCATTCCGCCGTTGACGTGCAACGTCTGTCCGGTCACATAGCCGGCCTCGTTGGTAGCAAGAAATGCGACCGCGGCGGCGACCTCCTCGGTCGTGCCGGCGCGGTTCGCCGGAATTTTCGCGAGGATAGCTTCGCGCTGTTTGTCGGTGAGCTTTTCGGTCATCGGCGTGACAATGAACCCGGGCGCAACGCAATTGGCGGTAACGCCGCGTTTTGCATATTCCTGAGCGATCGATTTGATCATGCCGGTAATGCCGGCTTTGGCAGCGACGTAATTGGCCTGCCCGGGATTTCCAGTCGTCCCCACCACCGAGGTGATCGCGATGACGCGTCCGAAGCGGCGGCGCATCATGCCGCGCACGGCGGCCCGCGCGAGCCGGAACGTGGCGGAGAGATTGATGGCGATGACCTGGTCCCAGTCGGCGTCGCGCAACTGCACGAACAAATTGTCCTTTGTCACTCCGGCATTGGCGACGAGCACGTCGAGCTGACCCATCGCCTGCTCGGCCTGCGGAACCAATGCATCGGTCTCGGCGCCGTCGGCGAGATTGCAGGGCAATACGTGAACGCGATCACCAAAATCGGCGGCAAGCCGATCGAGGACGTCGCGGCGGGTACCGGAGATGGCAACTGTGGCGCCCTGCGCATGCAGGACGCGGGCAATGGTGCCGCCGATCGCGCCGGTGGCTCCGGTAATCAATGCGGTCTTTCCGGTGAGTTCAAACATGACCATCCTCGCAAACGCGCAAGCTCAAGCCGGTGCAGCCTTGAACCGGACGATGTCTTCGGGCGTGCCAATGGACGACGCATTGGCCGTATCGGCGATTCGCTTGATCAGGCCGGTGAGCACTTTACCGGCACCGACCTCGTGGAACGTGGTCACACCCGCTTGCATCATGAAAAGCACCGATTCGCGCCAGCGAACCGTGCCGGTCACTTGCTCGATTAGGCAGCGCACGATCATTGCGGGATCGCTGATCGGCTGCGCCAGCACGTTGGCGACCAGCGGCACGCAGGGCGGCTCGACGGCGACCGCGGCGAGCGCCGCGGCCATGGCATCCGCCGCCGGTTGCATCAGCGAACAATGAAACGGCGCCGAGACCGGCAGCATCATTGCCCGCTTCACGCCGTGCGCCTTGGCGATCTCGACAGCGCGCTCGACGGCCGATTTCTCGCCCGACAATACGACCTGACCGCCGCCGTTATCGTTGGCGGCCGCGCAGACCCCCGCGCCCGCGGCCTCAGCGGCGATCAATTTGGCTTCGCCAATTTCGACCCCAATCAACGCAGCCATGGCACCGACACCGACCGGCACCGCCTTTTGCATGGCACGGCCGCGAATGCGCAGGAGCCGCGCCGCATCAGAGATCGTGAGCGACCGAGCGGCAGCAAGCGCCGAATATTCTCCGAGCGAGTGACCGGCAACGAAAGCCGTATCGCGCTTCAAGTCGATGCCGGCCTCCGCTTCGAGCACCCGCAACGCGGCGAGCGAGACCGCCATCAGCGCAGGCTGTGCATTCTCGGTCAGGGTGAGGGTTTCCGCCGGCCCATTCCAGATCGTGTCGCTGAGCTTTTCGCCGAGTGCCGCGTCGACTTCCTCAAAGACCCGGCGGGCCGCCACAAAGGCCTCGGCCAGCCCCTTCCCCATGCCGATTGCCTGACTGCCTTGGCCGGGAAAAACGAACGCAACCCGCATTGCATGCCCCTCGGTATCCCGATGCGAGATCGCAGCTCAGGCGCGGTCCGCGCTACAAGCTGGAATTAAGTGACACCAGCAAATCGATGATTTTAGTGTGATTTCTACCGTTGTTCCCCCGCAAGCTTGCGGCTTCAAATTCACCTAGCTGGGCGGGGCGAAAGATACCGCGATGACGGCTCTGTCAAGGGAGGAGGCGTTGAGTGGGAAGAAAGCGGATAGTCGGCGATCTCGAAACCTCCCAACCCCTGATGACCAAAGGGGACCCGCCGCGTGGTGGACCCGTCTTGCCTTTCCGTACGGCCCGCGTATAAGGCCTGTCTTTCCGCTCGACCCCCGGCCGGGGGCTGAACGGACGGCCGTACTGGCGCATGTATCTAGCGCCAACTCTATGGTGCGGTAGGACTTTAAAGGTCCGGCGTCCGGTGTCCCCGCCTTCAGAGCATTCGAGCCTTTCCCGAAGGGCTCGAGGGGCTTGGCGCCGAGAGCGAGCGAGGGCAACGAAGGAAAGGGCAGCCATGCCGCTGTACGAACACGTCTACCTTGCGCGTCAGGACGCGAGCGCGCAGCAGGTAGAGGAATTGACCGCACAATTGAAAGGTGTCGTCGAGGGATTAGGTGGATCCGTCGCCAAGACCGAATATTGGGGCGTCAAATCCCTCTCCTACCGGTTGCGCAAGAACCGCAAGGCGCATTTCACACTGATGAACCTCAATACCCCGCCTGCTGCGATCAACGAGATTGAACGCTTGGAGCGCCTCAACGAAGACGTGCTGCGCTATCTCACGATCCGGGTCGAGGAGCACGAGGAAGGCCCCTCCGCCATGATGCGCCGCGCCGAACGGGACCGTGACCGCGACGACCGCCGCGGCGAGCGCCCGCGAGACCGCGATCGTGACAGGGATCGCGACCGGCGTCCCCGCGAGGGCACGGACGAGGTCGAAGCGGCAACGGAGGAATGACCATGGCCATGTCACCGCAATCCGCTGGCGGACGCCGGCCGTTCTTTCGTCGCCGCAAGAGCTGCCCGTTCTCGGGCGCCAATGCACCGAAGATCGACTATAAGGACGTTAAGCTGTTGCAGAGGTTCGTATCGGAGCGCGGCAAGATCGTTCCGAGCCGTATCACGGCGGTCTCGGCAAAGAAGCAGCGCGAACTTGCCCAGGCAATCAAGCGCGCGCGTTTTCTTGGGCTCTTGCCCTATGTGATCCGCTGAGAGGGATCCGGCCGACCACCCGCTGAACCGAGCCGGCAGAAGCGGTGGCAAGGAGAAGTCGAGATGGAAGTGATCTTGCTCGAACGGGTGCCCCGACTGGGGCAGATGGGCGAGGTGGTGCGCGTCAAGGACGGCTTCGCCCGCAATTTCCTCCTGCCGCACGGCAAGGCGCTGCGCGCCACCACGGAAAACCGCACACGTTTTGAATCCATGAAAAGCGAGCTCCAGGTCCGCTCGCTCGCGCTCAAAAGCGAGGCGGGTCAAATTGCTGAGAAACTCGACGGCAAGAGCTTCACGGTCTTGCGGCAGGCTTCGGAAGCCGGTCAGCTGTTCGGATCCGTTTCGCCGCGCGACCTCGTCGGCATCATTACAACCGCCGGATACAACGTCAGCCGCAATCAGGTCGCACTCAACGCGCCGATTAAAACGATTGGCCGGCACAACGTTCCGTTATCGCTGCACCCTGAGATCGACACGTCGATCACCGTGATTGTCGCTCGCAACAGCGAGGAAGCCGCGCGCATCGAGCGCGGCGAGGACGTAACGCGGCTGCGTGAAGAGCCGACAACCGAGGAAGCCGCAGTGATTGCGGCGGAAGCGTTTTTCGAGCCGGAGGTCGCTGAATCGCTGCACGTTCGCGAAGGCGCCGAGCCGACAGAAAGTGCTCCGCCCGCCGACAAGAGCTGATCTGGGCGCCGGCTATTCTTCAGTCGGGAATGTTGTCGCGCGGGACGGGCGCATTCTCGCCCGACGCGGCATCCGCCGGCGCGGCGGCAGCGGCCGGGGTTGTTTCCCGGCTCGGCGTCTCGGTCGGAGCGGCGGGCTCAGCGACGACCGCAGCCGGCTCAGGGGCGACCACAGGCTCATGGGCGACCGCTCCCGGCTCTTGAGGCGGTGGAGCAGTGGGCTCCCTTCGACGGTTTCGCGTGGTCGTTGCGGACCGCTGTTGGTGTAGCTTAGCGGTGGCAGGCGTTGCCTCTTCGGGCTTTTCGTGTTGCCGGGCCTGGCGCTTTGCCGGCTTAGGCTCCTCAGCCGCCGTGGTATGGGCCGCCGCCGGCTTCTGCCCCCGGCCCGCACCGCTCTCGCCACCGCGCGCACTTAGCACATAGGCGGCCATCGCAGCCGCTTGATCGCGGCTTGTCGTGTAATGTTCCTGCAGGAAATCCGTAAGCGAGCCGCTATTTTTGCCGCTTGCCAGCGCGCGGGTCGCCTTGTGGCATGCGGCACAGTCGGCCGCAAAGATCTGCGCCGGCGTCTTGCCCTGGTCGATGTCGGTCTGAGCGTACGCCCATGCTGGAGCAAGTGTTGCCAGCAGGCCGATCGTAGCCGCAAGACGCCGGATCACTCTGAACTCCTCAAATCGTATCGGCTGCGCAGCCATCCTTACCCCAAAACCGGCCAAATGCGAGGCGGGCCGCGGAAGAAGACCGTCGCCCCCTGCATTGCTGGTCAACGAGGATTTTGTTTTAATAACGGCAAGCAGCAAGCCCGCTCGCCAAAAGGGCCAAGAGCCGACGAGCGGGTAACTGCGCCGAAGACGTCGACCGTCGCGTCTGCGGCGGCGATGAGCGCGTGGAGGGGGCCTTGGATCGGTTGCTATCGATATTTTTGAGCCGGTTCGTCCGTCACGGGTCATTTACGGTTACCACGGCGGCGGGCAACACCTACACCTTCGGCGATGGCAGCGACCCCCCCGTCGCCGTGCGTTTCACCAGCGCAAAGGCGCAACGAGCAGTGTTGCTCAATCCCGAGCTCCGGCTGGGCGAAGCTTATATGGACGGCACATTCGTCGTCGAGCAAGGCTCGATCGCGGACGCGCTCGCCATCCTGCTGCGGCAAGAGCGCATCGCTCCGCCGACGTGGGCCCTGCCGTGGCGTTTCGGCCGCTATCTGTTCCGCCGCCTGCAGCAGTTCAATCCGCGGTCCCGAGCCAGGCGCAACGTCGCACACCACTACGATCTCGACGGCAGGCTCTATGCGCTCTTCCTCGACGCCGACCAGCAGTATAGCTGCGCCTACTTCGAGGGACCTGACCAGTCGCTCGACGACGCTCAGCTCGCCAAGAAGCGCCATCTTGCCGCCAAGCTGCGGGTCGAACCCGGCGCAACGGTCCTCGACATCGGCTGCGGCTGGGGCGGCCTCGCTCTCTACCTTGCCGAGTTTGCCGGCGCACGCGTTACCGGCATCACGCTATCGCAGGAACAATACGCACGCGCCCAGCAGCGCGCACTCGAGCGCGGGCGTACCCAGGATGCGACTTTCCGGCTCGAGGACTACCGCGATGTCACCGGCCGGTTCGATCGCATCGTATCGGTCGGCATGTTCGAGCATGTCGGGGTCGGCTTTTACGACATCTTCTTCCGCAAGGGCGCACAGCTACTGGGCGACGACGGCGTCTTTCTCCTGCACACGATCGGGCGCAGCGGCCCGCCAAGCGCCACCAATCCGTGGATCGCCAAATATATCTTTCCGGGGGGCTACATCCCCGCGCTCTCGGAAGTGCTGCCCGCCATCCAACGCGCCGGGCTCGCCGTCACCGACGTCGAAATCCTGCAACTTCATTACGCCGAGACACTCAAGGCCTGGCGCGAGCGTTTCCTCGCCCACCGCGAAGACGTCGAGCGGCTCTACGATCAGCGCTTCGTGCGCATGTGGGAATTCTACCTGGCATCCTCAGAGATGGCGTTCCGCGAGAGCGACATGGTGGTGTTCCAGATTTAGATGGCGAAGCGCAAGGAGGTGGTGCCGGCGACGCGCGATTATATCGCGCGCGAGGAAGCGCGGTTGCGTGGAATTGAATGCGGCTACTCCGCACCGCTGCGCCTCGCCGGAGAATAGCGCGGTACCCCTCCAGCGCTTGAAAAGCGGACGTCAAGGGCCATCGGCGCCGATCACCGGCCCCGTGCCGAACCGCGGTGGTTAGCGGGGAAAGCCGCAAACAGCATTTCCCATGGTGCGCTTACTGGACTATCGACGACCTGCTCGTGGTAAGCGTACAACGGCTGCGAATTTCGAGTAGCGGCCCTGTCGTTGAGTCATCCGCGATGTCGAGTTGCCCCAAATTGGCTACTTCCCTGCCCGCCAACCCAAAATTGGCCACACGCGAACGCCTTGATCGGGACCATGGCACAAATCGATTCGATCGCCCGCAAGCAGGCTCCGGCGGAACTTCCAATCCGCACGCTACCTCACAACATTGAGGCCGAGCAGGCTCTGCTCGGCGCGATACTGGTCAATAACGAGGCGTTTTATCGCGTCTCCGATTTCCTCGAAGCCAAGCACTTCTTCGAAGGGATAAATCAGCGGATCTTCGAGCTGGCCGGCAGTCTAATCCGCGCCGGGAAACTGGCGACCCCAGTAACGCTCAAGACGTTCCTGCCGGCAGACCAGGACATCGCCGGGCTTTCGGTCAATCAATATCTGGCGCGACTCGCCGCCGAAGCGACCACCATCATCAACGCCGAGGATTACGGCCGTATTGTCTACTATCTCTCGGTTCGCCGCGCTTTGATCGAGATTGGCGAGGACATCGTCAATCTCGCCTACGAGGCACCGGTAGAGGCAACGCCGTCCAGCCATATCGAGGACGCCGAACGCAAGCTCTACGAGGTGGCGGAGCGCGGCCGTTATGACAGCGGCTTCCAGCCGTTCGGGCGAGCGCTGACCCGGGCCGTCGATATGACGGCGGCCGCGTACCAACGCGACGGCAGGCTGTCCGGTCTGGCCACCGGACTTAAGGATCTCGATGCAAAAATGGGCGGTCTGCAAGCCTCCGATCTCATCGTCTTGGCGGGACGCCCCGGCATGGGAAAGACGGCGCTGGCGACCAACATTGCCTACAACGTAGCAAGGGCATGGCGGGGCGAGCAGCGCGCCGACGGACATATGGGGACGGTCGACGGCGGTATCGTCGGGTTCTTCTCGCTGGAAATGTCGGCCGAGCAATTGGCAACGCGAATCATCGCCGAGCAAACCGGCATATCGTCCAGCATGATGCGGCGCGGCGATATCGACGACTCCCATTTTGAAAAAATCAAAGACCAGGTCATCGAAATCCAACACCTGCCGCTCTTTATCGACGAAACCGGCGGTGTATCGGTCGCGCAACTCGCGGCCCGAGCCCGCCGGCTCAAGCGGCAGCGTGGGCTCGACCTTATTGTTGTTGACTATATTCAGCTAATGCAGGGATCGACTCGCCGCGCGATGGAAGGGCGCGTTCACGAAGTGACCGAGATTACCACAAGTCTAAAGGCGCTGGCCAAGGAGCTGAACGTTCCGATCTTGGCTTTGTCTCAGTTGTCTCGTCAGGTGGAAAACCGGGAAGACAAACACCCGCAACTATCTGATCTGCGGGAATCGGGCTCGATTGAGCAAGACGCGGATGTCGTGCTGTTCGTCTACCGTGAGGAATACTACTTGATGAACAAGGAGCCGCGTCCCGGTACCGCCGAATACGAAGCTTGGCAGACCGAGATGGCTGCGGTGCACGGCAAGGCTGAGGTCATTATTGGCAAGCAGCGGCACGGACCTACGGGTACTGTCAATCTGCAGTTTGATGCGGAAGTAACCCGCTTCGCCGATCCGGACACAAGACATCAGGCAGGATTTTAGCCCGTCACCCCGCTTTACCACCGCCGCGGTGCCGGTCATAAGGCAGCCATGGCACTCGCAGAACCACTGCCTGGACTGGCGAGCCTGTTGGCCGACCCCGAGACCGGCGCGACGCTCTTCATCGATCTCGACGCCGTCGAAGCCAACTGGCGTGCGCTGGCGCGCAAACTGCTGACCGTCGAATGCGCCGCCGTGGTCAAGGCCAATGCCTATGGGCTCGGCCTTGAACCGGTCTCTGCAAAGCTGGCAAAGGCCGGCTGCAAGACCTTTTTCGTGGCCGATATTGCCGAAGCGCGCCGCGTTCGCCCCCGGGCGCGCGACGCCACGATCTACGTGCTCAACGGATTTTCACCCCAGGCCGCGACGGCGTTCATTGAGCTCAACGCGCGGCCGGTCATCAACAGCACGGCCGAGCTGGCGGAATGGGATGCTTTCGTCGGCGCCCGCGAGTGGCGGGGCGGCGCGGCACTTCATGTTGACACCGGCATGAACCGGCTCGGCATTTTGCCTGAGGAAGCCGCGGCGCTGGCTCTGCGCGTGCAGAATGAGAATCACGGCATCACGCTGCTGATGAGCCACCTCGCCTGCGCCGAAATCGCCGATCACCCGCTCAATGCCAGCCAGATCCGGCTGTTTCGCGAGCTTTGCATGCTGTACAACGGCGTTCCCGCCTCGCTCGCCAATTCCTCGGGCATTTTTCTCGGCGATTCGGCGCATTGCGATATCGCCCGACCCGGCGCCGCTCTCTACGGCATCAATCCGCTGCCCGGGCACGCCAATCCCATGCGCGCCGTGGTCGAACTGACTGGGCGTATCCTGCAACTGCGCAACGTCGAAAAAGGCGAGACCGTCGGCTATGGCGCGGCGTGGACCGCAAGACGGAGCTCGCGCATCGCCATCGCTGCGCTCGGCTACGCTGACGGGCTGTTGCGTGCCATGAGCGGCACCGACCGCAAGCTGGGCGGCGCAGCCATGATCGCGGCAAGGCACTGCCCGATCGTCGGCCGCATTTCGATGGACCTGGCTTGCATCGACGTCACCGAGCTTCCCGACGGGGCCGTCCACCGCGGCGACTTCGCGACATTCATTGGCGACAAGATCACCGTCGACGATGTTGCTGCATCGGCTGGAACGATCGGCTACGAGATCCTGACCCGGCTCGGCCCGCGTTGTCATCTCGTCTATCGTGGTGCGTAAGACGTGAGGCGATGGCGGACAAAGGTGCATGATGGTTGCGCGCGCACAGAACTTCGTCTGCCAGAGATGCGGCGCAGCCGCGGCGCGCTGGGCCGGCCGCTGCGAAGCCTGCGGCGCATGGAACACGCTGGTGGAGGAAGGCACTGCTGCGCCGGCACGGTCTTCGCGCAAGGGACGCCTGTTTGCCATCGAGCCGCTAAAGGGCCGAACGCTCGAGGCGCCGCGGCTTGCATCCGGCATCGCCGAATTCGATCGCGTGACCGGCGGCGGCTTGGTGCGCGGCTCGGTGCTCCTGCTCGGCGGCGATCCGGGCATCGGCAAGTCGACGCTGTTGATCGAGGTCGCCGCCGCATACGCGCGCAACCGTCACCGCGCGATCTATATCTCCGGCGAGGAGGCCGTCGCCCAAGTGCGGCTGCGCGCCGAGCGGCTTGGCCTCAATGACGCGGCGGTCGAGCTCGCCGCGGAAACCTCGGTGGAGGATATCGTCGCCACGCTCTCGCAGGGGCCGACCCCGCAGCTCCTGGTGATCGATTCGATCCAGACCATGTGGACGCAGTCCATCGATGCGGCACCCGGCACCGTCACGCAGGTGCGGGGGTCGGCGGGCGAGCTGATTCGGTTCGCCAAGCGCAGCGGCGCTGCCGTCATCCTGGTCGGCCACGTCACCAAGGACGGACAGATCGCCGGGCCCCGCGTGGTCGAGCACATGGTCGATGCGGTGCTGTCGTTCGAAGGCGAGGGTTCGCAGCAATTCCGCATCCTGCGCGCCATCAAGAATCGCTTCGGCCCGACCGACGAGATCGGCGTGTTCGAGATGACCGGAACCGGTTTGCGCGAAGTCGCGAACCCTTCCGAGCTGTTCCTCTCTGAGCGCGACCTCGGCAGCGCCGGTACCGCTGTCTTCGCCGGAATCGAAGGTACGCGGCCGCTGCTGGTGGAAATTCAGGCCCTGGTCGCACCGACCTCGCTCGGCACGCCGCGCCGCGCCGTCGTCGGCTGGGACCCCAGCCGGCTCTCCATGGTTCTCGCGGTGCTCGAGGCCCATTGCGGAGTGCGCCTCTCGGGCCACGACGTCTATCTCAACGTCGCCGGCGGCCTGCGTATTCAGGAACCGGCAGCCGATGTCGCCGCCGCCGCGGCCTTGGTGTCTTCGCTGGCGCACGCGCCGCTGCCGGCGGACGCGGTCTATTTCGGCGAAGTATCGCTCTCGGGAGCCGTGCGGCCTGTGGCGCAGAGTGCCGCGCGCCTCAAGGAAGCGCAGAAACTCGGCTTCGCGAGGGCGATCGTCCCGGAAGCCGCGCGCAACGAAGCCCCCGATGGCTTTTCGCTCTCCACCATCGCCACGCTGGCGAATCTCGTTGTCGATATTGCCCGGGACGGTGCGCCAGCGCTGAGGCGAGTCGGCCGTCAGGACGGCTGACGGGGCGACTGCCATCCGCTTTCCGCGACATATCCCCCCAATTATTAACGATAAAAATGAGATTGTTGGGCAAACGAGAAGGCGGATGACGGCGCCGCCGGGCCCGGCTATACACGCGGCGGACCATCGCCTTCCGGCTACCTGCGCCCGCGGTCATTGGGCGGGATTAGCGAGCGACTAGCAGACCATGCCGATTACGCTGCTCGACATCGTTCTTATCGTCGTGATGCTGGTTTCTGGGCTGCTCGCCATGGTGCGCGGCTTCATGCGCGAGGTGCTCTCGATCATCGCCTGGGTGCTGGCGGCCGTAGCGACGCTCTATTCGTATGGCAAGCTGCTGCCTTACGCCAAGCAGTACTTCAACAATGACATCGTCGCCGCCGTCGCCGTCATCGGCGGCGTGTTCGTGGTCACGCTCCTGGTGGTCTCGGTTCTGACCGTCCGGATCTCAGATATGGTGCTGGACAGCCGCGTTGGTGCGCTTGATCGCACGCTTGGTTTCTTGTTCGGCCTCGCGCGCGGCTTGGTGATCGTCGTCGTCGCCTTCCTGTTCTTCACCTGGCTGGTGCCCGACCGCAGCCAGCCGGAATGGGTGAAAAGCGCCAAATCCCGGGTCGTCCTGACCGGGACCGGACAATGGCTGATGTCGATGTTGCCGGAGGACCCGGAAAGCACCATCTTGAAGAAGCTGAAGCGGCCGCGGCCCGGGGAAACCGATACCCCCGAAAGCCAGCCGGATCGGCATGGCGAACTCGACAAACCCGCCGGCGGTCGCGCCGACGTGGGATATGACCGTTCGAGCCGCGCTGGCATGCAGCAATTGCTCGAGGTCAAGGGGAATGGTGCATTGAGATGATCGCGAGCCGATGACCATGACAGACCCTGCCCTCCCCGATCTTGACGGCGATCGGCTACGTGAAGAATGCGGCGTATTCGGTATCTTCGGTCACCCCGACGCCGCGGCGATTACCGCGCTCGGGCTGCACGCGCTACAGCATCGCGGCCAGGAAGCCGCCGGAATCGTCAGTTTTGACGGCAAGCGCTTTCACTCCGAGCGTCGCCTCGGCCTCGTCGGCGACGCCTTTTCGGGGCGCGAGGTAATCGATCGCCTACCCGGCAACATGGCGACCGGCCACGTCCGTTATTCGACCACCGGCGACACCATTCTGCGCAACGTGCAGCCGCTGTTCGCCGAGCTCAATGCCGGTGGTTTTGCCATCGGCCATAACGGCAATCTCACCAATGGTCTGACGCTCCGCCGCCAGCTGGTGCGCGAAGGCGCCATGATGCAATCGACGACCGACACGGAGGTCATCCTCCATCTTGTCGCGCGCTCGCACCGCAATCGTTTCGTCGATCGCTTCATCGAGGGGCTGCGCATGCTCGAAGGCGCCTACGCCTTCGTCGGCCTGACCAACAAGAAGCTGGTGGGCGCCCGCGACCCGCTGGGCATCCGGCCGCTGGTGCTCGGCAAGCTCGACGGCTGCCCCATCCTCACCTCCGAGACCTGCGCCCTCGATATCATCGGCGCGCATTACGTGCGCGACGTGGAGAACGGCGAGGTTCTGGTCTTCGACGAAGACGGCGCGCATTCGCACAAGCCGTTCGTGCCGATGGCGCCGCGACCCTGCATCTTCGAGTATATTTATTTTGCGCGGCCGGACTCCATCATCGGCGGCCGCAGCGTCTACGACGTGCGCAAGGCTAGCGGCGCGCAGCTCGCGCGCGAGGCGCCGGCTGCCGCCGACGTGGTCGTTCCGGTGCCTGATTCCGGCGTGCCCGCGGCCATCGGCTACGCCCAGGAATCCGGCATCCCTTACGAGCTCGGCATCATACGCAATCACTATGTCGGACGAACGTTCATCGAGCCGACCCAGCAGATTCGCCAGCTCGGCGTCCGTCTCAAGCACAGCGCCAACCGCGCCGTGGTAAGCGGCAAAAGCATCGTGTTGATCGACGACTCGATCGTGCGCGGCACCACGTCGGTGAAGATCGTGCAGATGATGCGCGATGCCGGAGCGCGCGAAGTGCATTTCCGTATCGCCTCGCCGCCGATTACCCATCCGGATTATTACGGTATCGACACGCCGGAGCAAGACAAGCTGCTTGCCGCCACGCACGACCTCGAAGGCATGCGGAAATTCATCGGTGCCGATTCGCTCGCCTTCCTCTCGGTGGAAGGCATCTACCGCGCCATGGGCGAGCAAGGGCGCGATCCGGTGCATCCGCAATTCACCGACCATTGCTTCACCGGCGAATATCCGACCCCGCTCACCGACCGCACGGCGCACGAAGCCTCGCCCAGGCAACTCTCATTGCTCGCCGAGGCGAGCTGAACAATGCCGCCACCGCTCGCCGGCCGCATCGCGCTCCTCACCGGTGCCTCGCGCGGCATCGGCTATGCGGCGGCGTTGACGCTGGCGCGGGCCGGTGCGCATGTGGTCGCCTTGGCGCGCACTGTCGGCGGTCTCGAGGAGCTTGACGATGCGGTTCGCGCCGCCGGCAGTTCGGCGACGCTGGTGCCACTCGACATGCGCGATTACGAGGGTCTCTATCGGCTCGGTGCCGCGCTCAACGAGCGCCACGCACGGCTCGACGTGCTGGTCGGCAATGCCGCAATCTGCGGCGTGCCCTCTCCCCTCGGTCACATCGAGCCGAAAAGCTGGGACGAGACGATGGCGGTCAACGTCACCGCCAACTGGCACCTCATCCGTGCCCTGGACCCGTTGCTCAAACGCTCCGATGCCGGCCGCGCGGTGTTCATCACGTCCGGCGTCGCCACGCTTGCCCGCGCCTATTGGGCGCCCTACTCGGTGTCGAAGGCCGCGCTCGATGTGCTGGCACGAACCTATGCGGACGAAACGAGCTCGACGGCCGTGCGCGTCAATCTGTTCAATCCCGGTCCGGTTCGCACGCGCATGCGCGCGTTGGTCATGCCGGGCGAAGACCCGATGACACTACCGACGCCGGAACAGGTGGCGGAAAAAATTCTCGATCTGTGTCTGCCGAGCTTCGCCGAGACCGGCAAACTCTACGATTACCGAGCTGGCAAGCTGCTGGAATTCATGCGCCCAGCCTGAACACCTTTAAGGGGGTCGTGTGGTAAGCAAAAAGTCGGCCGCGACCTCGCATGGCACGCTGTGCGCAACGACAAGCAGGAGAGTGCCCGATGACCGCTCTCGATCCTTTCGGCTACGGCACGCACGAAGTCCTCAACCAATCGCCGCCGATGGCCGATTATGACGCCTATGCCGGCGACCCGGTACTCGCCCGCATTGTCGCGACCTTTGGCGCAGACTGGGCCACGCCCCGCCTGCGCGCGGTCGGGCGCACGGTCGGCTCCGCGCCCGTCCTCGAGCTGGCGCGGCAGGCCAACCGCTGTCCGCCGGAGCTGAAAACGCACGACCGCTGGGGAAACCGCATCGACCGGATCGATTTTCATCCGGCTTGGCACGAACTTATGTCGCTCGCCATGCGCCAGGAATTCCATTCGCTCGCCTGGACGGAGCGACGGCCCGGAGCGCAGGCTGCGCGCGCGGCCGTCGCCTACCTCTGGAACCAAGGCGAAAACGGTATCTGCTGTCCGCTCGGCATGACCTATTCCGCCATTCCGATCCTGCGCCGCGATTCGGCTCGCTGGGCTGAATGGGGCCGCCTGATCTGCTCGACTGAATATGATCCTCGCCAGATCTCCGCCGCGCTGAAGACCGGCGGCACCGTGGGCATGGCAATGACCGAGAAACAGGGTGGATCGGACCTGCGCCAAACGCAGACGGTCGCCGAGCCGAACGCGGACGGGACCTATTCGCTCATCGGCCACAAGTGGTTCTTTTCGGTCCCGCATTCCGACGTGTTTCTGACGTTGGCGCGCACTGCAGAGGGCGTCTCCTGTTTCGTCGTGCCCGGCTGGCTGCCCGACGGTTCGCGCAACCGCTTGCAGCTTCAGCGGCTGAAGGACAAGTGCGGCAACAGATCGAACGCTTCGTCCGAAGTGGAGTTTCGCGGAGCAATCGCCCATCTCATCGGCGAAGCCGGCCATGGCATCCGCACCGGCCTGCAGATGAACCATTACACGCGGCTCGACTTCGCCGTCGGATCGGCCGGCCTCATGCGCAACGCCGTGGCGCAGGCGGCGCATCACACGTCGTACCGCCGCGCGTTTCAGAAGTCACTGATCGATCAGCCGATCATGACCAATGTCATCGCCGACCTCGCGCTGGAGGTAGAGGCGGCCGCCTGGCTCTCCTTCCGGTTCGTTCACGCACTCGACCGCGAGAATGAGAGCGAGGCGGAGCGTTTGATCGGCCGGATCGGCGCGCCAATCGCCAAATACTGGATCTGCAAGCGCGTTGCCGCTGTCGTCGTCGAGGCCCTCGAATGTCACGGCGGCAACGGCTACATCGAGGACCATCTGATGGCCCGCCTCTACCGCGAGGCGCCTCTCAACAGCATCTGGGAGGGCACCGGCAACGTGGTTTGCCTCGACGTGCTGCGTTCGATCCAGCGTCAGCCCGCATGCGTGCCCGCGCTGCTCGACGAAATGCGCGCCGCCGCCGGCGTCGATCCGCGCTACGACCGCTTCGTGGCAGAGGTGGAAAAGGATATCGTCGACATTCTGCGCCTCGAGGGGTCCGCGCGACGCTTCGTCGAGCGCATCGCGCTCGCCCTGTCAGCGTCGCTGTTAGTCCGCAACGCGCCGAACGATGTGGCCGACGCCTTCATCGCCTCGCGCATCGCAGGCGGCTGGACGGGGCATTTCGGCAGCCTGCCACGCGGTCTTAAGATTCAGTCGATTGCTCATCGCGTCTCGCCCGCGATGGCGTGAGCGGACGCCGACCTGCACGGGTCGATGACGGGCACGAAGATGAAGGCAAGCCTCTCGCCGCGGCCTCCTCATCGGCGACGTTTTCGGCCTGCGTAAGGATTGACCTTCGCACGAACCGTGAGCCGGATCGGCGTGCCCGGCAGGGTAAAATTCTCGCGCAGACCATTGACGAGATAGCGACGGTAGGTCTCCGGCAGCGCCGAAGCGCGCGACGAAAACAGCACGAAGGTCGGCGGTCTCGATTTCGGCTGCGTCATGTAGTCGAGCCGGACGCGGCGGCCTTTCACGGCGGGCGGCGGATGTGCCGCCACCGCCGCCGTCAAAAAACGGTTGAGCGTGGCCGTCGGCACGCGGCGGTTCCAAACGGCATGGGCATCCATCGCCGCGGCCATCAGCCGATCGATCCCCTCGCCGGTGCGCGCTGACAAAGCGACGATCGGCACGCCCTTGATCTGCGGCAGCAAGCGATCAATGTGCGTACGCAGCCGCGACAGCGCGCCCGGCTCCTTCTCGATCAAATCCCACTTGTTGAGCCCAATGACGATGGCGCGGCCCTCGCGCTCGACGAGGTCTGCGATCCGGATATCCTGCTCCTCGAATGGCATCTCGGCGTTGACAAGCACAATTACGACTTCGGCGAAGCGGATCGCGTTAAGCGCATCGGCCACCGAGAGCTTTTCGAGCTTCTCTTCGATCCGCGAGCGGCGACGCAAGCCCGCGGTGTCATGGATGCGCAACTGCCGCCCGCGCCAGGCGAGATCGATCGCAATGGCATCGCGCGTGATGCCGGCTTCGGGTCCGGTCAGCAGCCGTTCCTCGCCGAGCAAGCGATTGATCAGCGTCGACTTGCCAGTGTTCGGACGCCCGACGACCGCGATGCGGAGAGGCTTCTCCTCCGCGGCGACGACGGCGACATCCTCGCGAGCGCGTTCCGCGGTCGCCTCAGGCAGCGCCACGCGGAGCGCGTCATAGAGGCCGGCCAAGCCCTCTCCATGCTCGGCGCTGATGGCGACCGGGTCGCCGAGCCCCAGCGCATAGGATTCGAGCGCTCCAGCGCCGCCGGCACGCCCTTCGCTCTTGTTGGCAATGAGGATGGCAGGCTTCCCCGACCTGCGCACGAGGTTGGCGAACGCCCGATCGGCCCCCGTTGTGCCGGCGCGCGCATCGACGAGGAAGAGGACGGCATCGGCCTGCGCAATGGCCGCCGCCGTCTGCGCTTGCATCCTTCCTGAAAGGCTCTCACGGTCGGCGTCCTCGAGCCCGGCAGTGTCGATCACTCTGAAAGAGAGATCGCCGAGCCTTCCCTCGCCTTCCCTCCGATCGCGCGTTACGCCCGGCCGATCGTCGACGAGGGCGCGGCGCGCCCCCACAAGGCGATTGAACAGGGTTGATTTGCCGACGTTGGGCCGACCGACGATAGTGACGGTAAAGGACATGACGCGATCTGATGGCAAAGGCCCATGGCAATACGCCGCGTTGGCGTTGCACAGGCTCTTTATCCTGAAGTGATCAGTGTGAAAATGTGCCGGGAGCGGGAGGATTCGGCCAAACCGACTGCCCGGGCTGTGCCGCCGCAGTTGACGGCGGGGCTGGCCAAACCGACTGCCCGGACTGTGCCGTATTGCTCGGCGGCGGGGCCGGCCAAACCGATTGCCCGGACTGTGCCGCGTTGCTCGGCGCCGGGGCCGGCCAAACCGATTGCCCAGGTTGGGCGTTTCGCGCCGCGGATGGCGACTTCCGGTCAAAAGCAGCATCATGCGTCGCCGGCGCCCGCGCAACTTTCGGCTTGGGCTTAGGCTTGGGTTTAGGCTTCGGCTTCGCCGCCGCCGCTGCCGGCTTTACAGCGGCATCGCCGGCATCCGCGGCTTGCTCCGGCGGCGGCTGGTAGCCTTTCACCAAATCGGGCGGCACTCCCGTCTCAGCGCCTGGAACCCCGTTGGGGAACAACGGCTCGCGGTCGCCCTGAATCTTCTTCTTGGTGCCGAACATGTCCGAGGACAGCAATTCCGTCGGATCGAACTGACCACCCGGCGTGCAACCACCGAGCACCACCACGACGGCGAGTGCCGCACCGACCCGAACCAGCGAGTGCCCCCTCGGCGTCGGCATCGGTTCAACCCTTGCCGCTCGCTGCGATAAGCTCGCTCAGAAGCTCGGCGCGGCTGCGCGCACTCGACGGCGTCTGCGGATCGGTAATGATCATATCGGTCCATTTCCGCGCCGCGGCCATATCGCCCGCTTTCCAGGCGGAGAGCGCGAGCAGTTCGCGCGCGCTGTGGCGGAAGGCCCGGTCCGGCCCGGTCAAGGGCTCAAGTCGCGCGCGCATGTCACCATAAGAAGAGCTGTCAACAAGCAGGAAGCCGGCACGCAGCGTTGCCAGATCCTGGATCACCCCTCCGACGCTCCTGTCGGCGGCGATTTCGTCGTAGGCCTTGATGGCGGCCTTGCGGTCGGTCCGCCCAAGCTCGGCGGCTTCACGCAGACGCGCCAGCAGGCGATATCCCGCGGTACCATCGGTGGCGAGTTTGGCAAACGCCAGCTCCGCTTCCTGGTGTTTTCCGGCTTCTGCCAGGATGACCGCCTGCTCGAAGGCGGCACCGGCTTTGACCGCCTGCTTGGTTTCCCACCACTCGTAACCACGCCAAGCGCCCACCGCCACGATCACCAGAACGCAGGCGGCGATGATGTAATGGCCGTAACGCTGCCACAGCTTGTTAAGCCGTTCGCGACGGACTTCCTCGTCGACTTCATGGAAAATATCGGCCACGGAACCTGCCCCAGCACCAGCTCACGTCCAGCACCCTGCCTTCGCCGCATTTCTAGCCGCGGAGCCGGCTTCCGAACAGACCTGGACAAAATCAAGGGATTCCGGGCGGTTAGGCTCCGAAATCCCCGCGGCACCTAGAATAATCATGTGGCGCGAGCAAGGCAAAGCCCCGGCGGCCAACTACGACGATGGCGCAGGTTCCCTCAAGACCCCGTCGCGCCGCCTTACCCTTTTTTCTTCCGCATCGGATAGACGTGCTCAGGGCCGGGGAAACTGCGCGTACGGACCCCTTCGGCGTAGCTCTTCACCGCTTGCTCGATGGAGGGCCCGAGCTCACCGAAGCGCTTGACGAATTTCGGCACCCGGGGGGAGAGCCCAAGCATGTCCTCGAGCACGAGGATCTGCCCGTCGCAAGCCACGCTCGCGCCGATGCCGATCGTGGGGATCGCGACCACGCCGGTGATGCGGCGGCCGAGCGGCTCGGCGATCGCTTCGAGCACGACGGCGAACGCACCGGCGTCCGCCACCGCGCGCGCATCCGCCTCGATCGGCGCCCAATCGCTCTCCTCGCGGCCTTGCGCGCGGAACGATCCGATCGTGTTGATCGCCTGCGGCGTCAAGCCGACATGGCCCATGACCGGGACGCCGCGCTCGACCAGGAACGCAATGGTCTCCGCCATGCGCCGGCCGCCTTCGAGCTTGATAGCGCCGCAACCGGTTTCCTTCAGCACCCGGGCGGCGGAGGCGAAGGCCTGCTCCTTGGACGCCTCATACGAGCCGAAGGGCAGATCGACGACCACTAGCGCCCGCTTCGAGCCGCGCATCACTGCGTGGCCTTGCAGAATCATCATGTCGAGGGTGACCGGCACCGTGGTTTCGAGCCCGTGCATCACCATGCCGAGCGAATCGCCGACCAGGATGACGTCGCAATAGCCGTCGAGGATGCGCGCCGTATGTGCGTGATACGAGGTCAGGCACACGATCGGCTCGCCACTCTTGCGGCCGCGGATGTCAGGCGCAGTTAGCCGCCGGATATCGTCGTGTACCGACATGCGTCAATGTCCCAGCGCCGGCGTGCCAAAGGCCGGCAGCCCGATCACGATCGGATGGAACACGAAGCCGAGCGCAAGATAAAGGATGGTGCCGACGACGATGGCGATGATGTCGTTTCGCCGTCCGCCGAGCGGAATCGGCGGCGCCCCGGGGTCACTGCGACGTTTCAGGGTGATGCGGTCATAGACCGCCCACGCGAGCACGGAGCCGAATAAGATCATGCCGCCGAGATCACCGTTCGCACAAAGATGCGCCACAGCCCAGATTTTAACACCCACCAGCATGGGATGCTTGAGGACGCGCTTGATGTCGCCGGGAATATAGGCGGCGACGACCGCGATGCTCGCCGGCCACATCGCCACGACCACGATCTGGCGGGTCCATGCCGGCGGATACCACACCGGGATCAGGCCCGCCGCCCGGTAGCGCGCAAAGCCGACGCCGATCAGCACGACACCGACGATCGCGACCAGCGCGAACAGGCTCAAATAGGGCCCGCGGCCGATCGTCGAGATCAATGCCGCGCGCTCCTTGCGCACGGAGACGAACACGTGCGCGCCGAGAAACACGACCAGTCCGAGGATTTCGATAGCGAGGCCCATGGCCGAGCCGCCCACTCTGGAGGTGAGATTTCAGCGTGATCGGATGGAAGCGAAGGTAGCTCTGAACTGCACGGCCGCGATCATGACGAGCCGCTCGCTCTTGTCAATGACGGCGCGGCCTCCGGCGCAAGCGACTGGCCGCGACGCCCTCAATGGCAAGCACTGACCACTCGCCGGAACTGCCGCCATGATCCGACCGGCGCGGCCGCAACTCAATCGATCGTGCTCGAAACCCTCACCTCTCACGGTCCGCCGAAGCGGAAATTCAGACCCGCCTTTATTTCCTGGACGTTGAGGCTGCCGTTCGAGGTGTACAAGGGCGTGGTTGGGGTGGCGAAATTCAAGGCCTGCGGGCCGAAGCTGAGATAATCGTATTCAATCTTGACCGACCAATTCTTGCTGAGCGCGTATTCGATGCCGGCGCCGGCAGTCCAGCCCGTGCGCAGGAATGTGCTGCTCGCACTGTTGCCAAACAGATCAGTAAAGCTGCTTTGATCTTGCGCGAAGGCGACACCGCCTTTGCCGTAGATGAGCAGGCGATCGAAGGCGGCGCCGACGCGGCCGGTAACGGTGGAGGTCCACTTCGTGTTGGTGTTGATCGTGTCGCCCAGCGAATCTGTGCCGGCTCCGTTGAGACCCGTCCGGCTGAAATCGCCTTCGACGCCGAGCACCAGCCTGTTGAGCTGGAGATTGGCGCCGACTTGGCCGCCGCCAAGGAACCCGGCGCCGCTGTTGAACGTGTTGTTCGCGCCGGTAAACGGATCGCTCCACGACGAATTGGCGAAGCCCCCGCCGAGGTGACCGCCGACGTAAAAGCCGGTCCAGTTGTAGATCGCTTCGGGCGCGTAGGCGACCGGCGCCGTAGGAGGGCGCGCCGGTGCCGGCGGCAGATCAGCAGCAGCCGCCGCGCAAATGCAAAGAGCGGTGCCGGTGGCGGCCGCAAGCCCGCCAACGTACCTGCGCAATGTCACCTACCCCTCCACCCTCGCCCCTATGCGCCACGCCCCAGACGAACAACGGGCCCCTACCCGCCGCCCGGGCCGTAAAGAAAGAGCCGCACTTCTTCGGAGAAAGCATGGTGGTTCGATGGCGGGAAAATGACTTCTGATATGTTTGTTAATGAACGTGAAACGCCGTTCCAAGACGGTTCTAACTGAAACTGCAACGATCGACGCATCTTACCGGGGACGCGATCCAGCCGTCGAAGCGACCTACCGGTGCGTTACCTTCGTGCTTTAAGCTCCTCGTCGTATTGCTCCGGCGCAAATCCGACGAGCAGTTTGCCGCCGCCCAAGTCGAGGACTGGCCGCTTGATCATGGACGGCTGCGCCAGCATCAGCGCCATCGCCTTGTCTGCATCAAGGCCGGTTTTGGCTTTGTCCGGCGACTTGCGGAACGTTGTGCCGGCGCGGTTCAGTAAAGTTTCCCAGCCAACCTTCTTGCACCATCGCTGCAGCCGCTCGCGCTCAATCCCGGCTGTCTTGTAGTCGTGGAACGAATAGTGGACGCCGTGCTTGTCGAGCCAAGCGCGCGCCTTCTTCATCGTCTCGCAGTTCTTGATGCCGTAGATGGTGATCGGCACGGTCATTATCCTCGTTCGATATTCGACTTCAGATGGCTTTCAGCCGGCGGTGCAGCGTCAATTGACGCCACCGAAAGAATTTGGTTCCACGCTTTCGGCGTTAGCGCGTATGGTCCAACTGCGCCGGACTGAAACGTTTGCCAAAGTGACGGTCGAAAGAGCGTGAGCAAGGTGGCGACAATCGTCGGGACCGCTGCAACTGGGTCGCGATAGAGCGGCGTCAATTCTTCATGAGCAGCCGCATATTCGCCGCGTCGGTAGAGTGCCGCGACGAGTTCGCGGATAATGGCCTGCCTCGTCCCATCCTGTTGTGCTGCGCCCAAAATCGCGAGCAGAAGCTGGCATGAACGAACGCCGGCTTTCCCGAGAAGCTGCGCGGCCGGGTGACGCGATTGCGCAAGATCAAGCATAACGGAAACCAAGTCTACTCCCGCGAAGTAAGCGTTCATTGGCTCAACAAGCCGCGGATTCACGTCGATCACGAGCGGTCCGCTGGGTGTCACGATAGCGTCCAGAGACAAAGCGCCGTGCCAATTCAACGCCCGTACCATCCTTGCGATTATTTCAGGCATCAGTGGAAATGTTATGCTTTCCTTGATCGAGGCGCTTCCACCGACGCCTTCGCGGATACGTAGATTTGCGTGGTACGCCACCAAACGCCCATTGTCTGCGATGGCTTGGATCATCGCGAGTGGCCCCTGAGAGAGGGATTGCACAAGCAATTCCTGTTCGCCAAGCCCCATTTCCATCGCCGCCGTCTCTAATTCGGACTTGGACGACACGCGGCGAACACCGCGACTGGCCGTGCTGATCGGCTGTTTGACGAAGGCGGGAAAGTCCGACACGCGGTTTAAGTCGGCAATGCTGCTCACGACCGCCGATGCTGGTTGCGGAACGCCGATGTCTTCGAGTGTCCGCGTCGCTGATATCTTGTCTTGCACCCGGCGAAGGGAGGGGAATGGCGGCACCACTGTCGCGACTTGGAGTCGCTCTCGGCGCGCGGAGAGTATCGCGACCTGTTCCTGGGTGGGGAAAAGAAAATCGATGGCTCGGGCTTTAGCGATTGCCTGAGCGGCGTCCAGCCAACCAATTGGATCGAGTCCGAAACGTGGCACAAGGTGCACCTTGCGTACGTAGCGAGTAAACCTGGTCAAACACATCTGCGAGGACGAAAGTATCTCGACGTGATGTCCAAGATTGCCCAATCGGGTCGCCACCTGCCGTGACGTGAGGCCGGAACCTTCGGAGAGAAGGACACGCATAAGAACAGAGGTCAGTGGTTTGGCTGATGATTCATGGCAAATTCTGCGAAGAGATTTCCTATTCCCACTCGATCGTACCCGGCGGCTTCGAAGTGATGTCGTAAACGACGCGGTTGACGCCCTTGACCTCGTTGACGATACGGGTCGCGACGGTACCGAGGAAGTCCATGTCGAACGGATAGAAGTCCGCGGTCATGCCGTCGGTCGAGGTGACCGCGCGCAAGCCGACGACGAAGTCGTAGGTGCGGAAATCGCCCATCACGCCCACGGTCCGCACCGGCAGCAGCACGGCAAACGCCTGCCAGATATCGTCGTAGAGGCCGGCGCGGCGAATTTCCTCGATAAAGACGTCGTCGGCGAAGCGCAGGATGTCGAGCTTCTCCCGCGTGATGGCGCCGGGGCAGCGGATGGCAAGGCCGGGCCCCGGGAACGGATGGCGGCCGACGAAAGCGTCGGGCAAGTCGAGCTCGCGACCGAGAGCGCGCACTTCGTCCTTGAAGAGTTCGCGCAGCGGCTCGATGAGCTTCATGTTCATCCGCTCGGGCAAGCCGCCGACATTGTGGTGCGATTTGATCGTCACTGACGGCCCACCGGCAAACGACACGCTCTCGATCACGTCCGGATAGAGCGTGCCCTGGGCGAGAAACTCGGCCAAGCCTTTTCCAAAATCTGCGATTTTTTTCGCTTCTGCCTCGAACACGTCAATGAACAGCTTGCCGATCGTCTTACGTTTCTGTTCGGGGTCCTCGACGCCGGCGAGCGCCTTGAGAAAAAGCTCCTCGGCGACAACATGCACGAGCGGAATATTGTATGCGCCGCGGAACAAAGCGACCACGCGTTCGCCTTCGCCGAGCCGCAGCAGGCCGTGATCGACGAACACGCAGGTAAGCTGGTCGCCGATCGCTTCGTGGATGAGCACGGCGGCGACGGCGGAATCGACGCCGCCCGAAAGCCCGCAAATCACCCGGCCCTTGCCGACCTGACCGCGGATTTTTTCGATCGCCTCGTCCTTGAACGCACGCATCGTCCAATCGCCGGAACAGCCGGCGATATTGCGCACGAAATTGCGGATCAGCGCCGCACCGTGCGGTGTGTGCATGACTTCGAGGTGGAATTGCGTGGCGTAGAATTTGCGCTTCTCATCGGCGATCATCGCGATCGGGGCGTTGGCCGAAGTCCCGGTTGCGGCAAACCCCGCCGGCGGCTTGGTGACGCGGTCGCCATGGCTCATCCACACCGGATAGCGCTGGCCGACCTCCCACACGCCGTCATACAGCGCCGAAGGCTTTGTCACTTCGACCTCGGCGCGGCCGAACTCGCGGTGATGGCCGCCCTCGACCTTGCCGCCGAGCTGCTGCGCCATGGCCTGCTCGCCGTAGCAGATGCCGAGCACAGGTACGCCGGCCTGGTAGATCGTCATCGGCGCCAGCGGCGCGTCCCGGTCGAGCACGGAGGCCGGACCGCCCGACAGGATCACTCCCTTCGGCCGCAAGGCGCGGAATGCCTCCTCGGCCTTTTGGAAGGGCGCGATCTCGCAATAGACCGACTCCTCGCGCACCCGCCGAGCGATGAGCTTGGTGACTTGCGAGCCGAAATCGACGATGAGGATGGTGTCGTGCATGGGCGTTGAGGAGGGTATGTGCGGCTACGACCTGCCGGGGTCAAGGGCAAGGCGGCTCCTCTTCCACCACAATGCTACGCATGGCGCATGACGGCGACATAGAAGCCGTCGGTATCGGTCCGGCGCGGCGTCATCAGCAGCCCCTCCTCCCCTACCAGCGCGGCATGGCAGAACAGCATGGCGCGCTCGCCGAGCGCCGCGGCGACGATCTCGCCGGGCGGCACGACGGTGAAATCCGGATGCCGAGACAAAAAGGCGCGCACCTGGTCGCCGTTTTCTTCTTCGAGGACCGAGCAGGTGACGTACGCGATGCGACCACTCGCCTTCAGGAGCGCGGCGGCGCGGTCAAGCAAAGTCTCTTGCTGCTTGACGCGCTCCGCCAGCGCACCCGGGCGCACGCGCCACTTGGCATCCGGGTTGCGCCGCCAGGCGCCGGTTCCGGTGCACGGCGCGTCGATGAGCACAAGATCGATGCGGCCGGCAAGATCGGCGAGCACGTCCGTGTCGCCGCGCGGCGTGCGCACCTGGATATTGCGCGCGCCGGCGCGGGCGATGCGTTCGTGGATCGGTGCGAGCTGGCGCTTGTCGATGTCGGTGGCGTAAATCTGGCCGCGGTTCTCCATCACCGCCGCCAGCGCCAGGGTTTTTCCGCCGGCGCCGGCTGCCAGATCGACGACCTGTTCGCCGGGCTTGGCGCCGGCGAACAGCGCCGCGAGCTGCGAGCCCTCGTCCTGGATCTCGACCAGACCCTTGCGAAAGCAAGGCTCGGCATGGATGGCCGGGCTTTTCGCGTCGGCGGCAAGCCGAATGCGCAAGCCGATCGGCGACCATCGCGTCGGCGCGGCGTGAAGATGCGCGACCATCGCCAGCACCTCCTCGCGCTCGAGCTTGAGCGTATTGACCCGCATGTCGAGCGGCGCCCGGCTTGCGAGCGCGGCACCTTCCGCGCCGCGTTCGTCGCCAAAAACGCGCCAAAAATGCGGATCGAGCCAGTCCGGATAATCGCCCAGAACAGGCGCCGGCGCGCTTGCGAGCGTATCGTTCGCCAGCGCCGCTCGCTCCGCTTCGGTTAATGGGGCAGGCGCAAAGCGCGCCCCGCTGCACAGCGCCGCGATCTGCACGACGTCAAGGCCGCGCTCGCGATGCAGCATCCCGATCAGCACGGCGCGCGGGCTGGCCTCACCCATCAGCCAAGCCGACGACGATTTGCGCCGCAACATGTCGTACACAAGACCGGCGATCGCGGCGCGATCCGACGAGCCGGCAAAGCGATGGGCGAAACCCCAGTCCTTGAGCGCGTCCGCCGCCGGCCGCCGCCGCGCCTCGATGTCGGCGATGACCTCGATCGCGGCGGAAAGACGTGCGGCCGGCGTCATGCCGGCGGCCCGCTTGAGCCCGCCGTCATTTCATGACGCGCTTGACCGCCGCCGCGCGGCGGGCACCCGGCGTATCATGACGGCGAATGTACTGGCGGATGTCATGAGCGGCATCGCGTAATTGCGCGCCGCGGAATCCTTTCGGGATCTCGCCCTTGTTGATCGAAGCCAGCATCCGCCGCAACAAATCGTCATCGTGCTCGTCGCGATACGGCTTGGTGTCGAGATCGTCGGGTACCTTGGTCAAGCGCTCATCGCCAATTCGCTTGACGTATTTCTGCATGAACCGGTCGTAGTCGCGCCAGTTGACGCCAGCGGCGCGCACCGCCGCCTGCTCGGCGCGCGTCGCTATCTGATGCGCGTGGAGATAGTGCAGCCCCAGCTGGTCGATCAGCGTCTTCTCCACTTCCTCATGCAGGACGAGAAAGCGGTCGGTGTCGATCCTGCGCCCGCGGAACTTGAAGAATCGCGGCATATGCCGGTCGATGTATATGGTCTTGCCGTCCTCGCTGTAGCCAGCGAGGTAAGGAATGTCGTGCTTGCGGTCGAATTTCTTCAAGCGCCGCAAGATCGCGTCGAGCGCCCGGTCCAGCATGAGGTTGGAGACGTACCATTCCGGCAGCTTGAGCTTCTTGTGCGGCGCGGCCGGGTGGCAAAAGTTGAGCGGCATGGCGTTGAACCTAGAGCAGCGGGTTGTCGGACGAAATCATGCCTGAACTAAAGTCCTCAGATAAGGCAATTCAAGGATCGGATCACACTATCGCGCCGGTCAGCACCTCGACGATGTACAGCACCCACATGATCATAACCACTATCGCCGAGCCGCCGAAGAAAGCGCCGCGCAGCCGAACGATATTGCTCGTCACATGCACATAAGCCTGCAGCAAGCGGCAGATCACGAAAATCCACGCCAGGATGACAAAGACGTAGCCCGCGTGTCGGGTGACCCATTCCAGAATGCTGAGCACGTAGAACAAGACGGGAAGCTCGAACTGATTGGAGTAGGCGTTGGCGGCCTGCATGGTGCGCCGCGGCCAGCCCGGCTCGCGCAGTGCCACGTCCTGCGCCCTCACTGCGCCCGAACGATAGTCGCCGCTGTGCAGCGCGCCCATCCACAGCATGAGTGCGAAGGTGAGAATGACCTCGACGAACAGCGGCAGCAGAACGGCTTGCAGCGACATCGGCCGGCCCTCAAGGTCAATCGTTAAGGGTGCTTATCATGGCGCTGTGTCGCCGCCAATGCGGGCTCATAGCTTGACGCTGATCGCCGTTTCGCCCTTCTCGCCGACCAGCGCACTGCGCCATTTTCTGCCATCGAATAGAGCCCTGGAAACCGCGTCGGCGCTGCCGCCATGGTTCAGATTGGCGGTGATCAGTGTGCCCCCGGTCCGCAACAGATTTCGCAAGGCGGTGTGCAGCGCCGGCATCGGCGTTTGACCGTCAAAGAAGGCGAGGTCGTAGCCGGGATCGAGCGTGGCGAGCACGTTGGCGAAATCACCCTCGTGCACGGTGATGCGGTGGTCGAGATTAGCGGCGACGATGTGGTCGTGGGCAAGCCTGACGTGTTCCGCATCGCGCTCGATGCTATCGACCGTCGAGTCTCGTGCGCCATACGCCAACGACAGCGCCGTATAGCCGAGTGCTGTTCCCAGCTCCAGAATTCGCCGCGCCTGCACCGCCGCCGCCAGCACGCTCAGCAGCGGACCGTTGTCATAGGGGTAGGCGCCGCAGCCGTGCTGCACGCGATGCCGGTCAGTGGCCTTGCGGATCTGCGCGAACGGATCGGCGGCCGGCCTTTTCATGGCGCGCGCTCACTCGCGGTTCGGATAGTTGGGACTCTCGCGTGTGATGGTGACATCGTGCACGTGGCTCTCGCGCAAACCCGCGCCGGAAATCCGCATGAACTCCGCCTTGGCGTGAAACTCGGCGAGGTCTTTTGCGCCGACATAGCCCATCGCGGCGCGTAATCCGCCGGCGAGCTGGTGCAGCACGTTGGCGACCGGGCCCTTGTACGGCACCTGGCCTTCCACGCCTTCGGGCACCAGCTTGAGCGTGTCGTTGATCTCTTGTTGAAAGTAGCGGTCGGCGGAGCCGCGCGCCATGGCGCCGACGGAACCCATGCCGCGATAACTCTTGTAGGAGCGGCCCTGATAGAGAAAAACCTCGCCTGGCGTCTCGTCGGTGCCGGCGAGCAGCGAGCCGACCATGGCGCAATCGGCGCCCGCGGCTATCGCCTTGGCGAGATCGCCGGAATATTTGATGCCGCCGTCGGCGATGACCGGCGTGTCGGTTCGCTTTGCCGCCTCGACCGCGTCGGCGATGGCCGTGAGCTGCGGCACGCCGACGCCGGCGACGACCCGCGTGGTGCAGATCGAGCCCGGCCCGATCCCAACCTTGATGGCGTCGGCGCCGGCATCGATCAGCGCCTTGGCGCCCTCGACGGTGGCGATATTGCCGGCGACCACTTGTACCGCATTCGATAGCCGCTTGATGCGGGTCACGGCGTCGAGCACGCGCCGGGAATGACCGTGGGCGGTGTCGACGACAAGGAGGTCGACGCCGGCCTCGATCAGCACCTCGCTGCGGGCATAGCCGGGTTCGCCGACACTGGTGGCGGCGGCGACCCGCAGCCTGCCCTGCTCGTCCTTGCACGCATTGGGGTTTGCGACCGCCTTCTCGATGTCCTTCACCGTGATGAGACCGACGCAGCGGTAATCGTTATCGACCACCAAGAGTTTCTCGATGCGATGCCGATGCAGCAGGCGCTTGGCCTCGTCCTGGCCGACGCTCTCGCGCACCGTGATCAGGCCGTCCTTGGTCATCAGCTCGGAGACCTTTTGCCGCTTGTCGGTGGCAAAGCGCACGTCGCGGTTGGTGAGGATGCCGACGAGTTTGCCGGCGCGTCCGTTGCCGCCGCCCTGCACCACCGGAATGCCGGAGATGTGGTACTCCTGCATCAGCGCGAGTGCATCGGCGAGCATCGCGTCGGGATCAATGGTGACGGGATTCACCACCATGCCCGATTCGAACTTCTTGACCTGCCGCACCTGTGCCGCCTGTACCGCGGGATCGAGGTTGCGGTGAATGACGCCGATGCCGCCCGCCTGGGCCATGGCGATCGCCATATGTGCCTCGGTCACCGTATCCATGGCCGAGGCGGCGATCGGGATATTGAGCGTAATGCCGTGCGTGATGCGGGTGCGGATATCGACCTCCGAAGGGAGCACGTCCGACAGACCCGGCTTGATGAGCACGTCGTCGAAGGTAAAACCCTCGCGCGGACTGTTCTTAAGCATTGCCAACTCCGCTTGCGCCCGCACGGTTTGTGGCGGGCTGACTGGGCGAGCCGCGCCGAAAAAGCAGCTGGAAAGAGGAAATCCGCGCGGGGGAGCGTTCGCCCTGCCCGCCTGCTCGTTCGACTCGATGGCCCGCTTTTGGGTTGGCGGCGGCTCCTAGCACGTCCGCGGCCGGATTCATAGATGGTGTCGGAATCAGGACTTATGGGGCCGAGTTTTGCCCCACCGGGAGTTCGGCAAGGTATGGCGGGGGCTCGATGCCGCCGGCAGGAGCCGGCGCGGCGGTTCCCCCCGTGCGGAGTTCGTCGATGATCGTTGTATTGAGAATGGCTTCGAGGCGCACCAGCGCGCGCGCGATCGGTACCCCGTCAACAACCCGATGATCGAACATTAAGCGCACTGGACAATGATGGTCGGCAGCGATCATTCCGTAGGTCAAAAAAAACGGCGCCACGGCGATCGGATGGATGAGTTCGGCGCCGGACGCCGACACCGTCGAGACCACGAAAGTGCCGAAATAGTTGCCGCGCTGGCGCCCGATCGTAAAGCCGAGCCACCAAAGCAGCCGCCGCACCGGCGCCGGCAATTTCGCAATGCCGAGCACGCGCTGGAAGTCCTTGATCTCATCCAGCGGCGCCTCCTTGGCGTGCCGGATCATCTGCGCGAGATCGCGGATGCGACAGGCCGCCGGATCCTTGATCATGCGCGGCAAGACACTGGCCTCGCCCTGGTAGATGCGATCGATCGCGAACATGGCGATGCTGGCAGGATATTCGTACAAACGCGGCCAGGGCCACTTGAGAAAGACGCGCCTGAGCTCGGGGAACTCTTGCGCCGTAAGCGCGAAGGCCTTGCCGAAAAGCGCGACCCACGGGGGGCGGGGCGAGCAGGCGAGGCGGGCGGCCGCCACCGCGCCGAGATCCATCGTTCTCTCGGTCGGAATGCTCGGTATCGTCGCCGACAGACGCATGTAGTCCGCGACGATGCGCCGGGGAATTGAAACGGGAATTGATCGGCCGCGCATGTTCGCTCGTTCCGGCAGGTCACGCGGATGAAGGGGACTGCACGGCTTTGCCGGTGAGTGTACAGCAGAGTAGGTTGGCCGCAACCGAGGTCGAGCACAGCGAGTTAAGCGATTACCGACCTCATGCCGGGTGAAGCTATGATGCCGCGGAGAGCGCCGTACGCCTTTTGGGCTCTTTGGGTGACCCTGGCCTTGGCCGCCCCGCTCATGCTTGCCGGCACCGCGCCCGCGCAGGACGCAACCGACGAACGTCGCTGCACCGGACAATGGCGCGCCACCAATGAGGAGCGCATCGCGTCCTGCACGGCGCTGATCGATTCCGGCCATTACCAGCCGGCCAATCTGGCCATCCTGCATCACGACCGGGCCATGGCCACGCGCGCCAATGGCGACCTCGCCGGCGCGCTCAAGGATTTCACGGCAGCGATCACGCTCAATCCTAGCTACGCACGTGCCTTCGCCGACCGCGGCAGCGTGCGCTTGGCACAGCACGACTTGGACGGCGCCATCGCCGATCTCGACGCGGCGATCGAACTCAATGGAACCGACGCTGGCGCTTTAACAACGCGCGGCAATGTTTTCGGCGAGAAGGCGGATTTCGACCGCGCCATCGCCGACTACAACGAGGCGATCCGACTGGCTCCGAACTACACCGCGGCCTACTTCAATCGCGGCCTCGCGTTCCGCCGCAACGGCGATTTCGACCATGCCATCGCCGATTACGGCCAGGCCATCCGGCTCGACCCGAAAAATGCCGCTGCGCTCAACAACCGCGGCATTGTCTGGTTCCAGAAGGGCGATCTCGACCGTGCCATCGCCGATTACAATCAGGCGATCCGCCTCGATGCCGATTTCGCCGTTGCCTACAATAACCGCGGCGATGCCTGGCGCGCCAAGGGCGACACTGCCCGCGCCCTTGCGGACTTCGATCGCGCCATCAAGCTTGCACCGCAATTCGCGCTGGCTTACGACAATCGCGGCCTCGTCTTCTATCAGAACCGGGACTACGACCGCGCCATCGCCGATTTCGACGCCGCGATCCGCTTCGATCCGACCAACGCGGAAGCCTACAATAACCGCGGCAACGCCCACGACGACAAGGGCGACCGCAACGCCGCCATGGCCGACTACAACGAGGCGCTCCGCCTCGACCCCAAGAACGCCCGCATCTACTACGATCGCGGCATCGCGCTGCGTCGCGAGGGCAGCCTCGACCGCGCCATCGTCGACTTGACCGAGGCGATCCAGCTCAATCCGCAACACGCCGGCGCCTACAACGAGCGCGGCTACGCCAACTTTCAGAAGCGCGATTACGATCGCGCCATCGCCGACTACGGCTCTGCAATCAAGCTCAATCCGAAATTCGCCGTCGCCTACAACAATCGCGGCAACGCCTTCGACGACAAAGGCGACCCCGATCGCGCCATCGCCGACTACAGTGAGGCCTTGCACATCGATTCGAACTATGCCGCCGCGTTCTATAATCGCGGCATCGCCTGGCGGCGCAAAGGCGACCTCGATCGGGCGATCGCCGATTATGACCAGGCGATCAAGCTCAATCCGACGGCAGCGGCCTACAACAACCGCGGCAGCGCATGGCAGGCCAAGGGCGAGAACGAGCGCGCCATTGCCGATCTCGATCAAGCCATCAAGCTCGATCCGCGCTCGGCGGACGCCTACATCAACCGCGGCAACGCCAAGCGCGAGCGGCTCGACCTCGCCGGCGCCATTGCCGACTACACGCGGGCCATCGAGCTGTCGCCGACCGCCGCGCTTGCCTTTTACAATCGCGCCTGGGCGCATTACCTCGCCGGCGACAACGTCGCAGCTCTCGCCGACGCCGATCGCGCCATCGCGCTCAATGCGCATTCGGCGAGCGCCTTTTCGACGCGCGGTCTGATCCACGAGCGGCTGGCCGATGCCGCCGGCGCCATCGCCGACTTCCGCAAGGCGCTGGAGATCGATCCTTCGTTCCAGCAGCCAGCCGAAGGCTTGCGGCGACTCAAAGCCGGCCCCGCAGCGAGCCGATAGAAGCAATGCCGCCGAACGTGCCGCCGAGCTCGTACGACCGCGTCGTGCCGCTGATCGTCGCGGTCGCGCTGTTCATGGAAAACATGGACTCCACGGTGATCGCGACGTCGCTGCCGGCTATCGCGCGCGCGCTCGGCACCAACCCGCTGGCGCTGAAGCTCGCGGTCACTTCCTACCTGCTGGCGCTCGCCATCTGCATCCCGGCGAGCGGCTGGACCGCCGACCGCTTCGGCGCGCGTCACATCTTCCGCATTGCCATTGGCGTCTTCGTGCTCGGCTCGATCGGCTGCGCGCTGTCGCGCTCGCTCGAGGAATTCGTGCTGGCCCGGATCGTCCAAGGCATGGGCGGAGCGATGATGACTCCGGTCGGCCGCCTCATTTTGGTGCGCAGCATCGACAAGCGGCTGCTGGTTCACGCCATGTCGCTGGTGACGATACCGGCCCTCGTCGGCCCGATCTGCGGCCCGCCGCTCGGCGGCTTCATCACGACTTACGCATCTTGGCACTGGATCTTCATCATCAATGTGCCGATCGGTCTCCTCGGCCTGGTGATGGCCACCCGCTACATTCCGGATGTCCGCGCCGAACGACCCGCTCCGTTCGACTATCTTGGCTTCATCCTTTCCGGACTGGGTATCGGCGGGCTTGCCTTCGGACTTTCGGTCATGGGACTCGAGTTTTTGCCGATCGGTGTGGTCGCCGCCCTGCTCGGTGTCGGCGCCGCTTCAACGGCCGCTTACATCGTTTATGCCAGACATACGGCGACGCCGATCCTCGATCTCGGGCTATTCAAGCTGCCGACGTTCCGCGCCAGTATTTTCGGCGGATTCATGTTCCGGCTCGGCATCGGCGCGCTGCCGTTTCTGTTGCCGCTATTGCTGCAGATCGGCTTCGACCTGACGCCGTTCCAATCCGGCCTCATCACCTTCACTGGGGCGCTCGGCTCGATGTTCATGAAGGCCGCCGTTGCCGGCGTACTCAGACGCCTCGGCTATCGTCCGGTGCTCATTTACAACAGTCTTCTCAGCGCCGCCTTTCTCGCCGCCTGCGCCAGCTTCGTTCCCGGCATGCCGTTTGCGGCGATGGTCGTTATTTTGCTCAGCGGCGGCTTTTTTCGCTCGCTGCAATTCACCAGCATCAACACGCTCGCCTATGCCGAGATCGAGCCGCAGCTGATGAGCCGGGCGACCACGCTTGCCTCCGTCGCCCAGCAATTGTCGCTATCGACCGGCGTCGCCGTTGGCGCGCTAGTGGTCGAGGCCACGCTGCGGCTCAAGCACGGCACCGCCATGGGCGCCATGGACTTTCCGCCGGCGTTTCTGGCGGTCGGCGCGCTGTCCGCCTCCGCCGCGTTCGTGTTTGCGCGGCTTCCGCCCGACGCCGGAGCGGAGCTTTCCGGCCGCAAGGTAGCGCAAGAGGCGGTAGATAATTCCTAAGCCGGTGACGCCGCACGACCGCGAAAACCGCGGGCGAGCAGATAAAGCTCGGCCGAGTCACTGCGGCTCGCCGGCGGTTTAACATGCTTGACGCTAGCGAAGTCGCGCTTGAGCTCGGCAAGGAGCGCCGCTTCAGTTCCGCCTTGCAAGACTTTGCAGAGAAAGCTGCCCCCCGGGGCCAGTACCTCGCGCGCGAAATGCGCCGCCGCCTCGGCGAGCGCCATGATGCGCAGATGGTCGGTCTGCCGATGGCCGGAGGTGTTGGCCGCCATGTCGGAGAGCACAATGTCGGCTTGACCGTCGAGCAAGGCCTTGAGCCGCTGCGGCGCGGTGTGGTCGAGAAAATCGAGCTTGAGGAATTCGACCCCGGCGATCGGCTTCATGTCGAGAATGTCGATCGCGACAATCCGCCCGCCCGCACCGACGCGCCGCGCGGCGATCTCGCTCCAGCCCCCCGGTGCCGCGCCGAGATCGACGACGCGTGCTCTGGGCTTGAGCAGCCGATATTTGTCGTCGATTTCGGCGAGCTTATAGGCCGCGCGGGAGCGAAACCCTTCGCGCTTGGCGCGCGCCACATAAGGATCGCTGATCTGGCGTTCGAGCCAGGTCCGCGACGACAGCGTGCGGCGCTTCTCGCCCTTGAGCCGCGCCATGGCCGATCAGGCCTCTCCCCAGACACCGTCGGCGCGCATCATCTCGACGAGCATGCCTTCACGGAGGCCACGGTCGGCGACGCGCAGCCGCGGGCAGGGAAAGGCGCGGCGGATCGCATCGAGAATGGCGCAGCCGGCAAGTACGAGATCGGCGCGCTCGGCACCGATGCAAGGGTTGGCCGCGCGTTCGTCGAAGCTCATCGCCATCAGTTCGGCAACGACGCGCGAAATCTCGTTATCGAAAAGCCAACAGCCGTCGACGCGCCGGCGGTCGTAGCGCCTGAGCCGCAAGAATACCCCGGCGATCGTCGTTACGGTGCCCGAGGTGCCTAGCATGTGGAAGTCGTCAAGGCCGCCGCGATGCGCGTCGGCGAATTTTTCCACGAACGCGCCAACCTCTTCCACCATGGCGTCGTAAATTTCGCGCGGCACCACGGTACCGCCGTAGCGTTCTGCCAGCGTGACGACGCCGACCGGGAACGACGCCCAGCCGATGATGTCGGGCCGCGGCGGCCCGCGCCGGACGCCGTTCGGCCGGCCGAGCCGCACCAGCTCCGAGGATCCGCCGCCGATATCGAAGAGGATGACGCCGGTCGCCTCCGGATCGAACAGTTCGGTACAGCCCGCCGCCGCCAACCTTGCCTCGGTCGCGGAATCGACGATCTCGAGCTCGAGGCCGGCTTGCTCGGCGACGCGGGCGCGGAATTCTTCGCCGTTCTCGGCCGCGCGGCAGGCCTCCGTGGCAATGAGCCGCGCGCGCCGCACGCCCCGCGCGCGCATCTTGTCGCGACAGACCAGCAGGGCCTCGACCGCGCGGCCGATCGCGGCCTCGCTGATGCGTCGCGAAGCGGCTACGCCCTCGCCGAGACGAATGATGCGAGAGAACGCGTCGACGACGCGGAATCCGTCGGCAGTCGGACGTGCGATGAGAAGTCGGCAATTATTGGTGCCGAGATCGAGCGCGGCGTAGGTTCCATCGGCTTGGCCGTTCGGGAACGCTTGCCATTCGTCGCGCCAGAGGCCCGCGCGGCGGATGCCGTACGGCGTTCGGCGGAGCCGGCGCACGCGCCGCGATCCACGGCCCTCGAGGCCGCCGGGCGGCGGCGCGTCCTCGTTCATCCAATACCTTCCTGCCGCGCCGGAACTCTGCGGCTCGACGGCTGCGGCCCTGTTCAAGCTCAAATCAGGACAAATGTATCAGCCGAAGGCGGCATGGCCAATACTTTGCTTTTCTTGCCTATGAGCCATGTCCCGCGCCTTGCTTGTCGCGCTCGGCCAAGTCCACTATGTCACCGCGACATGGCATCTTGCGGGATTGGATGAGCATGAATTTGCACCAGCCTGCCGACCGACAGGCGGACAAATTGACAGCGGACGAATTGGCAACGGAGAGATGGGCGGTCGAGAAATTTGCCGTGGGACAGTCCGTGCCGCGTAGCGAAGACCCGATGCTGCTGCGCGGTCAGGGTCACTACACCGACGACGTCAGCCTGCCAGGCCAAGTTTATGCGGTGATGGTACGCAGCCGCAATGCCCATGGCACCATCCGCGCAATCGATGCGGACGCGGCGCGCAACATGCCGGGTGTGCTCGGCGTCTACAGCGCCGCCGATCTAAAGGGTTACGGTCCGCTCAAGTGCATCGTGCCGTTCAAAAATCGCGACGGCTCGCCGATGAAAAAACCGTGGCGCGGCGCGCTGGCGGCGGACAAGGTGCGCTACGTCGGCGATCCGGTTGCCTTTGTCGTCGCCGAGACCGCCCTTGCCGCCAAGGATGCCGCCGAAGCGGTCGTCCTCGACATCGAGGCGCTGCCGGCCGTGATTGCGGCCGAAGACGCCGCGCGCGACGGCGCACCGCTCCTCTACGACGACGTGCCGGGCAACGTTGCACTCGATTATCATTTTGGCGACGCCGACGCCGTCAATGCGGCGTTCGCCCGTGCTGCGCATGTGACGCGATTGAAGCTTGTGAACAGCCGCGTCATGGTCAACGCCATGGAGCCGCGCGCGGCGCTCGCAGTCCACGACGGCGCCCGCTTCACCCTCCACGTCGCCTCGCAGGGCGTTTTCGGCATGCGCGCCAACATCGCCGAGGCGCTCGGCGTCGCCGCCAAGGACGTGCACATTTTGACCGGCCAAGTGGGCGGCTCGTTCGGCATGAAGGCCGCAGTCTTCCCGGAATATATCTGCCTACTGCATGCCGCTCGCGCGCTCGGCCGGCCGGTGAAGTGGACTGACGAGCGCTCCGGCAGCTTCGTCTCCGACAGCCATGGCCGCAATCACGATGTCACGGCCGAGCTGGCACTGGCCGCCGACGGGACCTTCCTTGCGGTACGCCTCACCAGCTTCGCCAATATGGGCGCGTTCCTCTCCCCCGTTGCGCCGATGATGGGGACGATCAACGCGGTGAAGAACGTGCAGGGCATGTATCGCACGCCGCTGATCGAAGTCTCGGCCAAGTGCGTCTTTACCAACACCACGCACGTCTCCGCCTACCGCGGCGCCGGCCGGCCAGAGGGAAATTATTATATGGAGCGGCTGATCGACACCGCGGCGGCCGAGACGAGCATCGATCGGCTCGCGCTGCGCCGGCGCAATCAGATCAGCCCGCGGGAGCTGCCGTACAAGACGGCTTCAGAGATGAGTTACGACAGCGGCGATTTCCCCGCGCTGACGAAGCAGGCGTTCGAGCTCGCCGACGGCAAGGGCTTCGCCCGCCGCAAGCGCGAGAGCCGCAAGCGCGGCAGGTTGCGCGGCTTCGGCATCGGTAATTTCTTGGAGGTTACGGCGCCGCCGTCGAAAGAATTGGCCGGGATCATTTTCAATGCCGACGGTACGGTGACGCTCACCACCGGTACGCTCGATTTCGGTATGGGCCACGCCACGCCGTTTGCGCAAGTGTTGAGCGAGAGGCTCGGCATTGCCTACGAGAAAATCTCGCTGGTGCAGGGCGACAGCGACCGCATCGTGGTGGGCGGCGGCAGCGGCGGATCAAAATCGATCATGCACAGCGGCACCGCGATCGTCGAAGCCGCCGCCAAGGTGATCGAAAAGGGCAAGGAGATCGCCAGCCACGTGCTTGAAGCCGCGGCCTCCGATATCGAATTCCGCCACGGTCGCTACGTCATTGCCGGAACGGACCGCGCAGTCTCGCTCCTCGAAATCGCGCAGATGCTGCGCAATGGCACCGCCAAGCTGCCGGCCGAGGCACCGCAATCGCTCGACATCATCCACGTCAGCAACGGACCCGGCGCCTCCACCTTTCCCAACGGCTGCCATATCGCCGAAGTCGAGATCGATCCCGAAACCGGCGTCGTCGAAGTGGTGAAGTACACTTGCGTTAATGACTTCGGCACCGTCGTCAACCCGATGATCGTCGCCGGCCAGCTCCATGGCGGTGTCGTGCAGGGTATCGGCCAGGCACTCATGGAAATGACGGTCTACGACGCCGACGGACAATTGCTCACCGGTTCGTTTATGGACTACGCCATGCCGCGTGCGGCGGATGCGCCACCATTCGTTCTGGCCGAGCACCCGGTGCCGGCGAAAACCAACCCGCTTGGCGTCAAGGGCTGCGGCGAAGCCGGCTGTGCCGGCGCGCTCACGTCGATGATGAATGCCGTCGTCGATGCGCTCGCCGATCACGGCATCCGCCATGTCGACATGCCGTTGACGCCGTTTCATATCTGGCAGGCGCTCCGCGCGGCGCCGCGACGCGTTTAATCCGATGACGCAAGCCGTTTCCGTCCCGGCAGGCCGTTTCGGCGAAATGCGGGTGGTCGCGCCGGTGTGCGCGGCGCACTTCTTGAGCCACTACTACATGATCATGCTCGCGCCGGTCTTCGCGTTCGTGCGTGCAGATTACGGCGTGAGCTATACCGACCTTGCACTGGCGCTCACCGCCTTCAATGTGGTGTCGGCGGTATTGCAGACGCCGGCCGGCTTTCTGGTCGATCGAATCGGCGCACGCTTCGTGCTGATTGCCGGCGTCGCCATCGGCACCATCGCCTTCGCAGTTGCCGGCATCGTCCACTCGTTCGCCGTGTTTGTCGTTATGTATGCCGTCGCCGGCCTCGGCAATGCGGCCTACCACCCGGCCGATTATTCACTTTTGTCCGACCACGGCGCGCCGGCCCGAGTCGGCCAGGTCTTCTCATTCCACACCTTCGCCGGGATTTTAGGCTCTGCAGTTGCTCCCGCCACGATGCTCGCAATGCAGAGCAACTTCGGGTGGCGCGGCGCCTATATCGGCGCTGCGATACTCGGCTTCGCGGTGCTTGCCGTCCTGGTCGCGCAGCGGCCGACGGCCGCCGACCAACTGGCGGAAAAGCCCCGCCCCGCGGCGCCGCCCGGCAGCAGGTCCAGCGCTTTGCCGAGCGATGCCGGCGGCTGGCGGTTCCTGCTCTCAACGCCGATCATTCTCAGTCTTTGCTTTTTCATCCTCATATCGGTCATGGGGGGCCTCAATACCTTCCTCGTGGTTGCGCTCGGCGCGCTCTACGGCACGTCCGATTCGCTCGCCAACGTGGCGCTGACCGGATTGCTGTTGATGAATGCGCTCGGCGTGCTTGTCGGCGGCATCCTGGCCTCACGCACCGCCCGCCACGCCGCCATCGCCGGCCTCGGCTTGGCCTTCGCCGGAATCGTCACCGCTCTGGTCGGCATTGTTAGCTTTCCCTCCTTTGCGCTCGTGCTGATGACTTCGCTTGCCGGGCTGTTTGTCGGCATTGCCACCCCTTCGCGCGACATGCTGGTGCGCGCGGCGACGCCGCACGGTGCGTTCGGACGCGTGTTCGGTTTCGTATCCTCCGGATTCAACATCGGCTCGATGATCGCGCCGACGATCTACGGTATGTTCATGGATCGCGGCGAGCCGCGCGCCATGTTCCTGTTTTCAGCCGCCTGCAGCATCCTCTGCATCGCCACGGTGACCGTTGGGTTCTCCGGCCGTGGCAAGCGCTGAACCGGCCCTCTTGCAAAGAGCGGGCCGCAGCGAAAAGCAGACCCGTCTATCTAAAGACTTGGAAAGCGCGGTGAGATGTTTTAGAGGAAACCGTTTGTGCACGGCGGCATTGCGGTCTGACCGAGTAGTTGAACGCGCAAAAATTTGGGGAATAGTTCAACGGTAGAACATCGGACTCTGACTCCGAGAATCTAGGTTCGAATCCTAGTTCCCCAGCCATCAACTCCGCGCGTTGCCACTTGCCGGCCGCTTTTAATTGCCAAGGAGTCCGCCGCGCGCCCCAGCTGATTACTGCGCGGAATTTGCCGGTGGGGGCGGCGGCGCGCTGGCCTGACCAGGCGGCGGCGTGTAAGGCGGAGCCGAGGCGGTATAGGTGGTCGGCGGGTGCGGCATGTTTGCCGACGCTGCGGACGGCGTCGAATTGGATCTGAAAATGTTGGCGAGGAGACCGCTGGGCCCGGCGTTTTCCGTCGGCGGGCTCGAAGGAGCTGCGGCGGCATTTGCAACGGCTGGTGCAGAGCCGTAAGGAGGCGCCGGCTGGCCCACGGCAGCGTTTGATGCATTTGGCGGCGGCGCCGCGGCCGTCGGAGACGGCGAGGGCGAATCCCGGAACATGTCGAGAAAATCGACATAGGATTGACGCAAGGAGGCGACGGAATCGGACGGGGATGAAGAGGGGGATGAAGAGGGGGATGAAGAAGATGACGGCGACGGCGAGGAAGACGAGAACGACGAACACCCCGCCAGCACCGGCAACAATCCGATCGAAACAATGAAAGGCGCGAGAACCCGGCGCCCCCGTCGGCCGGCGGCCAGCCTGCTCGCCCCTACGCAAACACATAACCCGTGCGTCCACATGGCACCCTTATAGCAACCACGCCATGTCGATCTCAAGGCCGATCCAAGCTAAAGCGAAAGCGGATATTTGGCTAACCCGTTGTGATACAGCACAGATAGTCCGAGCCGGCGCGTCCGGCGGTTCTGCCATGCAACGGTCTGGTATAATGCACGTATTCGTTCGATAGCTCTCAAAGGGCCGCGATGAGCGCCATTGACACCAGCGAGACCCCGATCCTGGCCGCCCCGCGCCGCCCGGAAGGCCGACTGACTTTCCGGCAATTCCTACGCGTCATCCGCGAGGACACGCTGGCCACCTACCCGCCGGAAGATTTCAACGAGGACATCCTGCCGCGCCGCCTGTTGTGGCGCCGCACGTTTATCGTCAACGAGCCGAGTGCCATCCGGCACGTGCTGCTGGACAATGCGCAAAACTATATAAAATCCGAGGTCGGCCGCCGCATCCTGGAGCCCGGATTAGGCCGTGGCCTCTTGACCAGCGAGGGCGAAACCTGGCGCCGCCATCGCCGCATCATGGCGCCGGCCTTCGATCCTCGCAGCATCGTCGGCTATGCGCCGATCATGACCGAGCTCACCGAGCGGTTGCTGGCGCAATGGGATGCGTTGCCGGACCGCAGCGAGGTCGATGTCGCGGCACCGATGATGCACACCACGCTGCACATCATTTCGCGGGCGATGTTCTCCTCGGATTCCGATGAGATCGTCGATGTCGTCGAACGCGGCGTCGGGAGTTATCAGACGAGTGTACGGCCGAGCCTGCTCGATCTGCTGCATTTCCCCCAATGGCTCACGCGTCTTGTTTCACCGCAACCCACCAAGGGGATTTTCAACGAGTTCGACAAGTCGGTCGACCGGCTGCTCACGTCGCGCGGCCGCGAGCCGGACGCCGAACCCAAGGACCTGCTGGCCCGCCTGATCGCCGCGCGCGATAGCGAGACCGGCGGCGGCATGACGGCGGCGGAAGTGCGCGATCAGGTGGTCACCATTTTCATGGCCGGGCACGAGACCACCGCCCAGGCGCTGGCGTGGACCTGGTATCTGTTGTCGCAACACCCCGCTGCGGAAGCCAAGCTTCATGACGAACTGGCGGCCGTGCTCGCAGGCCGCACGCCGCGCCATGAGGACCTCGCCCAGCTTCGTTATGCGCGCATGGTGATCGATGAATCAATGCGGCTCTATCCGCCGGCGCACACTTTAGGGCGCGAAGCGGTCGCATCCGATGAAGTGCTCGGTCATCGCATCCCCGCCGGCGCCACGGTTCTGATCGTGCCCTGGATGCTGCACCGCAAGCCGTCGCTGTGGGAGCATCCGGACCGTTTCGAGCCGGAACGATTTGCGCCCGAACGCGTCGCGGCGCGGCCGCGCTACGCTTACATTCCGTTCGGCGCCGGTCCGCGCATCTGCATCGGCGCCGCGTTCGCCATCGAGGAGGCCTTGCTGATCCTCGCCACCATCGCGCAGCGCTATCGGCTGCGGCTCAAGCCCGGCTTCCCGGTCGAGCCGCAAGGCCTGATCACGCTGCGGCCCCGCTACGGGCTGCAGATGCGCCTGGAACGGCGATCGAACTGAAAGCAGCTTTCAGGAACGTTTTCTCAAGTTCAGCGAACGCAACGATGATTATTCAGACAGCGCCCGCCGGCGCGCCACGATTGGCCGTGCTGATGCATGAGCACACCGCCCTGTGCGGACAGTTCGCCCGTGTGTTCGGCAACGACGAATTCGAGTCATTGGCTCCGCGGGACTTGATGATCTACGTCATCTCCCATCATGACGCCGGTTGGGCGGAACTTGATCGCGATCCAGCCACGGACGAAAGGACCGGGCTCCCCTACAATCTCATCGAGACGCCCATGGAGTATCTGACGGTCACCAGCCGGAAATCCCCCGATTTTAACGAGCGGCAACACCCCTACTGCGGCCTGATATCGAGCATGCATAGCTGGGGCCTCTACAACGGCCGTTATGGGCTTTCCAATCTGGTGCTCATCGACAAGATTCCGCAGCAAGATCGGCCGCTCGCGGAGCGCATGCTCGCGGGCGAGATGGACCGGCAGAAGCGGTTGAAGGAGGAAATTGCGAAAGATGCCCGGATGTCAGCTTGGCTCGACGACAAAAAACTGTTTCAAAACTACAAGCAGCTGCAATTCATCGACACCCTTGCGCTTTACTTCAATCGGATTCACACGAGCGAGCGCGCAGAGCAAGCATTCGAGCACGTGCCACTGAATGCGCAAAAGGATGTGACGGTAACCATCCAACCGCGCGGGGCGGGTGTTTACGCGCTGTCTCCATATCCGTTCCCTTCGAACAGTGCCGAGTTCGCGTTCGCCGGACGTCGCGTCAGGCCACGCAACCATGCGCCGAAGCAAGGCTGGCAAGTGGCGCTGAAGGAGACGCCGACCGAATGGGAGCGATTCCAGCTGGTTCGCGCCTAACGCGGCTCGCTATTTTTCTTATCGTTGGACCAGCAACTGGCGGGGGACATATCGGAGGGCGCCCTGGTTGATTTCGGTCGCCTCGCCAACGGCGCGTGGATAATGGCTTTTGAGCCACACGATGCGCTTGCCCCTTCTCGCAAGGCGGACCATGAGGGCGGTGACGTCGTCCTCCCCACTCACGAGCCCGAAGCCGTTCCGACTCACCAGAAGTTTCCGCGCTTCGCGGCGGGCGAAGTCGAGCACGTCGTGGGACACGCCTTCGTCGAACAGAATCACGTCAGCCGATTGCAGCGCGCGAACGGTGCGCAGCGTCAGCAAATCCGCATCCCCTGAACCGGCGTCGACCACCGTCACCGATCCATTTTCGGCTGCGGCCCCCTGCCCTTTGACCTCAGCAATCAAATAATCGAAGTCCGTTTGCGTCGGCTCGCTGTCGGCATGCCTCATCGCCTGCGCGGCAAAGTGCTGCCAGAATTTGCGGCGCGCGGCGAAAGTCAGACTTGAGGCTTTGACCGCGGCACGCCAGCTTTGGGCGGCCGCCGCCCAGGCCGCGAATCCTCTCGGCAGCAATGCTTCGAGCTTGGCACGGATCGCTTGCGCGAAGACCGGAGCGGCGCCGTCGGTAGAAATGCCGATCACCAGCGGCGAGCGGTTGACGATCGCGCCGAACGTGAAATCGCTCAGCGCTGGCCTGTCGACGACATTGACCGGCACGCCGGCCGCCCGAGCCATCTGTGCGAAACGGGCAGCGCCCGCCTCGTCCTCGAATGCGCCGACGGCGATGGCGGCATCTGTCAAATCGTCGGCCGTACAGAGGCGCTGGTGCAGCGTGATAGCGCCGCGCGGCGGATCGGCGGCGAGTAGCCGCAGCGCACCGGAGATGTCCTGCGCGAAGACGTCAACCCGCGCCCCAGCGGCCGAGAGCAGCTCAGCCTTCCAGGCCGCCGCGGCACTGCCGCCAGCGAGCACCGCGCGCTTGCCATCGAGCACGAGAAAGACCGGCAGCGTCGCGAGCGGTCCGATGCGGCCGGGCTGCGCTTCGCAAGTCACACGGCTGAGGTTCACGGAACGGCCTCTTAATAAACGTCGGTCTGATAGCGACCGCCGGCTTTCAGCTCGGCGAGGAATTTCGCCGCATCGGCCGGCGTGCGCGCGCCATGCGTGGCGATGATCTCGGTGAGCGCGGCCTCGACATCCTTCGCCATGCGCAACGCATCGCCGCAGACATAGATATACGCGCCGTCGTTGAGCCACGACCACAGATCGCGGCCGACCTCGCGCATGCGATGCTGCACGTAGATTTTCTCGTCGCCGTCGCGCGACCAGGCGAGCGTGAGTCGCGTCAGCAGTCCCGCCGAGCGCATGGCGATGAGTTCGTCTTCGTAGAAGAAATCGAAATTGCTGCGTTGATGGCCGAAGAACAGCCAGTTGCGTCCCGGCGCCTTGATGGTCCGGCGCTCATGCAGGAAGGCGCGGAAGGGCGCAATCCCGGTGCCGGGCCCAATCATGATGATCGGTGTCGACGGGTCTGCCGGCAGTGCGAAGTGCTGCGCCTTCTGCACATAGATTTTGATCCTGTCGCCGGGCGCGGTGCGGCCGCCGAGGAAGGTCGAGCAGACGCCCAGCCGCGTGCGTTGGTCGATGTCGTAACGCACCGCATCGACGGTGAGCGAGACGCGGCCTGGATCGGATTTCAGCGACGAGGAGATCGAATAAACGCGCGGCTGCAGCGGGTCGAGCGCCTCGATGAAGGCCTCCGGATCCGGCCTGATGCCTGGGAACTTTTGCAGGGCCGCGAGCACGTCGAGCGTCACGGCATCGCCGTCCGGGTCGCCGCCGGCGGCGAGCTGCTTCGCCTTCTGCTTGCGCTCGCCGCCGGTGAGATACGAAATGAGCTGAAAAAGCATATCCGGTGCGGGCGCCAGCGCGACGCCGTCGACGAGCGTCTCGCGCAGCGTGCGCTCGGCGATGGGAAAATCCCGCGGCGCCTGCAGCGCTGCGAGCACCGCTTCGACCAGATCGGGATCGTTGGTGGGAAAAATGCCGAGGGAATCGCCGACAACATAATCGAGATCAGTGCCGTCAAGGTCGATATCGATATGCCAGGTTTCTTTTTCCGAGCCCGGCTTGTTCAGGCGGCGGCGGCAGAAGAAGGTGGCATAGACCGGATTGTCGCGCGAGCGGCCGGGCGCATTGGCCAGAGCAGGCTTCGCTTGCGCCGAAGCAGCCGGCGCAGGCTGCGCGACCGGCGTGGGGTCGAGCTCCTGATAAAGCTGCTTGAGCATACGGGAGGTGTCTTTGCCTCCCGGCACGCAGAGGTTCAGCCGCTTTTCGGATTGCGCGAACAGCGCGTCCGCGTAGTCCTTGCAGTTATAACCGCACTGAGCGCAATCCTGCTGCGCCATGGCCGCCATCAGCCGCCGCGGCAACCGCTTGCCTTCGGCGAGCTTCATGCGCTCGGCCAGCGGAATCGCCGGATCGTGCCAGGGAACTCCGTCATCGGCGCCATCGTCTTCTTCCGCGGGCGTGCCCGCGCTGCCATCGAGCAATCCCGCCAGCAGCTTGGCGGCGTCGGCGGTGGAGAGCGGCGTGACGCTCTCTTCAAGTCCGAACAATCCGGCGAACAGTCCGCTGAGCCAGGTACGCTGCTCCGGCGTGAACGGCGCCGTTTCGGGAATGAACGACGGGATCGGCGGCCGCGGCGTCATGCTCATTCGGCGGCCTCGTGGTCGGTCATAGCCTTCAGCGCGTCGATCTCGTGGCGACGGGCGAAGGCGAGGAAGCTCTCCTCGCGAGAGGCGCGATGCGCCAGATAAGCCTTCAAGATGCGCTCGACCGTGCGCGGCGCTTCTTGCGCGGCGATGTCGCGATAGAGTTCGCGGCCGAGCGCCGCGTACGGTCCGAAACCGCCGCCGACAAAGACGTGATAGCCCTCGACCGGATCGGCGTCCTCGTTTGCCTGGACCTTGCAAGCCAAGAGGCCGATCTCGGAAACAAAGTGTTGCGCGCAGGAATTATGGCAGCCGGTCAAATGGATGTTCACCGGCGTGTCGAGGGCGACGCGCGTCTCGCACCAGCGCGCGATCTCTTCGGCATGGCGCTTGGTGTCCGCGGCGGCGAACTTGCAGCCGGTGTTGCCGGTACAGGCGATGAGGCCGGAGCGGATGGCGTTGGTTTCGATGGCGAGGCCGAGCGCTTCGATCCGTTCCTTGGCCGCGGATACATTCTCAGTTGGCACGCCGGAGATCAGAAGGTTCTGCCAAACCGTCAGCCGCAGATCGCCGTCGCCGAGGTCGCGCGCAACCTCGGCAAGGCCGCGCATCTGCGCGACCGACAGGCGCCCGACCGGCACGACGACACCGATCCAGTTCAGCGCTTGCTGCTTTTGCGGATGAATGCCGAGATGCGCCGCGCGGTCGAATACCGGACGCGGCGCCACGGCGCCGGGCACGGCGCGGTCCAACCGGTGGCCGAGTTTCTCCTCGAGCAGACCGAGGAATTTCTCGACGCCCATGGCGTCGAGCACATATTTCAGCCGCGCCTTGGCGCGGTCGGTGCGGTTGCCGTGATCGATGAAGAGGCGCACCACCGCATCCGCCACCTTGCACGCGTCCTGCGACTGCACCAGCACGCCGGTGTCGCGGGCGAAATCGCGATGCCCGGTAATGCCGCCGAGGCAGAGCTTGAACCAGACGCCGGGAGTAAGGCCGAAGCCGTCATTCACCTGCACCGCCTGAAAACCGATATCGTTGGTGTCCTCCAGCACCGGAATGCTGCCGGCGCCGTCGAAGGCGACGTTGAACTTGCGCGGCAGCCCGTAGAGCGAGCGGTCGTTGAGGATGTGGAAGTGCCATTCGCGCGCATAAGGGCGGGTATCGATCAGTTCCTGCGGATCGATGCCGGCGGTCGGCGTGCCGGTGACGTTGCGAATATTGTCGGCGCCGGAGCCGCGCGAGCACAGCCCCAGATCCTGGATCGCCTCGATCATGGCGACGGCGTTGTGGGCCTCGACCTCGCGGATCTGAATATTGGCGCGCGTCGTCACATGGGCGTAACCGCCGCCGTAGCGCTCGGCGAGATCGGCCAAGCCGAAGAACTGCGCGGCCTTGACGATCCCATTCGGGATGCGCAACCGGCACATATAGGAGTTCTGGTTCGGCGCGACGTAGAACAGGCCAAAAAAACGCCAGCGGAAATTGTCCGGCGGTTTCGGATATTCGCCTTTGGTTGCGTACTCCTTCAGCCGCTCATAGGTGTCGAAGGGATGCTGCTCGCGTTTGAATTTTTCCGGATCGGAGAGTTTCTTGCCGGCGGCAAGTACCCGGTTCTGCGCCCGCAGCGCCGCCGCGTCCGGGCCGGTCGGCTCGGGCGTTAGCGACGCGCCAGCCGGCGCCGCGGCGCCGGCGACGCTTTTTGCCGCCTTGGCGATCTGCACCCCGGCGACGAACCCTTCCAGGTAACGTTTTTGTTCCGGTTCGAAATCGCCGCCCTGCCCCGCCGCGACGGGTTTGAGGTCGGTGCCGCTCATTCAGCCGGTACCCGCGTCGGTGCGGTCAGCGGCGCGGGCGCGGCCGTGCGTGGCCTGTGGGTGATGTAGAGCGCGAGCCCGGTGAACACGAAACCGCCGACCAGATTGCCGAGCGTGACCGGAATCTGATTCCACAGCCACCATTGCGCGATGCTGATCTTGGCGCCCATCATCATGCCGGTCGGGATGATGAACATATTGACAACGGAGTGCTCAAAGCCCTGCGCGAAGAAGATGAAGACCGGCATGTAGGCGCAGGCGATCTTGCCGATCGTCGAGGAGGTGGTCATGGCGGCGACGATGGCGAGGCAGACCATCCAGTTGCAGAGTATCGCCTTGACGAAGACGGTGATGAGACCGGCATAGCCGAGCGCTTGGTAGCCGGTGGTCTTGGCCTGGGCGATGGCGATGATCTTTGCCGCGACCCCGACCGGCGCAGTGGCGCCGAAATTGGTCAGCGCGATCGCCAGCAGTCCGCCATAGACGACGCTGCCGATCAGATTGCCGAGGAATACCCAGCCCCAGCTGGCGAGCATGCTCTTGCTGTCGGTGTCGTTCTCGATCAACGGCAGCGGCAACAGGCCGAAGCTGCCGGTCACCAGATCGAGGCCGAGCAACACGATGAGGATGAGGCCGACGGGGAAAATCAGCGCGCCGACCAGCGGCTGGCCGGTCTGCACCGTGCCGGTGATGGCGAGACTTGTCGCGGCGGCGAGGATGGCGCCGGCAAGGCCGCCGCGGATGATCAGGTCGAGCGGCGCCAGCGCGAGCTTAGTGCGCCCGGCATTGACCATGGCGGAGGCGACGTCCGCGGGCTTGACGTAGTCCATGTCCCGGATCCCTTTGGCTGGTGGCCGCCGAGACGTCTGCGCGAAGCCATCGGCCGACCAAGACTCCTATCCTGCCGTGGTGCAGCAAGCGGCGTGCCAGCCGATAGCCTATTGATTAGTTTGGGTATTTTGCTCTGAACCGACACCTGTGCCATGCAATGCGGCACTGCCCGGCGAAACCTTGGGCAGACGCTGCTACGCCATGCCCTGGACGTGCTCCGAACGGCCCAACAACAACCGCTTACGTCGCCAGAAATCACGCTGCGGCTATTGGCCGCCATAGATGTCCGTGACGCCACGCCAAAGGCGGTTCGCGACCTTGCTGCCGCTGTGCAGACATCCATGCGGCAGCATCAAGGCGATAGCATCCGTGCGATCGGGGAAGGTGTGCCGATGCGGTGGAGTATCAAGCCGGCTTAATGATTGCTAGGCCGGGACGCGCCTCTGAAGAACCTTCGGGCGCATCATCTCAACACGTCGCCGTTGAAGCTCGTGTAAGATCTGAAGATCGTTATCATCGGCAGCGCCGCTCGCCAGCTTACGGATAAGTTCCTCGATCTGGCGTGCAAGTTCGGCTTCAGGCGATGGCGTCATCGCAATTTTTTCCAGTGCGCTCATCGCATCCTCGCATTGTCGTCTCTATGAAGCATTAACGTCCCTCCCCAAACCACAGTTCCTTGATCTGCCTCAACTTTCTGGCCTTATTTTGTCGCCATGATGACCGCCGCCGGGCGCCGGCTCGCTGGTCGAACCTAATGCTATCTCCAAATTAGGTGGCTTGGCGAGTGCTCTTACGGCCAATCCAGCCATCGCGGCTACAGCACGAGCTGCCTCTGAAGTCGGTACGCCATCCACCGGCTCATCATGAAAGTGGTGTGGTCGGTTTGAGGTTGCAACAGCAACCCCCCACGGAATTTTGACGCTCCCCACCATGATAGGGACTGCAACCATTGAATGATACCTTTGCCTGTCGTGATCTCGGGCGTTTTCTTTCAGGTCGAAAGTTGTGCCGAGTTCGGGCGCATACATGTCCGGCACGATGATTTCGGCGGCTTTGGAGTAGGCGACCCCAACGACGCCATTACCTTCTTGCCAGATTCGTGCGGTATCAAGCCTGCACTGAATCGTACGGTCATGGGCCACACAGTGCAACATCACTTTACCTGATTCTCTATCTCGTCTCGCCTCGTAAATGCAAATTGTCCACGTGTCTCCGATTTCGAAATCAAAAGCCACATGAAGAGAACTTTGAGCACCAATCAGAAAGTTCTGAATTATTCCAGCAACGGATACATTGGGCAGCCCGAGCGATTGCTCGATGAAGCCGAGAGGTGGTCCCACCTTACGGGACAGAATGGCGGCTTGGCTAAGGTGGATTCTGGGTTCGATTACGCCGCCAATTTCTCCTCGTTTGCCTGCGTAGCATAGACCTCGTCGGGCGTCCTGCCGCCGAAGACCGAGTGGGGTCGATCGGCATTGTAGTAGCCGATCCACCGACCGATCCCTGTTCGTGCCTCACTGCCGGTCTCGAAGGCATTGAGGTAGACGCACTCGTACTTCAACGATCGCCATAACCGCTCGATGAAGACGTTGTCCATCCAGCGGCCACGGCCGTCCATCGAGATGCGGATGTCGGCAGCCTTTAAGGTGTTGGTGAAGGTAAAGCTGGTGAACTGCGAGCCCTGATCGGTATTGAAGATCTCAGGTCTGCCGAAGCGGACCATCGCCTCCGCCAGCGCCGCGACGCAGAAGTCAGCATCCATCGTGTTCGATAACCTCCATGCCAGAACCTTGCGGCTGAACCAGTCCATGACCGCGACCAGGTATAGGAAGCCTCTGCGCATCGGGATGTAGGTCACGTCTGCGCACCAGACTTGGTTGGGCCGGTCGATGGTCAGATGGCGAAGCAGGTATGGCCATGTCCGGTGCTGCGGATGCCGCTCGCTGGTCTTCGGGCGTTGGTAGATCGGCGCCAAGCCCATCTTGGTCATCAGTCGACGGACACGATGGCGCCCGACACAGCAGCCGTTGCGGCGCAGATGCCGTACCATCTGCCGCGAGCCGTACCACGGTGTCTCGAGGAACTGCTCGTCGATGAGACGCATCAACACCAGCGTCGCTTCGTTCTCCGCCGTCGGCTTACGATAGAATGTCGAGCGACTGATCGACGCCAGCTCGCACTGGCGTACGATCGAGAGCCGTGGATGACCGGGGTCGATCATCGTCTTCCTCCGATCCAGGCTCAGCGATCGAAGGCTTTCGACAAAAAATCCCGTTCCACCACCAGCTGACCAATCTTGGCATGAAGCTTCGTCAGCTCGGCGTCGCGGTTCTGTTCGCGCGCGCTGCCCTTCTCGTCGAACACCTTGGCCAGCTTCTCCACCGCCTCACGCTTCCAGGCAGCAATCTGGGTCGGGTGCAGTTCGTGCTTGCTCGCCAGTTCTGCGACCGTTTCGTGGCCCTTGATCGCCTCGAGCGCCGCCTTGGCTTTGAACTCAGCCGAAAACCGTCTCCGCGTCCTCATGATGGTTCGTCCTCTGTATCGGCGAATCCACCTTAACCGGCTGTCTTAGGAAGTGGGACCACCTCTCCGCGCATAACGTCCATTGAATTATAAAGTTCAAGCCCGCGCCGTACTTCATTACTAAGCCAATTTGTATTTGCTTCGAACTCAATTTTTTCTTGTTCAAACTCACGAGCTTTTTCGACCGCCTCGCGAGCAACATTGAGTGTCTCGGAAACGTCTCGCTCGGTGATTAGAACATAGACGCCACCAATAGCCACGAGAGCAGTACCTGCGATACCGCCAACAGTCCAAAAGGACCATTCGCCGTTGGCTGCAGCCAAATCGACGGCCAATCCAGTTGCAGCGGCAGCAGCGCCAAGGGTTATAAGGACAATTTTGACGAATAAAGAAGCTCGATGTTGTGCATTTGCTTGCCTCTTAAATTGCATGCCGACCAAATCAGCCAATTCCTTGAGTGTTGGCATTATTTCCTCCTACCAACCCAAGGTAGCAGACCTTCGGGCTAGAAATAAAGGACCAATTAGCGTCGGCCCTCACTGCGCTGCGTGATGTCTCCGCCAGTAGCATGAAATCCACAGACGGCTTGCGCTTCATTGCTAGACCAACAATGCGGTAGGTCTGATCGCCATTCGAGGCGCGGCGGTTGTCTTCACGCCAACTAGCCTCCCGCGCATAACGAAGCAAATAGACGCCTGCGCTCGTGACCGCACCACCGACACGCCGGCCGCGCTCCTATTTGGCATTCCATCTATTGACGGCGCGTGATGGCGCTCAGTGCAGGTGTGACCAGGCCCAACTGATAACCCATTTTACCGTTGCTTCGACGATCCACCGGCAGGTCTTGTTGGTCAATTCGAACAGCGTCTTATGCTACCGGACTGCCGTCGGCGCGGCCTGCGGGTGCTTGCGGCGTGGGCTGCCGCGACGCCGGCGCGCCGGCGCCGCTTCGGCGCGGCCCTCTTCGGCGGACTTCGCTTTGGCCGCCGACGCCGCCGCGGCCTTGTCCGTGCGCAGCCGAAGCCGATGGACTTTTCCCAGCACCGCGGAGCGCGACAGGCCGTCGAGGCGGGCGGCAATCGCGGCGGCTGTCAGGCCTTCGCTCCACAGCCTCTTCAAGAGATCAACTTGCTCGATGGTCCATGATTCAGTTGGCACGACTGTCAACTCCGCGGAGTCCGCCCGCCGCGTGCGAGCGCCGGTCAGTCTGGAAAGGCTTTAGATGTCGCATCGCCGGCCAATCAGGCGGCTATCTTGCGTCACCGTTTATGATATAGTCCTGCAAAACGGGACAGTCAAGTCACGGTTTTAGACGCTAGGCGTTATAAACGGAATCGGTGACAATAATCGCATGGCACGCCGCACCCGACCCAGTAAGCAGATGACCGGGCTGTACTACGCGCGAGAAGCGCGCGGCATGTCGCGCACCGAACTGGTCAAGCGGTCGGGGATTTCCAAACAGCAGCTCTCGCGTCTGGAGAACGGCCAGATCAGGCTGCGGCTGGACCATCTCAAGCCGTTCGCCGCGGTGCTCGGCTACACGCCGGAGCAGCTTCTGCTTTGGGGACGCTTCCCCGGCACCCCCGGCAGCCACATCGAATCAAGCGACGTGCTGCGCGAAGAGGCCGCACACGACGAACCGCTGGGCCCCTCGCCCGGGCAGGTGCCGGAACTCGACACCCGCGCCGGTCTCGGCGGCGGCGGCGTGCCGGCGCGCGAAGTGCGCAAGGACGGACGCCACGCCGACCCGCTGAAGGCCGAAGGTTGGCTGTTTCCGCAGGCTTACGTGCGCGAGCAATTGCACTCCTCGCCCAGCCGCCTTCTGGTCCTCGACACCACCGGCGACAGCATGGCGCCGACCATCGTCTCCGGCGAGCGCGTCATCGTCGATACCGGCCACAAGATGCCGACGCCGGACGGGCTTTATGCCATTCGCGACACTTTCGAGTGCATCGTCGTCAAGCGGCTGCAAGTCCTGCGCTCGTCGCGGCCGACGCGGGTGAAGGTGATCTCCGACAATCCGAATCATCCAAGCGAAGAAACCCCGCTTAGCGAGCTCGAAGTCGTCGGCAAGGTGCTCTGTTGCCTCAAATTGTTCTGAGAGAGCGCGCTCCCTTTTCCAGACCAAGCTACGTCGAATCGGCCCCAACGGGTGTGACCTTGCCGCGGTGACCCGGCAGACGTCGCGAGCAATCGTGATTCGCCGAGCGTCCCCGATACGGTAACTACAGCTTGACAATCGTCCTAGGTTCAGTTACGGAACGATTGCCGTGAGCATGCCTGCCGTGACCGCCGCGGCGAACCCAAACCCAAGCCCAGCGATGACACTCGCCGACCTTTTGACTGCCGCGCGCTCGCCGCGGCAGGACCGCGACAGTGAACGCATTCGTCGCGCTGCCGCGGCGGCACGGGTCGGACCGACGCCGGCGATGGCGGTGGCGCTGGCGCAGATCGGCGCCGCCTTCGACGAAGCCGCAACCATCAACGCCTTCAAAATCCGGGTCGAGCGGCTGATCCGGCTCGGGCCACATCACCCGGCCACGCGTGCCCGTTTTTCCGCGCGGGCCGCCCTGCTTCGGGGCCGCAACCTCGACGCCGCGGTCGCTACGGTCGAGCGCTGGTGGCGCGACGAGCGCAAGGCGTTTGCGATCGCGAGCGCGCTCGGCTGCGCCACCCGGCTCTCGCTCGAAGTGTTGGGCGAGTTACGCCTCATTCTGCGGCTGATGCGATTCAAAAGAATGCATGCAAAGTTCGGCGAAATGATCGCAGCGCTATGCGGGGCGCCGATCGCGGCGGCGGCGGAATGATGTTGGGACCGGAGATCCGGGCGGCGAAACGGCAAGCAGCCGGCTTATGCCGGGCCCGGCTTGACCACACGAATGTGGAGCTCGCGCAATTGCTTGGGGGTCGCCTCCGCCGGCGCTCCCATCATCAAATCTTCGGCGCGCTGGTTCATCGGGAACAGCACGACTTCGCGCAGGTTCTCCTCCCCGCACAGCAGCATCACAATGCGGTCGATGCCCGGTGCAATGCCGCCGTGCGGCGGCGCGCCGAGCGAGAGCGCGTGCAGCATGCCGCCGAATTTCTGCGCCAGCACGCTTTCATCATAACCGGCAATGGCAAAGGCCTTTTTCATCACGTCGGGACGATGATTGCGGATCGCGCCGGACGACAGTTCCACGCCGTTGCAGACGATGTCGTATTGGATTGCCCTTATATGCTTGACTTTCTCCCACTCCGCATCGAGCGCGAGAAACTCATCCATGTCCATATTAGGCATCGAAAACGGGTTGTGCGAGAATTCAATCTTTTTCTCGATCGGATCAAAGCCATACATCGGAAAATCGACGACCCAACAGAGCTCAAATCGATCCTTGTCAATGAGCCCGAGTTCATTTCCAATCTTGGTACGCGCTATTCCCGCGAATTGTATGAAGTCAACGTCCTTCCCCGCGACGAAGAACACTGCGTCGCCATGCTTCAAGCCGAGTTGTGCCCGAAGCAATTCAGTCTTTTCCGGACCGAGATTGTTGGCAATCGGCCCTCTGCCACTTACCCGCTGGCCCTCACGTGCGCGATCAACCCTGCCTCCAAGTTCCTCAATTGATTCAACGATTGTTTCGCGGACAGAACCAGGCTCAAGACCCTTTCCGTACATGATGTAGCCGAGTCCAGGCTGGCCCTCCCCTTGGGCCCAGGAATTCATGCGATCGCAGAACGCCCGCGAGCCGCCGCCGGGCGCCGGGATCGCCCAAACTGCCGTATCGCTGGCTTCAAGAATGCGGGCAAATACTTTGAATCCCGAGCCGCGAAAAATATCCGATACGTCCTGCATCACGATCGGATTGCGGAGGTCCGGCTTGTCAGTGCCGTACTTAGTGATCGCGTCATAGTAAGTGATGCGCGGGAAGTCCTTGGTCACCGGCTTGCCGCCGCCGAACTCCTCGAACACGCCGCGAATAACCGGCTCGACCGCGTCGAACACGTCCTCTTGGGTGACGAAGCTCATTTCCAGATCGAGCTGATAGAACTCGCCGGGCGAGCGGTCGGCGCGCGCGTCCTCGTCGCGAAAGCACGGCGCGATCTGGAAATAGCGATCGAAGCCGGAGATCATGATCAGCTGTTTGAACTGCTGCGGCGCCTGCGGCAGCGCGTAGAATTTCCCGGGATGCAGGCGCGACGGCACGAGATAATCGCGCGCGCCTTCCGGCGACGAGGCGGTGAGGATCGGCGTCTGGAATTCGAAAAAACCCTGTTCCTTCATGCGCCGCCGCAGCGAATCGATAATTTCGCCGCGCTTCATGACGTTGCGGTGCAGGTGCTCGCGGCGCAGATCGAGGAAGCGGTATTTGAGCCTGATCTCTTCGGGATATTCCTGATCGCCGAACACCGGCATGGGCAGTTCCGCGGCACGGCCCAAAACCTCGATCTCGCGGATGTAAACCTCGACCGCGCCGGTCGGCAGGTCGGGATTTTCGGTGCCGTCCGGGCGGCGCCGCACCTTGCCGTCGATGCGCACCACCCATTCCGAGCGCAGCGTCTCAGCCAATTTGAAGGCCGGGCTGTCGGGGTCGGCCACCACCTGGGCGAGCCCGTAATGGTCGCGCAGATCGATGAACAGCACGCCGCCATGATCGCGGATGCGGTGGCACCAGCCGGAAAGCCGCACCTCGCTGCCGATGTCGCTCGCTCGAAGCGCGCCGCAGGTATGGCTGCGATAGCGGTGCATGTTTTGCCTGATTTTGCTCTTGGCTACTGGTTCGGCCGGAACGCGGAAAGCGCATGCGAGAAGGGCTTTGTCAAGGCGCGCGCGGCGCCACTTCCTCATTGCCGGGCTCGGTCCGGCGACGCATGCTGGCGCCGCGCCGCCGCTATCAACGGCTCTCGCGCGTGACGCTCAAGATAGGTCCTCCTATGGCCAAGGCACGAACCACAAGGGCAGGCACAGGCAGTCGCCGCATGACCACGGGCGAGGCTGCCGTTGCCGCCCTGTCGGCCCATGGGATCGATACGATCTACGTGCTGCCCGGCGTGCACAACGATGACTTCTTCGACGCGCTCGCCAGAACCATCGGCGGCACCAACAGCGCCGCCAAAATCCGCACGATCCACACCCGGCACGAACAGGGCGCCGCCTACCTGGCGCTCGGCGCCGCGCTGGCGACGGCAAGGCCGCAAGCCTATTGCGTGGTGCCCGGACCGGGCCTCCTCAACTCCGCGGCGGCGCTTCTTACCGCCTATGGCATGAACGCGCCGGTCCTGGCGCTTATCGGCCAGATTCCGCAGCACGCCATTGGCCGCGGCCTGTCGCATCTCCACGAAATCCGCGACCAGGCCGGCATCATCGCGCGGCTGGTCGACTGGTCAGAGCGCATCCGCGCGCCACACGAGACGCCGCGCCTGATTGCCGAGGCCATCCGCTCCATGTTCGTCGGCCGTCCCGGTCCGGCGGCGCTCGAGTGCGCCATCGATGTCTGGGGCCGCTCCGGCCCGGTGGAGCCGCAAGCGCCGCTTCCCGCCGCCGCGGCGCCGATCGACGAAGACGCCATCAAGACCGCCGCGAAGCTCCTCGGCGCCGCCAAGCGACCGCTCATCGTGGCCGGCGGCGGCGCGCAGGACGCCTCCGGCGAGGTGACGCGCCTGGCGCATCTGCTGCAGGCGCCCGTTATGTCCTATCGGCGCGGCCGCGGCGTGATCGACGATCGCGACCCACTCGCCGTCAATCTGCCGCTCGGCCGCGATTTATGGGCCGAGGCGGACGTGGTGCTCGCCGTCGGCTCCCACCTGCACTACCCGGTGCTGCATTGGGGAACTGATCGCGACCTGGCCATCGTCCGCATCGACGCCGATCCCGAGGAGCCCAAACGCCTGACCAGGCCCGAGGTAGCGCTGATCGGCCTGGCGACGCCGATATTGCGGCGCCTGCTCGAGGTCCTGCCGGCGCACAATGCGCGGCGGGCGTCGCGGGCGGACGACATGCGGGACCGCCGAGCCCGCATGGACAAGCGCCTCGCCAAGCTCCGGCCGCAACTCGGCTATCTCGCGGCCATCCGCGCCGAATTGCCGGAGGACGGCATTTTCGTCGACGAGGTGACGCAGGTCGGATTCGTCTCGCGTCTGGCGTTTCCGGTTTTTAAGCCGCGCACCTTCCTGTCGCCAGGCTACCAGGACAATCTCGGGTGGGGATTCGCCACGGCGCTGGGCGCCCAGCACGCGCGCCCCGACGTCCCGGTGCTATCCATTACCGGCGACGGCGGCTTCCTGTTCACCGCGAGCGAGATGGCGACCGCGATACGCCACCGCATTCCGCTGGTAACGCTGGTTTTCAATGACGGCGCCTTCGGCAACGTCCGCCGCATCCAGGAGGAACGGTTCGGCAACCGCCTGATCGCCTCCGATCTCGCCAATCCGAACTTCGTCGCCTTCGCCGAGAGTTTTGGCGCCACCGCCATGCGCGTCAACAGCCCGGACAAATTGCGGCCGGCGTTACGGCGCGCCTTGGCGAACCGCGACGGACCCACCCTCATCGAAGTGCCGGTCGGCGCCATGCCGAGCCCCTGGGAATTCATCATGATGGGGCGCGTGCGCGGAAATTGAGCGTGAACACGATTAGGTTCGCACCCATTTCAGCAGCGGTGTTGCCACCCCTGCAGCAAGTGACCAACACTGTCCGGCGACAAGAGTCTTAGTTTCGGCTATCACATTTGCAATGCATCCGATCACGACAACGTCCGAGCTTGCCGCCGCGTGCCAGCGGATGGCGTCCTACCCCTTCGTCACCATCGATACCGAATTCCTGCGCGAAACCACCTACTACCCGCTGCTATGCGTGGCGCAGATGGCCTCGCCCGACGAGGCGGTGGTGGTCGACGCACTGGCGCCGGGTATCGATCTGGCTCCCTTCTTCGCGCTGATGGCGGACGAGAAAGTCATGAAGGTCTTTCATGCCGCGCGCCAAGACATCGAAATCATGTGGCACCGCTCCAAGCTCATTCCACACCCCATCTTCGACACCCAGGTCGCGGCCATGGTTTTGGGCTATGGCGATTCCATCTCCTACGACCAGCTGGTGCAGCGCATCACCGGCGACATGCTGGATAAATCGCACCGCTTCACCGATTGGACGCGCCGGCCGCTCTCCGAAGCGCAGCTGTCCTACGCGGTCTCCGATGTCACGCATCTGCGGGATGTCTATGCGGCGCTGGTCGACGATCTCGGGCGGCGCGCCCGGGTCGATTGGGTGCAAGAGGAAATGCAGGTGCTGACGTCGCCCGACACCTACCGCATGGACCCGGAGAACGCGTGGCAGCGCCTGAAGACGCGCGTGCGCAAGCCCAAGGAACTTGCGGTGCTCATCGAAGTCGCGGCCTGGCGCGAGCGCGAAGCGCAGTCGCGCGACGTGCCGCGCTCCCGCGTGCTCAAGGACGACGCGATCGCCGACATCGCCGTGCAGGCGCCGACGACCACCGAAAAGCTCAAGAACCTGCGCTCGCTGCCCAAGGGCTTCGAACGCTCGCGCTGGGGCGAGGCGATCGTCGCCGCGGTGGCGCGCGGGCTGGCGCGCGATCCGAAGACCTTGCCGCGCCCGGTGCGGCTGCAGTCCTCGGCCAACGGCGCCGCGGTCGTCGAGCTGCTCAAGGTGCTGTTGCGCATGATTTCGGAGCGCCACCACGTTGCCGCCAAGGTGATCGCCACAGTCGATGATCTCGAGCGCATCGCCGCCGACGATGCCGCCGATGTGCCCGCGCTCACCGGCTGGCGCCGCGAGCTGTTCGGCGAAAAGGCGCTGGCGCTCAAGCACGGCAAGCTGGCGCTGGCGATCGAGAAGGGCAAGGTGGCCGCGGTCGAGCGCGGATAGTGTCGGCTCACCCCAGCAGCATCACCGGCTCACGGCCGATGAGCCGCGCCAGCACGCGCAGCCGGTTTAGAACCCGTTCGCCGGACAGCGCCGCGAATTCGCCGGGTAGCCTCAGCGCCAGCCGCTGCCGCTCGACCGCGAGCGGCGTGCGCGGCAGCACGCCGGGCATGGCCGCGGACACGACATAAGCCAGCCGCAGCGCCGCGCCGAGCACACGCGCG